>CAWCAH010000008.1:0-514551 GCA_963793605.1 uncultured Thermoleophilia bacterium
GGGCTGCGGCTTGAGGTTACTACAGACGTAGGACGCGTCAGGTTGACGCGCTTGTTAGCTGGCTGCGGCACCGCGACCACGCCTAAGAAAGACGGGCGAGGAAGAACAGGGCTAACTCGACGAGGAACAAAGGCCAGGAGGGAGGGGTGGGCGCAGGGACACGTCCATGCTGTAGTAGACGGTCCAGCCCATGGAGTATGGTGACAAGAGGATCGCACAGGACAGAAGCCCCGCTATGCCGACGTCAACGGCCCTGACCATCTCGCGATGGACTGAGCGGCTGCTGCGTGCTCTGACGTAGTGGACGACGCCGGCCACCGACGAGCGCGGTCAGGAGCAGCCCGTTGACCTGCAGGAGGGCGAGCCGGTCGACCTTGGCGAAAGCCTGATACGCCGAGTCCGATCCCAAGGCGTCGTACTAGTTGGAGCACCCACATCCAGAGGCAGAGCGCCAGACCCATGTAGGCGCAGACCAAAGCCGCTCGGGCGAGACGAGGAGACGTTCGTCCTGGCGTGACTCCCGAGGGGCCCTCGACTTCAGCTGTCGGTTCTGACGACTCCGCTCACTGGCTACCACCCTGTCCAGCTAACGCACCGCGGATAAGCGCGAGCCCTCTTTTCTGATGACACAATGGGCGCCGCGGCGAGCCCAAGCTCGGATCCGTTCTGTCAGCCGCCCCCACGGCTAGCTCGCCTTGGCGCGCACCTCTACCTCACCGCTCCACTCCTTATGGAGCTCGTCGGCGGCCACGCTCGAGGCTCGTAGTCGGCCCGCAGCCTGGAGCCAGAACTGCGGCGTCGTGCCGAAGTAGCGCGCCAGGCGCAGGGCGGGCTCGGCGGTGAGCGCGGCGCTTGCCGAGGATCAATTGCTCGCCCATGCGCCGCGGGTGCACGACGAGGGTGGAGCCCGAGCCGGTTGTGGCTGAGGCTGAGCGGCCGCAGGAACTCTTCGAGCAGCACCTCGCCCGGGTGCAACTGGGGCGAGCCTCTCTTCGGGACATCGTCACCCCTTTCAGTGCGAGTCGCAGGATTTTTGACCTCGTGCGCGTCGCCGCCCTTCCGGAAGAGGCAGACGCGCCAACATGCGTGGACGCGGACGCTGTACTGGCCGGCGCGGTACCCGCTGACTGGCTCGAGGTGGTTACCCGGCGGGCTGCGCAGGTCCAATCACGTCGTGCGCGTTGGCGACGCGTCCGCAGCTTGCGCAGCGCGGCGGCCCCTGGGATGTCGCCCGGCAGGCGCCGGAGAAAAGCGGCGGTTGAACACCTTCTCGGTCCCGGCGTCGCGAACGAATTCACGATGGCGCCATGGTATAACGCGACGCGTTATACGTAAAGGGTGGTGACTCATCTGCAGTAACGCGAGGGGTGGGTGCAGCTAACGCACCGCGCGTAACCTGCGCGAGCTGCGGTCTGAGGTTACTACAGGAACCGTTGACCGCGTCAGGTTGGACGCCGGGGGGGGCGGGGCTCTCCGCACGCTCACAGCCAAAGCACGAGGACGATCGTGCCCACGCCGAAGCCGATGACGAGCGCCGCAAAGGCGACACCGGCGGGACTGGTCGCTGCGGCGCGCCGAGCGCCAAGCGAGCACGGAGGCGACCACCGCGACGATAGAGAGGCAGAGCGCCACGGGCAGCGACTGGCCGAACCAGAGGATAGCGAGAGACGCGACTGCGAATGCCATGGCGCAGGAACGCCGACCACGATCTACGGTTGGCGCGACCGAGCGCGATGGCCTCGTCCTAATGGCGGGTCGTCGGACGGCCTGCCTTGGTCTTTCGGAACGCCAAGGGCGTCGGGGACGTGGTAGCCGGTCATGACCTCCGCCTAACGCACCGCGGATAAGCTGCGAGCGCGACGATTCCTGATGTCAGCGTCGGCGCTGCGGCGAGCCAGCTTGATCCGCTTGTTGGGCTGCGCTGTCACGGCGTGCCCCGACTCAGGGGACCGGTGTCGGGGTGGCCGCAACGACCCGACACCTTGGTGAGCGTCGTGTCGAAGGGGCCGTTCATCTTCGGACCATCGAAGTTGAGCACCAGCTGCGTCGGGTCGGTGCCCACGCTGAGCGTGAGGACGCCGTCGTCTCGGAGATGTTCGCATCGCCAAACTTGTCGCCGGAGCGTCGCAGCTCGGCGACGGGGACGTAGTCGGGCGCGCCCGGCGAACCCTGAACGATTGTGTAGGTGTCACCGCTCGCGCTGATGACGAACAGGACCCTGGTCGCCTCAGTCCATGCGCCACGTGCCGGCGAACGGGTCAGCCTGCTCCGAGCCGCCGCAACCGGCGACCAGCAAAACGGCGCACGAGAGAGAACCAGAGACAACAACGCAGTGACGCGCACCCGCCTCAGGCACGGCCTCCTCCGCCTCGTCTTGCACCCTAACGCACCGCGGATAAGCTGCGAGCGCCGCGGCTGCGCCTTGCCGCGACGCTTTGGCGAGTCAGCTTGATACGCTTGTTAGGCCGCCGCTTCACGGCGCTACGACTTCCTCGTCCACTCCGCCCGTTTGACCATTGGAATCGGTGATTATCAGGCGATTGCCGTCAAGCCTGCCGATGCTTACGTCGCTCTGGCCTGGGACGTGCAGCTCCACCTGATCGGCTCGAACGTCGAAGCTGCCCCTCCAACTGTCGCCGGAGCCATCGGTGAGAGTGATGGACCAGCGCAGCGAGCCGTCGGGCTTGAACGTCAGGCGCAGGACGCCATCCGAACCGACAGGCGCTTCGTAGACGCCCACTACGTCTGCCCTTGTCAGCGGTTTGGGCTCGTCACCGCATCCGAGCAACGCCAACGCGACGAGCAACGTGGCGGCTAGGAAGAGTGCCGTGACCCCGAATGGGCGAGAGAACATGTTGCGACGCCATCGACTCGGCACTGGCCGGCGTCGAGTTCGACGAGTACCACGCGACGCGCGTGCTGCGCTCGTCCGTCGAGCGCGAGTTCACGATCATCGGCGAGGCGGTCTCCGTGCTCTCGCGCACCGAGCCGCAGCTCTTCGCGCGTATCACCAACGGTCGCCGCATCGTCGACTTCCGCAACCAGCTCACGCATGCCTATCTGCAGGTGGACGACCGCATCGTGTGGCTGATCGCCCGGAACGATGTGCCGCTGCTGCGAGCGGAGTGCGAGGAGCTTCTCGCGGAGGTGGGAGACGCAGACAACAAGCGGACAGCTGTACTGCCTGAGCGTCGCGGCAAGGATGGGCCGCGGCGCTCGCAGCTATATCCGACGGATGCGTTAGGCCGTCTCGATGGAGGTCGGCGCAACATGTTCTCTCGCCCATTCGGGGTCACGGCACTCTTCCTAGCCGCCACGTTGCTCGTCGCGTTGGCGTTGCTCGGATGCGGTGACGAGCCCAAACCGCTGACAAGGGCAGACGTAGTGGGCGTCTACGAAGCGCCTGTCGGTTCGGATGGCGTCCTGCGCCTGACGTTCAAGCCCGACGGCTCGCTGCGCTGGTCCATCACTCTCACCGATGGCTCCGGCGACAGTTGGAGGGGCAGCTTCGACGTTCGAGCCGATCAGGTGGAGCTGCACGTCCCAGGCCAGAGCGACGTAAGCATCGGCAGGCTTGACGGCAATCGCCTGATAATCACCGATCCCAATGGTCAAACGGCGGAGTGGACGAGGAAGTCGTAGCGCGGAAGCGGCGGCCTAACAAGCGGATCAAGCTGACTCGCCTGAGCGTCGCGGCAAGGATGGGCCGCGGCGCTCGCAGCTTATCCGCGGTGCGTTGGGCTGACGACGAGGCGGAGGAGCCATGCTGAGGCGGGTGCGCGTCACTGCGTTGTTGTCTCTGGTTCTCCTCATCGCGTTGCTGGTCGCCGGTTGCGGCGGCTCGGAGCAGGCTGACCCGTTCGCCGGCACGTGGCGCATGGACTCAGGCGACCGGGTCCTGTTCGTCATCAGCGCGAGCGGTGACACCTACACAATCGTTCAGGGTTCGCCGGGCGCGCCCGACTACGTCCCCGTCGCCGAGCTGCGACGCTCCGGCGACAAGCTCTCTGGCGATGCGAACATCTCCGAGACAGACGGCGTCCTCACGCTCAGCGTGGGCACCGACCCGACGCAGCTGGTGCTCAACTTCGATGGTCCGAAGATGAACGGCCCCTTCGACACGACGCTCACCAAGGTGTCGTTCAGTACGGCCACCCCGACACCGGTCCCCTGAGTCGGGGCACGCCGTGACAGCGCAGCCCAACAAGCGGATCAAGCTGGCTCGCCGCAGCGCCGACGCTGACATCAGGTATCGTCGCGCTCGCAGCTTATCCGCGGTGCGTTAGGCGGAGGTGCATGACGGGCTACCGACGTCGCCCAACGCCCTAGGCATTCCGAAAGACCAAGGTAGGCTGTCCGACGACCCACACCGGACGAGGCCATCGCGCTCGGTCGCGCCGACCGTAGTCCGTGGTCGGCGTTCCTCGCCATGGCATTCGCAGTTGCGTCTTTCGCTACCTCTGGTTCGGCCAGTCGCTGCTGCGTCCCGCGCTCTGCCTCTGATCGTCGCGGTGGTCGCCTCCGTGCCGCTTGGCGCTCGGCGCGCCGCAGCGACCGTCCCGCCGGTGTCGCCTTCGCCGCGCTCGTGATCGGCTTCGGCGTGGGCGCGATGCGTCCTCGTGCTTTGGCTGTGAGCGTGCGAGAGCGCCGCCTAACAAGCGCGTCAACCTGACGCGGTCAACGGTTTCTGTAGTAATCTCAGACCGCAGCTCGCGCAGGTTACGCGCGGTGCGTTAGCTGCACCCACCCCTCGCGTTACTGCAGATGCATCACCACCCTTTACGTATAACGCGTCGCGTTATACCATGGCGCCATGATCAAGTCGTTCCGCGACGCCGAGACCGAGAAGGTGTTCAACCGCCGCTTCTCCCGGCGCCTGCCGGGCGACATCCAGGCCGCCGCGCTGCGCAAGCTGCGGATGCTCGCCAACGCGCACGACGTGATCGACCTGCGCAGCCCGCCGGGTAACCGCCTCGAGCGGCTCAGCGGGGACCGCGCCGGCCAGTACAGCATCCGCATCAACGACCAGTGGCGCATCTGCTTCGTCTGGAAGGGCGGCGACGCGCACGAGGTCGAGATCTGCGACTACCACTGAAAGGGGTGACGATGTCCGAAGAGAGGCTCGCTCCGGTGCACCCCGGCGAGGTGCTGCTCGAGGAGTTCCTGCGGCCGCTCGGCCTCAGCCAGAACCGCCTCGGGCTCTCCCTCGGCGTGCACCCGCGGCGCATCAACGAGATCGTCCTCGGCAAGCGCCGCGTCACCGCCGAGACCGCCCTGCGCCTGGCGCGCTACTTCGGCACGACGCCGCAGTTCTGGCTCGGGCTGCAGGCCGACTACGACCTCGACGTGGCCGCCGACGAGCTCGGCGAGCGCCTCGAGCGCGAGGTCCAGGTGCGCGCCAAGGCGAGCTAGCCGTGGGGGCAGCTAACAAGCGGATCAAGCTGGCTCGCCGCGCGCTGGCGGTCATCACGGGAGCGCGGCCCGCACGAGCTTATCCGCGGTGCGTTGGACAGAACCGAAGCGTGGCGGCCCCTCAACCGTTATTCGACGACTTGACAGTTAATAACGCGTAGCGTTACTTCCCGGCATGATCGTCTCGTTCAAGGACGACGACACCGAGAAGCTGTCCCGCCGGCGGGTGGCACGGTTCGTGAGCATCAGGCGGTCCGCGCCGCAAGCTGCGCCAACTTGGATCGCGGGGCGTCTGGACGACTTGCGGGTGCCGACCGGGAACAGGCTTGAGCCGCTCAAGGGCGACCGCGCCGGCCAGCACAGCATGCGTCAACGACCAGTACCGCGTCTGCTCGCGGCCGGGCGGCGCCGAGGACGTCGAGATCGTGGACTACCACTAGGAGCGCACGCGGCTGAAGCCCGTGCTCCCGCGAGGCTCGAGGGCCTCCTGCCCATGGGCATCGCCAAGTACCGCCTCGCCAAGGAGATCGGGGTGCCCGCCGCGCATCGGCGAGATTCGGCGGGGCGCGCGATCACTGCCGCATCCGACCTGCCTGCCGCTTCTTCGGGCTCACCAGCGGCTACGCGCGCCCAGGCGGCCTATACACCGAGATCGCCGGAGCACTGGCGATCATTGGCTCACATCAGGCGTGGTCGCGGACCGCTGCGAGGGTGGGTCTTAACAAGCGGATCAAGCTGACTCGCCGCGGTGCCGGCGACCTACAGAGCCGGCGCGCGCGCAGCTTATCCGCGGTGCGTTAGCGGTACAGCAGGCTCGTGAGGGCAATGTCCACCACTCGGGTGTTGCGTCCGTCGGGGGCGCGGGGGAGACTGAAGCCATGCGCAGCACCGACCTCGACATCTCCAGGCTCTCCGTGGCCGAGCGCATCCAGCTCGCCGAGGACATCTGGGACAGCGTCGCCGCCGAGACCGACGACCTCCCGCTCACCGATGCGCAGGCCGCCGAACTCGATCGTCGCCTTGCCGACCTCGAGCGCGACCCGGGCGCCGGTGAGAGCTGGCAGGTCGTTCGCGCGCGCATCGAGCAGCGCCTGGACAAGGCCGGCTGATGCGTGCGCCTCGTCGTCCGCGAGGCGGCGGAGGCGGACATCGCCGAGGCTGCCCGCTGGTACGAGCAGCGCTCCCCGGGCCTCGGATCGGAGTTCCTGCGCGCCGTCGACGTCGCGCTCGCCGAGATCACGCGCATGCCCGAGCGCTATCCGCTCGTCCGCGGCAGGGCGCGACGCGCTCTCCTACGCCGCTTCCCCACGCGATCTACTTCGTCGCCACCCCGGAACCCGTCAGCGTCTTCGCCTGCCTGCACGCGCGGCGCGACCCGAGGCTTTGGCGGGAGCGCAGCGAAGCTGACCGCTAACAAGCGGATCAAGCTGATGCGCCGCAGGTCTTCATCACTCTGGGAGCGCTGCGCGCACAGCTTAATCCGCGGTGCGCTAGTCTGTCTTCAGGCGACCGTTCGCGGTTCCCCACTGTGGTCAGCCGCGGCGCCCGCGGGGTAGCATGTCGTCGGAGGTTCCCATGGTCCGCGTCCTGCACGACAAGCAACAAGCCATCGCCGCGCTGTGCGCCCGCTATGCCGTGGTCAGGCTCGACGTGTTCGGCTCCGCCCTGCGCGACGACTTCCGCCCTGGCGAGAGCGACGTCGACCTGCTCGTCGAGTTCGCGCCCATGGATCCCCACGAGCTCGCCGACGCCTACTTCGGCCTGCTGGATGCGCTGCGGGAGCTGCTCGGCAGCGAGGTCGACCTGGTCATGGCGGACGCCGTCACCAACCGCTACATGGTCCGCGAGATCGAGCGCACCAAGCAGCTCCTCTATGCCGCGTAGCGTCCTCGTCTACCTCGCCGACATCACCGGCGCATGTGAAGCGATCGCGCGCTTCCTCGCCGGCTCTGACTACGCCGCCTACCGTGACGCCGAGCTCACGCGCTCGGCCGTCGAGCGCCAGCTCATTGTGATCGGAGAGGCCGTGAATGCGCTGCTGCGACTCGAGCCGTCACTCGCCGACCGCATCTCGCACGCTCGCCGCATCGTCGACTTCCGCAACCAGCTCGCGCACGACTACGCTGCAGTGGACCACGCTGTCGTCTGGTCGATCGCGACCAAGGAGGTGCCGGTACTGCGCGCGGAGTGCGAGGCGATCGTCGCCGAGAGGGATGTGGAGGGTGAAGCAGACTAACAAGCGGATCAAGCTGGCTCGCCAAAGCGTCGCGGCAAGACGAAGCCGCGGCGCTCGCAGCTTATCCGCGGTGCGTTAGGTCCAGTCCCCGAGGGTTCGACTGTTGTCGATGCATGGCAAAGGGCGTACACTTTTCTGTACAGCAAATGGTACCAGGAGGCCGTGATGCAGCCCCTCAGGCTCGACGAGGATATCCGCCCACTTTCCGAGTTCCGCGCCGGCGTCGCCGGCTTCGTGCGCCGCGTCAGCGAGACCCGTCGCCCGCTGCTGCTCACCCAGCACGGCCGCGGCGTCGCCGTGCTCGTCGACGTGCGCGAGTTCGAGGCGATGCGAGAGCGGCTCGCCCTCCTCGAGGACGTGAGCGCCGCCGAAGCCGACATCGCCGCCGGACGCGTCACCGCCGCACGACGAGGCCAGGGCCCGCCTGCTCGAGGACCTCGGTACGTGAGACTCGACTGGAGCGACCGGGCACTTGGTCGCGTGCGCGAGACGGCGCGCTTCATCGCCGCCGACGATCCCGCCGCGGCGGTGCGCTGGGCGGAGGGGCTGTTCGACGCGGTCGGGCGTCTCGCCGACTTCCCCGAGAGCGGACGCCTCTCGCCCGAACTCGAGGACCGCGGCGTGCGCGAGCTCGTCTACGGCGCCTATCGCGTCTTCTACCGGCTCGATGCAGACGCGGTCCTCATCCTCACCGTCCGCCATTCCAGCCAACTGGTACGCGAGGACGAGGTGTGTGAAGGACGAACCTAACAAGCGGATCAAGCTGGCTCGCCGCAGCGCCGACGTTGTCACCAGATGTCGGCGCGCTCGCAGCTTATCCGCGGTGCGTTCGCCACGACTCTGCGCACTTGACTTCCAGCGTCCTTAGTCGTACGCTTTCCCGTACGTACTGGGAGGTCAGCGATGACGACTATGAGCGCCACAGAGGCGCGCAAACAGCTCTACAAGCTCCTCGACGATGTCGCGCAGTCTCACGAGCCGGTGCAGATCACGGGCAAGCGCGGCAGCGCCGTGCTCGTCTCCGAGGACGACTGGCGGGCGGTGCAGGAGACGCTCTACCTGGTCTCGATCCCGGGCATGCGTGAGTCGATCCTCGAGGGCATGGCGACACCGGCCGCGGAGCTCGAGGGCGAGCTCGACTGGTGAACTGGAGACTGCTCTACACGAAGCAGGCGCGCAAGGACGCCAAGAAGCTCACGGCTGCCGGGTTGCGGCCCAATGCGCAGGAGTTGCTCGACGTCCTTGCCGCCGACCCTTTCCAGTCCCCGCCGCCGTTTGAGAAGCTGGTCGGCGATCTCAGCGGGGCCTACTCGCGGCGCATCAACATCCAGCACCGCCTCGTCTACCAGGTGCTTGCCGAGGAGCGTGCCGTGAAGGTGCTCAGGATGTGGACCCATTACGAGTGAGGCGAACAAGGCGGCCTCACGGGAGGCCGGCGCGCTCGCAGCTCATGCGCGGTGCGTTCGGCGTGGCAGGCCCGGCGTCTTCCGTGCGCGGAGCGGGGTAGTATCTTTCTCGTGATGTCTCAGGGGAGGTGAACCTGTGTCGGTCGTGTTCCGCATCGAGTTCGAACGCGAAGAGGATGGTCGCTGGATCGCAGAGGTCGTCGAACTGCCCGGCGCGCTCGCCTACGGCGCGACCCAGGACGAGGCCATCGCCCGTGCGCAGGCCCTGGCGCTTCGCGTCGTCGCCGACCAACTCGAGCACGACGAGGCCGGCCGCGAGTACCTGAGCATCTCCTTCGCCGCTGCGTGAGCGACTGGCCCAGCACCCGCGCCAGGCTCGTCCTCTCCGCCCTCCTGCGCATTGGCTGGACCTCGAGCGTCAGACCGGCTCGCACAAGGTCCTCTCGCGTCCCGGCTGGCCCAACCTCGTTGATGAGGTCTCGGAAGCGCAGCCGACGCTGCCTGACAAGCGCATCAAGCTGATGCCCCACCGATCTTCAGCACCACGGGAGCGCGGCGCTCGCAGTCTATGCGCGGTGCGTCAGCCGGACGCTGACCCAGGCGAAGCGGTCCTCGTCCTCAGCCAGGCGGCAAGTTGCTCTTCCGTCGTCTCGCCGGCAGCCAGGCTGAGCATCATCGTGACGACCTCGGCCTCGTCCGCCTCGAGCGGGACTCCGTTGAGCTCGAGGAAGACGGCCATGGTGACGAAGGCGATGCGCTTGTTGCCGTCGTTGAACGGGTGGCCGGACGCGAGGCCGTGGGCGTAGGTCGCCGCCAGCTCGGCGAGGTCGGAGTCGGGGCGATAGGCGCGCCGCTGCTGGGGCCGTGCGAGGGCCGCCTCGAGCACGTGCTCATTGCGCAGACCGGGCATGCCGCCGTGCTCCCTGATGAGGTCGAACTGCACCGCCTCCACGACCAGGCGGTCGACCCAGCGCGGCTCTCCGCTGCGCTTCCCCACTGGCTATTTGGCCAGCTCGCGGAGTGCGCTGCGGTACCGTCCGGCGACCTTGCCGGCGATGGCGAGCGCCTCCTCGACCTCGGGGTCGTAGGGCGTGATCAGGATGCCGCGCTCGGTCTCTACGGCGAGCACCGTGTCGCCGGCCTCGAGGTGCAGGCGTTCGGCCATGTCCTTCGGGAGCGTGGCGCTGATCGAGCCGCCGGCCTGGCGGAGCTTCAGTCCGCGGGTCATCGCTCTCCTTCCTTGGAGTCGCAGTAGCACATGAATGCTACCACACACTGGCGCACGGCCAACAAGCGGATCAAGCTGGCTCGCCAAAGCGTCGCGGCATGGCGTGGGCGTCACCGTTCACAGCCGGCGGCCGTTCTAGTGGCGTGACAGGCCGCACGGCGTCCGGCCAGTCGCGTCCGCTCATGCGCGAGGCGCGGCGCTCGCAGGGTATCCGCCCGAAGAGCTGCTCGAGACGAAGAAGATGTAGCGGCCATATCGTTAGATAGTAATGCTCCTATCGCATTGGGTGACACCTTCAGATAGACTGACGTCCCGGCGGCGGCGCCACACTGCGGATGAGCGCCCTCAGCGACGGCATGCGGGGCAACGTGATCAGTTCGTCCACCGAGGTCACCATCTCGATCAGTATCTACCGCGGGTGGATCGTCACGGCCGCGGCGGCGCTCACCGGCCTCGTCCTCGGCATCCTGTACATCTGGAGCGTCGTGCGCGCCGGCATCCCGCCCTCGTGGGGCTGGACGAAGGCGGACACCGCCATCCCGTACTCCGCCATGTGCGCCTTCTTCGCCATCACGATGATCCCGGCGGGCCGCCTGCAGGACCGGTTCGGCCCGCGCATCGCGATCCTGCTGGGAGGCCTTCTCGCCGGTCTCGGCCTCGTGATCAGCGGCCTCGGCGGCTCCTCGCTGCTCGCCTACGTCGTCGGGTTCGGGGTGGTCACCGGCAGCGGCGTGGGTCTCGGCTACGCGGCCACCACGCCGGCGTCCATCAAGTGGTTCCCGCCGCAGCGCACCGGCCTCATCGCCGGGATCGTGGTGGCCGGCTTCGGGCTCGCGCCCGTGGTCCTGGCGCCGCTCACCGCGTGGCTCCTGGACGTGTTCGCGACCACCAGCGCCGCGGGCGTCGTGGAGCAGGGCGTGCCGGGGACGATGATCGCGCTCGGCGCCCTCACCTGGGTCGTCGTCGGCGTCTGCGCGCTGTTCGTGCGCAACCCGCCGGAGGGGCACCTCGTCCAGCCGCCCTCCGGCGCGGCGGCCGCGCGCATCGCCCGGCCCGAGTTCGTCTGGAGGGAGATGCTGCGCACGGCGCAGTTCTGGATCCTCTTCGCGATGTTCTGGTTCGGGTCGGCGGCGGGCCTGACGTTCATCAGCGTGGCCTCCGACCTCGGCAAGCACTCTCTCGGGTCGCTCGCGTTCCTGGCGGTGGTCGCGCTGGCGGTGGGCAACGCCGGCGGCCGTATCGTCACCGGCATGATCTCCGACCGCGTCGGCCGCCAGACGACGCTGCTCGTCGAGTTCGTCTGGCAGGCGCTGGTGGTCGCGGCGCTCTACCTCCTGAGTCGCGGCGACGCCGGCTGGGCGCCGATCCTCGCCGTGGTCTTCATGCTCGGCTTCAACTACGGCACCAACCTGGCGGTCTTCCCGGCCACCTGCAAGGACTACTTCGGGATCCGCAACTTCGGCCTGAACTACGGGTGCCTCTTCGCGGCGTTCGGCTCGGCCGGCCTCGTCATGCCGTGGGTCAACGGCCTCATCCTGGACAGGACGGGGTCCAGCGACCTCTCCTATGCCATCATCATCGCACTGCTGGCGGCCGCGGCGGTGCTCTCCGTGGTCAGCAGGCTGGTCGGCCAGCCTGGGGAGCGCCACCACGCCGTCGCCGCCGCGCGAGAAGGGACGGACTGACATGGCCATCGTCACCATCTCCAGAGGGTCCTTCTCGGGCGGCGTGGCCGTGGCGGAGGCCGTCGCCGAGCGGCTCGGCGTCCCTTGCATCAGCCGCGAGGTGGTGCGCGACGCCGCGCAGGCCTCGGGCGTGGACGAGGGCGTCCTCGTGGCGACGCTGGAGGATCCCCCGCGCTTCTGGGAGAAGTCGCCGGGCAGGATCCCGGCGCACCTGAACCTCGTGCGCACGGCGCTGCTCGAGCGCGCCCGTGGCGGGGACTTCGTCTACCACGGGTACGCGGGCCATCTGCTGCTCAGCGGCATCTCGCACGTGCTGCGCGTGCGCGTGATCGCGAGCGAGCAGTACCGCGTGCGCGCGGCGATGGAGGACTTCGGGATGGGCGAGAAGGAAGCCGCGAAGTACGTGAAGACGCTGAACACGCAGCTCATGAAGTGGACCAGGTTCCTGTACGGCGTGGACTGGCAGGACCCCGCGCTCTACGACGTGGTCGTCCGCGTCGATCGCGTGGGCGTGGAGGGGGCGGCCGAGACCATCGTCGGGATGACGCGCCTGGCGCGGTTCCAGCCGACGCCCGAGTCGCAGAAGGCGCTTGACGACCTGCTGCTGAGCAGCATCGTCTGGTCGGCGCTCACCGCCGACGCGCGCACGCGGGCGGCCAACGTGCGCGTGGCCGCCGACGGCGGGGACGTGCTCGTCACGGGCTCCGCCGACACGGCCAAGGCGCTGGCCGCGATCGCCGAGGTCGCCGGGCAGGTACCCGGCGTGGCGCGCGTCGACAACCAGGCAGGGGTGGGCGGGCACTGGCAGTGGTGAGGGAGCGCGGCGCGCGTTTCGCATCGTCGCCCGGAGGCACATCTTCTTCCAGGTGCTGTACGTGATTCCGCGGCAGCCCTCCTGACGACTCGCGGACACCCGGAGGCGACCATGACGTCACGAGCGACGGCGGCGACCATCGACGAATACATCGCGGCGTTCCCGCCCGAGACCCGGGCGCTGCTCGAGCAGGTCCGGGCGATCTGCCGCGAGGAGGCGCCCGGCGCCACCGAGACCATCAGCTACGCCATCCCCACGTTCGACCTCGAGGGGAGGCACCTCTGCCACTTCGCCGGCTTCAAGCACCACCTCGGCTTCTACCCGACGGACAGGGGCGCCTCCGCCTTCGCCGACGAGCTCAAGGCGTACAAGGGCGGCAAGGGCACCGTGCAGTTCCCCTACAAGGATCCGCTGCCGGTGGACCTCATCCGGCGCATGGTGCGCCACCGCGTCGCGCAGGTGGAGGCGGGGGAGAAGTAGCCCGCCGCCGGGTAGAACCCGGCCCAGGATGATCCGCGACCGACGGGAGTCACGCATGAGCGATCGCTGGGTGGTTGGAAGCAAGGAAGACCTCACCGCGACGCCGATGGCCGGCGACGGCATCGAGGGCGTCGTCAAGCGCGTGCTGGTCTCGCCCGAGCAGGGGTGGGACGGGTGGGTGATGCGCCTGTTCGACGTCGCGCCCGGCGGGCACACGCCGCGGCACAGCCACGACTGGCCGCACATCAACTTCGTGGCCTCCGGGAGCGGCGTGCTGCTTCTGGACGGCGAGGAGCACCCGCTGGCGCCGGGGTCCTACGCGTACGTGCCTTCCAACCACGAGCACCAGTTCCGCGCGGCGGCCGACGCCCCGCTCTCGTTCGTCTGCATCGTGCCCGAGAGCGGGGACTACTGAGCCGCCGCGGACCCGCCGCCGGCCGGCCGTCCGGAGGGCGCGGACTATGAGGTTCGTCTTGAGCCTTGAAAACCCGGCCGCGGGGGAATTGGATACTCCAGAGGCCGCGCGAGGGCCGGCGCATGCGCCGGCGGCCCGCGCGGCCCTCATGACGTCCACCGCAGCGCGCGGGCCGCGGTCCGCGAAAGGAGAGTGATCGCCGTGCCTCCTGAGAGCCGGCTCGCCGAGCTCCACCGTCTGGGTCAGAGCCCCTGGTTCGACTACATCAACCGCGCGCTCATCCAGCGCGGGGGGCTCAAGAAGATGGTCGACAGGGACGGACTGGGAGGAGTCACCAGCAACCCGGCGATCTTCGAGCGGTCCATCGGCGGCGGCAGGGAGTACGACGAGGCGATCCTCACCCTGGCTCGCCAGGGTATGCAGGCGCCGGAGATCCTGGACCAGTTGATCGTCGACGACGTGCGCGCGGCCTGCGACGTGCTCGCGCCGGTGTACCTCGCGAGCGGCGGCGAGGACGGGTTCGTCAGCATCGAGGTCTCGCCCCACCTCGCGCGAGACGCGCAGGCGTCGGCGGCGGAGGCGCACCGCCTCTTCACCGCCGTCGACCGCCCCAACGTGTTCGTCAAGATACCGGGCACCCGTGAGGGGATCCCGGCCATCCTCCAGTGCCTCAAGGACGGCCTCAACATCAACAGCACGCTGCTGTTCTCGCTCACCCAGTACGAGGCCGTCGCGGACGCGTACCTCGAGGCGCTCGAGCACCGCCTGCAGACCGACGAGACCATCCGGGCGGTGTCCTCCGTGGCCAGCTTCTTCGTCTCGCGCGTGGACACGCTCGTGGACGAGTTGCTGGAGGAGAAGCTCGCCGCCGCCGACGAGGCGGAGCGGCGGCGTCTGCAGGCGCTCAAGGGGAGGGCCGGCGTCGTCAACGCCAAGATCGCCTACGAGCGCTTCCGCAGCTATCTGGGCAGCCGCGAGTGGCAGCTCATCGCCGCCTCCGGCGCCAAGGTCCAGCGCGTGCTGTGGGCCAGCACCGGCGTCACGGACCCGACCTACCCCGACACGATGTACGTGGACGAGCTGATCGGGGAGCACACCATCTCCACCATGCCGGAGGAGACGTGGAAGGCGTTCAAGGACCACGGCACCGTGGCGCGCACCGTGGACCGGCATATCGACGAGGCGCACCGCCTGCTGCGCGAGCTCGGCCAGCTGGGCATCGACCTCGAGCGCGTCGGGGCGCAACTGCAGGAGCAGGGCGTCGACCGGTTCGTCGAGGCGTTCGACGGAGCCACCAGGATCGTGGAGGAGAAGCGCGTGCGCCTTCTCGCGGAAGGGAGCTGACGCATGGACCAGTGGTTGCTGCCGGCCTGGCTGGACGAGGCCGTCGCCAGGCGCCTGGAGGCTCTGGATGCCGACCGGTACGGCGAGCGGCTGTGGGAGGCCGACGCGACCCTCTGGAAGCCGGACGACGCGGCGCATCAGCAGATCGTCGGCAACTCGCTCGGCTGGCTCAGCGTGTTCGAGGGAGTGCGCGACCAGGTCGAGGGGCTCACTGAGTTCGTCGACGAACTGCGTGCCGAGGGGTACCGCTCCGCGGTCCTGCTCGGCATGGGCGGCTCGAGCCTCGCCCCCGAGGTGATGCGCGAGGTGCTCGGCGTGCGGGAGGGCTACCTCGACCTGCACGTGCTCGACTCGACCGACCCGGCGGCGGTGCTGGCCGTGGAGGCCGCCGTGGACCTCGAGTCGACGCTCTTCGTCGTCTCGAGCAAGTCCGGCGGCACCACGGAGACGGCCAGCTTCCACGCCTACTTCTACGAGCGCGTCAGGGAGCTGGACGGCGACCACGCCGGCCGCCGCTTCGTGGCGGTCACCGACGAGGGTACGAGCCTCGAGCAGGAGGCGCTCGACCAGGGCTTCCGCGCGGTCTTCGTCAACCCCGGGGACATCGGCGGCCGCTACTCGGCGCTCAGCTTCTTCGGCATCGTCCCCGCGGCACTGATGGGCGTCGACCTCGAGCGCCTGCTGGACGGCGTGCGTGAGATGGCCGTCGCGTGCGGCCCCGACGTCAAGGCGAGCGAGAACCCCGCCGC
Source organism: uncultured Thermoleophilia bacterium (assembly GCA_963793605.1). GTDB lineage: Bacteria > Actinomycetota > Thermoleophilia > UBA2241 > UBA2241 > CAIXSE01. The sequence continues at coordinate 15,770 of CAWCAH010000008.1, forward strand.
GCGGCTCGGCGCCGTGCTGGGCGAGGCCGCGCTCGCCGGCCGCGACAAGCTGACGATCGTCGCCGAGCCCCCGCTGCGGGCGCTCGGCGCCTGGGTGGAGCAACTCGTCGCCGAGAGCACCGGCAAGGAGGGCAGGGGCGTCCTGCCGGTGGACCTCGAGATGCTCGGGGACCCGCCGGTGTACGGAGAGGATCGCCTGTTCGCGCTGGTCGGCCTGGAGAGCGTGGCCGCGACCGGACTGGCGCAGGACCTGATGGGGCTGGCCAAGGCGGGGCATCCGGTCACCGCGCACCAGCTCGGCGACGACTACGGCCTCGGCGGCGAGTTCCTGCGCTGGGAGATCGCGGTGGCCACCGCCGGCCGTGTGCTCGGCATCGACCCGTTCGACCAGCCGAACGTGCAGGAGAGCAAGGACAACACCAAACGGCTGCTCGCCGGCTACATCGCCGGCGGCGAGCTGCTGGAGGAAGTGCCCGAGGGAGACGGCCGCCTGGCCCACCTGGTGCACGACGACGAGCTGCCGGCCGCGCTCGAGGCGTTCTTCGCTCAGGCGAGCGAGGGCGACTACGTGGCGCTCCAGGCGTACGTCGCGCCCGGTCACCACGTCTGGGACGACCTGCAGGCCCTGCGCCTCGGCGTGCGCGACAAGCTGCGGCTGGCCACGACCCTGGGGTACGGCCCGCGGTTCCTGCACTCCACAGGGCAGCTGCACAAGGGCGGGCCGAACACGGGCCTGTTCCTGCAGCTGGTGGCGCAGGACCGGGAGGACGTGGAGATCCCCGGTCAGCCCTTCAGCTTCAGCGTCCTGAAGCGGGCGCAGGCGCGCGGAGACCTGGGCGCCCTGCGGGCGCACGGCTGCCGCGCGCTCCGCGTGGACCTGGGCGACGACCCCGTGGCCGGCGTGCGCCGCCTCGGCGCTCTCGTGGCGGGGGCGCTCTCACAGTGACATCCGACGCCGGATCTGGCCCGGCATGACGAGGAGGACGAGATGGACGTAGCGATGGTCGGGCTGGGCCGCATGGGCGGCAACATGGCGCGGCGGCTGCTGCGCGGCGGCCACCGTGTGGTGGTCTGGAACCGGACCTACGCCAAGGCCGAGGAGCTCGGCGCCGAGGGCGCCGAGCCGGTCAAGGAGCTCACCGACGTGGTCAAGGCGCTCGAGGCGCCGCGGGCGATCTGGATCATGCTGCCCTACGGCGACGCGACGCAGGCGGCGATCGACGAGCTCACGCCGCTGCTGGACGAGGGCGACATCCTCATCGACGGCGGCAACTCGCCGTTCCAGCACGACATCGAGCGCGGCGCGCAGCTCGCACCCAAGGGCATCCGCTACCTCGACGCCGGCACCAGCGGCGGCGTGTGGGGTCTCGAGGTGGGCTACTGCCTCATGGTCGGCGGCGACAGGTCGGCGTTCGACGTCGTGGAGCCGCTGCTCCAGACCCTCGCCCCTCCCGGGCACGGCTACGAGTACTGCGGCGGCCACGGCTCGGGGCACTTCGTCAAGATGGTCCACAACGGCATCGAGTACGGGATGATGCAGGCCTACGCCGAGGGCTTCGAACTGCTCGAGGCGACGGAGTGGGACCTCGACCTCGCCTCCATCGCGGACCTGTGGAACCAGGGGAGCGTGGTGCGCAGCTGGCTGCTCGAGCTGGCCGCGGACGCGCTCAAGAAGGACCCCGGCCTGGAGCACATCACCGGTTACGTCGAGGACACCGGCGAGGGCCGCTGGACGGTGGAGCAGGGGATCGCCCACAGCGTGCCGATGCCGGCGATCACCGCCGCGCTCTTCATGCGCTTCCGCTCGCGCCAGGACGACACGTTCAGCGGCAAGGTGCTGGCCGCGCTGCGCAACGAGTTCGGCGGCCACGCCGTCAAGGAGAAGGAGTGACGGTGGAGCACGACCCCGGCGGGCACCTGACGTACGACGAGCCGGAGTACGGCGAGAGTGGCGTCACGGTGACGGGCAGGGCGAAGGCCGAAGGGGCTTCGCCGTTCGGCGGCGACCGCGACCCGGACCCGTGCAGCCTGGTCATGTTCGGCGTCACCGGCGACCTCTCGCACCGCAAGCTCATCCCGGCGCTGTACGACCTCGGTTGCCACGGCGTGCTGCCGTTCGGCACGACCCTGGTCGGGTACGGACGCCAGGAGATGACCGACGACCAGTTCCGCGAGCTGATGCAGCACGCCATCGACGACCACTACGGCGCGGAGGTGGTGGACGGGTCGATGTGCGAGCGGATCCTGCAGAGCCCTCGGTACGTGCACGGGCAGTTCGACGACCCGGAGGGGTTCGAGCGGCTCGCGGCGGTGCTCGACGAGCTGGACGGCACGGGGTCGCGCGGCAACCGCATGTTCTACCTCGCGACCCCGCCGAGCCAGTTCGAGGTGATCGTCAAGCAGCTGGGCGACGCCGGCCTCGCACGGCGGGGCGCCTACGACGGCGCTCACGCGCGCGGCGACGGCGCCCACAAGGGCTGGACGCGCGTGGTCATCGAGAAGCCGTTCGGCCGCGACTTCCAGTCGGCGCACGAGCTCGACCGCGTCATCGGCAGGGTGTTCGACGAGCGGCAGGTCTACCGCATCGACCACTACCTGGCGAAGGAGACGGTGCAGAACCTGCTGGTGCTGCGCTTCGCCAACGGCATCTTCGAGCCGGTGTGGAACCGGCGCTACGTGGACTTCGTGGAGATCACGGCCGCGGAGACTCTCGGCGTCGAGCACCGCGGCCCGTACTACGAGGAGGCCGGCGCGCTGCGCGACATGATCACGCCGCACCTCATCCAGCTGTTCACGCTCGTCGCCATGGAGCCGCCGGCGGCGTTCGACGCCGACGCGGTGCGCGACGAGAAGATGAAGGTGCTGCGCGCGGTGCGCCCCATCCCGACCCACGCGGTGAACGACTGGGCGGTGCGCGCGCAGTACGTGTCGGGCGTGCTCGACGGCGAGGCGGTCCCCGGCTACCGCCACGAAGACAGGGTGGCGCCGCACTCGTACACGGAGACCTACGCGGCGCTCAAGCTCCAGATCGACAACTGGCGCTGGCAGGGCGTGCCGTTCTACGTGCGTACCGGCAAGCGCCTCCCGCGCCGCGTCACCGAGATCGCCATCCACTTCAAACGGCCGCCGGTGCTGCTGTTCAAGGACGCGATGGCCGGCGGCGGACTGCAGCCCAACGTGCTTGTGCTGCACGTGCAGCCGGACGAGGGCTTCAGCCTCACCATCGAGTCCAAGCTGCCGGGCCACGCGGTCGCCCTGCAGCCCGTGGCCATGGACTTCCGCTACGGCACCACCCTGCACGAGCTGCCCTTCAGCGCCTACGAGACCGTGCTCGTGGACGCGATGGAAGGCGACATGACCCTGTTCACGCGCGGCGACCAGGCCGAGGAGGCCTGGCGCATCGTCGGCCCCGTGCTCGAGGCGTGGGCCAAGCCGCCGGAGCGTGATATCAGCATCTACGAGGCCGGCAGCTGGGGGCCCGAGGCGGCGGATGCGCTCATCGCCCGCGACGGTCACTCCTGGCGGCGGCCATGAAGGGGGCACAGAGTTGAGCATCGAGATCCTCAAGGACGGCGACGCCCTCGCACTGCGCGTCGCCGACCTCTTCGCGCTCGCCGCCCAGGACGCGGCGGCGGCGCGCGGCCGGTTCGCCGTCGCGCTCAGCGGCGGCGAGACACCGCGCGCCCTCTACAAGCTGCTGGCGCGCCAGCAGTTCAGCCAGAAGGTCCCGTGGCGCCGCACGCATCTCTACTGGGGCGACGAGCGCTGCGTCCCTCCGGACGACCCGGCGAGCAACTACGGCGCGGCGCATACCGCGTTCATCAAGCACGTCCCCATCCCGGCGGAGAACGTCCACCGTATGCGCGGGGAGGACATCCCGGAGGAGGCGGCGCACGAGTACGACGCCGAACTGCGCCGCCTGGCCGACCAGATGCGGCCACGCGTGGACGTGCCCGTCTTCGACCTCGTCCTGCTCGGCCTCGGTAACGACGGCCACACGGCCTCGCTCTTCCCGCACGGCGACGCTCTGACCGTCGAGGATGCGTTCTGCACGCCGGCGACGGCGCCAGACGGTTCGCCGCGGCTCACCGTGACGGCGCCGGTGATCAACGCCGCGCGCCGCGTCTGGTTCCTGGTGAGCGGCGCTTCCAAGGCCGGTATGGTCGCTGAGGTCATCGAGGGGCTCCGCGTGCCCATGGCCGTGCCCGCCCAGGGCGTCGCCCCGGTCCACGGGGCGCTCACCTGGTTCCTGGACGAGGTCGCGGCGTCCGAGCTCAGCCCGGACGCACGCGCCTGAGCGCGATGGGGTTCCTCGACCTGTTCCGCGGCAAGACGCCGGAGGGGGACCCGCTGACTGGAGGAGCCGACGGCTTCTTCGACGCGCTCGACGCCGGCGGACGTCTGGTGCGCTACACGCCCGACGACTTCGACGAGGTCTGGACGACGACCGACGAGCGCGAGGCGGGCCGCCACGTGAGCCTCGGCTGGATCCTGCTCGATGAGGTCGTCGGGCGCGGCGACGGCCCGGACCGCGAGGTGCTCGTCACCCGCCCGACCTCCACCGGCGGCGAGGGCCTCGCCGTCCGCACCTTCCCCGTCAAGATCGGCCCGGGCGACGTGACGACCTACATCCTCGGCTACCTCAAGCCCGGCCGGACGGGCTCCGCGCTGGACTGACCTCCGGTCGACGCTCAAGTCGCCATACGAGAAGCGCATCGATACCGAAGTGGTATGATGGACCTCAGCGAAGAGGAGGTCCGTCATGGCGCGCGCCACCGTGTCCCCCAAGTTCCAGATCGTGATCCCCAAGGAGATCCGCGAACGCTACGAGCTGAAGCCCGGTCAGCAGGTCGCGCTCATCGATCGCGACGGGTACATCGCGCTCGTGCCGCGCCGCCCCATCTCCGAACTGCGCGGCATCGCCAAGGGCTCACCCACGGACGACTACCGCGATGAGACAGACAGGTACTGAGGCTGCGCTCAGGGTGCTCGACTCATCCGTATGGATCGAGCACCTCGCCGGCGGCAGCCTTGCGGATCTCTGTAGCCCCTACCTGCTCCCCGAACGGGAGATCGTCACACCCGTACAAGTCCTCTACGAGGTCTACCGATGGACGGTGAGGCATGTGGGTGAGCAGGCGGCGATGGAGATCGTCGCACACCTGGAAGCCACACGGTTCGCGCCCGCCGATGTGACGACCGCGGTGGTGGCCGTCCAGTTGGGTCGCGATCACGCGCTGGCCGCGGCGGACGCGATGATCTACGCCACGGCGCGGCTGCACCGCTGCGACCTGGTCACCGCCGACGCGGACTTCCGCGGGCTGCCCGGCGTCGTGCTCCTGGAGGCGTCGTGAGCGTCCGTCGCGAACGCTTCCCGCAACTCGACGCCTCCGGCATCGTTTGACCCTCCGCCGGCTCGGGAACCGGACCAGCATGCGCAAGATCGTCGCCTATGTCGCGAGCAGTGTGGACGGGTTCATCGCCGGTCCCGGCGACGCCATGGACTGGCTGCCCGAGTTCGACGGCGACGCGACGGGCTTCCACGAGTTCTTCGTCGGCGTCGGCGCGATCGCCATGGGGCGGCGGACCTACGAGTGGATCGGCGAGCACACGACCTCCTGGCCGTACGGCGACGTCCCGTCCTACGTCCTGTCCACGAGCCTGGCGCCGGGCCGGGCGGAGCACGTGACCGTCACGCCCGGCCCGGTGCTCGACCTCGCCGCGACGCTGCGCGACGGCGAGGGCACTGCCTGGCTGGTGGGCGGCGGCGAGCTCTTCGCGGCATTCGCCGCCGCCGGCCTCGTCGACCGCTGGATCGTCACGGTCATCCCGGTGATGCTGGGCGGCGGTGTGCCGCTGCTGCCCACCGGCGGCGAAGCCTACCAGCGCCTCGAGCTCGTCGAGACGCGCGCGCTCCCCGGCGGGCTGGTCCAGCTGCACTACCGTCCCCAGCGCCGACGCCACGACTGAGCTCAGCGGCCCGGTGGTACACTTCTGGGGCAAGCCAGGTGGCCGCGGGCGGCCCGCGTCGCGCAGCGCTTCGGCGCGCGCGAGGCACCGTTCGAGGAAAGTCCGGACACCACAGAGCAGGGCGCTGGCTAACGGCCAGCCGGGGAAACCCGAGGGAAAGCGCAACAGAGAGCAGACCGCCAGCGGCCGTCGGAGGGGCGCGAGCCCCGCGGACGGTGCGGGTAAGGGTGAAACGGTGAGGTAAGAGCTCACCAGCGGTCCTGGTGACAGGCCGGCTCGGCAAGCCCCGCCCGGTGCAAGGCCAAATAGGGGAGTGTTTGAGGGTTGCTCGCCCGAGACTCCCGGGTTCCGGCCGCATGAGCCGTCCGGCAACGGACGGCCCGAGATGGATGGTCACCCACGACAGGATCCGGCTTACGGCTTGCTACAGAGAGGCCCCTCGGTCCAGCTGGACGAGGGGCCTCTCCAATCTCCGCGGCGCTTCGACGCCTCCAGGCCGGCGGACGCCACGGGGGATCGCCGCTTCTGTATGCTGAGGGCATGCGACCGACCGCCGCACAGATGGCCGCCTCGCTCGGCCTCCAGCCGCATCCTGAAGGCGGCTTCTACCTGGAGACGTACCGCGCGGCGCAGACGCTGCGCACGCCGCGCGGCGAACGGCCTGCATCGACGGCGATCCTGTTCCTCGTCACCGCCGAGTCCGTGAGCCGTCTGCACCGGCTCACCAGCGACGAGCTCTGGGTGTTCCAGGGTGGGCTGCCTCTGGATCTCGTGACGATCGCGCCGGACGGCGCGCTGCAGCGGCGCGTTCTCGGCGACCTCGAGGAGATCGTGCGCAGCCGGGGGCCGGGCGACGAGCCGGCCTTGGGTCTGCCCATCGGTCTGCCGGAAGGATCGCCGGACTGGCTGGTGCAGGCGCTGGCGCCGGCCGGCAGCTGGCAGGGCGCCCGCCTCGCGGGCGGCCCGCACCTGCCGGCCGAGCGCGCCTGGGCGCTCGTCAGCTGCATCGTCACACCCGGGTTCGACTTCGCCGACTTCGAGCTCGGCGACCGCGATGCGCTGCTCGCGGAGTTCCCGCTGCACGAGGCACTGGTCCGCGAACTCACCTGAGTCGACCGGGCAGGCTCGCGAGGGCGTCTCCGTGAGGCGCCGAAGACCCGTCCGGACCGCGTGATACTCTCGCTGCGACCATGACCGCAGGGGACGAGACACACCAGGGGCTGCTCGTCTGCGGCCGTTTCCCGGAGCTCGAAGGCGCGCTCTGCGAGCGCGTCGCCGAGCTCAAGAGCGGCCGCCCGCTTGCGCCGCTCACCATCGTCGTCGGCTCGAGTGCCGTGTGCACGCGTATCTCCGACCTGCTGGTCCGTGAACTCCGCGCGGTGGCCAACGTCGAGGTGGTCACTCTCGCGCGCATGGCCCGCGACCGGGTGGCGCGCGCGCTCGGCGAGCCGATCACGGTGCTCGGCGGCGTCGGTCGCGAGCGCTTCGTGCGTCGCCTCGTCGACGACCGGCTCGGCGACCTTCCGTACTTCCGGCCGGTCGCCACCCGCCCGCACTTCGCCGCGGCGCTCGCGGCCACGTTCGCGGACCTGCGCGAGGCGAGGGTCCCGGCGGACGACGCCTGGGTCGCCGCGGTCGCCGCCTCCGGCTCCGGGGGGCGTCTCGACGAGCGTGCCGGAGACCTCGGCCTCGTCTACGCGGCCTACTGCGACCAGCTCGCCGCACTGGCGGCCACCGACTCCGCCGGCCTGCTCGAGCGGGCGGCCGACGCGCCGTCCGGCGAGGCTCATGTGCTGCTCTACGGCATCTACGACCTCAACATGTCCCAGGAGGCGCTCGTGCGCGCGCTGCTGGCGGAGGGGGCCGATGCGTTCGTCCCTGTGCCGTCGGGGGTGCCGGGGAGCGGCACGACGACGGCTGCGGTCGCACAGGACGCCGGCCTGACGTCCGTCGTGCGGCGACCTCCGGTGTCAGGGTCGGACAAGGACCGGCTGTCGGCCGTGTGGACCGGCGGCGAAGGTCTGTCTCTCACCGGCGACGGTTCTCTGGAGGTCGTCTCGGTCGCGGACGAGCGCGCGGAGGCGCGCGAGGCCGTCCGCATGATCGTCGGCGCCGCCGAAGCCGGGACGTCGCTGACCGACTGCGCTGTCGTCGTGCCGCACGGATCGGGCGTCGAGCCTGTGGCCGCGGCGCTCGCCGCCGCCGGTCTGCCCGTCGCCTGCCGGCTGCCCGATCACTCGCCGGGGACCACGCTCATGGCCCGGCTGCTCGACGTGGTCTCCCCGCGCGTCGGCGAGCCGTTCGCGCGACGGGCGGTCGTGGACCTGCTGTCCGTCGCGCCGCTGCGCGACGGGGAGGACGCGGCGGAGGTCAGGGCGCTGTGGCTGGACGAGGCCCGCCAGGCGGGCATCGTCGCAGGCCGCGACCAGTGGGTCGAGCGGGTGTCGCGGCGCCGCCGAAGTCTGCAGAGCGGCGTCGAGCGTCTTGAGTCGGGCGAGGATGATCTGCACGGCGGCGACGACGAGGCTGCCGTGCTCCGCCTGGAGCACGCGCGCCGGGCGCTTCGCGCTGCGCGCGCCCTCGAGGCGCCGGTGGTGCGCCTCACGGCGGCCGCCGGCGCCCTGCCCGAGCGCGCCGCGTGGGCCGACTGGGCCGCCGCGCTCGCCTCCGTTCTCGACCAGGTCTTCGCACCAGATGCCGCCGCCGCGGGGCATGACGTCGCGGCTCGCCTGCTGGCGCTCGAGGTACTCGGCGAGGTCGTCGACCTGCGCACGGCCGCCGACACGCTCCGCGACCTCCTGGCCGGCGGCACGGTACAGGAGGGCCGCGTCGGCCGCTCCGGCGTCGCCGTCCTCACGCCGCTCGAGCTGCGCGGCCTGAACTTCTCGACGGTGATCTTCACCGGCCTGGCCGAGGGCGGCTTCCCGGTACGCGCGCGACCCGACCCCATGCTGGGGGACGCGGCGCGTCGCGCGGTCGCCGAGTCCCTCGGCGTGCGGCTCCCTCTGGCGGAGGACCGGGATGCCGAGTCCCTGCTCCTGTTCGGCTTCGCCTGCGAGGCGGCGCGCGACCGGCTGGTGCTCGTCGCACCGCGCACCGACGCCGCGACGGGGCGTCCGCGGCTGCCGTCCCGCCTTCTCCTGCGTATCGCCTCTCTCTTGGCCTCGCGTCCCGTGGGGCTCGAGGAGTTCCTCGGGGGCAGGCCGCTCGCGCCCGTCTGGCGGCGCGTCAGCGGCCCGCCCGACTTCGCCGGCGACGCAGTGTGGATCGACGAGCGCGAGCGCGACGCCGCCGCCCTTGCGGCCCTGTCTCATGGAGGAGATCGGGCAGCCACGCTGGCGTACCTCGCACGCGTGCTCGGGCAGGCGAGCGCCGCCGAGCGCCGCACGGCCGCGTGGCGGGCGGCAAGCAGTCCTTCCGTCGGCTCCTGGGACGGACTCATGGGCGAGGACGCGCGTGCTGCGCTGGCTGCGCGACACCCGTTCCGCGCCGAGCTGCACCCCACGGGCCTCGAACGGTACATCACCTGCCCCTTCACCTTCCTCATGCGCAGCGTTTTCGGGTTGCGCGCACCCGAGGAGCCGGGCGAGTCGCTCGAGATGGACGCCCTGGAGTTCGGCAGCTTGGCGCACGCCATCCTCGAAGATGTCTACAGGGCCGTTCGCATCCGGGACCTCGCCCTCGAGGCCGCACTCGGCCGGCTCGACGACGCGTGGCGCGACCGCTGCGCCGAGGCCGAGGGCAAGGGAGTCACGGGGGCGGCACTCGCGTGGGACGTCCGCCGGGAGGTGCTGCTGGCCGACCTCCGCATGAGTCTCAGGCTCGACGCTGTGTTCGCACCCGGCGGCGGACGTCCGCTCGACGTGGAGTGGAGGTTCGGCGACCGGTACGGCAACGCCGTGACGCTCGAGCTGGGCGACGGGCTCAGCGTGCGGTTCGCCGGCCGCCTCGACCGGGTCGACCACACGCCCGCCGGCGCCCGCGTCCTCGACTACAAGACGGGCGCCGGATCCAGCGAGCGCAAACGCATCGACGAGGGGCTCAGCGTTCAGCTTCCCGTGTATCAGCTGGCCGTCCGGCAGGGCTGGGCGTCGCTCGCTCCCGGTCGCGACGAACCGGCCGAAGTATCGTCCGCCTACCGCATGGTCACTCGCCGCGGTGAGTTCGCGGATCTGGGGCTGCCGGGCGACGAGGAGTCCACGCAGGCGCGGCTCCGCGACCTGGTGCGGGGGGCGCTGGAGCTCGTGGACGCCGGCCTGTTCCCGCGGTCCCCCCGCGGCACGTGCGACTACTGCGATACCAGGTACGCCTGTGGAGTGTCCGCGTGGGCGCGGGCGCGCAAGCGGGAGCAGGACGAGATCGCGCCGGTCGTGGCCCTGCAGTCCGCCCCGCCCAAGGGGGGTGACGATGACTGACGTGGTGCTCGACGCCGCCGAGCGCGACGACGCGATGCGCGACTTGACGCGGACCTACCTCCTCGAGGCCGGCGCCGGCACGGGCAAGACGAAGGTCCTGGTGGGGCGCTACGTCAGCTGCGTCCTCGACCCCGAGCTGGGCGCCGGCGACGTGCGCACCGTCGCCGCCATCACGTTCACGGAGAAGGCCGCCGGAGAGCTCCGGCAGCGGGTCCGGGAGGAGCTGGAGAAGCTGGAGGTCGCGGCTGCCGGCCGGCCCCAGGCGATCGGGATCCGCGCGGCGCTCGACGCTCTCGACGACGCTCCCATCGGCACCATCCACGGCTTCGCCGGGCGCCTCCTTCGGGAGTTCCCGGTCGAGGCGCGAGTCGACCCGGCCTTCGAGCAGCTCGACGCCCTCGGGTCAGACCTCGAGCGAGCGCAGCTGTGGCAGGAGTGGGTCACCGGGCTGGCCGCCGGCGGCGACGACGGCGACGAGCAGGTGCGCCACTGGGTGCGCCGGCTGCTGCGTGCCGGCGTGCGGCTCGACGACTTGCGCAAGCTGGCCATCGGCAAAGGCGGGCTGTTCGGCGAGAGGTACGACGTCGATCCTGTCGCTGCGCCACCTGGCGAGCCCGACCTCACCGAGACCATGGATGCGCTCTCCCGCGCTGTGCAGGGCCTTCGGGGCTTCTGCGACGTCGCCTGCGGCGACCCCGACGACGGAGGGCTGCTCGGCTCCCTGGACCTCTGCGAGGCCTGCGAGCGCGTGCTCACCGACGCGCCTGCCGACATCGACGAGCTCATGGCGCAGGTGTACGCCATCTCCTTCAAGGCGACCTTGGGCGGTCTCGGCGGCCGCAAGGACAACTGGTCGGATGCTCACGGGGGCAAGGACGCCCTCTGGGGGCGGTACCACGCGGCCACGAGCGAGCTCACGGGCCTTCGCGACCGCTACGCGACCTACATCGAGCAGCTTGCCCTGGCCGTCGCCGACCGGTTCACACGCTGGGCCGACCAGAAGCAGGCGGAGCTCGGCCTTCTCGACTTCAGCGACCTCCTCGGGCGGATGCGAGACCTCGTGCGCGACGACCTCGAGGCCCGTCGCCTGCTGCAGCGGCGGTTCCGGTATCTGCTGGTGGACGAGTTCCAGGACACCGACCCGCTACAGGCGGAGATCGTGTTCTACCTGTGCGAGGCCGAGCCTGAGGCCCGCGACTGGCGGGCCGTCGTGCTCACGCCCGGCAAGCTGTTCGTGGTGGGTGACCCCAAGCAGTCCATCTACCGGTTCCGGCGCGCCGACATCGCGATGTACGACGAGGTCAAGGACCTCGTCCGTGGCCAGCCCGCGGGCGCCGGACGGGTGATCGCCATCGAGCAGAACTTCCGCACCACGCCTCAGGTGGTCGGGTGGGTCAACGACGTGGTCGGCGCCGTGTTCGTCGAGGAGAAGGGCAGGCAGCCCGGATACCAGCGTGTCAGCCCGTACCGGCGCGGCGGCGACGGGTCGCGGGTCACCGTGCTGCTCGGACCACCCTACGGGGGGCCGGCCGGATCGGCGGAGACGGCGCGACGAGACGAGGCCGGCGCTGTGGCCGCGCTCCTCGTCGACATGCAGGGCGCCGGCGCGGCCAGGTGGCCGGTCCACGAGGGAGAGCGGCCGGGAGCGCCCGAGACGCCGCGGTCTCCGCGCTGGAGCGACGTCGCGATCCTCTACCGCACCACGACGGGCCTCGAGACACTCGAGGAGGCCCTACGCAGGGCCGGCGTGCCGTACCGCGTCGACGGCGGCAAGACGTACTTCGAGCGGCGAGAGGTGGACGACGCGCTCCTGTGTCTGCGCGCCGTCGACGACCCGAGCGATGGGCCGGCGGTGTACGGAGCGCTCCACTCGACGTTCTTCGGGTTCAGCGACGACGAGCTGTTCCTGTACTGGGCCGCCGGCGGCAGGTTCGACCTCTTCGCTCCTGGCGCGGAAGGCGGCGACGCGGCCGTCGCGGCGGCGCTCGGCTTGCTCCGCGAGCTGCACGAAGCCCGGCCGCTCGCGGAGCCGCACGAGCTGCTCGCCGAGCTCGTTCGACGTACGCACGCCACACAGGCGCTCGCCGCTACCGGCGAGGGCGGGGCACAGGCGGTCGCCAACCTGGAGCAGCTGGTCGAGCGCGCCCGCGCTTTCTCCGGCGCCGGAGGCGGCGGCCTGGCCGCGTTCCTCGCCTGGGCCGCCGAGGCGGGGGACGCCTCCGGCGAGCAGGAGTCCCAAGTGGACGACGAGGGCGACCACGTTCGCCTGCTCACCATCCACAAGGCGAAGGGCCTCGAGTACCCGATCGTCATCGTCTACGGCGGCTCACGCGCCGGCCGAGGCGGAGGCGGGGACGCCGAGCCGCTCGTCGACCGTGAGGCCCGGCGCATGACCGCCCGCCTCAAGGTCACGCTGCCGGGGCGTCCCAGTGAATCTCTCGAGTCTCCGGAGTACCGGGACCTCAAGGAGCGCGAGAAGAAGATGGCCGACAGCGAGCTCTGCCGGCTCCTCTACGTCGCCACCACGCGGGCCCGCGACCACCTCGTGCTCAGCTGCTTCGGCAACCCGCTCACCAAGAAGAACGAGCCGGCCAAGGGCGCCTTGCTCGGCCCCGTCGCCAAAGGCCTGCCGGCGCCGGCGGTGATCGTCGAAGAGTACGAGGAGGACGGCCTGCTCGTCCTGCCGCCGGCAGAAGCACCTGCGCGCGCCGGCGGCGAGCTGCAGACCGACGCCGACGCGCTCGTGCGTGAGCGCGAGACGTGGCGCGAGATACGCGCAGCCAGGCTGGCGAGCGCCGGCGCCCCGGTTCGCGCGACCAGCCCCAGCGGGCTCGAGCACGTCGACGAGAGCGTGCGCGCCGGCGGCGCCGGCGCGCCGCCCGGACGCGCAAGGGCGCTGGCGCTGGGGAGCGTCCTGCACCGCACCATGGAGCTGTGCGACCTCACGGACGAGACGTCTCTCGCCGCGACCGCCATGGCCGCCGCAGCCGAGCTGGACTGCTCCGACCTCGCGGACGAGGCGGCCGCACTCGCGCTCGCGTGCTGGCGCGCCGAGCCGATCCGGAGGGCGGCCGACGCCTCGACGCAGCCGGACGCCGTGCACCGCGAGCTGGCCGTCGGCTTCATGAGTGGCGACGTCGTGGTCTCCGGCGCCGCCGACCTGCTGTTCCGCGACGGTGCCGGCTGGGTCGTCGCCGACTACAAGACCGACCGCATCGACGCCGGCGCGGCCTTCGACGTGCTCCTCGCCCGCTACCGTCCGCAGGGGGCCGCCTACGCCCTCGCCGCCGAGTCGGTACTGGGCGAGGGCGCCGTGCGCGAAGTCTGCTTCATCGCCGCCAGGGCTGTTCAGCCGGACGGCGCGGCCCTGGTCATCGCGGTCCCGGTCGACGCTGAGCTCCGTGCCGAGGCGCGCCGGGAGATCGCCGCGGCAGCGGCCGCCGGCGTCGCTGTCCGCCCGGACGAGCTCGGCGACGACGCGTAGTCGCACGGCGTGGTCTCAGTCGCCGGTGGAACAACTCCGGGCAGCGACCTCAGGAGGTTCCCATGCCCACCTTGCACCCCAAGATCACGCCCATGCTCTGGTTCGACGGCCAAGCCGAGGAGGCGGCCGAGTCTGTACGTCTCCCTGTTCCCGGACTCGTCGCTCGGCTCTATCAGCAGACAGCCGGACGGCAGCGCGCTCGTCGTCGAGTTCACACTGGCGGGCCACCGGTTCACGGCGCTCAACGGCGGACCCCAGTACAGCTTCACGCCGGCGGTCTCGTTCGTGATCGACTGCGAGGACCAGGAGGAGGTGGACCACTACTGGGGTGCCCTCGGGGAGGGCGGCCCGCCGGAGGCGCAGCAGTGCGGCTGGCTCGTCGACGGTTCGGCGTCTCGTGGCAGGTGGTCCCCCGGCAGCTCATGGAGTATCTCGGCGACCCCGACCGGGAGAAGGCGGACCGGGCGATGCAGGCCATGCTGAAGATGAAGAAGCTGGACATCGAGGGCCTGCGCCGGGCGCACGACGGCGAGGAGTGAGTCCCAGCCGGGTTGACGCGCGGTCTCGCCGGCGGCACGGTCTCTGTTGTGAGCGGCGAGACAGACACGAGGTGCGGCGACCTGCCCGGGGGCGACCTGCCAGGGGGCGCCCTGCCCGCGGGCGAGTTCCGCGCGTGGCTTGAGCACATGCGCCGCGCGCTGCGCCACGAGGCCGCCGCCGATGTGCCGTGCGGCGACTGCTGCGCCTGCTGCTCCACGTCGCACTTCGTGCACATCGCGCCGGATGAGGCCGATGCGCTGGCGCGGATCCCGGGCGAGCTGCTCTTCGAAGCGCCCGGCATGCCGGCCGGCCACGTGGTGCTGCCGTTCGATGCGCGCGGCCGCTGCCCGCTGCTGGACGAGGCCGGCCGGTGCGCCGTCTACGACCACCGGCCGCTCACCTGCCGCTCCTACGACTGCCGCGTGTTCGCGGCCGCCGGCATCGACGCGGACCGCGAGCAGATCACCGCGCGGGCGCGGCGCTGGCGCTTCACGTGCCCCGCACCCGAAGACTCGGCCCTCCAGGCCGCCGTGGCGGACGCCGCGCGCTGGATCCCGGCGCACGCGGCGGCGTTCCCGGGCGGAGAGGTGCCGCGTGACCCGGCGCAGCTCGCGGTGCTCGCCGTCCGGGTCGCGGACGTCTTCCTCCCGGCGGGTCCCGCAGGCGCCGCCATCGAGGCCGCCACCGAGGCCGCCGTCGCGGCGGCCGTCGTGGAGGCGGCCGGATGACGGCCTACGCGTTCATGACTGCGGAGCCTGAGCCAGCGTTCGGCGCCTGGCTGGAGGCCACGCTGGCCACGCTCCGCGACGACGTGCCGGCCGACGTGCCGTGCGGCGCCTGCAACGCGTGCTGCCGCACGTTCCATCAGCTCCACATCCGGCCCGGCGAGAAGCGGGTGCGCAAGCGGCTGCCCAAGGAGTATTTCTCGGTGCCCCGCGGATTGCCGCCCGGCTACCTGCTGCTGGGCCATGTCGAGGATGGCGCCTGTCCGGTGCTGGTCGAGGGGCTGTGCACCATCTACGAGGACCGGCCGCTCGTGTGCCGCACCTACGATTGCCGCCTGTACGCGGCCACGGGCGTCGAGCCGGACCGTGCCGAGATCGCGGAGAAGGTACGGCGCTGGAGCTTCTCCTATCCGGCTGCGGAAGACCGCGAGCGGCAGGAGGCGGTGCTCGCGGCCGTCCGCTTCATCCGCGAGACGCCGGCTTGCCTGCCCGGCGCGGCGGCGCGGCGGCAGCCCATCCGCCTCGCTACTCTGGCGGTGATCACGCACGAGCTCTTTCTGCCGGGCGCGACGCTGGGCCTGCGGCGGCGCCCGGTCGCCGACCGCGACCGGGTCGTCGCCGTCACCAGCGCCAATGAGGACTTGTTCGGCGACGGTTGACTCTGCGCCGCCGCGCCGCATACCCTGATGCCGGCCGCCGGCGTCCGTCCGGCGGGAGTCGACCGGAGGGAGGTGCGATGGGTAAGGAACTCTCCATCCTCGCGCACGACACGGTCGACCAGCCACCCCCAGCCACCTGCATCTGAGCGCCGGCTGAGCGCGCCGTGAGGCGCGCCGCTCCGGCGCATCCCCGCCCGCAGCCCAGGCGGTCTCCCACGTTCCCTCAGCGCCTTCGTGGCGCTTTGACCCGGCCGTGGTAGAGTCCCGTCCATCGCTGCATATTCCGTATGCATGAGTGAAAACCAGCGTCGCACAGCGGCGCCAGGCACGCGAACAGGAGCGAGACATGATCAAGGTCGCTGAGTGGGGCACCGGCATGATGGGTCAGGGCCTTCTGGGGTTCATCCTCGACCGCCCGAAGGACATCGATCTCGTCGGCGTGATCGTCACCAACCCCGCCAAGGAGGGGAAGACCGTCGGCGAGCTGCTGGACCGCCCGTGCGACGTCAAGATGACCACCGACTTCGAGGCCGTGCTCGCCAAGAAGCCGGACGTGGTCTGCATCAACACGCAGAGCAACCTCGACGAGGTCGAGCCGCAGATCATCCCGGCGCTCAAGGCGGGCTGCAACGTCATCTGCATCGCCGAGAAGATCAGCTACCCGTGGGCCAGCGACCCCGAGCGCGCCGACCTGTTCGACCGCGTCGCCAAGGAGAACGGCGTCAGCATCCTGGGCACCGGCATCAACCCCGGGTTCGTGCTCGACGCGCTCATCGTCATGTGGAGCTCGATCTGCCTGCGCGTCGACTCCATCGAGGCCTCGCGCGTCAACGACCTCTCGCCGTTCGGCCCCACCGTGATGGTCGGCCAGGGCGTCGGCACCACCGTCGAGCAGTTCGAGAAGGGCGTCGCCGACGGCAGCATCGTCGGCCACATCGGCTTCCCCGAGTCCATCGAGCTCATCGCTAAGGCGCTGAACTGGAAGATCGACGAGATCGTCGAGACGCGCGAGCCGATCGTGACCGAGGTCGAGCGCTCCACGCCGCACGTGCACGTGCCGGCCGGCTGGGTCGCGGGCTGCAAGCAGGTGGGCAAGGGCTACGTGAACGGCGAGCTCAAGATCCACCTCATCCACCCGCAGCAGATCCACCCTGAGATGGCCAACCAGGGCACCGGCGACTACATCAAGATCGTCGGCGACCCCAACGTGAACATGGTCAACTCGCCGGAGATCCCGGGCGGCAAGGGCACCTACGCGAGCACCGGCAACTACATCCCGCTGATGCAGGACGCCCGGCCCGGCATGCTCACCGTGGTCGACATGCCGCTGCCGCGGTTCTGGACGCCGACGGTCTGACCCCCTGACGAAGAGAGGCGCGCCGGCGCAGCAGCGCCGGCGCGCCTCCCGAGCACCTGAAAGGGGTGACCGGAATGACGGACGAGATCCGCGCCCGCGAGGGCGACTGGGTCGAGGTCGAGTGCAAGCTGCTCGACCCGGCCGACCGCAGCAAGAACCTGCCGCCGGAGACGGCGGAGAAGCCGCTGATGATGTGGGTCAAGGGGTTCGCCGCCGGCGAGGCCGCCCTCGGCGAGCAGCTCACCATCGAGACGATCACCGGCCGCAGGGTCACCGGCTCGCTCTCGGCCGTGAATCCGGGCTACTACATCACCTACGGCGACCCGATCCCCGAGCTGACGCACGTGGGCCGCGACCTGCGTGCCCGGCTCGCGGCGTACCGCGCGGCTGAGGCCGCCGGCCCCGCCGGCGCGGCGGGCGCCGGCTGCTGCGGCGGCGGCTGCGACTGCGCGCCGGCCGAAGGCGGTGAGCGCTGATGGCCACCAAGTTCGACGCCATCATGGCGCGTCGCGGCGAGATCATGCTGAACGCGCTGGGCATGGACTACAGCGTGTTCGAGCAGAGCCCCATCGCCTTCGACTACGAGGGCATGATGAACGCGCACGGCTACTCGCTGGACGAGATCGTCGCCATCCAGACGCGCGCCGGCGTGGGCAGCACGCCGCTGCTCGAGCTGCGCAACCTCACCGACCTCGTGCGCAGCATCAGCGAGCCCGGCAAGGGCGCGCGCATCTTCGTCAAGGACGAGGCCGCCAACCTCGCCGGCGCCTTCAAGGACCGGCGCGCCAGCGTCAGCATCTTCGTCGCGAAGGAGAAGGGCTACGACGGCGTCATCGCGGCGACGTCGGGCAACTACGGCGCCGCCGTCGCCAGTCAGGCGGCGCGCAACGGCCTCAAGTGCATCATCGTCCAGGAGACGTTCGACAGCCGCCACATCGGCCAGCCGGAGATCGTCGAGAAGGGCCGCATGTGCGAGGCCTACGGCGCCGAGGTCGTGCAGCTCACCGTCGGCCCGGAGCTCTTCTTCCACATGGTCGAGCTGCTCGACGTGACCGGCTACTTCGCCGCGTCGCTCTACAGCAGCTTCGGCGTGAGCGGCATCGAGACCCTCGGGCTCGAGATCGCGCGTGAGATGGAGGCGCTCACCGGCGCGTACCCGACGCATGTCGTGGTCACCCACGCCGGCGGCGGCAACACCACCGGCACGGCCCGCGGCCTGGAGCGCGCCGGCGCCACCGAGACCGAGATCGTCTCGGCCTCTGTGGACCTCAGCGGCCTGCACATGGCCAGCGACGTCGACTTCAACCGCAAGAGCTTCACCACCGGCCACACCGGCTTCGGCGTGCCGTTCGCCACCTGGCCGGACCGCGCCGACGTGCCGCGCAACGCCGCCCGGCCGCTGCGCTACATCGACCGCTACCTGACCGTCACCCAGGGCGAGACGTTCTACATCACCGAGGCGATGGCCAAGCTCGAGGGCCTGGAGCGCGGCCCGGCGGGCAACACCGCCATGACCGCCGCCGTGAGCCTGGCCCGGGACCTGCCGCGCGACGCGACGATCGTGGTGCAGGAGACCGAGTACACCGGCGCCGGCAAGCACCACTGGAGCCAGCTCAACTTCGCCAAGGAGATGGGCGTGGAGGTGCGCGCCGGGGACCCCGGCGGAGAACGCGCCGGGCAAGGTCATCGTCATCCCCGAGCGCATCGAGCAGATCCGCGCCAAGGACTTCGACGTGGCGCGCATGCGCAAGAGCTACATCCGCAACGCGCTCAAGAACGCCCCCGAGGGGTATGCGCCGACGTCGGACGACATCGAGTTCCTGGCGGCCGACACCAAGTCGGACCCGGAGACGGTGCAGGCGACGCTGGCCGAGCTGGCGGAGGCCTGAGATGGCCCGCGAGGACACGTACCTCAAGGTGCGCGGGCACCTGGCCGAGCTCACCGACGAGCAGCTCGAGGCGCGCTTCTGGGAGCTCGCGCAGCGGGTCGTGGACCCGATGGTCGAGCTCGCCCGCACGCACACGAGCCCGAGCATCGAGCGCTCGGTGCTGATGCGCATGGGCGTCGACTCGCCGACCTGCATGGCCGTGGTCGGCGAGTGCGAGAAGCGCGGCCTGCTGGGGCACGGCGCCGGACACGTGGTGCTGCACTGCATGACCACGTGGGACTGCGCCGCGCCGGAGGCCGCGCGCCGGCTCGCCGCCGGCGAGGGCTGGGACGTCGTGGAGCAGAAGTGGGGAGGGGCGCGATGACATCCGATGCCGCCGCTCGACCCCAACGAGAAGCTCGACGTCGAGGCCCTCCTCCAGGACCTCGAGACCTACCGCCCGCGGCGCAAGGGCTGGCACTGGCGCGAGCAGGTGCCGGACCAGAAGCTGCACAAGTTCACCTACAAGGAGACGTCGAAGGGCCTTGAGCGCAGCATCCCGCTGCCGGCGGCCCACTACTTCGGCGACATCGACCCGCAGCCCGACTGCGTGGTGACCACCGAGATCGCCTCCGGGCGCTTCGAGGACGACATCCGCCGCATGCGCATGGCGGCCTGGCACGGCGCCGACCACATGATGGTCATCCGCACCGCCGGCCAGAGCCACATGGACGGGCTCCTCGAGGGCACGCCCGAGGGCGTCGGCGGCATCGCCGTCACGCGCAAGCAGGTGCGCGCCACGCGCAAGGCGCTCGACCTCATCGAGGACGAGGTGGGCCGGCCGATCAACTTCCACAGCTACGTCAGCGGCGTGGCCGGCCCCGAGATGGCCGTCATGTTCGCCGAGGAGGGCGTGAACGGGGCCCACCAGGACCCGCAGTACAACGTCCTCTACCGCAACATCAACATGTACCGCAGCTTCGTGGACGCGGCCGTGGCCAAGCACGTCATGGCCAGCGTCCGCATGGCGCAGATCGACGGCGCCCACAACGCCAACGCCACCGCCGTCGAGGCCTGGAACGTGATGCCGGAGCTGCTCGTGCAGCACGCCATCAACTCGCCGGTACTCGGTCTCGGTCGGCATGCCGGCCGAGGACATCTGCCTCAGCACCGTGCCGCCGGACGCCGCGCCGGCTCCGTGCATGCGCATGGACCTGCCGTACGCGGTCGCCCTGCGCGACCTCTTCGGCGAGTACAAGATGCGCGCCCAGGAGAACACGCGCTACATGGAGGCCGACGGTCGCGACGCCACCGTGAGCCACGTGATGAACCTCATGATCAGCCGGCTCACGAGCGCCGACATCCAGAGCACGATCACGCCCGACGAGGGCCGCAACGTGCCCTGGCACTACAACAACGTCGCGGCGGTCAACACGGCCAAGCAGAGCCTGGTCGGCATGGACGGCCTGCGCGAGATGGTCAAGCTCGACCGCGACGCGCCGGAGCTGAACCAGAAGGTGCGCGAGATCAAGGAGCGCGCCGTCCTCTTCCTCGAGGCCATGCTCGAGGACGGCGGCTACTTCGGCGCCGTCGAGGAGGCGTACTTCGTCGACTCCGGCATCTACCCCGAGACCCACGACGACGGCATCGCGCGCAAGAGCGACGGCGGCGTGGCGGCGGGCACGATAGTGCCTCGCGCCGCCGACTACCTCGCGCCCGTGTGTCATCACTTCGGCGCAGAACCACTTGCCGGAGGGCTTCGACGCCGAGGGCGGCGAGGGCACTCCGGCCGGCTCGAAGAAGCCGTGCGACCTCGTCGGCGGCTGCACGCTCTGCGACGCCGACAAGGTGCCGTTCATCGACGAGCTCGACCGGGAGGACAACGTCACCGTGCGGCTCGCCCAGACGGCCGAGCTCCGCGAGAAGCACCTCATCAAGCCGGAGGTGGAGTGGGCGGCCGACGGCTGGGTGGTGGTCACCCTGTTCCTGCCGGCGGCGCCGCGCGTCGCGGAGTTCGCGGCGCTGGAGTTCGGCAAGGCCATGAACCTGCAGGACTGCGAGGTCATCAACAAGCAGGTGATGCACCCGGCCGAGGGCACGCTCATCGAGCTGAAGGGCCGGCTGGACGTGGTCGTCGACCCGGCCCGCCTGGTCATCCCGCCTGAGCCCGTGGTGATGAAGGACGCGGAGATCAAGGCGTTCGTCACCGAGAAGGACATCAAGTGCGTGGCCGCCACCGTGGGCGAGGACGAGCACTCCGTGGGCATGCGCGAGATCATCGACATCAAGCACGGCGGCCTCGAGAAGTGGGGCTTCTCGTGCGAGTACCTGGGGACCAGCGTCCCGGTCGAGAAGGTGCTGGACGCGGCCATCGAGCACGCGGCGCAGATCGTCCTCATCAGCACGATCATCACGCACGGCGACATGCACCGGAACAACATGGAGAAGCTCGCCGACCTGGCGGTGGAGAAGGGCGTGCGTGACAAGCTGCTGCTCATCTCCGGCGGCACGCAGGTCACCGACGAGCTCGCGAAGAGCTGGGGCATGGACGCCGGGTTCGGCCGCGGGACCAAAGGCATCGCCGTCGCCTCGTTCGTCGTCGAGACGATGCGCGAGCGCGGGATGTGAGCAGGCCGTGACGGCGACGGGCGCAGGGCGCGGGGCGGGGGAGACCCGGGGGGGAGCTTCCCTCCCCGTGGATGCGCTCGTCGCCGAGATCGGCTCGACGACCACGGTCGTCTCCGCGTTCGCGGGGCTCCGTGGGTATCCGGCGACGACGCCCTCCCTCATGGGGCAGGGCGTCGCCGCCACGTCGGTCGCCGACGGCGACGTCACCATCGGCGTGGACGCCGCCCGGGCGGAGCTGGAGGCGGCGCTCGGCGCTACGGTCGAGGCGGAGCTCACGCTGGCGACCAGCTCGGCCGCCGGCGGCCTGCGGATGACCGTCCACGGCCTCACGCAGCGCATGACCGCCATGGCCGCGCGCGAGGCCGCGCTCGGGGCCGGCGCGGTGGTCAAGTACCAGACCGCCGGCCGCCTGCGGGCGCACGACCTGCGCGAGATCGAAGCGGTGCGCCCAAATCTCATCCTCCTCGCCGGTGGGGTAGAGGGCGGCGACTGCGACACGGTGCTCTTCAACGCCGGGGAGCTCAGCAAGCTCGAGGCGCGGCCCATCGTCGTCTACGCCGGCAACAGCGTGGTGTGCAGCGACGCGCAGGAGGTGCTGGAGCGGGCCGGCTTCAGGGTCAAGCTCACCAACAACGTCTACCCGGCCGTGGACGAGCTCGACATCGTGCCGGCTCGGCACGTCATCCACGACGCTTTTGAGGAGCACATCACGCACGCGCCGGGGATGGAGCGCATCGGCGAGGTGGTCAACGGCAGGATCCTGCCGACGCCAGGGGCCGTGCTGATCGCCGCCGAGCGGCTCGCCGAGGACGTCGGCGACCTCGTCGTCATCGACGTGGGCGGCGCCACCACCGACGTGCACTCCGTCACCGACGGCAGCCCGGAGATCGCGGCGCTCATGATCGAGCCGCAGCCGCACAGCAAGCGCACCGTGGAGGGCGACCTCGGCACCTACGTGAGCGCCGCGCATGTGGTGGAGATGCTGGCGGCGCAGGAGCGCCCGGTGCACCTGCCCCCGGCGCTGCCGCGGACGCAGGAGGAGGTCGCGGCGGCGCTGACGCTCACGCACTTCGCCGCCGTCACCGGCGTGCAGCGGCACGCCGGGCAGCTGGCGCACCTCTACACGCCGACCGGCCGGCAGACGGTCGCGCGCGGGCGCGACCTCACCGCCTGCCGGCTCGTCATCGGCACCGGCGGCGCGCTCACGCGCCTGCCCGGCGGCGAGGCCGTGCTGGCGGACGTGCGCGCGAAGAGCGGCGGCGGGGAGCGTCTGCTGCCGCCGCCGGACGCGCGCGTCGCGCTCGACCGCGACTACATCTTCGCCTGCTGCGGCGCCCTGCTGCGGCACTTCGCGCCGGAGGCCGTGACCGCCCTCATGCGGGCCAGCGCCGGCGTCTGAGCCGTTGCCTGCTCCCAGCCGGGCGGGCCGGGAGTATGCTCTGGTCGCAGCGGCGAGGAGGGGGTCATGGGCACACGGCGATCGGTACGGTGCGTGGCGGGACGGGGAGCGCTGCTCCTGACGCTGCTGCTCGTCTTGGCCGGCGCGGCTGCGCCTGCCGGCCTCGCCCTCGAGCCACCCCGCCAGGGCGAGCTCGCGCGGCTCCAGCGGCAGGGCAGGCTGGACGAGGCGCTCGGCTTCGCCGAGGCGCTCGGCAACCACAAGATGTCCCCGGCGCTGCTCGAGAACGCGCGCAGGAGCGCCGGGCGCTCCGTGCTCGGCCTCGCCGCTCCGGCGCCGCCACCGGCGCGGAGGGGCATGCCCACCACCGGCGCCGTCAAGGTGCTGGCGCTCCTCATCGAGTTCGACGACTACCGGCACAGCAACGAGGCCGCCACGATCGCCGCGAGGCTCTTCGGCGGCGGCACCGACCCGGGCGAATCGCCGTATGAGAGTCTGCATGACTACTACCGGCGCTCCTCCTACGACCAGCTCGACATCCAGGGCGACGTGCTCGGGTGGTACCGCGCGCCCTACGCGCGCTCCTCCGTCGCCCAGACGGACGTCGGACGCGAGGCCCTCATCGAGGAGGCGCTCACGTACTACGAGGGGCAGGGCCACGACTTCTCCCAGTACGACAACAACGGGGACGGGACGGTCGATTACCTCATCGTCATCTGGGCGGGCCCTCAGGGGTCCTGGGGCAGCTTCTGGTGGGGGTACCAGACGTACTTCGAGGACACGTCGTACGCGCTCGACGGCAAGACGCTCGAGGCGTACTCGTGGCAGTGGGAGTCCTGGTACGACGGCGGCGCCACGAGCGGCTTCTACGATCCCATCGTGGCGATCCACGAGACGGGGCACGCCCTCGGTCTGCCGGACTACTACGACTACGACGACACCGTCGGGCCGGACGGCGGCGTCGGCGAGCTCGACATGATGGACGGCAAGTGGGGCGACCACAACGCGTTCAGCAAGTGGACGCTGGGGTGGATCACTCCCCAGGTGGTCACCGGCTCGCCCCGGGCGGTCACCCTCGGCGCGTCCGGCACCAGCGGCGACGCGCTCGTCGTCATGCCGGACGCGACCGCGAGCGGACCCCTTCCGGGAGTACTTCGTGGTCCAGAACCGCCACCGGGTCGGCAACGACTCCGACTGCGCCGACCGGCCCGTCCAGGACCTCCCCGGCGACGGGCTGCTCGTCTGGCACGTCGACGCCCGGCTGTTCATGGCGCTGGACTACGCCTACGACAACTCGTTCACGGACCACAAGCTGCTCCGCCTCATGGAGGCCGACGGCCAGGAGGAGATCGAGACGGAGCCCGACTACTTCGCGCGCTGGGACGACTACTACCGGCCGGGCACCGCTTTCTCGGATGCGAGCAAGCCGAGCTCCATGAAGTACGACGGCTCGGCGAGCAACGTGTCCGTGGGCAACATCCCGGCCGCGGGGACGTCGATGACCTTCACGGCCGGCGTCGGCGTGATCGCGCGGGACGAGACGGCGCCGGTGGCCGCGGTGACCGGCGCCGAAGACGGCGGGTACGTCGGCCACGACGTCACTCTCGCCGTGACGGGCAGTCGACGGGGAGGGCGGCTCCGGGGTCGTGGCGATCGTGTACGAGCTCGACAACGGCGGCGAGCAGAGGGTCGCCGGCGAGGTGGCGGACGTCCTGGTGCGCGCCGAGCCGAACGGCCCGCACACGCTCGTGTATCACGCGGTGGACGTGGCCGGCAACGCCGGCGACTCCGGCGTCTTCCAGCTCACCTGCGACACCGTCGGCCCCTCGGGGTCGGGCCGCGACGCGTCGGTGCGCAAGGGCCGCACGGTCAGCCTGCGGTATCAGTTCTCCGATGGGCTCAGCCCGTGGGTGCGCGACATCAAGGTCACGGTGAGGTCGCGGACCGGGCGCGTCGTGTGGAGCAAGAGCCTCGGCGCCGCAAACCGGCAGGTGGGCTGGCCGCTGTCGTTCCGCTGGCGGCCGCGCGCAAAAGGCGTGTTCAAGTACCAGGTGACGTGCAGGGACGCGGCCGGCAACGCCCAGGCGAAGAGGGCGACCGGGACGATCACTGTCCGCTGACGTCTGTAGGCGCTCCCGTCATGGCTCCTCCCCGTTCGCTCTGCCGGACGACCGCGGCTCGGCCTGCCACGCTCAAGGCGACCACTCCGTCCGCCGATAGGCCCGGTGGAGAAGAGAGAGGAAGGGGCCATGATCACCATCGTCGTCATTCTCGCGGCTCTCGCCGTGGCGACCGTCCACCTGTTCGTGAGCAAGCAGCCGCGTACCGGGCGGAGGGTGACCGAGGTCTACCTGCTGTACACGCTGCTCGTGGGGGTCGGGGTCGGAGGGCTGTTCGGGGCGATGGGCCACCTGTTCGCCGCCGACAGGGTCGCGGAGCAGCTCGGCTGGGCGACGGGCAGCCCGTTCCAGACCGAGGTGGGCCTGTTCGACCTCGCCTTCGGCGTGCTCGGCATCTGCTGCATCTGGTTCCGCGGGCAGTGGTGGTACGCGGTCACGCTGGGCTGGACGATCTTCGCCGTCGGCGCCGGCGTGAACCACCTCCTGGAGATGTCCGGCTCCAAGAACAGCGGGTCGCTCAACGCCGGTTCGGTGCTGCCCGACCTGATCGTGCCGCTGCTGCTCGTGGTGTTGCTGATCGTGCGGTACCGGCTGAGCGTCGCAGCGGGCGCCCAGACGGGCGCGGAGGCGCGCGCCGGCGCCTGACCCTGCGGTCCGCGGGGCGCGCCGAGGCCTGACGGTGCCCGAGAGGCGGGACCACCATCCGTCCCGCGGCTGTGTGATGCTAGGCTCGCCGACGGGCATCCACACAGCACATGAGCACGCCACACACACATCCCGCGCTCTCGCCGTTCACGCCGCGCGTGCGTGAGTGGTTCTCGCGGGCGTTCGCCGAGCCGACGCCGGCGCAGGTGCAGGCCTGGCCTGCCATCTCCGCCGGCGCACACACGCTCGTCTCGGCGCCCACCGGCTCCGGCAAGACCCTTGCCGCCTTCCTGTGGGCGCTCGACCGCTTCGTGGCGGAGCCGCCGCCGGCGAACCCGAAGGAGCGGGCGCTCCGGCTGGTCTACGTCTCCCCGCTCAAGGCGCTCGGCTACGACGTGGAGCGCAACCTGCGCGCGCCGCTGCGCGGCATCGGCGCCGACGTCACCGTCGCCGTGCGGACCGGCGACACCCCGCAGAAGGAGCGGGCGGCCATGCTGCGCACGCCGCCCGACATCCTCATCACGACCCCCGAGTCGCTGTATCTCATGCTCACCTCGCAGGCGCGGCGTCTCTTCACCGGCACGCAGTGGGTCATCCTCGACGAGATCCACGCCGTGGCGCAGACCAAGCGCGGCGCGCACCTGGCGGTCACGCTGGAGCGGCTGGCCGAGCAGGCGGGCCGCGACGTGCAGCGCATCGGGCTGTCCGCCACGCAGCGGCCGCTCGAGGAGGTCGCGCGTTACCTCGTCGGCCCGTCGCGGGAGTGCACCATCGTCGACGCGGGGGTGCGCAAGCCGCTGGACCTGCGCATCCACGTGCCGGTGGAGTCCATGGTCGAGCCGGACGTCGCGCTCGAGCTCGAGGCGCTGCCCGGCGGCAGCGAGGCCACGCGGCGCAGCATCTGGCCGGCCATCTACCCGGAGCTGCTCCAGCTCGTGCGTGAGCACCGCTCCACGCTCGTGTTCGTCAACAACCGCCGCGCCGCCGAGCGCATCGCCCTGCGGCTCAACGACCTCGCCGCCAAGGAGGCCGAGGCGGCAGAGGAGAGCCCGCGCGAGATCGCCCGTGCCCACCACGGGTCGCTCGCGCGCGAGGAGCGCGTGGTCATCGAGGACCAGCTCAAGTCCGGCCTGCTCCCGTGCCTGGTCGCGACGTCGTCGCTGGAGCTGGGCATCGACATGGGCGCCGTGGACCTCGTCATCCAGGTCGAGTCCCCCAAGTCGGTCACGCGGGGGCTGCAGCGCATCGGCCGCGCCGGGCACGGCGTGGGCGAGGTCTCGCGCGGACGGATCTTCCCCAAGTTCCGCGCCGACCTGCTCGAGTGCGCCGTCGTCGCGCGGCGCATGCGCGAGGGTCTCATCGAGACCACCGTAGTGCCGCGCAACCCGCTCGACGTACTGGCGCAGCAGGTCGTGGCCATCGCGGCGAGCGCCGGGGAGGAGGGCGTGGCCGTCGACGAGCTCCACACCCTCTTCCGGCGCACGTACACGTACGCTGAGCTCGAGCGGCGGCAGCTCGACAACGTGCTGGACATGCTCGACGGCCGTTACCCCTCGGCGGAGTTCGCCGAGCTGCGCGCGCGGATCGTCTGGGACCGGGTCGCGGGCACGGTCCGTGCGCGGCAGGGGGCGCGTGCGCTCGCGGTCGCCAACGCCGGCACCATCCCGGACCGGGGGCTGTTCAGCGTCAACCTGCCGGACGGGCGCCGCGTCGGCGAGCTCGACGAAGAGATGGTCTACGAGGCGCGCGCGGGGCAGACGTTCCTGCTCGGCGCGACCACCTGGCGCATCGAGCAGATCACCCGCGACCGCGTGGTCGTCACGCCGGCGCCGGGCATGCCGGGGGCGGTGCCGTTCTGGCACGGCGAGAGCGTCGGGCGGCCGGCGGAGCTGGGCCGCGCCATCGGTGCGTTCGCGCGGCAGGCTGTGCGCGGCGACGAGCAGACCCTGGCCGGCGAGTACGACCTGGACGAGCGGGCCGCCTCCAACCTGCTCGCGTTCCTGCGAGAGCAGGAGGCGGCCACCGGCGTCGTGCCCTCCGACAGGACGCTGGTCGCGGAGCGCTTCCGCGACGAGATCGGCGACTGGCGGCTCTGCGTGCTCTCGCCGTACGGCGGTCGCGTGCACGCGGCGTGGGCGCTGGCGCTCTCGGCGCGCATCCGCGACCGGTTCGGCCTGGAGGCGGACGCGATCTGGTCGGACGACGGCATCATCGTGCACCTGCCGGACGCGGACGAGCCGCCGGGGGCGGAGCTCGTCCTCGTCGAGCCGGACGAAGCCGAGGACCTCGTCGTCGCGGAGCTCGGCGCCAGCGCGCTGTTCGGCGCGCGGTTCCGCGAGAACGCCGCGCGCTCGCTGCTCATCCCGCGGGCGTATCCCGGCCGCCGCACGCCGCTCTGGCAGCAGCGTCTCAAGGCGCAGTCGCTGCTGGAGGTAGCGCGGCGGTACCCGCAGTTCCCGGTGATCCTCGAGACGTACCGGGAGTGCCTGCGCGACGTGCTCGACGTGCCCGGTCTGCAGGACCTTCTGCGCAAGCTGAGCACACGCGAGATCACCCTGATCGAGGTCGAGACCCAGACGGCCTCGCCGTTCGCCTCGTCGCTGCTCTTCGACTACGTGGCGGCGTACATGTACGAGGGCGACACGCCGGCCGCCGAGCGCCGGGCGGTGGCGCTCTCGCTGGACCGCGATCTTCTGCGGGAACTGCTGGGGCAGGAGGAACTGCGCGACCTCATCGACCAGGCGGCGCTGGAGCAGGTCGAGGACGACCTGCAGCACCGCTCGGAGCACCTTCGGGCGCGAGACTCCGACGCGCTGCACGACGTGCTGCGGCGCGTCGGCGACCTGACGGCCGCGGAGACGGCGGAACGCGTGGAGCTGCCCGCCGAGGCCGAGGCGTGGCTGGCGCGGCTCGAGGACGAGCGCCGCGCCGTGCGCGCCCGGGTCGGCGGCGAGGAGCGCTGGATCGCCGCCGAGGACGCCGGGCTGTACCGCGACGCCCTGGGCGTCGTCCCGCCCGGCGGCCTGCCCGACGCCTTCCTGGACGACGTTCCCGACCCGCTGCTCACGCTGCTGCGCCGCTACGCGCGCTCACACGGACCGTTCGAGACCGGCGAGGTCCACGTCCGCTACGGGGTGGACCCCGGCCCGGGCCTCGCGGAGCTCGAGCGGGCCGGGGACCTCCTGCGCGGCGAGCTGCGCCCGATGGGCACGCAGCGCGAGTGGTGCGACCCGGATGTGCTGCGCCGCGTGCGCCGGGCGTCGCTCGCCGTGCTGCGCAAGGAGATCGAGCCAGTCGGTCAGGAGACGCTGGCGCGCTTCGCGCCGGCCTGGCAGGGCGTCGACCGCTTCGCCGCCGCCGGGGCCGGCGTGGGCCGCCTGCGCGACGTGCTGGCGCCGCTCCAGGGTCTCCCGCTCGCGCCCGAGGTCTGGGAGAAGGACGTACTGCCGCGCCGGCTCGGCGCCTACTCGCCGTACTGGCTGGACGAGCTCTGCGCCGGCGGCGAGGTCGTCTGGGTGGGAGGCGGGCCGCTCGGCGCGCGGACGGGGCGCGTCGCGCTGTACTTCCGGGACGACGCGCCGCTGCTGGGCCCGCCGCCGCAGGCGGAGCCGCCCGGCGGCGAGCTTCATGACCGCCTGCGCCAGCGGCTCGCGCGCGGCGCCTGCTTCTTCTCGGACCTCCTGGTGGAGCTCGCGGACCTCACCTCCGAGGAGCTCCGCGAGGCGCTCTGGGACCTTGCCTGGGCCGGTGAGGTGACCAACGACGCCTTCGCGCCGTTGCGCGCGCGGGGCGCGAAGGCGCCGCCGGCCCGGGCGCAGGGCCACGCCGGCTCCGGCCGCTTCCGCCGGCGCACGCGTGGCGCGCCGCCGCTGCAGGGCCGCTGGTCACTCGCGGCCGAGATCTTCCGCGCGGCTCCGGACGACCCCCCGGCGCGGCGCCGCGCCTGGGCGGAGCTGTTGCTGGAGCGTCACGGGGTCCTGACCCGGGAGCTCGTGCGCGCGGAGGGCATTCCCCGGCGGGTTCTCCGCGCTCTACCCGGCGCTCTCGTCGCTCGAGACCCTCGGCGCCGCCCGCCGCGGCTACTTCGTGGAGGGCCTCGGCGGCGCCCAGTTCGCGCTGCCCGGCGCCGTGGAGCGCCTGCGTGCGCTCGAGGACGCGCCGGAGCAGGCTCTGGTGATCGCTGCCGCCGACCCGGCGCAGCTGTACGGCGCCGGGCTCCGCTGGCCGCACGCCGACGTGCGCCCGCCGGCCAGGCGAGCTGGAGCCCAACTGGTCACGGTCGGCGGCCGGCCGGTGCTCTCCGTCCACGCCGGCGGCAAGTCGTTGCGCGTGCTGGGCCGGCCGGACGACGTGCAGCCGGCCCTCGAGGCGCTGACGGCGGCGGTCCGCGCCGGCCGCCACCGCCGCCTCGTCATCGACACCATCGACGGCGAGCCGGCGGTCGCCAGCCCGCTCGCCGAGCGCCTCCTCGCACTCGGGTTCCGCCGCGGACTCCACGACTTCGCGCTCGCGCCCGGCGACGCCTGAGGCTCGCGATGCCCGAGGGCGACACGCTCCATCACGCGGCGCTCCGCGTCGGCGCCGTGCTCACGGGCCACATCCCCGACGCGATCGAGACTCCGCACCCGCGGTTCGGCCGCGACCGGTGGCCCGAGCGCCTTGCCGGCCGCCGCGTCGAGCTCGTCGAGGCGGTCGGCAAGCACCTGCTCCTGCGGTTCGAGGGCGGGCTCGTCATCCACTCGCACCTGCGCATGACGGGCACGTGGCGCGTCCTGCGCGTGGGGGACCGGTGGCCGCGCTCGCCGCGGTCCGCCTGGCTGCTCATCAGGCTGGGAGAGCACGAGGTGGTGCAGTTCGGCGGCCCGGTGCTCGAACTGATGACGGCGGCGCGCGTCCGCTCCGACACGCGCCTCGCCGGCCTGGGGCCGGATCTCGTCGCGCAGGCGGCGTTCGACGAGGCCAGGTACCTGCGCCGCCTGCGCGAGGACGACCAGACGCGGGGCCTCGGCGACGCGCTGCTCGACCAGCACATCGTCGCGGGCATCGGCAACTTCTGGAAGTCCGAGGGCTGCTGGCTCGCAGAGCTGGACCCGTGGCGCCCGCTCGCTCGCGTCACCGACGAGGAGGCGCTCGCCGTCGTCCGGGGCGTCCGCCCGCTCATGCAGGAGTCGGCGCGGCACGGCCGCCAGAGCGACTACCGCGTCATCTACGACAAGGCGCGACTGCCGTG
Source organism: uncultured Thermoleophilia bacterium (assembly GCA_963793605.1). Classification (GTDB taxonomy): domain Bacteria; phylum Actinomycetota; class Thermoleophilia; order UBA2241; family UBA2241; genus CAIXSE01. The sequence continues at coordinate 46,810 of CAWCAH010000008.1, forward strand.
CCCCCGCTGTGGGCCGCCCTCCCTGATCCAGGCGCGCGGACAAGGAGACGACAACCGCACCACGTACTGGTGTTCCTCCTGTCAGCGCTGATGTTCAAGTATCGGTGAACGGCCGCTCCTGCTTGCGTCGGCGGGGCGCGAGCTATACTCTCATGCATACGTCTTATGCACTGGAGGGTCGTGCCTGCGCGAGCAACACTGACGGTCGATCTGGGCAAGGTCCGCGACAACGCGCGGGCCGTCGTCGCACACCTCCCGGGCATCTCCGTCGTCGCCGTCACCAAGGTCGTCTGCGGCTCTCCGCAGGTCGCCCGGGCGATGCTGGCCGGCGGCGCGCAGGGCGCTCGGCGAGTCGAGACTCGAGAACGCCGAGCGCCTCAGGAACGCCGGCCTCACGGCGCCCATCTGGCTGCTGCGGGCGCCGGTTCCGGAGCTGGCCGGCGAGACCGTCCAGCTCACCGACGTCTCGCTCGCAGAGCGAGCTCGAGACGGTGGTGGCCCTGGAGAACGCCGCCGCCGCTGCCGGCCGGCGGCACGCCGTCGTCGCCATGGTCGACCTCGGCGACCTGCGGGAGGGCATGCTGCCCAAGGACCTGCCGGCGTTCCTCGAGCGCGTCAACGCGATGGACCACATCGACATCGCCGGCATCGGCGTCAACCTCACCTGCTACGGCGCGATCATGCCGGACGAGGACAACATGGGCCGCCTGGCCGAGCTGGCGGCGCAGAGCGAGCGGCAGCTCGGCCGCCCGCTGCTGGTCTCGGGCGGCAACTCCGGCTCCATCGGCATGGTCGTCGCCGGGCGCATGCCGGCCGCCGTCGACACGCTGCGCATCGGCGAGACCATCCTCCTCGGCGTCGACACGCTCACCCGCGAGCCGGCGCTGGGCCTGCACCTCGACGCCTTCACCGTGCAGGCGCCGGTCATCGAGTGCCTGGTCAAGCCGTCGTTGCCGCGCGGCACCGTCGCGCAGGACGCGTTCGGCAACTCGCCCACGTTCACCGACCGCGGCGACCGCCGGCGCGCCATCCTCGCCCTCGGGCGGCAGGACGCCCAGCCCGAGGGCCTCGTGCCGGTCGATCCCCGTGTCGAGGTGCTCGGCGCGTCCAGCGATCACCTCATCGTCGACGTCGAGGCCCTCGACCGGCCGCCGCGCCTCGGCGAGAGCCTCACCTTCGTCCCCACCTACGCTGCGACCCTGCAGCTCAGTACGTCACCCTACGTCCAGAAAGTGTTCACTCCGCCGGCCTGACACAGGATCGTGGCGCGGAGGGACCTGCAACCAACAGGAGTGAGCATGGCAGAGAGAACCAAAGTCCTGATCATGGGAGCCGCCGGCCGCGACTTCCACAACTTCAACACCTACTTCCGCGAGCGCCAGGAGTACGAGATCGTGGCCTTCACGGCCACGCAGATCCCGTACATCAACGACCGCAAGTACCCGGCCGAGCTGGCCGGCCCGTACTACCCGGACGGCATCCCGATCCACGACGAGTCCGAGATGCCGGCGCTGGTCAAGAAGTACGGCGTCGAAGTCGTCGTCTTCGCCTACTCCGACGTGCCGTACGAGTACGTCATGCACCGCTCGGCGCTGGTCAACTCGCTCGGCGCCGACTTCATGCTGATGGGCCCCGACAAGGTGATGGTCAAGAGCACCAAGCCGGTGATCGCCGTCTGCGCCGTGCGCACCGGCGCCGGCAAGAGCCAGACCACGCGCAAGATCCAGACCATGCTGCGCGAGGCCGGCAAGAAGGTCGTCAGCATCCGTCACCCCATGCCCTACGGCGACCTCGTCGCCCAGCGCGTGCAGCGCTACGCGACCCTCGACGACCTCAAGAAGTACGAGTGCACCATCGAGGAGATGGAGGAGTACGAGCCGCACGTCGTGGCCGGCAACGTGATCTACGCCGGCGTCGACTACGAGGCGATCGTGCGCGAGGCCGAGAAGGAAGCGGACGTCATCCTCTGGGACGGCGGCAACAACGACTTCAGCTTCTACGCCGCCGACCTGTACATCACCGTCGCCGACCCGCACCGTCCCGGCGACGGCCTCGTGTACTACCCCGGCGAGGTCAACGTCCGTCTGGCCGACGCCATCGTGCTCAACAAGATCGACTCGGCCGACCGCGCCGGCATCGAGGCCGAGCTCGAGGCCGTGCGCTCGGTGAACCCGGACGCGCAGATCATCATGGGCGCCAGCCCGACCACCGTCGACAAGCCCGAGATGATCAAGGGCAAGCGCGTCCTCGTGGTCGAGGACGGCCCGACGCTCACGCACGGCGAGATGAAGTACGGCGCCGGCACCGTGGCCGCCAGGCAGTTCGGCGCGGCCGAGTTCATCGACCCGCGGCCGTTCGCCGTCGGCGAGATCAAAGCGACCTTCGAGAAGTACCCGAACGTCGGCGTGCTGCTGCCGGCCATGGGCTACTCCGACCAGCAGCTCAAGGACCTCGAGACGACCATCAACGCCTCCGGCGCCGACGTGGTCGTCATCGGCACGCCGATGGACCTGCGCCGCATCATCGACATCAAGCTGCCGGCCGTGCAGGTCGGCTACGACCTCCAGGAGATCGGCAGCCCCACGCTCGAGGACGTCCTCCGCGAGCACAAGTTCATCTGATAGCCTTCTCGGGCGTCAGCAGAGACTGAGACCGGCGGGGACCGGGCGCGCAATGCGCCCGGCCCCCGCCGCCGCTCCGCGGGTTCGCGAACGCCGCGGCGATCAGTACACATACGTTCCAGCGAAGGGGGTTCCATGCCCGAGAAGGCCAAGCGCCACCTCTCCGAGCTCGACCTCACCGGCCGCAGCTTCCTCACCATCCACGACTTCACGCCCGCCGAGGTCGTGACTCTGCTCGACCTCGCCGCGGAGCTCAAGGACGTGCAGAAGCGCCGCGTCCCGCACCCGTTCCTCGAGGGACGCGCCGTGGCGATGATCTTCATGAAGACCAGCACGCGCACGCGCATGAGCTTCGAGGTGGGCATCGAGCAGCTCGGCGCCCAGCCGATGTTCCTCAACGCCAACGACATCCAGCTGCGCGTCGGCGAGACCATCAAGGACACCGCCAACGTGATGAGCCGCTACGTCGACTGCATCATGATCCGCACGTTCGCGCAGCAGGACGTCGAGGACCTCGCCCACCACGGCCAGATCCCCGTCATCAACGGGCTCACCGACGACCACCACCCCTGTCAGGGCATGGCGGACGCGCTGACCGTCCGCGAGCACGTCGGCAAGCTCGAGGGCACGCGGTTGGTCTACATCGGCGACGGCAACAACGTCACCCACTCGCTCGCCGAGGTCGGCGCCAAGACCGGCATGCACGTGGTCTGCTGCACCCCGGCCGGCTACCGCCCCAACATGGAGATCATCGCCCGGGCGCAGGCGGACGCGGCCGAGACCGGCGCCACCATCGAGCTCACCGACGACGTGCGCTCCGCGGTCGAGGGCGCCGACGTCATCTATACCGACACCTTCACGAGCATGGGCCAGGAGGCGGAGCACGACGTGCGCCTGGCGGCCCTGCGCGACTACCAGGTCAACATGGACCTCGTGCGTCTCGCCGGTCCGCAGGTCAAGGTCATGCACTGCCTGCCGGCGCACTGGGGCGAGGAGATCACCGAAGAGGTGCTCTACTCGCCGCACTCCGTGGTCTTCGACCAGGCGGAGAACCGGCTGCACGCGCAGAAGGCGGTCATGGCGGCGGTCATCGCCTGACGAGGCTCGCCTGCGTGGCCATCCGCGCCGGGCGACGGAACACGCACGAAGGGGGCGGGGCGGAGGCCGTGGCAGGCCGCCGCCCCGCCCCCTTCACGCGCTCAGATCCAGTTCGGGAACCACATGATGTGCTCGAAGTACTCCGGCGAGATGCCGAGGCCGAGCACGATGGGGATGAAGGCGACGACGATGCCGATGATCATCCCGGCCAGCACCATCGCGGTCCAGGGCCGGTAGCGCTTCATCCGCGACGAGAACACGTAGACGACCGCCAGCGCCGCGAGCGCCACGCCGACCATGACGGCGACCCACCCGAGCGCGTCGCTGCCGCCGCGCGGCAGCGTCCAGAACAGCCAGCCGGCGCCGATGCCGACCGGCCGCCACAGCACCGCGGTGGCCAGCGCCGCGCCGGCGGTCCAGAGCCAGCCCCGGCGCGGGACGGCGCCGGCGGCGAGCAGGCACAGCGCCGTGGCCACCAGGATGGCCATGAACGGCGCGACCGGCGTCATGTAGTAGAGGAACGACGTCCTCGAGGTGGCGAACCACGGCACGTACAGCATCACGATGATGGCCGCCGCAGGCAGCAGGGCGTAGGTCCGTCGCAGCGCTGCGAGCAGCACCGCCAGCAGCAGGCAGAGCGTCGCCGTCCACCACAGGAACGGGTTCCCGATGGCGATGACGCCGTGGTACGTCTTGGTGCCCTCGAAGAAGTACCAGACCGGGCGATAGTCGATGATCCAACCCGGCGCGATGGACGCGTAGGTGTGTGTCGCGCGCAGGGAGAGGTTGAAGTGCACGGCCTGCCGGTGCAGCTCCACGAAGTCGGCCCAGGTATGCCCGGCGATGAAGTACTGCAGCGTAGCTGAGCATGTAGATGCCGACGGGGACGACGACGAGCGCGACGACGACGAGCCCGATGCGGCGCCAGGCCGACCCGGTGGGCGCCTGCGCCGGCCGCTGCTCCGCGAGCGGCGGCGTGAGCGGCACGCGGCGCCGCGCCGGCTCGGCGCCCTTCGCGACCGCCTGGCCGGCCTCGTCCACGCGTGCGGCCTCCTCGGTCTTGCGCGCCGCTCGCCGCTGCAGCAGCCAGGAGACGGCGATGATGAGCGCCGCCGCGATGATCGCGAGGCCTCCGGACCACTTGGTGGCGGCGGCCATGCCGCCGCTGAGCCCCGCGAGGAACAGCCAGCGGACCCCCCAGCCGTCTTGCACGTACTTGAGCACGCACAGGATGCAGACCACGGTCCACACGGCGATGAAGATGTCGAGGGTCGCGATGCGCGACTGGGCGATGCCCAGCGGGTCGGCGGCGGCGAACAGCAGAGCGAGGAGCGCCCAGGGAGGGGAGAGGCCCAGCCGGCGTCCCAAGGGGTAGACGCACGCGAGCAGGGCGATGCCGGCGACCACCGCCGGGATGCGCCAGCCGAACGAGCGGTCTCCGAACAGCAGGATGCCGGCGGCGATGGCGTACTTGCCCATCTCGGGGTGCGGCCACGAGACTTCGTCCCCGGCCGCCCAGCGGTACTGCCCCTCGGTGCCCACGCGTCCGTCGACGATCGCCTTGGCGTCCTTGGCGTAGTAGATCTCGTCGAACATCATCTCGGCGGGCGTGCTGAGTTGCCAGAGGCGCAGCGCCGTGGAAATGAGCAGGATCAGGGCCACCGCGAGGGCGTACCCGTTGCGGCGGGCGGGGTCCTGGATGAGTCGTGGGGCTGTGAGCATCGTCGTGCCGAAGGTGTCAAGTATCGTGAGCGCGCGCCGACAGTATAGTGAATCCGCGGGCGGGAGGAGGTCGCGCGTGCGCAAGGCACTCATCGGGACGTTGGTGGTCGTCACGCTGCTGGCGTGGCTCGCCGTGCCCGCGGGCGCCGCCGGGGCGCTCGTCTCGTCGAGCGAGCGACAGACCATCCCGGGCCTCACCGAGCGCACCATCTGGGGACGGGGCCAGGTGTACGTGTACCGGCTCCCCCGGAACGTGACACACACGGGCGACCTGCATGTGGAGCTGACCTACACCCCCGCGACCGGCGGCTGCTACGTGTACCTGCTGGGCCCGGTCGAACAAGGGTCGTCCGAGTGGCGGGTCTGTCCGGGCACCTACGGCCAGGGCTTCCTCTCGCTCGTGCCCGGGCGTGAGGTGGTCGACTACGCCGTGCCCGCGGTCCTCGACCAGACGCCCACCGACGAGAGCGTGGTCGGCGACGCCTACTACGCCGTGGTGCAGGCGGCCAGCGGCGTCTCGCGCGTCCGCCTCAGCGGCTACCTGCCGCGGACGGTGGCCGGCTCCACCGACACGACCTCCGAGGCCACCTTCACGCGCTTCGAGTTCCGCACGCCGGCGTCGGCCAAGAAGACGATCACCGTCGCCGGCGCCCCGTACGGCGGCGCGTTCGACCTCACGCCGACCTCGCAGGGGCGCGCGGAGTGCCGCCTGCAGTACCCGGCGGACGTGGCTTCGCGCACCGTGCCGGCCGCGACGCCGGCGCTGGCGGCCAGCTTCGAGCAGTACGTCTATCCGTATCTCTGGGAGCCGATCGGCGGCCAGATCCCGCTGAGTCAGCCGACCGACTACTCCCACTGGGACCTCTACGACCAGAACCGCCACGCCTCGGCGCCCCTCGCGGGCGACGACTGGTACGGCCTGCAGGGCGGGTTCACCGTGCAGGCCGGCGGCCGGTGGCGGCCGCGGGCCACGTACCACTACGTGCCGGTGCTGTGGCTCGCGGCCGCGCAGCCGTACGCGCTCGCGCCCGCCGCGCCCGGCCCGCCGGCGACCGGCCTGCGTACCGTCGGCTACAAGGCGACCCTGCTCATCCCGCAGAACCTCCGTCTGGCCTCCGCGACGAAGAAGGTGCGCAAGGGCAAGAGGGTGACGCTCAAGGGGACCCTCGCGGTGCCGCAGAGTGCGGCCGCGGACGCGCCCGTCCAGTGGGCTCCGGCCGGGCACGCTGGTCACCGTGCAGCGCAAGGTCGGGCGCGCCTGGACGCCGGTCCGGACGACGAGGACCGGCGCGAACGGCGCCTGGCGTGTCTCCGTGCGCGTGCTGCGCTCGACCAGCTGGCGCGCCGTCGCCCAGCCGGCTCCGGGCCTCGCCGTCGAGTACTCGCTCGTCAAGCGCACCGTCGTCACGCGCTGACGCCGGCGTTCCACGGAACACCGGCGTGCCTGCGGACGACGTCGTGCCCGCGGAACCCGCTTGTGCCCTCAGACACTTGGTTTGCGCGCCGCTTCGTGATACAACTCCGCGAGTTTGCCGCGTCGATGACTTGGAGTCGGGGGCGACGCGCGCGGACCACAATCCCTGTGTCTACCGAGAGTGGAGGACTTCGATAGATGAGTGACGAACCCAAGACGCTCGCCACCGCCACGGGCCCGATGGGCGAGCGCGGCGCCATCATGGCCACGCTGCGCGACGTGACGGCCAACCCCGGCCCCCTCGGCCTCATGGCGTTCGGCATGACCACCATCCTGCTGAACATCCACAACGCCGGGTTCTACGAGATGAACACCATGATCCTCGCCATGGGCATCTTCTACGGCGGCATCGCGCAGGTCATCGCCGGCATCATGGAGTGGAAGAAGAACAGCACCTTCGGCATGACCGCCTTCCTGAGCTACGGCCTCTTCTGGCTCACGCTGGTCGGCCTCATCGTCTTCCCCAAGTGGATGGGCGTCGACGGCCCCGACGACGTGGCCATGGGCTGGTACCTCATGGCGTGGGGCGTCTTCACCGGCCTCATGTTCATCGGCACCCTGCGCATCAACCGCTCGCTGCAGGTCGTGTTCGGCAGCCTCACCATCCTGTTCATCCTGCTCGCCGTCGGCGACTGGACGGGTAACGCCACGATCACCAAGATCGCCGGCTGGGAGGGCATCTTCGTGGGCCTGAGCGCCGTGTACGGCTCCATCGCCCAGGTGTGGAACGAGCTCTACGGCAAGGTCGTCCTGCCGCTCGGTCCGTACAAGAAGTAGCACATCCGCCGCGGCCTCGGGCCGCGCGTAACGAAGCGCTGAGGGGCGCCGTCACCGCAGGGTGCCGGCGCCCCTCGGACGTTCGGGCTCGATCACGAGAGCGCTCAGCCGGGAGGGCGCCGGCGCTCGAGCCCCCGCGCGCCGGCGTTCACCAGTCGATGGTCTCCGGCTCGCTCTCCTCCCAGCGCAGCTCCGAGATGATGTCGATGCGGGCCGGGTCGTAGGCAGGCGGCGGATACGTCGAGACCTTGGGCCCGAACAGCTGCTCGCCACCGCCGGTGGCCCACGGTCCGTAGCCCTGCTGCTGCGTCATGTCCGAGCAGACCCCGGTGATCAGCGCCGTCCCCGGCTTGACCAGGTGGAGGGTGACGTTGACGCCGAGGTTGCCGGCGGGGAGCGAGTAGACCGAGCGCGCCGTCTCCGGGGAGGGCAGCTCCCCGCCCTCCGAGGGCGAGAACCAGCGGCCGACGAGCGAGGCGCCGCTCCAGTCGCGCAGCATCGCGGCGTCGCCCGTCAGGCGCACGACCCGCACGGGCTCCGTCGTCGAGTCGTAGCTGACGAGCGTCGACCTTGCCTGCTCCTCGGTCTGCCCGGAGACGTCCATCACGGCCTGGACCACCGCCGGGTCGGTGGTGGATCCGCTGGCGAGCACGACGGGGGAGAGGACCGTCGTCGTCCGGTACGGGCGCGTGTACACGACCAGCCGGTAGCCGTCCTCCTCGGAGATCTTCCAGGCACGCGTGAGGCACACGGCGTACCGGCCGGGTCGCACGATGGTGGCGGTGGCCGTCTGGTTGACGTCTCCGACGACCGCCCGCCGGCGCAAGAGTCGCCAGCTGCCGTTGTGAAGGCGGTACAGGGGCAGGCTCGTGTGGGCGAAGATCGCTTTGGGCAGCTCGAACGTGAGCAGGACGGGTGAGCGGAACCGCCAGTTCCAGCGGCAGAAGGCTCCGCGGAAGAAGAGGTTGGCGCGCGGCAGGTCCGCGAGCCTGGCTGCGTCCGCGCGGGAGAGGTCGTCCAGCTCCGGAGCGCGTCTTCCGTCGAGGGCCGCGGCGGGTCCGACGAGGGTCAATCCCTCGTCCCGGCTCAGGACGACAGGCTGGGTCGAGGGCGCGGCGGCGCGCTGCGGCAGCGCCGCGCCGGCCTGTGCCGCGACGAGGAGGACGAAGAGCGCCGCCAGGACGGCGAGTGCAAGTCTGTATCGGTGCAGGGCGCCGCTCATCCGGAGACCTCCCGCCGGCGCACGCCGGCCGTCGCAGGCTGTTCTGGTCCTGTCATCGACCGCGGCACAGCGCGTCTTGACCCGCCGTCCGGCAGCCGCGCGCATTCTTCCGTCCGAGGTCGTCCTTACCATGCTTCTTGACACGAACACGGGTTCGCTCTACGCTCCATACGAACACATGTTCGCCACAGGAGGAGGAAGGGTGGAAGGTCTGACACCACGACAGGAGCAGGTGCTGGAGTTCATCCGCGAGAGCGTCCGCGCCAACGGCTATCCGCCCACGGTCCGCGAGATCTGCGCGGCCCTCGATCTCTCGTCGCCGTCCACCGTGCACGCGCACCTCGCCAACCTCGAGCGCCTGGGTCTCATCAAGCGCGATCCCACCAAGCCACGCGCCCTCGACGTGGTGGGCGAGCATCGCCCTCCGCGCCCGCTGCCGCTCGTCGGCCAGGTCGCCGCCGGCGCTCCGATCCTCGCGGACGAGAACGTCGAGGAGCTCGTCGACGTGCCGGCGTTCCTGCGTCGCGACGACGACGACTTCGTCTTGCGTGTCAGCGGCGATTCCATGATCGGCGCCGGCATCTTCGACTCCGATCTCATCGTCGTGCATCCCCAGGTCGAGCCTCGCGACGGTGAGATCGTCGTCGCCCGGGTCACCGGCATCGGCGACGACGAGGCCACAGCCAAGCGCATCTACCGCGACGGCGCCGTCGTCCGGCTCGTCGCCGAGAACGAGAACTACGAACCGATCGTCGTCAGCGCCGACCAGGTCGAAGTGGTCGGCCGAGTCGTGGGGGTCCTTCGCCAGCTATGAGTACCGTGCCTCTCGCCACAGCCGTCCAGCTCACGCTCGCCGACGTCGTCGACGAGTCACTCGCCGCCGCCCTCGCCGGGCGCGAAGCGACCTGCCTGTGGTGCGGAGGCCACGACATCGAGGTCCGCACGGCGGACCTGTGGAGCGGCTCCGTCGCGGTCCGCTGCCGTCACTGCGGCACCGAGCTCGACGGCGTGGTGCCCCGGCGCCTTCGGGAGGTGCCGCGATGAACGAGCGCTCTCATCCGTTCGCCGTCACCCGGGTACCTCAGGCGCGCACGGCGGTGGCTTCGCGGTCGCGCTCACTGGGACGCGCCGCTCGCCGACAGCGCCGCCGTCGCCGGGTCGCCGGACTCATCCGCTTCGCGGTCTTCCTCCTGCTCATCTTCGTTGCGGTCTGGGCCGGCGTCCGCGTCGCTCACGCCGGAGAGGACGGGCGCGTCTACACCGGCGACAGCTACGAGGTGCAGATGGGCGACGATCTCTGGACGATCGCTGCAGCGCACTACGGCGAAGCGATCGACCTTCGCAAGGCTGTGTACGTCATCCGTGAGGCCAACGACCTGGGCGGGTCCGCCTTGCAGCCCGGTGAAGAGCTGAGCCTGCCGTACCTCGAGGAGTAGCCCCTGCGGCCCCAGGCTCTCCTCGGGGGCCATGGGGTATACTGGCGCGGCGTCCGGGACGTGGCGCAGCCTGGTAGCGCACCTGCTTTGGGAGCAGGGGGTCGCGAGTTCAAATCTCGCCGTCCCGACCAGCACCACCCGGGCGGGAGTAGCTCAGTTGGTAGAGCATCAGCCTTCCAAGCTGAGGGTCGCGGGTTCGAAACCCGTCTCCCGCTCCATCTGCATCTCGCTCGACCCGTATACTTGCCTTCCCGCGCGCCCGTAGCTCAGCTGGATAGAGCAGGAGACTTCTAATCTTCAGGTCGCAGGTTCGAATCCTGCCGGGCGCGCCAGATGCGCCAGATGCTCCCAGATGCCCCGAGCAACGGGTTCACCGTACTTTGCGGCGCTCGTCCGATCCGTCCTTCACGTGCTGTTACCACTATGCAGACAGTGGGTAGAAGCCTGACCGACGGACTACCCTGGAGGGAATCCACATGGCTGACGAGCCTGCGGCGGTCGAGGCCGCATACGAAGCTGTCGCGGCCGCCTTGGCCGACCACGACAAGGCCACCGCGGTGCGGACCGCGGTCGAAGCGGTGTCGTCAGGAGCCGTCTCCATCCCGGTCCTCTACCGTGACGTGCTCTCTCGCATCCTGGCCGACACCGGCGAGGCGTGGCACAGAGGAGACACCGCCGTGTGGGAGGAGCACCTCGCCAGCGCGACGGTGCGCACCATCGTCGAGATCGTGTATCCCGGAGTGCTGAAGGCGAAGGCTGAGGCTGCTCCAGCCGGACGATCCGTCCTCCTGGCGTGCCCGCCCGAGGAAGCGCACGACCTCGGGCTGCGCATGGTCGCCGATCGGTTCGACCTGGCCGGCTGGACGACGTACTTCCTCGGTCCCGACACGCCCGTGCAAGAGATCGCCGACGCTGCCAGACGGCTCGGGGCGGACGCGGTCGTGATGAGCTCGTCCACCCACTTCCACCGGCTCGCCGTGCGTCACGCGGTGGACGCGCTGAAAAAGGAACTGCCCGACACGGACGTCTGGGTCGGCGGCCCGGCCTTCATGGGAGCCGCGACCGGGTGGTTGCCCCAGGAGATCGTGGATCTCGATGAACTCCTCGGCGAGGGGGGCTGAGACATGCTGAGCCTCAGCATCGCCGCGCGCTTCCTGCGCAAGAGCCCCGTCCAGTCCATCCTCATCGCCGCCGGGATCGCGGTCGGCATCGGCGTCCAGGTGTTCCTGGGCTCGCTCATCACCAGTCTCCAGGCGAGTCTGGTCGACCAGACCATCGGCAACAGCCCGCAGGTCGTGGTCCTGGCGGAGCAGGACGGACAGCCGATCATCTACACCTCGCAGCTCGAGCAGGCGATGAAGGCGCAGAGCGAGATCACCACCGTCGTGCCGACCCGCGCCTACTCGGCGATCTTCCGCAGCGGCAGCGAGAGCGCGCCGCTCCAGATCACCGGCGGCGCGATCGACCAGCTCGACACCATCTACGACATCTCCGGCCGTCTCGTCGCCGGCAAGGCGGCGCTCGGCGCCGACGAGGTCATCGTCGGCAAGGAGTTCGCGGACCAGTTCGGGCTGAAGCCGGGCGACGCGGCCTCGTTCGTGCTGCCGAGCGGCGAGCCGGCGGACCTCAAGGTCTCCGGCGTGTTCGACTTCGGCTCCGCCGCCGCCAACAGCGTCACGGCTTTCGTCGGCGGCGACCAGGCGGCCGAGGTGCTTGGGTACGGCCCCGAGCAGTACTCGGCCGTCGACGCCCAGGTGGCCGACGTCTTCTCGTCGGTCCAGGTGGCCGACAGCCTGAAGGCCGATCCGGCGCTCGACGGCCTCAAGGTCACCGAGTGGCAGGCGGACAACGCCGACCTGCTCTCGGCCCTGCAGAGCCAGAGCTCCTCGAGCTACATGATCCAGTTCTTCGTGCTGGTCGCCGTGGCGCTCGGCATCGCCTCCACGCTCGCCATCTCGGCGGTGCAGAAGACGCGGCAGATCGGCATCCTCAAGGCGATGGGTATGAGGGACCGTCAGTCTGGGCGCATCTTCCTCTGGCAGGCGCTGATCCTCGGCGTGAGCGGCGCCGCACTCGGCGTCGCGGGAGGCCTCGGCCTGATCGCCCTGTTCACCTTCCTGGGGCGCAACTCGGACTCGCTGTTCCCGATCACGCCGCAGGTGGGGTTCGTCGTCCTCTCGTTCGCCGTCGGCGTTCTGGTGGCCGTGGTGTCGTCCTTCATCCCGTCCCGGCGGACTTCCAAACTCGACCCGATCGAGGTGATCCAGGGTGGCTGAGGTACTCGTCAGCGCCGAGGGCATCGGCAAGACCTACGGGACCGTCGCCAAGACGGTCGCCCTGCACGAGGTGTCGTTCGAGCTGCAGGCCGGCGAGTTCGCGTCCATCATCGGCCAGTCCGGGTCGGGCAAGTCGACCCTGCTCAACCTGGTCGGCCTGCTGGACACGCCGACCACGGGGCGCGTCGTGCTGGGAGGCCACGACACGACGGCGGCGAACCGCAAGCAGCGCGCCGCCCTCCGCAACGACTTCATCGGGTTCGTGTTCCAGTTCCACTATCTGCTCCCGGAGTTCTCGGTGCTCGAGAACGTGCTCATGCCCGGGCGCATCGCCGGAGCGGCCGGCTCGGAACTCGTGGCGCGGGCCGAGGAGAACCTCGCGTTGCTCGGCCTCGAGGGGCTGGAGAAGAAGAACGCCAACGACCTCTCCGGCGGGCAGAAGCAGCGCGTGGCCATCGCCCGAGCGCTGATGAACCGGCCGGCGCTCGTGCTCGCCGACGAGCCGACCGGCAACCTCGACACGGAGAACACGAAGGCGGTGTACCGGCTGTTCCGTGAGATCAACGAGGAGCTCGGCACCGCGTTCGTCATCGTCACGCACGACCGCGGCGTCGCGCAGCAGACGGACCGGATCCTCGAGATCAGCGACGGCGCGCTGCTGCAGGACGTGCGCAACGAGTACCTGGCTCCGGCGCGCCGCTGAAGCAGCCCGCGAGGAGGCGCGTCCGCGTCTGTGTGACGGCCGCGCGCCTGCGTGGTATCCTTCTGCGTCGACTGTGGTGAAGGTAGCTCAGCTGGCAGAGCTCCGGGTTGTGGTCCCGGCGGTCGCGGGTTCGAATCCCGTCCTTCACCCCACTCACGCGATGCACCGGCCGGCGCTCCGCGCCGGCCGTCCACGTTAACGAGAGATGCGGGTGTGGCGGAACTGGTAGACGCGCTAGACTTAGGATCTGGTGAGCTCTGCTCGTGGAGGTTCAAGTCCTCTCACCCGCACCACCTGCCCACCGCATACTCCCCCACCGACCACTCGGCGGTCCGCAGTGCCAACAGGGCGGCAGGCGGACCGTTCCAGCGACAGACGGAGAATCCACAGTGAAGACGAAGGTCAACCCCACAGGCGACAACGAGGTCGAGCTCAGCGTCGAGGTCCCGGCTGAGGACGTCAGGAAGGCGTACGACCGCACGGTCGCCAAGATCCGCGAGGAGATGCAGCTCCCGGGCTTCCGCAAGGGTCGCGTCCCGGTCAACCTCGTGATCCAGAACGTCGGCGCCGACTTCATCCGCGGCGAGGCTCTCGAAGACGCCATCCCGGAGTGGGGCGACCTGGCGCTCAAGGAGTCCGGTCTCTGGGAGGACGCCGTCGGCACCTCCGACCTGCAGGTTGGTCCGCTCGACGAGAGCGCGGACTACTCCTTCACTCTCAAGGTGCAGACCATGCCCACGCCCACCCTGGGCGAGTACAAGGGCCTCGAGGTTCCTCGGCGCGAGGTCGAGGTCAGCGACGATCAGGTCTCGGCGCAGCTGGCGATGCTGCAGGAGCGGCTCGCCAACCTGCAGCCGGTCGAGGACAGGGCCGTGCAGCAGGGTGACTTCGTGCTCATGGACCTCTCCGGCAGCCGTGACGGCGAGCCCATCGAGGGCGCCCAGGGCAAGGACCAGATGTACGAGGTCGGCCGCGGCAATCTCATCCCGGGCTTCGAAGAGGAGCTCGTGGGTCTCAAGGCCGGCGACGAGAAGACCTTCGACGTCACGTTCCCCGACGACTACCACGCCGAGGACCTCGCCGGCGCTGCCGCGCAGTTCACGGTGACGGTCAAGGAGATCAAGGAGAAGGTCGTCCCCGAGCTGGACGACGCGTTCGCCGCCGACGTCAGCGAGTTCGAGACGATGGACGAGCTGCGTGGCGACGTCAGGGAGCGGCTCACGGCGGCCTCCGAGGCCGGCGTGCAGCGCGAGTTCCGTGCCGCCGCCGTCGAGAAGGCGGTCGAGCACGCCACCATCGCCGTGCCGTCCACGATGATCGACCGTGAGGCGCATCGCCTCTACCACCAGCTCGAGGAGCGCGTCGGCGAGCAGGGCCTCACCATGGAGGTCTACCTCGGCGTCCTTCAGAAGACCGAGGAGGACATCGAGGAGGAGATGCGCCCGCAGGCCGAGTTCGTCATCAAGCGGCAGCTGGTGCTCGAGAAGATCGCCGAGGCCGAGGGCCTCGAGGTCACCGACGAGGACATCACCGAGGTCGTCAAGAGCGACGCCGAGGCGCTCGGCCGCGACTACCTGCAGCTCCTCGCCGATCTCGAGAAGTCGGGCAGGCGTGAGGCGCTGCGTGACGAAATGCTAGTGGCCAAGGCCGCCGACTTCGTCGCCGACAGCGCCGTCGCGGTGCCGATGACCGAGGCCGAGGAGGCTGCGGCGGAGGAGTCCGCCGACGCCGTGGACCCCGAGGCGGAGTGAGGGTTTCGCTTTGGGGAAACCAAGTGAGTGAGACCAGACACGAGTAAGAGGGTGAGTACGTGACTCCACTTGTTCCGTTCGTGATCGAGCAGACCAGCCGCGGTGAGCGGTCCTTCGACATCTTCTCGCGGCTGCTCAACGAGCGCGTGATCTTCCTGGGCACGCCCGTGGTCGACGAGATCGCCAACCTCATCGTGGCGCAGCTCATCCACCTCGAGAGCGACGACCCAGACAAGGACATCAGCCTGTACATCAACAGCCCGGGCGGCAGCGTGTACGCCGGGCTGGCGATCTACGACACGATGCAGTTCATCAAGCCGGACGTGAGCACCATCTGCGTCGGCAGCGCCATGAGCATGGGCGCGCTGCTCCTCGCCGGCGGCGCCAAGGGCAAGCGCTTCGCGCTGCCCAACGCCCGCGTGCTCATCCACCAGGTGGCCGGCGGCTACGAGGGCCAGGCCACCGACATCGAGATCCACGCCAGAGAAGTCCTCAACCTCCGCAAGCGCCTGGACGAGATCATCGCCGACCACACCGGTCAGGAGATCGAGAAGGTCCGCACCGACACGGAGCGCGACTACTTCATGAGCGCGGCCGAGGCGAAGGACTACGGCATCATCGACGACGTCATCGCGCACCGCTGATGGCGACGACGGCGACGGCCTTGTACGAGGAGGACCGCAGTGGCGGGAACGACTGACGGCAACGACCAGCTGCTCTGCAGCTTCTGCGGCAAGTCGCAGCGGCAGGTCAAGAAGCTCATCGCCGGCCCGGGAGTGTACATCTGCGACGAGTGCATCGACCTGTGCAACGAGATCATCGACGAGGAGCTCACGGCTCCGGCCGCCCTCGATCTCGAGCAGCTGCCCAAGCCGCGCGACATCTACGCCATCCTCAACGACTACGTCGTCGGCCAGGACGAGGCCAAGCGGTCCCTGGCCGTCGCCGTGTACAACCACTACAAGCGCGTCCAGGCCGTCGCCAGCGGCGAGACCGACGTCGAGCTCCAGAAGAGCAACATCCTCCTGCTCGGCCCCACGGGTTGCGGCAAGACGCTGCTGGCGCAGACGCTGGCGCGCATCCTCAACGTCCCGTTCGCCATCGCCGACGCCACGGCGCTCACCGAGGCCGGCTACGTGGGTGAGGACGTCGAGAACATCCTGCTCAAGCTCATCCAGGCGGCCGACTTCGACGTCAAGCGCGCCGAGACCGGCATCATCTACATCGACGAGATCGACAAGGTCGCGCGCAAGGCCGACAACCCGTCGATCACGCGCGACGTCTCCGGCGAGGGTGTGCAGCAGGCGCTGCTCAAGATCCTCGAGGGTACGGTCGCCAGCGTGCCGCCGCAGGGCGGTCGCAAGCACCCGCACCAGGAGTTCCTCACCATCGACACGACCAACGTGCTGTTCATCTGCGGCGGCGCGTTCTCCGGCCTCGAGAAGATCATCGAGCGCCGCATGGGTCGCCAGGGCGTGGGCTTCATGGCCGACGTCGTCAGCAAGGCGGACAAGGACCCCGGCACGATCTTCACGCACTCGCTCCCGGAGGACCTGCTCGACTTCGGTCTCATCCCGGAGTTCATCGGCCGGCTCCCGGTGGTCAGCGCGGTCCACAACCTGGACGAGAACGACCTCATGCGCATCCTCACCGAGCCGCGCAACGCGCTCACCAAGCAGTACCAGAAGTTCTTCCAGCTCGACGGAGTCGAGCTCGTGTTCGCCGAGGAGTCGCTCACGGCCATCGCCACCAAGGCGCTGGCGCGCGGCACAGGGGCACGCGGTCTTCGCTCCATCATCGAGGAGTCGCTCCTGGGCGTCATGTTCGACCTGCCGAGCCGTACCGACGTGCGCAAGTGCGTCATCACCAGAGAGACCATCGAGAAGGGCATCGATCCCACGCTTCTCACCGAGGCCGACAAGTCGCTGCCGGAGCGTGACGCCGAATCCGCCTGAGAAGACCGCGTTGACGGGGGAGGGGCAGGGCTGCCCAGCGGCGGCCCTGCCCCTCTTGCCGACTCGTGAGCTCGTCCTCTTCCCCAAGATGGTGGCGCCGATCTTCGTCGGCCGCCGCAGGTCCATCTCAGCGATCGAGGCGGCGTTCGCCGCGCAGGGACCGCTGATCCTGTGCGCGCAGCGCGAGGCAGCGGTCGAAGACCCCTCGTTCGACGACCTGCGGCCGGTCGGCGTGCGCGCTCGCGTGCTGCAGCTGTTCAGGCTGCCGGACGGGAGCATCAAGGCGCTCGTCGAGGGTGACGAGCGTGTGCGTCTCGTGCGCGTCGCGGAGAGCGAGCCGCACTTCGTCGTCGAGCACGCGTCGCTTGAGAGCCCGGACGTCCGCACGGGGCGCGCGCGAAGTCTCGCGCGCCGCGTCGGCGACGAGTTCGTCCGCTACGTGCAGCTGCACCCCCAGCTCGCCGATGAGGCGCAGTTCGTGGTGCAGCAGGCCGACGGCCCCGACGAGCTCGCCGACATCGTCGCCGCGCACCTGCAGATCGAGACCGCGGAGAAGCAGGCGCTGCTCGAGATCGTGAGCACGCAGCAGCGCCTCACCGCCCTGCTCGAGAGCCTCGCCGAGGAGAACGCGGTCCTCGGAGTCGAGCAGGAGATCGCCTACAAGGTCCACCAGCGCATCGAGGGCGCGCAGCGCCAGCTGCTGCTGCACGAGAAGCTGCGCGTGCTGCGCGACGAGATCGAGGAGGCCGGCGAGGAGGCCGACGAGGACATCGCCGGCTACTCCGAGCGCGCGGCCGCCAAGCAGCTCTCTCCGGGCGCGCGCAAGCTGGTCACGCGCGAGCTCGGCAAGCTGCGCCAGGCGCCTCCCATGAGCCCCGAGATCGCCGTGATCCGCGGGTTCCTCGACACGGTGCTCGAGCTGCCGTGGGGCGAGCTCGCCCCTGCGGAGGTCGACGTGCCCGCGGGTGGCCCGGCACCTCGAGCGCACCCACTACGGGCTCAAAGACGTCAAGGACAGGATCCTCGAGTACCTCGCCGTGTGCCGCATGCGCGCGGACGTCGCCAAGGCGCGCGGAGGGGCCGGAGGCACGGCGGCGGACGCCGCCGACCAGCCGGCCACCATCCTCTGCCTTGCCGGTCCGCCCGGCACCGGCAAGAGCAGCGTCGCGCAGAGCATCGCCGAGGCCCTGGGGCGCCCCTTCGTGCGCGTGGCCCTCGGCGGGGTGCGCGACGAAGCGGAGATCCGCGGTCACCGCCGCACCTACATCGGAGCCATGCCCGGGCGGATCGTCGACGGCCTGACCAAGGCCGGCGTCGACAACCCGGTCATGCTGCTCGACGAGCTCGACAAGCTGGACGGCGACTGGCGCGGCAACCCTGCCTCCGCGCTCATGGAGGTCCTGGACCCGGCGCACAACCACGCCTTCCGCGACAACTACCTCGAGGCGGAGTACGACCTCAGCCGCGTGTTCTTCATCGCGACCGCGAACGACACCGACGCGATCCCGGACACCCTGTACGACCGGCTGGAGGTGATCCGCCTCAGCGGTTACACGACGCCGGAGAAGCTCGCGATCGCCCGGCGGCACCTCATCCCGCGCGTGGCTCGCGACACGGGCCTCGACCGCAAGGACGTCGGCTTCGAGCGCGGCACGCTGCAGGCCGTCGTTCGCGGGTACACTCGCGAGGCCGGCGTGCGCGAGCTCGAGCGCGCGCTGCGGCGCATCGATCGCAAGGTCGCGCGCAAGCACCTCGAGGACGGCCTGGCTCTTCCGGCCGCCGTGGCTCCCGGTGACCTGCGCGGCTACCTCGGCGAGGCGCACTGGCTGGACGCCGAGCTGCCTCGCGCGGCGCGGGTGGGGGAGAGCCTCGGCCTCGCCTACACCTCCGACGGCGGCGAGGTGCTCACCATCGAGGCCACCATCGCCCGCGGCCGCGGCGAGCTCGTGCTCACCGGCCAGCTGGGCGAGGTGATGCAGGAGTCGGCCTCCGCGGCCTGGGGGCACCTGCTCTCGAGGGTGGAGCGGGACGCCGAGCTCAAGCGCCTCATCGCGGGCTCGGCGTTCCTCGCGGCCGACGGCCTCGACCTGGCCAGTCAGGACGTGCGCGTGCACGTCCCCGAGGGGGCGGTGCCCAAGGACGGCCCGTCGGCGGGCCTCGCGCTGGCCGTGGCCATGCTCTCCGCGCTCGGCGGGGTCCCGGTCAAGCCGCGCGTGGCGATGACCGGGGAGATCACGCTCGGAGGCCGCATCCTCCG
Organism: uncultured Thermoleophilia bacterium; assembly: GCA_963793605.1. Classification (GTDB taxonomy): domain Bacteria; phylum Actinomycetota; class Thermoleophilia; order UBA2241; family UBA2241; genus CAIXSE01. The sequence goes on from CAWCAH010000008.1 coordinate 66,102, forward strand.
CATCGGCGGCCTCAAGGAGAAGCTTCTGGCCGCGGGACGCTCGGGCATCCGGACGGTGATCCTGCCGGCGGCCAACCGCGGCACCGTCGAGGAGCTGCCGGCCGAGCTCACCGCGAAGCTGGAGCTCGTGTACGTCGCCTCCTTCAGGGAGGCGCTGCCGCACGTGTTCGGCGAGTCGGTGGTTAGACGCCGGGCCTCCCGGGGCCACAATCAGTAACGGACCGGATCACCGGGCCAAGGCACTTGGGGGAAGACCGATGCACGATCATCAGCACGAGCACGATCATCAGACCCCGGGCTCCACGGAGGAGCCGGGCGTCGACGCTGGTTCGGGGACGCTGGAGCAGCACTGTTCGCAGTGTGGCTCGCTCATCGGCGGTTCGGACGAGTTCTGCCAGGTCTGCGCCATCGAGTACAGCGGGGGAGAGGTCCCGGAAGAAAAGGATTGAGCGACCGGCCGCTGAGCGGCCGGACAGTTCGACGACGAGGGCCGCCCCTTCCGACGAGGGGGCGGCCCTCGTCGCGTCGCACGCCGTCCCTTGTCAGCGCCGGCGCCAGAGCACGCAGGCCGCCGGACCGCTGCTCGTGGTCCGCACCTCGCCCGCCATGACGATGGAGCCCGGGCCGACCAGGCGGCAAGCCCACGCCTGCCCGCCCAGGGGATCCGCCGGCGGACCGTCCCAGCGCCGCACCCACTGCCGCTTCCCGGCCGCCGAGTACCTGACCGTCAGCCACCGGGTGATCTCGTCCGGTCGCGTCACGTAGCCGCCGACCCATGCGGTCCCCGTCCTTGTGACCGCGACGTCATAGTAGAGAGTCCCGCCCGAGCCGCTCACGCCCTGATAGCCGCGCTGCCAGAGCCGCTTGCCGGCGTCGTCGTACTTGATGAGCGAGCCCTTCTGGACGTCGCCGGGCAGCCAGCTGTTGACCGCTGCGTAGACGTGTCCGCGTCCATCGCAGGCGAGGCCCGCGACGTTGTCACCCTTGCGGCGGCCGCCGTCCCACAGCCGCGTCCAGAGGCGGTGGCCGGCGGTGTCGTACTTGACCAGCGCGAGGTCGGCCTCGCGCCTCCGGGTGGAGGTGTCCACGGCGACGTACAGCGCCCGTCCCTTGAGTTCCAGCTGGGAGGCGGTGTCGTTGTCGTGACCGGCGCCGTCCCACGTGCGGAGCCACCGGCGCGCTCCGCCCGGGCTGAGCTTGAGCGCGAAGGCGTCGCGCGCGGCCGAGGCCGTCGAGCGGTCGCCGGCGACGTAGACGTTGCCGGCTCCGTCCACGGCGAGGTCCATCGCCGACGCACCCGCGTAGGACGCCGTGCTGTGGACCAGGTAGTGCCACTTCTCCAGCCCGGCCATGGGCTTGGCCGGATCCGCGCCCGGTGCGTACTTGAGCACGATGGCGTGGTCGCTGCCGTCGATGCTGCCACAGGCGTACACGCCGCCATCCGCGGCCACGTCGACGTCCGTGATCCAGTCGCTGCCCCCGATGCCGCTGTCGCGGACGGCGGTCCAGAGGCGTGTACCGGCGGCGTTCCACTTGACGACCGCGATGTCCGCGTCGCCCCCGTCGGTGCACCCGCCCCCGACCACGACGTTGCCGGACGGGTCGGTGGCGACTGCGCCGGCCCAGGCTCCGACAGTCCCCGGAGGGCGGTAGGTGCGCTGCCACACGGGCAGCCCCGCGGCGTCGAACTTGGCCAGCAGCATGGCCCCGCCGGAGGGAGCCTGGTCCAGGGTCCCGACGGCGTAGACCGAGCCGTCGGGAGCTTCGGTGAGATCGAAGAAGGCGTCCCTGGCGGTGCTCGCGCTCGAGAAGGTGTAGAACCCGCGGAAGTCTCCGCTGGCCGCGCGCGCGGAGGGCGCGAACAACGCGCCAAGTGCGACCGTGGCGAGCGCGAGCGGCAGGACGAAGTGGAGAGTGGAGGAGCAGAGTCCCCTCAGACCGGACCGGCGTGAAGCCATGACCCACCCCCTGTGCGACGTGGTCCCCTCGTTCTCGAGTCTACTCTCGCCGGCAGGAACGCGACAGGAGGGTCCACCGTTCGGCAGGCGTGAGGCTCGCCCGGTATACTTCTCACTCGGTCGCGGATGGCGAAGCAGCCCCGCCGCCGAGAGGGCCCGGTTCGCGGGCTCGTCACAGTGAATCAGCCGCCGCGGGCAGCGCAGCAGGCCTCGCGGCCCGGTACGGATCGAGACAGAGGCCCATGAGCGACTCCAGCAGCGGCACCGACTACCTGCAGCAGACCACGCGCTTCGAGCCGGCCGCCGTCGAGGCGCGCTGGATGAAGCACTGGCTCGACGAGCACCTCTTCCACGCCGAGCCGGACCCGGAGCGGCCGGCGTACTCCATCGTCATCCCGCCGCCCAACATCACCGGCGTGCTGCACATGGGCCACGCGCTCAACGACACCATCCAGGACGTGCTCACGCGGTACCACCGCATGCTGGGCGAGAACGCCTGCTGGCTGGTGGGCACCGACCACGCCGGCATCGCCACGCAGAACGTGGTCGAGAAGATGCTTCGCGCCAAGGGCCTCACCAAGGAGGACCTCGGCCGCGAGGAGTTCACCGCCAGGGTGTGGGAGTGGCGCAGGGAGTACGGCGGCACCATCATCGAGCAGCTCAAGCGCCTGGGGTGCTCGTGCGACTTCGACCGCGAGCGCTTCACCTTCGACGAGGGCTACGTGCGCGCCGTCACCAAGGTCTTCGTCGCCCTCTACGAGAAGGGCTACATCCACAAGGACAGCTACCTCGTGAACTGGTGCCCGCGCTGCGGCACGGCCATCAGCGACCTCGAGGTCGCGTACCGTGACATGCCCGGCACGCTCAACCACATCCGCTACGAGGTGCAGGGCGGCGGCAGCGTCACCATCGCCACTACGCGGCCGGAGACGATGCTCGGCGACACGGCGGTGGCCGTGCACCCCGACGACGAGAGGTACAAGGACCTCGTCGGCAAGACGGCCACCCTGCCGCTGCTGGGGCGCGAGCTCAGGATCGTGGCCGACGAGCGCGTGGACCCCGAGTTCGGCACCGGCGCGCTGAAGATCACGCCGGCACACGACCTCACCGACTTCGACATCGGCCGCACGCACGGGCTGGAGTCCGTCCAGGCCATCGGCCAGGACGGCCGCATCACCGAGGCCGGCGGCCCGTACGCCGGGCTCGAGGTCGAGGAGGCCGCCGAGCGCGTCACGGAGGACCTGCGCGCGCTCGGCGCCTTGGTCAAGGTCGAGGACTACCCGCACAGCGTGGCCACCTGCGACCGCTGCGGCACGCCCATCGAGCCGCTCATCAGCGAGCAGTGGTTCATGGACATGGAGCAGCTCAAGAAGCCTGCCACGGACGTCGTGCGCGAGGGCAAGGTCAAGTTCACCCCCGAGCGCTGGGGCCGCGTCTACGTGGACTGGATGGACAACCTGCGGCCGTGGTGCATCAGCCGCCAGCTCTGGTGGGGGCACCAGTTGCCGGTGTGGTACTGCCCGGACGGCCACCTCACCGTGGCCGAGACGGAGCCGCACGCCTGCGCCGAGTGCGGCTCCACGGAGCTCACGCGCGAGACCGACGTGCTCGACACCTGGTTCAGCTCGGCCCTGTGGCCGTTCGCCACGTTCGGCTGGCCGGACCAGACCGAGGACCTCGCGTACTTCTACCCGACCAACGTGCTCAGCACGGCGCGCGACATCATCTTCCTGTGGGTCGCGCGCATGGTCATGATGGGCATCGAGTTCATGGACGACATCCCGTTCGACGACGTCTACATCCACTCCGTGATCCAGGCGCCCGACGGCCGGCGCATGAGCAAGAGCCTCGGCACCGGCATCGACCCGCTCGAGCTGATCGACGAGCACGGCGCGGACGCCACGCGCTTCGGCCTGCTGCTCATGAGCAGCACCCAGGACGTGCGCTTCAGCGAAGAGAAGATCGCCATGGGCCGCGGCTTCGCCAACAAGCTGTGGAACGCGGCGCGGTTCGTGCTGCTCGGGTGCGAGGGCTACGCGCCCGAGCACAGCGAGGCCGACCAGGTGGACCGCTGGATCGCGAGCCGGTTCCAGCGGTGCCTGGGGACGGTGGAGGCGGCGGTGGCCGAGTACGACTTCACCGCCGCGGTGGACGCGCTCTACCACTTCGTGTGGGACGAGTTCTGCGACTGGTACCTGGAGCTCGTCAAGGTCCGGCTGTACGGCGACGACGAGGTGCAGAAGGCGCAGGCCGCCGGCCACGCGCGCTGGATGCTCGAGCAGATCGTGCGCCTGCTCCACCCCTTCATGCCGTTCGTCACGGAGGAGATCGCCGACCAGTACGGCGCGGCGCCGCTGCTGCTGCAGGACCATCCGCGGCGCGACGACACGCACCTGGCGCCCGACGCCGAGAAGGCGATCGGCGAGCTGCAGGCGGCCGTCGACGCGCTACGGCGCTTCCGCGCCGAGGCCGAGATCCCGCCGGGCAAGGTGCTGGAGGCGGTGTTCTCCGGTGACCGGGAAGGAGCGGCGGACCGCTACGCGCCGTACACCGGCGCCTTCCGTGCGCTCGCCAAGACCACCGTGGCTTTCGACGGTGAGCCGGAGGGGGACGCCACCGTGGTCGTCGTGCCCGGCGGCCGGCTCGAGGTGGCGGCCGCCGTCGACAAGGCCGAGGAGATCGCTCGTCTGGAGCAGCAACTGGCCAGGGCGGAGGCCGAGGTCGTGCGTGGCGAGGCCAAGCTCGGCAACGAGAAGTTCGTGAGCAAGGCCCCCGAGGCAGTGGTCGCCAAGGAGCGCGAGAAGCTGGCCGGGCACGTCGCCGAGCGCGACGGGCTCGCCGCCAGGCTCGCCCAGCTCCGCGGCTGAGCGTGGCCGGCTGGTCGTGAGCGGCGCCGGCGAGAGCGGCTGGGCCGCGTATCTCGAGTCACTGGCGGCGTTCGGCATGCGGCCGGGGCTGGAGCGTGTGAGTGCGCTGCTCGAGCGTCTCGGCCGGCCGCAGGACGCCTACCGGGTCATCCACGTCGTCGGGACCAACGGCAAGTCGTCGACGACGCGGTACTGCGAGGCGTTGCTGCGCGGCCACGGGCACAGGTCGGGCGCCTATCTCTCTCCGCACATCTCCGGCTGGAGCGAGCGGGTCGTCGTCGATGGGCGCCCGGTGGACGACGGCGTGTTCGGCGCCGCCGTCGAACGCACGCGGTCCGAGGTCGCCGGGCTGCCTGACGACCTCGGCGAGACCACCCAGTTCGAGGTGCTCACCGTCGCTGCGCTGCTGGCGTTCGCCGAGAGCGGGGTGGAGGCGGTGGCGCTCGAGGCCGGTCTCGGCGGGCGGCTGGACGCCACCAACGTCGTGGACGCGCCGGTCGTGGTGCTCACCAACATCGCGCTCGAGCACACCGAGGTCCTCGGCGGGACGCGGGAGCTGATCTTCGCGGAGAAGGCAGCCGTCATCAAAGGCGGCGACGTCGTGTTCGGCGAGCTCGACGGGCTCGAGGAGGAGGCGCGCCGGGTCTGCTCCGCCGCCGGCGCCCGGCCGCACTTCCTGCGTGGCGCGTCCGGGCCGGGCGAAATCGAGGCGTCCGGCGGAGCCGAGGACCTCGGGGTCTCCGGCGGACCGGACGACTTCACCGTCGGGTTCGCGCTGGGCGGCCATGTGGAGCGCTGGGCCGGCCTGAGCGTGCCGACGCCGGCCCTCTACCAGGTGACCAACGCGGCCCTGGCCGTGGCCGCCGTGCGCCTGCTGCTCGGCGGCCTCGACCAGGCCGTCGCCCGGCGGGCGCTGGCGGGCACGGCCGTCCCCGGCAGGCTGCAGGTGGTGGGGGAGCGCCCGCTGGTGCTCGCCGACGGCGCCCACAATCCGGACGGCGTGCGCGTGCTCGCCCAGAGCCTCGCGGCCGTGCGCGTCCCGCGGCCCGACCGTCGGGGTGCTGGCGATCATGCGCGACAAGGACTACCGGGCCATGCTCGCCGGTTTCCTTCCGCTCCTCGACCGCGTGGTGTGCACCCAGGCGAGCGAGCCGCGAAGCCTTGCGGCGGAGGAGCTCCGCGAGGCCGTCGATGCGGCTGCGCGGGACGGCCGGGCGCGGGCGGGCGGCGTGGCGCCGGAGGTCGTGCCGGACCCGCACGCCGCGCTCGCGCGCGGCCGTGAGCTGGCCGGCCCCGGCGGCAGCGTGCTGATCGGTGGCTCCCTGTACCTCCTCGAGGACCTGGGCGACGTCCTCGCGGTGTCTTGAGCCGCCTTGCCGGGTGGCCGAGCGGCCGGCTTGCGGGTGCTCGGGTTCGGATATACTGGCGCAAATCCAGGGAGGGGTGAATGGCAACGAAGAAAGCGCATCCGGCCGTACGGTTCCTGATCGCGTTCCTCATCGTCATCGCCGTCGCCGCAGTCGCCTTCTTCGTGGGCTACCTCATCGGCATGCGTCTGGGCGCGGGAGTCACCGTGCCGGCGCTCTTCTGACGGCGCCCCGCGGCGCCGTCCCGGGCAGGGAGGCACCCTGACCGCATCAGCTCTCGACGACTCGCTCGTCCTCGTCTCCGGCGCCACGGGGTACGTCGGCGGACGTCTGGTCCCGCGCCTCCTCGAAGCCGGCAGACGCGTGCGTGTGCTGGTCCGCGACCCGGTGCGCCTGCAGGGCCGGGACTGGGCGCCCCACGTGGAGGCGGTGGCCGGCGACGTGCTGCGCCCGGAGACGCTCGGCCCCGTGATGGAAGGCGTCGGCGTCGCCTACTACCTCGTACATTCCATGGCCAAGGGAGAGGGGTTCCACGAGCGCGACCTGGCTGCGGCGAGGGCCTTCGGCCGCGCCGCCGCCGAGGCCGGCGTGAGCCGCATCATCTATCTTGGCGGCCTCGGCGACCCCGCCGCCGACCTCTCGCGGCATCTGCGCTCGCGCCAGGAGACGGGTGAGGCGCTGCGCGAGGCGGACGTGCCGGTCACCGAGTTCCGTGCCGCCGTGGTGGTCGGCTCGGGCAGCATCTCGTTCGAGATGATCCGCTATCTCACCGAGCGTCTGCCGGTGATGGTCTGCCCGCAGTGGGTGTACACCCGCGTGCAGCCCATCGCCGTCGACGACCTGCTGAAGTACCTGGTGGCCGCGCTCGACGTCCCCGAGAGTTCGGCTCGTGTGGTGGAGATCGGCGGCGCCGACGTGCTCACCTACGGGGAGATGATGCTCGGCTACGCCGCGGCGCGCGGGTTGTGGCGGCATCTCCAGCCGGTGCCGGTGCTCACGCCGAAGCTGTCGTCGTACTGGGTGCACCTCGTCACGCCGATCCCTTCGCAGATCGCGCGCCCGCTCATCGAGGGCCTGCGCAACGAGACCGTGGTGCGTGAGCACTCGGCTCACGACCTCTTCCCGGCCATCCACCCGGTGAGCTACGCGACGGCCGTCCGCGCGGCCGTCGCGAGCCTGGACACCGGTGAGGTGGAGACGCGCTGGGCGGACGCTCTGGTGACGAGCGGCGGCGACGTGCAACCGCGGGCGCTCACCACACAGGAGGGCAAGCTCATCGAGCGCCGGCAGGCGCTGGTGGACGCGGCGCCGGACGAGGTGTTCCGCGTCGTCCTCACCATCGGGGGCAGGCGCGGTTACCGCGCCTGGGACTGGGCGTGGGAGCTGCGGGGCGCCGCCGACCGCCTGGTCGGCGGCGTGGGCCTGCGCCGCGGGCGCCGCGACCCCGCCGACCTGCGCGTCGGCGACGCGCTCGACTTCTGGCGCGTCGAGGCCGTGGAGCCGGGGCGGCTGCTGCGCCTGCGGGCGGAGATGAAGGTGCCGGGCGCCGCCTGGCTGCAGTTCGAGACTCTGCCGCACGTGCGTGGCACCCGGCTCGTGCAGACCGCGTACTTCGCGCCTCGCGGGGTGCCCGGCCTCGCCTACTGGTACGCCCTCCTGCCTGTCCACGGCCGGATATTCTCGGGTATGATTGCGGCGCTGGCCGCCGAGGCCGGCCGGCCGGCTTCGGCGGCGGGGGGATGACCGCCCCCGCCCACGTGCCCGGCCGCCATCGCGTGGAGGGGCCAGGGGCACCCTCGACGAAGCTCTCCTGAGGAGGAAGGGTGCCTCACTGGATCATCGTTGCGGCCAAGTCCACCACGTCGAGCGAGAGCAGCAATCCGTTCCAGAGCGTGCTGGACTTCTTCAAGTCGCCCACCTGGCACTTCATCACGCTCATGTTCTTCTTCTTCCTGGTCGTGCTGTGGATCGCCTGCGCCTTCTGGGTCTTCAAGGACGCGCGCCGGCGCATCGACGACAAGATCGTCCTGGCCGTCGCCGTGCTCACCGGCATCGTCTTCGGGCCCGTCGGGCTCATCGTGTACGCCATCGTCCGGCCGCCGGTCACGCTGGCCGAGCGCCAGGAGCACGAGCTCGAGGTGGCGATGATGGAGGCCCGCATCGGGGACGAGGAGCGCTGCTCCTTCTGCAAGACCCCGGTCAAGGAGGACTACCTGGTGTGCCCCACCTGTGGCCGCCGGCTGCGCACCTCGTGCCCGCAGTGCCGTAAGCCGATCGACCCCCAGTGGCGCGTCTGCCCCTTCTGCGAGGCGGACGTCCACGCCATGCCGCCGGTCTTCGACCGGGTCTGACGCACATCGAGAGGGGCGGCGGAGCCGCAGGCGCGCGCCGCCACGCCCTCATTCCCGTTCATCCCGGAGGATCCTCATGGAACGCACGTTCATCATGGTCAAGCCCAACGGCGTCGCCCGCGGCCTCGTCGGCGAGGTCGTCGCCCGGTTCGAGCGCCGCGGCTTCGTGCTGCGCGGCATGAAGGCGCTGCGCATCGACCGCGCGCTCGCCGAGAAGCACTATGCCGAGCACATCGGCAAGCCGTTCTTCGAAGGTCTGGCGGCCTTCATCACCTCCGGCCCCGTGGTCGCGATGGTGTGGGAGGGGCGCGAGGCGGTCACCGTCGCTCGCGCCATGATGGGCGTCACCGACTCCGCTCAGGCCGCGCCGGGCACCATCCGCGGCGACTTCTCCCTGAGCAAGGAGGAGAACGTCGTCCACGGCTCGGACGGTCCTGAGAGCGCGGCTCGCGAGATCGCCCTCTTCTTCGGCGAGGCAGAGCTTGTCTGACCCGGTCCCCAGCCACTTCTGGGACCGGGTCCTGCCGGACATCGGCGACGACGCATTCGGCTTCACCGGCCTCGTCCTCGCCTCCCGGTCCCCGCAGCGCAAGCACCTGCTCGAGCAACTCGGCATCCCGTTCCGCGTCGTGGTCAGCGATCACGACGAGGGCGTCTCGGACGGCGACCCCGCGCACACCGTGCAGCAGAACGCGCGCGGCAAGGCGGAGGAGGTGCTCGCGCGGGAGCCGATGACGTCCGGCGAGCTGGTGCTCGGCGTCGACACCGTGGTCGTCAGCGACGGCGAGATCCTCGGCAAAGCGCGGGACGCGGAGGAGGCGGCGCAGTACGTGCGCAGGCTCGCCGCCCGCAGGCACGAGGTGTACAGCGGCATCTACCTCACCTCGCGCAAGGTCGCGCTCGCCAATCATGTCGTCACCGGTGTGACGTTCCGGGCGCTCACGGACGGAGAGCTCGCCGCGTACATCGCCACCGGCGAGTGGAGGGAGAGAGCCGGCGCCTACGCCATCCAGGGCATCGGCTCCGGCCTCGTGCAGCGCGTCGACGGCTGCTACTTCAACGTCGTCGGGCTGCCCGTGGCCGAGCTCGTGAGGCTCCTGGCCAGCATCGGCATCAAGCCGTTCTCCTGGCTCGCTCCGCACTCCTGAGCTTTCTTGCCCGGCCCCACAAGGGGAGCCGGGCCGGGCGGCGAAGACACCTCCGCAGGCGAGCTCGCGGGCGCGTCCCATCCTGCTTCGGGGCGGCATCTCCGCTCCGGAGCCCGGGGCCACCCGCCGCCCACTGCGCGCCTCTGCGGCCGGTCGGCGGGCTCCGCTCCGGTGGCCGGGCCCGGAGGCAGCGTATACAATCGTCGTTCGAGATTCGCTGGGAAAGGAGCTCGCCATCAGCTTCCTCGGATTCGTAACGGGCTTCGGCGCCCGCGACATGGCGGTCGACCTCGGTACCGCCAACACTCTGGTCTATCTCCGCGGTCGGGGCATCGTGCTCAGCGAACCGTCGGTCGTCGCCATCGACCACCGCTCCGGCGAGGTTCACGCCGTCGGCGCCGAGGCCAAGCGCATGCTGGGGCGCACGCCCGCCACGATCAGCGCGGTACGGCCTCTGAAGGACGGCGTCATCGCCGACTTCGACGTCACCGAGCAGATGCTGCGTCACTTCATCCGCAAGGTCATGCAGAACCGCTGGGCGCACCCGCGCGTGGTCATCTGCGTGCCGAGCGGTGTGACCGGCGTGGAGAAGCGCGCCGTCGAGGAGGCCACGTACTCCGCAGGCGCCCGTTGGGCGACGCTCATCGAAGAGCCCATGGCGGCGGCCATCGGCGCCGGCCTGCCGGTGGCCGAGCCGACCGGCAGCATGATCGTCGACATCGGCGGCGGCACCTCCGAGGTCGCCGTCATCTCGCTCGGCGGCATCGTCGTCAGCCAGTCCATCCGCGTCGGCGGGGACGAGCTGGACGAGGCGGTCATCAGCTACGTCAAGAAGGAGTACAAGCTCCTCATCGGCAGCCAGACGGCTGAGGAGATCAAGCTCGAGATCGGCTCGGCCTACCCGCTCCCACAGGAGGAGCAGGCCGAGATCCGCGGTCGCGACCTGGTCACCGGCCTCCCGAAGACGGTCGTGCTCTCCTCCGAGGAGGTCCGCACGGCCCTCGAGGAGCCCACACAGGCCATCGTCGACGCCATCAAGGCGACGCTCGACAAGACGCCGCCGGAGCTGGCGAGCGACATCATGGACCGCGGCATCATGCTCGCCGGCGGAGGTTCGCTGCTGCAGGGCCTCGCTGAGCGCCTGCGCGACGAGACGCAGATGCCGGTGCACCTCGCCGAATCGCCGCTCACCTGCGTGGCCGTGGGCTCGGGCAAGTACCTCGAGGAGTTCGATGTCCTGGTCAAGAGCAAGCGCAACTCCCGGCCTCGCGGCCGGTAGTCCTGCCCTTCGCTGATCTGTGAATCGCCGGCGCGTACTCCGGCGGCGGATCGTCGTGGCAGTCTTGCTGCTGCTTTCCGTCGCGCTGCTCACCGCGTACTTCCGCGAATCTGAGAGCGGGGTCGCGCACAGCGTGCAGGGCGGCGTCATGACCGTCGTCGCGCCGCTGCAGAGCGGCACCGCCACCGCGACCAAGCCGTTCCGTGACGCCTGGAACTGGGTCGGCGACCTCTTCAGCGCCAAGTCGCAGAACAAGGCGCTCAAGAAGGAGGTGGAGCAGCTGCGCGTCGGCCTCGCCCAAGAGCTCGTCACCCAGAACGAGAACGAGCAGCTCCGCGCGCTCCTCGCCTTCCAGGAGGATCAGATCTTCCCCAAGGGCATGACCATGGTCACGGCGCGCGTCATCGACCGCTCGACGAGCGCCTGGTACTCGACGGCGACCATCAACGCCGGCAGCAGCGACGGGGTGACCGTGGACGACCCCGTGGTCAACGGCCAGGGGCTCGTCGGCCGCGTCACCAAGGTCACACTGAACGCCTCGCAGGTCATGCTCGTCACTGACCAGCAGAGCTTCGTCGACGCCATGATCGTCCCCGGCACGGAAGAAGGCAGCGCCCAGGGCATCGTCGGCGGCAGCGTGACGGGAGACGTCACGCTCGACTACGTGGACAAGGGTGAGAAGGTCAAGGTCGGGCAGGACGTCGTGACGTCCGGGAGGAACGGGTCCATCTTCGTCAAGGGCATCCTGATCGGAACGGTGCAGAGCGTCGGTCTGCAGGAGGTGGAGCTGTACCAGTCCATCGCCGTCAAGCCGTCCGTCGACTTCCGCAAGCTCGACATCGTGGCGGTGATCACCAGATGACCCTCGTGCGCCGCGTCGGGCGGCAGGAGGAGCGTGCCTGGCCGACCGTGGCGGAGGTCGCGCGGCTCGCGGCGGTGCTCGTGGTCGCCGTGGCTCTGCAGACGTCCGTGGCGCCGCACCTGCGGCTGCTCGGCGCCAACCCGGACTTCGCGCTCATCGCGGTGGTCTGCGTGGCGCTCATCAAGGGCTCGGAGGCCGGCGCCGTGTTCGGGTTCCTCACCGGGGTGATCACGGCGATCGCGCTGATGGAGCCGTTCGGCGTTGCGGCCTTCGTCTTCGTCCTCATAGGCTACTTCGCCGGCCGGTACGCCGAGACGGCGGACCTGCCGGCCGGCCTGGCGCCGCTGCTCACGGTGTTCGTGGCCACGCTGGTCGCCAACCTGCTCTTCGCGCTCGCCCAGTTCCTCCTCGGGCGGGAGGTGCCGCTGGGCTTCTTCCTCGGCCGGGTCCTCGTGCCGTCACTCGTGTTCAACACGCTGCTCGCCGCGCCCATCTACCTGCTGGCGCGGCTGTGGCTCAAGGGAAAGGCAGACCTGCGTGCCGCTGCTCGGTAATGACCCGGCGCGGCGTGACCGGCCCATCCGCACCGGCCGCCGCGACAAGCCCATCATCCAGCTGCCCTCCATCGCGCTGCGCGTGGCGGTGGTCATGGGGGTCGCCCTGGCGATGTTCGGCATCGTCTTCTTCCGCCTGTGGTTCCTGCAGATCCTGAGCGGCCAGGAGTTCGTCGCCCAGGCCAACGACAACCGCCTCAAGTCCATCACGATCGCCGCCCCGCGGGGCAACATCGTCGACCGTCACGGCGAGGTCATCGTGGAGAACCGCGGCGGCGAGTACGTCGGCATCCGCCTCATGGACGTGCCGGAGGGCACGCTCGACGAGGAGCTCGAGCGGCTCGCCCCCCATCTGAAGATGAAGGTCGGCAAGCTGCGCGACGCCATCACCGACTACCTCAAGCCGAGCACCATGGAGCTCAACACCGTGACCGTGGGCGACGAGCCCAACGAAGCGCAGATCGTCTCCGCCAAGCGCTCCGCCGACGCACCCGAGACCATCGACGTCACCACCGCCGAGCCGCTGCCCGGCGCACCCAAGGTAGGGTCGATGGCCGAGATCTCGGGCCTCGCGCCCGAGACCTACAACGGGCTGCTCCCCATCACCGCCGTCACGGACGCCTCCCACTTCCAGGTCAGGCTGGAGGGAGACCCCGGCAGGGACGCCACGGCGTCGGCGGACAGCTCGGTCACGGAGAAACGGTGGGAGAGCTTCCTGACGTGGAAGGACGTCGTGGACGGCGAGATCACCGGCGTAGACCTGATCCCGCTGAAGGAGGACGTCGGCAAGCGCATCAGGACCTACGTCCAGGAGCACGCATCCTCGTATCCGGGTGTGGAGGTCAGCGACGAGTACCTGCGCGCCTACCCCAACGGCGACCTCGCGGCGCACGTCCTGGGTCACGTCGGCCCCATCTCGGCCGAGCAGCTCGAGACCAGGCACTTCAAGGGCTACGAGAGCGGTGACGTCGTCGGCTACGACGGCCTGGAGTGGACCTACGACACGTGGCTGCGCGGCCGCGACGGGGTCGCCAAGGTCGAGGTCGACGCGCAAGGGCACCCCAAGCAGGGCGGGGAGGTGCCCGGCGGGCGTTTGGCCGAACCGGGCGACACTCTGGTCACGACGCTCGACGCCAAGGTGCAGGAGGCCGCGCAGGACGCCCTCGTCGAGGGGATCTCGCTGGCGCACAGGGACGGGCAGTACAACGCCAACGGCGGCGCCGCCGTGGTGCTCGACGTGCGCAACGGCGAGGTCCTGGCGATGGCCAGCTACCCGACCTACGACCCCGCGGTCTGGGTCGGCGGCATCAGCGAGAAGGAGTACAAGAGCCTCTTCGTCAGGAAGAGTCAGAACTACCCGCAGATCAACCGCGCCATCGCCGAGGCCAAGGCGGTGGGCTCCACCTTCAAGGCCGTCACTGCCGTCGCCGCCCTCGAGGAGGGCGTGATCAACTCCGGCACGTCGGTCTGGTGCCCGGGATGGTACGAGTCCGAGAGCGACTACGCCGCGGAGAAGACCAAGTTCGGCTGCTGGGCCAAGGACGGGCACGGCACGCTCGACCTCACCGGAGCCATCACCCAGTCGTGCGACACGTACTTCTACCATGTGGGCGACATGTTCTTCGCCCGCAAGGGCGAGGCGCTCGAGGACTGGGCCAAGCGCCTCGGGTTCGGTGAGCCCACCGGCATCGACGTCCTCGGCGAGCTCCCGGGTCGTGTGCCCACGCCGGGCTGGAAGCAGACCTGGCCGGGCTTCACCACGGAGATCGACAGGATCTGGAAGCCCAGCGACTCGATCTACCTCGCCGTAGGACAGGGCAACCTCGAGGGCACGCCGCATCCAGCTCGCGGTGTCCTACGCCGCGGTAGCCAACGGAGGCAAGATCGTGACGCCGCACATCGGCCGGGAGATCGTCGACTCGGCCGGTCAGACGGTGCGGAGCCTGCAGCCGACGGAGCCCGCGCGCAAGGTGGACATCTCGCAGGACACCCTGAACGCGGTGCGCCACGGCCTCTACGAGGCGGCGCACAACCCGGCGGGCACCTCGGCGCCGATCTTCTACGACTACGACGTCGACGTGGCCGGCAAGACCGGCACGGCGGAGGTCTGGGACTCGGGCGAGAACCGCATGGTCGACTACGCCTGGTACGCCAGCTACGCGCCGTTCAACGACCCCAGGTACGCGGTGGTCGTCATGATCGAGAAGGGCGGCCACGGCGCGTCCACGGCCGCGCCCGCCACGCGCATGATCTACGACGCGCTCTTCGACATCGACAGCGGCGAGTTCACCGGCGACGTCACCGGGGATTAGCGGCGTGGTCGACTGGCGTCACGTACCTCCGGCACCTCGACTACCTGCTGATCCTGGCCACCGCCGGGCTCATCGTCTACGGCATCACGATGGTCTACTTCGCGAGCCGCAACGACATCGACGGCGCCCCGCTGTACTACGTGCGCCAGCAACTCATCGCGCTGGCCGTCGGCGTGCTCGCCGCCGTGGTCGCGTCACTGCTGGACTACGAGCTCTACCGCCGGTTCCAGTGGCTGCTCTACGCGCTCGCCGTGCTCATGGTCGTCCTGGTGCTGCCGTTCGGCCAGGAGGTCAACGGCGCGACGCGGTGGATCGACTATGGCTTCATTCGCTTCCAGCCGTCGGCGGCCGCGGTGCTGTTGCTGGCGCTCAGCCTCGGGGCGTTCCTCTCGGACAGGATGGAGATGCTCGGCGCCAAGCGGGTGACGATCATCACCCTGGTGCTGGCGGCGATCCCCGCCTTCTTCGTCTACCGGGAGCCCGACTTCGGGTCGGCCATGGTGATCATGATGCTCGCGATCGCGATGCTGTACTTCTACGGCACGCCGTGGACGCACTTCGCGGTGCTCGCCGGCACGGCGGCTGGGCGCGTTCATCGTCGCGCTCAAGGTGCTGCCGCTGGCGGGGATCAACCTCATCCACCAGTACCAGATCGACCGCCTCTTCGTGTTCGTCAACCCCGGGCACGACTCCAGCGGCGCCGGGTACAACGTCATCCAGTCGATGATCGCCGTCGGCGCGGGGGCGTTCAGCGGCCGCGGCAACGCCGCGACGCAGACCACGCTGGACTTCCTGCCCGAGCACCACACCGACTTCATCTTCGCCGTGATCAGCGAGCGCAACGGCTTCGTGGGCGCAGCCGTGCTCCTGGTGCTCTATGCTCTGTTCATCTGGCGCGCCCTGCGCATCGCCGTGCTGGCGCGCGACATGTACGGCAGCATCCTCGCCGGCGGCATCGCCGTGGCGATGCTGTTCCAGGTGTTCGTGAACATCGGCATGACGATTGGTATCATGCCTGTGACCGGCATCCCGCTGCCGTTCATCAGTTATGGCGGCACGGCGATGATCGCGTTCCTGATCTTCGTCGGCCTGCTCGAGGCGATCCACCTGCGGGCGACCATCACTCCGCAACCGAGGGGGCGGCTTGGCCAGTAGCGTGAGCATCTCCAAGATCGTCAAGGCCGTGACCGACGCGCGGGGCACCGCCGAGGCGCCGCGCCTCTGCGTGGTCGGCGCCGGCGCCGACCTCGGCAGGGTCGTCGGCGTGCTCTCCGCCGGAGCCAGGGACGAGACCGGCGGCGTGTCCGCGCACATCGACGCGCTGGCGCCGGCGGACTTCCCTCACGAGCAGCGTCTCGCCGCCCGCTGGGACATCGTCATCCTCGTCGCGGCCGGGTGCCCGCCCGCCGACGCCGTCCCGGTCGTCCACGCGGCCCGGCGCGCCGGCGCCACCGTCCTCGGCCTCGTCGAGACGCCGGGCGACACGTCGTGGCCCGCCGAGACCGGGCTGTTCGACGACGAGGTGGCGCGCGGCCTCGGCAAGGATCCCGCCGAGAAGCCCACGCTCGAGCACAAGATCGTCCAGGCGGCCGGCGACGGCGCAGGCGCCCTGGCGCAGCTGCTGCCGTCCATCCGCCGCACGTACTGCGACCATGTGGTACTCACCAACGCCGCCCAGAACGGCGTCATCGGTGTGGTGGTCATCATCCCCGGCGCCGACATGCCGGCGATGACCGCCAACCAGATCCGCATGGTCCTCAAGATCGCGCACGCCTACGGGGAGGAGATGAGCATCGACCGCGCGGTCGAGATCATCTCCATCGTGGGTGCGGCGTTCGTCCTCCGCACGCTGGCGCGCCAGGCGCTCGACTTCGTGCCGGGGTTCGGCTGGGCCGTCAAGGGCGCAGTCGGGTTCTCGGGCACCATCGCGCTCGGCCAGGCCGCCATCGCGTACTTCGAGAACGGGGCTCCGCTCCGGGTCTCGCGCATGCAAAGGGTCAACACACAGGTTGAAAAAGTCACCTCCCGACTCCCCGGACCACTCAAGAGATTGGCCTCCGGGTGAGATAGCGAGGCTGCTGGCGCGCGTCACGCGCCCCGGGCGCTACGCGGGTGGGGAGTTCAACACCCGCGTCAAGGCCGGGGCGCGTCCCCGTGTCGTGCTGTCCTATCCGGACGTGTACGAGATCGGGGTCTCCAACCCCGCGCTGCAGATCCTCTACAGCCAGATCAACGACGCCACGCCGGCCTCGGCCGAGCGGGCCTACTGCCCGTGGCCCGACATGGCCGACGTCATGCGCGCCGCCGGCGTGCCGCTGTGGACGCTGGAGACGTTCGCGCCGGTCGGCTCGTGCGACCTGTGGGGGTTCACCCTGCCGCACGAGCTCTGCTACGCGAACGTCCTCGAGATGCTGGACCTGGCGGGTGTGCCGCTGCACGCCGCCGAGCGGGATGGGGATGACCCCATCGTCCTCGGCGGCGGCCCCGCGGTCGCCAACCCGTGGCCGCTGGCGCCGTTCTTCGACGCGTTCTTCGTCGGTGAGGTCGAGGACCAGCTCGGCGCCGTCGTCGCCGCCATGGAGCACGACGGCCGCGAGGAGCGCCTGTGTGCGCTCGCGGCCGTGCCCGGCGTGTGGGCGCCTGGGCGCAGCGCAGGGCCGGCGGAGCGTCAGGTCTTCATGGGGTTCTCCACCAGCCAGCCCGTGCTGCGGCCGGTCGTGCCGGTCCTGGAGGCGGTGCACGACCGCGTCGTCATCGAGGTGATGCGCGGCTGCACCGCGGGCTGCCGCTTCTGCCAGGCGGGCATGTGGTACCGGCCGGTGCGCGAACGGCCGGTCGACCTCGTCGTCGCGGCGGCCGACCGGCTGCTCGACGAGACGGGCTGCGACGAAGTCTCGCTGCTCTCGCTCAGCTCGTGCGACTACGGCGGCGTCGCCGAGGCGCTCACGCGCATCCGCGAGCTGCGCCCCGGTCTGCGCGTCTCGCTGCCGTCGCTGCGCATCGACTCGGCGGCGGAGAGCCTCGGCGGCTTCGCGGCCGACCAGCGCGGCTCAGTGACGCTCGCTCCCGAGGCTGGTACCCAGGAGCTGCGCGACGCCATGAACAAGGGCGTCGACGAGGCGCAGTTCGAAGAGGCCGTCCGGGCGACCTTCGAAGGCGGTTTCACCGGGCTCAAGCTGTACTTCATGATCGGACTCCCCGGCGAGACCGACGACGACGTCCTTGGTATCGCGCGCATGGCGGGGACGGCCACCAGGCTGGCCAAGGAGATCGGCAAGGGGAGAGCTCGGGTGTCCGTGTCGGTCTCCTCCTACGTGCCCAAGGCGCACACGCCGTTCGAGCTGGAGCCGTTCGCCGGGGAGGCCACCCTGCGCCGCCGCCAGCAACTCGTGAGGCAGGCGGCGCCCCGGGGGGTCCGCGTCGCGTTCCACGACGTGGCGGCATCCATGGTCGAGGCGACGCTCGCCCGCGGCGGCCCCGGCGCCGACAGACTGGTCGAGGAGGCCTGGCGCCGCGGCGCGCGCTTCGACGGCTGGAGCGAGCACTTCGACGTGCGGCGCTGGGAGGAGGCTGCAGCAGCGACGGGCATCGGCCTGGGAGAGCCCGGCGGGGAGCGTGCGTCGTGGCGCGACGCCGTCGACGCGCGCCTGAACGCGGAGTTCCTCGCCGGCGAGCTCGAGCGCAGCCGTGACGGGCAGCTGACGGAGGACTGCCGCGACGGCGCCTGCGGCGCCTGCGGCGTGTGTGCCGGAGAGATCGTCATGGAGCTCCTCGCGTGACCTGGTGGCTGGTCACGTTCTCGCGCCGCGGCCCGGCGCGCTACCTCTCGCACCTCGACACCCAGCGCGTGGTGCAGCGCACCTTCGCGCGCGCCGGTGTGCCGATCGCGCTCTCGCAGGGCATGCGGCCCAAGCCACGGCTCTCTCTGCCGCTGCCGCTGCCTGTGGGTGCGGCCGGGACGTCGGAGCTGGCGGTCGTGGAGGTGCCGGAGGGCATCGAGGCGGGCACGAGGACGCTCGTGGCGCTGCGCGAGGCGAGCCCGCCCGGGTTCGTGCCGGAGGAGATCGTCGACGCCGGCGAGCGCCATCCGCGCCCGCAGGCACGCGAGGCCGAGTACGCCTGCGTGGTGGACGGAGACGCAGGCGCCGTCGCCGCGGCCGTCGAACGCTACAACGACGCAAAGGACGCGGTCCGCGAGCGCGTGAGCCCCAAGGGGACGCGCACGCTGGACCTGAAGGAGTACGCCGGGACGGTCGTCGCGACGCCGGTGGAGGGTGGCGCTCAGCTGAGCTTCACCATCCGCCATCGCAGCGACGGCGCGGCCCGGCCGCAGGAACTGATCGACCTGATCGCCGAGTGGGCGGAGGTCGAGCCGGTGATGCGCCGCCTCGAACGCGTGCGCATCGCCTGGGAATGAGCGCCCGCCGCGCCGCAGCGCGCGGCGGCGGAAGGAGTACAACGTGAGCAAGAGCAAGCAGGGCGCCCCCGGCGAGGAGCCGGCGGCGGCGCCCGTCGCGTCCGACGGCGCGACCAAGGAAGCGGCCGGTGGAGATGCGCCGGCCGGCGATGCCCAGCCCAAGCGCCGTCGCGGCAGTCGTGGCGGGCGCAGGCACAAGAAGCCGGCCGCAGCGGCGGCTGCGGGCGAACAGGTGCAGACGAAGCCGGCCGCCGCGACTGCCGACACCGGCCAGCCGCAGGGATCCTCGCCGCGGGACGGCTACGCCGCCCCAGCCGGCGCGCTGAGCGACCTGCCGACTGCGCCGCTGATCCCTGCGGCGGGCCGCTCCTCCCAGGAGGCTACGCGCCGCGCGCCCCAGGAGACCCCCGCTCGCGACACCCAGGAGGCCGGGGGCGAGGCGCCTCCGGCGGCCGCAGCGCCGGCCCGGAGGCGCAGCGGCCGTGGCGGGCGCGGCAAGGGTTCCCAGAGCACGGCCAGGACGGATGAGACCGCGGCTCAGGCGCCGCAGCAGGCGGAGGCGGAGCCGCCGCGGGCTGCTCCCGAGCCCGAGGCCGCTCCGGCCGAGGCGGCCGCACCCCAGGGCGACGGCGAGGAGCCGCGCGCGCCCCGCCGCCGCCGCGGCAACCGCGGCGGCCGCAAGCGCCACAAGACCGCCGAGATCGAGCACGAAGAGGCCGCTCGCGAGGCGGAAGAAGCCGCCGGTGAGCCGGAGGCCGGCGGGACGGCCGCGGCTGTCGAAGAAGCTCCCGAGATCACCGCCTCCGACGAGGCCGCGGAAGGCGACGCCGGCGACGCCGGCAAGCGCCGCCGCCGGGGCGCGCGCGGCGGACGCCGCTCGCGGGACAAGCGCGCCGCCGAGACCGGCGCGGAGGCCGCCGCCGAGGCGGCCGAGACCGGCCGAGGAGACCGAGCAGACCACGGCGGAGAGCGGCGCGGCCGCGGGGACCGCGGAGAAGCCGGCGCCCAAGTCGCGCCGCAAGCGCGAGCAGCACCGGCGGCCCAAGGCCATCGTCCGCCAGGACGAGGGCAGCGGGCTGGGGACGATCCCTTCGGACACGGGGCAGCGCCGGCCCACGGTCATCGCCGACCGCCCCGACCGCAAGATCATCCTCGTCACGGACGACGGCGAGGAGCTCCGCGTCGCGCTGGTCGAGGACGGCCGCCTCTCCGAGATCTACATCGAGCGGCCCGACCGCAAGTCGTACCTGGGGGACATCTACCAGGGCAAGGTCGAGAACGTGATGAGCGGCATCGACGCCGCGTTCATCGACTTCGGCCTCGAGAAGAACGGGTTCCTGTACGTGGACGAGGTGACGACGCCGGAGGGCGAGAAGCGGGCGCGGCGCATCTCCGACGCGCTCAAGAACGGCCAGCAGGTCCTGGTGCAGGTCATCAAGGACCCGATGGGGCACAAGGGAGCCCGGCTGAGCACCAAGATCTCCCTCGCCGGGCGCTATCTCGTGTACGTCCCCGGCGGGAGCGGGGTGGGGGTATCCCGGCGCCTCAAGCAGGGCGAACGCGAGCGGCTGCGCGAGATCTCCAAGCAGCTCAAACCCAAGAACGCCGGGCTCATCATCCGCACCATCGCGGAGGGCCACGGGCTCGAGGACCTCAAGCGCGACATGCAGTATCTCTCGCGGCTCTGGTCGCGCCTCAAGAAGAAGGCGGAGACGGTCAAGGCGCCTGGGCTGGTGCACAAGGAGGTCGACATCTCCCTGGAGGTGACCCGGGACCTCTTCAACCAGACCTGCGAGAGCCTGATCGTCGACGATCCCAAGCGGCACAAGGCGATCGTCTCGTTCCTCAACAAGGAGGCTCCGGAGCTCCTGCCCAAGGTGCACCTGCACACGGGGGAGGAGCCGCTCTTCGGCGCCTACGGCATCGAGGAGCAGATCGAGCGTGCGCTCGAGCGCCGCGTGCCCCTGCCCAGCGGCGGGAACCTCATGATCGACCACGCCGAGGCGCTCACGGTGATCGACGTGAACACCGGCCGCTTCACGCGCGGCAAGGGCCTCGAGGACACCATCACCAAGACCAACATCGAGGCCGCCAAGGAGGTCGTGCGGGAGCTTCGCCTGCGCGACATCGGCGGCATCATCATCATCGACTTCATCGACATGGCGCACGCCAAGAACCGCGAGCTGGTGCTGGCGACGCTGGAGGCCGAGCTCGAGACCGACCGCACCAAGACGTACGTGGTCGAGCTCTCGCCCCTCGGCCTGGTCGAGATGACGCGCCAGAACACCACCGACGGCGCGCGAGGCATCCTCACGCGCGCCTGCCCGACCTGCTCCGGCAAGGGCCGGGTGCTCAGCGAGGAGACCATGGCGCTGAGCGTCGAGCGTCGCGTCCGTGCCCTGGCGCGCAAGTCCCAGGCCAAGGCGTGGCTCATCGAGGTGAGCGGCGGTGTGGCCGACCGCTTGAGCGGACCGCGGCTCAAGCGGCTCGAGAAGCAGATCGGGCGCCGCGTCTTTCTCGAGGGCGGCTCGACGCTCCCCGTCGACGCGTTCCGCGTGATCTGCGAGGGCAGCCTCGCGCACGTGGAGGAGCAGCGCGTCCCCGTGCGCGAGGGCCAGGAGGTCACCGTCGAGCTGGAGTTCAGCCTCACGTACAGCCCCCGCGACGCCGTCGGCTACGTGGACGGCTACATGGTGATCGTCGAGGGCGGGCGCCAGCACCTGGGCAAGCGGCGCAAGGTCCGCATCACCGAGATCGCCCGCACTGGCGCTCGCGCCACCGTGCTCAAGAAGGAAGCGAAGGACACCGCGAATTGACCCGGGCAGGCCGTTTGGCTATCATTTCCTGCCGTTGTCTTGAGGGAGAAACCAATGACGAAGTCTAACGACACCTACGCGGTCGTCCGCTGCGGTGGCCAGCAGTACAAAGTGAGCGCCGGCGACACGATCGTCGTCGACCGCGTCGACGCCGAAGAGGGCAAGAGCATCACGCTCGACGCGCTCGCGGTGAACGACGGCAAGGGTATCTACGACGCCGATGCGGCCAAGCACGCGAAGGTCAAGGCGACGGTCAGCGAGCACCTCCTCGGTGAGAAGATCAAGGTCTTCACGTACAAGCCGAAGAGCACGTTCAAGAAGACGAAGGGTCATCGCAGTCGTCTCACCAAGTTGACGATCGACTCGATCACCCTCAAGGGCACCAAGGAGTAAGGGCATGGCCCACAAAAAGGGCGCCGGCACCAGCCGTAACGGTCGCGACTCCGAGAGCAAGCGTCTCGGCGTCAAGGCCTTCGCCGGCCAGGTCGTCCCGGCAGGATCCATCATCGTCCGCCAGCGCGGCACGCGCTTCCGCCCCGGCGAGAACGCCGGCATCGGCGTCGACCACACCATCTTCGCCAAGGTGACGGGCAAGCTCGTGTTCACCGAGAAGGGCGCTGGGCGCTTCATCTCGGTCGTCCCCGAGGCCTGAGCAGGGGCCGGCACCCGCCGGCCGCAGCAGCATCTCATGCTCGACAGGGCAAGCATCTGCGTGCGCGGAGGTCACGGCGGCAACGGCTCCATGAGCTTCCGCCGCGAGAAGTACGTGCCCAAGGGCGGGCCCGACGGGGGCGACGGCGCGCCCGGCGGCGACGTCGTGCTGGTCGCGACGCGCCAGCTGCACGACCTCTCGCACTTCCGCCACAAGCACCACTTCCGTGCCGCCAACGGCGGCCACGGGCCGCGGCGCCAACAAGCGCGGCGCCGACGGGCCGGAGCTCCTCGTCCAGGTCCCGGTGGGCACCGAGGTCCGCGACGCCGAGGGCGGACTGCTCGGCGACCTCGTGCGCGAGGGACAGCGGCTGCTCGTCGCCCGCGGCGGCGAGGGCGGGCGCGGCAACGTGTGCTTCAAGAGCTCCACGCGCCAGGCGCCCAAGTTCGCCGAGAAGGGCCTGGAGGGCGAGGAGCTCTGGCTCACCCTCTCGCTCAAGCTGCTCGCGGACATCGGCCTGGTCGGGCTGCCCAACGCGGGCAAGTCCTCGCTGCTCGCTGCGCTGACCCGGGCGCATCCCAAGATCGCCGCCTACCCCTTCACGACCATCGACCCGAACCTCGGCGTGCTGTATCTCGGCGACGGGACGGCGGTGATCGCGGACATCCCCGGTCTGATCGAGGGAGCCAGCGAGGGCGCGGGGCTCGGACACCGGTTCCTGGCGCACATCGAGCGCACGGCGCTCCTGATGTACGTGCTCGACGGTGGAGAGGGGTTCGAGGCGTGGCCCGTGGCGCTCGACACTCTGCGCGGCGAGCTCGGGGCGTTCCGCGCCGAGCTCCTCGAGCGGCCTGCGGTCGTGGTGGTCAACAAGCTGGACCTGCTCGACGACGCCGGGCGGCTCGCCGCCCTGGACTTCCTCGCCGGCCTCGACTGGCCGTCGGCGGGACTGCTGGTCTCGGCGCAGAGCGGCGACGGTCTCAAGGACCTCGTCCGGGAGCTGACCGCAGTCATGGAGAGGGCGCGCGCGGTCCAGGCGGAGGCCGAGGCCGCCGCGCGAGGCGGAGCAGGCGGCGACCGTGCTTCGCCCCGCCGACGGGCGGCTCGACTCCTTCACCGTCGAGGCCGTCGACGACTACTTCGTCGTGCACGGAGTCCAGATGGAGCGGCTCTTCGCCAAGGCCGACCTCGACAACGCGGACGCCGTCGCCTACCTGCAGCAGGTGATCGACCGCGCCGGCCTCAACGACGCGCTGCGTCGCGCCGGCGCCACTCCCGGCGACACGGTGGTCGTCGGCGAGTCCGAGTTCGAGTTCGCGTGACCGCACGCGTGAGCGCGCCGGCCGCTTTGCTACAATCCCGCCCGTGAAGACCATCGTCGTCAAAGTCGGCTCCAGCACCGTCGCCGACGACCACCTCCGCATTCGCCGCCGCCTCCTCGCCGGGCTCGTCTCCGACATCGCCGGGCTGGTGCACGGCGGCCGCCGTGTGGTGCTCGTCTCGAGCGGCGCCATCGCCTGCGGGCAGCACGTGCTCGGCGTCACGGAGAGGCCCCGTCAGGTGCCGGCGCTGCAGGCGGCCTCGGCGGTGGGCCAGGGCCGCCTGTTCGCGCACTACGAGCGGCTGTTCGGCGACCACGAGCTCACCGCCGCCCAGGTGCTGCTCACCAGCGAGGACTTCAACCGTCGCGACAGCTACGTCAACGCGCGCAACACGCTGCGCCGGCTGCTCACCTGGAACGTCGTGCCGGTGGTCAACGAGAACGACACCACCGCCACCGACGAGATCCGCTTCGGCGACAACGACGTGCTCGCCGCCCAGGTGGCCATCATGCTGCGCGCGGACCTGCTCGTGCTGCTCACCGACCAGGATGGGCTGTACACCGCGGACCCGCGCACGGACGGCGCCGCAGAGCTCGTGCGCAAGGTCGCGCGACCCCGCGCAGCTCGCCGCGCTCGAGGTCGGAGACGCGTCGCGGCGCGGGCGCCGGCGGCATGCGCGGCAAGACGGCCGCCGCGCTCATGGCCGCCGCCGCGGACGTGCGCACCGTGATCGCCAACGGCTCGCGGCCGGGCGTGCTCGGTTCGGTCGCCGCCGGCGAGGACGTCGGCACGCAGATCCTCGCCCGCGCCACCAGCGCGTCCGCCTTCAAGCTGTGGCTGCGCTACGCCAAACCGGTGCGTGGTACCCTTGAGGTCGACGCCGGAGCCGCTCGGGCTCTGGCGCAGGGGGGGAGCAGCCTGCTGCCGGTCGGGGTCAAGGCGGTCCACGGGGCGTTCGTCAGCCGGCGACGCCGTGGCCATCACCGGCCCGGACGGCGGCGAGGTCGCTCGAGGGCTCACCACCATGAGCGCCCGCGACCTGCGTCGCGTGCGCGGGCTGCGTACGGACGAGTTGCGGGCGCATGAGCCCGCACCTCGACGACGAAGTGGTGCACCGGGACCGCCTGGTGCTGGTCCGCGAGGAGGCGGGATGAAGGTAGAGCAGCTCTGCGCCGAGGCGCAGCGGGCGTCGCGGGTGCTCGCGGGGCTCTCTCGCGCGCGCAAGGACGAGGCCCTCTTCGCCATCGCCGACGCGCTGCGCCGGCGCTCCGCCGAGATCCTCGACGGAGAACGACGAGGACGTGCGGCTGGCGCGTGAGAACCGGCTCGCCGACGCGCTCGTCGACCGGCTGCTGCTCGACGACGACCGCCTGCGCGACGTGGAGCAGGCCGTGCGCGACATCGCCGCCCTGCCGGACCCCGTCGGGCAGCTCGTGGACGGCTGGCGGCTGGACAACGGCGTGGAACTGCGCAAGGTCCGCGTCCCGCTCGGCGTCATCGCCGTCATCTACGAGGCCCGTCCCAACGTCACCGTCGACGCCGCGGCGCTGTGTCTCAAGTCCGGCAACGCCGTCATCCTGCGCGGCGGCAGCGCGGCGCTGCACACCAACCGCATCCTCGCCGAGGTGGTCCAGGGCGCCGTCATCGAGGTCGGGCCTGCCGCGCGAGGTCGTCTCGTACCTCTCGCCCGACCGCAGGGAGCTGGCGGAGCTGCTCAAGCAGCGCAAGTACGTCGACCTCGTCATCCCCCGCGGCGGGGAGGAGCTCAAGGACTACCTCCTCGAGCACAGCAAGGTGCCGGTCATCTACGCCGCCGGCGGCAACTGCCACGTGTACGTGGACGCCGCCGCCGACCTCGACAAGGCGCTGCCCATCATCGTCAACGCCAAGTGCCAGCGGCCGGGCGTGTGCAACGCCGCCGAGACGCTGCTGGTGCACGAGCGACGTCGCCGCGGAGTTCCTGCCGCGCGCCGCAGAGGAGCTCAAGCGGCGCGGCGTCGAGCTGGTCGTCGACAAGGCGGCCGGGGACATCATCGGCGACCCGGCGCTCAAGCGCGCCAACAAGGCGCACTACGACACCGAGTTCCTGGCGCTCAAGCTCGCCGTGCGCGTCGTCGCGTCGCTGGACGAGGCCCTCGAGCACATCGCCACTTACGGCACCCGGCACTCGGAGGCGATCGTCACCGAGGACCTCGCCGCCGCCCGTGCGTTCACCGCCGCAGCGTCGACGCGGCCTGCGTGTACGTCAACGCGTCGACGCGCTTCACCGACGGCGGCCAGTTCGGCCTCGGCGCCGAGATGGGCATCTCCACCCAGAAGCTGCACGTCCGCGGCCCCATCGCGCTGCAGGAGCTCACCTGCGTCAAGTACGAGCTCTGGGGCGACGGGCAGGTGCGAGGCTAGCCGCATGGCGACGCCGGAGGCGCGCCTGGGCGTGCTCGGCGGGAGCTTCGACCCGCCGCACGTCGCGCACCTCGCCATCGCCTCCGAGGCTTGTCACGCGCTCCACCTCGAGCGGGTGCTCTTCGTGCCCGCGGCCGCGCCGCCGCACAAGGGCGGCGGCGAGCGCACGCCGGCCGGCGTCAGGCTGGAGATGACGTCGCTGGCCATCGACGACGACCTGCGCTTCACGGCCTCGGGCGTCGAGATCGAGCGCGGGCTGGTCTACACAGTGGACACGCTGCGCGCGCTGCGAGAGCGCCACGCCGGTCACGGGCTCGTCTTCATCATGGGCACGGACTCGCTGCTGCAGCTCGAGACGTGGCACGAGCCCGAGGAGCTGCTCTCGCTGTGCAGCCTCGCCGTCGCGCCGCGTCCGGGCGACGCGCCGGAGGCACGTCGCCGCCGCTGTGACGCGCTGGGGGGAGGACCGGGTCCAGCTGCTCGACCTGCCTGCGCTGGACCTCTCTTCGTCGCAGATCCGTGCCCGCGCGCGCGGCGCGCCGGCCCATCCGCTACCTCGTCCCGCACCGCGTGGAGCAGTACATCCTGGAGTCGAGGCTGTACCGGTGAGCGGCGTCGGACCGGGCTCAGGCGGAGGCGCTCATCGCGGAGCGCCTCTCGCCGCGGCGCCGCGACCACGCCCATCGCGTCGCGGCCGAGGCCGTCGTGCTGGCCCGCCGGTTCGGCGCCCCCGTGGAGCAGGCGGAGCTCGCGGGGCTGCTGCACGACCTGTGCCGCGAGCTCCCGGACGACGAGATGCTTGCGGCGGCGGAGCGCTACGGCATCGCGGTGGGTCCCGTGGAGGCGCGGCGGCCGAAGAAGATCCTGCACGGCCCCGTGGCCGCGGCCGAGCTCGAGCGGCGCGGCGTGGACCCGGCGGTGTGCCGGGCGATCGCGCTGCACACCGTCGGCGACGCGGGGATGACCGTGCTCGAGAAGTGCGTGTACCTGGCCGACTACTGCGAGCCCGTCGCGTCACTTCCCGGGCGTCGACGAGGTGCGCGCGCTGGCGGAGACATCGCTGGACGCCGCCGTCGGCGCCGCTGCACGGCTGAGCCTGCTCGACATCATCGGCAAGGGCCGCGGGGTGGTCCCCGGCGCACTCGCGTTGTACAACGAGACCCATGCCGCAACGTAAGGGGTACAGAAGCGACCGCCTGCGCCGCCGGCGGCGGTCGCGGGTCGAGCGCTCGCAGGCCTGGATCCTGTACGTCCTCGCCGCCGCCGTCGCCTTCGCCGCGGTGCTCGGCGCCTGGTACGTGGCCGGCAGGTACTTCAAGAGCGATGAGGTCGCCGAGAAGAGCGGGTACCTGGCGGTCGTCCAGCTCACGGTCCCCGGGCAGGAGGCGCCGGTCGCCGCACTGCTCGTGGTCCAGGACCCGTCCGGCGGCGACCCCGGCGTGTACGTGGTCCCGCCGGACCTGCTGCTGGAGGGCCCCAACGGCGAGTACGTGTTCGCCGCCGACTCGATGGCGCTGGGCACCGTGGCACAGGACCTCGGACGCGTCGTCCACGCGCCCGTGGACGCCGTGTTCACGGTCCCGGTGTCGTCACTGGCCGACTGGGCCGGCGGCGGGAGCCTGGAGGTCGAGCTCGAGCGCCCCGTGGCGGTCGACGTCGACGGGGAGACGCGGATGATCGAGGACGGCGACCTCGTCTCCGCCACAGACCTGCCCGGCCATCTTCGCGTCGGCAGGCGGCAACCGCCGCGACCTCACGGCCCTGCAGACCGTCGCTGGTCCAGGCCGTGCTGGACTCGGCGGCCCTGCGGCCCGACGCAGAGCGCAGCCACCTCGGCCGGCGCGAGCCCGTCGCCCGGCGCCGGCCTCGACGCTCGCGGAGGTCGTCGCCCGCATCACCTCCGGCGACGCCGTCGTGGAGCGCTTCCCCGCGCGCACGCGCGTCGCCGAGGGTCAGTTCGCCTTCGTGCCTGACGCCGGAGGAGATCATGGCCGGCATCACGCGCCGGTCGCCGGCGTATCGCGCCGACGTGACCGTGGAGGTGCGCAACGGGAGCGGCAAGATCGGCGTGGGGGAGGCCGTGGTGGAGCGCCTCTCCAGCCTCGACGTGAACCTCCCGGCGCCACTGAACGCCGACAGCTTCTCCTACGCGCAGACGCAGATCCTGGCCGGCCCGGACACCCTCCCGATGGCCCGGGACATCCGTGCTATACTCGGCCGCGGCGTCGTCCTGGACGGCTCCGATCTGCCCAAGGGCACGATCCGCGTCATCGTCGGCGACGACTTCCAGCCTCCGCAATCCAGCCCAAAGGACCAGCAGTAGCCGCTCTGCCCGAACCCACGACCTCCGAAGCGCCTGGTCCGCGAGATCGTCGCGGCGGCGGCCGACAAGAAGGCGGAGGACGTCGTCGTCCTCGACATGGACGAGGCCGTTTCGTACACGGACTACTTCGTGCTCCTGACCGGCGCCAACACGCGCCAGACGAGGGCCATCGCCGAGGAGATCCAGCACCGCCTGCGCAAGGAGCGCCGTCCTGCTCGTGTGGAGGGGGAGCGGGAGGGCGACTGGGTCCTCGTGGACTACATCGACGTCGTCGTCCACGTCTTCACCACCACCGCTCGCGACTTCTACCGCCTCGAGACGCTCTGGGGCGACGTCCCCAGACTGGACGTCTCGGGGGAGGGCTGAGCGGCCGCACGTTGAAAGGGGCCCGGACAGGGGCCCGGCCATGGGGAGGTCCGCCATGCGCAGACCGGCAAGACGCAGGATCAACGTCGTGCTCGCGATCGCGACCGTCACACTCGCACTGCTGGCCTTCAGCGCCGTCCCGGCGCCGGCGTTCGACCGCCAGGCGAACGAGAACACCATGCTCCGTCTCATCAACGACGCGCGCACCAGCCGTGGGCTGCACGCGGTGAAGTCCTACGAGGCGCTGCACAAGGCGGCGCGGGCGCACTCCAGCGACATGCTCAGACGGGACTACTTCGCGCACTCCTCGCTGAGCGGCCTCACTCCGGGCACACGTGCTCGCCGCGCCGGGTACGGCGTGAACGGGTGGTCGTCGTGGGCCGTGGGCGAGGTCATCGCCTGGGGCAGCGGCGCGCGGGCGCCCCGCAGGCGATCTTCAAGGCGTGGATGGGCTCGAGCGGGCACCGCAAGGTCATCCTCACCAAGCGCTGGCGAGACGTCGGCATCGGGTGCGGTCGCGGCACGTTCAAGGGCATCGGCGGCGTCTGCATGTGGACCGTCGACCTCGGGCGGCGCGTGCAGTAGCCGCGCCGCGCGCCGGCGTTGTCTTCCGTCATCGCCGGGAGTAAGATACGAACGTATGTTCGTATCAGGCAGAGCCATCCTCCATCTCGACATGGACGCCTTCTTCGCGTCCGTGGAGCAGGCGCGCCGCCCCGAGCTGCGCGGCAAGCCGGTCATCGTCGGCGGCGAGCGCGGGGGGCGGGGGGTGGTCTCGGCCTGCTCCTACGAGGCGCGCGCCTACGGCGTGCACAGCGCGCTGCCCATCGCGCAGGCCGAGCGGCTCTGCCCGCACGCCGAGTTCCTGCCGGTCGACATGAAGGCGTACCTCGCCGTCCACCGCGCGCTCGTCGAGCTGCTGGGGCGGTACACCGACCTGGTCGAGGTGGCGTCCATCGACGAGGCCTACCTGGACGTCACCGGCTGCCGGCGGCTGTTCGGGCCGCCGCGCACCATCGCCCACCGCATCCAGGAGCAGGTCTACGACGCGCACGGCGTCACCTGCTCCATCGGCATCGGGCCCACCAAGCTGCTGGCCAAGCTGGCCGCCGGCCTCCACAAGCCGGCCGGCGTCGGCGAGCTCACCGCCGCCGACGTGCACGGCCGCCTGCGCGACCTGCCCGTGGGCGAGGTCTGCGGCATCGGCCCCGTCACCCAGGAGCGGCTCGCCGCCCTCGGCCTCACCACCGTCGGCATGCTGCAGGACGTGCCGTTCCCGCTGCTCGCGGCGGCGTTCGGCAAGGGCGCGCACGGGCTGCGCCAGCTCGCCCTGGGGCGCAGCTTCTCGCCGGTGCGCAGCGAGCGGCCGCTGCCCAAGTCGGTCGGCCGCGAGCTGACCTTCGACGAAGACGTGAGCGACGACGAGCTGCTGCGCGCCACGCTGCTCTCGCTCACCGACAACGCCGTTGCCGAGCTGCGCCGCAAAGGTCTCGCGGCGCGCACCGTGGCGCTCAAGGTGCGCTTCAACACCTTCCACACCGTGGGCCGCCGCCGCACGCTGGCGCGTCCGGTCAGCGCCGTGCGGCCGCTCTACGAGGCGGCCACGGCGCTGCTCGACGAGCTCGACGTCGGCGCCCGCTGGGTGCGCCTCGTCGGGGTGAGCGTCAGCGGCCTCACGCACAACGCGTTCCAGCTCACTCTGGACGACGGCTGGCGCGAGGTGGCGCTCGGCGAGGCCGTGGACAAGGTGCGCGGCAAGTACGGCTTCAAGGCGCTCACCCTCGCCGGCGGCGCTCCCGCCCGCCGGCACCTCGACCACGCATCACCGGCGCAGTCGTTCCACCCCGATTCCGGGGGCGCCGCGGAGGCCGCTCGGGAGCTCGCCGCGGCGGGCCTCGGCCACGCGGCTTCCGAGCCTGTCTGACGCGCCTTTCGGGCGCCTCCCCTGTGCTAGACTTCACCCTTCCGACAGGACACGACCGGCCGCCTCGCGCGCCCTCGCGCGGGGGAGCCGCGCAGGCGACAACGAGGAGACCCCGGATGAACGACCCAGCCAAGATCAGGAACATCGCTCTCGTCGGCCACCGCGGTACCGGCAAGACGTCTCTGTTCGAGGCGCTGCTGTTCGACGCCGGAGCGATCACGCGTCTGGGCTCCGTCTCCGACGGCACCACGATCTCGGACTGGGACGACGACGAGAAGAAGCGCCAGATGAGCCTCTCGGCCGGTCTGGCGCACGTCGACCGCGGCGGCCTCTCGTTCAACCTCATCGACACACCCGGCGACTCGAGCTTCCTCGCCGACGCCATCGCCGGCCTGCAGGTCGTCGAGACCGCGCTGGTCGTCGTCAACACCGTGCTCGGCGTCGAGGTCCAGCACGAGCGGCTCTGGGACCGCGCGGAGGCCCGAGGCCTCGGTCGCGTGATCGTCTGCAACATGCTGGACCGTGAGCGCGCCGACTTCGACCACGCTCTGGCGCTTCTGCAGGAGTCCTTCGGCGGCCAGGTCGTGGCCGTGCAGCTGCCGATCGGCAAGGAGCACGACTTCAGCGGCGTCGTCGACCTCCTCACGATGAAGGCGCACACGTACGCGGGCGGCAAGCCCACCGTGGGCGACATCCCCGCGGAGCTCGCCGACGCCGCCGCGGCCGCTCGCGAGAAGCTCATCGACGCCGTCGCCAGCACCGACGACGACCTCGCCGAGAAGTACCTCATGGAAGAGGAGATCACCGCGGCGGAGCTCAATGCCGCGTTCGCCGCCGCCGTCGCCGCCGCTCAGCTCTTCCCGGTCGCCTGCGCGTCCGCCACGGCCAACATCGCCGTAGACCACATCTTCGACGTGCTCGCTCTCGCCCCGTCGCCCGCCGACGTCACCCACCCCAAGGCCACGAAGGGCGACGAGGAGGTCGAGCTCGACTGCGACCCGTCCAAGCCGGCCGTCGCATTCGTCTTCAAGACGCTCGCCGACCCGTTCAGCGGCCACGTCAACGTGTTCCGCGTCTTCCAGGGCACGATGAGCAGCGACTCGCAGGCCGTCATCGCTCGCGACGGCCACAAGGAGCGCCTCGGCCAGATCCTCAAGACCATGGGCAAGGAGAGCAAGGCCTCCGGAGACCTCGTCGCCGGCGACATCGGCGCCATCGCCAAGCTCAAGGACGTCGTCACCGGCGACACGCTGTGCACCGACGCCGAGGTCGTCAGCTTCCCGGCCATCGACTTCCCGGCGCCGCTCATGAGCTTCGCCGTCACCGCCAAGAGCAAGGGCGAGGAGGACAAGGTCATCACCGCGCTCCGCCGCCTCTCCGAAGAAGACCCGATGCTCGAGGTGCACCACGACGACCAGACCGGCGAGATGATCGTCGGCGGCATGAGCCAGGTGCACGTCGAGGTCACCGTGGAGCGCATGAAGCGCCGCTTCGGCGTCGAGGTGGAGCTCAAGCCGCCGCGCGTCCCGTACCGCGAGACCATCAAGGGCACCGCCAAGGCCGAGGGCAAGCACAAGAAGCAGACCGGCGGCCGCGGTCAGTTCGCCGACACCTGGATGGAGGTCCGCCCGCAGCCGCGCGGCGACGGCTTCGAGTTCGAGAACAAGATCGTCGGCGGCGCCATCCCGCGCAACTTCATCCCGGCGGTCGAGAAGGGCGTGCGCGCCGCCATGGACGACGGGTTCCTGGCCGGCTACCCGGTCGTCGACGTCCACGTCAAGCTCTACGACGGCAAGTACCACCCCGTCGACTCGAGCGACATGGCGTTCCAGATCGCCGGGTCCCTGGGCTTCAAGGCGGCCTGCGAGAAGGCCCAGCCGGCGCTGCTCGAGCCCATCATGAACGTCGAGATCACCATCCCCGAGGAGAACGTCGGCGACATCATCGGCGACCTCAACTCGCGGCGCGGCCGGGTGCTCGGCACCACGCCGCGCGGCCACAACAACGTCGTCGGCGCCGAGGTGCCTCTCGCGGAGATGCTCAGCTATGCGCCCGACCTCACGTCCATGACCGGCGGGCGCGGCGACTACCACATGGAGCTGCTGCGCTACGACGAGGTGCCGGCGCACCTCACCGCCAAGATCGTGGAGCAGGCGCAGAAGGACAAGGAAGAGGCGCAGAAGAGCTGAGTCCAATCCGTCCAGTTTTCCCCGCAAAGGTGGGCATTTCGTGGCGCCCGGCCGGTGGCTGGCGACGGGCGCGCTGCGGTAGGATTGGTGTGGAAAAGCAACCGGAGGTATCCCGTGACTGATATCGGCACCATGCGAGTGAAGAGCGGCCTCGCCGACATGCTCAAGGGCGGCGTCATCATGGACGTCACCAACGCCGAGCAGGCGAAGATCGCCGAGGACGCCGGCGCCTGCGCCGTCATGGCGCTCGAGCGCGTGCCGTCGGACATCCGCGCCCAGGGCGGCGTGGCCCGCATGGCCGACCCCACCAAGATCCAGGAGATCCAGGGCTGCGTCTCCATCCCCGTGATGGCCAAGGCGCGCATCGGCCACTTCGTCGAGGCGCAGATCCTGCAGTCCCTCGAGGTCGACTACATCGACGAGAGCGAAGTGCTCACGCCGGCCGACGAGGCCAACCACATCAACAAGTGGAAGTTCGACGTGCCGTTCGTCTGCGGCGCCGTCAACCTCGGCGAGGCGCTGCGCCGCATCAGCGAGGGCGCGGCCATGATCCGCACCAAGGGCGAGGCCGGCACCGGCGACGTCGTCGAGGCCGTGCGCCACATGCGCACGATCATGGGGCAGATCCGCAAGCTGCAGACGCTGGACGAGGACGAGCTGTACGTGGTCGCCAAGGAGCTGCCGGCGCCGCTCGAGCTGGTCAAGTGGGTCGCCGAGAACGGCAAGCTCCCGGTCGTGAACTTCTCGGCCGGCGGCATCGCCACGCCGGCCGACGCCGCGCTCATGATGCAGCTCGGCGCGGAGGGCGTGTTCGTCGGCTCGGGCATCTTCAAGAGCGAGGACCCGCAGAGCCGCGCCAACGCCATCGTCAAGGCGGCGACCAACTACCGCGACGCCGCCATCCTGGCCGAGGTGAGCGTGGGCCTCGGCGACGCGATGCCCGGCATCGACGCCGCGCGCATGCCCGAAGAGGCCAAGATCCAGCATCGCGGCTGGTGACGGGAGCGAGCTCCGAGTGACGCCACAGGGCGGCAAGCAGCGACTGGACTGGATCCTCTCGCCGGAGCCGGCGCTCGACCTCCAGGGTCCGGGCGCCGGGCTCCTCGTGGGCGTGCTCGCGCTGCAGGGCGACTTCCGCGAGCACCGCTCGTGCTCGAGGGGCTCGGCGCGCGCACCCGTGAGGTGCGCAAGCCGTCCGACCTCGCCGGGCTCGACGGGCTGGTCATCCCCGGCGGGGAGAGCACGACCATCAGCAAGCTGATGGCCGCCTACGACCTGGCCGAGCCCATCAAGGCGTTCGCGGCCGGCGGCGGCGCCGTCTTCGGCACCTGCGCCGGCCTGATCACCGTCGCTCGCGAGACCGTCGAGGGCGAGCCGCCGACACTGGGTCTCATGGACATCGTCGCCCGCCGCAACGCGTTCGGACGGCAGGTGCGCAGCTTCGAGGCGGACCTCGAGGTCGCCGGAGTCCAGGGCGGTCCGGTCCGGGCGGTCTTCATCCGCGCTCCGTGGGTCGAGTCCGCCGGCGTGTGCGTCGACGTCCTCGCCACCTGCGAAGGGCACATCGTCGCCGCGCGCGAGGGCGACGTGCTGGTCACCGCGTTCCACCCCGAGCTCACCGACGACACCCGTCTGCACGAGCTCTTCATCACCATGATCCGTCGCCGGCAGCTCGCGACGGCCGAGCGCGACGAAGCGCCGGCCGGCAGCGACGCCGGCGCGCCCGGCCGGGCCGCCGCCGCGGCCGGCCACCGCTGAAAAGGGAGGTGGTGCCACCGTGTCCGGGCACTCCAAGTGGGCGACCATCAAGCACAAGAAGGGCAAGACCGACGCCAGGCGCGGCAAGCTCTTCAGCAAGCTCTCGCGGGCCATCACCGTGGCCGCGCGTGAGGGCGGCACCGACCCCGCCATGAACATCTCTCTGGCCAACGCCATCGAGAAGGCCAAGGCCGAGTCCATGCCCAAGGACAACATCGAGCGCGCCATCCAGCGCGGCGGTGGCGGGGCCGAGGGCGAGCAGTACGAGAGCATCCTGTACGAGGGCTACGGCCCGGCGGGCGTGGCGATCATCGTCGAGGTCCTCACCGACAACAAGAACAGGTCGGCCGCCGAGGTGCGCAACATCTTCAGCAAGCACGGCGGCCAGCTGGCGCAGCCCGGCGCCGTGGCCTGGGGGTTCGAGCGCCGCGGGTCGATCGTCGTCGACGGCGCCAAGTACGAGGAGGACGACGTCATGGCCGCGGCCATCGACGCCGGCGCCGAGGACGTGGTGGCGGACGAGGGCTCGTTCCAGGTGCTCACCGAGCCGGCCGACTTCGCCGCCGTCCGCGACGCGCTCACGGCGGCCGGCATCGAGTTCGACAACGCCGAGCTCACCATGATCCCCAAGACCACCGTCAAGCTCGAGGAGAACGACGCCCGCAAGACCATGAAGATCATGGACGCGCTGGAGGACAGCGACGACGTCCAGGAGGTCTACGCCAACTTCGACATCCCCGAGGACATCCTCGAGGCGCTGGCAGGCTGAGCGATGTCGCGGGCCGGGGGGAACGGCCGACAGCGGAGACTGGCCGGGGGGCACCGGGGATGATCGTCCTCGGGTTCGACCCGGGCACCGCGAGCACCGGCTGGGGGGTCGTCGAGCAGGAGGGCAACCGCCTGTCGTTCGCTCGGTCACGGCTGCATCGTCACGTCGGCCAAGGACCCGACGCACGTGCGCCTGCGCCAGATCTACGACCAGGCGCGCGGTCTCATCAAGAGCTTCTGCCCGGACATCGTCGTCCTCGAGGAGCTCTTCGTGAACGTCAACGTGAAGACGGCGCTCGCCGTCGGTCAGGCCAAGGGCGTGCTCATACCTCGCCGCCTCGGAGGTGGAGGCCGCGCCCTGCGAGTACTCGCCGCTCCAGATCAAGCATGGCGGTCACCGGGTACGGACGGGCGAGCAAGATCCAGGTGCAGGAGATGACCAAGACCATCCTCTGCCTGGAGCGCATCCCCCAGCCGGACCATGCGGCCGACGCGCTCGCGGTGGCCATCTGCCACACGCATCACAACAGCGACGGCATGCGCGCCGTGCGCGGCACGGTGCGGGGGAGGGGCACGTGATCGCCTCCGTGCGCGGCACGCTGCTCATGGTCGACGGCGAGCGCGCCGTGATCGAGGTCGGCGGCCTCGGCCTGGAGGTCCTGGCGTCGAGCCGCACGCTCGGGAGTCTCTCCTCGCACCGCGGTGAGGAGGTCAGCGGTCACGACGTACCTCAATGTCCGCGAGGACGCGCTGCAGCTGTTCGGCTTCCGCGACCTCGGCGAGCGCACGTTCTTCCTCTGGCTCACGGCGGTGAGCGGGGTCGGCCCCAAGGTGGCGCTGGCCGTTCTGTCGGGCTACCCGGTGGCAGAGCTGGAGCTCGCCGTGGCGCGTGACGACGTCAAGAAGTTCGAGAGCATCCCCGGCATCGGCAAGAAGCTCGCCCAGCGCCTCGTCGTCGAGCTCAAGGACAAGGTCGGGGAGCTGCCGCCGGTGGATGCCGGCAGCGGCGAGGCCGGCGCCCCGCCGGTCGCCGACCACTTCATCGAGGCGCGCTCGGCGCTGCAGAACCTCGGCCTCACGCTGCGCGAGGCTGAGGAGGCCCTGCGCGGCGCTCCCGAGGACGCGCCTACCGGCGAACTCGTCAAGTTCGCGCTGACGCGCAAGGCGGGTGAGTGATGCCCAAGAAGCCACAGGACCGCATCGGCGACCCCAACGAGCGCGCCGACGACGCCGACCTCGAGCTCGGGCTGCGGCCGCGGAGGTTCGACGACTTCGTCGGCCAGCGCGTGGCCAAGGAGCAGCTCGAGATCTTCGTCGAGGCCGCCAAGCAGCGCGGGGACACGCTCGACCACGTGCTGCTCGCCGGCCCTCCGGGCCTCGGCAAGACCACGCTGGCCGGCATCATCGCCCACGAGCTCGGGGTCGGCGTGCACACCACGTCCGGGCCGGCGCTCGAGCGCAAGGTCGACGTCGCCGGCCTGCTCACCAACCTGCAGGAGGGCGACGTCCTCTTCGTCGACGAGATCCACCGTCTCAACGCGGCCGTGGAGGAGGTCCTCTATCCGGCGATGGAGGACTACGAGATCGACATCATGATCGGCGAGGGCCCCGCGGCCCGGAGCATCCGCATGCAGGTGCAGCCGTTCACGCTCATCGGCGCGACCACGCGCACCGGCCTGCTGACGACGCCGCTGCGCGACCGCTTCGGCGTCTGGCAGCGGCTCGAGTACTACGAGGTCGAGGAGCTGGCGGCGATCGTCCGGCGGTCGGCCGGCATCCTGGGGGTCGAGATCGACCGTGACTCCACCCTGGAGATCGCCGGCAGGTCGCGCGGCACGCCGCGAGTGGCCAACCGCCTGTTGCGGCGGGTGCGGGACTACGCGCAGGTGCGTCACGAGGGCGTCATCGAGCACGACATCTGCCTCGCCGCTCTCCTGCTGTTCCAGGTGGACGGCGAGGGCCTGGACAAGCTCGACCGCGACATCCTCAAGATCATCGCCGAGAAGTTCGACGGCGGGCCGGTGGGCCTGGACACGCTCGCGGTGGCGCTCGGCGAAGAGGCCGACACGGTGATGGACGTCTACGAGCCGTACCTCATCATGCAGGGCTTCCTCAAGCGCACTCCGCGCGGCCGGGTCCTCACACGCACCGGGTTCATCCACTGCGGGCTCACGCCGCCGGCGCGCGGAGACACGCTGTTCGACGAGCTCTGAGCGGCGCGGCAACGATGAGGGGCGTCCGGCAATGAGAGCCGGGCCGCGCGCGGACCGGCTCGGCGCGCCCTCCACGCTATACTCGCCCGATGACCGACCTGCTCCTGCACGCCTGCTGCGCCCCCTGCTCGACCGTCGCCGTCCCTGCGTGGCGTGAGCGCGGCGTCGAGCCCGTCACGTGGTTCGAGAACCCCAACATCCAGCCGGCCGCGGAGCTGGAGCGCAGGCGCGAGAGCATGCTGCGCTACAGCCGGGCGGCCGGCCTCGAGCTGGTGCTCTCTGAGGGTGACGAAGAGGCCCCCGGCTGGGCGGCGTGGCGGGACGGCCTCGCAGCCGCGGCGCCCGGCGAGCGCTGCACGGCGTGTCTCGGCCTGCGCCTGGACGCCGCCGGCGCAGCCGCTCGCCGTCTGGGCTTCGGCCGCTTCTCGACGACGCTCACCGTGAGCCCGTACCAGCGGCACGACCTCATCGTACGGGCGGGAGAGGACGCGGCGACCGCCCACGGGGTCGACTTCGTCTATCTGGACTCGCGTGACCGGTTCCGCGAGAGCTACGCGGAGAGCCGCCGCCTGGAGCTGTACCGCCAGCCCTACTGCGGCTGCTCGGCCTCCAAGTGGGAGGCCTGGCACGGACGCCGGGAGCGCCGGAGGAGGACCGCGTGAGCGGGCCCGCGGCCGGCCTCCGGCTGTCGGACCTCGACTACGCGCTCCCCGAGGACCTCATCGCGCAGACGCCGGCGGAGCCGCGCGACGCCTCGCGACTGCTCGTCGCGCGGCGCGGGACCGGCGTGGTGGAGGACCGCGTGTTCTCCGACCTCCCGTCGCTGCTGCGCGCCGGCGACGTGCTGGTGCGCAACGACACGCGCGTGTTCCCGGCGCGCAGCTACTTCCACCGGGCCACGGGAGGACGCATCGAGGTCCTCTTCCTGTGTGTGCTCGCGGGCACGGCGCCGGGCAGCGAGCGCTGGGAGGCGCTGCTCAGGGGTCGCCCGCGCCCCGAGGAGGTCGTCGAGAGCGAGGTGCACGGCGGCGACTGGCCGCTGCGCTGCATCGAGCCGCTGGGCGACGGCCGCTGGATCGTCGAGAACCTCGGCCCGCGGCCCGTCCTGAGCCTGCTCGAAGACGCGGGCGTCACGCCGCTGCCGCCGTACATCACGGCGCCGCTCGAGGACGGCGAGCGCTATCAGACGACCTACGCGTGCAGCCCGGGGTCGGCGGCGGCCCCCACGGCGGGGCTGCACTTCACGCCAGGGCTCGACGCGGCGCTGGCCCAGGCCGGCGTCGCCATCGAGCACGTGACATTGCACGTCGGTCTCGGCACGTTCAAGCCGCTGCAGGCCGAGACACTCGATGCCGCGACGCTCCACAGCGAGAGCTTCAGCGTCGAGGAGGCCGTGTGGGCGCGCCTGCTGGCGGCGCGCGCGGACGGTCGCCGTCTCGTCGCCGTGGGCACCACGTCCCTGCGCGTGCTCGAGCACCTGGCGCTCCAGGAGGCCGCCGGCCGGGACCGCGGCGCCGGCGGCGCCGCTCAGACGACCGGCGCGATCCGCGGCGAGACCAGGCTGTTCGTCCACCCCGGCTTCCGCTTCCGCATGGTCGACGGCCTGCTCACCAACTTCCACCTGCCGCGCACCAGCCTGCTGGCGCTCGTGATGGCCTTCTGTGGCGTGGAGGAGACGCGAGAGATCTACCGCCACGCGGTCCGTGAGCGCTACCGGTTCTACAGCTTCGGCGACGCGATGCTGGCGCTGTGAGTCACGTGAGCGCCGGGCCGGAAGCCGGATCGGGAAGGTCCGGCGCCGCCATGCGCGCCGAGGGCTTCGCCTTCACCGTGGAGGCGCGTGACGGAGCCGCTCGCGCCGGTCGTCTCGTGACGCCCCACGGGGTGGTCGAGACACCCTGCTTCATGCCTGTGGGCACCAAGGCGACCGTCAAGGCGGTGGAGCCTCGCGAGCTGCGGGAGCTCGAGGCGCAGATCGTGCTCGGCAACACCTACCACCTGTACTTCCGGCCGGGCACGGACATCGTCGCCGCGCACGGCGGCCTGCACGGGTTCATGCGCTGGGACGGGCCGATCCTCACCGACTCCGGCGGGTTCCAGGTGTTCAGCCTCGAGGACACGCGCATGCTGAGCGACGAGGGCGTCGAGTTCCGCTCCGTGTACGACGGGTCTCGGCACGTGTTCACTCCGGCGCTCGCGATGCACATCCAGGAGGAGCTCGGGGCGGACATCGTGATGGCGTTCGACCAGTGCGCTCCGGGCACGCTGCCGCTGCCGGAGCTCGAGGCCGCCGTGGACCGCACCACGCGGTGGGCGGCGGCTTGCCGTGAGGCGCACGGCCGCCGCGACCAGCTCCTCATCGGCATCGTGCAAGGAGGGACCGACGAGGCGCTCCGGCGCCGGTCGGCCGCCGAGATCACCGGCGTCGGCTTCGACGCCTACGCCATCGGCGGCCTCAGCGTCGGCGAGCGCGGCGATGACATGCTCGCCGCGGTCGAGCTGATGGACGAGGTGCTGCCGGCCGACAGGCTGCGCTACTTCATGGGCATCGGCGACCCGGTCGGCATCCTCGACGTCATCGCCCGCGGCGTGGACGTGTTCGACTGCGTGCTGCCCACGCGCATGGCGCGCACGGGCACGGCGATGCTGCGTGGCGGCGGCCGCCTGAACCTGCGCAACGCGCGGTTCGCCACCGACCTCACGCCTCTGGAGGAGGGCTGCGACTGCTACACCTGCCGCACCTTCACGCGCTCCTACCTGCGCCACCTGGTCACGCAGAAGGAGATCCTCGGCGCCCAGCTCCTGAGTCTCCACAACCTGCGCGTTCTGCTAAGATTGACCCGCGACGCCCGCAGCGCGATCTGCTCCGGGCGTTTTGCTGAATTCGTAAGCCACGTAGCGGGGCGCGGCTCCGCGGGAGGTTGAGCTGCATGGGCGGCGCAACGATCATCATCTGGATCCTCGTCTTCTTCGGGATCTTCTACTTCCTCGCCATCCGTCCGCAGCGCCGCCAGAAGCAGCAGCATGCCGAGATGGTCAGCATGCTCAAGAAGGGTGACGAGGTGGTCACCATCGGCGGCATGTTCGGCACCATCAGCGCCATCGGCGACGACTGGGTCGAGCTCGAGGTCGCCAAGCGCACCCGCGTCCGCTACCTCAAGCGCGCCATCTCGTCCATCACGAGCATCGACGAGTACGACGAAGAAGAAGAAGACGAGTACATCGAGGCCGCCGACGAGGACGTCACCGAAGAGGTCGACGCGGAGTACGTCGAAGAAGACGAAGTCGT
Source organism: uncultured Thermoleophilia bacterium (assembly GCA_963793605.1). GTDB lineage: Bacteria > Actinomycetota > Thermoleophilia > UBA2241 > UBA2241 > CAIXSE01. The sequence goes on from CAWCAH010000008.1 coordinate 107,240, forward strand.
GGATGAGGACGTCGCCGTCGAGACGGCCGACGAAGCCACCGCCGAGACGCCCGACGCACCGGATGCGCCGGAGGCTCCCAAGGCGTGACGCCGCCTTCCCCGGCACCGGCCAAGACGCAGCGTGTGACGACGGGCCCCGCAGACGCTGCGGGGCCCGTCGCATGCAGGGATTCTTGCCTGCGGCCCGAACTGCGTTCTGACGTGGACTCGACCAAGGGGTAACGCTCACATGGCGCATGTTCTCGCGTTCGCCAATCAGAAGGGCGGGGTGGCCAAGACCACCTCGACGGTGAACCTCGGCGCGGCCCTCCGCGAGCACGACCTGCGCGTGCTCGCCGTCGACATGGACCCGCAGGGCAACCTGACCATGAGTCAGGGCATCGACACCGAGGGTCTCGACAAGAGCATGTACGACGTCCTCGTGCACCGCACGCCCATCGAGGACGTCATCTACGAGCGTGAGCTGGACGTCGCCGCGTCCACCATCGACCTGGCCGGCGCCGAGATGGCGCTGGCGACGATGATCGGCCGGGAGCGCGCCCTGCAACGGGCGCTCGACGCGGTCCGCGACAAGTACGACTACATCCTCATCGACACGCCGCCCTCGCTCGGGCTGCTCACCATCAACGCGCTGACCGCCTCGGAGGGCGTCATCGTGCCCGTGCAGTGCGAGTACCTCTCGCTGCGCGGGCTGCTGCAGCTCGAGAAGACGCTGGAGATGATCCGCGAGAACCTCAATCCGGACGTGCACATCAAGGGCATCCTGCCGACGCTGTTCGATGCGCGCACCCACCACGGCAAGGAGTCGATCGAGGTGCTGCGAGAGAACTTCGGCGACCTCGTCTTCAAGACGGTCGTCCGCAAGACCATCAAGTTCGCCGAGGCGCCCGTGACGGGGTCCTCGGTGCTCAAGTACGATTCCAAAGGCAGGGGAGCAGAATCGTACCGCGCCCTCGCGAGGGAGGTGCTGAATGGCAGATCGTCCTAGCATGAAGGATGGGCTGAGCGAGCTCTTCCGGCGCACAGACAGCGGCGGGGCGATCCCCGACGCCACGGGGGCGGACGCCCCAGTCAAGGGCCGGCCGTACGTGACGACCATCAAGGTCGTCGGCATCGGCGGAGCCGGCACCAACGCGGTCAACCGGATGGTCGACTCCGGCGTCAAGGGCGTCGAGTTCATCGCCGTCAACACCGACGTGCAGCAGCTCGACGTGTGCGACGCCGACGTCAAGATCCACATCGGCCAGGAGATCACGCACGGCCTCGGCGGCGGCGCCAACCCCGAGGTCGGCCGCGAGGCCATGGAGGTCAGCCGCGACCAGCTCAAGTCCGCGCTGCGCGGCGCCGACCTCGTGTTCGTCACGGCCGGCGAGGGCGGCGGCACCGGCACCGGCGGGGCTCCTGTCGTCGCGCAGATCGCGCGTGAGCTCGGCGCCGTCACGATCGCCATCGTCACCAAGCCGTTCGGGTTCGAGGGCAACCGCCGGCAGCGCCAGGCGCTCGAGGGCATCGACGCGCTGCGTGAGGCGGCCGACACGGTCATCTCGATCCCCAACGACCGCCTGCTCGAGGTCGTCGAGCGCAACGCGAGCGTCGTCGAGGCGTTCCAGCACGCCGACGACATCCTGCGCCAGGGCGTCCAGGGCGTCACCGACCTCATCACCGTGCCCGGGCTCATCAATCTCGACTTCGCCGATGTGCGGACCATCGTCCACGACGCCGGCACGGCGCTGCTCGGCATCGGGGTCGCCGGCGGCGAGAACCGTGCCCAGGCCGCCGCCGACATGGCCATCCACTCGCCGCTGCTCGAGACCAGCATCGAGGGCGCCCGCGGACTGCTGCTCAACATCACCGGCGGCGAGGACCTCACGCTGTTCGAGGTCAACGAGGCCGCCGGGGTCATCAGCGAGGCCGCCGACGACGACGCCAACATCATCTTCGGCGCCGTGGTCGACGAGAAGCTCAAGGGCAAGATCAGCATCACCGTGGTCGCGACCGGGTTCGGTGACGAGGTGCGGGAGGCGCAGGCGCCGTCGCGCGGGCCGGAGGCCCGTACCCCGGCGCCCTCTCGCCCCGAGCCGCGCCAGGAGAAGGGCACCCCGTTCGGCCCAGCACCCAGGTTCGACGACTTCGACATCCCGTCGTTCGTCAATCAGCCGGAAGACTAGGAGCGGCGGCGGGATGAAGCAGGGACGAGGAGACGTCGGTGCGCGCTGACGCAGCCGCCGTCGCCGCGCCCCCCGTGACGCTCGAGCTCGACCTCGACGTCTTCGACGGGCCGTTCGACCTGCTCGTCACCCTGATCCTCCGCGACGAGATCGACATCTGGGAGGTCCGCGTCTCGCGCATCATCGCCGAGTACGTGGTCCATCTGGCCGACACCGGCGAGTTCGATCTGGACGCCACCTCGCAGTTCGTCGTGCTCGTGGCGGCGCTGCTCGAGATGAAGTCACGCCTGCTGCTCGAGGAGGAGGTCGAGGAGGAGCTCGAGGACCTCGACCCGGACGAGGCCGCGCGCCAGCTGCTCGAACGCCTCGTCCGCTACAGCCAGTTCCGCAACGCCTCCGGCGCGCTCAGGAAGGCCTGGGACGCGCACAGCGGGCGGCTCTACCGCAACGCGCCGGTGCCGGCGGAGCTGCTCCGCCGGCGCGTGCCGGAGGGCGCTCTCTCGCCCTCGGTGCTCGCGGAAGCCCTCACTCCGCTGCTCCGGGAGCCGCCGCTGCCCGACACCAGCCATCTCGCGGACCTCGCCGTGTCGCTCGTCAAGGAGCTGCGGCGGCTGCGACTGATCCTTGAGGACGAGGGAGAGTTCACCTTCGCCGCCGTCGCCCCCCGCGACCGCCTGGAGCGTGCAGTGACCTTCTTCGCGCTTCTGGAACTGCACTCGAGCGGGGAGGCGCGCCTCCGCCAGACCAGGCACTTCGGCGACATCGTCGTCAGCCGCACTGCGGCTCCGCTGCCCGTGGCAGGGTGACGCCTTTCTCCCGTCTGCGGTAGCATCGACCAGTCCCGCCCTCCGACCTACGTGAGCGATGCTGCCACTCGCACGACGCCTCGAGGCGCTTCTCTTCATCTCGCCCCGTCCCATCGCGGCCCACCGCCTTGCGGAGGCCTGCCGCTGCGCGGACGACGAGGCCGAGGCGGCGCTGGATGCCCTGCGGGCGGAGTTCACCGCCGAACGGCATGGCATCGAACTGCGTGAGGTGGCCGGCGGATTCACGCTCGCCGTGGCCGAGGACTGCGCCGAGGACGTGCGCCGCTTCACCGGCGCCGAGAGGCCGGACGAGCTCACGCCCGCGTTGCTCGAGACGCTTGCCGTGGTCGCCTACCTCGAGCCCGTCACCCGGGCGGAGATCGCCGAGGTACGTGGCGTCTCCTCGGAGTACGCCCTCGGCGCCCTGGAGGAGCGCGGCCTGGTCGAGCAGCAGGGTCGCGCCGACACCCCCGGCGCACCGGTGCTCTACGGCACCGGCGAGCGCTTCCTGAAGCTGTTCGGGCTCGCGAGCCGCGACGAGTTGCCGCCGCTCGAGGAGTTCGCCCTGGGCGCGGACGAAGTGGAAGAGATCCGCGCCCGGCTGCACGCCAATGCCGAGAGGAGGGCCCAGTGAGCCCTGCCCAACCCATGAACCTCGTAGTGTTCCTCGCACGCGCGGGCATCGGTTCGCGTCGCTCGTGCGACGAGCTCATCCGCGAGGGAGTCGTCACCGTCAACGGGGAGGTCGTCACCTTTCCGCGCGAGAAGGTCTCTCCGGAGGATGTCGTCACCGTCCGCGGAGAGCCGGTGGAGGCCAGAGAGCTCAGGTACTTCCTGGTGAACAAGCCGCGGGGAGTGGCGAGCACGCGCAGCGACCCTCACGCCGACCGCGTCATCGTCGACCTCGTGCCCAACGGGCGCACGCTGTTCCCCGTCGGCCGCCTCGACGTGGACACCACCGGCCTCATCATCCTCACCAACGACGGCGTGCTGGCCAACCGGCTGATGCACCCGCGGTACGGCGTCCCCAAGACCTACGTCGCGCGCGTTCGCGGCAAGGTGAGCCGGCGCGCGCTGGGCACGCTGCGGCAGGGTGTGGACCTCGAGGACGGCTTGACCTCGCCCGCGGATGTGAAGCTCAAGAAGCAGAGCGCCAAGACGGCCCTCGTCGAGATCACCATCCACGAGGGCCGCAAGCGCCAGGTGCGGCGCATGTTCCAGTCCGTCGGTCTGCCGGTGGAGGAGCTGAGCCGCCGCCGGTACGGCCCGCTCACCGACAAGGGTCTCGAGCCGGGCGGCTCTCGTGAGCTCAGCGGCGATGAGGTCGAGGCGCTGCGAAGGGCCGGCGAAGAGGTCGCCGGCTCCGTGGCCAAAGAGGTGGAGGGCTCGCCGGTGCTGCTGGCTGCCGAGGTGGCCGCGTCGCTCGAGGCGGAGCCGGTCTCGGATGCGGCGCTGCTGCGTGACGATGCGCCGGTGCGGGCTCCGTCCGCGCCGGCAGAAGCAGCGTCCGGCGTGCAGGACGCCTCGGTCGAACCGCCCGGGGAGCCGGGCGGCCCCCCGCGGGGCGCAGAGGAGTGACCACATGACCGTCCGCTTCATCCCGGAGCTCGCCGACATCGTCCCGTATCAGCCGGGGCTGCCGATCGAGGTCGTGCAGCGCAAGTACGGGCTCGAGCAGGTCGTCAAACTCGCGTCGAACGAGTACCCGCTGCCGCCGTTCCCGGAGGTCAGGGAGGTCGTGATCGGCGCACTGGACCGGCTGCAGCGCTACCCGGACGGGTTCTCGAGCGACCTGCGCGTGGCGGTGGCGCAGCGCTTCGACCGCAGCCCGGAGCAGGTCACCGTGGGCTGTGGGACCTGCGAACTGCTGTACCTGCTGGCGCACGCCACGCTGGAGCGCGGCGACGAGGTCGTGCTCGCCGCGCCGTCCTTCACGTCGTACCGCGACGTGATCGACATCCGTGGTGCCGTCCCGGTCGTGGTGCCGCTCAAGGACCACACCCACGACCTCGCGGCCATGGCGGCGGCCGTCACGCCCCGGACGAGGCTCATGTTCGTGTGCAACCCCAACAACCCGACCGGCACCTACGTGCCGTCCGCAGAGGTGCGCAGGCTGGTCGAGGCCGTGCCGGACGACGTGATGGTGGTGATCGACGAGGCCTACATCGAGTTCGTCACCGCCGACGACCGTGAGGGGTCGCTGGGCATCCAGAAGGATCACGACAACGTGGTCGTGCTGCGCACGTTCTCCAAGATCTACGGCCTCTGCGGGCTGCGCACCGGGTACGGCCTCTGCGCGCCGGAGGTCAAGCAGGCCGTGGACAAGGTCCGCCAGCCGTTCAACGTGAACCTCCTCGGCCAGCTCGCGGCCATCGAGGCGCTCAACCATCAGGACCAGGTGGCCGCGCGCCGCGACGAGAACGCGCGCCTCCGTCAGCTCCTCGTCGACCGGCTCGCCGAGCGCGGCCGCGCCACCGTGCCCTCGCAGTCCAACTTCATGCTGGTCGACATCGATGACCTCTGCCTCCCGCAGCACGAGGTGTGCGAGGCTCTGCTCTCCATGGGTGCGATCGTGCGCGACGGCAACGCGCTGGGCTGCCCGGGGTGGGCCCGCGTCACCGTGGGAACCGAGGAAGAGATCGAGTTCTTCCTCGACAAGCTGTCGACCCTTGAGCGCACTGCCGGGGGTGACTGCGCGTCATGAGCATGCTGGTGATCATGCGCGAGTCGGCGACCGGCGACGAGGTCGCGCACGTCCGCGCCCGCGTCCAGGAGGTCGGGGCGAGCACGCACGTCTCGGCCGGCGAGGAGGTCACCGTCATCGCCGTCATCGGCGACCGGGAGGACGTCACCGAGCTCCCGCTCGAGGCCATGCCCGGCGTGGACCGGGTGGTCGCGATCCTCCGTCCGTACAAGCTCGTGAGCCGGGAGTTCCAGCAGCGCGACAGCGTCATCGACGTGCGCGGCGTCAAGATCGGCGGCGGCCACTTCGCGCTCATCGCCGGGCCGTGCTCCATCGAGACGCCGGAGCAGGTGCTGGAGGCCGCCCGGGCCGTCAAGGCGGCGGGCGGCCACCTGCTGCGCGGCGGCGCCTTCAAGCCGCGCACCTCGCCGTACGCGTTCCAGGGCCTCGGCGAGGAGGGGCTCGAGATGATGGCGGCCGCCGGTCGCGAGACGGGGCTGCCGATCGTCACCGAGGTCATGGACCCCCGCGACCTGGACGTCGTGTGCCGGCACGCCGACGTGCTCCAGGTCGGCGCCCGCAACACGCAGAACTTCCTGCTGCTGGCCGAGCTCGGCAAGACCGGCAAGCCGGTGCTGCTCAAGCGCGGCCCGTCCACGACCATCGAGGAGCTGCTGATGGCCGCCGAGTACATCGTCAAGGAGGGCAACCGCGACGTGATCCTCTGCGAGCGCGGCATCCGGACCTTCGAGACGGCCACGCGCAACACGCTCGACATCAGCGCGGTGCCGGTGATCAAGCTCGCCAGCCACCTGCCGGTGGTCGTCGACCCCAGCCACTCGGCCGGGCGGCGCGACCTCGTGCTGCCGCTCTCGCTGGCCGGGGTCGCGGCAGGCGCCGACGGCGTGCTCGTCGAGACGCACCCCAACCCCGAGCACGCCCTGTGCGACGGCCCGCAGTCGCTGCCGACGGCGGTGTTCGGCGACTACGCCGACCGCGTGCTCGGCCTCGCGCGCTGGGCGGGGAAGACCGTCTGAGGCCGTGGCCGGGACGCAGGTCAACAGCGTCGCCCTCGTCGGCGTCGGCCTCATGGGCGGGTCGCTCGGCCTCGCCGCGCGCGAACGCGCGGGGGTGGCCGAGGTGCGCGGCTTCAGCCAGACGCAGGCTACCCTCGACCTGGCGTTGGAGCGCGGCGCGATCACCACGGCCTGCGGCAGCCTCGAGGAGGCCTGCGCCGGCGCCGATCTGATCTTCGTCTGTACGCCGGTGCGCACGGTCGTCAAGCACGTGCGCGCGGCGCTGGCGGTGGCATCGCCCGGCGCGGTCGTCACCGACGTGGGGAGCACCAAGGGACCGCTCATGCGCGCCCTGGCGCCCGAGGAGCAGCGCCGCTGCATCGGCGGGCACCCGCTCTGCGGCTCGGAGACCGCCGGCGTGGCCAACGCCCGCGCCTCGCTGTACCAGGGGGCGACGTACTTCGTCACGCCCGGCGACCACGTGGACGCAGACGCCTACCAGCTCCTGTACGCGTTCCTCGGCGAGATCGGGGCGCGGCCGGTGGCGGTGGATCCGGAGGAGCACGACCGCGTGATGGCCGTGGTGAGCCACCTGCCGCACGTACTTGCCAACGTGCTCATGAGCCAGGCCGGCCTGCAGGCGGGCGCGCGCGACGCCCTGCTCTCCGCCGGGCCGAGCTTCCGCGACCTCACGCGCATCGCCGGCACCAACCGGCGCGTGTGGACCGACATCTTCCTCGACAACCGCGCCGAGCTGCTGGCCGCGCTGGCCCAGTTCCAGGAGGGGCTGCAGGAGGTCCTGGAGGCGCTGGCCGCCGCCGACCCCCAGCGCCTCGGCGACACCATCGTCCGCGCCCGCGATCAGCGGGAGCGCATGCTCGCCGCGGGCAGTCTCTCGGCGGAGGACCTGTACGACCTCATCATCCCGGTGCCCGACCGGCCGGGCGTGTTCAGCGAGATCATGGTCGCCCTGGGCGACGCCGGCATCAACGTCGAGGACCTCTCGATGCACCACATGAGCCCCGAGCTCGGCGGCACGCTCGCGGTGTACGTGCTGGGCAAGGAGGTCTGCACGCGCGCCGCGCACGTGCTGGGCGCGCTCGGCTACGAGGTCAGCGTGCGCGCGGAGGCGGAGCCGGAATGATCGGTCCGCCTACAGTGGCCCGCTCGTGTACGCCGGAAGGCGGGTCGTCATGACGGTCGTCGCCGTCGACGGGCCGGTGGGATCCGGCAAGAGCACGGTGGCGCGCCGCGTGGCGGCACGCCTGGGCTACCTCTACCTCGACACCGGGGCGATGTACCGGGCGGTCGGGCTGCTCGCCACCGAGGCCGGCGTCGACCTCGCGGACGAGGCGGCGGTGCTGCCGGTGGCCGCCGCGGCGCGGCTCCGGTTCGACGACGACGGCCGCCTGTGGGCCGCCGAGCAGGGACGTCAGCGGCCTCATCCGCTCGCTCGAGATGGGGGCCGCCGCGTCCGTCGTCTCCACGCTGCCGGGTGTGCGCCGGCTGCTGGTCGAGCGCCAGCGCGAGCTCGGCACCGGCGCGGACATCGTGATGGAGGGCAGGGACATCGGCACCAACGTCTTTCCGGACGCCGAGGTCAAGGTGTTCCTGACGGCGCGCCCGGAGGTGCGGGCGGCGCGCCGTGCCGCGGAACTGCGCGCGAAGGGGGATGACGTGGATGTGGACGAGGTCCTGGCCGCCGTGGTCGAGCGCGACCGGCGCGACTCGGAGCGTGAGGTGGCGCCGCTGCGCAGGGCGGACGACGCCGTCGAGGTGGACACGACGGGACTCACCCTGGACGAGGTCGTGGACGCCGTCGTCGCCGTCGTGCGGGAGAAGGTGCCGGCGTGAAGGGGCCGTGGGGGTACGCGCTCCGAGGGTACGGCGACACCGAGCTGTACACCTTCCTGCGCTGGCTGGCCATCCCGTTCTTCGGCGGGCTCTACCGCTGCCGGGTGAGCGGCGCCGAGCACCTGCCGCGCACGGGCCCCGCGATGGTCGCGATGACGCACAAGTGCTTCTGGGACCCGGTGATCGCCGGGATGATCTTCGACCGCCCGCTCCGCTTCATGGCGAAGAAGGAGCTGTTCGTCAACGAGTACGCGTCGCGGTTCATCTCGAGCCTCGGCGCGTTCCCGCTCGACAGGGGCGCCGGCGACCGCGCCGCGCTGCAGACCGCGCTCACCATCCTGGAGCGCGGCGAACTGCTCCTGATGTTCCCCGAGGGGCACCGTCAGACCGACGACGCCGTGCACGAGTTCATGCCCGGCGTGGGCATGATCGCCCTGCGCAGCGGCGCCCCCGTGATCCCGCTCGCCCTGGACGGCACGCAGTACATGCTGCGCGACGGCAAGCCGGGGTTCCCGGCCCTGCGCGGGCTCGTCGGGCCGCCGGTGGACCTCAGCGACATCACGACCCGGAACAGCAAGGCCTACCGGGAGGCCGCGCAGCGCATGCACGACGCCGTCGCGGGGCTCTATGCCCGCCTCTGAGGACCTCCCGGGTCTCGGGCAGGGCTCCCCGTCCTACGACGAGGAGCCCGAGCGCAGCGCCGAGCTGCGGCACGTCCGCGCCGGCGAATCCGAGATCGTCGTCGCCCGTTATGCAGGGTACTGCTACGGGGTGGAGCGCGCCCTGCGCCTCACCGGCGAGGCGCTCGAGGGCGCGCCGGCGCCGGTGGCGACGCTCGGGCCGATCATCCACAACCCGAGCGTGGTGGGCAGTCTCAAGGACCGCGGGGTCGACGTGGTGGACGACGTCGACGCGGCCGCGGCCGGTACGCTGATCGTGCGCACGCACGGCGTCTCTCCCGATGTGATCGAGCACGCGCACGCGCGGCGCCTCAACGTGGTGGACGCCACCTGCCCGTTCGTCTCCGTGGCGCAGCGCAAGGCCGCGGCGCTGCGGGAGGCCGGGTACGCGGTGGTGATCCTCGGGGAGCGCGACCACCCGGAGGTCGTCGGCCTGCAGGGCTTCGCCGGGGCCGACGCGGTGGTGGTCGAGGACGCCGCCGGCCTGCCGCTCGAGCGCCTGCGCGGCCGGCGCGTGGGCGTGGTCGTGCAGACCACGCAGACGCGCGCCAACCTCTCGGCGCTCGCCGCCGAGCTGGCCCCGCTGGCGCGCGAGCTCCTCGTGTTCAACACCGTCTGCGACGCCACCGAGAAGCGCCAGAGCGCGGCCTGCGAGCTCGCCGACGAGGTGGACGTCGTCGTGGTGGTCGGCGGGCGCAACAGCGCCAACACCGCCCGCCTCGCCCAGCTCTGCGCCGCCATCGAGCCGCGGACCCACCACATCGAGTCCGCGGCCGAGCTGCGCCCCGAGTGGCTGGAGGGCGCGCGTCGCGTCGGCGTGACCGCGGGGGCCTCGACGCCCGACGAGGAGATCGAGGCCACCGTGCGCGCGCTGCTGGACCTCTGCGGTGAGTGACGGCCGTCGGAGCCGGCTGCGACGGCGTCGTCGTCGCCGCGGTGCAGGATGCCGCCGCGCGCGGCGGCCTGCGCGCCGGCGACCGGATCGTCGAGCTGAACGGGGTCACGCCCCTGGATGTGCTCGACGTGGAGGACGCGGCCGCCGACGGAACGCTGTGGGTGCGCGTGCTCCGAGACGGACACCCGCTGGACCTCGTCGTCGCGCCGCGTCACGGCGAGTGGCACGGGATCTCGCTCGACCGCGGCGGGCTCGGCGACGAGCCGCGGGTGTGCCGCAACCGCTGCCGGTTCTGCTTCGTCGACCAGGTGCCTGCGGGGCTGCGCGCCGGACTCTCCGTCAAGGACGACGACTACCGGCTCTCGTTCCTCCACGGCAACTTCATGACGCTCACCAACCTCTCCGAGGAGGACCTGGAGCGGATCGAGGAGCTGCGGCTCTCGCCGCTGTTCGTCTCGCTGCACGCCTGGGACGACGCCGCCCGCGTCCGCCTCATGGGGCGGGCGGCGGCAGGCTCACGAGCGACGCTCGAGCGGCTCGCGGCAGCCGGCCTCGAGGTCCACCTGCAGGTGGTGCTGTGCCCGGGCTGGAACGACGGCGACGTGCTGGCCGAGACGGTCGCGCGCACCGGCGCGCTTGAGAGCGCCGCCGACCTCGGCGTGGTGCCGGTGTCGCTGGCCGCCGAGGGCGACCTGCGGCGCGTCACCGCGGAGGACGCGCGCGCCGTGCTCGCCGCCGTCGAGGGCTGGCAGCGCGACTTCCGCGAGCGCAGGGGCGACGCCTTCGTGCACGCCGCCGACGAGTTCTACCTGCTGGCCGGCGAGGAGCCTCCGGCGGGCGACGCCCCGGAGCAGTACGAGAACGGCGTCGGCATCTGCGCCGCGCTCGCGGGCCGAGGCCGCGGCGCTGACGGAGGCCTGGCGCGCCGGCGGCTCACGGAGCGCGCGACGCCGGGGGGAGACCGGAGAGGACGAGTCCGGCGGGGAGGAGGCCCCGGAGCGCCCGGGTCCGGGCGTGTCCGGGGTCCGGCTGCTGACCGGCACGCTCGCGCGGCCCGTCGTGGAGCGCGTCGCCGCGCTCCTGGCGCCCGCGGCCGGCGTGCCGGTGCGGGCCTTCGCCGTCGGCAACGAGCTCTTCGGCCCGCACGTCACCGTCACCGGCCTGCTCGGAGGCGCCGAGGTGCTCGAGCGCGCTGCGCCGCGACCCGCTCGCCGACGGCGAGTGGCTCGCGGCCCCTCGCGTCTGGCTGCCGGAGGACCTCGGGCGCACGCTCGACGACGTCGGCGAGGACGAGATCCGCGCCGCCTGCGGCGGCCGTCTGGTCGTCGCGGAGTCGCTCGGCTCCGCGTTTGCTAGACTGTCCGGATGAAACCACTCCCCATAGTCGCCGTCGTCGGCTCACCCAACGCCGGCAAGTCAACGCTCGTCAACCGCCTCACCGGCACTCGCGCCACCGTCGTCCACGAGACTCCGGGCGTCACGCGTGACCGCAAGGAGATCGAAGTGGAGTGGACCGGTCACCGTCTGCTGCTCGTCGACACCGGCGGCTACGACACCACCGAGGACGCGCCGTTCGCCGGCCACATCCGCGAGCAGGTCGAGCACGCGATCGCGGCCGCCGACGTCGTCCTCTTCGTCCTCGACGGCCGCTCCGGCCCGCTGACCGACGACTACGCCATCGCCGACGTGCTGCGTCGCGCCAGGGCGCCGGTCATCGTGGTCGCCAACAAGATGGACGACCCGGCCAGCACCGCGACCGCGCCCGAGATCTACGCGCTCGGTCTCGGCGAGCCCTTGCTCTTCTCCGCGGTGCACGGCACCGGCAGCGGCGAGTTGCTCGACCGTCTCGTCGAGGTGACCGGAGCCGAGCGCGGAGACGCTGAGGAGGAGGCCGAGCCGGCCGAGACGCCGGTGGCCATCGTCGGCCGGCCCAACGCGGGCAAGTCGTCGCTCTTCAACGCCATCGCCGGCGAGACGCGCACGATCGTCAGCGAGCTCGCCGGGACCACGCGCGACGCGATCGACAGCGTGATCGAGACCGAGTCCGGCCGCTTCCGCTTCATCGACACCGCCGGCATGCGCAAGGCGGCCAAGGTGAGCGGCGTCGAGTACTACTCCTACCTGCGCAGCGTCCAGAGCCTGGACCGCGCGCACGTCGCCGTCATCGTGGTCGACGCCACCATGCGCTTCGGCGAGCTCGACCTCTCGATCTGCACCGAGGCGACCCGGCGCAACTGCGCCACGGTCATCGCGGTCAACAAGACGCGACATCGCCGAACCGGACCTGGAGGAGATCGCCGGTATCGCCAGGCGCAAGCTCCGCCAGCGCCCGCCGGTGATCGCCGTGTCCGCCGAGAGCCGTCGCGGCGTCAAGGAGCTCCTGGCCAAGATCGCCGAGCTCGGCGCACTGTACACCGCGCACATCTCGACGCGCTCGCTCAACCGGGCGCTCGCCGAGCTCGCCGCCGACCGGCCGATGCCGCAGAAGCACGGCAAGCGGCTCAAGATGTACTACATCGCCCAGTTCGGCACCTCACCACCGCGCATCGCCATCGAGATCAACGACCGCACCCTCGTCACGAGGGACTTCGGCTACTACGTGGAGAACCGCCTGCGGGCGCAGTTCGGCCTCGAGGGTGTGCCGCTGGTCATCGACTTCAAGGGCAAGCGTTGAGCGCTCTCCACGCCGGGTCCTTCGCCGTCCTCTTCGTGCTCGCATACCTCTGCGGGTCCATCCCGTTCGGCCTCATCGTCGGCAAGCTGTTCTACGGCGTCGACGTGCGCGAGCACGGGTCCGGCAACGTGGGCACCACCAACGTGTTCCGGGTGCTCGGCAAGAAGGCCGGCGCCGTGGTCATGGTCCTGGACATCCTCAAGGGGTGGCTGCCGGCGTTCGCCGCCGCCCAGCTCTTCTCGCCGTGGGCGGCGATCTTCATCGCCGCGGCGCCCGTCGTCGGCCACATGTACTCCATCTTCCTCAAGGGGAAGGGCGGCAAGGGCATCGCCACCGGCGCGGGTGTCGTACTGGCGCTCGTCCCGCTCGCGTTCGTCATCATCTTCGCGACCTGGCTCGCGCTGATCCTGTTGACGAGGTACGTCAGTGTGGCCTCCCTGACCGCGGCGGCACTGGTGCCCGTACTCACCATCGCCCTCCACGAGCCGCTGCCCTACGAGATCGCCGGCGTGCTCGTGGCGATCCTCGTGTGGTGGGCGCACCGCGGCAACATCCAGCGCTTGCTCGCCGGCGAGGAGCACCGGGTCAAGCTCCCGTGGGGCGGCGGGCGCCGCGCCACTCCTCATCGGCAGGGAGGCGCCTGACATGCGTGCGACGGTGATCGGCTCGGGCAGCTGGGGCAGCGCGTTCGCGCGCCTGCTCGTGCGCCGCGGGCACGAGGTCGAGGTGCTGGCGCTCACCCGCGAGGAGGCGGCGCAGCTGCAGGCGACGCACGAGAACCCCCACTTCCTGCCCGGAGTGCACCTGCCTGACGAGATCCGGTTCTCCGGTATGGAGGACGCAGAGCTCGGCCCGGCGGAGCTGCTCGTCTTCGCGGTGCCGACGCAGGCGGTGCGCGCGGTCGCGCGCTGGGTCGCGCCGCGGCGCAGTGACGGCGCGCTGCAGCTCTCGCTGGCGAAGGGCTACGAGATCGGCTCGCTCAAGCGGCCGACGGAGATGATCGAGGAGGAGACGGGGGCCGGCGCGGCCGCGCTCTCCGGCCCCAACCACGCCGAGGAGGTCAGCAAGGACATGCCCTCGGCGACGGTGATCGCCTGCGCCGACGAGTCCGTGGCGCTGACGCTCCAGGGGGTGGTCACCAGCGACACGTTCCGCGTCTACACCAACGACGACGTCGTGGGCGTGGAGTTCTGCGGCGCGGTCAAGAACCCCATCGCCGTGGCCGTCGGCATGTCCGACGGACTCGGGTTCGGAGACAACTCGCGCGCGAGCCTCATCACGCGCAGCGTCGCCGAGATGACGCGGCTCGGGATGATCCAGGGAGCGCACCTCGCCACCTTCACCGGCCTCGCCGGGATCGGTGACCTCATCGCCACGTGCACCTCCAGGCACAGCCGCAACCGGCTGGCCGGCGAACTGCTGGCGAAGGGCTCGTCGCCGGCCGAGGTGGAGCAGCAGGTGGGCCAGGTCGTGGAGGGTCTGCACACCGCGGTCGCGCTGCACGACCTCGCCCAGCGCCTCGGCATCGAGATGCCCGTCACCGAGAACGTGTACCAGGTCCTCGAGGGCAATCGCACGCCGCAGGAGTGCGTGGCGCACCTCATGGGCCGCGCGCCCAAGAAGGAGCGCCACGAAGAGAGGTAGAGCGGCTCTGCCGAGCGCCCATCGCCTGCGCCCGGGCGCGTTGCCGCCCGTCCGAGCCGTCTGGTAGACTCCTGCCGGTCTCGGGGGCATCCCTGCCCGCCTGCACCCACAGCCAATCAGCCGGTTCGCCCGCGCTGTCCGCCGGAGGACTCACTTGGAAAAGCGCACTCACCTCTTCACGTCGGAGTCGGTCACCGAGGGTCACCCCGACAAGATCGCCGACCAGATCTCGGACGCCGTCCTGGACGCCATCTTCACCAACGACCCGTATGGCCGCGTCGCCTGCGAGACGATGGTCACGACCGGCATGGTCGTGGTCGCCGGCGAGATCACCACGGACACCTACGTGGAGATCCCCAAGATCGCCCGGGAGACCGTGCGCGCCATCGGCTACGACAACGCCGCCTACGGCTTCGACTGCGACACCTGCGGCGTCATCACCTCCATCGACCCGCAGTCGCCGGACATCGCCCAGGGCGTCGACGAGGCGCTCGAGCGGCGCACCGACGTCAACGACGACGACGTCCTCGACACGCAGGGCGCCGGCGACCAGGGCATGATGTTCGGCTTCGCCTGCACCGAGACGCCGGAGCTCATGCCGCTGCCCATCGCCCTCTCGCACAAGCTCGCCCGCCGGCTCGCCGATGTGCGCAAGGCGGAGATCCTCCCGTACCTGCGCCCGGACGGCAAGAGCCAGGTCACGGTGCGCTACGAGGACGGCAAGCCGGTCGAGATCGTCAAGGTCGTGCTCGCCACGCAGCACGCCGAGAGCGCCGACCTGCAGAGCATCATCTATCCGGACCTCATCGAGCACGTGGTCGAGCCCATCCTGCCCAAGCAGCTCTACGACGTGAACAAGATCGAGGACATCACGGTCATCAACGCCACCGGCAAGTTCGTCATCGGCGGCCCCATGGGCGACTGCGGCCTCACCGGGCGCAAGATCGTCGTCGACACCTACGGCGGCGCCGCTCCGCACGGCGGCGGCGCCTTCAGCGGCAAGGACCCGAGCAAGGTCGACCGCTCGGGCGCCTACGCCGCGCGGTACGTGGCCAAGAACGTCGTCGCCGCCGGCCTCGCCGAGCGCTGCCAGGTGCAGGTCGCCTACGCCATCGGCGTCGCCCACCCGGTCTCCGTGATGGTCGACTGCGAGGGCACCGAGAAGGTCGAGCTCACCACCATCGAGGCGCTCATCGGCGAGCACTTCGACCTGCGCCCCGCGGCCATCCTCCGCGACCTCGACCTGCGCCGCCCGATCTACCGCAAGACGGCGGCCTACGGCCACTTCGGCCGCAACGACCACGACTTCACGTGGGAGCGCACGGACAAGGCCGCAGCGCTCCGCGCCGCCGCCGGCCTCAAGGGCTGAGGCGGCGGCGCCGGGGAGACGGCGGCGCAGAGTGACCTACGCCGCCGTCTTCCCGCTCGTCCGCACTCGAGCCTTCGCCGGGGCCTTCGACTACGAGGTCCCGGCCGAGCTCGCCTCGCGCGTGACGGCGGGTTCGCTCGTCGCCGTGCCCCTCGGCGCCCAGACCGTCATCGGCGCCGTCCTCGAGCTTCGCCGCGTCACGGCGCACGAAGGTCGTGTGCTGCCGCTGCGCGACGTCCTGCACGTCCCCCCGATCCCCGCGGACCTGCTCGCCGTCGCACGGCGCGTCGAGGAGCACTACCTCACCTCGTTCGCCGGCGCGCTCGCGCTCGTCTGTCCTCCCACCGGCGCGCTCAAGATCGTGCGTCAGTACGAGCTGACCGATGCGGGGCGTGCGGCCGCGGAGGCCGGCGAGCGCGATCTGCTCGAGCTGGCCGGCCTGCGGCTCCAGTCCGGGCGCCTCACGCCGGCCGCCGAGCGCTACCGGCGCAAGGGCTGGCTGCGCGTCTCGTACAGGGTGCACGTGGTCGGCGCCACGCCGCCGGGCCGGACGCTGCGCCGCGGCCCGGAGACACCGGCGCGGCTCGGAGCCCGCCAGCGCACGGCGCTGGACCTCCTCGAGGAGGCCGGCGCGCTCGAGGAGCGCGAACTGCGCGCCGCCAGCGGCCTCTCCGCGCAGGGGCTGCGGCGACTCATCGAGTCGGGAGCCCTGGTCGTCGAGGAGTACGGGGCAGGCGGTGGGGCGGGCTCCTCGGATGCCGTCGCGCGCGAGGAGCCTCCGAGCCGGACGGCGGACGGCATCGGACCGGGCGCCGCAGCCCAGGCGGCGCGGCTGCGTGCGTGCGCGACGCTCTCGGATGTGCCCGACCTGCTCGCGGAGCAGCGGCGCGCACTGCACGCGATCCTCTGCGAGACCCAGCCCGGCGACGAGGTCCTGCTGCACGGCGTCACCGGGAGCGGCAAGACCGAGGTCTACCTCCAGGCGGCGCAGGCGACGCTCGAGGCCGGCCGCTCGGTCCTCCTCCTGGTGCCCGAGATCGGCCTCACGGGGCAGACCGTCGCGCGCGTCAAGCGGCGGTTCGCGGGCGCCCGGGTCGCCGTGCTGCACTCGGGGCTCTCCGCGGGAGAGCGTCTGCTCGCCTACGCCGCCATCGCCCGCGGGGAGGTGCGCATCGTCGTCGGCGCGCGCTCGGCTGTCTTCGCGCCGCTCGTCGACCTGGGCCTGATCGTGGTCGACGAGGAGCACGACACGTCGTACAAGCAGGAGAACGAGCCCGCCTACGACGCGCGCACGGTGGCTCGCTGGCGCGCGCAGACGAGCGGCGCCGTGGTCGTCCTCGGCTCGGCCACGCCGAGCGTGGAGAGCTTCGCGCGCGTGCCTCTGCACGCCGACCTGCGTCAGCGCGTCGACGGCTCGCTGCCGCCGCAACTCGAGCTCGTGGACATGCGCGACCACCACGGCGTGTTCTCGCCGGAGCTCGCGCAGGCGCTCTCCGCGGCCGTCGACGCGGGGGACAAGGCCATCCTGTTCCTGAATCGCCGGGGGTTCGCCTCGTACCTCGTCTGCGACCACTGCGGCCACACCTGGGAGTGCCCCCGGTGCGACGTGACGCTCACGCTGTTCGGCAGCAACGCGCTGCGCTGCCGGACCTGTGGCCACTCCGAGTCGCCGCCGGCGCTGTGCCCGGTCTGCGGCAGCTCGGACCTCGTGCGCTACGGGTTCGGTACCGAGCGGCTGGAGCGCGAGGTCCGTCTCCTGCTCCCGGGGGTGGACCTGCTCCGCCTCGACTCCGACGTCGCCGGGTCATACGCCCGGCTCCAGCAGGTCCTCGGCAGGTTCACGGAGCCAGGTCCCAAGGTGCTCGTCGGCACGCAGATGATCGCCAAGGGACATCACTTCCCGGAGGTGACCCTGGTCGGGGTCGTCAACGCCGACCTGACGCTCCACTTCCCGGACTTCCGCGCCGAGGAGCGGACGTTCTCGCTGCTCATCCAGGTCGGCGGCCGCAGCGGGCGCGGCGACAGGCCCGGGCGCGTGATCGTCCAGACGCTGGACCCGGAGGCCCGGCCCATCGCGTTCGCCGCCTCCGGCAGAGAGGAGGAGTTCTACGCCGAGGAGCTCGAGCGCCGGCGGGAGCTCGGGTACCCGCCCGCCGGCTTCCTCGTGGGCCTCGACCTCTCGGGCACGTCCAGGGACAAGGTCGAGGTGGCGGGCCGGTTCACCGCGGAGCGGCTGTCCGCTCGTCTCGGCGAGTTCGCCCAGGTGCTCGGCCCCGGCCCGCTCTGGCGGGAGCGGGGCCGTCACGCCTGCCGGCTCGTGATTAAGACCAGCGAAACAGGGAAAACCCTGGATGCGTTGCGCGCCTGGCTGGCCGCCAATCGCGACAGATATGCGGCCCGCGGTGTCCGGATCGTTCCGGACGTCGAGCCGCAGTGGCTGTGACGCGCGACGACCCTGCAGGCGGCTTGAGGTACCATTGAGCACATGAGCGAGACGACTGAACAGACCCGCACCATGGACCCGGAGGAGCTCTCGCGCCGGCAGCGCGAGGCGCGCAAGGACATCCGCGTCATCGGCGACCCCGTGCTGCGCGAGCACGCGCGTGAGGTCACGGAGTTCGACCGCAGCCTGCGCAAGCTCGCCAAGCGGATGATCCGCACCATGCACGACGCCCCGGGCGTCGGCCTGGCGGCGCCGCAGGTGGGCGTGCTGCAGCGGCTTCTCGTGTACGACGTGGACGACGACCCGAGGGTGCTGGTGAACCCGGTGCTCGACGAGTACGCGGACGAGAAGGAGGAGTCCGACGAGGGCTGCCTCAGCGTCCCCGGAGTGACGATGCCGGTCGAGCGCCCGGTCTCCCTGCGCGTGCGGGGGCTGGACGAGTACGGCGAGCCGGTCGACTTCCGCGCCGAGGGGTTCGAGGCGCGCGTCATCCAGCACGAGAACGATCACCTCGACGGCGTGCTCATCGTCGACCGCACCACGCGCAGCGCCCGCGCCGCCGCACTGCGTGCCCTGCGGGAGGCCGACGGCGCCGTGCTCGAGACGGCCGGCGGTCTCTGAGCCGCATGCATTTCGTCTACGCGGGTACCGCGCCGTTCGCGGAGCTCGTCCTGCAGGGGCTCACGGAGGCCGGCCGGGCGCCTGCTGCGCTCGTCACCAACCCCGACCGTCCGCGCGGCCGTCACGGCACGCCGCAGCCGCCGCGCATCAAGGAGCTGGCGGCGGAGCTCGGCCTGCCCGCGCTCCAGCCGGAGCGCCTCTCGTCACCCGAGGGCCTCGAGGCGCTCCTCGCGTTCGAGCCCGACGTGTTCGTCGTCTGCGCGTACGGGCAGATCGTCGCTCCGAGTGTGCTCGACGCCGTGGAGACCATCGTGGTGCACCCGTCGCTCGTGCCGCACTGGCGCGGAGCGGCGCCCGTCGAGCGGGCGCTTATGGCCGGCGAGACCGAGATCGGCGTGTGCACGCTGAAAATGACGGCGGGTGTCGACGAAGGTCCGGTGGGCGACGCCCGGCTGGTCCACATCCCGGATGACGCCGACGCCGGTCGCGCCTACGAACTCCTTGCGCCCCTCGCCGTGGAGGGCGTCGCCGCCGTGCTCGACGCGATCGACGCCGGAACCGTCGAGTGGATCGCCGCAGGCCGGCGAGGTCACGTACGCCGAGAAGATCGGGCCGGCCGACAAGGAGATCGACTGGAGCCGGCCTGCCCGAGCCATCGCCGATCAGGTGCGCGCGCTCTCCCCGCACATCGGCGCCGTCACCGAGCTCGCCGGGCGCCGCACGCGCATCTGGCGTGCCCGAGCCGGCGGCGGTCCGGTCCCGGCGAGCGGTCCCGACAGGCTCGTGCTCGCCGCCGGCGAGGGCTGGCTCGAGGTGCTCGAGCTCCAGCAGGGGGGCCGCAACCGCATGACCGCGCCGGAGTTCCTGCGCGGCGCCGGCCGCTGTCTTCTGGCGACGTGAGCGACGGATCCCCGCAGGGCGGTACGGCCCCGGGTCAAGTCAGCCCGGCCCGGGCCGCCGCGTTCGCCGTGCTGCGCCGCCTGCGCGGCGGGGCGCGGCTCGACGACTCCGCCGCCGCGCTGCCCGAGCTCTCGTCCCTCGGCAAGGCCGACAGAGCGCTCGCCAACGAGCTCGTGAACGGCACGGTCAAGCGGCGCGCCTCCGTCGACGCCGTCCTCGGCGCGTACACGCGGGCGCCGCTACGCGACGCCGACCCCGATGTGCGCGACGCGCTGCGGCTCGCGGCGTTCCAGCTCCTGTTCCTCGACCGCGTGCCCGCATACGCCGTCGTCGACGACGCCGTCACGCTGGCCTCCCGGCGGAGCAAGCGCGCCGGCGGCTTCGTCAACGCCGTGCTGCGGCGCGTGGCCGCCGATGGGCGGGAGAAGCTCCGTGAGCTCGGGGAGGGTGATGGAGCGCGCGCCTGGGCGGTGCGGCTCTCGTACCCGCCATGGCTGGTCGAGCTGGTGCGCAGGGAGCTCGGGGACCGGTCCGCTGAGGCGCTGCTCGCGGCCGCGGACCAGGCGCCGGAGCGCTGCCTGCGCGCCAACCCGCTGCGCGGCGGCCTCTCCGCGGCGACCGTGGCGCTGGCGAGCGAGGGTTTCAAGACCACGGGGGTCTCGGGTCTGCCCGACGCCCTGCTGTACGAGGGTCCGCCCCTGGAGCGGTCCGCTGCGTTCAAGGACGGCCTCGTGACGGCGCAGTCGCGAGGCTCCCAGATCGCCGGCCTCGTGGCCGCCGGGTCCGTCGCCGAGTCGGACGCGCGCGTGCTCGACCTCTGCGCGGCGCCCGGCGCGAAGACCAGTCAGATCGCCGGGTTGCTCCCGCAGGCGGCCGTCGTTGCCGTGGAGGTGGATGAGGCGCGGGCGGACGACCTCCGCGCGAACCTCGCGCGCCTCGGAGCCGGCGCCGTGGAGCTGGTCCGCGCCGACGCCCTCGAGCTGCCGGCGGAGTGGGACGCTACCTTCGACTCAGTCCTGCTCGACGCGCCCTGCAGCGGGCTAGGCACGCTCGCGTCTCGCGCCGACCTGCGCTGGCGGCGGAGCGCGCAGGACGTGCCGCGCCTTGCGCGGCTTCAGGCGCGCCTGCTCAGGCGCGCCGCCGACCTGGTCAAGCCCGGCGGCGCGCTCACGTACGCCGTGTGTACCGTCACGCGCGCCGAGACGCTCGGCGTGGTGGAGCCGCTCCTCGCCGGCGGCGGCTGGTCGGCCGACGACCTCGGCGCGTCCTGGCCGGGTCTCGCGCATCCTGCCGCCGGCGGGTTCCTGCTCGTGCTGCCGCCGGAGCACGGGTCGGCGGGCTTCTTCGTCGCCCGGCTGCGGCGCTCTCCCGTCTTCGTCTGAGTCTCCGCTCTCCGTCGGGATAGAATGACGCCCGGCGGCGCACCGGCGCCGGGCGACGGATCGGAGGAGTGATGGAAGACATCCTGCGGGGCATCAACGTGGCGCCGTCCATCTTGTCCGCCGATTTCAGCCGCCTGGGCGATGACGTCGAGACGGCCATCAACGCAGGCGCGCGGGTCATCCACTTCGACGTCATGGACGGCCGGTTCGTACCCAACATCACTATCGGCCCACTGGTCGCCAGGGCACTGGGGCCACTGGTGCACGGGGCGGGGGCGCTGCTCGACGTCCACCTCATGATCGAGCACCCCGAGGACTTCGTGGAGCAGTTCGTGGAGGCCGGCGCCGACGTGGTCGTCGTACACCAGGAGGCGTGCACCCACCTGCACCGCGTGCTCGCTCAGATCCGCGAGGCAGGAGCGCTCGCCGGCGTGGCGCTCAATCCGGCGACGCCGATCGAGACGCTCTCTGAGGCCCGGTACTTCCTCGACCTGGTGGTCATCATGTCGGTGAACCCGGGGTTCGGCGGACAGAGCTTCATCCCGACCTCTCTGGACAAGATCGCCAGGACACGGGCGTTCCTCCCGGACGACGTCACCATCGAGGTCGACGGTGGGGTGACCGAGGTCAACGCGGCGGCGCTCGTCGCGGCCGGCGCGAACTGGCTGGTGGCCGGCTCGAGCGTGTTCGGCGGCCCTGATATCGAGGAGCGCTTCCGCGCAGTGGCGCAGGCCGCCGCCTCCGGCGTATAATCCGTCACGCACGATCAAACGCTGCTTCAGGGCGGGGTGGAAGTCCCCACCGGCGGTACAGCCCGCGAACCCCGAGAGGGGCCGACCAGGTGAGACTCCTGGGCCGACGGTCAGAGTCCGGATGAGAGAAGCAGGTGCGGCGCCTCGGCGTCGTCGGCAGCCCTGGAGCGCTTGCTTCGGGGCTTTGTCATATGGACGACGCGCTGTACATGACTGAGGCGTTCGACCTGGCCGAGAAGGGCCGGGGCAGTGCGCACCCCAACCCGCTCGTCGGCGCCGTGCTCGTCAAGGACGGCGAGGTGGTCGGCCGTGGCTGGCACCACGCGCCCGGTGAGCCTCACGCCGAGGCCATGGCGCTCGCGCAGGCCGGCGAGGCCGCCAGGGGCGCCACGCTCTACTGCACCCTCGAGCCGTGCAGCCACCACGGCAAGACGCCGCCGTGCGCCGACGCGCTGGTGACGGCCGGCGTGGCGCGCGCCGTGGTCGCGCTCGGCGACCCGGACCCACGGGTGGACGGAGGCGGCTTCCGCAAGCTCCGCGACGGCGGGGTCGTCGTCGAGCTCGCGGAGGAGCGGTGGGGGGCGCGTGCCCGCACGCAGAACGCGCCCTTCCTCAAGTACCACCGCGACGGCCTGCCGCTGGTCACGTACAAGGCCGCCGTGACGCTGGACGGCAAGGTCGCCGCCGCGGGCGGCGACGCGCGCTGGATCAGCTGCCTGGACAGCCGGCGCGCGGTGCACGAGTTGCGCGCCCGCGTGGACGCCGTGATGGTCGGCGCCGGCACGGTCCGCCGGGACGACCCGGAGCTCACCGTGCGGCTCGCCGACGGCCGCGACCCGGCGCGGGTGGTGATCACCCACGACGGCAGTCTGCCGCCGGCGGCGAAGCTCCTGGCCACCGCCGGCCACACGCGCACCGTCGTCGTCGCGGAGCATGCCACCGACGCCGCGCGCCGCATGCTGGACGCGCGCGGCGCCGAACTGCTCGAGGTGGGGGAGAGCGGCTTGCGCGGCGCCCTCGAGGCGCTCGCCGGCCTGGGCCTCCTGGACGTGCTCTGCGAGGGCGGCCCCACGCTGGCCGGCGCGCTGCTGGCCGACGACCTCATCGACCGTGTGCTGCTGTTCGTGGCGCCGCTCATCGTCGGGCGCGGGGCGCCCGACCTGTTCGCGGCGCCCGCCGTGCGCGCGGTCGACCACGCCTGGCGGCTCACCGGCGTCGAGTGGCGTCAGGTCTGTGACGACCTGCTGCTCAGCGCGGCCGTCGTGAAGGGCGGCGCCTGATGTTCACCGGGATCGTCGAGGAGGTCGGGACGCTGCGCCGTGTCACGCCGGGAGCGCAGAGCGTGGTCCTCGACCTCGACGCGTCCGTCGTCACCGAAGACGCCGCCGTCGGCGACAGCATCCTCACCGACGGCGTCTGCCTCACGATCACTTCCCTGCGCGCCGGCGGGTTCACCGCCGACGCCATGCCCGAGACGGTGCGCCGCACGACGCTGCGCGAGCGGCGACCCGGCGACCGCCTCAACCTCGAGCGCGCGCTCACGCTGAGCTCCCGCCTCGGCGGGCACCTCGTCAGCGGCCACGTCGACGGCGTCGGCACGGTGACCTCCGTCACACCGGAGGGCAACGCCCTCGTGGTCGAGATCCAGGCGCCTGAGGGGGTCTCTCGTGTGACCGTCGACCAGGGCTCCGTCGCGGTCGACGGTGTGAGCCTCACCGTGGTCGGCGTGGCGGGAGACCGCATCCGCGTGTCGCTCATCCCGCACACCGCGGCGGTGACCACGCTCGGCCGGCTCGCTGCCGGCGCGCGCGCCAACCTCGAAGCAGACCTGATCGCCAAGTACGTCTACGCGTTCGTCTCCGGGCGCAAGCCCGAGGCCGGACTCACCTGGGAGAAGCTAGCGGAAGCGGGGTTCTGATGAGTGTGGACCAGCAGGACGGCCAGACGGCCGAGGCCGACGAGGAGCAG
This sequence comes from uncultured Thermoleophilia bacterium, assembly GCA_963793605.1. GTDB lineage: Bacteria > Actinomycetota > Thermoleophilia > UBA2241 > UBA2241 > CAIXSE01. The sequence goes on from CAWCAH010000008.1 coordinate 131,095, forward strand.
GCCGGGCCGCGCGCGCCGTTCGCGCCCATCGAGGACGCCATCGACGATCTCCGCGAGGGCCGCATGGTCATCGTCTGCGACGACGAGGACCGGGAGAACGAGGGCGACCTCACGATGGCGGCGCAGTTCGCCACGGCCGAGAAGGTCAACTTCATGGCCAAGGAGGGAAGAGGCCTCATCTGCCTCACGCTCACCCCGCAGCGCTGCGGCGAGCTCAACCTCCCGCCGATGACGAGCCACAACGAGGCGCGCCTGCAGACGGCCTTCACCGTCTCGGTGGAGGCGCGTGAGGGCGTCACCACCGGCATCTCGGCCGCCGACCGCGCGCACACCATCCAGGTCGCGATCGACCCCGAGAGCCGCCCGGAGGACCTCGTGCAGCCGGGCCACGTGTTCCCACTGATGGCCCGGCCGGGCGGCGTGCTCGAGCGCTCCGGCCAGACCGAGGCCGCCGTGGACCTCGCACGGCTAGCCCATCTCAATCCGTCCGGTGTCATCTGCGAGATCATGAACGACGACGGCACCATGGCGCGGGTGCCCGACCTCATCCCGTACGCGCGCAAGCACGGGCTCAAGATCATCACCGTCGCCGACCTCATCAAGTACCGGCGGCGCACCGAGCACCTCGTGCGCCGCGCCGCGACCGTCGCCATGCCGACCAAGTACGGCGACTTCAAGGCGATCGGCTACGAGTCCGTCCTCGACGGCAGCCACCACGTGGCCATCGTCAAGGGTGACGTCGCCGGCAAGAAGGACGTGCTGGTGCGCGTGCACTCGGAGTGCCTCACCGGCGACGCCTTCGGCTCGCTGCGCTGCGACTGCGGCGACCAGCTCGCGGAGGCCATGCGGCGCGTCGAGGCGGAGGGCCTGGGCGTCGTGCTCTACATGCGCCAGGAGGGCCGCGGGATCGGCCTCATCAACAAGCTCAAGGCGTACGCTCTGCAGGAGCAGGGTTACGACACCGTCGAGGCCAACGTGGAGCTTGGCTTCGCCCCGGACCTGCGGGACTACGGCACCGGCGCGCAGATCCTGGCCGACCTCGGCCTCTCCACCATCCGCATCATGACCAACAACCCCAAGAAGATCGTCGCGCTGCAGGGCTACGGTCTGCGCGTCACCGGCAGGGAGCAGATCGAGGTGGAGCCGCAGGACGACAACCGCTGCTACCTGCGCACCAAGCGCGACAAGATGGGCCACATGCTGGAGCACGAGGACCTCTTCGGCCAGGACGAGGGACTCGAGGGATAGCGGACGCAGTGGGGCTATCGACGGGTGCACCGCAGGGACACCCGTCCATGACAAAGGAGCCAGAGGGATGACGACCTACGAAGGCAAGCTGAACGGCAAGGGACTCAAGTTCGCCCTGGTGGTCGGACGCTTCAACGAGCTCATCTCGGGCCGGCTGTACGAGGGGGCGCTCGACTGCCTCAAGCGCCACGACGTCGCCGACGCCGACGTGGACGCCGCCTGGGTGCCGGGAGCGTTCGAGATGCCGCTGGTGGCCAGGAAGCTGGCCGACAGCGGCCGCTACGACGCCGTCATCTGCGTCGGCGCCGTGATCCGCGGCGGCACGCCGCACTTCGACTACGTGGCCGGCGAGGCCGCGAAGGGCATCGCCAGGATCGGCCTCGACACGGGCGTGCCGGTCGTCTTCGGCGTGCTCACCACCGACACCATCGAGCAGGCCATCGAGCGCGCCGGCACCAAGGGGGGCAACAAGGGCTGGGCAGCCGCCTCGACGGCGCTGGAGATGGCCAACCTGGTCAAGACGCTGCCCTGACCTCGGGCGCGAAGACGCTCTACTTCTTCTTGCGCCGCGCGTCCAGGATGGCGACGAGCGCCACAGCCGCGACACTGATGCCGACCGCGATGACGACGAGCCAGGCGACGATGTGCTGGCTCATGGTCGCCCGCTCGGGATGCGATGGCAGGCGTGGACCGGGACGGAGTCGGCCCCGTACACAAAAGCCCCGCCGTGGGGCGGGGCTGCGTGAGACGTGCGCGGTGCCGGCATGCCGGCGCTCCCGGGTCAGATGGCCTTGGTGATCTTGCCCGACTTGAGGCAGCGGGTGCACACGTAGGCGTTCTGCGGGTGCCCGTCGACGAGGATGCGGACGCGCTGAAGGTTGGGGTCGAAGCGGCGCTTGGTGGCCCGGTTGGAATGGCTGCGGTTGTTGCCGATTGCTGGGGCTTTGCCGCAGGTCACGCAGATCTTGGACATGGGTGTTCCTCGGCTTGCTTGCTGAACAGTCGCGCTAGTATCCTTCACCCGGTCGGGCAACGCAAACGGGGGCGGGCGCGCCGATGCGGTTCACCAAGGACATGTCCATCTTCGAGGCGCTCGAGGCTCATCCCGACGTGCGGGAGGTCTTCGAGGGCCACGGGATGGCCTGCTGTCTGTGCATCGGCGCCCAGTCCGAGAGCATCGAGGCCGGCGCCATACTGCATCAAGTCGACCCGGAGGCCGTGGTCGCGGAGCTCAACCGCCTCCCCGGAGCCCAGAGCTGAGGAGGGTGCATGGCGCAGGCTGACCTCAGGATCCCCTTCTCGGGGGCGGACCTCAGCGGGGGCGTCACCATCGCTCACCAGGTGATCGCCAAGCTGGCCGGCGCGACGGCTCGGGCCACGTACGGTGTCGTCGCCATGCAGGAGCCGCCCATGCGCAAGCTCACACGTGTCTTCCGCGGCGCGCAGAGCGAGGGCGTGGAGCTCGAGGTCGCGGACGGCCGGGTCGACATCGGCCTCCACGTGGTCATGGAGCGCGGCGTCAACATCGCACAGGTCACGGCCAACCTCCAGGAGCAGGTGCGCTACCAGGTGGAGGGCGTGTGCGGCGTCCCCGTCGGCGACATCAACGTGCGCGTCGAGGACCTGCAGGATTGAGCGTCGTACGCACAGCGGCCGTGGGGGTCATCCAGTCCGCGCTCGCGGCCGTCGAGGCTGAGCGCCAGTACATCAACGACCTCAACGTGTACCCCGTCCCGGATGGGGACACGGGCACCAACATGGCGCTGACCGTGCGCGCCGTGGTGGAGGAGCTCGAGCAGAGCGACGTCAAAGACATCCCTTCGGTCGCGGCTGCCGTCACCAAGGGCTCGCTCATGGGCGCGCGCGGCAACTCCGGCGTGATCCTCTCCCAGATCGTGCGCGGCATCTGCGACGTGTGGGGCCAGGCCAACTCACTCGACACCGCGGTGTTCAAGCACGCCGTCCAGGAGGGCCAACTGGCGGCGTACCGCGCCGTCAAGGTCCCTGTCGAGGGAACCATGCTGACCGTCATCCGCGAGATGGCGACGGCCGCGCAGGCGGTGCCGGACGGCCTTGGGCTGGAGCACCTCCTCGCGGCGGTCGAGGAGGCCGGCAGGGTCGCGGTCGAGAACACGACCGCCCAGCTGCCGGCCCTGCAGAAGGCCGGCGTCGTCGACGCCGGCGGGTACGGGCTCCTCGTGCTGTTCCGCGGTCTCGCCGCGGGCATCGAGGCGCTCATGCGCGGCGGCAAGATCGCCGCCGGCGCCCGTCTGGTGGCGCGCGCCGCCGGCGAGGCCGTCAAGGCGCGCGTGCAGGCGGAGCGCCGCGTGGTCGTCGAGGAGCCGAGCGAGCTCTCCGAGTTCCGCTACTGCACCAGCTTCCTGCTCACCGGCGAGGACATCCCCCGCGAGCGGTTCGAGGCGTTCCTCCTGCCGCTCGGCGACAGCGCCCTGGTGGTCGGCGACGAGCGCACGGTCAAGGTGCACGTGCACGTCAACGACCCGGGTATGGTGCTCAGCGAGGCCGTCAAGTACGGCGCGCTCGGAGACATCGAGATCAACGACATGCACGCGCAGACGCGCGACCGCGACGAACGCCTCACCACGGTCTCGGCCGTGCCGGAGATAGCGGAGGGCGGCAGCGTCGTCGTCGCCGTCGTCGCAGGCGCCGGCAACCGGCAGCTGTTCCGCGAGCTCGGCTGCCACGCCATCGTCGACGGGGGACAGTCGATGAACCCGAGCGCGGCGCAGTTGCTCGAGGCCGTGCAGGAGCTCGGCGTGGAGGAGGTCGTCATCCTGCCCAACAACGGCAACGTCATCCTCACGGCCGAGCAGGCGGCCGGCATGAGCCCGCTCCACATCGCGGTCGTGCCGTCCAAGTCGATCCCCAGCGGCCTCGCCGCGATGGTGGCGTTCGACCCGGGCCAGGACGCAGTCGGCAATGCGCGTCTCATGCAGGACGCCATCGTCGACGTGCGCTACGCCGAGGTCACCCACGCGGTGCGCGACTCCGAGCTCGACGGGCTCGAGGTCAGGCAGGGGCAGGCCATGGGCATCGTCGACGGCAAGCTCGTCGCCGCCGCGGACGACGTGGTGGGCGCGTTCGGCGGCGTGCTCAAGGAGTTCGACCGCGGGGGCGCGGAGTACATCACGGTGCTCACCGCTCTCAACGGGTCCGGCGCCACGCGCGAGCAGCTCGAAGAGGCGGCCGCGCGCGTCGCCCCCGAAGCCGAAGTGAGCTTCCACGAGGGCGGGCAGCCGCTCTACCCGATCCTGGCGAGCGCGGAGTGACCCACGCGTGACCGCCGCAGGCCACTCCATGCCGGCACCCCGAAGGAGCGCTCGACAATGACAGACCTCCTCACGCTCGAGAACACCGCCATCGTCATGGACTCCACCTGCGACCCGCCGGACGGCTGGTTCGACCAGCCGGGGCTGTACATGGTGCCGCTCAAGGTGCACTTCGGCGACCAGATGTTCCGCGACGGCGTCGACATGACCTACAAGGAGTTCTTCGCCAAGCTCGAGGCCAGCGACGTCCTGCCTACCACGTCGCAGCCCACCGCGGGCGAGTTCGTCGCCGCGTATGAGGAGGCGCAGAAGCAGTACGAGCACGTCTTCTCGCTGCACCTCTCGGGAGAGATGAGCGGTACGGTGCGCGCGGCCGAGCAGGCGGCAGAGCAGTTCGACAACGTGTACGTGTACGACATGCGTACGGTCACGAGCGCCCTCGCGCTCGGCGCCGAGAGGCTCCGCGCCAGGCTGGCGGTGGGCTGCACTCTCGACGAGGCGCACGCCTACGTGCGCCACTTCCGCGACGACTCGCAGTTGCTCGTCCACGCCGCGACCCTCGAGTACCTGCGGCGCGGCGGCCGCATCGGGCTGGCTGCTTCGTTCGTCGGCGGCGTGTTCGACATCAAGCCGCTCATCGCCGCCGTCGACGGGACGCTGACCGGCTACGCCAAGGTGCGCGGGCTCAAGAAGGCCATGGCTGCGATGCAGCGGTTCGTCGAGGAGCACAGCCGACCCGACGATGAGCTTCACTTCTGCGTCATCGATGCCGTGAACGACGAAGAGCCGCCGCTCATCCGCGAGATGATCGAACGCATCCGACCCAATGCCCACTACACCTTCCAGGGCCACGTCGCGGCCGTCGTCGGCACCCACATCGGCCCGGGCACGGCCGCGTTCGCGATGATCGTGGAGTGACCGGGAAGGGACTTCCGCTCCGATTCGGCGGCGGTCGGTACGACGGACGACCGCCGCTCACGCGCCTCTCCTACGACCCCGCATCACTCGAGCGCCCGCTCGCCGAGCTGGAACACGTCACCCCGCCGGTCGCCCGCCGGCTCAAGGCCTTCGGCCTGGAGACCGTCGGCGACCTCGTCGGGCACTTCCCGCGCCGCTACGAGGACTTCCGCGACCGCAAGGCCATCCGCGACCTCAAGGTCGGGGAGGAGGCGACCATCCGCGGCGAGGTGGTGCGCGTGCGCGCCGAGCGCACGGCGCGCCGGCGGGTCGACATCGTCAAGGTGCTCGTGCGCGACGACACCGGCGCCGTGGACGCCGTGTGGTTCAACCAGAAGTACCTCACCAGGATCCTGTCCGAGGGGATGAAGCTGAGCCTGCGTGGCACCTTCCGGCCGCAGAGCGGGCGCCAGCAGTTCGTGGTCAAGGGGCACGAGATCCTCGAGGAAGAGGAGGGGGAGGGCGTCCACACCGAGGGCGTGGTCCCGGTGTACCCCGCCGGCGAGCAGGTGTCGGCGAAGCTCCTGCGCGCCCTTGTGCGCCAGCTGGCGCCGGTGATGCGCCGGCTGCCCGATCCTCTTCCGGCGCACCTCCTCGCGCGCGAGGGCCTGCCCGGGCGTGCGGACGCGGTCACCGCCGTGCACCTGCCGCGCTCGCTCGGCGAGGCACGGACGGCGCGGGAGCGCCTGGTGCTCGAGGAGCTCCTCCTCATGCAGGTCGGCCTGCTGCTGCACAAACGCGAGCAGCGGTCCCGCGCGCAGGCGCCCGCGCTGCCGGCGCCCGGTGAGCTCGCGCACGCGTTCCTCGACGGGCTCCCGTTCGAGTTGACGACGCACCAGCTGGCGGCGCTCGACGAGCTCGAGGCCGACCTCACGCAGCCGGAGCCGATGCGCCGCCTGCTGCAGGGCGACGTGGGCTCCGGCAAGACGGTCGTGGCTCTCTACTGCCTGGTGCGCGCCGCGGAGGCGGGCCACCAGGGTGTGCTGCTCGCGCCGACGGAGACCCTGGCGACGCAACACGCGGAGACGGCGGCCAGGCTGGTCGGCCCGCTCGCGTCCACCGAGCTCGTCACCGCGTCGCTCACCGCCCGGGAGCGCCGGGAGGCGCTCTCGCGCATCGCCTCGGGAGAGACGCGGCTGGCGATCGGGACGCATGCGCTCCTGCAGGCCGACGTATGCTTCGCGAGCCTCGCCCTGCTGGTGGTGGACGAGCAGCACCGGTTCGGCGTGGAGCAGCGCGACGCGCTGGTGCGGCGCGCCGAGCACGACGGCCGCGCGCCGCACGTACTGCACATGACGGCCACGCCGATCCCTCGCACCCTGGCGCTCACCGTGTTCGGCGACCTGGACGTGACCACGGTCGCCGGGGTCCCCTCCGGGCGCCAGCCCGTGGTGACCCGCCTGGTGGACGAGGACAAGCGCGAGGTCGGGTACGACTTCGTACGCAAGCAGATCGCCCGCGGCCGGCAGGTGTACGTGGTGTGCCCGGCCATCGAGGAGTCCGAGTCCATCTCCGCCGCGACGGCCGTCGCCGAGGCTGAGCGGCTGCAGGCCGGGCCGTTCCGCGACTCCCGGGTCGCGGTGGTCCACGGCCAGCTGAGGTCGGCGGACCGCGACGACGTGATGCGCAGGTTCAAGTCGGGCGAGCTGGAGGTGCTCGTCTCGACCAGCCTGATCGAGGTTGGCATCGACGTCGCCAACGCGACGGTGATGATCGTCGAGGGCGCCGAGCGCTTCGGCCTCGCCCAGCTCCACCAGCTCCGCGGCCGTGTGGGGCGCGGCTCGGAGAAGTCCTACTGCCTGCTGTTCTCGGCGGCGGAGACGGGGAGCGCCCAGGCGCGACTGGAGGCGCTCCTCGAGACCAACGACGGCTTCGAGCTCGCGGACAAGGACCTGGAGATCCGTGGCGAGGGCCAGGTGATGGGGGCCAGGCAGGCGGGCGTCCCCGACCTCAAGCTCGCCCGCCTCGCCCGCGACCGCGCGGCCCTGCTGCGCGCCCGGGAGCTCGCCGCGGGGATCCTCGCCGCCGACCCCGGCCTCACGAGCCCCGTCAACCAGCCGCTCGCCGACGCCATGCGCGCGGCGTTCGGCCACGAGCTGGGCTGGCTGCTCAAGGCGTGAGCGGCGCGAGCCGGCCTCAGGCTCCCGCGTATACTGGGGCGCATGCGTACGCCAGAGCTCATCGCCACACACACCAACACCGACTTCGACGCCTTCGCCGCCATGGTCGCGGCGCACAAGCTCTATCCCGAGGCTCAGATCAGTCTCGGCGGGGCCGTCAACCGCAACGTGCGTGAGTTCCAGGCTCTCTACGCCGACGCCATCCCCGTCATCGACCCCGGCGATGTGGACAGGGACACCGTCCGCCGCCTGATCCTGGTCGACACCGTGCACGCCAACCGGCTCGGCGACCTCGGCGACCTGTGCGGCCGGGACGGGGTGCAGGTCGTCGCCTTCGACCACCACGCGCACCCGGGCGACCTGCCGGCCTACCTCGAGCCCGACGCCCTGATCAGCTCCCGCGACGGCTCGCTGGTCACTCTCCTGGTGCGCATCGTCGCCGAGCGCGGGATCCCGGTGACGCCGTTCGAGGCCACCGTGTTCGCGCTCGGCATCCACGAGGACACCGGCTCACTCACGTTCGCGACCACCACGACGAGGGACGCGGAGGCGCTGGCCTGGTGCATGCGCTGCGGCGCCGACACGGAACTGCTGGAGAAGTGGCTCGCCAACGCTCTCACGCCCGCGCAGCGCGTCACGCTCGCCGGCGCGCTCGCCACGGCGGTGGAGCTGCCGGTGGCGGAGGCCACGGTGCTGCTCTCCGCTCTCCACGAGGACCTGTACGTGGAGGGCGTCAGCGTGGTGGCGCACCGCGTGATGGACCTGACCGGGGCAGACGCGTACTTCCTCCTCGTGGAGATGGAGGGCCGCGTGTTCGTCACGGCGCGGAGCCGCGGCGGGCGTGTGGACGTGGCCGCCGCGCTCGGCGCCGTCGGCGGCGGCGGGCACACGGCGGCCGCCTCGGCCGTCGTCAAGGACGAGTCGCTGGACGCGGTGGCGGCGGCGGTCGCCGCTGCCGTCCCCGCCGCCGTCGCGCCGACGAGGATGGCGCGCGACGCGCTCGAGCCGGGCCCGCGCGTGGTCGCCGACACGGCGCAGGTGGACGCCGCCGCCCTGCTCTGTCGTCGCGAGGCGCTCGGAGGTTTGGGGATCACGCGCTCCGCGCGGCTCGTCGGCCGGGTCGCGCTCGGCGACCTCGACCGTGCGGCGGGGCACGGCCTCGGGCACGCGCCGGTCAAGGCCGTCATGACGACGAGGGTCCCGCTGGTGTGGGCCGACTCGCCGCTGGAGCGCGTCGCGCTGAGGCTCGCGCAGGACGAGGTGGGCTGGCTGCCGGTCGTTGCGGAGCGCACGTCGGGCGACGCCGTAGACGCCGTCGACCTCTCCACGCTCCTCGGGGTCGTCACCCGCCGGTCCGTGGCCGGGGCGCCGCCGCCCGAGCCCGCGGCGCCCGTCACGGTCAACCTCGCCGGCCGGCTCGGCGAGCTGGGTCTCGACGAGCTCTTCCGCCACGTCCAGGCAGTCTCCACCGGCGTGCGCGGCTGCTACCTTGTCGGCGGCGCCGTACGCGACCTGCTGCTCGGCGAGCCCGGCTTCGACGTCGACCTCGCGGTCGAGGGCGACGGCATCGCCTTCGCCACCGAGCTCGCCGCGCGGCTCAAGGGGCACGTACGGCCGCACGAGAAGTTCGGCACGGCCGTCGTCGTGGCCGAGACTCCCGAGGGGCGCCAGAAGGTGGATGTGGCCTCCACCCGGGCGGAGTCTTACGAGTACCCGGGGGCGCTACCCAAGGTGGAGCACGCGAGCATCCGCAGCGACCTCGCGCGCCGCGACTTCTCCATCAACGCCATGGCGGTCTCGCTCAAGCCCGAGACCTTCGGCGACCTCTTCGACTTCTTCGGCGGCCGGGAGGACCTCGAGGCGGGGCGCATCGTCGTGCTCCACAACCTGAGCTTCATCGAGGACCCCACGCGGATCCTGCGCGCCGTCCGCTACGAGAGCCGCTACGGGCTGCGCATGGACGAGCACACGCTCAACCTCGCCCGGGCCTGCTGCGCCATGGACCTTGTCGGCGACCTCTCCTCGGCGCGGCTGCGCGACGAGCTCGTCAGCCTGCTCGACGAAGAGAAGGTCGACTTCGCGCTGCGTCGGGCCGAGGAGCTCGGGGTGTGGCCCGCCGTCCACGGGCGCCTGCGTGTGGACGCGCACACGCGCGCGCTCGTGCACCGCGCCGACGAGGTGCGCCGGCGCCACGCGCTCGCGCCGGAGGTGCCCGCCTGGCGACTCCGGCTCGTGTGGCTGCTGCAGGACCTCGACCCCGAGGAGATCGAGGCCTGGGCCGTGCGCATGCGGGTGCGCAGCCACGACGCATCGGTGCTCGCGCGGGCCCTGGTGGTGGGCCGGCGACTGCTCGACCGCGTCGCGCGCGGACCGAGCGAGGCCGAGTTGTACGACCTTGCTGCGACGGAGCCTCTCGAGGCCGTGGTCGCGGCGATGACGCTCGACGAGTCGGGCATCGCCGCCGACCGGCTGGCGCACTTCCTGGACGCCACCCGGCAGGTGCGCCTCGAGATCGGCGGCGACGACCTGCTGGCGCTCGGGTTCAGTACAGGACCGCGCATGGGCGACGTGCTGCGCAGCGTGCTGCACCTCAAACTCAACGGTATCGTCGCCGGCAGGGCCGCGGAGCTCGCGGCCGCCGCCCGCATGAGGGAGCCTGCGTGAACGGCATCGACAACGAACTTCTCGTCCAGTTCCTCATCATCTCGCCGCTGCTCATCGTGAGCCTGGTGCTGCACGAGCTCGCTCACGGGTGGGCGGCCTACCTGCTCGGCGACCCGACGGCCAAGGCGCACGGGCGGCTCAGTCTGAACCCGATCCGGCACCTCGACCTCCTGGGCACGGGGATGCTCGCCGTGACGTTCCTGCTCTCCGGCGGCACGTTCTTCTTCGGGTGGGCCAAGCCGGTGCCGGTGGACCCGCGCTTCTTCAAGGACGGCCAGCGCGGCATGGCGTGGGTCGGCGCCGCCGGTCCGGCGACGAACTTCGCGCTCGCCTTCGCCAGCGTGGGGCTCATCTGGGCCACCTACACCTGGAGCATCTGGGTGGCCGAGTTGTTCGTGAGGCTTCTTGTGCTCAACGCGATCCTCGGGACGCTGAACCTGATCCCCATACCGCCCCTGGACGGATCACGGGTGGTCGGCGGCTTCCTGCCGCGGGAGGCGTACAAGCACTGGGCGGCCCTCGACCGCTACGGCAACTACGTGTTCATCGTCCTCTTCGTCCTGCTCTGGCAGGTCCCGGCGATCTACGACGCGACGTTCGGCTGGGTGCTGGACCTCTTCGCCCGGCTCCTGCCGGGAGGGTGACCGTGGGCGCTTCGGCAGGGTTCGAGTGGCGGGAGCGCGACGGCGTCAGCTGGCTCGCGTGGGAGGCGCACGGCGTGCGCGCCGCCTTCCCGGCACGTACCGGCGGCGTCTCGGCGCCGCCCTTCGACAGCCTCAACCTGGGGCTCTCCGTCAAGGACGAGCCCGAGGCGGTGCTGGAGAACCGGCGGCGCCTCTGCGCCGCGATCGGCGTGCCGCAGGAGCGACTGGTCGTGCCCGGACAGGTGCACGGCACGACTCTGCGGTGGGTCGGCGAATCCGAGGCCGGGAGCGGCGCGTTCGACAGCCCGACGGTCCTCAGCGACCACGACGGGCTGCTCACCGCGGCGCCGGGCCTCGGCCTGGTCGTCAGCTACGCCGATTGCGTGCCCGTGGTGATCGTCGCCGACGGGGAGGAGGGGCCGGCGTTCGCCACGGTGCACGCCGGCTGGCGGGGGATGATCGCCGGCATCGCCGGCAAGGCGGCGGCGGAGCTGTCGCGGGGCCGCCGTCTGGTCGCGGCCGCTGTCGGGCCGAGCATCGGTCCCTGCTGCTTCGCCGTAGACGAGGACCTGCGGCGCCGGTTCGAGGCCCGGTACCCGGGCTCCGCCGGCGCCGAGACCGTCGACCTGTGGCGCTGCGCACGGCTCGACCTGGAGGCGGCCGGTGTGCCCGCCGAGGGGATCGCCGTCGCCGGCCTGTGCACCGCGTCGGACGCCCGGTTCTTCTCTCACCGCCGCGACCGGGGCTCCACCGGCCGGCACCTGGCGACAGCCTGGCGGCAGGAAGCGTAGCGCGCTTCCAGAAGTAGCGAGCGTGGCCGGCCTCTCGAGTCGGGCGCAGCAGGCGCGCCGGACCGTCGGCCGCCGAGGAGGAGAGACGTGGTCAGGCAGTTCATCCCCGATGTGGAGAAGGTGCGCGAGCGGTTCGCGGAGGTCGAGCACCGGGTCGCCGAGGCGGCTCGCGCCGCGGGGCGCGACCCGGCCGAGGTCCGAGTGCTCGTCGCCACCAAGTACGTGGCCGCCGAGCACCTGGGCGCGCTGCGCGACGCCGGCATCCGCCTGATCGGCGAGAACCGCGCCCAGGACCTCGTCGCCAAGCACGAGCTCTACGGCGACGCGTTCGACTACCACTTCATCGGCCACCTGCAGAGCCGCAAGACCAGGCTCGTGCTGCCGGTCGTCAGCCTCATCCACTCCGTGGGGAGCATGAGCGTCGTGCAGGAGATCGAGGCCCGCGCCGCGAACGCCACCGACGTGCTGCTGGAGGTCAACATCGGCGGGGAAGAGAGCAAGAGCGGGGTGGAGCTCGAGGAGGTCGACGCGTTCCTCGAGGAGGCGGCGGCGTACCCCAAGGCGCGGTTCGCCGGCCTCATGTGCATGCCGCCGCTCTTCGACGACGCCGAGGAGGCGCGCCCCTACTTCGCGCGGGCGCGCGCCCTGGCCCAACGGCTTTCGACACAGTGGAGTGGCACGTATACTTTCGACCAGCTATCGATGGGCACAAGTGCCGACTACGAGGTGGCCGTCCAGGAAGGGGCGACCATCGTCCGTGTCGGGAGCGTGCTCTTCTGACCCGTAGGGGAGGGACCTGATGGGCGTAGGCGAGTGGTGGCACAAGACGGCCGTCTACTTCGGCATCGCCGATGACGAGGACGAGTACGACGAGGACGAGACCCTTGCGCCGCACGAAGAGCTCGAACGCTCGTACCAGGAGCGCCCGAACGTCCGCAAGCTGAACAGCGGGCGCAGCGGCCGCAACGACTACGACGACATCTTCGCCGACGAGCCGCGCCGCCGCTCGTCGCTCGTCCGCGTCGTCGCAGCCGCCGGTGCGCGCGCTCGAGCCGGCCCGCCCGGCGCGCGTCGAGGTCCACCTCGTCATCCCCAAGAACTTCAACGACGCGCAGCAGATCGCCGACAAGTTCAAGGTCGACGTGCCGGTCATCATCAACCTGCAGGGCTCCGACACGGAGCTCGCCAAGCGGCTCATCGACTTCTGCAGCGGCCTCACCTACGCCCTCGACGGCGGCATGCAGCGGGTGGGCGAGAAGATCTTCCTGCTCACGCCGCGCAACGTCGAGGTCTCGGCCGAGGAGCGCGCGAGGCTCATCGAGAAGGGCTTCTTCAATCAGTTCTGACGCCGGCCGCGCTCGCGGACGAGGCAGGAGGCGGGAGCGTCCCATGAGAGTCGGGTTCATCGGCGCGGGGCACATCGCCCGCGCGCTCGGACAAGGGTGGAGCAGGCCGGAGCTCGCAGGAGCGCCGGCCCTCACGTATCTGGACGTCGTCCCCGAGGCCGCCGAGCGCGCCGCCGGGGCCACGGGCGCCGGCGTGGCCTCCAGCCTTGACGGCCTCCTCGCGCACTCGGACGTGATCGTCGTGGCCGTACGGCCACAGCACGTGGCTGCGGTGCTCGCCGAGGTGGCTCCGCTGCTCGGCGACCGGGCGCTCGTCTCCGTCGCCGCCGGGGTCACGCTCAAGGAGCTGCGCGCGGCGCTGCCGGCAGACGCCAGGGTGGCGCGCGTCATGCCCAACGTGGCCGCCGCACTGGGACTCGGCGTGTTCTTGTTCGTGCCGGGCACGCTCGGCGAGCAGGCGAGCGCCGTGGAGGAGCTCTTCGGCCTCGCCGGTGAGGTCGTCGTGCTCGACGAAGCGCACTTCGACTCGGCCACCGCCGTGGCGGGCTGCATGCCGGGTATCCTCGCGATGCTCGTGCGCGACTTCGGCCGCGCCGCCGTGCGGCGCGGCCTGGAGCCCGGCGTCGCCATGCGGCTGGCCGTCGCGGGGGTCCACGGCGCTGCGGCGGTCGATCGCCCGCGAGGGCGACCCCGACGCCGTGATCACGTCGGCCGCCACGCCGGGAGGCATGACGGCGGCCGCCATCACTGCTTTCGAGGAGCGCGATATCGCCGAGGCGGTGGCGCTCGCCGTGCACGCGGCGGCCGAGCGCGCCAAGGAACTCGCGTAGCAGCACTAGAGGCCGTAGAGTCCGCATCGCGGGCCGAGCACAGCAGACGACGCGCGGAGACGGACCGCGCCACCGAGAGGGGAGACGATGAAGCTCACACCGCTCGACATCCGGCACAAGGAGTTCAAGCGCGGCATGCGCGGGTACGCCGACGTCGAGGTCGACGAGTTCCTGGACCAGATCGCCGACGAGTACGAGCGGCTGTTCAAGGAGAACATCGACCTCCAGGAGCGTGTGGAGGCCCTCGAGGACAAGGTCGCCGGCTACAAGCGCATCGAGGAGACCCTGCAGAAGACGCTCATCACCGCCCAGGCGAGTTCGGAGGAGCTCAAGCAGAACGCGACCAAGGAGTCGCAGCTGATCCTCCAGGACGCTGAGCTCAAGGCGCGGCAGATGGTGAACGAGGCGTACTCGGAGCGCCAGGCGATCGAGCAGAACCTGGCCAAGCTCCGCAACGCCGAGGAGGACTTCCGCTACAAGTTCAAGACGCTGCTCGAGGGTTACATGCGTCAACTGCAGAGCACTCCCGAAGTGGCTGTCGCGGCTCCGGACCCGGCCGCGGATTTCGCGCGTCACGCCGAGGCGATCAAGGAAGCGATAGCGCGCGAGTCCGTGCCCACCGGCGTGCCGGCCGCGGAGCCGGCGGCGGCGCCCGAGCGACAGGAGCCGGCGCCGTACGTGGCGGCGGCGGAGAGCGCACCGAGCATCGCGCCGTCGCGTGTGCCCGACGCGCCGGCGGTGGCGCCGGCTCGTGGGCGGGGCGGGGTGCAGGCCGGTGTGGCCTCGCGTCCGCAAGCGCACGAGGAGACCCCGGATGCTCCCGGCACGACCATGAGCCAGCCGCCTCCCGCGGCGGACGACCCGGAGGTGACCGCTGCCCGCCGCCCCTCCCGACCGGCCTCCGACGAGCAGCCGGAGGAGGGCCGCGAGCGGATCGTGTTCGGAGAGAGCGACGACCTGCTCGCCGACGTCGACACCGGGGTGAACGAGAACGAGTTCAAGTGGTGAGACCGGGCCGCTCGCGGAGGCGCGCGGCGGCGTCAGTCTGTCCGTCTGGGTGACGCCCGGTGCGCGGCGCAACGAGCTGAGCGGCGTCGCGGACGGGCGGCTGCGCGTGCGCCTCGCCGCGCCGCCCGTGGAGGGGCGCGCCAACGAGGCGCTCGTGCGCTACCTCGCGGAGGCTCTCGGCGTCCGCCGCGACCAGGTGTCCGTGGTGGCCGGCGGGCGGTCCCGCCGCAAGCTCGTCCACCTGTCCGGCGTGACCCTGCCCGAGGCGAGACGTAGACTCGGGCTCTGAAACGAACGAAGGAGTACCCGCATGGCGAAGCTCGCCTTCTGCAAGCGCTGCAACGCGACCTACCCGCTCAACATCGTCGTGAACGACGGCGGCCGGAGCGGCAAGGTCAAGGAACCCGCCTGTCCCATGGGACACACGGAAGTCAAGGAAGCTGGACTCCGTCCCCAAGCGGCGTGGCAAGAAGTAACCGGGGCTACGCCCTCGCGCTGGTCCTCGCGGCCGCCGTGGTGGTGGCCGACCAGCTGAGCAAGTGGGTGGTCCGGGCGCAGGCGGACAGCCTGTCCGGCGGAGCTGGCCCTCGGCCTGCGCCTCGACGTCACGTACAACTCCGGCATCTCCTTCAGCCGGTTCGCCGGCGCCGGCAGCATCGTGATCGTCCTCGTCGCGTGCGTGGCGGTGGGCGTGGCTCTGGCGCTCGTCCTGGCGCCGCCGCGGTACCGCCCGGCTCTCGGCGTGATCCTCGGCGGGGCGGTCGGCAACCTCATCGACCGCCTCCGCTTCGACGGGTCGGTGCTCGACTTCATCGGCTTCTACAGCTGGCCCCAGTTCAACGTCGCCGACGCGGCCATCGTGGTGGGCACGATCCTCCTCGGGGTGCAGGTTGTCTTCCCTCGGCGGGACTGACGCGCGCGAGTTCGTCGCCGGGGCCGGCGACGAGGGCCGCCGGCTCGACGTCGTGCTGGCGGCCCGCGCAGGCATGAGCAGAGCCGGCGCCCAGAAGCTCATCGCCGACGGGCTGGTGCTCGTGGAGGGCGCGCCGGCGCGCAAGAAGCACGCGGTGCGCGCCGGCGAGCGTGTGACGTGGGAACCTCCGCCGGAGCCCGATGCCGTGCTGCAGGCGGAGACGGTGCCGTTCTCCGTCGTCTACGAGGACGACTGGCTGCTCGTGGTCGACAAGCCGGCCGGCGTGGTCGTCCACCCGGCGCCGGGCCACGAGCACGGCACCCTCGCGCAGGGACTGGTGGCCGAGGGCGCCCGCGGCGGGCACGAGTCGCGGCCCGGTATCGTCCACCGGCTCGACAAGGACACCTCCGGACTGCTCATCGTGGCGCGCCGCGACGACGCGTACAGGGCGCTGGTCGCCGCCATGGAGCGCAGGGACATCCACCGCACCTACGTCGCCCTGCTCCTGGGCGACCTCCCGCAGGACGCGGGGACCATCGACGCGCCCATCGGGCGACACCTGCGCGACCGCAAGCGCATGTCGCTCCACACCGCGGAGGGCAAGCGCGCCGTGACGCACTTCGATGTCCTGGGGCGCGCCGGCGGGTTCACGCTCGCCCGCGTGCGTCTCGAGACCGGCCGCACGCACCAGATCCGGGTGCACTTCTCGGCGCTCGGCTACCCGGTGGCCGGCGACGTCCAGTACGGCCGGCCGCCGCGCCCGGAGGGCCTGGAGCGCCAGTTCCTGCACGCGGCGGCGCTCGCGTTCCCGCATCCGGAGGACGGGCGGGAGATCAGCTGCGCCAGCCCGCTCCCGCCCGACCTCGCCGCCTTCCTCGAGCGCCTCGGGCTCCCGCCGCAGCCCCTCGCCTGAGCCGGTCCCGCGGCCGGAACGATTTGGCCGGGTCCGCTCCTTGTCGCCGCCCCCGCGGGCCTGCTACAGTACTGCCCGACCTTTAATCCACGTCCCGAGAGACGGAAAGGGGGTGCAGCGTTGCCGTACGCCATCAGGTGCCGGCGGCGCTATTTTTATGCCTGAACCCAGACCATCCACGGAGTCCGTCGTCCTGACGGCCGAGCAGATGTCGCGCACCATCACGCGCATCGCGCACGAGATCCTGGAGAAGAACCCCGGCGAGGAGAAGCTCGCCGTCGTGGGCATCCACACCCGGGGCGCCTTCATCGGCGCGCGCATCCACAAGCTGCTCTGTGAGGTCGGCGGCCGAGAGTACGCGGACGGCAACCTCGACATCTCCTTCTACCGCGACGACGTCGCCGCGCGCGGCGCGGTGGGTGTCATCCCCAGCACGCCGCAGCCGGTGGTCAAGGACACCGACCTGCCGTTCACCATCGACGGCGCGCGCATCATCCTCGTCGACGACGTCCTCTACACGGGGCGTACCATCCGCGCCGCCATCGACGCCCTGTTCGACTACGGGCGGCCGGCGGTCGTGCAGCTCGCGGTCCTCGTGGACCGCGGCCACCGCGAGCTCCCCATCCGGCCCGACTACGTCGGCAAGAACCTGCCCACGGCCCCGCGCGAGCGCATCAGCGTCCGGGTCGACGAGTGCGACGGCGTCGACGAGGTCGTCCTCGTGCGCAAGGAGGCGTGACCATGCCCAAACGAGACCTGATCAGCATCGAGGACCTCTCGCGGGCCGACGTCGAGCTGCTGCTCGACACGGCCGAGAGCTTCCTGCCGGTGCTGGAGCGGGACATCAAGAAGGTCCCGACGCTCCGCGGGCGCACCATCATCAACCTCTTCTGGGAGGCCTCCACGCGCACCTCGTCGAGCTTCGACCTCGCCGCCAAGCGGCTGAGCGCCGACACCCTGGCCCTCAAGGCCAGCGGCTCGGCCGTCGAGAAGGGCGAGACGCTCAAGGACACGGCGATCACGCTGAGCGCCTACTCGCCCGACATCATCGTCATGCGGCACCCGCGCGCCGGCGCCTGCCAGACGCTCTCGGCCAACACCGAGGCGAGCGTCATCAACGCCGGCGACGGCAAGCACCAGCACCCCACGCAGTGCCTGCTCGACCTCTTCAGCATGCGCCAGAACCTCGGACGCGACCTCGACGGCAAGAAGGTCTTCATCATCGGCGACATCCTGCACAGCCGCGTCGCGCGCAGCGACATCATGGGCTTCATGATGCTGGGCATGGACGTCACCCTGGTCGCGCCGCCCACGCTCATGCCGCGTGGGATCGAGGAGATGGGGGTCACCGTCGAGTACGACCTCGCCAATCTCGAGGAGGCGGACGTCATCTACCTGCTGCGCATCCAGAAGGAGCGCATCAAGCCGGGATCCGCGTACCTGCCTTCGCTGCGCGAGTACGCGCAGCTCTGGGGCATCTCCCAGGCGCGTCTGGCGCCCCACCAGCGGGTCATGCACCCCGGCCCGATCAACCGCGGCGTCGAGATCGCCTCGGACATCGCCGACGACGACGAGAACCTGATCGCCCACCAGGTCTTCAGCGGCCTCGCGGTGCGCATGGCGATCCTGTACAGGACCATCGTCGGCTACAGCGACGGTGCTGCGGATGGGGAGGTGCTCTGATGGAACGGACGTGGTGCAAGCCCCTCCCGGCCGCCGAGCTGCTGATCAAGGGCGGCCGCGTCGTCGACCCCGAGTCGGGCGCCGACGCCGTGCAGGACGTGCTCGTCAAGAAGGGCAAGGTCGCCGAGGTCGGCAAGGGCCTCAAGGCCGGCAAGAACACGCGCGTGGTCGACGCGGCCGGCATGCTCGTCCTGCCGGGGTTCGTCGACCTGCACGCGCACTTCCGCACGCCCGGTCGCGAGGACGAAGAGGACATCGCGACCGCCTCGGCGGCCGCGGCGGCGGGCGGTTACGTCGCCGCCTTCGGCATGGCCAACACCGAGCCGGTGGTGGACAACGCCGCCCTGCTCAAGGGCCTCGTCGCTGCAGGCCGGCGCGGACGCGGTCGTCCCGGTCGGCTTCTTCGCCGCCGTCACCAAGGGCCTCGAGGGCCAGGAACTCACGGAGATGGGCGAGCTCGGCGCCGCCGGGGCCGTCGGCTTCAGCGACGACGGAATGCCGCTGCCCACAGCCGCGATCACCCGGCGCGCGCTGCAGTACGTCAAAGTCAGCAAGCGCTTCATCGCCATCCACGCCCAGGACGCCTCGCTCTTCAAGGGCGGCCAGATGCACGAGGGTCCCGCCTCGGCGCGCCTCGGTCTCACCGGCATCCCGGACCTCTGCGAGAGCCTGGACGTCTCGCGCACCCTGGACATCGCCGCCTACGAGGACGCGGACCTGCACGTGTGCCACGTGAGCACCGAGAAGTCGCTCGCGGCGATCGCGCGGGCCAAGGAGGCCGGCGTGCGGGTCACCGTGGAGGTCACCCCGCACCACCTCACGCTCAACGACGAGCGCGTGGCCGCGCTCGACCCCAACCTCAAGATGAACCCGCCGCTGCGCGCCGAGAGCGACCGCAGGGCGCTCGTCGAGGCGCTCAGCAGCGGGCTGGTCGACTGCGTGGCCACGGACCACGCGCCGCACGTCGAGCGAGGAGAAGGACGTGCCCTACGAGGAGGCGCCGTTCGGGTGCATCGGCCTCGAGACGGCCTTCTGCGTGCTGCACGAGCAGCTCGTCGAGGCCGGGGAGCTCGATCTCGCCACGCTGGTCACGCGGATGAGCACGGCGCCGGCGCGCATCGCCGGCTTGCCGGCGCCGTCCGTCGCCGCCGGAGCCGTCGCCGACCTCTGCGTCGTCGACCCGGCGGCCGTCTGGACGGTCACGCCGGAGGCGCTGCAGTCACGCTCCTGGAACTCCCCGTGGCTGGGGCAGGAGCTCACCGGCAAGGTCCGCCTCACCGTGGCCGCCGGACGCGTGGCCTGGGACGACCTTGCCTAGCCCGGCCGTCATCGTCCTCGAAGACGGGCGCGTGTTCTCCGGTGAGGCGCTCGCCGGCTCCGGGTCCGTGGGCGGCGAGATCGTGTTCAACACGAGCATGTGCGGCTACCAGGAGATCGCCACCGACCCCTCCTACTGCGGGCAGCTCATCACCTACACGTTCCCGATGAACGGCAACTACGGGGCCGACGTGGACCGCGACGAGTCCGGCAAGGCGCACGCACGCGCCATCATCGCGCGCGAGCTCACCAACTACCGCTTCAACCGGTCGTCCCGCCAGACGTGGCTCGACTGGCTGGCGGAGCACGGGGTGCTCGCCGTGACCGGCGTGGACACGCGCGCCCTCACCCGGCACATCCGGGAGAAGGGCGCGCTGCGGGCGGTGGTCAGCACCGACGTCGGCGACGTCAAGCACCTGCGCAAGTCCGCGCAGGGGCTGCCGGTCATGGGCGGCCTCGACCTCGCCAAGGTCGTCACCTGCGAGAAGGCGTACGAGGCGCCGGCGCCCGAAGGGGCGCCGGCGCCCGATCTGCACGTCGTCGCCTACGACTACGGCATCAAGCGCTCGATGCTCGGCTACCTGGCCGGCGTGCGGCTTCCGCGTCACGGTCGTGCCCGCGCAGCACCAGCGCCCAGAAGGTCCTCAAGCTGGAGCCGGACGGCGTGTTCCTCAGCAACGGCCCGGGCGACCCGGCGGCCGTCTCCTACGCCGTCAAGGCCGTCGAGCGGCTGCTCGGCAAGGTGCCCGTGTTCGGCATCTGCCTCGGGCACCAGCTCCTCGCGCAAGCACTCGGCATGAAGACCTTCAAGCTCAAGTTCGGCCACCGTGGCGCCAACCACCCGGTCAAGGACCTGCGCACCGGCATCATCGAGATCACGACGCAGAACCACGGCTTCGCCGTGAAGGACGAGACGGTCCCCGGCGCCGAGATCACGCACCTCAACCTCAACGACGGCACCGTGGAGGGCGTCGCCTCCCCCGAGCGCTACGCCTTCTCCGTCCAGTACCACCCCGAGTCCACGCCGGGCCCGCACGACTCCCTGTACCTCTTCGAGCGGTTCCGCGACGAGATCGACAGGTTCAAGCGGGGAGGGGAGGCCTGATGCCGCGCCGCGACGACCTCCACAAGATCCTCATCATCGGCTCCGGTCCCATCGTCATCGGGCAGGCCTGCGAGTTCGACTACTCCGGCACGCAGGCCTGCAAGGTGCTCCTCGACGAGGGCTACGAGGTCGTGCTCGTCAACAGCAACCCGGCGACGATCATGACCGACCCCGCGTTCGCCACGCGCACGTACATCGAGCCGCTCGACCTCGCCACGCTCACGCGCATCATCGAGGTCGAGCGCCCGGACGCCCTGCTGCCCACGCTCGGCGGGCAGACGGCGCTCAACCTGGCCATGGAGCTCAAAGCCGCCGGCGTGCTCGACCTCTGGGAGGTCGAGATGATCGGCGCCGACGAGGTGGCCATCCACCGCGCCGAGGACCGCCTCGAGTTCCGCAACGCCATGGACGAGATCGGCCTGCGCACGCCGCGCAGCATGCTGGCCGAGACCATGGAAGAGGCCGAGGCCGCCTGCGCGGAACTCGGCCTCCCGCTCGTCATCCGCCCGGCCTACACGCTCGGCGGCTCGGGCGGCGGCATCGCCTACGACCACGAGAGCTTCGTGCGCATCTGCGAGCAGGGGCTGAGTCTCAGCCCGATCTCGCAGGTCCTGCTCGAGGAGTCCGTCGTCGGCTGGCACGAGTTCGAGCTCGAGGTCATGCGCGACCACGCCGACAACGTCGTGATCATCTGCTCCATCGAGAACATCGACCCGATGGGGGTGCACACCGGCGACAGCGTCACCGTCGCGCCGGCGCTCACGCTCACCGACGCCCAGTACCAGGAGCTGCGCGACGCCTCCAAGGCCATCATCCGCAAGATCGGTGTGGCCACCGGCGGCAGCAACGTGCAGTTCGCCGTCAACCCCGAGACCGGCGACGTGGTCGTCATCGAGATGAACCCGCGCGTCTCGCGCAGCTCGGCGCTCGCCTCCAAGGCCACCGGCTTCCCGATCGCCAAGATCGCCGCCCGCCTGGCGGTCGGCTACACGCTGGACGAGATCGACAACGACATCACGCGCAAGACGCCCGCCTGCTTCGAGCCCACACTGGACTACGTGGTCGTCAAGATGCCGCGCTGGGCGTTCGAGAAGTTCCCGCTCAGCGACCGCGAGCTCACCACGCACATGAAGAGCGTGGGAGAGGCCATGGCCATCGGGCGCACCTTCAAGGAGGCGTTCCAGAAGGCGATGCGCTCGAGAGAGCTGGACACGCCCGCCGACCTGCCCTCGTCCCCACAGGACCTGCGCAAGGCGCTCGCCATCCCCACCGCGGAGCGCTACGAGCTCGTGTTGCAGGCGTTCCGCCAGAAGATGAGCGTGGACGACGTCCACCAGCTCACCGGCATCTCGCCGTTCTTCCTCAGCGAGCTCGCCGATATCGTCGAGCTCGAGAAGGAGATCCGCGAGGCCCAGCGTGTCACGCCGGAGCTGCTGCGGCGCATGAAGCGCTACGGCTTCAGCGACAAGCGGCTCGGCGAGCTCACCGGCCGCGGCGAGCGCGAGATCCGCGCGCTGCGCGTCGAGCACGACGTCCTGCCGGTCTACAAGGCCGTGGACACCTGCGCCGCGGAGTTCCAGGCCGAGACCCCGTACTTCTACTCGACCTACGAGGAGGAGAACGAGGCCGCGCCCGGCGACAAGGAGCGCGTGGTCATCCTGGGCTCGGGACCGAACCGCATCGGCCAGGGCATCGAGTTCGACTACTGCTGCGTGCACGCCGCCCTCACGGCCCGCGAGCAGGGCTACGAGGCGGTCATGGTCAACTGCAACCCGGAGACGGTGAGCACCGACTACGACATCTCGGACCGCTTGTACTTCGAGCCGCTCACCTTCGAGGACGTCGCCAACATCGTCGCCAACGAGCGGCCCAAGGGCGTCATCGTGCAGTTCGGCGGCCAGACGCCGCTCAAGATCGCCGGCCAGCTCGCAGAGGCGGGCATCCCGATCCTGGGCACGCCGCAGGAGTCCATCGACCTGGCCGAGGACCGAGGCCGCTTCGGTGCGCTGCTGGAGGAGCTCGGCGTCCACTGCCCCGAGTACGGGCTGGCCACCACGGCCGCCCAGGCCGCGGACGTGGCCGCACGGGTCGGGTACCCGCTCCTGGTGCGGCCCTCCTACGTCCTCGGCGGCCGTGCCATGCAGATCGTCTACGGCCCGCAGGAGCTCGAGCACTACATGCAGACGGCCGTCAACATCAGCCCCGAGCACCCCGTGCTCATCGACAAGTTCCTGGAGGACGCCATCGAGGTCGACGTGGACGCGGTCTGCGACGGCGAGGACGTCTACATCGGCGCCGTCATGCAGCACGTGGAGGAGGCCGGCGTACACTCCGGCGACTCCGCCTGCGTCATCCCGTCCATCTCGCTGGGCGAGGGCACGCTCGAGCAGGTCCGCAAGCAGACCAAGGCCCTCGCGCTCGGCCTCGGGGTCAAGGGCCTCATCAACGTCCAGTTCGCCTACCAGAGCTACCAGCTGTACGTGCTCGAGGTGAACCCTCGCGGCTCGCGCACGGTGCCGTTCGTCAGCAAGGCGACGGGGGTGCCCATGGCCCAGATCGCCACGCGCGTCATCCTCGGCGAGACGCTCAAGGACATGGGCCTGGAGCGCCGCGTGCCCGAGTACGTGAGCGTCAAGGAGGCGGTGCTCCCCTTCAACCGCTTCCCCGGCACCGACACCCAGCTCGGTCCCGAGATGAAGTCCACCGGCGAGGTCATGGGCATCGCCGAGGCGTTCCCGGCGGCGTTCGGCAAGGCCGTGGCCGCCGCAGGCATGCCGCTGCCCGACCGAGGGCGACGTGTTCCTCTCCGTCTGCGACAGCGACAAGTCCGCCGCCACGATCCTCGCGCAGCGGCTGCACATGCTCGGGTTCACCATCTACGCCACGCGAGGCACGGCCACGGCGCTCACGAGCCTCGGCATCCCCGTCAACGTGGTGAACAAGGTGCACCAGGGCGAGCCCAACGTGGTCAATCTGATCGCCAGCGGGGAGGTCCGCCTGGTGATCAACACGCCGTTCGGCCGCGGCGCGCGCGCCGACGGGTACGAGATCCGGACGACGGCCCTGCGCAAGGGCATCGCGTCGATCACCACGCTCGCCGGCGCATCGGCCGCCGTCTCCGCCATCGAGGCGGCCAAACGGCCGAAGGTGCAGGTACACTGTCTGCAGGACCTGCACGCGGCAGCGGAAGGTACATGAGCGAACAGACGGCACACGCGGCGCACGAGCACGACCACGCCCAGTGGGCGGAGACGTCCCACTGCAGGGTCGCGTCCGTGCGCCACTTCGGCGCCTTCGTGGTCGTGGAGCTCATCGCGCCCGGCGTGGCGCGACGCGCGGCCCCCGGGCAGTTCGTCATGGTCACCGTGCCCGGGGGCGCCCATCTGCTGCGCCGCCCCATCTCGCTGTTCGCCGTTCGCGGCGACCGCGTGAGCCTGCTGGTCGAGGCGCGGGGAGGCGGCAGCGAGAGGCTCACGCAGCTCGAGGTCGGCGACGCCGTGGACGTCGCCGGCCCGCTGGGCAGCGCGTTCCCCGTCGAGGGGGTCACCAACGCGCTGCTCGTGGGTGGCGGCATCGGCTGCGCGCCGCTGCAGTATCTGGCCGACGAGCTGGCGGCGGCGGGGGCGCAGGTCACCGCCGCGTTCGGCTTCCGCGACTTCCGCTCCGCCCGCGCCGCCGGCGCGTTCAGCATCGACCGCCTGTGGGTGGCGACCGAAGACGGCAGCGTGGGCAAGGCCGGCACGGTGCTGCACATCCTGGCTTCGCTCGACGTCGCACCCGGCACCACCATCTATGCGTGTGGCCCGAACCCGATGGTCGCCGCGGTCCAGCAGTGGACGTTCGCCGAGGGTTTGCGCGGCTACGTCTCGCTGGAGGCCCACATGGCCTGCGGCACCGGCTCGTGCCACGGCTGCGTCGTCGACACCGCCCGCGGCAAGCTCCGCGTGTGCGCCGAGGGACCCGTGTTCCGCCTGGACGAGGTGACGCCGTGATGGCGCCGGCCGGCCCGGACCTCACCGTGCGGCTCGGGCCCATCGAGCTGGCGCACCCGCTCGTCGACGCCTCCGGCACCTTCGACCTGCTGGAGTACGCGCGGCGCTACGACGGCGACTACTTCGCCGACTTCCCGTTCGCCGCCTACGTCCCCAAGACGGTCACCGCCGACGCGCGCACCGGCAACCCCGCGCCGCGCGTCACCGAGACGCCCTCAGGCATGATCAACGCGATCGGCCTTGAGAACCCGGGTATCGACGCCTGGATCGACCAGCTCACGCAGTGGTCGGAGCTGCGGCAGCCCGTCATCGTGAGCGTCGGCGGCAACACGCCCGAGCAGTACGCCGCAGTGATCGCGGCGCTCGAAGGGCATCTCGCCGCCGCGCCGGCGGGCACGGCGCCGCGCATCGAGGGCTACGAGCTCAACGTGTCCTGCCCCAACGTCTCCAGCGGCCTGCAGATCGGCGCAGACCCGGCGGCCACGCGCGAGGTGGTGGCCGCGTGCCGAGCAGTCACCACGCGCTTCCTGCTCGCCAAGCTCACGCCCAACGTGCGCGACGTCACCGAGGCCGGCGCGGCCGCCCTCGAGGGCGGCGCCGACGGCCTCTCGCTCGTCAACACCTTCAAGGCCATGGTGCTCGACCGCCAGACGCTGAGGCCGTTCCTCGGCAACCGCACCGGCGGGCTCTGCGGACCGGCCATCAAGCCCATCGCCCTGCGCATGGTCGCCGAGGTGGCCGTCGCGTTCCCCGGCACGCCCATCGTCGGCATGGGCGGCGTGATGACCGGCCTCGACGCCCTCGAGTTCATCGCTTGCGGCGCGACGGCCGTCGCCGTCGGCGCCGCCAACTTCACCGCCTTCGAGGCGCCGGCGCGTATCCTCCGCGAGCTTCGCGAGGAGCTCGAGGCTCGCGGCTTCGCCAGTCTCGACCAAGCTCGAGGCGTGGCGCTCTTCGCCTGAGCCGCCTGCGCGGCCAGTCGCGCCGGCCGCCTCATCAGCACTCTCTCGCCTCCGGGTCACGCCTCCGCTGTCGTCAACGCCAGATCGGGACCACGATGGATGCCGTGGCGAGGACCGGGGAAGGGCGGTACTTCGCGGTCACCTTCGGTGAGCATGAGGGTGGGAACACGATCTGGTACCGGGGACTTCTGGACGACCCACCGGAGCTCTTGACCAACCTGGGCGACTTCGTGGTGGAGCCGACGGCCGGCACAGTGGCCACGGCGATGGAGGACCCGCTGCTCGCGAAGGTCGACGCCGCGCAGGCCGCGCTCACCAAGGACAACAAGAACGCTGCGAAGGTGGCGATGAACGACCTCGGGGCGCTGGTCAACCAGACGCAGGCGCAGACGGACAAGAAGATCAGCGCCGCGGCGGCCGCGAGGATCATCGACAAGACCAACACGATCATCGCGGCCCTGGGCCAGTAGCCCAGGCTCTGGTCCGGGTGGACGAGGGGCCGCCCTCTGGGGCGGCCCCTCCGCTCTTGCCCGGATGCCGCCGGCAAAACGCCAGCGTAGGCGACGGTTTTTCCTGTCCTGAGGTTGTTGAACTGGCCGCTCGGCTTCACATATACTCTCGCCCGATGTCCGCCTCTTCCTCCAAGCAGTTCAACACGGCTCCGGCGCGGTCGCTCGGCCAGCGCATGGACGCGCTCGGCAAGGCCAACGAGGTCCGCAGCCGCCGCGCCGCGCTCAAGGCCGACCTCAAGCACGGCCGCGTGAGCATCGACGAGATCCTCGGGGAGCCCCCGGAGTACCTGCTCACGGCCAAGGTCGCGGACCTGCTCATGGCCGCCCCCAAGTGCGGCCGCGTCAAGTCCGCGCGCATCCTGGAGCAGTGCCGCATCAGCCCGAGCAAGACCGTCGGCGGTCTCTCGGAGCGCCAGCGGCACGAACTGCTCGCCTACTTCGGAGGCTGACCCATCCCGGCAGTGTTCGTCATCTCGGGGCCCTCGGGCGCCGGGAAGGGGACCGTCATCGCCCTCGTCCGCCGGCGCCTCGGCCGCGTGGTGACGTCGGTCTCGGCCACCACGCGCGCGCCGCGGCCCGGCGAGGTCGACGGGCGCGAGTACCACTTCCTGGACGAGCGCGCGTTCCGCGCGGCGGTGGCGGCGGGGGACTTCCTCGAGTGGGTAGAGTACAGTGGGAACCTGTACGGCACGCTCCGCAGCGAGGTCGAGCGCAAGGTCGCGGCCGGCGACGACGTGATCCTCGAGATCGAGCTCGTCGGTGCGCGCGCCGTGCGCGGGACCATGCCGGAGGCCATCTCGGTGTTCATCGCACCGCCGAGCATGGCCGAGCTCGCGGAGAGGCTTCGCGGCCGCGGCACGGAGACGGCGGCCGCCATCGCGAAGCGGCTGCACCGGGCGGAGACCGAGGTCGCCGCCGCAGAGGAGTTCGACCACGTCGTGGTGAACGACGACGCTGGGCGCGCCGCCGACGAGGTGGCCGCCATCATCGAAGCGCAGAGGAGAGAAGACTAGTGGACAAGCCCCGCATCGACGAGCTGCTCCCGCACGCGGACGGCTCGCGCTACGAACTGGTGATGATCGCCGCCAAGCGCGCGCGGCAGATCAACAACTACTACCACAGCCTCGGCGAGAACACCCTCGGCCTCGAGGAGCTCACGCCGCCGCTCATCACCACCCGCAGCACCAACCTGCTCACGATCGCCTTCGAGGAGATCGTCGACAACAAGATCGACCACGAGACGCCCGACTGAGGCAGCGGGTAGACGGACCGAGGCAGCCGTGAGCGAAGTCCCCGTCATGCATGCCGCCCGCACCGTGCTCGTCGGTGTCACGGGCGGCATCGCCATCTACAAGGCCGTCGAGCTCGTGCGCGGCCTGGTCAAGGACGGCTACCAGCCGCTGGTCGTCACGACCGAGGCGGCCCAGCGGTTCGTCATGCCGCTCACCTTCGCCGCCGTCTCGCAGGCGCCGGTGCTGGACGACCAGAGTGCCTGGCAGGCCAGCGGCGGCTGGTTCCAGCACATCGAGGCGGCCCGGCAGGCGAGCGTGATGGTCGTGGCCCCGGCCACCGCCAACACGCTGGCCAAGATGGCCGGCGGCATGGCCGACAACCTGCTCACGGCCATCTACCTCGCCTTCCGCGGTCCCGTGATCGTCGCGCCCACCATGAACTGGGCGATGAACGAGCACGCGGCCACGCAGGAGAACCTCCGTGTGCTGGCGGAGCGCGGGGTGGAGGTGCTGCCCACCGAGACCGGTGAGCTCGCCTGCGGCGAAGAGGGCTCGGGCCGCATGGCGTCTCCCGAGGCCATCCGCCTGGCGGTGCGCCGCGCGCTGGCGTCGTCCGCGGCCGGCCCGCTGGCCGGGAAGAAGGTCGTCGTCACCTCGGGAGGCACGCGCGAGCGCATCGACGCCGTGCGCTTCATCGGCAACCGCTCGAGCGGCAAGATGGGCCGCGCCGTGGCGGACGAGGCCTACCTGCGCGGCGCGCGGGTGACGCTCGTGACCACGCAGCCGGCGGATGCCGCCGCCTACGCCGTGGTGCGGGTCGAGAGCGCCGCCGAGATGGCCGCGGAGGTCACCGAGGCCGTGCGCGACGCGGACGTCCTCGTCATGGCCGCGGCGGTCGCCGACTTCCGCCCCAAGGACGAGGAGGGCGGCAAGATCGAGCGCGGCCGAGCGCGAGAGTCTCACGCTGGAGCTCGTGCGCACCGTCGACGTGCTGGCGTCCACCGCGCGCCCGGGCCTGTACCGCGTCGGCTTCGCCGCCGAGGCCGGCCCGCGCCTCGACAGGGCGCGGGCCAAGAAGACGGCCAAGGGCGTCGACCTCCTCGTCTTCAACGACATCCTCGCCGAGGGAGTGGGCATCGGCTCGGACGAGAACGAGATCACCATCCTCACGCCGGACGGCGAGGTGCATGTGCCGCGCACCAGCAAGACCGCCTGCGCGGCCGCCATCGCCGACCAGATCGAGAAGGGCCTGCCCCGATGACTCCCGACCGCGCCCCTGTGCTCGCCGAGGTCGAAGCCCGCGTGGCCAACGAGAACCTGCGCCGCCACATGCTGGCCACCGAGGCCATCATGCGTGCCCTGGCCGCCCGGCTCGGTGCCGACCCCGAGGTGTGGGGCCTGGCGGGGCTCGGCCACGACCTGGACACCGAGGAGACCGAGGGCGATGTGACGCGGCACGGTCAGGTGGCCGCGGACGCGCTGCGCGCCCTCGGCCTGCCCGAGGAGGCCGTGCACGCGGTGGCGGCGCACAACCCCGACACCGGCGTGGCCGCGACCGAGCCGATCGACGTGGCGCTCATCGCCGCGGACCAGCTCAGCGGGCTCATCACCGCCGCCGCGCTCGTGCGCCCCGAGAAGGACCTCGCCGGCGTCAAGCTCAAGTCGGTGCGCAAGCGATACCGCGAGGGCGCGTTCGCGCGCGGGGTCGACCGCGAGGCGATCGCGCGTTGCGGGGAGCTGCACCTCGAGCTCGACGAGTTCTTCGCGCTCGGCCTCGAGGCCATGCAGGGCGCAGCGCCCGACCTCGGCCTCTGAGAGGTCCCCGCGTGGACTCCTGCGAGCGCCGCCCCCCGGAGTTCAACGAGAGCAGCGAGGCGTACACGCTGTTCTGCCGCGGCGCGGAGTTCCTGGAAGACGGCCACCCGGGGCAGGCGGCCCTGTATCTCTCCCGGGCGCTGAGCCTTGAACCGGGGAGGAACTCGATCCGCGAAGCCCTCGCCCGCGCCGAGTTCGCGCTCGGGCACTACGAGCGCGCGGCCGGGCTGTTCGAGGAGATCGTCGAGACGGCGCCCGTCAACGACTACGCGCACTACGCGCTCGCGCGCTGCCTGCGCCTGCTGGGTCGCGGGGAAGAGGCGCGGGCCCACCTGCGGCTGGCCCGCGCCCTGCACCCCGCCTGCGAGACCTATCGCAGGCCGCTCGACGGCGTGGACTGAACCACAGTCACTGCTCAAATGGACGAAGGTGGACGCGGAGGCTGAGTCGCTGTCGCGTCAAGCGTATGAGCCGCCAGAGCCCTCGGCCAGGGCCTCCGGCCCCACGTGCGCCATCTCCAGCAGCACCGCGATGCGCTTCTGGACGGGAGGGTGTGTGTCGAACACCCCGGTCACTTCCTTGGTCTTCTTGAGCGGGTTCTCCACGTAGAGGTGCGCCGTCGCGCGGTTGGCGCTCTTGAGCGGGCGCGGGTCCGTGGCGATCGTGTGCAGCGCCCGCGCCAGGCCCAGCGGGTTGCGCGTGAGCTCCACCGCCGAGGCGTCTGCCAGGAACTCGCGGCGGCGGGAGACGGCGAACTGGACGGCGTAGGCGGCCAGCGGCGCCAGGATGGCGAGCACCAGGGCGACGATGGCGAAGATCGCCTGACCCTGGTCGCCGCCGGAGCCGCCGCCGTCGCGCCGCCGGCCCATGCCGCCCCAGAAGCTCCAGCGCAGGAAGAAGTCCGCCACCAGCGCGACCATCCCGACGAGGATGCCGACCAGCGTCTGGAAGCGGATGTCGTAGTTGCGGATGTGCGACATCTCGTGGGCGATCACGCCCTGGAGCTGCTCGCGGTCGAGCTTGTCGAGCAGCCCGCGCGTGACCGCGACGGATGCGTGCCGAGGGTCGCGTCCCGTGGCGAACGCGTTGGGCGCGGCGTCCTCGAGCACGTACACCGCCGGCGCCTGCGGCAGGCCGGCGGCGATCGTCATCTCCTCGACGACGTTGTAGAGCCGCGGCTCGTCGGCGTGGGTGACGTGCCGCGCGCCGCTGACGGCGAGCACCATCTTGTCGCCGGTGTAGTAGCCGATGACGCTCCAGGCGATGGCGACCACGCCGAACACCCCGAGCAGCCCGACGCCGCCCTGGGTCCCGCCAAGGGTGGCGTACCCGATCGCGAAGCCGAGCACGGCCAGGATGGCCACGACCAGGCCGGCCAGAAGCCACGAGGCGCGGCGGTTGCGTGCGATCTGCTCGTACATGCGCAGCGACGGCGCGCGCGCCGGCCTACCTCAGGTCGACGGCCGGGACGGCGCGGTCGCCCTCGGGAGCCTCGAAGAACTGCCGCACGGTGAAGTTGAACATCCCGGCGATCAGGTTCGAGGGGAACATCTGGATCTTGTTGTTGTAGGTGAGCACGCTGTCGTTGTAGAACTGCCGCGCGAAGGCGATCTTGTTCTCCGTCGACGTGAGCTCCTCCTGGAGCTGCATGACGTTCTGGTTGGCCTTGAGGTCCGGGTAGTTCTCCGTGACGGCGAACAGGCTCTTGAGGGTCCCCGTCAGGATGTTCTCGGCCTCGGCCTGCGCCTCCGGACCCTGATTGCCGGCGTCGATGGCGGCGGCACGCGCCTGGGTGACGGCGGTGAGCGTGTCCTGCTCGTAGGCCATGTAGTCCTTGACCGACTCGACCAGGTTGGGGATGAGGTCGTGCCGGCGCTTGAGCTGCACCTCGATCTGGCTCCAGGAGTTGTCCACCTGATTGCGCCGCTTGACGAGCCCGTTGTACATGCCGGCCAGGATGGCCACGATCGCGACCACGATGACGATGAGGACGATGACGGCGATCAAACGACGCTCCTTTCGTTGGCTCCCCTGTCGGGTTCGTAGTCTACGCCACGGGGGAACTGACCGTATGCCCGTGTGACACGGCCACGCGGCTTCACTATCCTAGTTCCCATGAACACGCGCACACGAGACATCCTGATCCTCGCAGCCGGGCTGGCGGTGCTGCTCGCAGCGGTCCTCGGCGGCTACGCGGCGGTGCGCGCCCGCGCCGAAGGCTCGGGCGCGAGCCAGTCGCTGGCGCCGGTGCCGTCTCCCACGCCGGCGCCGTCCGGTGAGTCGCGGCCGCAGTACGACCGGTGGACCGTCGGCGTGGCGCAGAACCCGCTCACCGTGTACCGGCGTGCCGACGCGGCCTCGCCGGTGATCACCAGGCTCCCCATGCAGACGGCCGCGGACTACCCGATGGTCGTGCTGGTGGACTCCATCAAGACCGTGGGCGACAAGATCTGGTACCGCATCTGGGTCCCCGTGCGGCCCAACGAGACGCGCGGCTGGATCCGCGAGGGGCAGCTCGCCCTGTACTCCACCTCGTCCAGGATCGTGATCGACCTCTCGGAGCGCAAGCTGTACGTCTACAAGCGCGGCGCGCTGGCCGAGGAGTTCCCGGTCGCGGTGGGTAAGAAGGGCCTCTCCACGCCCACCGGCTCCTTCTACGTCACGCAGAAGCTGATCCCGCCGGACCCGAACACGGCCTACGGAGCGCTGCAGCTCGGTACCAGCGCGTTCCAGCCGACTCTGAACGACTGGCCGGACGGCGGCCAGGTGGGCATCCACGGCACCAACGAGCCGTGGCTCATCGGCAAGGCGGTCAGCCACGGTTGCGTGCGCATGCACGACAAGGACGTCAAGCAGGTGAGCCGCCTCGTGCCCACCGGCAGCCCGGTCGAGATCGTCAAGTAGTGCGGCGGGGCAGCGCCGCGCGATCCCCTTACCAGTACTCGCCCTGGTGCAGGAGCATGTCGTGCGCCTTGCACTTGGGGCAGGTGTACGAGGCCGCCTTCTCGAGGAAGAAGAGCTCGCTGCCGCAGACGACGCAGCGGAACTCGTCCACGTGGATGTCGGCGCCGGTCATGTCGACCTCGGCGATGATGCCGCATTCCACGCAGTACGACGGCATGAAGCGCCGGCGGGGGTCATATACGCTGACCCCCCAGCGGATGCGGTCCGCCGTGTAGCCGCACTCGCGGCACTCGAACGTCGTGTACTCGCCCATCGCCTCGCCTCTTCGCCGGGGGTCTCCGCATGCACCCTCCCTATCGGCAGAACGGCCTCGAGCGTGAGCGTGAGCCTCCTTGTACGCCCCGCGAGCCCGGTGCTATACTCCTCAAGCAGGACAACACACCACGAGGCGGCACTCTGTGCGCGAAAGTCGGTGGGAGCCGACTTTTCTCGTGTAAGGGGTCGTATATGAGGGAGACGAGAGAGGAACTGGAGACGGAGATCGAAGCCACACTCGGCGAGCGGTTCCCGAGCGTCGAGCTGGTGGACTTCGACGTCCGCGGCGGGTCGTCCCCGACGCTGACGCTCTTCATCGACCGTACGGGCGGGGTCGACGTCGACCTGTGCGCGGCGGTCAGCCAGGCGTTCGAGGCCCTGCGTGAGCGGTACGCGCTCGAGGTCTCGTCGCCCGGGCTGGACAGAAGGCTGCGCAAGCCCGAGCACTTCTCCGCGCAGCTTGGCCGGGAGGTCGCCGTCCAGATGAGGGAGCCCGTCGAGGGTCGCCGCAACTACCGCGGCGTGCTCGCGGCTTCGGACCAGGACTCGATCACCCTCACGCTCGAGGGCGGAGACAGCGCGACGCTGTCCTTGGCCGCCCTCGGCAAGGCACACGTGGTCTACGACTACGAGACCGACAAGAGACACGGAGGCCAACGTGAGTAGAGAGATCATCGAGGCTCTGCGCCAGATCGAGAGCGAGAAGGGTATCGCCTTCGAGGCGCTGGTCGCGGCTCTCGAGGACGCGCTGCTGTCCGCCTACAAGAAGTCGCCCGACGCGGCGGAGTACGCCACCGTCGAGATCGACACGGAGACCGGCGACATGCGGGTCTACCAGCTCATCTTCCCGGAGCACATCGACACGGAGTCCCTCAAGGTCCACGACGAGGAGACCGGGGAAGAGGTGGGCCTTGACCTCAGCGGCGTCGACATGAGCGAGGTCGAGCGCATCGAGGTGACGCCAGACGACTTCGGCCGCATCGCGGCGATGACCGCCAAGCAGGTCATCCTTCAGCGCATCCGCGAGGCCGAGCGCGACCTCATGTACGACGAGTACATCGACCGCGTCGGCGAGCTCGTCACCGGCATCGTGCAGCAGAGCGACCCGCGTCACAACACGCTGGTCGAGCTCGGCCGTGTCGAGGCCGAGCTGCCGAGGGGCGAGCAGATCGAGACGGAGCACTATGAGCACGGCGCGCGCATCAAGGCCGTCATCATCCGCGTGGAGGAGTCGGCCAAGGGGCCGCAGGTCAAGCTCTCGCGCCGCAGCGAGGAGCTCGTGCGCAAGCTGTTCGAGCTCGAGGTGCCCGAGATCGCCGACAACCTCGTGGAGATCCGCCAGGTGGCGCGCGAGACCGGCTACCGGGGTCGCGACGGCAAGCCCGTCCCCGGCCGCTGCAAGATCGCGGTGGTCTCGCACGCGGACGGCGTCGACCCCGTGGGCGCCTGTGTCGGGCCGCGCGGCTCGCGCGTGCGCATGGTGGTCAGCGAGCTGCGTGGCGAGCGTATCGACATCATCCCGTACAACGAGGACGCCGCGCGCTACGTCGCCAAGGCTCTCTCGCCGGCGCGTGTGCGCGAGGTCATCGTCGACGACGACGAGAAGACGGCCACGATCATCGTCCCCGACGACCAGCTCAGCCTGGCGATCGGCAAGGAGGGCCAGAACGCTCGCCTCGCCAGCAAGCTCACCGGGTGGCGCATCGACATCAAGAGCCAGCAGCAGATGGCCGAGGCCGAGAACAGCCTCGAGTTCGGCGACGAAGACGGCGTCGACGGCCAGTGCATGGCCATCGGGCGCAGCGGCAAGCGCTGTCCCAACCAGGCCGAGCCCGGGTCCAAGTACTGCAGCATCCACGCCGACTACGTGCCGGCTGCGGCGGATGCAGCCGGGCCTGCCGAGACGGCGGAGGCCGGCGAGGAGTGACGGCTGTGGCGACACCGGAGCGTACGTGTGTCGGCTGTCGCCGCAAGCGCGGTCAGGACGAGCTCGTCAGGCTCGTCGCCGACCACGGGCTGGCCGTTGCGGCGTGGCCCGGCGCTCCGGGCAGGAGCGCGTATCTGTGTCCAGAACAGAAGTGTCTCGAGGCCGCGGAGAAGAAGCGTGCGTTCGCACGCGCCTTCCGCGGCCCGGTGACTCTCGATCCCGCGGTGCGTGCGGTCTTCGCGCGTCCGGGGAACGACGAAAGGCGGTGAGGTGAATGGCGAAACGTACAGTCTCGGACATTGCGACCCAGAGAAAGACCAGCGTCGACGATGTGCTCGCCCACCTCAAGAAGGCGGGCATCGAGGTCGTCGACGGTCAGGTCGACGTTGACGACGCGGCGATCGACAAGGCGTACGCGGCGCCGGCGGGCGGCGCGGTGCGCCGTCGCTCCGGCGGCGGAACGGCCGGCAAGAAGCGCCGCGTCATCATCGACGCCGGCGCGTCAAGGCGGGGCGGCGGCCCCGGCGACAGGCGCCGCGGCAGGGGCCGCGGTCGTGGCCGCGACCGCGAGGAGCAGCAGACCGCACCCGTGGTGCCGACCGGCCTGGTCAAGGTCCCGTCGGGCAGCTCGGTCAAAGACATCTCCCAACTGCTCGGCATCACCACGCCGGACATCATCAAGGCCCTGATGGGCTACGGCGAGATGGTCACCATCACGCAGACGCTCAGCGACGAGGCCATCGAGGTGCTCGCCACCGACTTCGGCCGCGAGATCGAGATCACCCACGCGGCCGACGAAGAGGCCGAGCTGGAGAAGGAAGCGGTCGACGACCCCAAGGACCTCAAGCCGAGGCCCTCCGTCATCACCGTCATGGGCCACGTCGACCACGGCAAGACCAGCCTGCTCGACGCCATCCGCGAGACCGAGGTGGCGGCCGGTGAGGCCGGCGGCATCACGCAGCACATCGGCGCGTACCAGGTCAGGCACAACGGCCAGCTTGTCACCTTCATCGACACGCCGGGCCACGCCGCGTTCACCGCCATGCGGGCGCGCGGCGCCAAGGTCACCGACATCGCCGCGATCGTGGTGGCGGCCGACGACGGCGTCATGCCGCAGACGGTGGAGGCCATCGACCACGCCAAGGCCGCGGCCGTCCCCGTGGTCATCGTGATCAACAAGATCGACAAGCCCGACGCCAACATCGAGCGCATCAAGCAGCAACTCGCCGAGCACGGCATCGTGCCCGAGGACTGGGGCGGGGACAACGTGTTCGTCGAGGCCAGCGCCAAGAAGCGCATCGGCCTCGACAACTTCCTCGACATGCTGCTCCTGGTGGCCGAGGTCGGCGACCTCAAGGCCAACCCCGACGCTCCGGCCAGCGGGTTCGTGATCGAGTCCAAGGTCGACCCGGGCCGCGGCGTCGTCGCGACGATCCTGATCAATCGCGGCACGCTGCACGTGGGCGACGCGGTCGTGGCCGGCGAGGCCAGCGGCAAGGTGCGCGCCATGCGCGACTTCCGCGGCGACCCGCTCAAGGAGGGTGGTCCGTCCACGCCGGTCGAGATCATCGGCTTCGACGATCTGCCTGTCGCGGGCGAGTTCTGCCGCGTGGTCAAGGACGAGCGTGCGGCGCGCACGCTCGGCCAGAAGCGCTCCAACCGGCTCAAGACCGAGGCGCTCGCCAAGCAGCACGCGCTCACTCTGGACGATGTGTTCGCGCGCATCGCCGCCGGCAAGGTCCTCGATCTCAACCTCGTGGTCAAGGCGGACGTCCAGGGCAGTCTGGAGGCCCTCAGCGACGCGCTGCTCAAGATCCAGCACCCCGAGGTCAAGGTGCGCATCATCCACTCGGGTGTGGGTGGCGTCAACGAGTCGGACATCATGCTCGCCAGCGCCTCGCAGGCCATCATCATCGGGTTCAACGTGCGTCCGAGCCCGCAGGCGACGGCCCTCGCCGAGACGGAGGGCGTGGACGTCCGCACCTACCGCGTCATCTACAAGGTCACGGAGGACATCACCGCGGCGCTGGTCGGCATGCTCAAGCCGACGATCGAAGAGGTCGTGCTCGGCCAGGCCGAGGTGCGCACCACCTTCAAGGCGTCCAAGCTGGGCACCATCGCCGGCTGCATGGTCACGCACGGCAAGATCCTGCGCAACGCGAACGTGCGCGTCCTGCGCAACGACGTCGTCGTCCACGACGGCAAGATGGGCTCGCTCAAGCGCTTCGCCGAAGACGCGCGCGAGGTCCTGGAAGGCTTCGAATGCGGCATCCTGCTCGACGGCTTCAACGACCTCAAAGAAGGGGACGTGCTGGAGGCGTACGAGACCAGAGAAGTCGCCCGTGAGGCCTGACGCCTGCATCGGCGTCTATCTCGCGGAGCTGCACTTCCCTGAGGCGCGGACGCTCAAGGAGAAGCGCGCGCCGCTCAGCTCGCTGCGCGACGTCGTGCAGTCCCGGTTTCGCGCCTCGTTCAGCGAGGTAGGACTGCAGGACGCGTGGCAGCGGGCGCGGGTGCTCGTCGTGATCGCCGCCTCGTCGCTGCAGCAGGCGCGCGAACGGCTCGACGACATCGACAGGTACCTGCACGGGCGCGACTACGACGTCGCGCGTGTGCTGCTCAAAACAGCCGACACAGTGGAAACGGTATGGGACTTCGACTCCTGAAGGTCAACGAAAGCATCAAGGAGACGCTCTCCATGGTGATCACCGCGGAGGGGCTCAAGGACCCCCGCATCGGGTTCGTCACCGTCACGGGGGTCGAGACGTCTCGGGACCTGCAGCACGCCAAGGTGTACGTGAGCGTGCTCGGCAGCAAGACGGAGCGCGACCTCACGATGCAGGCGCTCGAGAAGTCGCGCGGGTTCCTGCAGGCCAAGATCAACGCTTCGCTGCACATGAGGCGCACGCCGCAGCTCCAGTTCTTCTACGACGACGACGCTGGACAACGCCCTGCGTCTGGAGCGCGCGCTCAAGCGTGAGGCCGAGGTGCTCGGCGAGGAGCCGCACGAGATCCCGGTGCCGGGCATGGAGCCTGACGAGCCGGACGAGGCCGTGGGCGACGAGGGCGAGCAGAAGCCGGGCGGCGCCGAGGACGAGGCGTGAAGCAGCTCGACGCGGACCTCGACGCCCTGTGCCGGCGCATGCGCGGCGAGCGCAGCGTGGCGCTCGCCGTCCACGAGAAGCCCGACCTGGACGCGCTCGGCGCGGCCGCGGGCATGCTCGACCTGTTCGCGCAGCTCGGCGTGCCCGCCGAGCTCTGGGTCAGCGAGGGCGAACTCCTGCCGCTCGCCGACGAACTGCTGCCGCTCGAGAGCGTCCGGCGCGGCGCGCCGCCGGCGGACGCCGCGCTCTACGCGCTCGACTCGGGCAACCCCGAGCGTCTCGCGCTGCCCGAGCTGGGGCGACGTGGCGGTCAACATCGACCATCACCACGACAACCCGCGCTACGGGGAGCTGGCGTACGTGCGCGGCGACGCCAGCAGCACCAGCGAGCTGGTGTGCGACGTCGCCCGTGCGCTCGAGCTTGCCCCCTCTGCGCGGGCCGCCGCCGCCCTGTACGCCGGCATCTCGTTCGACACCGGCCACTTCCACCACGACAGCACCGCTCCGTCCACGTTCCGCACCGCCGCGTGGCTGGTCGAGCTGGGAGCGGAGGTCACGGCGCTGTACGCGCTGCTCTACGAGCGGCGCTCCGAGGCCTCGCTGCGCCTCTGGGCGCGCGGCGTAGCGGCCGCCCGCACGGTCGCGCGGCGGCAAGGCGCTGCTCGCGGCCCTCACACTGGCCGACTACGAGGCCACGGGGGCCGGGCCCGAAGCAGACCGAGGGCATCGTGGACAGCCTGCGCGGCGTGGGCGGGGTGGAGGTCGCCGCGCTCGTCAAGGAACAACCGCACGGCGCGCGCACACGCGTCAGCCTGCGCTCGGAGACCATCGACGTCAGCGCCATCGCCGCGCGCCAGGGCGGCGGCGGCCACAAGCTCGCGGCCGGGTTCTCCAGCGACGACAGCCCCGAGGAGGTGATCGCGTGGCTCAGTTCCGAACTCGAAAAGCTCTTCTCGACGGCATCCTCCTGATCGACAAACCGGAGGGCTTCACGTCGCACGACGTCGTCGCCCGCGTGCGCCGCAACCTGCGCCCGAACGTCAAGAAGGTCGGCCACGCGGGGACCCTCGACCCGTTCGCGACCGGGTTGCTGGTCGTGCTGGTCGGCCGGGCGACGAAGCTGGCCCGGTTCTTCGTCGACCTGCCCAAGGAGTACGAGTGCACCGTCAGGTTCGGCGTGCGCTCGGACACCGGCGACCACACCGGCGAGCTGACGGAGACCGGGACTGACCACGACGCGGGACGCGGTGGACGAGGTCGTCCCGCGGTTCCTCGGTCGCATCCTGCAGAGCGTGCCGATGACCT
This sequence comes from uncultured Thermoleophilia bacterium, assembly GCA_963793605.1. Classification (GTDB taxonomy): domain Bacteria; phylum Actinomycetota; class Thermoleophilia; order UBA2241; family UBA2241; genus CAIXSE01. The sequence goes on from CAWCAH010000008.1 coordinate 169,992, forward strand.
CGGCCGTCAAGGTCGACGGCGAGCGCCTGTACAAGAAGGCGCACCGCGGCGAGGTGGTGGAGACCCCCGTCAAGGAGATCGAGATCGAGGCCATCGACGTGCTCGAGTTCGACGAGGCCGCGCAGACGATGCGCTGCCGCATCGCCTGCTCCAAGGGCACGTACGTGCGCCAGCTCGCGATCGACATCGGCGAGGCGGTGGGCGCCGGAGCTCACCTGGAGCAGCTCTCCCGCACGGCCGTCGGCGACCTGCGGCTCGACGAGGCGCAGACGCTGGCCGCGTTCGAGGAGGCCGTGGAGGCCCGCGAGGCCGGTGACGAGCACATCCCCGGCCTCGTCCCGGCCGCAGTCGCGCTGCAGTTCATGCCCGGCGTCGAGCTCTCCGCGGCGCAGGTCGCCGCCGTGCGCAACGGCGCGCGTCTGCCCGGCGGCCCCCAGGAGCCCGTGCGGCTCACGTTCCGCGGCGAGCTCATCGCCATCTACGGGCCCGCCGAGGAGGGCAACGCCCTCAAGCTGCTCGTCAAGCTCTGATGGAGGTCGTCGCCGACATCTCCCGGCTGGCGCCGCGGCCGCGCGCGCTGGCGCTGGGCACCTTCGACGGCGTACACGCCGGCCACCGCGCCGTCATCGGCCGCGCCGTGGAGCTGGCGCGCGAGCGCGGCCTCACGAGCGCGGTGGTGACCTTCGACCGGCACCCGCTCTCCGTGGTCGACCCCTCGCGCGTGCCGCGCCTGCTCACCTCCAACGAGGAGAAGATCCGCCTCATCGAGGAGCTCGGGCCGGACGAGCTCGTCATGCTCCCGTTCGACGAGGACCTCGCCGCGCTCACGCCGCTGGAGTTCTGCGAGGGACTGCTGGCCGGCCGCCCTCCAGGCCCGCGTCGTCGTGGTCGGCGAGAACTTCAACTTCGGCGCGCGGGGCGCAGGGGACGCCGCGCAGCTGCGCGCCTGCGGCGCCGCCAGCGGGTACGACGTCGAGGTGTGCTCCCTCGTCACCGAGCACGGTGAGCCCATCAGCTCCACGCGCATCCGCCGGCTGCTGCACGACGGCGAGCTCGAGGAGGTCCGCGAGATCCTCGGCCGGCCGCCGTCGGCCACCGGCGTCGTCGTGCACGGCGACAAGCGCGGTCGCACCCTGGGCGTGCCCACCGCGAACGTGGACGTCGAGGCCGGCACGATCTTCCCGGGGCGCGGCGTGTACGCGGCGCGCGTCCTCGTAGGGGGAGCGTGGTACCGCGCGGCCGTCAACATCGGGCACAACCCGACCTTCCAGAGCAGGGAGGAGCCGACCACGCACGTGACCGTGGAGGCGTTCCTGCTCGGCTTCACCGGGGACATCTACGACTGCGAGATCAGGCTCGACTTCCTGCACAAGATCCGCGACGAGCGCAGGTTCGACGAGCGTCGACGCACTCGTCACGCAGATGCGGCTCGACATCGCCGCCGCAGGCGAGCTCGCCGACCCCGCCCTGGCCGCCGTCGGCCTGGGCGGGGGAGAGGGCGGCGCGGCAGAGGCCTGACGGCCTCCGCGCCCGCCACGGTTTCTCCCGTTCTCACCCTGTGCTACCCTAGCGCGACCGCTTTCTCGGTCGCGGGCCAGCCAGCCCCGCGACTGGGTTTCCGGACACTCCCCGGAGGGAGGTGACAAGATATGGCAATGACCAAGGACGCCAAAGAGACCATCATCGCCAAGCACGCCAAGCACGACGGCGATACCGGTTCCCCCGAGGTGCAGATCGCGCTCCTCACCGAGCGCATCACGACCCTCACCGAGCACCTCAAGACGCACAAGAAAGACCATCACAGCCGCCGCGGGCTGCTGAAGATGGTCGGTCAGCGTCGCCGCCTCCTCAACTACCTGCAGGCGCGCGACCTCGAGCGCTACCGCGCGCTCGTCAAGGAGCTCGAACTCCGCAAGTGAACCCGCCGGCGCCAGACGCGCCGCACCATTCGTCCCCGTGTCGATCCACGCCGACGAGCAGTACCCGAGCGCAATGGGGCGCCGGGTCGAGAGATGAAGGAAGAGATGAACACCATTGAAGTAGAGGTCGGGGGTCAGACGATCACCCTCGAGACCGGTCGCCTCGCCAAGCAGGCCAACGGCGCCGTACTGGTGCGCTGTGGCGACACGGTGGTCCTCGTGGCCGCGACCATGCGCGAGGACGTTCGCGAGGGGCAGGACTTCTTCCCCCTCACCGTCGACGTGGAAGAGCGGCACTACGCCGCCGGCAAGATCCCCGGCGGCTTCATCAAGCGCGAGTCGCGCCCGAGCGAGAAGGCGATCCTCGGCGCACGCCAGATCGACCGTCCCATCCGGCCGCTGTTCCCCAAGGGCTTCATGAACGAGGTCCACATCGTCGCGACCACGCTGTCCGTCGACTTCGAGACGTCCTACGACGTGCTCGCGACGCTCGGCGCCTCCGCGGCGCTCACGATCAGCAACATCCCGTTCGGCGGCCCCATCGGCTCCGTGCACGTCGGGCGCATCGACGGCCAGCTCGTCATCAATCCGTCGCTCGAGGAGCTTCAGGACGAGTCCGACATGGACCTCGTGGTCACCGGCACCGCCGACGCCATCGTCATGGTCGAGGCCGGCGCCAAGCAGGTCTCCGAGGCGGTCATCGTCGAGGCGCTCAAGCTCGCCCACGAGGAGATCAAGAAGCTCGTCGCCGTGCAGCTCGAGCTGCAGCGTCTGGTCGGCAAGCCCAAGTGGGACGTCCCCGCCTGGTCCGTCGACGAGGGCGTGCTCGAGCAGGTCCGCACCGGCTTCGGCGCGGCGCTCGACGCCGCCACCAGCGTGCCCGGCAAGAAGGAGCGCATGGACGCGACGGCCGAGGTCAAGAAGGCCGCCGCCGCGCAGCTCATCGCCGACGACGCCGACCTCGAGCGCGTCACGCAGGTCAAGCGCGCCATCGCCAAGCTCGAGAAGGACATCATCCGCGACCGCATCGCCGTCAAGAAGATCCGCCCCGACGGCCGCGCGACGGACGAGGTCCGGCCGATCAGCTGTGAGGTCGGAGTCGTCCCGCGCACGCACGGCAGCGCCCTCTTCACCCGCGGCGAGACGCAGGCCATGAGCCTGCTCACGCTCGGCGGCACCGGCGAGTTCCAGCGCATCGACGGCCTCGGCATCGAGGACAAGAAGCGCTACATCCACCACTACAACTTCCCGCCGTACTCGGTGGGCGAGACCGGGTTCATGCGCGGCCCCAAGCGCCGCGACATCGGCCACGGCGCCCTCGCCGAGCGCGCCCTGCTGCCGGTCCTGCCCAGCGAGCTCGACTTCCCGTACACGGTCCGCATCGTGAGCGAGATCCTCGAGAGCAACGGCTCGTCCTCCATGGCGAGCGTCTGCGGCAGCACCCTGAGCCTCATGGACGCCGGCGTGCAGATCAGCGCCCCGGTGGCCGGCACCGCGATGGGCCTCATCAAGGAGGGCGACGACTACGTCGTGCTCACCGACATCGCGGGCGTCGAGGACCACCTCGGCGACATGGACTTCAAGGTCGCCGGCACCGCCGAGGGCATCACCGCCCTGCAGATGGACATCAAGATCACCGGCGTCACGTTCGAGATCCTCACCGAGGCCCTCGAGCAGGCACGCAAGGCCCGCCTGCACATCCTCGGCAAGATGGCCGAGGTCATCAGCGAGCCGCGCGGCGAGCTCAGCCAGTGGGCGCCGCGCATCTTCAGCATCCAGATCAACCCGGACCAGATCGGGCTCGTGATCGGCAAGGGCGGCGAGACCATCCGCGGCATGACCGAGGAGTTCAGCGCCGACATCGACATCCAGGACGACGGCACGATCTTCATCTGCGCCCCGGACGAGGAGGCTGCGGAGGGCGTCAAGAACCGCATCCAGTCGATGACCAAGGAGGTCGAGGTCGGCGACGTGTTCACCGGCCGCGTGGTCAAGACCACCGACTTCGGCGCCTTCGTCGAGCTCAAGAAGGGCACCGACGGCCTGCTCCACATCTCGCGCCTGGCCCCCAAGGGCGAGCGCGTCAAGAACGTCGAGGACGTCGTCAAGCGCGGCGACTCCGTGACCGTCGAGGTCGTCGAGATCGACAAGGCTCGCAACCGTATCGGCCTGACGCTCCTCAAGTCGGCCGACTCCGAGTAAGAGAAGAAGCGAGAGCAGGGAGCGGGCCACGGAGGCCTACCGCCTGTCAACGCTGGACAACGGCCTGCGGGTGGCCACCGAGCGCATCGAAAGCGTGCGCTCGGTGGCCCTCGGGGTCTGGATCGCCGCCGGCTCACGGCTCGAGCCGGTCGAGCTCGGCGGCATCTCCCACTTCATCGAGCACCTGATCTTCAAGGGCTCGGACAAGTACTCGGCGAGCCAGATCGCGCACATCTTCGACGACATGGGCGCCGAGCCCAACGCGTCGACCTCCAAGGAGCACACGCTGGTCAACGCGCGGCTCCTGGACGAGGACCTCGAGAAGGCGTTCGAGGTGATCACCGAGATGGTCGCGCGGCCCACCTTCACCGACCTCGACCAGGAGCGTGAGGTCGTGCTCGAGGAGGTGGCGATGTACGAGGACTCGCCGCCCGAGCTCATCCACGACGACATCTCGGAGGTCGTCTTCGGAGAGCACCCGCTCGGGCGCCCGATCATCGGGCACTCCGAGACGCTGTCGGCTCTCGACCTCGACACCGTGCGCGGCTACCACGACGAGCACTACGTCAACCCCGGCATCGTCGTCGCGGCCGGCGGCAGCGTCGACCACGAGCGCCTCTGCGAGCTGACGGCCGCCCACTTCCGGCCGGAGCCCGGCGCGGCCATCGTGCGCCCCGAGCTCAGCATCCCCGACGACGCGCCACATCGCGCGCTTCACGCGCAAGGACACGGAGCAGTACCACGTGTGCCTCGGGGGTCCGGGTCCCAAGCGCGGCGACCCGGACCGCTACGCCGTCTTCGTCGTCGACACGATCCTCGGCGGCTCCTGGAGCAGTCACCTCTTCCAGGAGGTGCGCGAGAAGCGCGGCCTCGCCTACTCGGTCTACTCGTACACGTCGCTCTACGCCGACGCCGGCCTCACGGCCGTCTACTTCGGCTCGCGGCAGGAGGCCGTCGGCGAGGCGATGGGCGTCATCCTCGAGGTCCTCGACGACCTCGAGGCCGACATGACCGACACCGCCATCGACGCGCGCCAAGAACCACCTCAAGGGGCAGCTGGTGCTGAGCATGGAGAGCCCCGGCGCGCCGCATGCAGTCCCTGGGGCGCGCCGTGCTTCTCGAGCAGCCCATCCTCTCCGTGGACGAGGTGCTCGAGCGCATCGACGCCGTGGATCACGACGCCGTGATCCAGGCCGTGCGCCGCTACTACGACCCCAAGACGTGGTCCACCGCCTGCATCGGCCCGCACCCGGAGCCGTTCGAGGCCGTGGCGCAAGGGGTTCTCCTGGAGGAGGAGCGTTGATCGACGTCCTGGTCACCGGAGCCGCCGGCAAGATGGGCGCGCTGAGCGCCGCCACCATCGCCGCGCAGGACGACCTGCGGCTCGTCGCCCTGGTCGACCCGCGCAAGGGCGACGGGGGAGATGCCCCGTGGTTCAAGGACGTCGACGCGGCGCTCGGCGCTCACCACGCCGGCGGTCGCGCTCGAGTTCAGCGTGCCCGCCGCCGTGTACGAGAACTCCGCCGCGCTGCTCGACGCCGGCGTACCCACCGTGGTGGGCGCCACCGGCCTCACGGACGATCAGGTCGCGGATCTCTCCGCGCGCGCCGACGCGTCCGGTACGGGCCTCGTCGTCGTTCCCAACTTCGCGCTCGGCGCCGTGCTGCTCATGAAGTTCGCCGCCGAGGCGGCGCGCCACTACACGCACGCCGAGATCATCGAGACGCACGAGAAGGGCAAGATCGACGCGCCGTCGGGCACCTCACTGCGGACGGCGCGGCTGATGGCCGAGGCGCCGGGGTCCGCCCTGGTGGCCCCGCCCGGCGCCGGGCAGCAGTCCCGCGGCCTCGTCGCCGACGGCCGCGTGACCATCCACAGCGTGCGCCTGCCCGGCGCGGTCGCGCACCAGGAGGTCGTGCTGGGCGGCGAGGACGAGCTCCTCACCCTGCGCCACGACTCGCTGTCGCGGCGCTCGTTCATGGGCGGCGTCCTGCTCGCCCTGCGGCGCGCGCCGCAGGTCACGGGCACGGTCGTGGGCCTTGAGCACCTGCTGTCCTGACGCTCGTGGAGCCACGAAGCGTACAGACCGATCGCACCTGAGGGGGAGCACGTGAAGAGTCTCGGGACCATCCTGACCGCCATGGTGACGCCGTTCGCCGCCGACGAGTCGGTCGATCACGAGAAGCTCGCGGCGCTCGCCGAGTTCCTCCTCGCCAACGGATCGGACGGCCTCGTCGTTGCGGGCACCACCGGCGAGTCGCCGACGCTCAGCGACGACGAGAAGCTCGCCATGTTCCGCACCGTCGTCGACACCGTCGGTGGTCGTGCGCCGGTCGTCGCCGGCACCGGCTCCAACGACACGCGGCACAGCGTGGAGCTCACGCGCGCGGCCGAGGCGTGCGGCGTGGACGGCGTGCTCGCCGTGGTCCCCTACTACAACAAGCCGCCCGCGCGCGGCGTGGTGGCCCACTTCCACGCCGTCGCCGCCGCCACCAGCCTGCCGGTGATCGTCTACAACATCCCCGGCCGCTGCGTCATCAACGTCCCGCCGGAGACCCTGGCCGAGCTGGGGAACACGGAGAACATCGTGGCCGTCAAGCAAGCCAACCCGGACCTCGCCGAGACCGACCGGCTCCTGGAGCTCAGCGACCTCGCCGTGTACGCCGGCAACGACGACATGCTGCTGCGACGTGATGGCGCGCGGCGGCGCCGGCGGCATCTGCGTGGCCAGCCACCTCGTCGGCGCGCGCATGGCCGAGGTCGCCCGGCTCTGCCGGGAGGGCGACCTCGACGCCGCGCGCGCCGAGGACGCGGCGCTGCACGGCCTGTACAAGGCGCTGTTCGTGACCGCCAACCCGATCCCGGTCAAGGCGGCCCTCAACCTGCTCGGGCACGAGGTCGGAGGCTTGCGCCTCCCGCTCGTGCCCGCCACACCCGAAGAACAAGCCGTGGTGGCCGCAGAGCTCAGGCGCGTCGGTCTCACCGACGCCTGAGCCCCGCGGCCGCCCCGCGACACATTCACAGAGAGAAGGCACCACCATGAGTGAAGACGCCGTACGCATCATCCCCCTCGGGGGTCTCGGCGAGATCGGCAAGAACATGACCGCGATCGAGTACCGCGGCAAGATCGTCGTGCTCGACTGCGGCGTGGAGTTCCCGAGCGAAGACATGCTCGGCATCGACCTCGTGCTCCCCGACATCAGATGGCTCGTCGAGCGGCAGCAGGACGTGCTCGCCTTCGTCATCACGCACGGCCACGAGGACCACCAGGGGGCGCTGCCCTTTGTGCTGCGCCGGCTGAACCGGCCCGTCTACGGCAGCCGCTTCACGCTCGCGCTCATCAAGTCCAAGCTCGAGGAGCACGGCCTGCTCAAGAGCGTCGAGCTCGTCGAGGTCAGCGACCAGTCACGCCTGCAGGTCGGGCCGTTCGACCTCTCGTTCATCGCCACGAGCCACAGCATCCCCGACTCGCTCTCGATCGTGCTCGGCACCGACCTCGGCGCGGTGGTGCTCACCGGCGACTACCGGTTCGACCACACGCCGATCGACGGCCGCGTCACCGACGTGGACGCCTTCGCCCGGCTCGGCGAGAAGGGCGTCCTGGCGTTGCTCGGCGACTCCACCAACGCCGAGGCTCCGGGCTCGACCGCCTCGGAGAGCACCGTCAGCAACGCCTTCCACCGGATCTTCGCCGAGGCCGAGGGCCGTGTGATCGTGGCCAGCTTCGCGTCTCACATCCACCGCATCCAGCAGGCGATCACCATCGCCCACATGCACGGGCGCAAGTTCGCCCTCTCCGGGCGCTCGATGGTCAAGAACGCCAACATCGCCCGCAACCTCGGTTACCTCAAAGTGCCTGAGGGCGCGATGATCAAGCTCACCCAGATCGACGAGTACCGGCCCGAGGAGGTCCTGATCCTCTCGACCGGCAGCCAGGGCGAGCCGCTCTCGGCGCTCACCCGCATGGCCTTCAACGACCATCCGCAGGTGGAGCTTCACGAGGGCGACACGGTGGTCATCTCGGCCAAGGCGATCCCCGGCAACGAGCGCAGCGTGACGGCCACCATCGACCGGCTGCTCAAGGTCGGCGCGACGGTGGTCTACGGCGAGCGCAGCGGGATCCACGTGAGCGGCCACGCCGCCCAGGAAGACCTCAAGATGATGCTGAACCTCACGCGACCCCGGTTCCTGGTCCCCGTCCACGGCGAGTACCGCATGCAGCACATGCACGCCGAGCTCGCCCGCCAGTCGGGCATGTCCGACGAAGACATCTTCATCCTCGAGAACGGCGACGTGCTGGAGCTCGAGGCGGACAACGGCGAGGTCGTCGACAAGGTGCGCGACCGGCATGGTGTTCGTCGACGGCGCCGAGATCGGCGACCCGGAAGGCCTCGTGCTGCGCGACCGACAGCAGCTGGCCGGAGACGGCATCCTGATAGCGGTGCTCACGATCGACGCCCAGAGCGGCGCATCGGTGGCGCCGCCGGAGCTCGTCGCCCGCGGCTTCCTCCACGACGACGTCCGGCTCCAGGAGGTGCTCGACGAGTGCAGCGGGGCCCTCGACGAGTTGATGGACGAGCTCGGCGCCGAGCACGTCACCGACCAGCACCTCATCCGCGAGGACGTCTCCCAGCGGCTCGCGGAGCTGGTCTTCCGGCGGACGAAGAGCCGGCCGCTCATCATGCCCGTCGTCGTCGAGGTCTGACGGGGGCGACGGCCGCGCGCGGCCGTCGCCCGGCTAGGGATTCCGCCGCCGGCGTCGAACACCACGCCATGGCGACTGCACGCCCGAAACAGGCTCGTAAGCGCTCGGGCTCCGCATCCCGGTCGCGCCCCCGCACGGCCTCCGCGACGTACCGCGCGAAGCCGAAGGAGAGCACGCGCGCCGAGCGCAAGGATCCCAGCTCCCGGCACCGCCGCGAGCTGGGCGCGATCGCGTGCCTGGCGATCGCCGTGTTCCTCGCCTTCGTCCTCTATCTGGGCTGGGACGGGGGCTCTCTCGGGCGCTGGCTCGGGGAGGCCGCGCGGTGGTCGGTCGGCGTGCTCGCGTTCGCGCTGCCGCTGCTCCTCGGGTTCCTCGCCTACCTGCTCGTGGTGCGCGAGGAGAACCGGCCGCGCCGTGGCATGACATGGGGCGTGGCTCTCATCGTCGCCGGCGTCGCGCTCGCAGCCGCCGCCGACGCCTTCGGCATCTTCGCCGGCGAACGCGTCCACGCGCTCTTCCGCGACGAGTACATGAGCGCCCACGGTGGCTTGCTCGGTGAGGTGCAGTGGGCGGTGCTCAGCCCGTTCATCGGCCGTGTCGGCGTCGACGTCCTCGTGGTCGCGCTCGTGCTCGCCGGCATCCTGCTCGTCACCGGTTCGTCGCTGCGCCAGTGGGCGGACCACTCCAAGAAGGGCGTGGCCAAGGCCGGCCGCGCCGCGCGGAGCCAGGCGGAGGCCTTCGGCGCGCGCCGCAAGGAGGCCACCGACACGCGCGTGGTGGAGCTCGACGAGTCACCCACCATCGACGCGAGCGACCAGATGCGCACGTCCATCCGCCCGGTCGTCACGCCGGAGCTGGACTTCTCCCGGCCGGAGCCGGCCGGCCCGTACCTCATCGACGGCGCGTCCGCCGCGCCGGAGATCTTCGGCGAGCCCGCGCCGCTGCCCGCCGACCCGGACCCGGAGCCCGAGCCCGTTGTCGCGGCGGACGACGGCGTGCAACTCTCTCTCGCCGCGGCCGCCGGTGACGAGAGCCGGCGCGGGCGACGCCGACGTGGCGCTTGCCTTCGCGGAGGCGGAGAAGCGCCACTGGCAGCTCCCGGACGCCGGAGTCCTGCGGCTCCTCGGTGAGGGCGACGGCGAGTCTCCGCAGGCAGTCGCCCGCACCGCGGAGCGTCTCGTGGCCACACTCGCCAGCTTCAACATCCCCGCACAGGTCATCGGCACCGTCTCCGGCCCCCGCGTCACCCGGTTCGAGCTGCAACTCGAGCCCGGCATCAAGGTCGGCAAGGTCGCGGGCCTGAAGGACGACCTCAAGTACGCGCTCGCGGCGACCGAGGTGCGCGTACTGGCTCCGATCCCGGGCAAGACCGCCGTCGGCGTCGAGGTGCCCAACATCCAGGCCAGCTACGTCTCGCTCGGCGACGTCCACGGGCCGTTCCCGCAGCACGCCTCGCCGATGTCGTTCTGGCTCGGCAAGGACGTCACCGGCAAGCCGATCATGGCCGACCTCGTGCGTCTGGTGCACCTGCTCATCGCCGGGACCACCGGCTCGGGCAAGAGCGGCTGCCTCAACGCGCTGATCACCTCGATCCTGCTGCGCGCCACGCCGGACGAGGTGCGCATGATCATGATCGACCCCAAGAAGGTCGAGCTCAGCAACTTCAACGGCGTGCCGCACCTGCTGGCCCCGGTGGTCACCAACATGAAGCAGGCCACCGTACGTGCTCGACAACATCTGCCGCGAGATGGACCGTCGCTACGACGTGCTCTCGCGCAACCACTGCCAGGACATCCGCGCGCTGAACAAGAAGCTCGCGCGCGCCGGTGAAGAGGCCATGCCGTACACGATGGTGATCATCGACGAGCTGGCCGACCTGATGATGGTGGCGCCGTCGGAGGTCGAGGACTCCATCATCCGCCTCGGCCAGCTCGGCCGCAGCTGCGGCATCCACCTCGTGGTGGCCACGCAGCGCCCGTCGGTGGACGTGGTCACGGGCATGATCAAGACCAACATCCCGTCGCGCATCGCGTTCGCCGTGGCCTCGCAGACCGACTCGCGCATCATCCTCGACCAGGGTGGCGCGGAGAGCCTGCTCGGCATGGGCGACATGCTGTTCAGCCCCATGGGCAGCAGCAAGCTCCTGCGCGTCCAGGGGGCCCTGGTCACGGCCGCCGAGATGAAGCTCGTGACGGAGCACTGGAAGCGCCAGGCCAAGCCCGAGTACCACGAGGAACTGCTGGAGAACCCGGCCGGACCGGACACCGAGCAGTCGGCGCAGGCGGCCGGCGGTGACGAACTGCTCGGCGAGGCCATCAAGACCGTGGTCAACACCGGGGCCGCCAGCGTCGCGCTGCTGCAGCGCCGTCTGCGCGTGGGCTACGCTCGCGCCGGCCGGCTCATCGACATCATGGAGGAGATGGGCATCATCTCGGGGTACGACGGCAGCAAGGCGCGCTCGGTGCTCATCGACGAGGCGGGCCTGCCCGTCGCGCTGGCGCGCCTGAGCGGAGACGTCGTGGACGACATCCCCGCGGCGGCCGAGCCCGCGGAGGGCGTGGATGCGCCGGAGCAGCCGCCTTCGGCGGCCGAGCCGGCGCCCGCCCCCGACTGACCCCCCGACGGTCCCGCGCCCGTTTGTCTTCTCCGCAGCCCGTTACTAGACTGTACGTTCGGGTGACCCGCAGCTTCGGGCCGCCCTTCGCCGACAGAGGAGTATCGCATCCACCGTGTTTGAGATCGGCACCACGCTGCGCGAGGCCCGAGTCCGCCGCAACCTGACGCTCCAGCAGGTCGAGGAGGACATCAAGATCCGGGTCAAGTACGTCCAGGCCATGGAGAACGAGGACTGGGACGTGATGCCCGGCGTCACCTACGTCAAGGGCTTCCTGCGCACGTACGCCACGTACCTGGGCCTCGACCCGGACGTCATCATCGGGGAGTTCCGCTCGCGCGGCATGGTCCCTTCGCAGGAGCACCACGAGCCGTTCAGCGGCGCCTCCGTCATCGGCAAGCCGCACAGCCATCGCGGTCGCAACACCGTCGTCATCGTCGCCGTCGTCTGTCTCGTCGTGCTCGCGGCGATCTACGCGCTGGGCATGTTGAACGGCGGTGACGGCAACGACGAGCCCACCACCAAGCCCGGGGCGCTCGGTATCGGCAGCCCCTCCGCGTCACCCAGCGCGTCGCCCAAGCCGCAGACCAGCCCTGCGGGCGTGCCGGCCTGGCAGAAGAACCTCGTCAAGCTCGAGGCGACCGGGGGCGACTGCTGGATGGAGGTGCGGCGCGGCGACAGTACCGGCACCGTCCTGTTCTCCGGCACACTCAAGAAGGGCGACACGGAGAAGTTCAAGGGCAAGGACCTGTGGATGAGCCTCGGCGCGCCTGCGAACGTCAAGCTCAACGTCGAGGGCGACAACGTCAAGATCAAGAGCGACACGGGCCCGTGGACGGTCGAGGTCATCCAGGGACGCGTGGTCCAGGGCGCCAACACGCAGGGGTAGGGGAGAATGGCCAAGGAATCCTCATTCGACGTGGTCTCCAGAGCGGACATCAACGAGGTCCGCAACGCCGTCAACATGGCTCAGAAGGAGATCGCGACCAGGTACGACTTCAAGAAGAGCGTCAGCTCGGTCACGCTCGAGGGTGAGGCGATCGTCCTGACCTCGGACAACGACGGCAAGCTGAGGCAGGTCGTCGAGGTGCTCGAGGAGAAGCTCGTGCGCCGCAAGGTGCCGCTCAAGGCCCTCCAGTACGGCAAGGTAGAGGAGGCGCTCGGCGGCACCGTCCGTCAGCGAGCGCCGATCGTCCAGGGCATCCCCGACGAGAAGGCCAAGGCCATGAACAAGCTGCTCCGTCAGCGGTTCAAGAAGGTCAAGGTGCAGATCCAGGGCGACACCGTGCGCGTGTTCTCGTCCAGCAAGGACGAGCTCCAGGCCGCCATGGGCGCTCTGCGCGACGAGGACTGGGGCATCCCCGTCCAGTTCGTCAACTACCGCTGACGCGGCCGCACTCGCCGATCTGAGGCTCCAGACGGGCAGCTCCTTCTTCATCCTCACGCTCGGTTGCCCCAAGAACGAGGCCGACTCCGGCGCGCTCGAGGCGCGGCTGCGCGCCGCCGGGCACAGCCCGGCGCCGGCCGGCCGCGCCGACGTCCTCGTCGTCAACACCTGCGGGTTCATCGACGCCGCCAAGGAGGAGTCCATCGAGGCGATCCTCGACGCCTCCGAGGCCGCGCACGAGCGCGGCGCACGGGTGGCGGCCGTCGGCTGTCTGGTGGAGCGCTACCGCGACGAGCTGGCCGCGGAGCTGCCCGAGGTCGACCTCTGGTGCGGCCTCGACACGGCGCCGCTCCTGGCCGCGCTCGGCGAGGCCGGGGGAGACGCAGACGCCCGAGGCGGCCGTGCCCGTCCCGCGGCGTCCTCGCCCGGTCAGCGCCTACGTCAAGATCTCCGACGGCTGCGACCGGCGCTGCTCCTTCTGCGCCATCCCGCTCATCAAGGGCGACTACGAGACCGTCGCGGCAGCCGAGGTCGTGCGCGCGGCGCGCGCTCAGCTCGCCGCCGGGGCGCGCGAGCTCGTCCTCGTCGGCCAGGACACCTCCCGCTGGGCGGAGCCGGGGTGGGGCGGCATGAGCCGCCTGCTCGCCGAGCTGGCGGCGCTCGACCCCGCACCGTCGTGGCTGCGACTGCTCTACCTGCAGCCGGACGGCATCACAGGCGAGCTCCTGGACGCCCTGGCGGCGTACGCGGTGCCGTATGTGGACGTGCCGCTGCAGCACGCCTCAGGCGCGGTCCTGCGGCGCATGCGGCGCTCCGGAGACGGCTCCGCGCACCTTGCGCTTCTCGAGCGCGTGCGAAGGGCGCTGCCGGGGGCCGCGGTGCGCTCGACGTTCATCACCGGGTTCCCCGGTGAGACCGACGCGGAGTTCCGGGAGCTCGTGAGCTTCGTCCGGGAGGCCGGGCTCGCTGTGGCCGGCGTGTTCGTCTACGACGAGCAGGAGGGCACGGCGGCGGCCGGCATGCGCGGGCGCGGTGCCGCGCGAGCTCGCGCTCGAGCGCGCCGCCGTCCTCGGCGAGCTCATCGATCGGGAGGCCGAGCGCTTCTGGAGCGGCCTCGCCGGCCGTGAGGTGGACGTCCTCGTCGAGCGCGGCACGTCGCGCGCGGACGGCACGGCCGTGGGCCGCATCGCGCTCCAGGCCCCGGATGTGGACGGTCGCACGACGCTCACCGGTGTCCGCACGCGCAGAGGCGACCTGGTCCGCGCCGTCGTTCGTGACAGCCTCGGGTATGATGTGGAGGCCGTCGCCGCGACAGGGGGAACGTGAGCAGCCAGGACAAGCCGAGCCAGCTCAATCTCGCCAACAGCATCACCATCGCGCGGATCCTGCTCGTCCCCGTGTTCCTGGTCATCCTTCTCTCGGGCCTTCCGCAGCCCTACGGCGACCTCCTCGCCGCGGCCGTCTTCATCCTCGCCGCGGCCACCGACAAGCTCGACGGGTACGTCGCCAGGCGCAGCAAGCAGGTCACCACGCTCGGGCAGTTCCTCGACCCGCTCGCCGACAAGCTGCTCATCGCCGCCGCCCTCATCGCCCTCGTCGCTCAGGACAGGGTGGCCGCGTGGGTCGCCATGGTCATCATCGGCCGCGAGATCGCCGTGAGCGTGCTGCGCATCATCGGCGTGTCGCAGGGTGTCTCGATCCCCGCCGACAAGTACGGCAAGCTCAAGACGGTCCTGCAGATCGTCTACGTCGTGTACGTGCTGTTCCCGACGGCCGACATCGCCGAGCTCATCCACGTCTCCACCGACGTGGCCGACTACATCCAGTGGGCGCTCGCCATCGTCGTCGTCGTCGTGACTCTGGCCAGCGGCATCAACTACTTCCGCAACGCCCGCGGGCTCATCCATATGCCGGGGACCAGCGACTGATGCCACCGGGAGCGCCTCGCGCCGCCGTGCTCCTGAGCGGCAACGAGCTGCTCGACGGGCGCACCACGGACACCAACGGAGCCTTCGTCTGCGCCGACCTCAGCCGGCGCGGCGTCAAGGTCCTCGAGCTGCTCACCGTGGCCGACGACCGCGCGCGCATCGTGGCCGCGCTCCGGCACGCGCTCACGGGCGAGCCCGACCTGCTCGTGGTGGGGGGCGGGCTCGGCACCACCCACGACGATCTCACCGCGGAGTGCCTGGCGGAGGTCCTCGGCGTGGCGCTGGAGGAGGACCCGCGGGCGCGCACGTACCTGGAGGAGCGCGTGCGCGCCGTCGCCGCGCGACGTCACATGGACTTCGCCGAGATGTTCCGCCTCGCGCGGCGCCAGGCCCGGCTGCCGGTGGGCGCCACCGCCGTGCAGCCCGCAGGCGTAGCCCCAGGCATCGCCGTGAGAGCGGGGAAGACCCGGATCTACGCGTACCCGGGCGTACCCTACGAATTTCAACAGATGTGGCTCGAGACGGCGGCGACCCTCGAGAGTGAGGGCTTCTTCCCGAACGTCGCCGCGCGCATGGTCCGCATCTTCGGCGTCGGAGAGCTTCAGGTCGGCCCCGTACTCGACGCGCTGCCGCACGACCTGGTGGAGCTGGGCATCAACGTCGGCGGGGGAGAGGTGACCGTGCGCATCCGTCACCGGCGTGAACCCGGGCCGCAGGCGCAGGCCGACGCCCTCGTCGCGGCGCTCGAGGCGGGCGCACCGGTGTACTCCACCGACGGCCGCACGCTCGACGACATCGTCGCGGACGAGCTCCGCGGCCGGGCGCTGACGCTCGCGGTAGCCGAGTCCTGCACCGGCGGGATGCTCGGCGCCAGGATCACCACCCGCGCCGGCAGCTCCGACTACTTCAGAGGCGGAGTCCTCAGCTACTCCAACCAGGCCAAGATGGACCTCCTCGGCGTGCCGCCGGGCATGCTGGCGCAGTACGGGGCGGTCTCCGAAGAGGTCGCCGGCGCGATGGCGGAGGGCGCCCGCACGGCGCTGGGCGCCGACTTCGCGCTCTCCGTCACCGGGGTCGCCGGCCCCGGCGGCGGCACCGAGGAGAAGCCGGTCGGGCTCGTGTACCTCGGCTGCGCAGGTCCCGGCGGCACGCGCGTGCGCAGGAGCTCGTTCCCCGGCGACCGTGCGACGGTGCGCACATTCAGCGCCACCGGGGCGTTGCACCTGCTGCGGGAGGCGCTCACACCGTGACCGGCACGGCGCAGGCCAGGCCCCGCCGGCTGCGCCTCTTCGTGGCCTGCGACCTCCCAGCGGACGCCCTGCAGGCCGTCGCGGCCTGGCAGCGCACGCAGCTCTCCCCGCGCGACGATCTCCGCGTGCTGCAGCACCGTGCACCTCACGCTCGCGTTCCTCGGCGACGTGGACGCGGAGCGGGTCCCGGACGTCGAGGCGATCCTCGGCGGCATCCGCTGGCGCCGCGCCGACTGCCGCTTCAGCGGCCCGCTGTTCCTCCCGACGCACGGCAGGCGCAGGGTGGTGGCGCTGGAGCTCGACGATCCGTCCGGGACGTTGCGTAAGACTCCAGGCCGAGGTGTCCGAGCGGCTCGCGACGAAGGGCCTCTACGAGCCCGAGAAACGGCCGTGGCTGCCCCACGTCACGGTGGCCAGATTCCGCCGCCCTGGTCACCCTTTTTCCCTGCAAAATGTCAACATCGGCGCATTTGGTCTGGTTCGGATGGTCCTGTATAGTAGCGACCTGAAGCCGGGAGGCGCAGTGCACTCCCCGCTGGCAGACTTCCCCGCGTCCTGAGCAAGAGAGGAGCGCTACGTTGGACAAGGACAAGGCCCTCGAGGCCGCCGTCACCCAGATCGAGCGGCAGTTCGGCAAGGGCAGCGTCATGCGGCTGGGCGACCACCCGGTGAGCGACGACATGCAGTTCGTTCCCACCGGCTCGCTGGCTCTCGACATCGCCCTCGGTGTCGGCGGCATCCCGCGCGGCCGCATCATCGAGATCTACGGCCCCGAGTCGTCGGGCAAGACCACGCATGGTGTACCACCTCATCGCCCAGGCGCAGAAGCTCGGCGGCCAGGCCGCGTTCATCGACGCCGAGCACGCGATGGACCCCATCTACGCCAAGGCCATCGGCGTGGACGTCGACAACCTGCTCGTCTCGCAGCCGGACTACGGCGAGCAGGCGCTCGAGATCGCCGAGATGCTCGTCCGCAGCGGCGCGCTCGACATCGTGGCCATCGACTCGGTCGCGGCGCTCACGCCCAAGGCCGAGATCGAGGGCGAGATGGGCGACAGCTTCGTCGGCCTGCAGGCGCGGCTCATGAGCCAGGCGCTGCGCAAGCTCAACGGCAGCCTCAGCCGCTCGGGCACCATCTGCGCCTTCACCAACCAGCTGCGCGAGAAGATCGGCGTGATGTTCGGCAACCCGGAGGTCACCACCGGCGGCAAGGCGCTCAAGTTCTACGCCACCATCCGCCTCGACATCCGCCGCATCGAGACGCTCAAGGACGGCACCGAGGCCGTGGGCAACCGCGTCCGCGTCAAGGTCGTGAAGAACAAGGTCGCGCCGCCGTTCAAGCAGGCGGAGTTCGACATCATCTACGGCAAGGGCATCTCGCGCGAGGGCTCACTGCTCGACCTCGGCGTCTTCTACGACGTCGTGGCCAAGAGCGGCGCGTTCTTCAGCTACAACGACGAGCGCCTCGGCCAGGGCAGGGCCAACGCCAAGGTGTTCCTCTCCGAGAACCCGGACATCGCCGACGCCATCGAGGTCCAGATCCGCGCCAAGGCGGGCCTGCCGGCCAGCGCGGCGCTGGCCGAGGCCACGGCCGCGCTCGCCGCCGACGCCGCAGCGGCGGCCAAGAGCGCCGCGCCGGAGGGCGTCGATCCCGTCACCGGCGAGGTCCTGCAGGCCTAGTCGTGCCCGTCGTCACTGCTCTGCGCGCCACCCGCCGTGGGGGAGTGGCGCTGCACGTCGACGACGACTACGTCTGCGTCGTCGGCGAGTCCCTCGTGGCTCGCTGGCGGCTCTTCAAAGGCCGTGAGCTCACCGCCGACGATGTCGCCGAGATCAGGGCGGCGTCGTCGGCGGAGCGCGTCATGGGCGACGCCTACCGCCTGCTCGGCCACCGGGCGCGGAGCCGCGAGGAGCTTCGCCGGCGGCTCCTGGCCAAGGAGCACGACCAGGCCGCGGTGGACGACGCGCTCGAGCGGTTGGCGGCAGACGGCTTCATCGACGACGCGGCGTTCGCGCGCAGCTACACCGCCGACAAGCGCGGCCTCGACGGCTGGGGTGTCCAGCGCATCCGGCGTGGGCTGCTTGAGCTGGGCGTCGATCCCGCCATCGTCGACGAGGCTCTGGGAGAAGACTCCGGAGACGACGCCGCAGAGCTCGGCCGCGCTCTCGCCCTCCTCCGCAAACGGGGCGCGCCGGAGCAGCCGCTGGAGGCGGCCCGCCGGCGCGCATACCAGGCCCTGCAGCGCCGCGGGTTCTCCTCGGCCACCGCGTACGCCGCCGTGCGCATCTGGGTCGAAGAGGCCGCATCTGCAGCGAATTGACGCGGCAAGCCGCAATCACGTACCATCGCTGTACGCGACGTTTGCGCGTGCTTTGTGAATTCCACTCTCGCTCTTGCATGGCGATACAGACGGCGGCCCAGGCCGCCGATCAGGCTGAGAACCGATCGACCAGGGGTCACCGATGAGAGATTTGGGAGGTTTTGCGAACCTACAGTCGTCCTGACCCCTGGACGTAGTCACACCTGAATCGACGTATCGTGGTGCACGTGCGAGCGTGGCACAGGCCGGGCGCGTTTGCCCGGCCTTTTTCGTGCCGCGCGACCTGTGAAGGGACTGGATGATGATTGCGGTCTATGTTGTGGTCGGCCTGGTGGTCGGCATCGCGGTGGGGTACTTCATCCGCCGCAACCTGGCCTCGAGCAAGCTCGCGGGAGCCGAGCGCGAGGCCGAGAAGCTGCTCAAGGACTCCCAGCGCGAGGCGGACACCGTCGTCAAGGAGGCCCGCCTCGAGGCCAAGGAGGAGGTCCACCGTGTGCGCAGCGAGGTCGAGGCCGAGCTGCGCGACCGGCGTGAGGAGCTGAACAAGGCCGAGCAGCGCATGCTGCAGCGCGAGGAGGCCATCGACGCCCGCGGCGCCGAGCAGGACCGGCGCGAGCAGTCCATCCGCGACCGCGACGCCAACAGCCAGCGCATGTCGGACGAGCTCAACAACGCGCACTCCGAGGCGATGATCCAGCTCGAGCGCATCTCCGGTCTCAGCGCCGCCCAGGCCAAGGAGATGCTCCTCAAGCAGACGGAGGACGAGGCGCGCCACGAGATGGCCAAGCTCGTCCGGCAGATCGAGGAAGAGGCGCGCAGGGAGGCCGACAGGCGCGCCCGCAACATCCTCTCGATCAGCATCCAGCGCACCGCCGCCAACCACGTCGCCGAGACCACCGTCTCGGTCGTCAACCTGCCGTCGGACGACATGAAGGGCCGCATCATCGGGCGCGAAGGCCGCAACATCCGCACGCTCGAGAACATCACCGGCATCGACTTCATCATCGACGACACCCCCGAGGCCGTGGTGCTCTCCGGGTTCGACGGGGTGCGCCGCGAGACGGCGCGTCTGACGCTGACCAAGCTCATCACCGACGGGCGCATCCACCCTGCGCGCATCGAAGAGACCTACACCCAGGCCAAGGCCGAGGTCGAGGCCGCCATGGAAGAGGCCGGCGAGCAGGCCTGCTTCGACACCAACGTGCACGGCGTGGCGCCCGAGCTGGTCAGGGTCCTCGGGCGCCTCAAGTACCGCACGAGCTACGGCCAGAACGTGCTCAACCACTCCATCGAGGTCGCCCACCTCGCCGGCATCATGGCCGCCGAGCTGGGCGCCAACGTCAAGATCGCCAAGCGCGCCGGCCTGCTGCACGACATCGGCAAGGCCATCGACCACGAGGTCGACGGCTCGCACGCCGACATCTCCCAGCAGCTCTGCAAGAAGTACCGCGAGTCGCAGAGCGTGTGCCACGCCATCCAGGCGCACCACCAGGACGTCGAGCCGCAGACCGTGGAGGCCGTGCTCGTGCAGGCGGCCGACGCCATCAGCGCCGCCCGTCCGGGAGCTCGTCGCGAGTCGCTCGAGAACTACATCAAGCGGCTGGAGTCGCTGGAGCACATCGCGGAGGCCCACAAGGGCGTCGAGAAGTGCTTCGCCATGCAGGCCGGGCGCGAGGTGCGCGTCATGGTCAAGCCCGGTGAGATCGACGACGACGCCACGTCCCTCCTCGCGCACGAGATAGCGCGCGAGATCGAGGGCCAGCTCGACTACCCCGGCCAGATCCGCGTCACCGTGATCCGCGAGAGCCGCGCCGTCGACATCGCCAAGTAGGCGACGGGGCGAGACGGGCGGCGCGCCCGTCTCGCCCCGTCGCCCTCGGCGCGACGCGATCGCCATGCACGGCCGCTACTATCTCCGCTCGTTCGGTTGCCAGATGAACGAGCACGACGCCGAGCGCATCCGCGCGCTGCTCGAGGCCGAAGGCCTGGAGCGCGCGGACGAGCCGGACGGCGCCGACGTGCTCGTCTACAACACCTGCACCGTGCGCAAGAGCGCCGACGACCGCCTCGCCGGCCACCTCGGTACGGCGGCGCGGCTGAAGCGCGACGACCCCTCGCGGGTGGTGCTCGTGACGGGCTGCCTGCCGCAGGCCGAGCAGGCCGGCTTCTTCGCCCGCTTCCCCTTCGTCGACGGCGCCCTCGGGCCGCAGAACCTGCACCGGCTCCCGGAGCTGCTGCACGCCGCGGTCGAGCCGGCCGGCGCCGGCCCTGCCGGCTACTTCGAGGACGGCCCGCACTTCAGCGGCAGCCTCACCGCGCGCAGGGAGCGCCCGTACCAGGCGTGGGTGCAGGTGATGAGCGGCTGCACCAACTTCTGCTCGTACTGCATCGTGCCCTACGTGCGCGGCCCCGAGCGCAGCCGGCCTGCGGACGAACTGGTCACGGAGGTCCGGGCGCTGACCGCAGACGGAGTACGTGAGGTCACGCTCCTCGGCCAGAACGTCAACGCCTACGGTGGCGATCGCCGGCGCGGGGGAGAGGCCGGCGCGCCCGGCTTCTCCGGCCTGCTTCGCCGGCTCGACGCGGTCGACGGGCTGGAGCGCATCCGCTTCATGACGTCGCACCCCAAGGACCTCGGCGACGACCTGGTGGCGGCGATCGCAGAGCTGCCCAGCGTGTGCGAGCACGTGCACCTGCCGGCGCAGGCGGGCTCGGACCGCGTGCTCCGCGCCATGCGGCGCGGCTATACCGCGGCGGAGTACCTCGAGCGCGTCTGTGCGCTGCGGGCGGCCGTGCCCGACGTGAGCATCACGACCGACCTGATCGCCGGGTTCCCCGGCGAGACCGAGGACGACTTCGAGCGGACGCTGGACCTGGTGCGCGAGGCCGCCTTCGACGCGGCCTTCACGTTCGTGTACTCGCCGCGTGAGGGCACGCACGCTGCCGACCTGCCCGACCAGGTGCCGCCCCAGGTGCGCCGTGAGCGCGTGGAGCGCCTCATCGAACTGACCCAGCGACAGGCGCTCGCTTCGCGCCTGGCGTGGGTGGGACGCCGCGCCGAGGTGCTGGTGGAAGGCCTCAGCAGAGACGGCGTCCTGCACCGCGGACGCAGCCGCCAGAACGTCACCGTCAACGTCGCGGGGGCCGTGGAGCCCGGTGCTATAGTGACGGTGGAGATCACCGCAGCGACCTCCACAACGCTGCGCGGTTCGGTCTGAGCCGGCGACCAGGAGGTACCGTCATGCAAGGCTGCATCTGCCCTCATCCTCCGCTGCTCATCCCCGAGGTCGGCGGCGCGGCGCGCAACAAGATCGCCGGCACCGTCGCCGCCATGGAGAAGCTCGCCGCCTCCGTCGGCGAACCCGAGACCATCGTCGTCATCTCGCCGCACGCCGACGACTTCGGTGCGGCGCACGCCGTCAAGACGCCGCTGCGCCTGCGCGGCGACTTCGGCCGGTTCCGCTGCCCGGATGCCGCCTTCAGCTACGACAACGACGTCCCCTTCGCCGAACTGCTCCTGGCGCTCGCCGGCGACAGCAGGAAGATCCGCGTGGTGCCTGACGACAGCGAGGTGCTCGACTGGGGTGTGCTGGTGCCGCTCAGCTTCCTGCACGCCGAGAAGATCGTGAGTCTCTCCGTGGTCGGCCCCTACGCCGAGCACCGCACGCTCGGCCAGCTCGTGCGCCGCTGCGCCGAGGAGCTCGGGCGCGACACACTCTTCCTCGCCTCCGGCGACCTCTCGCACGCGCTCATCCACGGCGCGCCGGCCCCGTACGACCCGCGCGGCAAGCTGTTCGACGACGAGGTCGTGAGTCTGCTCGGCGTGGGCGACTTCCAGGCTCTCGGGCGCATCGAGCCGGTGCTCCTGGACGGCGCCGCCGAGTGCGGCCTCCGGAGTCTCGTCGCGCTCGGCGGGTTCCTCGGCGACGACGCCATGGTGGATCCCGAGATCTACAACTACGAGGGACCCTACGGCGTCGGCTACCTCGTCGCCCGCTTCGGCCCGCGACCCGCGGGCGCGGACACCCAGGCATGACGGACGGCCGGGACACGCCTGGGCCGGCCGACTACGCCTTCTCCTGCGTGTGCTCGTACGTCGCCGGGGGGCGCGCGCCCGCCGCGCCCGGCCTGGCGTTCTACGGTCGCCGGGCCGCCTGCTTCGTCACGCTGAAGAAGCGCGGGGAGCTCCGCGGCTGCATCGGGACTCTCGAGCCGGCGGAGGCCAGCCTGGAGCGCGAGATCGCGCGTAACGCGCAGGCCTCGGCGCTGCGCGACCCCCGGTTCCCCCCGGTCGCCGGCGACGAGGTCGAGGCGCTCACCTGCTCCGTCGACGTGCTCAGCCCCAGCGAGCCGTGCGGGCTGGAGGACCTGGACCCCCGCGTCTTCGGCGTCATCGTGGAGTCCGGCCACCGTCGCGGCGTGCTGCTGCCGGCCCTTGAGGGCATCGACACGGTCGACCGCCAGGTCGGCGTCGCGCTGCAGAAGGCCGGCATCGCGCCGGGAGACGGGTTCGACGTGCGGCGCTTCCGCGTCACCCGCTACCGGCAGGGCGACCCCGCCCTCGATGCGGACGTCGGCGCTGCGCCGGACGCCGGCTGACCGCGGGACGCGGATGACCGGCGCGCCACCGGTGGTCGCCCTCTACGGCGCCACCGCCCTCGGCAAGAGCGACGTGGCGCTGGAGCTCGCCGTGCGGCTCGGCGCGGACGTCGTGGTCGCCGACTCCATGCAGGTCTACGCCGGGCTGCCCACCCTGACCAACCAGCCCGGCCCAGTGGCGCGCGAGCGAGCTCGCTACCACCTCGTCGGGTGGGCGTCGCCCCAGGACGAGTACACCGTGGCCGAGTACGCGGAGCGCGCCCACGCCGTGGTGGACGGCCTCCTGGGGGATGGCCGGAGCGTCGTCGTGGAGGGCGGGTCGGGCCTCTACCTGCGCGCCGTGCTCGGCGACCTCGCCTTCGGGGGGACTCCGGATGCGGAGCGCAGGCGCGCTCTCGAGGCGCGCTGGGAGCGCGAGCCGGAGGTGCTCATCGCCGAGCTCCGGCTGCGAGCGCCGGACGTGGCGGCGCGCGTGGACGTGCGCAACGCGCGCCGCGTGATCCGCGCCCTGGAGTCGCTCGACGAGCCCGGAGGGTCGCAGACCGGCGAGCTCTGGAGCGCCGGCGGCCGCTACGCGCACCGGCTGTTCGCGCTGGTGCCGGACGAGGACCGCGCCGCGCTCAAGGCGCGCATCGACCGGCGCGTAGACGAGATGCTGGCCGCGGGGGCGCTCGACGAGGTGGCGGCCGCCCGCGCCGCCGGCGCGTTCTCGCGCACGGCGGCGCAGGCGATCGGCGTGCGCGAGCTCTGCGCCGTCCTCGACGGCGAGCTCGCGCTCCCGGAGGCGGCGGCGCGCATGAAGACGCGCACGCGCGGTCTGGCGCGCCGCCAGCTCACCTGGATGCGCAAGCTGCCTGACGCCGCGCTCGTGCCGGTCGCCGGGCGCCCCGCCGCCGCCGTGGCCGGCGACATCCTCACCCGGCTGGGAGAGCCCGCGTGGTAGGATTCACGTTCCGGCGCGGCAGGAGCCGCGCGCTCTCCTCTCACAGGGGGTCATGATCCCGTGCAGCCTCAGTGGCAGGGTCTCGGCAAGGTCCAGTTCTCGAAGTGGCAGGGCCTCGGCAACAACTACATCGTCCTCCACCTGGACCAGCTCCCCTTCGAGCTCACGCCGGCACGCGTGCGCCTGCTCTGCGACCGCAACCTCGGGATCGGCTCGGACGGGATCCTCCTCATCGGCCGGCAGACCGGAGACGCCCGCTTCGCGCTGCGTATCTTCAATCCGGACGGCAGCGAGGCCGAGATGTGCGGCAACGGTGTGCGCATGGTCGCGCGCAAGCTCAAGATGGAGGGCCTCATCGCGGGTGACACCGTGGTGCTCGACACGCCCGCCGGCGAGATCGTCCCCAAGCTGGGGGAGGGCTACGAGGTCACCGTCGACATGGGCATCGCCCGCTTCGGCGGCGAGAAGCTCTCGGGGTTCGACGGCGACTGCATCGAGGAGTCCCTCAACGCCGCGGGTCGCAGCTTCACCTTCACCTTCGTCGACGTGGGCAACCCGCACGCGATCATCCAGTCGCCCTGGCCGCTCGAGCTCGTGCCGCTCCACGAGGTCGGCCCCGTGATCGAGGAGCACACGTACTTCCCGCGCAAGGCCAACGTCGAGTTCGTCAAGGTGCTCGGCGAGCACGACGCCAAGGTGCGCGTGTGGGAGCGCGGGGTGGGGGAGACCCGGGCCTGCGGCACCGGCGCCACGGCCACGGCCGTCGCCCTGGTGCGCACCGGGCAGTGCACCAGCCCGGTCACCGTGGAGCTGCCGGGCGGCAAGCTCACCGTGGACGTCGCGCCTGACTGGCGCGTGTTCATGACCGGTCCGGCCGAGGAGATCTACCACGGCGACCTCTCGCTCGAGTTCCTGGCGCACCTCGAGTAGCGCCGCCGGCCACGACCCGCACGCCCGAAGCACCCGGAGGACCATGAGGATCGCAGAACGCGTTCGCACGCTGCCGCCGTACCTGTTCGCCGCCATCGAGAAGCAGATCGCCGAGCGCACGGCGGCCGGCGTCGACGTCATCAGCCTCGGCATCGGCGACCCCGACCTGCCGACTCCTCCGCACATCGTCGAGGCGCTCTCGGCGGGAGCCGCCGACCCGGCGACACACCAGTACCCGAGCAACCAGGGCGAGCCCGGCTTCCGTGAGGCGGTGGCCGGGTTCTACGCGACCCGCTTCGGCGTCGCGCTCGACACGGCCACGCAGATCGTGCCCCTGCTGGGGGCCAAGGAGGGCATCGCCCACATCTGCCAGGTGCTGCTCGACCCGGGCGACCTCGCGCTGGCCGCCGACCCCGGGTACCCGGTGTACGTGACCGGTCCGCTGCTGGCCGACGGCGTCGCGCAGCACCTGCCGCTGGTGCCCGAGCTCGGCTTCCAGCCGGACCTGGACGCGATCCCGGCTGAGACGCGGGCCAGAGCCAAGATGATCTTCGTGAGCTACCCCAACAACCCGACGGGCGCGGTGATCGAGGACGACTTCTTCGCCCGTCTCGTCGCCTTCGCCAAGGCTAACGACATCGTCGTCGTGCACGACAACGCCTACGCCGACATCACCTACGACGGCTACGTCGCGCCGAGCTTCCTGGCGACGCCGGGGGCCTCCGAGGTCGGCGTCGAGATGTTCAGCCTCTCCAAGAGCTACAACATGACCGGCTGGCGCGCCGGGGCGATCGTCGGCGACCCCGAGGTGGTCGACGCCTACTGGCGCCTCAAGACCAACCTCGACTCGGGCATGTTCGGCGCCGTGCAGCGCGCCGCCGCCGCCGCGCTCAGCGGCTCGCAGGACTGCGTGCGCGAGATGTGCCGCATCTACAAGCGGCGCCGCGATCTGCTCGTGGAGGCGCTCCGTGCGGTCGGCATGCACGTGGAGCCTCCCAAGGGGACGATCTACTTGTGGGTGCCCGTGCCCGAGGGCTACACCTCGGCGAGCTTCACACAGCAGGTGCTGGAGCAGGCCGACGTCGTCGTCACGCCGGGAGCCGCCTACGGCCCCTCCGGCGAGGGCTACGTGCGCATGTCGCTCACCCTGCCGGACGACCGTCTCCAGGAGGCCGTGCGGCGCATCGAGGAGCGCGTACGACTCTAGAGAACCGCAGCACAGGAAGGTCGCCCGGTGGGTACTGAGACAGGTCAGGAGACAGGCGCCACCGTCGTCCGCCCGCGCTCGGTCGTGTTCGCCGTCGTTCCCGGCGGCGGTCGCGCCGACCCCGGCGAGGACGAGCAGCTGAGCGAGATCAAGGAGCTCCTGCGCTCGGCGGACATGGACTGGGTCGCCGACGTGATCCAGCATCGGGACTCACCCAACCCGCGCACCTATCTCGGCAAGGGCAAGATGGCCGACCTCAAGGAGGCGATCGTCGAGAACAAGGCCACCGTCGCCGTCTGCGAGGACGACCTCACGCCGGCGCAGGTCGCCTCGGTCCTCGACGCCGTCGACGCCGACGTGCTCGACCGCACCGAGCTCATCCTCACCGTGTTCAGCAAGCACGCGCACTCGCTCGAGGGCACGATGCAGGTGCACCTCGCCCAGCTCGAGTACGAGCTCACGCGCATGCGCGGCAAGGGCCTCGTCATGAGCCGCCTCGGCGCCGGGGTCGACATGCGTGGCCCCGGCGAGACCAAGATGGAGGTCGACCGTCGCGTGGTGCGCAAGCGCATCCAGACGCTCCGCAACCGTATCGAGCAGATGGCGCGCACCCGTCGCACGCAGCGCGCCAAGCGTCTCCGCACCGGGGTGCCGCTCGTCGCGCTGGCCGGCTACACCAACGCCGGCAAGTCCACGCTGCTCAACGCGCTCACCGACGCGCAGGTCTCCGTACGCGACCGCCTCTTCGAGACGCTCGATCCGACGTCCCGGTCGTTCCGCTACCACGACAGGGACTACGTGGTGACCGACACCGTCGGGTTCATCCGCAAGCTCCCGCACCAGCTCGTCGACGCCTTCGCCAGCACGCTCGAGGAGACGACCCTCGCCGACGTGGTGCTCGTGATCGCCGACGCCAGCCTCGACCCCGCGGAGATCGCCGTGCGCGAGCAGACCGTGGCCGAGGTCCTCGACAGGATCGGCAGCACGGCCCCGAGGATCGTCGTCTTCAACAAGATCGACCGCCTCGACGAGGGCAAGCTGACGCGCCTGCGCGCGCTGTACCCGGAGGCCGAGTTCATCGCCGCCGGAGCCGACATCGGCCTCGAAGAGCTGCGCGCGCGCCTGGCCCGCTTCTTCGACCGGGCTCTGCGGCCCGTCAGGCTGCTGTTCCCGTACAGCGAGGGCGGCGAGATGCACCGCCTCCGCGGCCTCGCCAGCGACGTCCGCGAGGAGCACACGCCGGAGGGCGTGGTCTTCGAGGCCCGGCTCCCGGTGGCGGAGGCCGGGCGCTACGCGCGCTACCGCATCGAGCCGGCGCTGCCCGGCGAGCCCGATGAGGCAGAGACCGACACCGCGCACAACGACGACCACTCCGGCGCCGATGCCTGACGAGGCGCTCCCGGTCCCGGTGCGTCTGCTCTCGCCGTCGGCGCGGCTCCCGGAGCGCGCCTACGAACACGACGCGGCCTGGGACCTCTACGCGGCGGAGGCGGCCACGCTCCCGCCTCTCCGGCGCGCGGTGGTGGGCACCGGCGTCGCCCTCGGCCTGCCGAGCCACCTCGCGGCGCTCACGCTGCCGCGCTCGGGCCTGGCCGCCGGCCACGGCATCTCGATCGTGAACGCACCCGGGCTCATCGACCCCGGCTACCGCGGCGAGGTACGCATCATCCTGCTGAACACCGACTCCGAGGCGACGTTCACCGTCTCGCCCGGCGACCGGATAGCCCAGCTCCTGTTCCTGCCGCTCACCGACGTCCGCCTGGTGACGGCAGAGACCCTCGACGACACCCACCGTGGTGAGAGAGGATTCGGGTCAAGCGGGACGGGGGGGAGGACCTGATGGAGGCGACCGACGCCAAGCCTACTATTCGCGTAGCGGGCCTGCTCGTGCACGAGGGTAGTATCTTGATGGTAGAGCAGGGGAGAGGGGACGACCGCTACTGGCTGCTCCCCGGCGGCGGCGTCCAGTTCGGCGAGACGCTCTCGGACGCGCTCCGCCGCGAGTTCCAGGAGGAGCTCGGCATGCGCGTCGGCGTGCAGCGCCTGGTGGCGATCGTAGAGTCGATCTCGCCGGATCCCGATTACGCCAAGCACGTGGTGCACCTGGTGTTCGAGATCTCGGCGCCCATGGAGGACCTGCCGGAGCCCCAGGAGTCCAAGGTGCTCACCGCGCGCTTCCTCAGCGAGTTCCAGTTGCAGTCCGAGGACGTGCGCCCGCCGATCTCCGAGTTCCTCGGCGCCTGCGTGAGGGAGATGCCCTCGTCGCCGCAGTATCTCGGGCGCCGCTGGTAGCCGACCACCGCGTCCGACCCTCTGAAGTGACGGAAGTGGACGCCGCCGCGCTCAGAGAGAACACGCGATAATCTCCGTTATGTAAAGTAGCGACTGAGACGCCGCCGCAGAGACTCTTCCGCACCATTCCACCCGTGCTCCCTCTACCGCTTCGCGCTGATGCGGTTGGTGCGCCGCGGGCGCGGATCCCCCGTCACGGTCTTGGCCCTCGCGGCGGCCGCCCTGTAGGGTTCAAGGTGATGAAGACGACGCGCACCTCCTCCAGACCCGCCTCGGCCGCATCCAGGCCGTTTCTGGCAGGGCTGCTGCACCGCGGTCCGGCAGCCCCGATCGCTGCGGCCATCCTGCTTATAGTGTTGCTCGGCACACTCAACTACGTGTTCACGAGCGGGCTCTGGACGGTCGTCCCCGTCGGATACTGTCTCCGCGACGACGACGACACCTCGACCTACGTCTCGTGGACCGTGGGCCGCAACAAGCGCCTCCCCCCGGACACGCCCTCGGTGTACCTGCTGGGGGGTTCGTCCGCCCGGGAGGCTCTGCTCGGAGGTCCGTCCCTTGCGGCGGACATCGCGCGGTTCGGGGGACCGACGGTCGCCGCGTGGAACGGCGGGAGCTCCAATCAGGACTTCGCCGAGACCCTCGCCATCGTCGACAACGTGCCGGACTCCCCCACGTGGGTGGTGATCGGCGTCGGGCCCGGCCGGTTCACGGCCTCCCCGGCCGAGAACGAGGAGGAGGTGGTCGGCATCGGCGTGCTCACCAGGAGCGACCGTTTGCGGCGCTACGTGGCGCACGAGTACGGGCACTACGCCGGCGCCGCGACCATTCTGCCCGGAGTGCTCAGGTACCTCGGCGGCGTCGCCGGCGCCGCGATCTCCTCCGGCGGCCCCGTGCGGCACGACTACGACCCCTTCAAGTACTCGCTGGAGCGCGCGTACACTCCGGCGCAGAAGGACAGCATGGTGGCGACGTGGTTCGAGAGAGCGTACCCGCGGTTCCGCGCCAACGTGGACTACAACCTCGCGATGCTCGATGAGGTCGTAGCCTGCGCGCAGGAGCGCGGCCTCCACGTGGTCATCGTGGAACTCCCCCTCAACCGCGCGGCGGTCCGCGGGCGCTTCGATGAGGTGCTCTCGATGTACCAGGGCCCCGTGCGGGCCATGGCTCGCGCGCGACGCGTGCCTTACCTCGACCTCGAGCGCACGGATGCTCTGCCCAGCTCCGACTTCCACGACCTGGTGCATCTGGTCGAGCCCGGCCGGGCGCGCTGGCAGCGGCGTCTGGCGCGGGAGCTGGCCGCACTGATGGCGGCGGATGCGGCGGAGATGACGGCGGAACGCTGACGCAGCCCGAGCGCGGGCGGCGCGAGGCGCCGCACTCCGCGCCGCGTCAGTAGGTGATCAGGCTGAAGACGTCGTAGCCCTCGAGCTTCTTGCGACCCTCGAGGCCGGAGAGCTCGATGATGAAGGCGACGCCCACGACGTTGCCGCCGAGCTTCTCGACGAGCGCGACCTTGGCGGCCGCGGTCCCGCCGGTGGCCAGGAGGTCGTCGTGCACGAGGACGTTCTGCCCCGGCTTGATGGCGTCCGCGTGGACCTCGAGCTTGTCGGTGCCGTACTCGAGGTCGTACTCCGCGGAGATGGTGTCGTGAGGCAGTTTGCCGGGCTTGCGCGCGCATACGAAGCCGGCGCCGAGGCCGTAGGCCACCGCGGCGCCGAGGATGAAGCCGCGCGCCTCCGCCCCCATCACCACGTCGATGTGCTTGCCGGTGCCGTACTCGACCAGGCGGTCGACGGCCTCGCGCAGAGCCCGCGGCTCCTGCAGCAGCGGCATGATGTCGCGGAAGAGGATGCCCTCTTTGGGGAAATCCGGGATGTCGCGCACGTGGGCGGCGAGGTCGAAGCCGGCGTCTGTCATGGGATCTCCTTCAAGGGCGAACGCGGCGGGGCCGCTGGTGGTGACGGGGTTGGCGCCTCAGCGCTGCTCGCCGCCGGTGAGCCGACGGACGCCACGCGCAAGGAGGAGCTGGCGCAGCTGGGTGGCGGCCTGGACGATGTCGTCCAGCTGGTCGAGACCCTCACGGCGCCGCTCGGGCCGGTTGGAGCGCAGCGCCGGCAGCAGCACCTGCTCGATCAACCCGATCTCGCGGTCCACGGCGCTCTTGATCACGCGGAGGTTCTTGGGGCGCAGGCCGAGCTGCGCGAGCTGCGTGGCGGCCGCGACGATGCCGGCGTCGGTCTCGCTGTACCGCTTGACGCCGCTGACCTGGCGTCCGTGGATGAGCTCGTAGTCCTCGAGCTCGTCGAGCAGGCCGACGTCCGCGCCGGTGAGCTGCATGACCTCCTCGGCGGTGTACTCGCGCCCCTCCCCCGTGCTGACGAGGTCGGTCTTGCGCAGGCCTTGGCGCGCCGAGGGGAGCGTGCTGGCCGGGCTGCGCTCGAGCTCGCGGCGGATGACCTTGAGCGGCAGGTACTCGTCGCGCTGCATGCCGAGGACGCGCACGAGCCGGTTGAAGTCGTCCTGCGAGTAGAGGCGGTACCCCGACTTGGTGCGCCGCGGCGTGACCAGCCCCTGCTCCTCGAGGTAGCGCAGCTTGCTGACGCTGATGTCGGGGAACTCCTGGCGCAGCCGGTCCACGACGGACCCGATGGTGAGCAGGCGCTCGTCACCGACGTCGAACAGGAGCTCAGCGCTCTCTGGCACGGTCGACCCCCCGGAAGCCCGTCAGCTCCCCGCCGGAGCGAGGAAGGTGAACTTGTACTTGCCGATCTGGATCTCGTCGCCGTCGCTGAGCACCGTGCGGTCGCCGCGACGGCGGTTGACGAAGGTGCCGTTCAAGCTGCCCTCGTCGACGATGGTCCACGTGTCGCCCTCGCGCACGACGGCCGCGTGGTTGCGCGAGACGGTGACGTCGTCGAGGAAGATCTTGGCGCCCGGGTGACGGCCGATGGAGACGCGCTCGTCGTGGAGCACGTACGTCTCCCCCGCTCTGCCGCCGCCGCTGCGGATGACCAGGCAGGCGTCGTCCGCGCAGGCGGCGAAGGCGGGAGCGTCGGTCTCGTCGTCGCCGGGCGCGTAGCTGAGGGTCGTCGCCGACTCCGGCTGGTCCGCGATGAGGCTCGCACCGCAGCGCACGCAGAAGCTGGCGCCCTCGGAGTTGCGGATGCCGCACTCAGGGCAGAACATGCCCTTAGTCCGGGTCCTCGTCGCCGCCTGCCTCACCCTCAGGCTCAGCGGTGGGTACCTTGCCGGCGAGGATCTGCGAGAGGCCGGCGACGTCGTCGGCCGAGATGATCGACTCGCCGTCCGCGTGCTTGCGCTGCAGGCGCAGCACGAGCTCGGCGCGCAGGATATCGAGTTCGCCGTGCAGGATGCGCCGGCGCCGCGAGATGTCACGCTCCTCAGCCTCGAGCTGTGCGATGAGCGCGCGCAGATCGTCGTCCGAGCGGGACACGAGGTCGACGATGTCATCCATGCCGCGACTCCTCTCCTTGCCTAGCGGGCTGGGCAGCCGATGCTACCCCCTCCGGCCTCAACGTTCAAGTTCAGGTTGAGGTGGTCCGCCCGCGTGGGGGTCCGGGCGCGCGGACCCACCCGGCAGCTCGAGCCGGACGACCTCGAGCGCGACGAGCCGGGTGACCGACTTGAGCACGTCGTACTCGTCGACGTCGCCGTTGACGAGGATCCCGTCCACGACGTCGCCCACCCGGCGCGCCCCGGGCCCCAGATAGCCGAGCACGCGGGCGTCGAGCGGGTCCTCGGTGGCGCCGCCGCGAAAGCGCAGGACCGCCGGCGCCGGCAGGCGCCGGCGCATGCGGTACACCTCGTCCAGGCGGCGCATCCCCTCGATGAGCAGGGACTCGGTGGGCAGATCCACCTCGTCCTCCTCGAGTTCGACCGTCGGGTCGAAGTCGAACGAGCCCGTGGTGACGCCGAGGAGGGCATAGAACGCCTTCTCGCCGGCGAGCTCTCCGGCGCGGGCGCCGACCAGGCGGCCGCCGCGGAACATGAGCACGCCGGCGACCGCCTCCTCCTCGTCGTAGAGGACGAGGCGGCCCGTCTTGCCGCCGACCGACGTCATCTCGACGAGGTCGGGCAGCGGCATCTCTCCGAGGTCGCCGATCAGGCCCATCCGGCCCGCCGTCCCGCTCTGTGACTCGTCAT
Source organism: uncultured Thermoleophilia bacterium (assembly GCA_963793605.1). Lineage (GTDB taxonomy): Bacteria > Actinomycetota > Thermoleophilia > UBA2241 > UBA2241 > CAIXSE01. The sequence continues at coordinate 202,456 of CAWCAH010000008.1, forward strand.
CTGCACGTGCTGCTTTCCATGTGCCTCACAGCTTCGCACCCGGCGCCCGCCTTCCTCTCTCATGGTTTGCCCGCAGCGGACGATACAGAGTGCAGTGTCGGCCGGACAGACAACGCCGGGCCGCACTGCTATATACTCGCCCAACCGCGGGCGTGAACAGGAGGGCGTGCGTGGCTCGTCGCAAGGGACTCGTGATCAACGATCGTCAGCTCGACCGCTGCGACGACCTCCTGCAGAAGCTCAAGGAGGTCTCCGGGTCGAGCTTCCTGGCGCTCATCAGCACGTCCGGGCAGCCCATCACCACGGCCTCGGACGAGTACCACCCCGAGACGCTCTCGCTGGCGTCGCTCGCCGCGAGCTCCTTCGCGGCGACGCAGCAGCTGGCCAAGATCCTCGACGAGAACGAGTTCACGCTGCTCTTCCACGAGGGCAAGGGCCTCAACCTGCACGTCTCGCAGGTCACCGACCAGGTGCTGCTCATCGTCACCTTCGGGCGCGACACGCAGGTCGGCAAGGTGCGCCTCTACACGCAGCGGGCCATCGAGGTGCTGCGCCAGATCTTCGACGGGCCGGAGGACGAAGTCTCCCCGGCCATGGACACCGACTTCGAGGCCGCCGCCGGCCTCGCCATGGACGACCTCTTCAAGGACATGTGAGACAGCCTTATGCCCCTGATCAACTTCGCCGCCCGAGAGATCAACTACAAGATCGTCTACTACGGGTGCGGCCTGTGCGGCAAGACCACGAATCTCCAGTACATCCACCGCAAGATCAACCCCGAGGCGCGCGGCAAGCTGGTGAGCATCGCCACCGAGGAGGAGCGCACGCTCTACTTCGACTTCCTGCCGCTCACGCTCGGCACGGTCAAGGGCATGCAGACCCGGTTCCACCTGTACACGGTGCCGGGCCAGAGCTACTACAACGCCAGCCGCAAGCTCGTGCTGCAGGGCGTGGACGGGGTGATCTTCGTCGCCGACTCGCAGATCACGCGGCTCGACGAGAACGTGGAGAGCTACCTCAACCTGTGGGACAACCTGCTCGGCCAGGGAGACGACCTCAGCAAGCTCGGGTTCGTCATCCAGATGAACAAGCGCGACCTCACCGAGGTCTTCTCGGTGGAGGACCTCAACGAGTTGCTCAACCACACCGGCTCGCCGGTCACGGAGAGCAGCGCGGTGACCGGTCAGGGCGTGTTCGAGACGCTCAAGGTCGTCTGCAAGCAGGTCATCGCCAAGACGGGCGTGAGGCCGCGGGCCGGCGCGCGTCACTCCCCGACGCGCTTGATCCAGTCCATCGGCTCGTAGCGCGAGACGAACGTGTCGCGGAACAGCACCTTGCCCGGACGCGTCCTTCACCGTGCGCTCCACGCGCACGCTCTGCCCGTCGATGCCCCGCTCCCAGCGGATGATGCCGGGGCCGAGGTCGCGTGTCGTAGACCACGCGAGGGTCGGACTTGCCGTGGGCCGGCTCGCGCACGTCGTAGAACGAGCTCGTCTCGTACTCCACCTCGCGCCCCGTCTTGCCGACCAGGGCCACCGTGAGCGCCCCGCCGCCGATCCAGCTGCGGATCATGACGCTCTTGCCGGTGTCGTTGCGGAACTTGAAGTCGAGGGCGCCCCACGCCACCGTGGCGTCGCGGCCGGTGGGATAGTGCGAGATGTACAGCGAGTGCTCGTGCCGCTCCACCACCGGCAGCCCGGCGAAGAAGACCGCGTTGAAGAGGGTCGTCGCGTACTGGCAGATGCCGCCGCCGACCCCCTGGCGCAGCACGTTGTCGGCGGCGATGACCGGCGCGTAGTCGAACCCGCGGTTGGCGGTGCGCGGCCCCATGGCCTCGTTGAGGGAGAACGTCTCCCCCGGCTCGACCACGGAGCCGTCCACCAGCTTGGCGGCCAGCGCGATGTTGGTGGCGCGCGAGGTGTTGCGCGGGTCGAAGTAGGTGACGAACTGCGACCCGAGGGCGGCGAGCCCCATGCTCTCGACATCCTGCGTGCTGAGCTTGGGGAACCTGGGCGTGAGCGCCACGAAGATGGTGCGCAGGCCACCGCCGGTGGCCGCGTCGTCCAGCTCGTCCATGAGCACCGGCATGTCCAGCACCATCCCCGACTCGCTCTCGGTGACGTGGACGGTGCCGTCGTCGTTGACCTCGACCGTGGCGTCCACCGGCGGCGTCTCCGCGAAGGCGAACAGCCGGTGGAGCTCCTCGGCGGCGTGGTCGTTGTGGAAGGTGAGCGGGTACGCGTCGGCGTCGTCGCCGGTGTTGACCGAGAGCATGCCCGCCATCTGCTCCGGTGAGAGGACGACCTCCCTGGAGCGATACCGCAGCGTGATGGGCACGGCCAGGTACGCCGCGGCGGCCGAGGCGCGGGCCTCGGCGTCCACCGTGGTGACCTCGGGCTTGACCTCCTGCATCGGGACCGGGCCGGCGTAGGGCCGCCCGGCGGCGAGGCTCGCGAGGATCGGCGCGCTCGAGCGCCACGGCGTCGACCTCGCGGCCGGCGCGCGCCGGCACGACCGCCAGGCGCTCGCCGACGAGCTTGAGGCGCGCGTCCTCGGCCGGCACGTCCACCTGCGCGCGCAGCGCCTCGAGGCCCTGCTGGTACGCGGCGGGATCGACGCGCACCACCGGCGCGACCTCGGCGCCGCCGCCCGGCAGCCACACCTCGAGGCCGAGCGGCAGCGCGTGCCGGCCCGCGGCGTACGCCTTCTCCGCCGTCGCCTGCCGCGTCCACGGAGATGCCGAGCTGGGCGAGCGTGTACGACTGGAGGTCCGCCCTCCCCGGCCCGCAGCTCGACCGTGCCGAGCCGCGCGGCCACCTCGCCGGCGACGGCCGCCGCTGCGGCCTGCTCGTCGAGCCCCTGCAGCGAGACGCCGGCCACGCTGACGCCGTCGCCGACGCTGGCCCCGCGTGACCGCCTGCAGGGCCACGAACCCCGCGAGCACGACGACGACGATGAGGAGCGCGGTGGCCGGCCAGACGTGGCGGCGGTACCACGCGCCGAAGCGGCGCAGCGGTCCCTTGCGCGTGGTGGCGACGGGCTCCCCGGCCCCTGGGGATACTGCATCCATTGCACTCATGATACGGCAGCGTTCGCCGCCCGCATCCCGCGTCCTACTCGGTGTGCTCCCGGATGACCCCGCGGACGACCTCGAGGAAGCTCTCCGCGAGCCTCTCGGAGTCCTGCCGGTCGGCTCCCTCGGCGTAGACGTGGAACACCGGCTCGTCGGCGTCCGGCAGCAGCTGGACCCAGCCGCCGTCGCGCCGCAGCTGCACGCCGTCGAGCAGGCCGAGCTGGGCGTCGGAGCTCGCGGCCTCGCGCTGCAGGTGCTCCGTCGCCGTGCGCATCACCGTGCCCTTGAGCGCCCAGGGGCACGCCACCGTCTTGTGGACGAGCGTGCTCGTGGGGATGTCCGCGAGCTGCTCGCTGAGCGACTGCGCCTGCGGGGCGAGCAGCTCGAGCAGCTTGCCGAGGCTCATGACGGCGTCGAACGCCGGCAGGAAGCGCGGGAAGATGTACCCGCCGCCGAGCGAGCCGGCGAAGACCACGCCGTCCTCCGTGGACGCCTGCGCCAGAGCCGGCAGAGAGACCTTGGTGCGCACGACCTCGACGCCGAAGGGCTCGGCCAGCGCCTCCGCGAGGTGCGTGACGGTGAGCGGCAGCACGACCTTCTCGCCCTTGGACGCCTGCTGCGCGACGAGCTTGACGTACAGCAGCAGGGCCTTCTCCAGCGGCACCTCGGCGCCGGTGTCGTCGACGACGTAGAGGCGCTCCGCGCCGGGGCCGATGACGAGCCCGACGTCGGCCTCCATGGTGCGCACCAGGCGCTGGACCTCCTGGATGTTGGCGCCGAGCTCCTCCGCGCCCATGCTCACGTGGTGCTGCTCGTTGAAGGCGCGCACCGAGAGCACCTCGGCGCCCAGGTCTGCCGAGCAGGTACGGCAGCGTGAGCGAGGCGGGCGAGTACGAGTAGTCGATCACGAGCCGGTAGGCGCGGCTGTGGATGCGGTCGACGTCCCAGGAGCCCAGCAGGCCACGCACGTAGGTCTCCATGGCCCTGTCCGGGAACTGGAGCTCGCCGAACTCGCTGTAGAAGGCGCGCCGGAAGTCCTGGCGGCCGTAGTACTTCTCCACGTCCTTCTGGCGCGCCTCGCTGAGGTTGATGCCGGGAGGCTCGAACAGCTGGATCTGGATCATCTCGGGGTCCCAGCTGGCGATGCGCACGTGGATGCCGCCCTGGGAGCTGCCGTTCTTGACGTCGAAGCGGTTGATGGCGCTGCTGGCGATGCGCAGGTCGCGCACCACGACTCCGGTCGAGTTGAGCCCGGAGATGATGGCGCGCTTGATGACCCGCGACGCCGGGTGGGCGTCGCGGCTGGTGCAGACGCGCGCGCCCTTCTTGAGCACCGTGCCGTAGGCCATCGCCATCTTGAGCGCCAGCTCGGCGGTGATGTCGACGTTGATGAGCCCGGTCATGCCGTCCTTGCCGAACAGCTGCGCGCTGCCGCGCGACTCCCAGATGATGCTGCGGTTGACCTGGGCGCCGGCCTCGACCGTCTTGTTGGGGTAGATCTTGACGTCCGGCGCCACGTAGGCCTGCTCGCCGACCACCGACTCGTCGCCGACCGCCGAGCCCTCGCTGAACGTGGCGCCGGCCTTGAGGTCGCAGTTGCGGCCGATGATGGCGCCGTACACCTTGGCCGAAGGCCCCGACGTAGGTGTTGGCCCCGATCGACGCTGTTGCGCGTCTCGGCGTGCTCCTTGACCACCACGTTGCTGCCGAGCACGGAGTAGGCGCCGATGGTGGCGGTCGGGTCGATCTTGACGTAGTTGCCGACGAACGCCGGGCCGCGCATGTTCTCGAGCGAGTCGAGGTTGACGCCGTCGCCGAGGAAGATGCGGTTCTGCAGCTCGATGCCGGGCAGCTGCGCCTTGACCTTGCCGTCCAGCAGGTCGCGGTTGGCGGCGAGGTACTGCGGGAGGCTGCCGATGTCCTGCCAGTAGCCCTCGGCCACGTAGCCGTACAGCGGAGCCCCCATCTCGAAGAGCTTGGGGAACAGCTCCTGGCTGAAGTCGTACTTGGTGTCGGCCGGGATGTGGTCGAACACCTCCGGCTCGAGGATGTAGATGCCGGTGTTGACGGTGTCGCTGAACACCTGGCCCCAGGTGGGCTTCTCGAGGAAGCGCTCGATGCGGCCCTCCTCGTCGATCACCACGACGCCGAACTCCAGCGGGTTCTCCACGCGCTTGAGCACGATGGTGACCAGGGCCCCGCGCTGCTTGTGGAAGCGCACGGCGTCCTGGAGGTCGATGTCGGTGAGCGCGTCGCCGCTGATGACGATGCAGGTGTCGTCCCGGAGCTCGTCCTCGGCCAGCTTGACGCTGCCGGCCGTACCCGCCGGAGACTGCTCCACCGAGTACTGCATGCGCACGCCCAGAGCGGAGCCGTCGCCGAAGTAGTCGCGGATGACCTTGGGCAGGAACATGAGCGTGACGACGGTCTCGTCGATGCCGTGGGTCTTGAGGAGCTCGACGATGTACTCCATGCACGGCTTGCCGCACAGGGACACCATCGGCTTGGGCTGGTTGCTCGTGAGCGGACGCAGGCGGGTGCCCTCGCCGCCGGCCATGACCACTGCGCGCACGCACCACCTCGGCTGGTCGGGGACTGTGCGGCTAGCGTACCAGATGGCGCGCCGGCGCCGGCGCGCGCGTCAGGCCGTGGGGTCCGCTCCGCGGCCGCGCCGCGCCCAGGCCACGACCTTGTAGCCGTACCAGAGGCCGCTGGCGATGTAGAGCGTGGCGCCCACCGCGTAGAACACCCAGCCGAGCACGCGGATGTCGACGATGAACCACTGCAGCGCGCAGATGAGCACGAAGTTGCCGAACTTGGACCAGCGGCGTGATCTGCGGCTTCTGTGTGGTGTAGGCGCGCATCGGCAGGGCGAGCGCGAGGATGATGCCGTCGCGGATGAGCAGCGGCACGACGGCCAGCCACGGCAGCGTGCCGAAGTACCACAGCATGGCGATGATGACGAAGAAGAAGGCGCGGTCGACGACCGGGTCCACCCAGCGCCCGAACTCGCTCTGCACGTGGTAGCGCCGGGCGATGTAGCCGTCGGCGACGTCGCTGAGCGCCGCGACGAGGATGACGGACGGCCGTGCGTCCAGCTCGCGCCGGGCGCGTCCCGGCTGTAGAGGTAGACGATCAGCGGCAGCGCGCAGAGGCGCAGCACGGTGAGCGCGTTGGGGACGTAGCGGATGAGGCCCGTGGCGCGGTGCGACTTCCATGAGCACGGAGTGTAGCAGCCCGGCCGGCTGCACCCGGAGCGCACTGCCTCGGGTGGGCACGTTGCAGGCAAGCTGTGGTAATCTCTCACTCTGCGACGGGGCGTAGCTCAGTCTGGTAGAGCACTCGGCTGGGGGCCGAGCGGTCGCTGGTTCAAATCCAGTCGCCCCGACCAGATCACCTGCAGGCCGACACCACCGGTGTCGGCCTCTTCTTTGAGCTCACTTGTGGCGGCTGCGCGCGCGGTCGCTCAGCGCCGCGACGACGACCGCGGCGACTCCCGCGGCGACCGCCAGGATCAGGATCAGCAGTGTGGCCTGCATGACGCTCCTTCCCCCGCTCCGACAGATGAGCGAAGGGTACTCCGAAGCGCCACGAAGTCAATGACTGTCCCGAGCCACGAAACCCACCGAGCTCCACGCGCGGTTCGAAACCACTGCCCGTGGGGAGATTCGCGAGGACACCCCGACCGCCTGGGAGCACGCTTGCCTGCGAGGAACACCGTCACACGAGTCCTGCTGGTCCTCTACGCGCTCGGCAGCTTCGCCGTGGTCGTGCCGCTCCTGCTGGACCTGCCGGGCGCCGGCGAGCTGGCCGGCACGACGTCGGGCAAGATCCTGGCGGCCGCTGTCTTCTCCCTGGGGCTCGGCGCCGCGCTCGCGGCGCGAGACCCGTGGCGCAACAGGATCGTGGTGCAGATGCTGATGGCGTTCACGACGCTCGCCGCGCTGGCGATCCTGTGGCGGCTGCTGTTCCACGAGGAGGCCTACGACGTCGACCCGGCGTGGATGGTCCTCCCGGTCGCCTGCGCCGCCCCGGTGCTGCTCGCGGTCTTCTACCCGCGCAGCCCGGACGTCTGAGGCTCCGCATGCGCGACGACCGGCCTCACGCCGGCCGTCGGATTCCCGAGCGCGGGAGGCTGCTCGGGCTCAGAACCCGACGACCGCGGTCTCTCGCTCGCCGTGCCCGTTGCCGCCGTTGCCTCCGTTGCCCCGTGGTGGACTGCAGGGCTTCGGCGAGGTCCTCGGGTACCGGCTGGTGGCGCAGCAGGATGCCGTACAGCTTGTCGGCCAGGGCCGGCGAGCCGTCGAGGACATCCGCCACCTGACGCAGACGGAACTCGAGGAAGAAGTCGGGCTCGACGCGCAGCGCCTCGGCGATCACCGCGATCACCGGGTCGGCCGGCACGGGCCGGGTCCCCTTGGTGAGGTGGTTCAGGTACCCGGCGGAGAGCTTGGTCTTGTAGGCCAGCTGTCGGTAGCTCAGCTGGCGCTCGTCCATCAGGCCCTTGAGGGCGATCGGGAAGCGGTCCTGCGAGAAGCGGTTCTTCGTGATCGGCGTTGTGTACATTGCTCCCATGGCACTAGCCTGTATCGCCCGGAAGCGCTGGTTACTTGATAGGCAACAGTGCCCATGTTGTCTGGGCAGGCAACGGATCTGGCGCGCCTGCGAGCCGTGCCGCGCGCGCTCAGCGCCTGCGCGAGCAGCTCCGTCAGCGCGGCGGAGAGGTCGCCGACGGCGCACGTCGCGCCGCTCGCCGTCCCCGCGCCGCTTGAGCTCGACGAAGCCCTCCGCGGCGCGCTTGCCCACCACGACCTGCGCGGGGCAGCCGAGCAGGTCGGCGTCCTTGAACTTGATGCCGGGGCTCATGTCGCGGTCGTCGTACACGACCTCGAACCCCTCGGCGCCGAGCTTGGAGTACAGGTCGTCGGCGAGCTCCCGCTGGAGCTCGTCCGAGGCGCGCACGAGCACCAGGTGCACGTGGTACGGCGCGATGCTCGCCGGCCAGCAGATGCCGTTGCCGTCGTGGTGCTGCTCCACCGCGGCCGCGGCGATGCGCGCGAGCCCGATGCCGTAACTGCCCATGACGATGGGCCGCTCCTTGCCGTCCTCGTCGAGGAACGTGGCGCCCATGGGCGCCGAGTACTTGAGGCCGAGCTGGAAGATGTTGCCGACCTCGATGACGCGCGCGCCCTCGAGGTCGCCCGCGCACTGCGCGCACGGGTCGCCGGGGCGCGCGTCGCGCAGGTCGGTGAAGGTGGCCTGAGGCACCTGCTCGAGCGTCACGCCGCTGCGGTGGAAGCCGGCCTTGTTGGCGCCGGCGACGTAGTGGCCCAGGCGCAGCACTTCGTCGGCATACACGGGCAGCGGCGTGGGCACGGGGCCGACGAAGCCGGGCTCGACGCCCTGGGCCTCGAGGACCTCCTCGGGCGTCGCCATGCGGAACGGCCGCCGAGCGCGCTCTCGAGCTTGAGCTCGTTGAGCTCGTGGTCGCCGCGCACGAGGACCATGACGGGGCCGGAGGCGGCGTCGCCGGCCGCGAGCGGCGCCGGCCTCTCCCCCGCCCTCGGGCACGACCACGAGCGCCTTGATGAACGCGCGCGCCGGCAGGCCGAGGTACGCGGCGACCTGCTCGATGGTCCTGCAGCCGGGCGTGTCGAGCTCCGCCTCGGCGAGCAGGTCGACCGGCGCGCCGGTGGCCTGCGCGAACGGCGCGTCGGCCGCGCCCGCCGGCGTGAGCTCGCTCGCCGGCGGCTCGGGGTCGGCGCCGGCGACGGCGTCTCGACGTTGGAGGCGTAGCCGCACTCGCGGCAGAAGACGATCTCGTCCTCGCCGGCGTCGGCGAAGGCCATGTACTCGTGGCTGATCTCGCCGCCCATCATGCCCGAGTCGCCCTCGACCATCATGAAGCCGAGGCCGCAGCGCCGGTAGATGCGGTCGTAGGCGCCGATGTGCAGGCGGTAGCTCTCCTGCAGGGCCTCCTCGCTCACGTCGAGGCTGTACGAGTCCTTCATGATGAACTCGCGCGTGCGCAGGATGCCGCTCTTGGGCCGCGCCTCGTCGCGCTCCTTGGTCTGGAAGTGGTACCAGAGCTGCGGCAGTTGCTTGTAGCTGTGGACCTCCCGCGCCGCCAGCCAGGTGACGACCTCTTCGTGCGTCATCGCGAGGGCCATGTCGGTGCGCTTGCGGTCCTTGAGGCGGAACATCTCCTCGCCGATGGCGTCCCAGCGGCCGCTCTCCTGCCAGAGCTCCGCCGGCTGCAGCACCGGCATGAGCATCTCCTGGCAGCCGATGGCGTCCATCTCCTCGCGGATGATCTGCTCGATCTTCTGCATGACGCGCCAGCCGGCCGGCAGGAACACGTAGATGCCGGCGGCGAGCTGGCGCACGAGGCCGGCGCGGACCATGAGCTTGTGGCTCACGGCCTCCGCGCCGGCCGGATCTTCTTTGACGGTGGGCAGAAGCAGCTGACTGACGCGCATGGGGCCTCGCGATGTAGGGGCTTGCGGACGAGGCCCTATGCTACCAAACGCGTCGCGGCGGCTACGGCGTCTTGACGGTGCGCGCGGCGCTCTCGCAGACGCCGCCCCACACCACGCGGTACACCCTCGTCCTGCTCTGCTTGACCTCGCGCGAGTAGGTGCCGTCCGCGGCGGTGTCGGACCGCCGCGACAGTGAGCGCCACGCCGTACCGGACGGCTGCGCGCCACTGCAGCGTGAGCGTCTGGCTCACCGGCGCCTCCGGCGACCGGTAGGTGAGCGCGCCGGAGAGCGTGAACGAGGCGCCCGGCCTTGGCTGCCGCCGGAGCGACGAGCGTGAGCCGGTTGCCGCCGGCGAACGCGTACCAGGACGGCTTGCGCACGCCCTTGTAGGTGCGCACGCCCATGTAGACGCCGTCGCCGGCCTTGTCCGTCGGGCTCCCCGTGGGGTTCCAGTCGTCGACCAGGAACCACAGGAGCGCCTTGACCTGCCGGTACCGGCGCGCGTAGGAGTACGCCTCGCGCAGGTATCGCGCCTGGTCGGCCTTGCTCACGGTGACGCCGAACCAGCGGCAGTACTGCGTGTTGTAGCCGAACTCCGTGAGGTAGAAGGGCTTGCTCGGGAACAGGCTGGTGAGCTGACCGAGGTTGCCGAGCGTGACGCAGCGGGCGGGGTTGTTGGGCAGCTGCGCCGGGCTTGACCTGCGTGGAGCCGCCCGGCGTGTACGGGTGGTGCGAGTAGGCGTCCATGTACGCCGCCGCGCCGTTCGCCTTGAGGTACCGGGCGAACGCCTGCGGCGGCGTGCTCACGATGTCGCCTCTGCCGCGCGGCGCCGTGGCTCCGCCGATGACGACCGCGGTGGAGGAGCCCCTCTTGACGCCCGCGTACCACGCCTTGAGCATCTTGAGGTACGTCGCCGCCGCCTCCGTTCGTGGCGCTGGCCGGCGACTGCGGGTACAGGTAGAAGCCCTGGTTGGGCTCGTTCCAGCACTCGAAGTAGCGCGCCTTGCCCTGCGAACCGCCCGGCGAGGAACTTCCCGAGGGCGCCGAACTGCTGCTTGACGGTCAGGTTCGCCATGTCCGGGGCGTAGAACGGGTAGTACTTGCCCTTCTCGTAGCCGCTGGGCGGGCGCAGCCACCACTCCTCGTCGCTCGCCCACCTCGGCGTATCGAGGGGCGTGAGGATGATGGAGATGCCGGCGGCGTGCAGTGCGTCGACGATCGGCGGTGAGCTGCGCGACGTAGGCGTCGCTGTAGCCGTCTCCGTCCGTGTCGGCCTGCGTACGGCGTGCCCGGGGCCTGGGGCTGCAGGGCGGCCCAGTGGACCATGACCCGCGTCCAGCCGGCGCGGAGCCTGTCCGGGCCCATCTCCGCGACCAGCGCTGGGACCGCGCCGACGTCCACCACGGATTGCTCGAGCCGGTAGTCGATGATGCCGCGGCCGACGTGGCCGCCTGGGCCTGCCCGGCGGCGCCGGGCAGCGGCGCGAACAGGATGAAGGCCGAGCCCGGCGACGGCGGCGACCACACCGGCGACGGCGGCGATGGCTGTCCTGAGCGCGCTTCGAGGACGCGTCGCCCGCGCTAGATCCATGGTCTCCGGTCGGCATCACTCAGTCCTCGCTTCGCTCAGAGCACATTCACGGTCAGGGGGTCGCTCTCGACGACTCCGTCCCAGACGACGCGGTACCGCCGGCCTGGGACTGCGAGACGCTGAACACGTAGTCGCCGTTCGCGTCGGTGCCGGCGGCCGGCGTGGTGACCCGGCTCCACGCCGCCGACCAGCGGCGCGCGCTGCAGGAGGACGCCGACGCCCGTGGTGGCGGCCCCCTTGGCGGTGAGCCGGCCGGCGACCTCGAAGGTCGCTCCCGCGGCCGCCGACGCCGGCCCGGCCGCGGTCAGCTCGTTGTCGCCCACGAACGCGTACCAGGCAGGCTTGCGCTGCCCGTCGAGGATCCAGCAGACCGGTGTAGACACCGACGCCGGGGGTGGCGACCGGGTCCTTCTGCCAGTCACGCACCAGGAACCAGAACATCGCCTTGATCTGGGGGTAGCGCGCGACGTAGTCTCAGGCCTGCCGCAGGTACCGGGCCTGGTCGGCCTCGGAGACGGCCACGCAGAACAGGTCCTCGCGGGGGGGCAAGGCGGTGCTGTAGCAGAACTCGGTGAGGTAGAACGGCTTCTGCGGGAAGAGCTTGAGCAGCACGCTGATGTTGCCCAGGGTGACCGCCCTGCTGGGTTGTTGCGGCGGCGCGCTCGGGCGGGCGTCGGAGCCGCTTGGCGTGTACGGGTGGTGCGAGTAGGCGTCGAAGTACCGGGCCCGCCTTGCGCCTTGAGATAGCGGGCGAACCACTGCGGCGAGGTGCTGGAGGGGTCGTCGTTGCTGCCGAGCGGGACGTGGCGCCGGCGATGACGACCGCCGGACGGGCCGCGCCGTGCACTCCCGTCGAGAACGCCTTGAGCATCTTGACGTACACGGCCGGCCCGTACGGCCGTCCTTGCCGACGACTGCGGGTAGATGCCGCTGCCGAGGTTGGGCTCGTTCCAGACCTCGAAGTGACCGCACGCCCAGCGCCCGAAGTGGCGCGGCCACGTAGCGTGCCGAAGCTGCGTGTACTCCGTGCGCACGAGCGTGCGTGTCGATCTTCATCACGACGTCCGGGTCGTACTGCTTGTTCGCCCAGTAGCGGGAGTCGCTCGCCCAGCGCGGCACAGTCGATGCCGGTGAGGATGACCGTGACGCCCTGGGCGCGCAGCGCGCCGACCACGGCGTCGAGCTCGGCGACGTAGGCGTCGTCGTAGCCGTCCTTGGGGTCGACGTCGCCCGTACGCCGTGCCGGGCTTGTACGGCTGCAGGCGCGCCCAGTGGACGAGGACCCTGGTCCAGTCGGCGCCGAGCCGGTCGTCGGCGCCCATCTCGGCGGCGAGCGCCGGGACGTCGGCGAGCGTGAGGCCGAACCACGAGAGGCCGTCGGCGGAGGCCGTCTCGAGGCGCTGGTCGACGATACCGCCCTTGGACGGACCGGCGACGGCGGGACGGGCGGACGCCGCGAGCACGGCGACCGCGAGCACGGCGAGGACGATGAGGATGATGACGGACGGGGCGAGGCGCGAGGGCGTGGAAGCGCGCGGGCCCTTGACGTGCGACGTGGCGGACACGGATCCCTCCGATGGGTGCAATTAGCGGCGCCTATCCAACTATAGCATCGCGGGGCGACTTCGACGCCCTCCCCACCGTGCCCGCTGAGGCGAAGCAGGCGGACGACGACGCGCGAGCCGGGATGCGATGGCGGCGTGGCCGGCGTCGTTGGGGTGCCAGCCGTCCGAGGGACCCCAGACGGTAGTGACGCCGGCCGGCGCCGAGTAGCTGGGGTCGTCCTTGAACGGGCCGAGGTCCACGAGGTGGCGGCCCGTCTCGGCGCTGACCGCGGCGATGCGGCCATCGTAGGCGGCGCGCACCCGCCGAGGCTGCCACACCGTGAGGAACACCAGCCGGCAGTGGGGACTGGCCGACGCGCGCGGCGCGGGCGACGGCGCGCAGGTTGGCGGCGAACCGGCCGGGGCGACCGGCTCGCCGTCGGGGTAGCCGGTCGCGTCGTTGGTCCCCAGTTCGACGACGTAGATGTCGCCCGCGGCGGCGGCGACGCTGCCCAGGTCCACGTCGCCGCTGCGGCCGCCGGTGGAGGCCGTCACGGCGGTGGTGCACGGCACGGCGGCGGCGAGGAGCCGCGGAACGAGGTCGCCTCGGTGCTCGCGTAGAGGCCGACGGTGAGGGAGTCTCCGACGAAGACGATCCTGGGCGCGGCCGGCAGCGGCGGGAGCGGGACGAACGACACGGAGCCGCGAGCGTCCCTGCCGCCCCTGCGGCAGCGGACGCTGACCCGCACGCGCCTGCCGGGGACCGCGCGGACCACGGCGCGGGTGTCTCGGGCACGGCCGGAGGACGTCGTCTGCGACATGACGTACGGTGCAGGACGACGTCGCCCTGGCTCCAGACGAAGGTGCAGCGGACCCCGGCGACCGGGCGCCCATTGCCGTCGGTGACCCGGGCGCGCACGAGCACGCGCGCGAGCGGCTCCTGCTCGGCAGCCGGGGCGGTGAGGCGCAGTCTGAGGCCGGAGGCCGTCGCCGGTGCGGCCGTGACGAGGACGGCGATGGTGAGGAGGACTGCGAGCACCGCGGCGACGGGCACGGCGGAGGTCCGGCTCACGGGGCCGCGCGACGTCACTGTGCCCCGGTCGTCACCCACACCTCACTCCCCCCTCGTGTCCCGGAATGATAGCAGTGCCGTCACGCCGCCCGGCTCCGTCTGGGATAATCGCGGTCATGAGCAGCATCGACGTCATCATCGTCACCTACGGCTCGGCCAGGCTGATTCCTAGCTGCCTGGCCTCGCTTGCGCAGTCTGACGAGGTCTCACGGGTGGTCGTGGTGGACAACGCGTCCTCCGACGGCTCCGCCGAGGCGGCGCGGCGGGCAGGCGCCGACCGCGTGATCGCGAACAGCTGCAACCTCGGCTTCGCGCGGGCGGTCAACACCGGGCTTGCGGGGGCCGGCGGCGAAGCCGGCCCGGCCGGGCACGTCCTCCTCCTCAACCCCGACGCACTCCTCGGGAAGGAGGCGCTCCGTGCGCTGCGCGCGGCGTTCGAGGCGGACCCCTCGGTGGCCGTCGCCGGGCCGTTGCTCCGCGCCGAGGACGGCACGCTCACGGCTGGAGCGGCGCGGACAGCCACGCTGCCGCACACGGGTGGGTCAGTGCGTGCCGGGGGTCGGCCGGTCTCGTCGCCTGCAGCCGGGGTACAGCCTGCCGCGCGACACCGCCTCCTCCGCAGGACGGTGGACGTCGGCTACCTCTTCGGAGCGGCCGTGCTGGTGGACCGCCGGTTCCTCACGGCGTGCGGCGGTCTCGACGAGCGCTACTTCCTCTTCGCCGAGGACGAGGACCTCTCCGGCAGGCGCGCGCGGCCGGTCGCCGGGTGGTGCTGGACGGCCGCGCCGAGGCGGCGCACGCCGGCGGGGCCAGCTGCTCCGACGGGCCGCTCACCGAGGCGCAGCGCCTGTTCTCCACCTGGCGCCTGTTCGAGAAGTGGGGCGGGAGAGGCCGCGCGGCGGCGTACCACCGCGGCATCGTCGCCGCCTTCGCCGCGCGATCGCCGCCGCGGCGGCGGACGCCGAGGCTCGCGAGGCCATCGGCGCACGGCCGGCTCTTCCACGCGGCCGTGCGCAGGGGCGTCGACCCGCTGGTCGCCTCCGGCGCGGGCTGCGCGCCGGCGGCCGGCGCCGGAGCGGCGAGGGGCGGGCGGTGAGCGGTCGCGAGGCCCCGCCGCGGGTGCTCGCGCTCGCCGACGTGCGGACGAGCCTCGTGGCGGCGGCGCGGGTGCACGCGCCCCTGCGCGCGCTGCGCGAGGCGGACCTCATCGAGTCGTACGTGGTGACGGACGCCACGCTCCGCGGGGCGCCCCGTGACGGCCTGTTCGACGTCGTGTGGATGCAGCGCGGCGCGACCCGTGGCTGGCGCGCGCGCTGGCCGGCCGCCTCCACGGCCGCTACCTGCTCGACCTCGACGACCACCTGCTCTGCCGTCCGGCCTACCTCAAGCCGGCTGACCTGCCGGACCCGGCGGCGCTCACGGCCGCGCTCGAGGGGTGCCGCATCGTCACGACCCCCACGCCGCGGCTTGCCGCCCTGCTCCAGGACCGGTCCGGCGCGAGGCTCGGCGACCGCTCCTTCACCTGCCCCAACGCCGTCCCCACGCCGTCCGGCGCCGCTCCGGACGCCGAGCCGGCCCGCGGCGATGCTGCTCACCCAGGGGCACCGTCTCGCCCTCGCCGCGTCCCGACGGGAGGTCCTGACGGCGGTCGCCGACGGCGCCGGCCCGCCACGGGCTCCCGATCTGGGTGCTCGGGGACGAGCCGGCGGACCTCCACGCGCTCGCCGAACGGCGCCGGGGCGTCCATGGCCACCCTCCGTCCCAGGACCTGGGGCGAGTACCACTCCGCGCTCGCGGGTCCTCCCGCGCTGCTCGGGATCGCCCCGCTCGAGACCGAGGGCGACCCGGACACCGTGGAGTTCGTCAGCGGCAAGTCGGACGTGAAGATGGCGGAGTACGGCGGCTTCGGCCACCCCGCTGTGTACAGCGCGGCGGCCCGTACGCCGACTCGGACCTCTCCTGCGGACGGCTGGCGGCCAACGACGCCGTGAGCTGGGCCGCCGCGATCGACAAGCTCATGGCCGGCGGCTGGCGCGCCGCCGCGGACGAGGCGCGCGAGGTGCGCGAGCGCAGGGACCTCGCGCGCGTGGCCGCCGAGTACTGGTGGCCGGCCCTGCAGGCCGCCCGGCTCGACGAGCCCGTGCGCGGCGCGGACCTCCTCGGCGAGCTCGACAGGGTCCGCGCCCGGCTGCGCGACCGCGCCGCGCGGCTGCGCTGGCGGCTGCGGCACGGGCGCTGACGCGCGCGGGCTCGGCGGCCGCGTCGCGCCCGTCAGGGCTCGTAGTCGGTGCGGTCCCGCGGCAGGTTCGGGTTGTAGTAGGGGTCGCGCTCCATGAAGCCGGCCCAGCGCTCGCGGAAGAGGGCGACCTCGGCCGGGTCCTGCTCCGTCCGCCGGAGCGTGACGCCCTCGTAGTGCACCAGTTCCGCGAACGGCGTGTAGACGATCCTGCGCCCGCTCGCACGGCCCGCAGGCAGAAGTCCACATCCTGGTAGTCGTGGGCGAAGACCTCGTCGAAACCGCCCAGCTCGTCGAACGTGCTGCGCCGCGTGGCGAACACCGCGGCCGTGACCGCCGCGTAGTTGCGGATGATCTGCGGGTACAGGCCGGGGCCCTTGGTCTCGCGCGACATGCCGTGGAACACGTGTGCCGCCCCGCCGTGCACGCCGATGACCACACCGGCGTGCTGGATGCGGCCGTCCGGGTAGAGGAGCCGGGCGCCGGACGACCGCGACCTCCGGGTCGGCGAGCGGCTCGACAGCGCCTCGACCCAGCCGGGGCTGACGACCTCGAGGTCGTCGTTGAGCAGGATGAGGTACTCGGTCTCGACGAGGCTCACGCTGTGGTTGGCCTTGCGCGCGAAGCTGAAGCCGCGCTCCGGCCGGAGCGGGTCGTCGTAGGCCACGTCGCGGCCGCCGGCCGCCGCGATCGCGGCCGCCGACTCCTCGCTCAGCTCCCCGTCGTGCACCACCAGCAGGCGGACGCTCGGGTAGGTGGTGCGCTCCCTCACGCTTTCGACGAAGTCGCGGAGCAGCCGGACGCCGCCGCGGCCATCCACAGTGGCGACCGGGTCGGCCGTGAGCACGACCAGCGTCACCTCCGGCGGCGGGTCCAGGGCGCGCCGCAGGCGGAACGTACCCTCGTAGAGGCCGTCGTCGACCCAGGCCGGCGGGTCCAGCGCGCCCGCGTGCTCGGCGAGCGCCTCGCGCCCCGCCACGAGCGCCGCCGGCTTGGCCCCCGCCTCCGCGGCGGCCGAGCCCGCCAGCATGCGCCAGTGGTACAGCACCCGGGGCAGGTGATGGATGGGGCGAGCCACGCTTGAGACCCGCAGGGCGAGGTCGTAGTCCTGCGCCCGTCGAACCGGCTGCGCAAGCCTCCCGAGCCTCCAGAAGAGCGCCTTGCGGATCGTCAGGCAGTGCAGCAGGTACATGACGGAGTGCAGGTGGTCCGGCGACCAGTCCGGCTTGAAGTAGGCCTCGAACCCGCCGGCCTCGTCCATCTTGTCCTCGTCGCTGTACAGAGGTCGAGGTCGTCGTGGGTGCGGACGGCGACGGCGATTCGGCAAGGGCCGGTCGTGCACAGCTCGTCGTCGTGGTCGAGCAGGGCCACGAACTCCCCGGTGGCCTGCTCGGCCGCGAGGTTGGTGGCCCCCGAGATGCCCAGCGGCCGGTCGGCGGTGACGATGCGGACGCGCGGGTCCGACCCGCGGTAGGACGTGAGGAGCTCGAGCGTCCGGGGGTCCGTGGAGTGGTCGTCGCACACGCAGAGCTCCCACGCCTGGTGCGTCTGCTCGAACACGGACGTGATGCACCTCCCGAGCACCTCCGGCGGGGTGTCCTTGACGGGCACGACGACGCTGATGCGAAGGGCCGACTGGTCGATCTCGCGCCAGTCGATCACGTGTGACGGCTCGCGCAGGTGCAGCAGAACCAGCAGGAGACGCACCCTGTAGACCACGGAGTTGCGCGCGCTGGTCGCGCCGACGCGCAACGCCATGGCCGGGCCGTCCAGGCGCCAGATGGCGCGGAAGGTCCCGATCTTGCGCACGACGGCCGCGAACACCTTACGCACGGCCCGCCTCGTACAGGTGCAGCAGCCGGCCGCGCATGCGGGCGCCGGCCGCAGCCGGCGAGTACTCCTCGCTGATGAGCCGGCGGCCGGCCTCGGCCGTGCGGCGCGCGCCGCCCGGGTCGTCGACCACGGCGCGCATGAGCTGCCGCAGGTGCTCCCTGGACGGGTCGGCCCACAGGTAGCCGCGGGGGTACGGCCCCTGGTCCTCCTGGAGCTCGACGAGCTGGTACTCGATGGGGTAGCCGGTCTCGGGTGAGATGAAGTCGGTGGTGGACCCGTAGTCCGTGGCGATGACGGGCGTGCCGCGCAGCATGGCCTCGGCGAGCGTGAGGCCGAAGCCCTCGCTGCGGTGCGGCGAGACGTAGCAGTCCGCCGCCGCGAAGAGCGCGTGCAGCTCGGCCAGCTCGAGCATCTCGTCGACCAGGTGGAGGTTGGGGTGCCGGGCGGCCGCGTCCAGGAGAGCCTGGAAGCCCGGAGCGGAGCGGTCGGGGTGGGACACCTTGAGCACCAGCCGCACCTCGGGCTGACCGGCGAACCCGGCGACGAAGGCGTCGACCAGGCACGACGGGTTCTTGCGGTCCACGAAGCTCGAGTAGTCGAAGACGTAGAGGAAGAGGAACGCGTCCTCGGGCACGCCGAGGCGGGCGCGGACGTCCACGTCGCCCGCCGCCGGAGGCTGCGGGACCGGCGGCGGGCACACCGCCACGGGGACGTTGGTCATGGCCGCCACGGAGCGCTGCCCGAAGCGGGAGGCGACCCACACCTCGTCGTACTGGTCCGCGTTGCCGATCCACTCAGGCCGGAAGGCGGCGAGCTCCCAGTACCACATCGCCACGCGCGCGGTGGCTCCCCTGAGCTCGTCGCCGAAGTGCCACAGGAAGCGCTCCGTGGTGTCGGCGTTGACGTGCTCGATGGTGAGCGGGAACCGGCGAGGGTCCGACGGCGTCTCGGGGTCGACCACGGTGAGCCCGGAGCACAGATCGCCCGTGGGCGCGACGTGCACGGGGACGCCGGCCTCGGTGAGCGCGCGCGCGAACCCGCGCGCGGAGGTGCCGAGGCCGGTCACGAGGTCCACGGGGCCGTACAGGTCCACGCCGAAGTCGTTCACACGAGCGACCCGGCGCCCCAGCCTGGCGGCCCCGGTGCTGGTGGTCGGCTGCGGGCTCATAGAGGCGTAACGTATCATGGGCGATGTACAGGCCGCTCCCGGCCCGCGTCTGGTGAGGGAGCGGCGCGGCGGCCGCGAGCAGGGGAGGACGGATGGCCGCGAACGGCTCCCCGGCGGACCCCGTCTGGTCGAGCTCCACGCAGTCAGGCTGGCGCTACCTCTCCCCTGCGGACCTCGTCCGCAGGATGCACGCGAACCGCCACCTCATCAACCAGTTCGCGTGGCGCGACGTCGTCGCCCGCTACAAGGGCTCCTACCTCGGGATCCTCTGGTCCTTCGCCGTGCCCGTGATGATGCTGTTCGTCTACGCCTTCGTGTTCAGCGTGGTGTTCCAGCAGCGCGGGTGGGGCGCCATGGAGGAGGAGTCTCGCGTGGACTTCGCGCTCACGCTGTTCTGCGGCCTGCTGGCCTTCAACATCTTCGCCGAGGTCCTGACGCGCGCGCCCACGCTCATCGTCGGGAACCCCGCCTACGTCAAGAAGGTCGTGTTCCCCCTCGAGATCCTCCCCGTGGCCGCCCTGGGCACCGCGCTGGTCAACGCCGCCATCTGGCTGGTGATCCTGCTCCCGGCGTGGGCGGTCGCCCACCACACCGTCTCCACCACCCTGTGGCTGTTCCCGCTCGCGCTGCTGCCCCTCTGCATGCTCTCCGTGGGACTCGGGTGGTTCATCGCCTCGCTCGGCGTGTTCATCCGCGACATCGCCCACCCCGTCGGGATCCTCGTGACGGTGCTGCTGTTCATGTCCGGCATCTTCTACGCCGTCAGCGTGCTGCCGGCCGCCTACCAGAGGATCATGCTGCTCAACCCGCTGGTCACGATCCTCGACAACGTGCGCCGCACCGCCCTCTGGAGCGAGCCCATCCACTGGCGTTCGTGGACGATCGCCGCGGTGGGCTCCCTGATCGTGATGCAGCTCGGCTACGCCTGGTTCATGCGGACGAAGAGGGCCTTCGCGGATGTCGTCTGAGAGCCCCGAAGCCGCCGGACCCGTGGTCAAGGCCGAGGCGCTCGGCAAGCGCTTCCGGCTCTGGGACGACCCCAAGGACCGCCTGAAGCACCCGGTGAGGGCGATGCTGGCGCGCTGGGGGATCGTCAGCCCCAAGGCCTACTACCACGAGTTCTGGGCGCTCCAGGACATCGACCTGGAGCTGCAGAAGGGCGCCTCGCTCGGCATCCTCGGGCGTAACGGCAGCGGCAAGAGCACGCTGCTCCAGATCCTCTGCGGGATCCTCGAGCCGACGGCCGGCGCATTCATGACCCAGGGCAGGGTCAGCGCGCTGCTGGAGCTCGGGATGGGCTTCAACCCGGAGTTCACCGGGCGCGAGAACGTGTTCATGAACACCGGGATCCTCGGGCTGACACGGGAGGAGACGGAGGAGCGGCTCGACGACATCCTCGCCTTCGCCGACATCGGCGCGTTCATCGATCAGCCCGTCAAGACCTACTCGAGCGGGATGTACGTGCGGCTCGCGTTCGCGGTGGCGATCAACGTCGACCCCGACATCCTGGTGGTCGACGAGGCGCTGGCGGTCGGCGACGTCCTCTTCCAGAACAAGTGCTACCGCAAGTTCCGCGCCATCCGCGAGGCGGGCAAGACCGTGATCTTCGTGACCCACGCGACCGACCTGGTGCTCAAGCACTGCGACAGCGCGCTGGTGCTCGAGCAGGGCCGCGCGGTCTACCTCGGCCCCGCCAAGATGGGCGTCAACATGTACCTCGACCTGCTGTACGGCACCAACGGAGACAGCGCGGAGCGCAAGACCTCCCCCGCCCTGCGTGCCGCCGACACGGTGGACGCGGCACGCGAGAAGCGCTCCTCGCCGTCGTACGTGCGCGCCACCCCCGAGGAGGCCATCCGCAGCCTGCAGGCCGACGACTCGACCCGCGACCGCTTTCCCGAGCGGCTCTCCTACAACCAGCACGAGTTCCGCTACGGCGACTCGCGGGCGTCCCTGGTCGACTACCTGGTCGTCGCCGACGGAGAAGCGGACGCGGTCTCCTGCGACCACGACCGGCCCGTGGACGTCTACGTGCGCGCGCACTTCGCCGAGGACGTGGAGGCGCCGGTGTTCGGCCTCGCCCTCCAGTCCGTGGACGGGATCGACCTCGGCGGCGACAACACCTACTACTCGGACGTCTCCGTCCGGCCCCAGAAGGCCGGCGACTCGCTGGTCGTGCGCTTCACGTTCACCCCGCGCCTGACCGCCGGCGACTACATGCTCGCTCTCGGCATCGCCGAGATCGACGACCAGCGCGGGGCCATGGCGATCGATCGCCGCTACGCGACGGCGAACCTCACCGTGCACAACCCGTCCGTCCTCGTGGGCATGGTCGACCTCGGCATCACGATCGAGGTGCTCGACTGATGGACTGGTCGCGCGTCTACGAGCTCGACCCGGACACCGGCGTGCGCGTGCGCGAGGGTCACGCGGCGGCCTACGACTACTCGGACGGCGCCGAGGCCGAGGCGTACATCCTCGAGGCGGTGGAGACCGCCGGTGACGTCTCATCCGGGTCGGATGAGCTGGTCCGGCGGATCCGCGACTGGCCGTCGGAGTATCACCTCTCGGCCGGTCGCTCGACGATCCTCGCGCCCTTCGACCTGAGCGGGCTCACCGTGCTCGAGGTGGGCTCCGGGTGCGGCGCGATCACGCGCGCGCTCGCCGAGGCCGGCGCCCGCGTCGTGGCGCTCGAGGGATCGCCTGCGCGCGCCCGGATCACGGCGGCGCGCTGCCGGGGCCTGGAGGCGGTGGACGTCGTCTGCGACGACCTCCGGGAGTTCCGCCCGCCGGCGGCCTTCGACGCCGTCTTCCTCATCGGCGTGCTCGAGTACGCCCCGAGCTACTTCCCGGGGGGCGATCCGGTCGGTGCGGCGCTCGCCAGGGCGTCGGAGTGCCTCACGGATCACGGCGCCGTCGTGGTAGCCATCGAGAACCAGCTCGGCCTCGCGTACCTCGCCGGCCGCGGGGAGGATCACACCGGCCGGCCGTTCCACGGCGTCGAGGACCGGTACGGAGAAGCCTCGGGCGTCGTGACCTTCGGCCGGCGCGAGCTCTCGGCGCGCCTCGCCGGCGCGGGTCTCGCGCACCAGACCTGGTACTACCCCTTCCCCGACTACAAGCTGCCGCGAGTGATCCTCACGGAGGCGGCGCTCGCGGATCCCCGACTCGACTGCGGGCGGCTGGCCGCGGAGACGCTCGCGCGCGACTACGGACGGCCGCTCCCGCGCTCCTTCGCGGAGGAGAACGCCTGGGACGTCGCCGGCCGCAACGGGCTGGTCGGCGAGCTGGCGAACTCCTTCCTCGTGGTGGCGGAGCGAGCCGGCGGCGGTGCGCTGGGCTCTCCGCCCCCATGGCTCGCGGAGTTCCGCACCACCGATCGCGTGCGCGCCTATCGAACGACCACGGCACTCCTGCCCGACGCCGGCGACCTCGTGGTGGTCAAGACCCTCGCGGAGCCCGCCGCGTTGCCGCCTGCGGACGCGCCGCTCGAGCACCACGTCGTCGCCCGAGCCGCCTACGTCCCGGGCGCCCCTCTCGGCTGGCGCCTCCGGCGCCTTCTGTGCACCCCGGGCGCCGGCGTGGCCGAGCTCGGCGCCGCGCTCTCGCCGTGGCTCGAGTTCCTCGATGCGCGGAGCGACGCGTCCGGCGGGCGGGCGATCCTGCCCGGCGGCCTCCTCGACGCCGTACCGTGGAACCTCATGACGCGGCACGACGGCTCCGGCCGGGACCTCGTCACCCCGTTCGACCTGGAGTGGGAGTACCGCGCCGAGCTCACGCTCGACCACGTGGCGGTACGCGGGCTCCTCTTCCTCCTGGCGCGTGCCGGCAGCGAGTTCGGCCGCCGGCACGAGGGTCCGCTCGGAGAGCTGCTCTCCCAGGTCATGGCGGCCGCGGGACGTCCGCTCCCCGAGGCTCGCGTGCGACACCTCGTGGAGCTCGAGAGCGAGGTCCAGGCCGCGGTGACGGGGCTGGACCCCCTGAAGGCCCGGACGCACCTGCTCGCTCTCCTCGACGCTCCACCTCCGGCGCTGGAGACCGTGAGCACCGTGCTCGGCGATCTGCGGGACGAGGTCGCGTCCCAGACCACCCGGATCGCCGAGCTGGAGCACCGCATCGCCGGCCTCGACGACCAGCTGGAAGGCCTCGAGGAGGCCGTGCGGCACGAGCACGACGCCTATCAGGCCGCCCTCGCCCAGATCGCCGCCGTGGAGCAGTCGGCGTCGTGGCGCGTCACCGCGCCGCTCCGGCGGTTGCGCCGACCGTCGGGCTGATGTCGGCGGCACGCGTGCCGAACGACCGCGCGGAACGCCGGCTCCAGGACGTCGTCGACGCAGCCGTCTGCGCCTTCGCCGGCTGGACGGCGGGCTACCAGATCGGGTTCCTGCTGCGGCTGCCGGCCGCCGTCGGCGCCGGCGCCGGGATCGTGCTGGCCGTCGGCGCCGTCGCCCTGCTCGTCCTGTGGCGAGACCGCCAGGCCTCTCTCCCCTCGGGCAACAGGGCGCCGGTGGCGGTCGCGCTCGTCCTGGCGCTCGGCGCGGCTCTCGCCGTCCTCAGCGCCCTCATGAACCGCCCGGACGCGGACGACATCACGTTCTTCACGCGCGCGGCGGCTCAGCTCACGCACCTCGGCGACCCGATCCTCACCGCCGACGTGACCTCCGACGTCGCCGACCTCGCAGGGCCGAGCATCGGCTACCTGCTGACCTCCTACGAGTTCCTCGTCGCGCTGGCGGCGCGGACCCTGGGCCTCGACCCGCTCGCGACGTACCACAACGCCGCCTGCGCGGCCGCGGCCGGTCTCGTCCCCGCCGTCTACTACCTCGTGCTGCGCCGGCTCGGTCTGGCGCCGCTGCTCGCCCTGGCGGGCGCGGCCGGCGCCTGTCTGTTCCTCCTTCTGGACGGCGGGGACCATCACTCGATGGGCAACATGGCGTTCGTCCGCCTGTGGCAGGGCAAGGCCATCGTCCTGACGCTCCTGCTGCCCTACGTACTGGGTCACACCATCGCCTTCCTCACGAGGGGCGGGAGACGACCCTGGCTCTGCATCGTGACAGCCGGGATCGCGGCGACCGGCTTGACCACGATCGGCGGCTTCTTCGCACCCGCCGTGCTGGCGACGTGCGTGGTGGCCGTCGGGGCCGGACTGCTCGTGACGCGCCGGGTGGCCGCCCGCGACCTCTGGCGCAGGGCCGCGCTGCTCCTGACGGCGATGCTGTGGCCGGTCGTCGTCCTGGCCGTGACGCTCGTCGCGCCGGTGCCCGGGACCTTCTCGCCCCAGGACCTCCTGGCTACGGCCGCGAGGTTCGACGACGACCGCATGTTCATGACCGCGAGGCAGGGCGGCTGGCTCGAGGCGCTGCTCCTGCCGACCGCCGGCGCGGCGCGAGCCGTGTGGGCACTCGTGCTGGTCGCCATGGCCCCCTTCCTGGCGCTGCCGCGGCGGCAGGCGGTCCTGGTCGCGGCGTTCGTGCCCGTCTTCCTGCTCTTCGTGGCCAACCCGCTGAGCGGAGGCCTGCTGTTCGGCGCCGTGCCGGACGTGTACTGGCGCTTCGCCTTCCTTCTCCCCGTCCCGCTCGGCGCCGGCCTGGCCGTCGCCGCACTGCCGCGGGCGCTGGCCTCGAGCGGCGCGACGCGCCCCCGGGCGGCCCGCGCCGCCGGCGCGGCGGTGGTCGTCGCCGTGTTCGCCCTCACCTTCGGCATGACGACCATGTCCGCGGACAACGCCGGCTTCACCTGGAAGGGACCGGCCGCCTGGAAGCTCGACCCGCAGGTGCTGGCATCGCTCGACCCGTGGCTCCCGGAGATCTCAGGCAGGGTCGTGCTGGCAGACGAGCAGGCCGCCGTGGCGCTCACGCTGGCCGACCCGTCCGTGCGGGTGGTCGTCCAGCGGCCGCCCAACACGCTCATCTCCTTCGTCGTCGCCGGCCGGCACGAGGAGGGGGTCCGGCGACTGGACGCTCAGGCGGTCGTGGCCGGAGCGTCCGCGAGCGCCGCCGACGTCGCCGCTCTCAGAGAGGTGCTGACGGGGGACGTCGACGTCGTCGTCGTGCGCACCGCGGCGGAGGACATCGTCGCCGGCGTCCTCTCGGAGCGCGCCGGCGAGTGGCGACGACTGGGCGGCGACGCCCTCTACGCCGTCTGGGTGAGGGACCCGGCGTGAGGCCGCCGGGCAGGTGGGCTCAGTCCACGTCGGCGACGACGCGCGCGTCGCACACGGCCCGGGTGCGCTTCACCTCGGAGTCGACCATCATGTCCACGAGTTGCTCGAATGAGACCGTGGGCTGCCAGCCGAGGGTCTCGCGAGCACGCGTCGCGTCCCCTCGCGTCTCGGTGATGTCGATGGGCCGCAGAAAGCGTTCGTCGACGCGCACGTACTCGTTGTAGTCGAGCCCCACGCGGGCGAACGCCTCTCGCAGAACTCACGCACCGAGTGGCTCTGCCCGGTGGCGATGACATAGTCGCCGGGCTCGTCCGCCTGCACGATGAGGTGCATGGCGCGCACGTAGTCGCCGGCGAATCCCCAGTCGCGGCGGGCATCCAGGTTGCCGAGCATGACGTGGTCTCCAGGCCGGCGGCGATGCGCGCCGCGGCGCGGGCGATCTTGCGCGTCACGTAGTTGGAGCCCCGGTAGGGACTCTCGTGGTTGAAGAGGATGCCGTTGGAGGCGTGCAGCTCGTACGCGCGCCGGTAGGCGCCGACGAGCGAGTAGGCGTAGAGCTTCGCGGCCGCGTACGGGTTAACCGGCCGCAGCGGCGTGAGCTCCGTCTGCGGCGCCTCCTCGGGCTCTCCGAAGAGCTCGGAGGTGGCCGCCTGGTAGAACCGCACCTCCTTGCCGCGCCTGCGGATGACCTCGAGGATGCGCAGCGTGCCGAGCGCCGTGGTCTCTCCGGTGTACTCGGGCAGGTCGAAGCTGATCTGGATGTGGCTCTGGCCGGCGAGGTGGTACACCTCGTCGGGGTCGGTCTTGTCCATCAGAAGCGCGAGGCTGGTGGAGTCGGTGAGCTCGGCGTTGTGCAGGTCGATGCGCTCGGCCAGCGACGGTCCGGTCCATGAGCTCGCCGAGCCGCGTACCGGCGACGGTCGACGTGGGCCGCACCATGCCGTGGATGCGGTAGCCCTTTCCAGCAGCAGCTCCGTGAGGTAGCCGCCGTCCTGGCCGGTGATGCCGGTGATGAGCGCCGTCTTCTCCACGTGGTGCCCTCCCAACCTCGCGACGCCCTGCCGGCGCCCGGAGGCGCCTCTCCCGCGCAACTGTAGAAGACCCGGTGGGACGTGTACACCGGAAGGCGGCCGCTGCCGGCGACACACGGGATAAGGATTGCCGCTGGGGCCGGAGGGCCTGCGACCGTCGATCCGGAGCGGAGGTCCATGGGTACCGATGGGAGTCGTCTCGAGCGTCTGCTCCAGGACGTGCTCGAGCCGTGAGGAGCGCCGGCACGCGGCTCTCGGGCCCCGCGGTGGCCTGGCTCGCGCTCGCGGCAGGCTGTGGTGTCCTCGTGTACGGCCTGTGGAGCGAGCGGAGACGTCCTCCTCGACCAGCCGCTGTGGCCGGACGGCGCAGCCTGGCAGGCGCCGGCCTGTGCCGGCGCGTACGTGCTGGTCGTCCTCCTGCTGCGCGCGCTGCCCGCTCTCGCCGCGCGGCTCTCGGCGACGGCGCTCGTGGTCGCCTTCGTCGCGGTGGCGTCCGGCCCGCGGGCGCTGCTCGGCGCCCTCCTGCTGGGCGCCGGCTGCCTCGCCGCCGGCGACCTCCTGGTCCGCAGGCTGGCCGCGGACCCCGGCCTGGCGCTCAGGTCGCTGCTCTCGCTCCTCACGGGAGCGACGCTCTTCGCACTGCTGGTCACGTTCACGGCGCACCTCCCGGTCAACCGCGCCGGCTTCTTCGCCGCCGTCTGCCTCGCGGTCGTCGCCGCCGACGCCCGCAGCCTCGCAGGCCTCGCCCGACGGGCCGCTGCGTGGTACCGGCGCCCACGTGCCCCGGGCGGCGGCTGGACCTACGCGTCCGCCGCCCTGCTCGGAGCCGTCATCCTCCTGCAGTCGGTACGCGCCCTGCTCCCGGAGACGGGCGGCGACGGCCTCGGCATGCACCTCGTCGTGGCTTCGCAGCTCGCAGTGCACCACCAGTGGGCGTTCGATCCGGTGCTCTTCGAGTGGGGTCTCTTCCCCATGGCGTCCGAGTGGCTGCAGGGTATCGCCTGGTCGCTCGCCGGTGAGCCCGCCGCCCGCCTCGTCCAGTTCGCGGCCATGCTGGCCACCGTGGGGCTGATCGTCTTGGCCGCCTGCCGCTTCGCGCCGCCGCCGGCGGCGCTGCTGGCAGGCTCGCTCTTCGCCTCGGCCGGGCTGGCCCTGGGTCTGGCGGCCAACACCTACGCCGAGCCGGCGCTGACGGCGCTGCTGCTCGGCGCCTTCGTCGTGGTCTGCACGCCCCGCGACGACTGGTCGGTCTGGACGACCGTGGTGTTCGCCGTTCTCTGCGGCGGCAGCCTCCTGACCAAGGTGACCGCCCTGTACGTTCTCCCCCTCCTCGCGGCGATCCTCGTCGTGAGGCTGGTGCGCGCCGGGGGCTGGCGCTTCGCCCTGCGGCACACCGGAGTCGCGGCCGCGCTCGTCGTGGGGGTCGGCGCATGGCCCTACGCCTATGCCTGGTGGCGGACGGGCAATCCGGTCTTCCCGCTGTACAACGAGGTCTTTCGCTCCAGCCTGGCCCCCTCGAACGTCCCCTCGACCCGCGCTGGCACGGTCACTTCACGTGGAAGCTCCCGTACAAGGCGACATTCGTCACGAGCGCGTTCAACGAGGCCTACGACGGGACGCTCGGTTTCCAGTACCTCGTTCTCGCGCCACTGGCGCTCGTCGTCGCCGTTTGCCGCCGGCTCTGGGTTCCGCCGGCGGCGTTCGGGGCCGGCCTCGTCGCGGCCGCCGGCCTGCTCGCGAGCATGCAGTACGTCCGCTACGTCTTCCCCATGATGGCCCTCGCCTCGATCGCTCTGGCGGCCGCCTTCGCCGGCGGGCAGACGCCGCCCTGGAGATGGATCACGCGGTCGGCGCTCACCGTGGCCTCCTCGTGGTCGCGCTCAACCTGGTCTTCGCGCCCGGCGGCCAGTGGAACCTGCCGGGGTTCGAGGGGCGGGCGCTGATCTCCTCTGAGGCCCGCCGCGCCTACGAGGACAGGTACGCGCCGCAGCGCGCGCTCACCGCGCTGGTGAACGATCTCGCCGGCGGCGACGCACGAGTCGCCTACTTCGGCCCGGCCTACGCCGCCGGCCTGCAAGGAACGCCGCTTCTGGCCATGGGGTACAACCCGGAGTTCCAGCGCGAGTACCAGGAGGCGGCCACCGCCGGCGAGCTGCTCGGCGCGCTGCGCAGGCGCGGCGTGGAGTATGTGATCGCGCCGCTCTCGCTGACGCCGTCCGGCACCCCGCTCGGCGACGCGATGTCCCGCTACGCCGAGCAGCTGGCCGAGGTCAACGGCGCCGCTCTGTATCGTCTGCGGCGCTAGCACGGGGCGCCCACCCGGCGCCGCGTCGCCCCGGCGCCGGAACGTGAAGTACTTGTTGCCGATGTAGCCCGCGATCACGGCGAACACCGCCCACCCCGCCTGCACCAGGTAGGCGTTGTAGTCCGTGTAGGCGAGGAACAACGGCAGCGCGATGGCGTTGACCACGACCAGCGGCACGTAGACGACCTGGAACCGCAAGTACTCCGCCACCGGGTGCCCCGTCGACCGGAACACAACATAGCGAAAGCCCAGGAACCCGTTGACCGACGCCAGCACGTAGGACACCACCAGGATGACCGACGAGAACACCTGCTCGTGGAACAGGTAGTAGAGCAGCGAGAAGCAGGCATAGCTGAAGAGCGTGTTCCAGGCGCCGACGACCAGGTACAGGACCTTCTCGCGGTGGTCGCGCCACACCCCCGCGGGCAGCGGCCTCAAGCGCCCCGCCCTTTACCGACGCGGCCGAGCTGGTACGGCAGGCGCAGGACGGCGTACACGGCGCGGGTGCGGACGGCGCACGCGCGGTGCAGGAGAAGCTCGCAGGGGTAGTCGCCGCGCGCGTGCTCCCCGGCTACCTGCAGCTCCTCGAGCAGCATCGCCGCGGAGCGGCTGCCGGTCTTGCTGGTCGGGTACCAGCGGAAGGCGGCAAGATACGCGTCGACGAAGCGGCCCGGCGACTGCCGCGCCAGACGCAGCCAGAAGTCGTAGTCCATCGCCAGGTGGAGGTCCTCGCGGAACCGGCCGGCCTGCTCTTGCGCCTCGGCCCGCCAGAACACCCCCATCTGCGAGAGCCAGTTCTCCGTGAGCAGGCCGGCGAAGCTGTACCTGCGCATGCGCCGGTTCTTGTAGGCCGTGACGAACCGCCGGATCGAGCGGCCGTCCTCGTCGACGATCGCCACCTTGCCGTAGAGCCAGAGGGTCTCCGGCTCCGCCGCGAACACCTCGGCGACCCGCGCCGAGCACCGGGCGCAAGAAGGTCGTCCGAGTTGAGCCAGCCGCGGATCTCGCCGGTGGCCAGCGCGAAGCCCTTGTTCAGCGCATCGCTCTGGCCGGCGTCCGGTCCGCTCGACCAGCGGACCCGGTCGCCGTAGGAGCCCAGGACGGCAAGCGACCCATCCGTAGAGCCTCCGTCGACAACGATGCACTCGAGCTCGAACTGCCCCCGCTGGTCGAGTACCGACCTCAGAGCGGAGTCCAGGAACCGTGCCTGGTCGAGGCTCGGCATGACGATGGAGATCCGGGTCGGCACGTCAGGCGGGAGGCGCCGGGTCGCCGTCGCGCCGCTCCGCGGCGAGACCGCCCGGCGCCCCGTGCCCTCGGGCGGGGCCGGACGGGCGGTCATCAGTGCCAACTCCCGGACGACGCCGGTCAGCCGCTCGTCCAGGCGGCGCTTGTCGGCGGCGATGCTCACGAACCGGAAGAGGCAGAAGACCACGAAGAGGTAGAAGACGAGGTCGGCCCCGCGCCCCACGCCGATCGTCCGCGCGACGCTCGTCGATAGTCCGGGCCACAGCACGAGCACACCGCCGATCCCGGCGAGCACGAGCAGCAACGCCCGGTCGCGCGAGACGTTCCTGCCGCTGAAGGAGTAGACCACGAGCCCGGCGATGAGCACGAGCAGGACGATCTGCGCGAGCGAGACAGTCATCGCATGCGCCCCGTCGACGAGGTCCCAGATGATGTCCATGGCGGCCAGTGCCGCGCTGTCCCTTGCGCGAGGCTGTACGGCGAGTACGTGATGGTGACCGGCACCTCGCACCAGCGCAGCCGCTCCCGGTGGATCCAGCTCAGGATCTCCGAGGCGTGAGCCATGCCGCAGTGCTTGATCCGCAGGCCGCGGCGGCCGGCGCGGTGAAGGCACGTAGGCCGTTGTGCGTGTCGGTGGTCCTCAGCCCGGTGGTGAATCGTGTGAAGCACGACGGCCAGCCTGAGCAGGGCCCTGCGCCCGCG
Organism: uncultured Thermoleophilia bacterium; assembly: GCA_963793605.1. Classification (GTDB taxonomy): domain Bacteria; phylum Actinomycetota; class Thermoleophilia; order UBA2241; family UBA2241; genus CAIXSE01. The sequence continues at coordinate 232,902 of CAWCAH010000008.1, forward strand.
CGGCATGGACTCCGCTGCCGGCGGGCGTGAGGAAGCGGCTGCCGAGCGCGACGTCGTGGCCGCCCGTCCAGCAGAGCTTGCCGACGAGGCGCAGGCACGTCGGCCGCGTGGTGCTGCCCGTCGGCGTCGAAGGTGACCACGAAGCGCACGCCCTCCTGCCGCAGCGCGTAGGTGATCCCGGTCTGCAGCGCCGCGCCTGCGCCCAGATTGACCGGGTGACGGAGCACCGCGACGGGGCGGCCGAGGCAGAGCGCTGAGGTCGCGTCCGCGACCCGTCGTCGACGACGACCACGCGACAGGCGAGCGTGGCGAGGTCGTCGAGGACCTCCTCGATGGCCCCGGCCTCGTTGTAGGCGGGGACGATGACGGTTGTCGCCGTGAGCGCGTCGGTCGAGCCCCGCTCCGGCCCCCTCGGGTTGCTGGCTCACGGCCCCTTCCCCATCTCAGCGAGCGTCGGCCCGTCAATCAAAACCCGCAGGGCGCGGTGGAGGCAAGAGCGGAGCGGCGCCGCCGGGCACGAGCGCGTCGAGCTCGCGCTCCAGGCGCGTCGGCGACGACGCTCCAGTCGAAGCGCTCGCAGACCAGGCGGCGGGCGGCGGAGGCGAGGCGCTCGCGGAGGGCGTCGTCAGACGCCAGCAGCTCGAGCGCCTCCGCCAGAGCGCGCGGGTCGCCGGGCGGCACGAGCAGCCCGGTCTCGCCGTGGCGGACGAGGTCGGTGGTGCCGCCGGCCGGCGTGGCGATCATGGCGGCGCCGGCCGCCGCCGCCTCGAGCAGCACGCTTGGCAGGCCCTCAGGGTAGGCCGACGGGTGCACCACGACGTCCGCGGCCACGAAGAGGTCGTGCATGGACGCGCGGCTCGAGCGGCCCGAGCGCCGTGACGCGCTCGTCGGCGGCCGCCTGCCGGCTCACCTCGGCGGCGAGCGGCCCGTCGCCGGCGACGGCGAGGCGCAGGCGCTCGCCGGCGGCGCCGCGCAGCAGGCCGAACGCCGCCAGCGTGTCGCGCACGCCCTTGGCGGCGATCAGGCGCCCCGCGTGGACGACGAGCAGGTCCGCGGGGCCCAGCCCGAGGCGCGCCCGGTAGTCGGTGGAGGCGCGCTCCCAGCCGTGCGTCTCGACGCCGTTGGAGAGGACGCGGCGTCGCGCACGCCGCGCTCGGCGCGGAGGTAGTCCGCGACGGCAGCCGGAGACGCCGGCGCAGCGGGCGGCACGGCGCAGCACCCAGCCGCCCGCGACCCGGTCGACGGCGCCCGTCAGCGCGTCCACGGCCGGGCGCCCCAGCCGCACGGGCGCCGAGCCGTGCTCGATGTGCAGCAGCGGCCGCCGCGTGCGCAGCGCCAGCGCGGCGGCCAGCCACGACGTCGGGAAGAACCGCGTGTTGGAGACCACGACGTCCGGCGGAGCGGCGCACAGGCCGCGCCAGAGCGCCGCCGCGCCACGCGACGGCCACGGCGCCGGCACGCGCCCGTCGACCACCTTCCAGGCCGGCAGGACGGCCACGCGCATGCCCGCGGGCCCGCCGGAGGGAGCCGGCCCCCCCCCGCGGGCGCGGCCGCCGCGTGCCGCGGGCGCGCGCCGTCGGTGTCGGCGGTCACCACCAGCACCTCCCAGCCGCGACCAGCCATCCGGCCCCACAGGCTCTCGGTGTACCGCTCCACGCCGCCCACGTGTGGCGGGTAGTGGGCGGCGAAGACGGCCACGCGCCTCCCCGGCGCGCCTCACACGGCGCCCTCCCGTCCTCGCTGCGGCGACGACCTCCTGCTGCAGGCGCAGCACCTCGAGCGCGTCGGTGAGCCCCACGCCGCGAGGCTCCGTGCCGCGCGTCCACGCCGTCCAGGAAGCGGCGGATCACCTCGTCCATGCCGTAGGAGAGACGCCCGGCGAGGTGCAGCGACCCGGAGCGCGCGACCCCAGCCAGTGCTGCCACGTGCCGGCCAGCGAGGTACGCATCATGTCGGGCGCGAGGTGCGTGCGGTCGTGCGGCGCGACGATGAGCAGGTCGCGGAAGATGTCGATCACGGCGACCGCCTTCTCGCAGATGAGCATGAAGTACCACTCCGAGACGCTCGACTCGAAGCTGCAGTAGAGGAAGGCCGGCGCGAGCTCGGTGTCGAGGTGCGCGGTGACGAGGTGCGGCGTGGCCGGCTTGCTGCGCGAGCGCTTGACCACGACGTCGGTGATCTCCGTGTGGCCGCCGAACGCGCGGAAGAGGTAGAAGAAGTGCGGCGACTCGTCGCAGAACAGCCCGAGCGGCAGCTCCTCCGACCACTCGGGCAGGCGGCGGAGCGGGCTGCTGGACTGGAAGGCGTTGATGCTGAGGACCTCACCCAGCCGGCCCTCCGCCAGCAGCCGCTGCAGACGCAGCGTGGAGCGCGCGAACTGGAAGTTGTGGACGATGCCGAAGACCCGGCCCGACTCCTCGGCGGCGGCGCGGATGCGCTCGCCCTCGGCGAGCGTCAGCGCCGTCGGCTTCTCCTGCAGCACGTGCTTGCCGCGCCGCAAGGCCTCCACGCTGAGCTCCGCGTGGAGCATCGGCGGCGTGGAGACGATCACCACGTCGGCGTCGTCGACCCAGGGCGCGTCCAGCGTCGGCGCGGCGTTGGGGATGCGGAACTGCCGCGCCACGCGCAGGGCGCACGCCTTGTCCACGTCCACGACGCCGACGATCTCGGCCCGGCCGGACCGCCGCAGCGCGGGGATGTGCCGGTGCGACGCGATGTTGCCCGGCCCGACGATGACGACGCGGTGCTTCACTCTGTGCCTGCCCCTCGATCGGCGCTCCTCGCGCGGCCGCCCCTCAGGCGGCCCGTGGCGGCAATCATGTCAGCCGGGCGCGGCCCGGCGGCAACGAGCGCGGGCCGGGTGATACCATCCTTTGGTCGACGACTTCGTATCACCGGCTGGAGGCCACCGAGCGATGCGCATCCTCTTCGTCCTGCCCGACCTGCCGCACCCGCCGTTCACGGGCGCGCACACCCGGCCCCTGACGCTGCTGCGCGCCGCGGCGCGCGCGCACGAGGTGGCGGTGGTCGGCGCGGCCGCCGCGGACGCCGACCTCAGCCTGCTGCGCGAGCTGTGCGCGGAGGTGCGGGTGGCGCCGGCGGGCGCAGCCAGACCGGCGCGGCGGCGCACCCTGGCCGCCGGCAGGCGGCTGGTCACGCCGGTCCCTCTCGTGAGCGCCGGGCGCTCGCACGCCGTCTCCGAGCTCGTCGACGAGATGGTCGCCTCCTGGAAGCCCGACGCGATGCTGGTGGAGACCCTCTACGCGGCGCACTACCGCGTGCCGGACGTGCCGCTCATCGTCGACCTGCCGGACGTGCCCAGCGGCCTCTGCGAGTCCGCCGCCGCCGCGCGCCCCGTCCGCTACGCCGCCGCCAACCTGCAGGCGGCGACGAGCCGCCTGTACGAGCGCCGCCTGCTCGACGGCGCGATCGCGGTGGCCATCAACGACGGCGACCGCGAGCGCCTCGCCACCCTCGGCGTGGAGTCGTTCACCGTGCCGCTGGCGATCGACCTGCCTCCCGAGGACGCCATCTACGAGCGCAGCGCCCAGGCGCGCCACGACGTGGCCGTGCGCCTGCTCTTCATCGGCTCGTTCGTGCACCCGCCCAACCGGGACGCCGCCAAGTGGCTGGTCAAGCGGCTCGCGCCCGAGCTGCGCACGGAGCGCGTGCCCTTCGCCCTGGTCATCGCCGGGCTGCACGCCCCGCAGTGGCTGCAGCAAGGCCGGCGGCGCCGGCGTCAGCGTCATCTCGGACGCGCCCGACCTGGACCCGCTCTACCGCAGCGCCGACATCGTGCTCGCGCCCCTCCCCCACGGCGGCGGCACCAAGAACAAGACGCTCGAGGCGATGGCCTGGGGCCTGCCGGTGATCGGCACGCCGCAGGCGTTCACCGGCCTGCCGCAGCTGGACGGCGAGGCGTTCGTCGTCGACCCGCTCGACCCGATCCGCGTGGCGATGCGCATCGCGGCGCTGCGCGACGACCCGGGGCTGCGCCTGCACCTCGGTCTCGCGGCGCGCCGGTACATCGCCGCCGCCCACGGGCCCGAGCCGGCGGAGGCGCGCGCGGCCGCGCTCTTCGACGCCGTGGCCGCCGGCGGCGGCGTCGCCGAGGCCGAGGCGCTCGCGCGCCGGGCGAGCGGCGCCGGCGAGCCGGGGTCCGGCGCCGCAGGAGGCGAGCCGGCCCGGTGACCGCGCGCGTCCTGATCGACGGCCACATGCTCGGCGACGGCGAGACCGGCAACGAGACGTACCTGCGCGGGCTGCTCTCCGGCCTCGACGGAGCTCGGCCTGCGCGAGCTGGTCGCCGTCTCCGGGCCGGAAGTGGACGTCGGCGCGGCACGACAGCGTCGTGCTGCCGCGCCGCTCCAACGTCGCCCGCCTGGCGTTCGACCTCGCCGGCATCGGCCCGCGAGCACGGCGCGGAGGTGATCCACTCCACCTACGCCGCGCCGTTCGCGACCCGCGCGGCGACGGTCGTCACGGTGCACGACGTCTCCTTTCTCAGCCACCCGGAGTGGTTCACCGCCCGCGACCTCCTGGTGCTCAACGCCGGCGTGCGCGCCTCGGTGCCGCGAGCGGCGCGCGTGCTCGTGCCCTCGGGGCACGCGCGCGACGAGCTCTGCGCGCTGCTCGGCGTGAGCCGCGGAGCGCGTGCTGGTCACGCCCGAGGGCGTGGACCGGCGGTTCCGGCCGCTCCACGGCGCGGACGACGGGCTCGGCGCCGCGCGCGACAACGGCCGGCACGGCACGGACCGCCTGCTCCGCACCCTCGGCATCCGCACGCCGTACGTGCTCGCGCTCGGCAACCTCCAGCCGCGCAAGAACCTCGCGCGGCTCGTGGCGGCCTGGGCCCGGCTCGTGGCCGGCGGGGCGGCCGACGACGCACCAGCTCGTCGTCGCCGGCGGCTTCCGCGGGCGCCGGGACGGGGCGCCCGAGCTCGCCGTCGCCCTCGGCATCGGCGACCGCATCGGTGTTCCCCGGGCCCATCCGCACCGACGACCTGCCGGCGCTGTACGGCGCCGCCGACGCGTATCGTGCTGCCGTCGCTGCACGAGGGCTTCGGCCTCACGGCGCTCGAGGCCATGGCGTGCGGCACGCCGGTCGCCTGCTCGCACGCGGCCTCTCTGCCGGAGGTCACGGCGGGCGCGGCCGCGCTGTTCGACCCCGAGGACCCCGGCGACATCGCCGCCGTGCTCGGCGCGCTGCTGGCCGACGAGAAGCTCCGCGGCCGGCTGCGCGACGCGCGGGCTGCGGCGCGCCTCCCGGGCGAGCTGGCGCGCCTGCGCAGAGCCGACCGCCGCCGCCTACGAGGCGGCGGCCGCGTCCGTCGCCGCGGCGGCCGCCACCGCACCGCCGCCGCGCCGGCCGCCGCAGGCGCCGCCAGGCCATCGGCGGCCGCCGGAGCCCGGCCGTGAAGATCGCGCTCGTCGGCACGCGCGGCGTCCCGGCCGCCTACAGCGGCTTCGAGACCGCCGTGGAGCAGATCGGCTGCCCGTCTCGCCGCGCGCGGTCACGAGGTCACCGTGTACTGCCGCCCCACATGGTCGAGCGCCGCGCGGACGCGGCGTACCGCGGCATGCGCCTCGTCTACCTCCCCACCGTGGCCGGCAAGCACCTCGACACTCCCGTGCACACCCTGCTCAGCACGCTCCACCTGGCCGTCGCACCGGCCCGACGCCGCCATCTACTTCATCGCCGGCAACAGCCCGTTCGCCGGCCTCAGCCGGCTCCTCGGGGTGCCGGCGGCCATCAACGTCGACGGGCTGGACTCCCAGCGCGCCAAGTGGGGACCGTGGGCGCGCCGCTACCTGCGGCTCACCGAGCGCGCCGCGCCCCTGCTCGCCGACGTCGCCATCACCGACTCCCGGACCGTCCAGGAGCTCTACCGCACCTGGGGACGCGAGACCATCTACATCCCCTACGGGTCGGAGCTGGACGACCAGGACGACAGCGGGCCGGACGACGCGTCCCCGCCGGACGACACGCTGGAGCGCCTCGGACTGGCCTCCGGCGGCTACATCCTCTTCGTCGGCCGCCTGGTGCCGGAGAACAACGCGCACGTGCTGGTCGACGCTTACCTCGGGCTGCGCACCGACCTGCGGCTGGTGGTGGTGGGAGACGCGCCGTACGCGGACGCCTACCAGGAGCGTCTCCAGGAGACCGGCGAGGGCAAGGTCGTCTTCTCCGGCTACCAGTTCGGAGCCGCGTACCGCCGGCTGCTGCGCAACGCCGCCGTCGTCGTGGTCCCGACGGAGGTCGGGGGCACGCACCCGGTGCTCCTCGAGGCCATGGGAGTCGGCGCCTGCATCGTCGTCAACGACCACGCGCCCAACCTCGAGACCCTGGGAGACGCGGGCGTGTGCTACCGCGGCGCCGACGGCGCCGAGGGTCTGCGGCGCACGCTCGCAGGAGCTGCTCGCCGACCGGGAACGCCATGCACGCGTGTCGCGCGGCGGCCGCGCGGCGTGCCAGCCACTACTCCTGGGACGCCGTCACCGACGCCTACGAGAGACTCGCGCGGCAGCTCGTCGCCCGGCGCCGGACGGCCCGCCACGCCGCACCCGGGGAGAAGACATGACGCCGTGCCTGGATGGCCTGCGCCGCCGCCTGGCGGCGCGGCGCGGCGGCGACCCCGGCGCGTTCGACGAGTGGACCGCCCCGGACCTGCTCGAGCTCGGGCGCTGCTCGGCCGCCGGCTGTGCCGAGGCGCGCTGCTGCGCGCCCGCCTCGGCGCCTCCGGCGGCCTCGTCCTCTGCGACCGGCACGTGCGCGTGCTGCACGCGCGGCACGTCCGCGCCGGCCGCGACCTCGACCTCGAGGAGGGCTGCCTGGTCAACGGCCTCAGCCGCCGCGGCGTGACCTTCGGCGACCGCTGCACGGTCGGCCGCGGCGCCGTCGTCGCCCCCACGGGGCTGCTCGGCGGCGAGCCCGGCGAGGGCCTGCGCGTGGGCGACCGCTCCAACCTCGGCGCCTGGGCCTACGTGGGCTGCTCCGGCTTCGTCTCCATCGGCTCCGACGTGCTCATGGGCCCCCGTGTGAGCCTGCTCGCCGAGGACCACAACCTCGGCTCCCTCGACGAGCCGATCAAGGCCCAGGGCGTGACGCGCAAGCCCATCACCGTCGAGGACGACGTGTGGCTCGGGGCGGGCAGCACCGTGGTCGGCGGCGTCACCGTCGGCCGCGGGAGCGTCGTCGCGGCCGGCGCCGTGGTCACCGCCGACGTGGAGCCCTACTCCGTCGTGGCCGGCGTGCCCGCCCGGCTCGTGCGCTCGCGCGCCTCATGGACCCCTTCACCAGCCGAAAGCTGACCACCCTCCGGTTCCTCGCCGTGGCGTCCGTGGTGGTCTACCACGCGTACCCGTTCGAGCCCGGCACCCTGATCGTCGCCCCGCCCGCCGCAGGCTCGGCGGTCGAGTTCGCCCAGGGCTTCGTCTCTCTCGCCCTGATGCGCTGGGCGCTCCCCTTTCTCGGGCTCGTCTCCGGCTACCTCTTCTTCCGCACCTTCGCGCCTACCCTGGAGGGGTATCTGGCCAAGCTCCGCACGCGGGCGCGCACGCTGCTGGTGCCGTTCCTCATCTGGAGCGGGCTGGGGATGGTGTTCGCCCTGCTCGTCACGGCCTCACCCTTGGCGAGCTTGAGCCCCTACTGGCAGATCGACTCGGTAGCCGAGGCGCTCGACCGCTGGCTGCTGCACCCGGTGATCTACCCCTTGTGGTTCCTACAGGCGCTGCTGGCCTGCATGGTGCTCTCGCCGCTCGTGTACGTCGCCGTCAGGGCGCTGCGCGGCTGGGTGCTCGTGCTCGCGGCGGCCTGGTGGGTGCTCGGCTGGCAGCCGGATGCGCTCTGGCCGTGGGTGAGCGCGACGGCGTTCCCCTCGTTCATCGCCGGCGCGGCGGTCGCGCTGCTGGGTTGGAGGATGCCCGGCCGGTGGGCGCACGGCGGGGCGCCCGCGTGGCTCGCCGCCGCTCTCACGGCGGCGTGGCTCGCGGGCGCCGCCCTCTTCACCGCTGTACGGCCACGAGCTCGGCCGCTGGACCCGCGCCGGCCTGCTCCCGGTGGTGGTGCTCGGCATGTGCGTCGCGTGGACCGTGCCGGACGTGCCGCGGCGGCGCGCGGCGCTCTCGCCCGGGCCCGCGGAAGGAACGCGGCGCAGCAGCCTGCACGTGCTCGCCGCGGCGGCCCTCTACGTCGCGCCGCTCTCCTTCTTCGTGTACGTCACGCAGGAGCCGGCGCTCGCCGTGTGCAAGCACATCGCGGAGAGCGCCGGAGCCGGGGCGCCTGAGCTCCTGGTCTACGCGGCGCCCCCACTCGTCGTCATCGCCCTCGCCGTGGCGGCAGGGATCGCTCTCCGCCGGCTCGCGCCCCGTGCGTTCGGCGTGGCGACCGGCGGGCGGGGGCCCAGACCGACCCGGAGTCGAGGCGACGAGCCCGGGCCCGGCTCCGGACCCGTCCCCGAGGCGGAGCCGAGCCCCGCCGGGCGCTGAGCCCGGATGCCCGGTCGCATCTCCGGCCGGCCCCTCCGCCGTCGACGGACCGAAGGTCCGGCCGGCCTCTTCGCCGCCGACGCACCTGAGGACTGTCTCGTGCCGGCCACTCCCTCTCGCGACCACACAATTGGGGTCCGTGTGGCCACATCTCGAGCAAGACCGAGCAGCAGGGCACAGATGCGATACTGGCCCCCTGTTGTGGTCCGGAGTGTGGCCACATCTGGGGCCGGACGTGCGACCACAGTCAGAGTGGGCGGAGTGGCACACTGGAGAGCCTTGCGGCGTGAGGCCGACTCGGCTCGAGCCTGACTCGTGGTAACGCGATCGGAGACGAGGAGGGCGGCGACCCGGCGGCGGCCTCAGTACGTGCCGCCGCGACGCCGCGGGATCACGCTTCGCCGGCTCGCGCCCCGTGCGTTGGGAGTGGCGACCGGAGGATGGGTGCCCCGGCAGGGCCCACACGCGACGTGGAGCCCGGCCCGAGCACGCGTCGAGGCCGGCTACTCCCGGTGCTCGACGACGTCGAACCCGGCGCGGACGACCAGGTCGTCGCGCCGCGCCTCCGCGAGGTCGTCCCGCACCATCTCCGCGATGAGCTCGTCGAAGCTGATGGTGGGACGCCAGCCGAGGCGCTCGCGCGCCTTCGTGGCGTCCCCGAGCAGCGTGCTCACCTCGGTGGGCCGGTAGTACCGCGGGTCGACGCGCACGAGCACCGCGCCGGGCTCGAGGTCCGCAGGAGCGGCCCGGCGCCGCTCTCCAAGGCGCCGCTCTCTCCGCCGCCGCGGACGCTGTGCAGTCTGGCCTTGTCCACGGCGTCCACCACGCCGACCTCGTCCTCCCCGCTCCCCCGCCAGGACAGCGTCACACCGATCTCGCGGAAGGCGCAGGCGCACATGTCGCGCACGCTGTGCTGCTCGCCGGTGGCGATGACGTAGTCGTCCGGCACGTCCTGTTGGAGCATGAGGTACATGGCCCGTACGTAGTCGCGCGCGTGGCCCCAGTCCCGCATGGAGTCCAGATTGCCCAGCCAGAGCCCGTCGTGGAGGCCCAGGGCCATGCGCGCGACGGCCCGCGTGATCTTGCGCGTGACGAACGTCTCGCCGCGGATGGGGCTCTCGTGGTTGAAGAGGATGCCGTTGCTGGCGTGCATCCCGTAGGCCTCGCGGTAGTTGACGGTGATCCAGTAGCCGTACACTTTGGCGGCCCCGTAGGGGCTGCGCGGGTAGAAGGGCGTGGTCTCGCGCTGGGGCACCTCCTGCACCAGGCCGAACATCTCGCTGGTGGAGGCCTGGTAGAAGCGGCACGAGCTCTCCAGGCCGAGGATGCGCATGGCCTCGAGGAGCCGGAGGGTGCCGAGAGCGTCGGAGTTGGCGGTGTACTCCGGCGTCTCGAAGCTGACCTGCACGTGGCTCTGCGCCGCCAGGTTGTAGATCTCGTCGGGCTGGGTCTCCTGCACGATGCGGATGAGGTTCGTCGCGTCGGTGAGGTCGCCGTAGTGCATGAAGAACCGGGCGCCGGGGGTGTGCGGGTCCTGGTAGAGATGGTCGACCCGCTCGGTGTTGATGAGGCTGCTGCGGCGCTTGACGCCGTGGACGACGTAGCCCTCGCCGAGCAGCAATTCGGCGAGGTAGGCGCCGTCCTGGCCGGTGATGCCGGTGATCAGTGCGGTCTTCGTCATGTGTGATTCTCCAGATACCAGTCGTAGGTGCGGCGGATGCCCTCTCTCAAGACCTACTTCGGGCGCCCAGCCCAGGGACCTGATGCGCGTGACGTCCATGAGCTTGCGCGGTGTGCCGTCGGGGCGTGAGTCGTCCCACAGCACCGGGCCCTCGTAGCCCACGACGCGCTGCACGATGTCGGCGAGCTCGCGGATGGTGAGGTCCTCGCCGCAGCCGACGTTGAGCAGGCCGTCCGGGACGTCGGCCGCGTGCACGTTCTGCAGGCAGAACGAGATGGCCCTGCCGACGTCCTCCACGTAGAGGAACTCGCGGCGCGGCTTGCCGGTGCCCCACAGAGCAAGGCCGGTCTCGGGACCGACGGCGCCGGCCGCGTGCGCCACCTTGGCGTCGTGGAACTTGCGGATCATCGCCGGCAGCACATGGCTCGACTCGAGGTCGAAGTTGTCGCCGGGGCCGTAGAGGTTGGTCGGCATGAGCGAGAGGTAGTCGGTGCCGTACTGGCGGTTGAGGCTGCGGCACATCTCGATGCCGGCGATCTTGGCGATGGCGTAGGAGCGGTTGGTCTCCTCCAGCGGGCCCGTGAGCAGGTACTCCTCCCTGAGCGGCTGCGGAGCCTCCCGCGGGTAGATGCACGAGCTGCCGAGGAAGACGACGCGCTGCACCTCGTGGCGGAACGCCTCGCCGATGAGGTTGAGCTCGATGAGCAGGTTCTGCTCGACGAACTCCCAGGGCTGCTCCCAGTTGGCCATGATGCCGCCGACCTTGGCCGCCGCGTCGATCACCGCGTCCGGCCGCTCCTCGTCGAAGAACCTGCGGGTCGCGGCCGCGTCCGTGAGGTCCAGCTCGTGAAGGTCGCGCACGATGAGGTCGGTGAACCCCTGCGCCTGCAGGGTGCGGTAAATGGAGCCGCCAACCAGGCCGGTGTGGCCGGCGAGGAAGATGCGGCTGGACGTGCTCACGAGTGCGGGTGAGGCTGACATGTCGGCGGGCTCTGCCATTCCGTGCTCATCCTACCCTGTGCGGCGGGAACGGGTCGCCAGGCTGCGCCGGCCCTCGCCGCCTCGGCTACCACCTCGGGCACGGTCGCCACCGCTCGCCCCGCATGCGCGTGCGCGTGCAGGCCGCCGGCGTGCGCGTGCAGCCCGCCGGCGTGCGCGTGCGGCCCTCCGGCACTGGACCGGGGGTAGTGCGTTCTGGACAAGCACCACCAAACGTACTTCCAGACACCCCATGGGACTACCAGACGTACGTTTGGTGGTGCTCCTCGCCAACGCACATACCTGGCCCCCTCCGGGAGCGAGCCGGGCGAACGTCCGCTGAGCCGGTGCGGACCTCGCGCGGACCTACGCCTGAGAGCGGATGGCCTCACACCTTGTACGGCAGCGCCTCCATCGGGAGCACGCCGGCGAGGCTCTCGTCCTCGGGGTCCTTGTGCAGGAGCACGGCCCCGGAGCGCCGGGTGAACGCGGCGATGAGGGCGTCGGCGAAGGACACGCGGTGCCGACCCTGAAGCGTGCCGCGGTAAGCATCGTCGCCTCGTCCATGCCCCAGACAATGGTCACTCCGAGTTGCAGCAGGAGTGCGGTGCAGCGGTCCGCCTCCGCCTCGCCCTCGTCCCGAAGGATGACGGAGTGGGCCTCCAACACAACCGGCCACGGGAGCAGCGTAGTCTCGAGCCGCAACGCGGCCCCTACGCGGTCGGCGCCGACCGCGTCCTCGACGAACGTGAGGACCGCCGACGTAGCGCCGCAGTGGCGTGCGTCAGGCCGGCAGCTCGACCACGATAGACCACCTATCAGGCAGTGCTCTCCCTACCGCACTCACGCCTCAGCCCGGCAGCGGCACCAGCTCGAGGTCCGTCTGGGCGAAGTCGTCGCCGACGCAGAGCAGCGGCTCGCCGGAGAGCTTCGCGATCGCGTAGGCGAGGCAGTCGCCGAAGTTGAGACGCGCCGGATGGCGCCCCTTGCCGAACGTGCCGAACGCCGGGCGGCCACCCGCCAGTGCTCGTCACCGAACGGGACCGGGCGCACGTCGTACTCGACAAGGAAGCTCCGCAGCGTCCGACAGCCCCGCAGCGCCCATGCGAGCTTGCAGGACGATCGCGGCCTCGGCCAGTGTGGGCGTGCCGACCGAGCGAAGGCGCGCCCGTGATCAGGCACTGGTGCAGCGCAGCCCTCTCGGCCTGGGCGAGGAGGACGGCCACGATGGCCGACGTGTCGAGGATCATCGGGTCACTCCGGCAGGCCGTCGGGGCCGTAGCCGAGGATCGCGTCGTCGGCGTCAGGGTCGTGCGGCTGCCGCGAAGCTCCGGCGGCACCAGCGGCCAGACCTCCGTCTCGAGCCACCGCCAGAGCTCGGCCGACCGGGCGTCAGGGTCGATGCCGGTGCTAAGCCGCCGGCGGCGCTCCTCCAGCGCGACCCTGATGGCCTGCGTCTTGCTCTCGCCGGTGAGCGCGGCGACCTCTGCGGCCAACCGCTCGACCTCGGCGTTCTTGATGGTGAGGGCCACGTTCATCTCCCCGCTGAGTATGACCATGCAAGCATGGTACCTTCAAGGTGGAATGCAGTAAACGAAGGTGACGTTGCGGGGGCGCGAGCGCCGCTGTGGTGCGCCGCCGCGACTGCGAGCGGGGCGGGGGGTATGTGTGTCCGGGGGTCGGAGCCTTCGATGGCGCCACGGAGGTGCTAAGATATGGCGCCACGGAGGTGCCGTTTGAGGCTCCGACCCCCAGACGACATACCTCCCCGCGCGCCGGCGCCTGCTCAGAGCGCCGCCCGCAGCCCGCTCAGAGCGCCGGCGCGGAAGCGCGAGAGACCATGGCCAATGTCGTGGCTACGAGATTCTCCCAGACCACCATCGACGCTCTGGACGCGATCGCTCGCGAGCGCAGGCGCACGCGCGCCGAGATCGTGCGCGAGGCCGTCGACGTGTATCTCACCCGCTGGGCCGACTACGGCATGGTGCGCGACCGTCTGGCGGACCTGAGCGACGAGATCGTGGACGCCGCCACCTTCTGGAGCGAGGTCGAGGCCGGGGGTGACTGAACCGTCGGAGCAGCTGCACGCAGTCCGGTTCAAGCGGTCGGTGGTGCGCGACCTCCGCCGGCTCGACCCTCCTGCACGACGGCGCGTGCGCGAGGCCATCCACGAGCGCCTCGCGCGTGACCCGCACGCGGGCAAGCGCCTCTCAGCCGTACGCGACACACGATCAGGTCGCCCGCTCTGGAGCCTCCGCGCCGGCGACTACCGCATCGTGTATGCCTTCAGCGACGCCGAGGTCTGGGTGCTGGTGGTCCGAGCGGCTGCGCCGCGCAGCTAGCGGATCGTCACGGTGACGATGCGGCTCCAGGCCTCGGCGTGGGTGTTCGTGCGCTTGAGGTGGGCGCGCAGGCGGTACGTCTCGGCGACGGGAGTGCCGAACCTGCGGCTCTGCCAGGAGCGGCCATCCACGAGGGCGACGGTGGGCTGCAGGCTCACCGGGCGCCAGCTACCGCCGCGGTCGGTGAAGAGCTCGACCCTCTCCCCCCTCAGCCTCGGTGAGACCGTGCCCGAGAAGCGAAAGACGCCGCCGCGGCGCACGGCGTAGCTCGCCTTGGCGGTGGTGATGGCGGGCACGACGGTCACCTGGGAGACGGGCGCGAGCCTGGTGGTGGTGCCGCCGTACTTGAACTCGAGCGCGTAGTCGTGCGTGAGCGTGGGCTTAGGTCGAAGCGGGCGACTGCGCCCCAGTCATCGGTGGTCCAGGGGACGGTGCGCAGCGTGGTCCAGGAGCGGCCGGGCACGCGCGTGCGCAGCAGCAGCGTGCCCGGCGCCGCCACACGCACGGTGGCGGAGAGCACGGAGACGCCGCCGGGGCCGAGGCGGCTCTTGCCGAGCGAGACGGCGGCGGGGGTGCGGCCGGCGCTGAGTGTGCGGAGCAGCCGGCCGTCCGCGCCCAGCAGGTAGCCGGCGCTCTGGCCGGCGGGTGCCACGGCGCGCACGGGGCCGGCCAGGCCGGTGGCGCCGGAGACCCAGGCGCCGGCCGGGCTGAAGTAGCCGGCGCCGGCGGAGCCGGCGACGAGCAGCGAGCGGTCCGGGCGGCCGGCCCAGGCCACGGCGCCCCAGGAGCCGCTGAGATCCGGCAGGCCGGGCAGCGACGCGAACGCGAGCGTGTCGTCGCTGCCCAGCACGTCGTGCTCGGTGGCCGCGTAGAGGTCGGGCTGGGCGTCGTCCCACACGGGCGTGGCGACGGCGGCGACGCCGGTGACGGGCGCGCCCGCGGCGCCGGCGACGGCCCAGGACGTCGTGCGCACCAGGACGTCGCCCGCGGAGGACCCGGCCACGCCCGTGCCGTCCGCGGTGAGCGCCACGGACGTGAGGTCCGCGGTCACAGGTGAGGCCTCCTGGCGCCAGGTGGCGCCGGAGTCGGTGCTGCTGAGGATCATGCCTCCGTCGCCCACGGCGACGGCGTTCGCGCCGCGCATGGCGACGTCGGTGACGGCCCTGGTGGGTCCGGGTCCGACGAAGGCGGGCGGGGCCCAGGTAGCGCCCCAGTCGGCGGTGACCAGCAGCAGGCCGCCCGAGGCGAGCACGCCGCGGCCGCCGGTGACGAAGGCCACGGCGGTGAAGGCGGTGCCGGCGTGGCCGCCCGGCACGGTGGTCCGCCAGGTGTGGCCGGCGTCCCGGGAGACGGCGACGTGGCCGTCTCCGGCGAGCGCGAGGGTGAGGGAGCCGACGCAGGTGACGTCGTGGACGGCCCAGGTGGCGCCGGCGGGCGTCGCGACCGGCGCCCAGGGCGACTCAGAGGCGGCGCGCGCCGCCGAGGCGCTCGGGACGGTGAAGCCGGCGGCGAGCGCGGCCAGGGCCAGGAAGAGAACAAGCGCGGGCCGGCGCATCATGGCGGCGGCGGCTGGGTCGAGCCGCCGGAGCCGCCGCCGCCGCCCGTGCTCGTGCCGCCGGATGTGGTGGTCGTAGCGGGCGCGGTGACCGCAGCGGCGGCGGTGGGCTGCGGTTTGGGCCGCAGCGCCTTGCGCGCGTCGGCGACCAGGGACGCGGCGCCGGGGAAGTCCTTGCGGGCCGCCTGCACGGCGAGCGCCAGGCGGAGCGCCTTGCGCCACTCGCCGCCGCGCGCGGCCTGCCTTGGCGTCCGCGAGCCTGGCGCTGAGCTTCTGGCCCGCCTCGGCCTTGCCGGTGATCTCGTCGGCCGCGACGGAGGACGGCCTCAGCAGCAGCAGCGCCGCGGCGAAGCGGCCGGCGCGGCCCCACTCGAGGCGCGAGAGCGCCTTGCGCCCCTCCGTGGTGAGGTTCTTGGCCAGGGCGTCCGCGGCCTGCGCAGCCGCTTCGTCCTGCTTCATCACCGCCTGCAGGTCGGCGGCGGGCACGGAGCCGAGCGCGGCCAGCACCTGCGGCACGCCGCCGTCCTCGAGCGCGCCGGCGGCCTGCGCCAGGGCTGCGCTCGCCTCCTCCTTGAGCGCCGCGGCCGCGTCCGCGCCGGCGGTCTGCGCGACCAGCTCCCTCCGCGCCTGCTCGACGAGCACCGACGCGTCCCGGTAGGGCACCCCGAGGACGTCGGCCTGGGAGAGCTCCGCCTGCGCCTGCGCGTACCGCCCGCTCTCCAGCGCCGCTACGCCGCGGCTGTAGTGAGTGCTCGCGTCGAGGACGAAGAGCGCGGCGGCGCCGAGGACGGCGGCCACGGCGAAGAGGGCGAGACCAGCGATGAGCAGGCGCCTGCGGCGGCGCGCCTGCCCCTGGGAGTCCATCCACTCGAGGTCGTCGGTGTGGCGCCAACCGGGAGGGAGATCGGCATGCGGCGGCGCCGAGGAGACGGTGGATGGTGGATCGCTGTGGACGTACGACATGCAGGAGCCCCGGAGGTGAGGGTGTCTCCCGCTATGGTACTCGCCGGGCGAGCCTGCGAAAAGCGCCGGCGCCCCGCGCCTCAGCGCGTCAGTTCACCCGCAGCGTGCGGCTGGAGGCGCTCTTGCCGGCCGCCAGCGTGCTGGTGGCCACCGTCGTGCCGTAGAAGCGGTACTTGCCCTTCTTGCTGATCATGATGCGGACGGAGTACTTGCTGTAGGCGCCCGCGTCGGCGTTGGTGGCCTTGTAGCTCTTATACGGCCTCCACTTGCCGTTCGCGTAGCGCTGGGCCTTGACCGTCACAGTCCTAGCCCCCTTGGGGAAACGTGGCTTCAGCGTGCCGGAGACGGTGAACCGTTTGCCGGCCCTGACGGACTTAGGGCAGGCCGGCTTGCCGACGGCGGCCCTGACCTTGACCAGCACGACGGTGCTCGGGTAGGGCGCCCACTCGGCGGTGCCGTTGAAGACGAAGCGCCAGTAGTAGTTGCGCTCAGCCGTCCAGGAGTAGGTGTAGGCGCCGGAAGTGTACGGCGCCGCCGTATTGGTGACCGTCGCAGCCGGCAGCCACGGGGCGCCGGAGGTCGCGGAATACTCGACCCGGACCTGCTGCTGGTCCACCGGCTGGATGGGATCGACGGTGGTCTGGAGCACGCCGTTCAGCACCGCCTTGGCGCCCCAGGTGACGCTCGGGCTCTGGGGCGTGACGGTGAGGACGGTCGGCGTAGGCGCGGCGGCGGCGGGCGCTGCCGCGACCGCCGCCGCGAGCACCAGCGCCGCGGATGCGAGCACGAGCAGACGTCCGCGGCGAAGACGCGGAACTGAGAGACGGTGCATGGTTCGGACCCTCCTGAGCGCCGGCGCGGCTGCGGGGCCGGCGCGGCGACGTTCGTTCACACGAGCCCGAGTAGTGTACGACCTCCGCGGCCGATCCGGGAGTGGACGAATGTCAGGGGTGGCGCGGCGGTCAGTGGTGCGACTGGTCCGTGCGGCGACGGCCGAAGTCGCCCGCGGCCGCGCCGTCGGCGGCGCCCGCCTGAGCGCGCGGGCGCAGGCGGCACGCCACGGAGTCGCCCAGCTTGCGCCCGGACTCGGCACGGCGACCCAGGTGTCTCCGACGCCGGCGTCCTCCGCCCAGCGCGGAGCAGGGCGCAGGCGCCCGGAGTAGAGGTCGAGGGCGCGCCCGACGCCGCACGCGAACGGCACGGGGAGCGCACGGAAGTTCTGCGGCAGCCAGTGCCCGTTGCGGGCGTCGCGCGTGCCGACGAAGACCATGTCGGGCCGCATCTCGTGGACCTCCGCCAGGATGCGAGCCGTGTCGCTCCGCCTCCAGTAGCCGGCCTGCCAGCCGGCCACGTCGACGGCTGGGTGGACACGCTCCACCACGGCGACGGCGGCCTGCGCGGTCTGTCAGGTCGGCGCCAGGAAGTACACGCGGTAGCCGCGCCTGGCCGCGAGATGCAGAAGCCGCACGAAGAGGTCGGTGCCGTAGGTGTGGTCGGGGAACGTGCAGTCGAGTGAGCGGGACGTCCACATGTCCCACGGGCGCTCAGAGACCTACATGGCAAAGGTCGCCTGCGCCGGCACGGCCTGGGCGTCCTGGGCGCCGGCGGCGAACGCCTGCCGCCACTCCCGTATCAGCTGGTCTACGGCGGCCGCGTTCGTGAGCCGCGCGGGCTCTGGACCGCGGGGCGCTCGTCCCGCTCGGGACCTTGGGTGTCGCGTTCCTACAGTCTGACGCATCTGGTGGCGATGGGGGCGGAACGATGACACAACGTGTCTACACGAACACAGCGGCCTCGCGAGGACCATGCCCGGGGGCTTGTACCGCGCCGACTTTGCCGCCGTGTCCCCGCGCGGTACGCTCCCGGGCATGGTGCTGCACCATCACCATCCCAGAAGGAGCGGAGCCGGGGTCGTGCTCCTCGCCGGGCTCGCGTTGGCCGCACTCGCGACGGCCGCGCTGCTGGCGACGTCTGCTGGAGGCTGCGGCCTCCCGCCCTCGGCACCGACACCGGACCCCGCCGGCTCCGCCTCACGGCCTGCCGGGAGCACCGCCCCGGCGGCGGCCGACACGCGAGACGGCGTGGCGCCGGGGCTCTTCGACGCGCGGCTCGACGCGGCCCACCTGAGCGACGCCGACACCGCGGCGGTCATCCGCGAGGACACGCAGGAGCTGCGCGCGGCCTGGTTGCGCCTGGACGTGCTGTGGCCGGACTTCGAGCCGTCCTCCGGGAGGTACGACGACGCACGGCTCGCCAAGCTCGACGAGTACGTCGCCGGCCTCCACGCCGCCGGGGTCAAGGTGCTGCTGACGGTGCGCAACGTGCCCGAGTGGGCCTCGGACACGTCCTACTGGGACGATCCGCCGCCCGGCCGCGACACGGGCTACCGGCCGAGCTACCCGATGCGAGCCGACGCCCTGCCGCGCTTCGCCGCCTTCGCGGAGCTCCTCGCGCGGCGCTACGAGGGCCGCGTGCAGGCGCTGGAATGCTGGAACGAGCCCAACATGTGGGCGTTCCTCTACCCGCAGCGCGTGCCCGGAGACCCGGACTTCGCCGCGCGCACCTACCTGAGCATGCTGCGCGCGTTCTCCGAGGGCGCCAGGCGCGCGCAGACAGGTGTGGAGGTGGTCGGCCCCGCGACCGCCTCGTTCGGCGGCGACGGCGAGTTCGGCACGAGCCCGCGGCGGTTCGCCCGCTACCTCGCGGCTCACGGCGCCGCGCAGCTCATCGACGCTTACTCCCACCACGCCTACACTCCCGGCGCCTCCGTCAACCGAGCCCCCGGGCAGATGCCGGACCGCCCGGAGACCACCGTCACGCTGGGCAACCTCGAGCTCCTGCTCAGCCGCTTTCCGTCCAAGCCCTTCTACATCACAGAGTTCGGGTACAGCACGCAGCCGAGCGCCGCGTTCGGCTGGTTCTCCGTCAGCGAGAAGACGCAGGCGCGCTACCTGCGCCGCGCCTACGCAGTCGCCGCGCGGTACCCGCAGGTGCGCCTGCTCGTGTGGTACCTCGTGGTGGACCAGACGCTGCCCGGCCTGCCGGCCGACACCGGGGTCTACACCGGCCTCAGACGGGCCGACGGCGTGCGCAAGCCGAGCTGGCGGGCCTACGCCGGTGTCGGCGCCGCGTTCCGCTGACGTGTCGTGATCCTGGTGGGGCGCAACGCCCGGCGCCGGCCCGCGGCCTGCGGCCCCCGCCCCACAGACGGCGCTGCCGGCGCAGCTGCGCGGCGGCCAGCGGGCCGCGCGCCGGCGGCGCGCCCGCAGAGGGCGCCGCGCCCTGCCAGTCGTCCACCCCGGGGGTGAGGAGGCGCCGCCTGACGTAGCTCGCCGTGGCGGCGCACGTCTCCATGCCCCGCGCCTCGCGGAGGATCTCGGCGGCGCGCCCGGCCGCGTACGCGCCTGCGCGGCGCGACCCTCCCCCGCGCTGAGGAGCATCGACTCCACAAGGCGCCAGCCCTGATAGGCCGCGAGCCGCCGCGCCGCGCGGTCGCCGCGCGCGCCGAGCCAGAGCGCGCGACCCGGGCGCGCGCCCGCCAGCGCCACGGCCAGCAGCACGCCCACGTGCAGGCGCCGGCTGCAGCTCATCGCCCGCGCCTCGAGCGCCGCCTGCTCGGACGGAGAGAGGCGCCGCAGGCCGGCGGCGAGGGCCGCGACGTCCTCCAGCCGCCACCAGTCGTGGGTCGCCGCATGTACGGCCACGAGCAGCACGGCGCCGGCACAGGCCGGCCGAGCAGAGCCACCTCCGTGCGCCGCGGAGCCAGCTCCTCCGCGGCGATCGAGTGCTGCTCGAACCCGTTGCGCACCCGAGCAAGGCCGAGTGGGCGGGGCCGGGCGGGCGAGGGTAGGAGTACCCGCCCGGCCCCTTCTTCGCGGCGGCGGCGCGGCGGCGGCCGGCCACGTGCCGCCGCGCCGCCGCCTCTTCCCTACCGGACCGTCAGGCGCACGCGCGTCCAGCCGCGCTGCCAGTTCCCGGCGAGGTCCTTGGCGCGCAGCTCAACGGTGTACCTGCCGGCCTCGTGGATGGCCCACGTGCTCACGCGGAGCTTGAGCCAGCGGTTCACCTTGACCGGCACGGAGCTCGAGCGCGTCATGACGCGGCCCCTGGAGTCGCGGACCACGCAGCGCAGCAGTGCCAGACCGCTGCTCGGCAGCGGGTCCTTGACGTTGTAGCGCAGACGGGCGATGGTGCTCGGCCGCGCGGAGAGCGGCTTCGCCGTCACTCGCGGCCTCCTGCTGTCCACGCGCACCAGGCAGCGGCCGACCGGGTCCTGCACCGTCCCGGCCTCGTCCACGGCGCGGTACCAGACCTCCGTGGCGCCCTGCGCGCCCACCGTGACCGAGCCGCCCTGCGTCCAGTCCCCGTCGCCGAGCCTGTACTCGGTGAACGCGACGGGCACGCCACCCTCACCGGGGTGGCCGGTGAACGTCAGGGTGACCGGCCGCTTGCTCCAACTCCCACTCGCGCCGCTCACGGTGGCCCACGGCATGCCCTCGGCGACGAAGCCGGCGGCGAGCGTGTGCGCGGCCGTCACGGCGGCGAACCGGTAGGTGCTCACCGCGCCCACGGACGTACCGTCCACGAGCACGTCGGCGACCCGGTAGCCCTCGTCCGGCGTGATCGAGTACTCCGGCGTGCTGCCCCAGCCCACGGAGCCGCTGCCCGGCGTCACACTGCCGTGCTCGCCGGCCGACACGCTGATGACGAAGGTGAGCGGCTTGAAGCTCACGCTGATCGTGTGGCCGGCGGTGACCGCCGGGAACGTGTACGCGTCCGGCGCGGTCATCGCCACCGGCGTGTCGTCCACGCGCACCACGTCCACCGCGTAGCCCTGGTGGGGCGCGAACGTGAACGTCGGGGTGGTGTGCCAGCCCGCGGTCTGCGGCGTTGCCGGGCTGATGGTGCCGTGCCCGGACGCGCCGCCCACCACGCTCGGCGTGATCGTGAAGGTGTCGATCGCGAACGTCGCGCTCAGCGTGTGCGCCTTGGCGACGTTGCTGAAGGTCACGTCGGGCACGGCGCCGAGCGACGTGCCGTCCGCCACCACGTCGGCGATGTGGTAGCCCTCGTCCGCCGTGACGACGTACTTGGGCGAGCTGCCGTACTCCACCGGGCCGGTGCCGGGCTCGATCTTGCCGTGCGCACCGGCCGTCACCGTGATCTCGAAGGTGTCTACAGCGAACTCGACGCTGATCGTGTGGCCCTTGCTCACTGCCGCGAAGGTGTACTCATCCGTCGGCGTCGGGCTCACGGCCACGTCGTCGACCTTGACCTCCTCGACGCGATAGCCCTCGTTCGGGTAGAAGTGTACGTTGGTGTGGCGCCGTAGTCCACGGTCTGTTCGGCGCCCGGGTCGATCATCCCGTGGCCCGAGGCTCCACCGACCACGCTGGGCGCGATCGCGAAGGTGTCGATCGCGAACGTGGCGCTGATGGCGTGGTCCTCGCGCACGTCCTGGAACTCGTAGGACGTGACGTCGCCCTGGGACACGTCGTCGACCTCGACGTCGGTCGACGTGGTAGCCCGTGTCCGGGGTGATGGTGTAGGTCTTGTCCGCGTACGTCGTGACGGACCCGGTGGCGGGGGTGATCTCCCCGTGGTCGCCTGCGGTGACGGTGATGGTGTAGCTCGCCGCCAGGATGTCGAAGTCCTGGCTGTCCCGGGTGCGGTACTGGACCGCCTCGTCGCCTGCGCCGGACCAGAGTTGCACGGTGACGTGCCAGCCGGCGGACGGGCCCTGACCTATGGTCCAGTCGTAGTCGTACTTGGTCTCGCCGGTCGCCGGGACGGTGGCGAGCAGGACGTTGGTCGCCGAGTCCGGGTCGTCGGCGACGACCTTGAAGACCGACCCGGACGGCGGTGCGGCGCCCATCTCCCACGCCACCGTCTGCTCGGAGCCCTTGGCGAAGCTGTCGCCGCCGTCGCCGACCACCGGGTCTTTGGTGAAGTCGGCGCACGGCGTGAACACCACGTCGAGGGCCTTGCCGTCGTTGGAGAGACCGAGCGCGAAACTGCCGCCGTCCAGGTCGTTGGTGAAGGCGGTCGTGTCGATGGTGTAGACGGCCCGGTCGAACCAGTTGATGGCGCCGTTGGTCGCGGAGGCGATGTGCCAACGGCACGTCTTCGTCGGATCGAAGTCCGCGGCCTTGGCCGCAGCGCTGCCGTCGGAGGACCGCAGCGCGATGGTCAGCATCCGGCCCTCGTCGGCGTGGTCGTTCACGTAGATGCCGTGAGAGCCGGAGGCGGTGAAGGTGTCGTAGCCGACGCCCGCTTCTCCCGTCGCATCCTTTACGTCGACGGTGTACGTGCCCCAGCCGAGTACCGCGTCGCCCGTCCCGCTGAGCTGCGCGATCTTGTAGGCGGCGTCGCCCGGACTCAGCGCGCCCTGCCAGCCCATGTTGAGGCTGCCCAGCGTGCCGTGCCCGTAGAACCCGCCGCCGTTGTGCGTCCAGGCGTTGCCGCCGGCCCTGTCGAGCACCCCGATCTGGCCGCCGAACATGCCGTCCAGCGTGCCCGTGAACCCGGACGAGTCGGCGGTCAGCTGCAGATCCGTCGCGTTGAGAGCCCGCAGGTAGCCGGAGCCTGCCCAGGTGGCGGCCGAGATGGCGTGTGGCGTGGCCGCGTTCAGGTCGTAGTCGACCCCCGCGTCGGCGCCGATGTGCACGCTGCCGCTCAGCGACGAAAGGGCGCCCGGCCGCCGGACCGTGATCCAGCCGGACTGGACGTTGGTGTCGCCGCTCCACGTGTTGTCACCGGACCAGCCGGCGCCGTTGCCGAGCTCCAGCACGCCGTTGCCCGTCATGGTCAGCGTGCACGCGGCTTTCGTACCCAGGATGCGCCCGGTCGTGAGGATCGAGCCTCCGTTCCTCACGTCGAAGGTGAGCGCGTGCCCGATCGACGACCCGTCGACCATCTGGATGTCCCCGGCGATGGTCGCCGGGTTGGTGTAGCCCGCCGCGGCGTACAGGACGGTCGTGTCGGCCGCCAGCGTCGTGGCGCTGATGCCGTAGGAGCTGTGGGTGGTCAGAGTGAGGTCGCCGCCCAGAGTCAGCGCACTGCCGTCGATCCCCGCTGCGGCGCCGATCGTGACGTTGTGGACCCGGGTGAGGAAGGCGTCGTTGTGCGCCGTGACCGGCGTGCTGGGGAAGCTGAGGTCGGCGTTCTCGACCGGCGCGACGTCGCCCACCCAGTTGAGCGCGTTGCTCCACTCGGGGTGGCTCGTCCCCGCGCCGCCGTCCCAGACGGAGAGCGGGTGGCCGGCGGTGAACACGAGGCTCAGCGTCTTCGCGTCGTCCGAGAGCGCGACCGAGAAGGCGCCGCCGCCGGTCGCGTTGCTGAACCCGTCCGTGATCACGACGCACTTGTCCGCAGCGAAGCCGGTGATCCCGTCCGCAGCGTGGAGGACCGGCCACGACTGGTCCGTGGTCCTGTCGAAGTTGCTGCAGTCCCCCGGCTCGCCGGCGGCCGTGATCGTCACCGGCATGACGGCGAACGGTGTGGCAGCGGTCGCGGTGACCTCCACAGCGCCGGTCACCTCGAGGTGGTCGAAGCCAACGCCCGCGACGCCGGCGGCGTCGTGCATGTCGACGACCACGCCTCTGTCGCCGGGGAGCGACACGGCGCCGGCCGTCATGGCGGCGACCCCGGCGCTGAAGGGTGACGTCCGTCGCAGGCCGGGCCAGATGGTCGGGCCAGAGAGGGCGCCCAGGGTCCCGCCGCCGGCCACGACTCCCTCACTGCCGGTCACGGTCCCGCCGAGCTCGTCATCGACGATCAGCCCGGACTTGAAGTTCACGGTGGCGGTCCCGGTGAAGCCGGAGCAGTCGCCGGTCAGCTTGAGGTCACGCTGCTCGGCGACCTGGATGGCCGCGCCGGAGGGCCCGGAGACCGGGTTGTCCCACATCTGGAGGCCGTCCACAGGTGCACTCTCGAGCGTAGCGCCCGAGGCGACCGACACGGCGTTGCCGGAGGGCAACGCGCCGTTGTCGACGGTGGCGAGGGTGCCCTCGCTCACCGCCACGGCGCCGCCGAAGGTGTTCTCCGAGACCAGGTAGAGCTTGCCGGCGCCCGTCTTGGTCAGCGTGCTGGCCACGCCGGCGCCGTCGATGCTCCCCAGGTAGACCGTGCCGGCGCCGCCCGCGGTGAGGGCGTGCCCGGCCAGGCCGTCGTTCAGGTGTACGAAGAGCAGCGAGAGGTCGGCGCTCTCCGTGGTCGCGGACAAGTCCGCTCCGAGCGTCACCGGCAGGTTGACGATGCACTGCGTGCCGGTCGCGGAGCTCGTGACCGGTCCCGTCAGCGTCAGGCCGGTCCCGCCGAGGACGAAGCCGCCGTCGGTCAGCTCGATGCCCCCGACGGAGGTCAGCAGGTCGTTGGTGTTCACCGTGCGCACCGAGCCGGAGAACACCAGGGTGTCCCCGTCCCTGGGCGCCACGTCGCCCACCCAGTTGGCGGCGGTGCTCCACTTCGCATCGGTCCCGCCGCCGTCCCACACGTGCGTGTCTTCGCTCGGCGTGTAGACCACGTCGAGGGTCCGGTACGTCGTGTGATCCGCGACATCGAGGGCGAACGTGCCCTCGCCGACCGGGTTCTGGGCCTCGAAGGCCGTCGTGTCGAGCTTGACGGTGTCCGCGCCGAACCCGTTGATCTGCGTCGGCGTGGTCAAGACCGTCCAGCGGTAGGGCTTCGCCTGTTCAAAGCCCGGCGCGGGACCCTCGGCGCCGCCCGCGCCGGAGCGCAGGAAGACGGTGACGGCGTCGCTGGTCGTGTCCGAGAACGTGACATCACCCTTGAGCGCCAGCAGGTCGTGCCCGAGTCCGGCGGCCTCGTCGGCGTCGGTGACGTCGCAGACGTACCCCGAACCGCCCCTGAACCGCGCCATGCCGCCGCCGGCGAGCGTGCTGGACTCGTAGTCGTCCACGCCGGGGCTCACCGTCCCGCCGGACCCGGTATCGAGGTAGCCGACGGCGCCGGTGCCGCGCAGCAGTCCGCCCACGAGCGTGTCGGCCGGCCAGGACCCGGTGGTGGTGAGCGACGACCCGCTGTGGACGTCCACGGTACCGACGAATGCGGCGGACGCCGCCGTCATGGTCAGCGCGGCCGATTCGATCTCAACGCGCCCCGACCCCGTGAAGGTGTTGGACCACACGTCGGTGGTCGTGGGATCGGGGAAGGAGGCGGTCACGGTGCCGACCCCGTCCATGTGCACCTCGGTGTGCGACGAGAGCGCACCAGGAGCTTCGATGCTGAGCATGCCGGCCTGCACGTCCGTCGGGCCGGCCCACGAGTTGACTCCGGTCCAGGGGCTGCCCTTGCCGCCCGGGCCGCCGAGGACGAACGTACCCTCGCCCTTCTTGGTCAGGCCGCACGCGGCATCGGCGCCGGTGAGACTGCCGTGGTGGACGATGGAGCCGAAGGAGTTCTCCACCGTCAGCGCGTGTGCGCCGCTCGTCGGCGAGAGCATCTCGATGTCCTGCCCAAGGTGTGCGTACGGCGTGGCCGACGGCGTCGGATCCGGCGTCTCCGTCGAGAGGACGCGGACGTCCTTCTCGAGCGTGGTGGTGGAGACCGCCCAGACCGAGTCGCGACCGAGCGTCAGGTCGGCGCCGAGGCCGAGCGCGCTGCCGTCCACGAACATGTCACGCCCCACGGAGACCGCGCCGACCACCGTGAGGAAGTCGTCGTTGGCCGCGACGTAGCCGGAGCCGGCGGGGAACATGAGCGCGTCTCCTTCGGCCGGCAGCACGTCGCCGACCCAGTTGAGGGCGTTGCTCCACTCCGGATGCTCGGTGCCCGCCTCGCCGTCCCACACGTGCGCGTCGGCAGAGGGTGTGAACACCAGGTCGAGCGTCCGGTACGTCGTGTGGTCGGTCACTTCCAAACCGAAGGCGCCTCCCGCGAGGTCGTTCAAGAACGCGTCGGCGAAGACCGACACGGCCGCGGGGTCGAACCCGTTGACCTGCCCGTCGACACGGACGACCGGCCAGCGGTAGCTCCTGGTCGGATCGAAGTTGGCGCACAGCCCCGAAGCTCCGGTCCCGTCGATCGACATGGGCACGACCATCAGGCCGCCCTTCCCGTCGATCACGGCCGGGATGTCCACGTCGCCGGTGATCCGCAGCTGGTCGAAGCCCAGGCCGGGGTCTCCGGCGGCGTCTGTCACGCCGAAGCCGGCCGCCGGCCCGGTCCAGCAGGACCCCGTCAGGGTCGAGATGGCGAACGACTCTTCTCCGCGCATGCTCGGGAGGACCATGACGCCGTCCATGGCGCCGACCGTGCCGGAGCCGCTCACGGCGTTCTTCCCGCTGATCGTGCCACCGAGCGAGCCGGTGACGATGACCGAGGTCTCCGCCTCCGTGGTACCGGCGAAGCCGGACGAGTCGGCGGTGAGCTCCGGGAGGCCATAGCTGAGCCGTAGCTTGGCCCCCTCCGGGCCGCTGAAGACGTTGTCGTAGACAGCCGTGCCCTTGGCGTACGGGTCCACGTCCACCGTCGCGCCGTCCGCGATGCTCACGGCCGAGCCGGCCGGCAGGGCGCCGTCGGCGTTGAAGTGCAGCGTGCCGCCCTCGACGACCGTCTTGCCGGTGTACGAGGTGGCGTGCCGCAGCGACACCGTGCCGGCGCCCGTCTTGACCAGGTCGCCGCCGGTGACCGCGGCCTTGATGGCCACGATCCCCGCGGTGCTGCCCAGCGTCGCTTCGTCACCGAGTTGCAGATCGGGGTGCCAGTCGATCTCAGCCTCGCCCGCGACGGTGCGCACGAGCGCGCCGGTGAGCACGATCGCCTTGCCCAGCACGGACATGCCAGGACGAGCGAGCGTGACGTCGTGCAGCGTGAGGCCCTCGAAGTCGTTGACCGGGTCGTAGAGCGTTCCGTCCGGGAAGACGAGGCTGTCGCCGCTCTCCGGCACGGTGTCGCCGACCCAGTTGGCGGCGTCGGACCACTTGTCGGTGCCGGCGCCGCCGTCCCACGTGTGGGTGTCGGGACCGAGCGCCGTGACCCATGCGGTCAGCGGGTCGGTGGTGGTCGTGCCGTCGCTCACCGTGTAGGTGAACGTCTCCGAGCCCACCCAGCCGGCGCTCGGCGTGTAGGTACCCCGGCCGAGCGCGGAAGCCGTGAGCTCCACGGTGCCGTGCTCGGGCTGCTGCGCGACGTCCACGGTCAGGTCGGCCGCCCCGAAGCTGCCGTAGGCGAGCGCGACCACGCCCGGTGCGCCGTCCCAGCTCTCGGCCTCGCGGGCGGCGGCCGGGACTCGACCCACGGCGCGGCGCCCATGTCGACCAGCGTCGCGCCGACGCCGTCGGAGCCCGCGTCGGCCGCGGTCGTGCCCTCGGTCTCGTCGAGCCGGTAGTAGCGCACCGGGTCGTCGACGCCGGCCGCGAGCCCCTGCCCGGGGCCGCGGTTGTACACGTCCGCGAGCTGCGTCTCGCTCAGCGCGCGGTCGTACACCATGATCTCGTCCAGGTCGCCGAGGAGGTGGTTGCCCTCCAGGTAGTCCCCGCCGAACGTCAGCGGCGCCTCGCTCGGCGCGCCCTGGTCGTAGGGGAAGCCGTACGGCTGCGCGTTCACCAGCTCACCGTCGATGTACAACTGCATCTCGGCGGCCGTCTTGACCATCGCCACGTGCGACCACTTCTCCAGCGGCAGTTCATGGTCGAACCCGAAGAACAGCCAGCCAGGATGCGTGTAGCTCTGGATGCCGCCGAACAGCATGCGGTCCTTGGTGATCGCGAACCAGCTCTCCTCGGTCCCGGGACCACCGTCGCGCTGGCGCATCAGGGTCGTGTTGTTGGTCGCGCCGGCGTGCGGACGCACCCACATCTCGACGGTGTACTCGGACGTGCCGGAGAACGACACGGCGTCGCTGTTCGGCGCGTTCAGATAGCCGGCGCCGCAGGCCAGGGCGTTGCCAAAACCGGCAACAGGCCCGGCGGACTGCGCCGGCGTGAAGACCAGGTCGATGGTCTGCCAGCTGGTACCGTCCACGTCCTGCGTGCCCTGTTCGAGGCCGAACGCGCCGCCCTGGAGGTCGTTCGTGAACCACATGGTGTCGACGAACGCCGACGCCTGCGCGAACCCAGTGATCTGCCCGGTGGCGCGCAGGATGTGCCAGCGCTGGGCCTTGGTCGGGTCGAAGCCGGCACAATCGCCGACGGTCCCGTCCTTGTCGCCCACGGGGCCCGCGATGATGGTCGAGCCGGCGCCGATCGTCAGGTCGCCGTCGACCACCACCTGGTCGTACCCCACCCCGGGCGCGCCGGCGGCATCTTCCACAGTCGCGCCGAGCGCCTGGCCGTCGGCCCAGGCGACGGAACCGCTGGTGTGCAGGGTCGTGGGCTTCAGCTCCGGGTACCAGAGCGTGCCGATCTGCCGCCAGCCACTGATGCCCGGCAAGATGAAGCTGATGTCGCCGAAGGCGGCGATGCTCCCGGAACCACCGATGGCGCCGGCGCCGGTGGGCGTGCCGGCGAACGTCTGGCCGTCGGCGACGTCGAGCACGCCGAGGTCCAGGCCCCTGCCGTCCACGGTCGCCGTGCCCAGGAAACCGGAGCCGTCGCCGGCGAGCGTCAAGGTGGTGTAGCGGCCGACGCGCAGCGTGGCGCCGGCCGGTCCGGTCAGCGCGCCGTCCAGGGTCGCGGAACTGCGCGCGGTGAACCTGCAGGAGAGGGTCGCGTCCGCGGCGACGTGCACCGCGGCCGAACCGGAGACCGCCTGAGCCTTGGTGGCTGTCACGGTCCCCGCCTGGACGTCGAGACCGCCGGCGTAGTCAGCTTCGCCGGAGACGGTCAGCTCGCCGTACCCGACCTTGAGCAGGCCGGCGCCGCCGTCGACGCCGCCGCTGAGGTCGCCGGAGACGACAAGCCTGCCGGCGCCCCGGACCACGAACCTGTGGCCGTTCGTCGCCGCGATGGCCGTCCGCCAGTCGTTCGCGGTCTCGTAGTCTCCGCTGATCACGGCGCCGGTAAGCGCCACGGCCTCGCCGCTCACGCTGAAGCCACCGTTGTCGAACACGACGTTCGCCAGCGTGAGGCCGGCGATGCTGTTGTGTGTCTCCGCCACGGTGAAGCTGTCGAACCGAAGGCTGTCGCCGTCCTCCGGCACTCGCCCGGGACTCCAGTTCGCGGGGTCAGACCACTCCACGCCGTCGCCCTCGCCGGTCCAGCTGAGCACGGGCCCCGGGGTGTACACGACGTACAGGCTGCTGTCGCCCTCCGGGCGCTCGACGGTGAACGTGCCGGTCGCCGAGCCGCCGTTGAACTGCGAGTCGTCGATCGTGAAGCACTCCGGGCGCTCGACGGTCATCACCCCGCCGGACGCCGTCGCGATGGCCCACTGGTACGGCTGGGTCGGGTCGAAGTTCTCGACGTCGGCCGCCTTCTCGCCGTCCGACGAGCGCAGGACGACGGTGACGCGACCCTCCGGGCTGGCGCCCGGATCCGCCGTCACGTGGACGCCGTTCGCCGACAGCAGGTCGTTCTGCAGGCCCCCGCCGGAGTCGGAGACGTCCACGTCGAGCGTGGCGCCGCCACCGATGGTCGCCGTGCCGGCGGCCGTCAGCGTCCCGACCGCGTACTCGGCGTCGCCGGGGCTCACGTAACAGGGCATCATGATGGAGAAGAACGGGGGCATCGTCCACGGGGTGCCGCTCGCGTCCAGTTCGCCGAGCGTACCGGTCCCGGCGATGACGCCGTGGGCCTGGACCTCGCCGCTCAGGACCGCTCCAGCGGCCACCGTGAGACGAGGCGTGATCGATTGCGTCCACGTCTGCCCGAGGAACCCGGAGCTGTCACCAGTGAGGGTCACGGCCCCAGACTGCACCTCGATACGCGCACCCTCGGGCCCGGAGAACGCGTTCGCCACGGTCCACACATCGGGCGAGTCGTTGGTGAAGGAGAGGGTCCCCGCCCCCTGGACGGTGACGGCCGCCGTGCCGGGCAGGGCATCGGCGCTCCGCACGTCCAGCTTGCCCGCCACGAGCACGTCGCCCGCGAAGGTGTTCGCGCCGCTCAGGCGCACGGCGCCCTGACCCCCGGTCAGGAGCGTGGCCTGCGCCCCGGCGCCGCCGGAGATGTCGCCGGCCACGCGGAGTTCCTGGCTCAGCGTCGAGAACAGGTGCGCGCCGGCGCTCAGCACGATGTCCGCGTTCCAGTCCACGGTCGCGCGGTCGTCGGGCAGCGAGACGCCGCCGGTCAGCGTGACCGGATCGCCGCTCACCGAGAACACGCTCATGCTCGAGAACTCGACGTCCGCGAGCGTCAGCCCCGCGAGGTCGTTGACGGTGTCGACGTTGGCGTCGCCCGAGAACACCAGGCTGTCGCCGTCCTGGGGCGCGCGAGCGAGGTCCCAGTTGCCGGGGTCGGACCAGTTGCCGCTCAGGCCGCCCCCGGTCCAGCCCAGGGTCGCCACGGCCGGAGGCGCGTAGACCACGTCGAGCGTCCGGTACGTCGCGTCATCGGTCACCTCGAGGCTGAAGGTCCCCGTCGCGTTCGGGTTCTGCCGGACGAACGCCGAGGCGTCCAGCGTCACGGCGGCTTCGGTGAACCCCGTGATCGAGCCGCCGGCACGCAGCACCGACCAGCGGTAGGACCCGGACCTGCGGAAGCCGGCCGCCGGGCCCTCCCCCCCGCCGGCGCCGGAGCGCAGCACCACGGCGACGGGAGACTCCGCCGACCCGGCGAACGTCACGTCGCCGTCAACGGCGAGCTGGTCGTACCCTGTGCCGGCCGCCCCGCCCACGTCACTCACGTCGCACGCGTAGCTCGAGCCGCCCCCGATC
Organism: uncultured Thermoleophilia bacterium; assembly: GCA_963793605.1. Lineage (GTDB taxonomy): Bacteria > Actinomycetota > Thermoleophilia > UBA2241 > UBA2241 > CAIXSE01. The sequence goes on from CAWCAH010000008.1 coordinate 263,684, forward strand.
GACCCGGCCCCGCCCACCGTCAGCGTCCCCGATTCGAAGTCGCCGGCCCCCGGGCTCACAGAGCCGGCGTCGTACCGGCCATGGCTCGGGTCGAGCAATCCGACAGTCAGAGGGCCGACCGTCCCTGTGCCCCTCAGCGTGCCCATCACCTCGGTCCGGGCCGGGAACGACCCGTTCTGCGTCAGCGACGCCCCGGACCCGCACTGCGCCACCCCGGTGAACGAGTCGGACGCCGCCGTGAGCGTCAGGTATCCGTCCGAGACGTCGAGCGTGCCGTCCCCGGTGAACGTGCTGCCCCAGGTATCCCGGTCGGGCTCCATCAAGCCCCATATCGTGGCCTTGACCGTGGCGTCGGCGGCGATGTGCACGTCGGTGTGCGACGAGAGCGCACCGGGCGTCACGATCCAGAGGGTGCCGGCCTGCACGTCCGTCGGGCCGTCCCACGTGTAGCCGCTCCCGGGCCAATAGCCGCCCAGCAGCAGCACGCCGGTGCCCTTCTTGACCAGCGCGCCCTTGCCGGTCAGCCCGCCCTCCATCGACACGCGGTTCCAGTCGACGGGATCCACGGTGAGCGTGTGGCCGACGCCGAAGCCGTCCTCCAGGGAGACCTCCCCGATCGAGAACGGCGCCCCTGTCGGGTTGTCGGAGGGGCTCGTGGAGATGGTCGTGTCGTCCCTGAGCGTCGTCGGGCAACCCCAACTCGAGCCCCAGAGCTCATAGGCGCGACCGAACAGCAGTCCTCCCACCGTCACGGCGGAGCCGTACGCGCCGGCGCCCATGCCCAAGTCCACCGAGCCGACGGACGTGAGGAAGTCGTCGTTGTTGGCGCTCGACGGCATCGAGTCCGGGAAGACCAGGTCGTCGCCGTTGCTCGGCAGGCTGTCGTCCACCCAGTTGAGCGGGTTGCTCCAGTCCGGTTTGTCCCACCCCGCGCCGCCGTCCCAGGTGTGCGTGTCGATGGGCGTGTAGACCAGCTGGATGGTCGCCCCGCCGGACTCCCCGTCAACCTTCTGGACGCGGAAGATCCCCTGCGTCTCGTTATGGAACCCGGTGATGTCCACCACGAAGGCGCTCGGGTCGAACAACGTGACCTCTCCGGTCACGTGCATGATGTCCCACGTGTACTGCAGCGCCCTGTTGAAGTTGCTCGCTCCCCCCACGCCTGAGCGCAGCCTGACGTTCATGTGGCCGCCACTGCCCACGTAGCCCAGCCACAGGTCGCCGCCGACGTCGAGGCAGTCGTGGCCGATGCCGGCTGCGCCGAGCGCATCCGTCATGTCGACGGTGTACGACCCGCCGTTCATCGGCATGACCCTGCCGGCGGAGCGCAACACGCCGACACTCGAGTCCGCGCCGCCCGGCGAGATGTCGCCGTTGGTGTTGTCGCCGCCGGGGCCGATCTCGCCCACAGTGCCCGTGCCGCGCAGCGTGCCTCCCGCGGCAAGCTGTACCGCCGCGCCCAGCTTGCCGGTCACCGCGACCTCGGCACTCGGAGGCTCGGCGCCGAACTCCGGGATCCACACCTGGCCGGAGAACGCGCTCGAATCCCCGGTCAGCTCGACCTTGGCGTTCCGGAACGAGATGCCCGTCGCACCCGAGAACACGTTGGGCATCGTGTACGTCTCGCTGTGGCCACTGAAGTCGAAGAAGGCCATGCCGTAGCTGGACCCGGTCGCCCCCAGCTGCACCGCGCTCGTGGCCGGCAGGCTGGCCGGGTCGTCAAAGTAGAGGAACGCACTCTCGGAGGTGGTGTCGCCGCCCCACGTGCCGGCGCCGGAGAAGCTGACCGTGCCGTACCCGTCCGCGGTGACGTCGCAGGCGGCGTCCGCGCCGTCCACGTCGCCGGTCACCGCGATGCCGTCGCGCGTGCCGTCACCCTCGGCGCCGAGGCCGAAGGTCAGCGGGTAGCCGACCCCACCGTCCACGAGCTGGATGTCGCCGGAGACGGTAAGGGTGCTGATGAACTCCGGAGCCGGGTCTTCCGGGTCCTCGGGCGGAGGAGGGGTGTACACGTTGTTCCGGATGACCAGGGGGCCCATGGCCGTCGTGCTCGCCACGCTCCACGTGTTCGCGCCGTAGGCGGTGAGCTGCCCGGACATGCCGACGGCCGAGCCGCCGACGGTGATGTCGTTCGGGTGACCCTCGCTGCCGATCGTCACGCTGCCGACCGTCGTCAGGAAGTCGTCGTTGACGCACCGGCCGCCGGTGTAGACAACGCCGAGGTCCGGCGACGGGAACTCGAGCGAGGATCCCTCATGCGGCGGGGTGTTGTAGTTCCAGTTCATCCCGTCGCTCCAGCTGAGGCCGTCGCCCCCACCGTCCCAGATGTACGCGGAGGGTCCGGCCTGGGCAGCCGGGGCCGCCGCCAGGATGACCCCTGTCAGGAGGAGAAGGCCGATGAGGAGGAGCACAGCGGGCGCGTGGTCCCGGAGGAGGAACGGCCGTGCGGCGGCGCGCGCCTGCACGACCGACCGTGGACGGGACGTGCCGCATGCGCGGCCCCAGCGCCTGGCTCCCATGTTCCCTCCTACCCTCTTGCCGGCGCGGCCCCAGAGCGTGCGCCGGTCGACCCCTCCAAAGGTCTGACGCCTGCCTGCCCGTTCGTGAAACGCATCACACCGTTCAGGCGGCGCGAGCGATCGGTACCCGACCCCTCAGCAGACTGCATCGGGATTCGCGCAGCGGCGCAGATGAGGCGCGGTCCTCATCTTGCCTGGGTACCGCGCCCCTTCCAGCGCCGCGGCGCCCTGGTCGTACGCAGACGGGCCGGGCGAGGCTTCTCAGCCCCACCCGGCCCGTCCGACCCCGTCTGCTGCGTCCGACCCCTCAGACGCCCGGCGCGAACGCCACGAAGAAGGCGGTCAGCGCGACGAGCAACCCCGTCATCGCGCCCACCGCCAACGCGGCGTTGCCGGCCCCGGTCTCGTCGTGCAGCTCGCCCGCGGCCCACAGCTCAAGCGCAGTCGCCTCGCTGTAGGGATCGCCCGCCGCCAGATGCTCCCTCGTACCCATCTTCCGTGCCCCTTGCTCGCGTTGGTCGTTGTCTCTCTCGTGCTCCACTGGACGTATCGTCCGGTGCCTTCTCGAGCGCGAGAGAACGACTGTTTAGGGAGTGATACCCAGGAACCCTGGGAGTGCGATGCGCCGCAGCCGTTGCGTACGCGGATCCGCGCCGGCTCCTCGCCGGGGCCCGGAGGCGATTGCGCACAATCGCCGGCCGGCGCGCCCGGCCCGGTCAGCGCGCCGCGCGGATGAGCGCGAGGAGCGCGTCGACCAGCTGCCCCTCGGGCAGGGTCTCGACGCGCTCGCCGTGGTCGAAGAGCACGCCCTCGCCGGCGCCGGCGGCGATGCCGAAGTCGGCGTGACGGGCCTCCTCGGGGCCGTTCACACGGCAGCCCATGACGGCCACGCTGATGACCTCGCCGGCGAGGTCGGGGTCTGCGCCGAGCCGGCGCTCGACCTCCTCGGCGAGGCTCACGATGTCGACCTCGGTGCGTCCGCAGGTGGGGCACGAGATGACGTCCGGGCCGCGCCGCCGCAGGTCCAGCGCGGCCAGGATCTTCCAGGCGACCCTGACCTCCTCCACCGGGTCGCCGGTCAGGCTCACGCGCACGGTGTCGCCGATGCCGTCGGCCAGCAGCGCGCCGATGCCGACGGCGCTCTTGATCGTCCCGCTCCACACCGTGCCGGCCTCGGTGACGCCCACGTGGAGCGGCGCGTCCGTCTTCTGCCGCCAGCAGGCGATACGCGGCGATCGTGTCCGGCACCGACGAGGACTTCACGCTGAGCTTGTAGCTCGTGAAGTCCCACTCCTCGAGCCGCTCCGCCCAGCGGAGCGCGGCCTCCACCAGCGCGCCGGGCGCGTCGTCCTCGGCGCGCTCCCGCAGGTCGCGCGGGCAGCGACCCGGCGTTGACGCCGATGCGGATCGCGACCGGCACGTCCGGCTGCCCGGCCACCGCCGGTACGCGCGCAGCGGCGGCGGCGTCCACGATCTCGCGCACGTGCTTCTCCGCCATCGTCCCCGGGTTGATGCGTACGCCCGCCGCCCCGGCCTCGATCGCCGCAAGCGCCAGACGCCAGTCGTAGTGGATGTCGGCGATGATCGGCACCTTGGCGCCCCCGGTGAGCGCCGGAGCCTCGCGCACCACGCGAGCGAACGCCGGCGCCTCCTCGGCCGTCGGCAGGCTCACGCGCACGATCTCGCAGCCGGCGTCCACGAGCGCGCGCACCTGCGCGAGCGTCGCCTCGGCGTCGCCGGTGCGCGTGCACGTCATCGACTGCACGGCGACCGGGGCGCCGCCGCCGACGGGCACGGCGCCCACCTGGATGCGCCGCCTACTCGCCATCGCGCCCTGTCCTCTCCCGGCTCCTACTCCCCATCACGGCCTCCGGGCGGGAACTTCCACGTCGCCACCTCGGCACCGTACCCGCCGGCCGACCACGCCCAGGTGTGCGCCAGGCCTGCCGCCAGCGACATCTCGGCCTCCCACCCCAGCACCCACTTGGCACGACCGGCGTCGGCGCGCGAGTGACGGATGTCGCCCTCGCGCGCCGGCTCCATGCGACGCTCCAGCCTCTTCCCCGCGCGCTCCTCCACGACCTCGAGGATCTGCAACAGGTCGGTCTGCCGTCCCGTGCCCACGTTGAGCACCGAGGTGCCGACCAGCGGCCTGTCCGCGGCGGCGAGTATCGCGCGCACCACGTCCTGCACGAAGACGAAGTCGCGCGACTGGCGCCCGTCCCCGAAGATCGTGACCGGCGCGCCCGCGGCGGCGGCCGAGAGGAACAGGCTGATGACGCCGGAGTACGCCGACCCCGGGTCCTGCCGCGGGCCGTAGACGTTGAAGAACCGCAGGCAGACGGCGGCGAGCTGGCCGGCGTCGGCGGCGTCGGCGCACACCGCCTCCGACGCCAGCTTGGCGCCGGCGTACGGGCTCAGCGGGTGCGGCGGCGTGGCCTCGGCGATGGGCAGCTCCGCCGCGTCGCCGTACACGGCGCAGCTCGAGGCGAGCACGAACCGGCCGGCGCCCGCCTCCACGGCCTGGCGCACGGCATTGACGGTGCCCCCGTGGGTGACGCTGTCGCAGCCCACGGGGTCCTCCACCGACTGCGCGACGGACGGGACGGCGGCGAGGTGGATCACCGTGTCGCAGCCGTCGGACGCGTCGCGCATCCGCACCTCGTCGCGCACGTCGCCCTCGATCACCTGCAGCCCGGCGCCTCCCTTGGCCGCGAGCGCCCAGGCGGCGTCCAGGTTCTCGTCCTTGCCGGTGCTGAAGTCGTCGAGCACGCGCACGTCGCGCCCGCTGGTGAGCAGCGCGTCGACCACGTGCGACCCGATGAACCCGGCTCCGCCGGTGACGAGGGTGAGTCCGTCCACGCGCCCATCCTACGGCACACTGGCGCGGGTTGGGGCGTGAGGCGGCCGGTGACGCGGCGATACCTGAGGCGGCCGGTGACATGGGGGTACGGGAGGCGGTCGGTGCGCGGAGACTGTCCCCCCATACGTTATAGCGTATAGGCACCCAGTCTCACGCGAGGGAGGGACGTCCGCCCGGCCGGTCAGGCGCCGAAGAGCGGCCGGTCAGCCGCCGAAGAGCCGCTTGACGTCGTTGTACGTGAGGAAGATGAACAGCAGCACCAGCACCACGGTCCCGAACGCCACCATCTTCTCGAACACGCGCGAGTCGATGCGCCGCCCGCGCACGCGCTCCACGACGTTCATCAGGATGTGCCCGCCGTCGAACGGCAGGATCGGCAGCAGGTTGATCAACCCGAGGTTGAAGCTGAGGAAGGCGAGCAGGATCGGGTACCAGTCCTGCTCCACCGCCTGGTGGCTCACGTTGATGATGCCGACCGGGCCGGCCGCTCCGTCGGGCCCGGTCGCGCTGATCTTGCCGCTGAACAGCCACCAGAAGCCGGTGAACGTGCCGACCACGACGTCCTTGAAGCCGGTGGCGCCGAGCTTGAGGGTCTCTATGGGGCCGGGTCTGTCTCTCGTGACCCCGGCCTGCACACCCATGTAGCCGCTCTCCGGGTCGTCCGGGTTCGTCACCAGCGTGACCTCGACGGACCGCTCGGTCCCGCCGGCCTTCGGCTCGTAGGTGAGCGTGATGGTCTCGTTGGGATGCGCGCGGAAGTAGGCCGACGCCTCATCCCAGGTGGTCCAGGTGGCGCCGTCGGCGCCGGTGATCGTGTCGCCGGCCACCAGGCCCGCCTTCTCCGCCGGCATCCCCTTGACGACCTCCTCCAGCGTGAGCGACGCCGTCGGCACGCCGGAGATGCCGACGAAGAGGACCATGATCACGGCCGCCGCGAGGAAGTTCATGAACGGCCCGGCGAAGATGGTGATGTTGCGCTTCCAGACCGCCTGCTTGTAGTAGACGGGGTCGCCGGGGCCGTCCGGCGCGAGGCGCTCGGCGCGGTAGCCCTCGAGCACGCGCTTGAGCTCGTTGAGGCGGACGACCTGCGGGTCCGCGTCGGTGGCGCCGTCCATGTGCTCGCCGCGGATGCGCGCGTCGAGCTCCTTGAGCCCCTCGTCCACCTCGGCGACGGTGTAGGTGCGGCCGAGCGCGCCGTCTTCGGCGTCGAGGACGATCTCGAGCGCGACGCCGTCGCCGACCGGCTCCTCCGGCATCATGCCGCTGATCTTGCAGAAGCCGCCCAGCGGGATGATGCCGATGCCGTACTCCGTCTCGCCCCAGGTGCGCCGCAGCGCCGCCGGCGGGAACCCGACGTAGAACTTCTCGACGCGCATGCCGAACGCCTTGGCGGCGATGAAGTGGCCGAACTCGTGCACGGTGATCAGCAGCGCCAGACCGAGGATGGGGACGAGCCACGTCCACTGCCCGAGGACGATGGCCGCGAGCACGGCGCCGCCGAGCAGCAGCGACCACGGGCTCAGCGCGCGCGGCTCCTTGCGCGGCTGCGCCGCGGCCGGCGCGCGCCGGATCGTCAGTGGTTCTGCCGGGAGTGATCGTCGCTCATGTGCACCTACCATACCCGCTCGAGGTTACGGTCAGGTTAACGCCCGAGAACGCGCATCGGTTCGGATGGAGCTTGAGCACGCGCCGGAGGACACTCCGACCGCCGCAGCCGCCGCGGGTGCCGGGGCCACCGCATCCGGCGCGCGCGGCGGTCGCCGTCAGACAGACGCGGGCGGACGCTCGCACGGCTCTGGCCGTCAGGCCCGCGCGGCCATGACCTCCGCCGCCACCCGCCGCGCCTCGGCGTCGCACGCGTAGACGTCGTCGAGCGACGCGACCGCGGTGGCGCCGAGCCGCTCGAGGCTCGCCTCGACGACCTCGGCGATGCCCGTGAACGAGAGCCGGCGCTCCAGGAACGCCGCCACGGCGACCTCGTTGGCGGCATTCAGGACGATCGGGCCGGCGATCGTGCGCGGTCCCTCTCCGGCCTCCGCCGCGTCGCGCTCGGCCAGCATCGCCCGCGTCCCCCACTCGCGCGCGAGCGCCAGACAGCGGAACGTCTCCGTGTCGGGCGCGGCGAAGGCGATCGCCGTCGAGAAGAGGTCCAGCCGGCGGACCTGCGGCAGCTCCGGCCGCTCGGGGTACGCCAGCGCCCAGCCGATGGGCGTGCGCATGTCGGGCACGCCCAGATGCGCGAGGATCGCGCCGTCGGTGAACCGCGCCATGCTGTGCACCGTGCTCTTCGGGTCGAGCACCACGGTGATGCGCTCGTAGGGCACGCCGAAGAGGTAGTGCGCCTCGATGAGCTCGAGGCCCTTGTTCATCAGCGTGGCCGAGTCGATGGTGATCTTGGGGCCCATCGACCAGTTGGGATGGGCGAGCGCCTCGTCGGGCGTGACGGCGGCCAGCTCCGCGGCCGTCCGGCCGCGGAAGGGGCCGCCCGAGCCGGTGAGCAGCAGTTCCTCGAGCGCGCGCGGCGGGCCGGCGCTCACGACGTCGGCGCCGGCCACTCCCCCGCTCCCGCGGCCTCCCGCATCTGCCCCTCCGCCGGCCGGCCCGCCGGCCGAGATGCACTGGAAGAGCGCGCTGTGCTCGCTGTCCACCGGCAGGATGAGCGCGCCGCGCCGGCGGGCGAGGTCGAGCACGAACGGCCCGCCGGCCACCATGCTCTCCTTGTTGGCCAGCGCGAGCGTCGCGCCGGCCTCGAGCGTGGCGATGGTGGCGCGCAGTCCGGCCGCGCCGACCACGCCGTTGAGGACGATCAGCGGCGCGCCCTGCGGCGGCCGCGCGCTCGGCGGCGCCGGCGATGAGCTCGCCGATGCCGGCTTCGCCGGCGTGCACGGCGAGCTCCGGCGCGAGCGCCGCCGCCTCGGCCGCCGCGTCCGCGTCGTGCAGGCACACCTCGCGCACTCCGTGCGCGCGCGCCTGCTCGACGACCCCGGCGGCCCCACGTCCCGCCGCCAGCCCGACGAGGCGCAGCCCCGGCACAGCCGGCAGCACCTCGAGCGCCTGGCGGCCGATGGACCCGGTGGAGCCCAGGATGAGCAGATGGCGTGTGGGGGCGGCCTCAGTCACGGGCGCAAGGGTACCACGGCGCCGTGCCACGAGGCGCGGCAGACGCTCGAGGACCTCGTCCAGGGTCACGGTATCCGGCTTCCGGCAGAACGTGTAGCCGGCGCCGTCCTCACCTGTGGGTATCCCAGCGCGCCGCAATCATCCCGCGACGTCATGCGCAGCACACCGATGGACGGCGCCAGGCGAGCCACGAGGGTCGGCGCCCGGCGGTGACGTCGATAGTAGCTCACCGTGGCTTTGGGGAACTCTCCCGGGATTCGTCGACGTAGAGTTGCGACGTGTTCGCCGCGATCCCGCCCGGCCAGTACAGGTAGAACGCCGCGCCCTGGGGAACACGAGCACGTCGTCCCCCGGGCCTCGCCGTCTGCGCCAGGTCGGCCGAGAAGCGTCCAGACAAACGGCCTGCCGCGCCGTCAGGGCGATCCCCCGCCAGGGGCCGTAGTCCATCTTGTGTCGAGGTCGGACCAGCGGACGCCGCCGACTGGAACTGCAACTGGAACGGAGCGTGGCGGCGACGATGGCCATCAGCCGCCGCGGCCGCGGCCACGAGCCGCCTCGCCGAGCCCGCCCAGCGGCTGCAGACCCCACGCGAGGAAGAGCCCACTCACGACGACGCCCGAGAGCAGCCGACGGCCGCCCGGACGAAGCCGTCGGCGCTCGTGTATGCGGTCATCGCTCCCGATCAGCACGCGGGCGCCCCACGCAGAGCAGCAGTCTGTCCCGTCTTCCCGGCGCGGCCCCGGCAGGAAGAGATAGAGATACGGCGCCGCCAGCGCGTAGACGATCACCGCGCCGGCGGCTCCAACGAGCTCGTCGTCCCGTGAGCCACACGGCCGGCGGTGTCAGCGAGCAGCAGCCACCGGCCGGCGGCCGGCCGCCGCGCGGCACCCCAGCGCGAGCGGCCGCAACCGCGACGATGTACCACTGGTCCCCAGCAGCGAGAGGAAGTCGGCGGAGACCTCGACCGCCTTCGACGTTCCGCCTAACTGGTCGAGATCGCGCGCCAGGGACAGCGTGTAGTCCCAACTGCGGCGCAGGTTCGTGCGCCTGCGGTGACGAAGACGGCGCCCCCAGGCGGCGCTACGACGAGCGCCCCGCCGAGCGCCCATGCGCTGAGCAGACGCCACGCCTGGCGGCCGGACGCCAGGGGTCCGTCGGCATCTCCCCGCGGCGTATCGGGCGCGAGCGGCGGCTGGATCAGATCTCTCCCCGCGTGCTGAACGCCAGGAGCACGGCGACGAACGGCGCCAGCAGCAGCACGGTCGGATAAGCGACGCCGGCCAGGCCGAAGGCAACGCCTGCCGCGAGCGCGTAAGCGCGCGGACCGCCCAGGACGGTGACGGCCCCAAGCGCGGCTCCCGCCGAAAGCAGCAGCGCGCACAGGGTGTTCGCGGTGATCTGCGGGGTCTCGAAGAGCACCACGCTCACGAACGGAGCCGCCACAAGCACCGCGAGCACGCCGGGGAGCGACCGCCGCGCGAGCAGGGCCACGCAGGCGGCCGCGGCGACGGAGCCCGAGGAACAGATGACGGTCGAACAGCACCAGGCCGGAGACGTCGTTCCCGCCGAGCCACGCGAAGACCTTGACGAACGGGTACGGGACCAGCGCGGACGACTGGCTCAGGTTCTGCTCGTCGACGAACGGCCGGTCGCCCAGGGCCCAGCGCCAGGGGACGAGCACGGAGAACGCCTCGTCCACGAGGTCGCCTCCCCGCAGCAGACGCAGCCAGGTGAGCCGAGCGCCGCCCCGAGGGAGACGCCGACCCCCACGACGAGCGCCCGCGGCGACGAGCCGCCCGATCGGCGGCCGGGAGCGGCGTTCGCCTCTCCATAGGAGGGCTCACGGCGCTTCGCGCCGAGCTAGAACCCCAGCACGAGCGTCAGCACGAAGTACGCCGAGACCGACGCGAAGATCAGCGCGTCGAACCGGTCGAGCACGCCGCCGTGGCCGGGGATGCCGCGGCCGGAGTCCTTGATCTGCACGTCGCGCTTCACGAGGCTCTCGAAGAGGTCGCCGAGCGGGCCGGCCACGGCGATCACGGCGCCGAGGATGAGCGAGTCGGCGCGCCGAGCGGCGTGTAGAGGCCGATGAACACGACCAGCAGCACAGTGCTGATGGCGCCGCCGGCGAACCCCTCCCAGGTCTTCTTGGGGAGAGCACCGGCGCCATCGGCGTGCTGCCGAAGAACCGGCCGGTGAAGTACGCCATGGTGTCGCCGGCCCAGGTGCCGAACACGACCGTGAGCAGGGCGGCGTCGCCGACCTCGAGCTGCCGCATGAGCAGGACGGCGCTGAACCCGAGGCCGAGGTAGAGCATGCCGAGCAACGTGACGGCCATACGCACCGTCACACCGGGCTTGGGGCCCGACTGCAGGCCGAGCAGAGCGGTGAAGAGGACGCCGGCGCACACGGCGCCGAACACGGCGAACGGGCTGAAGAACCAGGCCATGCTGGTCATGAGCGCCACGCCCAGGAACCCGGCCAGCGGCAGCGGGCGGTACTTCGTCGTGAGGCGGTAGAACTCGTTCAGCCCGAGCAGGGCGAGCGCCAGCATCAGGAAGAAGAAGATGAGGCCGCCATGCAGCACGACGACGACGGCGATGACGGCGAGGACGACGCCGGTGATGATGCGCGTCGTCACGAGGCGCCGCCTCGCCGGCCGGCGTCGCGGCCGGCGCGTCCGCGCCTGCCGGCGCGGCCGCGCGGCGGCCGCCGAAGCGGCGCTGGCGGCCGGCGTAGTCGGCCAGCGCCGCGTCCAGCTCCTCAGGCCCGAAGTCGGGCCAGTAGCGGTCGCTGAAGTACAGCTCCGAGTAGGCGCACTGCCAGAGCAGGAAGTTGCTGATGCGGAGCTCCCCCGAGGTCCGGATGAGCAGCTCGGGGTCGTGCATCTCGGGGGCGTAGAGATGACGCCGGAGGTCGTCGTCCGAGAACTCCGGCGCGCCGCCCGGCGCGACGACGTCGCCCTCGAAGGCGGAGGCGGCGTACTCGGCGGCGAGGCCCTGCGCCGCGTCCAGCAGCTCGCGGCGCCCGCCGTAGCTGAAGGCGATGTAGAGCGTCATCCTGGTGTTGCCTGCGGTCAGCGCCTCAGCCTCCTCGATGCGGCGAACCAGCTCGTCCGGAGCCCCCTCACGGCGCCCGACGAAGCGCACGCGCGCCCCGCGCTCGTGCATGTCGGGCACCTGCGAATCTATCATCTCGACGAACAGTTGCATCAGCGCCTCGACCTCGTCCCGGGGCCGGTTCCAGTTCTCGGTGCTGAAGGAGTAGACCGTGACCTCCTCGATGCCGAGGTCGAGTGCGTGCTCGAGCACGCGGCGCAGGGCCTTGGCGCCCGCCCGGTGCCCGGCGGCCACGGGCATGCCTCTGCCCTGCGCCCAGCGGCCGTTGCCGTCCATGATGATGGCGAGATAACGGCAGGAGGCGCCGCCGGCCGCAGGCTCAGCGGCGCCGCCCGACCTGCGCAGGCGCCAGGCCGCCAGCCACGTACGCAGCGAAGCCATTGGAGGTGGATGCTCGAGGCGGGCGCCGGCGCGGCCGGCTCACACCTCGAGGATCTCGTCTTCCTTGTGCTTGAGGAGCTCGTCGATCTGGTGGACGTGCTCGTCCGTGTACTTCTGGAGCTCCTTCTCGGCGCGCACCTCGGCGTCCTCGCCGACCTCGCCCTCGTGGACGAGCTCCTTGAGGTCCTTCATGCAGTCGCGGCGCACGTTGCGCACGGCGACCTTGCCGTCTTCGGCGAGCCGGTGAACCAGCTTCACGAGGTCCCGGCGGCGCTCCTCGGTGAGCGCCGGGATCGGCAGCCGGATGACCTTGCCGTCGCTGCTGGGGTTGAGGCCCAGGTCGCTCTCCATGATGGCCTTCTCGATGCTCTTCATGGCCGTCGTGTCGAACGGCTGGATGGTCAGCAGCCGCGACTCGGGCGTGGCGATGTTGGCCATCTGCTTGAGCGGCGTCGAGGTGCCGTAGTAGTCGACGTGGATGCGGTCGAGCAGGCCGACGCTGGCGCGACCGCTGCGCACGGTGTTGAACTCGACCCTGACGGCCTCGACCGCCTTGCTCATGCGATGCTTGGCGTCGGCGAGCAGCTCTTTCTCCACCGGTCCTCCCTTTGCCGGGGTCAACTGGCGGCGGGCGTGTTCACCACGGTGCCCACACGCTCGCCGGAAAGCACACGCACGATGTTGTCGCCGGTCATCTTGAACACGTGGATCGGCATGTGGTTGTCCATGCAGAGGCTGAGCGCGGTGGTATCCATGACCTTGAGCCCGCGCTCGATCGCCTGCAGGTGAGTGATCTCGGGGATGAACTCCGCCGAGGGGTCCTTCTCGGGGTCGGCGCTGTAGACGCCGTCGAACGTGCGCTTGGCCATGAGGATGGCCTCGCACTCGAGCTCAAGGGAGCGGAGCGCCGCCGCGGAGTCGGTGCTGAAGTACGGATTACCCGTGCCGGCGGCGCAGATGACCACGCGCCCCTTCTCCAGATGGCGGATGGCCCGGCGGCGGATGTACGGCTCGCAGACCTCGCGGATCTCGATGGCGCTCATCACCCGCGTGTCGACGCCCTCGTCCTCCAGGGCGTCCTGGAGGGCGAGGGCGTTCTGCACGGTCGCCATCATGCCGATGTAGTCGCCGGTGGCGCGGTCCATGCCGCCGGCGGCGGCGGCCATGCCGCGGAAGATGTTGCCGCCGCCGACGACGATGGCGATGTCGACGTCGAGAGCGCGGGCGGTCCGGAGCGTCCCGGCGATCGACTTCGTCGTCGCCGGGTCGATCGCCCGCTCCTCGCTGCCCAGGGCCTGGCCGCTGAGCTTGAGGAGGACGCGGTGGAAGGCGTGAGAGCCGGGCTCGCCCTCCATGGGGCTCAGCCCGCTACCGTCGTCTCGCCCAACTGGAAGCGCACGAAGCGGCGCACCTCGACGTTCTCGCCGATGACGCCGACGAGGTCGGTGCGGACCTGCTCGATGGTCCTGTCCGGGTCCTTGACGAAGGCCTGCTCCATGAGACAGGTCTGGCCGAAGAACTTCTCGAGCTTGCCGGTGACGATCTTCTCGATCACGTTCTCCGGCTTGCCCTTGATCTGGTCGGACTCGGCGTAGATGGCCTTCTCGCGCGCGACTACGTCCTCAGGCACCTCGTCGCGCGTGACCCACAGCGGGGCGGACGCGGCGACCTGCATGGCGAGGTCGTGGGTGAATTCCTTGAACGGCTCGCTGCGCGAGACGAAGTCGGTCTCGACGCCGACCTCGACGAGCACGCCGATCTTGCCGCCGGCGTGGATGTACGAGTCCACGGCGCCGTCCTTGGTCGCGCGAGCGCTCTTCTTCTGCGCGGTCGCGAGGCCCTGCTTGCGCAGCTCGTCCATGGCCTTCTCGAGGTCGCCGGCGGTCGCCGTCAGCGCCTTCTTGCAGTCCATCATGCCTGCCCCGCTCTTCTCGCGGAGCTCCTTTACCAGTGCAGCGGTGATCTCAGCCACAGCACGATCCTTTCGTAGGGTCGGCGTTGTTCGCAGAACGTGAGGGTCTTCAGTCGGCCGGCTTGTCCGCCTCGGCCTTGGGCGCCTCGGGCTTCTCGGCCTTCGGCTCGTCGGCCTTGGGCTCGGCCTTCTTGGCGGCCGGCTTCTTGGCGGGCTTCTCCGCAGAGGCCTCGGGTGCGGCCTTCTCGGCCGGCTTGGCCTCAGCCTTGGGCTCGGCCTTCTGGGCGGCCGGCTTTGCCTCCGCCTTCGGCTCGGCCTTGGCGGCCGGCTTGGCGGCGGGCTTCTCGGCAGCAGGCTTCTCGGCCGGCTTCTTCGCGGCCGGCTTGGCCTCGACGACCGGAGCCTCAGCCTCGGCCTTGGCCTTCTCGGCGTCGGCCTTGGCGGCGGCGGCCTGCTCGGCGGCCTCGGCCTCGGCGGCCGCGACGGCGGCCGCGACTGCGGCCTCTTCGGCGGCCTTGCGCTCGGCCTCGGCCTTCATCTCCGCCTCAGTCAGCAGCTGACGACCCTGCGCCACGGCGTCGGCCATGGTGCGGATGATCAGCGAGCAGCTGCGGATGGCGTCGTCGTTGCCGGGGATGATGTAGTCGATCTCGTCCGGGTCGCAGTTGGTGTCGACGAGCCCGATGATCGGGATCTTGAGCTTGCGCGCCTCCTTGACGACGATCGCCTCCTTGCGGGGGTCGACGACGAAGACGGCGGCCGGCAGCCGGTCCATGTTGCCGACGCCGCCGAGGTTCTGCTCGAGCTTGCGCAGGTCGCCGCGCAACTGCATCTCCTCACGCGTCGGGAGCAGGTCCAGCGAGCCGTTCTCGGAGAGCGCGCGGAGCTCGTGCATGCGCTTGATGCGCTTGTTGAGCGTGGCGAAGTTGGTGAGCAGCCCGCCCAGCCAGCGATTGGAGACGTAGGGCATGCCGACGCGCGCGGCCTGCTCCTGGATGGTCTCCTGGCACTGCTTCTTGGTGCCCACGAAGAGGACGTTGCCGCCGCGCTCGGCGGTCTTCTTGAGGAAGTCGCAGGCCTCGTCGATGAGGACCGTCGTCTTCTGGAGGTCGATGATGTAGATACCGCCGCGCTCGCCGAAGATGAACTGCTTCATCTTGGGGTTCCAGCGCCGGGTCTGGTGGCCGAAGTGGACGCCGCTCGTGAGCAGGTCCTTCATGCTCACGGTGTGCTGGGGCAGTGCAGGCACAGCTGACTCCTTGTGAGAACGGTTACCGCGGCGCACGGTCCGGCGCGGGTGCGCCGGCGGCACGCGCCGCCTCTGGTGCCGGCGGAAGGGTCAGTGGAATCGAGTGCCGCGCGCCCACAGGCGCCTCGTCACCCGACACCGCCACGGACCTGGGGATCCGCCGGGTCGGCTTGGACACAACGGCCGGAAATGATACCAGAAAGCGCGACCCGAGGCCAGAATGCCGAGCGCGCGCCCCGCCAGGACACCACCGCGCGGCGGCCGCGCCGGCGTCAGCCGATCGCGGCCGGCTCGATCTCGTCGCGCAGCCGGCCCTTGAGGCGCAGGATGGCCTTGGTGTGCAGCTGCGAGACGCGCGACTCCGTCACCCCGAGCACCTCGCCGATCTCGCGCAGCGTGAGGTTCTCGTAGTAGTAGAGCGCGATGACGATCTTCTCACGCTTGGGCAGCGCGTCGATGGCCGCCGCAAGGCGGGCCTTCATCTCGCTGAGGTCGAGCGCCCGCGAGGGGTCCTTGGCCTTCGGGTCCTCGAGCGTGTCGATCAGCGAGGCCTGGTCGCCGTCCGACCCGGAGATGGACCACAGCTCGTCGAGGGCCACGATGCTCGTGTTGGCGATCTGGGTGAGCGACTGCTGGAACTCCGGCACCGAGATGTGCAGCTCGTCGGCGATCTCCTGGTCGGTGGGCGCGCGCTGCAGCCTGTTCTCGAGGATCGCACAGCTCTTCTCGATCTCGCGCGCCTTGCTGCGCACCGAGCGCGGCACCCAGTCCAGGGAGCGCAGCTCGTCGATGATGGAGCCCTTGATCCGCGAGATCGCGTACGTCTCGAACTTGATCTCGCGGTCCGGGTCGAAGCGCTCGAGCGCGCCGATGAGGCCGAGCAGACCGTAGCTGATGAGGTCCGACTCCTCGATGTGGGACGGCAGACCGTTGCTCATGCGCCCGGCGACGTACTTGACGAGCGGGGAGTACGCGAGGATGAGGCGGTCGCGCGCCGCCTTGTCGCCCTGGAACTTGTAGCGCCCCCAGAGCTCTCTGACCTTGTCCTCGTCCAGTCTCGTCATCTCAGCTCGCGCCCTCAGGCCCGTGGGTGGTGAAGGTCGTACGTGCGCCGCAAGTGTGCCCCGCTGACGTGGGTGTACACCTGCGTCGTCGAGACGGAGGCGTGCCCCAACAGTTCCTGGATGGCACGAAGATCCGCTCCCCTCTCAAGCATGTGTGTCGCGTAGGCGTGCCGCAACATGTGCGGCGACGCCGGGTCGATGCCCGCCAGCCGGCTGTATTTTACTACGAGGCGGCGCACGTCCGACGTCAGGAGACCGCGACCGCTGCGCGAGAGCAACAACGGCTCGTCGCGGCGCGCAGCGCCGGTGGTCACCCCCGCGCTCGTCTGTGCCCTGTCTCGCTGCCGCTCGAGCTCGCCGCGGCCCCGCTCCAGGTACCTGCGCAGCGCGGCGGCCGCCTCGTCTCCGAGCGGCACGATACGCTGCTTGCCGCCCTTGCCGCGAACGACGATCTGGGCCTGGGCCGCCTGCACGTCACCCAGCCGCAGCGCCACGAGCTCCATGCTGCGCAGGCCGCACCCATACAACAACTCCATGATGAGCCGGTCGCGCAGCGCGAGAGGATCCGTGCCTTCGGTGGCCGAGACCAGGGCCTCGACCTCGCGCAGACTCAGCACTCGCGGGAGCCGGCGGCGGCGGCGCGGGCCGGGCAGGCTGCGCGCCGGGTCGGCGGCGAGCACGCCGGACTCGGTGAGGAATCTCGTGAACCCGCGAAGCGTCGAGAGCTTCCGCGCCAGCGTCGCCGGCGCGTACCCGCGCCTGCCGAGCTCGGCGGAGAACGCGCGCGCCTCCCGGCGCCCGAGGTCTCCGACGCCGAGATCGCGCCCGGCGAGCCACTCGAGCAACTGCTGCAGGTCCGACGCGTACGAGCGGCGCGTCGCCACGGACGCGCCGCGCACCTCGAGGTCGCGAAGGAACGCGACCTGCCGCCCGGCGGGATCGGCTTGCGCCGCGCCGGTCTGGGTCGACTCGGATTGTTCGGAACGCCGCTCGCGCGGAGCAGTCACAGGCACCCCCTGAGGCGCCCTAGGTTTCAACGCCCGGCGTTCGCCTTCCTGCCTCCCCGTGCACTCCTCAGCGGCGCATCAGGCGATACCTGCCTCCTTCCGCCCTCCGCGCCAGCCCTTCGACCTCGAGGTCGCTGACGGCAGACGCCGCCTTGGCCACCGTCAGCCCGCAGCGTGCAGCGAGCTGGTCGATGGTGAACGACGCCTCGCTGAGCGCCCCCAGGACGTCGCGGATGGCTGCCCCGCCGTGGTCCAGCACGACGATGGGAGACGCGCCGGCAGCATCCTCGCAGCCTTCCACGCCCGGCGGTCGCGCGGAGTACTTGATGGCGTCGAGCACGTCCACGGCGCCCTCGCACACCTGCGCCCCGTGACCGAGCAGCCGGTTCGGAGCCTGGCTGAGCCTTCTCCCCGCCTCGCCGGGCACGCACAGGATCTCGCGGCCGGCGTCCACTCCGTGACCCACGGTGATCCGCGCGCCGCTGCGTTCCGCGCCCTCCACGAGCACCACCGCCCGCGCCAGACCGGCGATCACCCGGTTGCGGGCAGGGAACCGCCACGCCCGCGGACGAACGCCCCAGGCGAACTCGCTGAGCACGAGGCCGCGCGCCACGACACGTGCGTACAGCCGTGCGTTGCAGCGCGGGTAGACGACGTCCGCCCCGCAGCCGAGCACCGCCACGGTGGCCGGATCCAGTGGGGCGTCTGCGTCCACCGCGGCCTGCTGGGCGACGGCGTCGATGCCCATCGCCATCCCGCTGGCCACGATGACGCCGGCCCGCGCCAGACCGCGTGAGATGCTGCGCGCCATCTCCTCGCCGTACGACGACGGGGCACGCGCGCCGACCACCGAGACGACCGGCGCGTCCACGATCGCGGACACCCTCGCTTCGACCTTCTCCCGGTCCGCTCCCCCGCGCACGAACAAGCACAACGGCGGGTCTCCGAGGTCGCGGAGCTGGTCGGGATAGAGCGCCTCGCTCCAGGCGACCACCAGGTCGCCTGGCGGGCGGCGCTCCGCGCGGCGCAGGCAGGCCTCCGGACCCTCGCGGAGGACGGCGGCGAACCGCGCGGCGTCGGACTCCGCCTCGGCGCCGGCCCGGGAGGCCACACCGTCGCCGGCCGGCGGCCTCACCGCCCGTCTCCTCCGCGTCGCGAACGCGAGGATGTCCTCCGGCGGCCGCGCGAGCACCTGCGCGGTCGTCCTGTAGCGGAGCACGAGCTCACCGACGAACCCGGGCCGGTACGAGGCCAGCGTGCCGAGCCAGACGCACATGGCCCTGGCGCCGGCCGCCGCGTCACCCATGGGACCCCACCCGGTGATCGCGGTAGCCCAGGCTCTCGGTGACGTGCTCCAGGGCGATCTCCGGCGCGCCCTCGAGGTCGGCGATGGTGCGGGCCACTTTGACCACCCGGTCCGCTCCCCGCGCGCTGAGGTGGAGGGACTCATATGCCTGGTCCAGCTTCGCCAGGCACCTCGCGTCCAGCCGGCAGAAGCGCCGGATGTGCCGTGTCGTCATGTGCGCGTTGGCGTGGATGCCGCTCCCTTCGAACCTCTGCTGCTGCCGCCTGCGGGCCGCCACCACGCGTTCGCGCACGTCGGCCGACGACTCTCCCGTGCCCGCCTCGCGCCGCTCCTTGGGCGGCACCCGGGGCACGTCGAGGCGCAGGTCGATACGGTCCAGCAGAGGACCGCTCAGCCGGCTGCGGTACTGGCGCAGGCGGTAGCCCTCGCAGTCGCACTCTCGGCGAGGGTCGCCGCGGAACCCACACGGGCACGGGTTCATGGCGGCGATGAGCATGAGGCGCGCGGGATACGTGACCGACTGCAGTCGCCGGTTGATGGTCACCTCACCGTCCTCCAGCGGCTGCCGCAGCCCCTCCAGCGCGGAGAGCCGGTACTCCGGGAACTCGTCGAGGAAGAGCACCCCGAGGTGGGCGAGGCTCACCTCGCCCGGGCGTGGCGTACCGCCGCCCCCGATGAGGCCCGGTGAGGAGATGGTGTGGTGCGGCGCGCGGAAGGGCCGCCGTGTCACCAGCGGCACCCCGGGCGGCAGCAGGCCCGCGACGCTGTGGATGCGGGTGATCTCGACCGCCTCGTCCGGAGTCAGGGGCGGCATGACGCCGGGCAGCCGGCGCGCCAGCATGGTCTTGCCGGCGCCGGGCGGCCCTTCCATGAGCACGTTGTGCGCGCCGGCCACGGCCACCTCCAGCGCCCGCTTGGCCACTCCTTGGCCGGCGATGTCGGCGAAGTCGGCGTCAGGGGCGGGAACGGTGGCCAGGAGTGACCGCAGGTCGGCCGGCGGAGCAGCTTCGCCGCCGCCGGCCTCCATCCGCGCCACCGCCTCCGAGAGCGACGAGGCGGGGTACACCTCGAGCCCCGGGACGAGGGCGGCCTCGCCGGCGTTCGCCGTCGGCAGCACGAGGCCGCGGACGCCGCGCGCCCTCAGGCTCTGGGCGACCGCGAGCGCGCCGGCGACGGGCCTCAGACTCCCGTCGAGCCCGAGCTCGCCGACGGCGGCGAGCGGCCCGCCGCCGTCAGACCCGTCCCGCGCCTGGCCGGTGGCGAGCAGGAACGCCAGGGCGATCGGCAGGTCGAAGGACGGTCCCTCCTTGCGCAGATCGGCCGGCGCGAGGTTGACGGTGATACGCCGCGACGGGAACTCGAACGACGAGTTCACGATCGCCGCGCGCACCCGCTCCCTGCTCTCCTGCACGGCCGCGTCCGGCAGGCCGACCACACTGAACGCCGGCGCGGCCGCCACGACGTCCGCCTCCACCCACACGGGGTGGCCCTGCAACCCACTGAGCGCCTCGCTGGCGACCCGTGCAAGCACGGCCCCTCCTCCCTCCCGGCCCTGCGCGTCTGGGCCGGGACCTCTGCCGTCATCCGTCGAGTGTGAACGCAGCGGGCAGGTGCCGTACCTCGGGCGGCCACACCGTGGCGTCCACGGCGACGACGTCGAAGCGCACGTCGCTCACGCCGCGCAGCGCCCACGGCCGCGCCGCGAGCCAGAGCTCGGCGAGGCGCGCGACCTGGCGGCGCTTGCGCGCGTCCACGGCGTCCTCGGGCGCGCCACACGCAGCCGAGCGGCGCGCCTTGACCTCCACGAAGGCGAGCACCGGGCCGCGGCGGACGATGAGGTCCAGCTCGCCGCGGCCGATGCGCACGTTGCGCCCGAGCAGCGTCCAGCCGTGCCCTGTCAAGTAAGAGGCTGCCGCCGCCTCCGCTGCGCGCCCGAACTGTTGCCGTGCGTTCATGCAGAGCAGCCTAGGCCCCAAGGCAGCGCGAGCCGAGGTTGCCGATAGGGCAGGCAGGGTGACGTTGCGGGGTTGGGAACCTGTTGCGGCGGCGATGTTCTCAGCGACCGCGTGCCGGGCCGCATGCCCGGGCGGCGGCGGTCAGCGAGCGCCTGCGTCCTGACCGAGCCCCAACCCGAGCTGCTGGTAGGCGACGCTGGCGAAGGAGAGCCGGTGGAGGGTGCACACGCCGTGCTCGCAGATCGCCGCCTGATGCGCGGCGGTCGCGTAACCGACGTGGCAGTCGAACCCGTAGAGCGGGTAGCTGTCGTGGAGGCCGCGCATCACACGGTCGCGCGTGACCTTGGCGACGATCGATGCGGCGCCCACGGCGGCGGAGAGGCGGTCGCCGCCGACCACGGCCTGGTGCTCGCGGTCGCACCCGGGCAGGCGGAAGCCGTCGACGAGCGCGGCGTCCGGAGCCGGGTCCAGACGCTCCAGACAGCACGCCAGGGCGCGGAGATTGCAGTTGTGGAGCCCGTCCCGGTCGATCGTCGCCGGCGAGAAGAGGACGACCACGACCTGCCTCGCCAGCCGCAGGATCGGCTCGTAGAGCGCCTCACGCCGCTCCCGGGTGAGACGCTTGGAGTCGTCGAGGCCGGAGAGGGCTTCTCGGCCGACATCACCCAGGGACGCGTAGTCCAGGCATACCGCGGCGGCGGCGAGGGGGCCGGCGAGACACCCGCGGCCGGCCTCGTCGGCCCCCGCCACCGCGGCGCCGTCCTTACCCGCCGCGGCCAGGTCGAAGGCGAACTTCTCGCCGGCTTCACAGCCTCCCGCGGCCACGCGTGGACCTCAGTCCGCCCCACCGATGCGGCTGGGCGGCCAGTATCTCGCGAACGCCTTGCCGACCAGCTGGTCGCGGGGCACGGGCCCGAAGTCGCGGCTGTCTCCGCTGTCGATGCGGTTGTCGCCCATCACGAAGTAGTTGCCGGCGGGGACCTTGTACGGGCGCTGCAGCGCCCAGGGAAGCCCGTTGTCGAACGGCTCCGACGGTACAGGCCGGCCGTCGATCTGGCGCACGTACGGCTCGTCCAGCGGCTTGCCGTTGACGTAGACGGCGCCGTCCTGGAGCGAGATGGTGTCGCCGGGCATGCCGATGATGCGCTTGATGAGCACCGGACCGGCGAACGGCGGATGGAAGACCACGATCTGCTGGCGCTCCGGCTCGGTGAAACGCCACGAGACACGGTCCACCAGCACGCGGTCGCCGATGAGCAGCGTGTCCTCCATGGACTCGGAGGGGATGCGGTACGGCTTGACGAGGAACGCCTGGATGAGGAGCGCCACCGCTATGGCCACGACCGCGAGCACCACGTACTCGAGGATGGTGCGGCCGGTGGTGGATCTCTTGCCGCTCTGTTCCGTGGAGGCGTCCTGGCTGCTCATCTCTCTCCCGAATCGACCGGCGCGAGTGTATCAGAGCGCTCGCGCTCAGAGCGCCCGCAGGCGGGAGAGTGGCCAGTAGGTGGCCAGCCCCTCGCCGACGATGGCGGTGCGCGGCACCGTGCCCCAGTCGCGGCTGTCGTCGCTGTCGGTACGGTTGTCGCCCATCACGAAGTACTCCCCGTCCGGCACACGGTACGGCTCGGCCAGCGACCACGGGTCGTGCAGGGTGCTGCCGGCGATGGCCGCCTGGGCGACCGTGGGGTCTGCGTCGCCGGCGGTGCGGTGGACGTAGGGCTCCCCGGGCCGCTCGCCGTTCACGTAGAGCTGCCCGTCCCTGACCTCCAGCACGTCCCCGGGGACCCCGACGATGCGCTTGATGAACACCACGCTGGGGTCGTTGGGGTAGCGGAACACGACGACGTCGCCGCGGTGAGGCTCGCGCAGGTGATAGACGGCCCGGTTGACGAGCACGCGGTCACCGGGCCGCAGCGTGTCCAGCATGGACTCGGACGGGATGCGGTACGGCTTGACCAGCCACGCCTGGACGGCCAGCGCCACCAGCACGGCGGCCGCGATGACCGCGGCGTACTCGAGGACGCGCTTCACAAGACGGACGGCCGGACGGCCGCGTCAGGTCAGACTCGCTTCTCGCGGACGCGCGCCTGCTTGCCGACCTTCTGGCGCAGGTAGTACAGCTTCGCGCGACGCACGTCGCCGATGGCCATGACCTCGATGTGGTCGATCTTGGGCGAGTGCACGGGGAACGTGCGCTCGACGCCGACGCCGAAGGACTGCTTGCGGACGGTGAAGGTCTCGCGCACGCCCTGACCCTGACGCTTGATCACGATGCCCTGGAAGACCTGGATGCGGTGGCGCGTGCCCTCGACGACCTTGAAGTGGACCTTCACGGTGTCTCCGGCCTTGAACTGCGGGATGTCGTCGCGCAGCTGCTCGCGCTCGATGTTCTCGATTACGTTCAACGGACCCTCGTCTTTCGTCAGAAAAGCGGCGGTTAGTCTAGCAGGGCGGGCCGGAGGGCGCAAAGCCGTGCGCCGGCCTCCGGCCACGAAGAGGTATCTTACCGCTTTCTGACCTGCTCCGCCCGCCAGCGCTCGATCTCGGCGTGGTGCCCGCTGCGCAGCACCTCGGGCACCTCCCAGCCGCGGAACCCGGCCGGGCGCGTGTAGTGCGGGTACTCCGCCCCGCCCTCGAGCTCCGGCGCGTGCGATTCGCTGACGACGCTCTCCGGGTTGCTGATGACGCCGGGGAGCTTGCGCGTCACGGCGTCGAGGGTGGCCATGGCGGCGACCTCGCCGCCGGAGAGCACGTAGGGGCCGATGGAGACGCGGTCGGTGATCAGGTGGGTGACGCGCTCGTCGATGCCCTCGTAGCGGCCGCAGAGCAGCACGAGGTCGGGACCGGCGGCCAGCTCGCCCGCGAGCGCGTCGTCCAGCTGGCGCCCCTTGGGCGTGAGCTCCACGACGCGGCGCGTCTCCCGGACGCGCTCCGCATCGCCGCCGAACGCGGCCTCGAGCGCGGCGCACACCACGTCGATGCGCAGCACCATGCCGGCGCCGCCGCCATACGGGGTGTCGTCCACCTGCAGGTGGGTGAGCGGCGTGTGGTCGCGGTAGTTGGTGAGCGCGAACTCGTGCCCGAGGTCCTGGGCGGCGCGGATGTGCACCTGCGTCAGATACCAGTCAAAGGCCTCCGGGAAGAGGGTGAGGACGTCGAAGCGCACGCCTCAGGCCCCACTGGGCGTCTGAGGTCCGGACGCCGGCCGCTCGTCGGGCTCGTCGAGCAGGCCGTCGACCACGACGAGGCCGTCGTCCGTGAGACTCAGGAGCTCGTCCACAAGCGGGATGAGCACGTCGGGGCCGTCCGGCGCCCGCACCGTCAGGATCTCGTGGGCGGGCGACTCGAGCACGTCGCGCACCTCGCCGACAAGGCGGCCGGAGGCGGTGCGCACGGGAAGCCCGAGCAGGTCTCCCACACGGTAGTGGGGTCGCGCCTCCAGCTCGTCCCCGGCAGCCAGCAACTCGGACCCCTGCAGGGCGATGGCCGCCTCGCGCGTCGCGGCGAGGTCCAGCACGACGAGAGGGCGCCGGTCCGTCCCGCCCGCGCGCTTGACCTCGCAGGGGCGGGGCTCACCAGCGCCCTCACCAGACAGGAAGAACCTCTCGCCCAACTCCAGCCGCTCGAGGCCACCGGGGCCGAGGTTGAGGTAGAGCTCGCCCTTGAGGCCGTGGACCTTGCCGAGCGTCCCGCAGGACCAGAGAGAGGAATCAGACATCGAGAGGTCGTGGATCGTGATGGCCGCTCACTGCCGGGTGCACCAGCGGCGCACGCGACCTTGACCCCGCCTCGGCGACCTGAGTACGGCGCGCGGTGCGCGCCCAGCTCAGGTCGCCTTGGAAGAGGTCAATCAACGATCTCCACGATGGCCCGCTTGCCGTCGCGGACGGCCGAGGCCTTGACGATGGTCCGCAGCGCGCGCGCTATGCGCCCCTGCTTGCCGATGACCTTGCCGACGTCGTCCTTCGCCACTGAGAGCTCCAACACGACGGTGGTGTCGGTTTCCGTAGCCTCCACGTGGACCTCGTCTGGGTTGTCGACCAGCGACTTGGCCAGATACTCGAGCAGGTCCTTCAACATCCCACTACTCCCTCCGTCGTCTCCGCGAGGACCTCGTTACTTCTCGATGCCCTTGATGGAGAGCAGCTTCTTGACCGTCCGCGAGGGCTGCGCGCCCTCGCCCAGCCACTTCTTGGCCTTCTCAGCATCGATCTCGATGAGGGACGGCTCCATACGTGGGTTGTACTGGCCGATGGTCTCGATGGCGCGACCGTCGCGCCGCGCGCGCGAGTCCACGACGACGATACGGTAGACAGGGTTCTTGGTGCTCCCTACCCGGGTCAATCTCATTCGTACTGCCAACTTGTGTCACCCCCTCAGGGTAGTAGAACGGCGCACTGCGACCTCACAGGGTCGCAGCGGTGCGTGAACCTTATGCGACCCGGCTTCGAGCCGCAAGAATCGCTAGTTTACCCGCTCATGCCGGGCAGGCGAAACCCCTTCATCTTGCCGCTCGAGAACATCTTGAGCATCTTCTGCATCTCGCGGTACTGCTTGAGCAGGTTGTTGACGTCCTGGACGCTCGTCCCGCTGCCGGCGGCGATGCGCCGGCGCCGGCTCCCGTCGATGATGTCGGGGTGCCGCCGCTCCTGCCGCGTCATGCTGAAGATCATCGCCTCGATGCGGTCCAGCTGACCGTCGTCCACCTGGACGTTCTTGAGCTGCTTCATCCCCGGGACGCCCGGCAGCATGCCGAGGATGCTCGAGAGCGAGCCCATCTTGCGCACCTGCTTGAGCTGCTCGAGGAAGTCCTCGAAGGTGAACTCGGCGCGGCGGAGCTTGGCCTCCATCTCCGCCGCCTGCTTCTCGTCGAGGTTCTGCTCGGCCTTCTCGATGAGGCTGAGCACGTCGCCCATGCCGAGGATGCGGCTCGCCATGCGGTCGGGGTGGAAGACGTCGAAGTCGTCGAGCTTCTCGCCGGTGCTGGCGAACTTGATGGGCTTGCCGGTGACCGCGCGCACGCTGAGCGCGGCGCCGCCGCGGGCGTCGCCGTCGAGCTTGGTGAGCACGACGCCGTCGAGGTCCACCTGACCCTTGAAGGCGTCGGCGGCGTTGACCGCGTCCTGACCGGTCATCGAGTCGACGACGAGCAGCACGTTGTGCGGCTTGACGGCATCGCGGATGTTGACCAGCTCGGCCATGAGCTCCTCGTCCACGTGCAGGCGGCCGGCGGTGTCGATGATGGCCACGTCGCCGTGCTGGCGCGCGTAGGCGACGCCGTCGCGCGCGATGTCCACGGGGTCCACGTCGGCGCCGGGCGCGTAGCAGGGCACACCCACGCGCCCGGCCAGCGTCTGCAGCTGGTCGATGGCCGCCGGCCGGTACACGTCGGCGGCGATGAGCACCGGCTGCTTGCCGTCCTTCTTCAGCAGCTTGGCGAGCTTGGCCGCGGTGGTCGTCTTGCCCGAGCCCTGCAGCCCGGCGAGCAGCACCACGGTCGGCGGATGGCCGCTGAACGCCAGCTTGGAGTCGCCGCTGCCCATGAGCGCGACGAGCTCCTCGTTGACGATCTTCACGACCTGCTGCGCCGGCGTGAGGCTCTCCATGACCTCGGAGCCGAGGGCGCGCTCCTTGACGTGCGCCACGAACTCGCGCACGACCTTGAAGTTGACGTCCGCCTCGAGCAGCGCCAGGCGGATCTCGCGCATGGCGGCGTCGATGTCTTCGGCGGTGAGCTTGCCGTGCCCCTTGAGGCTCTGCATCACGCCCTGGAGGCGGTCGGAGAGTGAGTCGAACATCAGGCTTCCTGGTCTCGTTACGGGACGTCCATCGTAGCACGCCGTCCGGGCTCCACTGGAGGATCCGTCGCGCGCACGGTGGTCAGCGATCGAGGTCGAGCACCCAGAGGTCGTGCGGCAGACCCGCGTGCACGACCTCGCAAGCGATCGTCATCCCCAGCTTCTCCGCGACCCGGCGCGAGCGCAGGTTGCCCGGGACGATGAGGGAGTGCACGCGGCGGACGCCGAGGTCCTCCGCGTGCGCGAGCACGGCGCGGGCGGCCTCCGTGGCGTACCCGCGCCCCCACACGCTGCGCTCGAGGTGCCAGCCGATCTCCACGAGCTCCTCGCCCTCGACCGTCTGCCTCACCAGCCCGCAGTCGCCGAGCAGGCGGGCGCCGTCTCGCAGTTCGACGGCGTAGAGGCCGCAGCCCGAACGGGCGTAGCCGTCCCGAGCCCTGGCGATCCACTCCCGCGCCCGCTCGAGCGTGAAGGGCGCGGGGTCCCACCAGAGCACCTCGGGACTCACGAACGCGCGCGCCAGCTCGGCCGCGTCGTCGTCCGCGAACTCGCGCACGACGAGCCGGTCCGTGCGGATCGGCAGGCTCATCCAGCGGCGATGTCGCCGGCCGACTCGTAGCCCTCGGCGGAGCCGAAGATCGCCCGCGCGAAGACGTCCGGCTCGAACGGCCGCAGGTCCTCGAGCTGCTCCCCCACGCCGATGAGCTTGATGGGCACGTCGAGCGACTCGTGGATGGCGACGACGATGCCGCCCTTGGCCGTTCCGTCGAGCTTGGTGAGGACGACGCCGCTGATGTCCACGGCCTGCTTGAACTCCTGCGCCTGGCGCAGGCCGTTCTGGCCGGTGGTGGCGTCCAGCACGAGGAGCGTCTCGTGCGGGGCGCCGGGCAGCTGTTTCTCGATGACCCGGCGCACCTTCTCGAGCTCGCGCATCAGGTTGACCTGCGTGTGCAGCCGACCGGCCGTGTCGACGAGCACCACATCGGCGCCGCGCGACCGGGCCGCGGCGACGCCGTCGTACACGACGGCGGCGGGGTCGGCCTCAGGCCCCTGCTTGACGATCTCGCAGCCCACGCGGTCGGCCCACTCGCTGAGCTGCTCCACGGCGGCGGCGCGGAACGTGTCGCCGGCCACCATGAGCGGCGTCTTGCCCATCTCCTTGAGCCGCCAGGCGATCTTGCCGATGGTCGTGGTCTTGCCGGTGCCGTTCACCCCGACCATGAGGATGACCGTGGGCTCGTGCGAGACGTCGATGCGCTGCCGCTCGGGGTCCTCAGGGCTGAGGAGCTCTGCCACCACGTCCGCGAGCTCGTCCTGGAACGGCTCACGGGTCTCGATCTTCTTCGCCGTGCAGCGCTGCTCGAGCTCGTCGACGATCTTGATGGTGCCGTCCACGCCCACGTCGGCGGCGATGAGCATCTCTTCGGTCTGCTCGTACAGCCGCCGGTCGACGCCCACGTACACCGCGCTCTTCAGCGCGTCGGTGACGGCGCCGCGGGCCTTGCCGAGGTTGCGGCGCAGGCGGCCGAAGAGGCCCCTGCGCTCCTGCGCCTCTTCTTCCAGCACCGCCGCCGACACCTCCGACTCGTCGACGCCCTTGAACACCTCGTGCCACTCCACGCGTCAGTCTCCCGTCTGCTCCGGCGCGCCCGGCTGCTTCGCCCTGGCGCGCTCCTCGCGCTCGATCTCCTCTTCCGCCATCCTGGCGCTCACCACCTGGGATGCCCCGTCCGGCCCCATCGTCACCCCGTAGAGCACGTCCGCGGCCTCCATGGTGCGCTTCTGGTGGGTGATGATGACGAACTGCGTGCGCTCGCGGTAGTCGCGCAGGAGCTGCACCAGGCGGCCGATATTGACGTCGTCCAGGGCCGCCTCGATCTCGTCGAGGATGTAGAACGGGCACGGCTTCGCCAGCACCAAGGCCATGAGGAACGCGATCGCCACCAGCGCGCGCTCGCCGCCGGAGAGGAGCTGCAGGCGCTTGCCGAGCTTCTTGGCCGGCTTGACCTCCACCGCCACCCCGCCCTGCGGGTGGTCCTCGTCCGGCTCGACGAGCCTGAGGCTGCCGCGGCCGCCGGGGAACAGCACCGTGACCATGTGGGCGAACTGCTCCTGCACCGCGGCGAAGGTGGCCGCGAACTCGGAGTCGACCTGCGCCGTGAGCTCCTTGATGAGCGACTCGAGGTCGTCGATGGACTTCTCGAGGTCGCGCCGCTGCTCGCGCAGGAAGGAAGCTCGCTCCGAGAGCTCGGCGCACTCGGCCTCGGCCAACGGGTTGACGGGGCCGATGCGCTCGCGCCGGCGGGTGAGCCGCTCGACGCGCTCGCGCAGTTGCGCCTCCTCGGACTGGTCGGCCGGCGGCGCGAACCCGGCCTGGTCGAGCTGCTCGCTCACCTCGTCCAGCTGCGCGGCCAGCTCGCCGCGCCGGTCCTCGAGGCGCGCCAGCGCGACCTGGACCTCGGTGCGGCGCTCGCCGGCCAGCTCGAGCTGCCGGCGGATCTGCGCCTCCTCGTCGGCGAGCTTGCGCAGCTCGCCGCGCTCCAGACCGGTCCCCTCCTCGTCCCCGACGTCGAGCTGGGCGATGAGGCGCGTGGAGTGCGCCCGCAGGGCGCCAGTACGCGCCTCGACCCCAGTGCACGCCGCGCGCACTCCGGGGATCTCCGCCAGACGGCGGTCGAGCTCTTCCAGTCGCTCGCGGTCGGCCGCGGCCCTCCGGCGCGCGGCCTCGCGCCGCTCCGCCGCCCGCGCAGCCGAGGCGCGGCGCTCCTCGAGCTCCACGCGACGCCGTGTGACCAGCGCCAGCGAGCCGGAGTGGGTCGCCTCCGCCTCGCGCAGCGCGGCGTCGGCGTCGCCGGCTACCGGACGCAGCTGCTCCGTCTGCAGGAGCGCGGCCGCAGCGGCTTCGTCGGCGGCCTCCTTGGCCGCCGCCGCCTCCGCGAGCTCCGCGGCGATGGCCTCCACGCTGCGCCGGTCACGCTGCAGGTGGTCCTCCAGGTCGCGGCGGCGCGCCCGCACCTGCGCCAGGGCGCGCTCGGTCGTCTCCGCGGCGATGCGCGCCTCGCGCTCCGTCGCCGCGGCCGCGGCGGCAGCCTCCCGGGCGGCGCCGTGGCGCTGCCCCGCCAGCGTCACGGCGGCCTCCTCACGGACCTCGCGCGCAGCGACCGCCGCCAGCTTCTCGCCCAGCCGCTCCAGCGTGGCACGCCGCTCCAGGAGCAGCGCGGCCGGTACGCCGCTCGCAAGGCCGATCTGGCCCTCCGACGGCCGGTAGTACGCTCCCTCGCGCGTCACCGCGAGACCGGTGAACTCGACGGGCACGGCGCGCAGGTCGTCGACGATCACCACGTCCGCGAGCGCCCCCTCGAGGCCCTCGTGCTCCCCGAAACTGACCTTGTCGGCCAGCGCCGCGGCGCCGGGGAACGCCACCGGTGGGCGACGCCGTGACGGCACCACCAGACGCACCAGACCCACCCCGGCGCGCTTGAGGGCGTCGAGCAGGGACCACTCGTCGACGCCGCCCGGGACGGCGAGCGCGCCCGAGAGCTGGGCCAGCGCAGCGGCGAGGGCGCGCTCGTACCCGGGCTCGCAGGAGACGCTGCCCGCGAGCGAGACGGTGCCGGGGAAGTCCCCGGCCACCTCGAGCACCTCGCCGCCCACGTCCTCCATGTCACGGAGCGCCGCCTCGATGTGGTCGGCCTCAGCCTCGATCCCCCGCCGCTCCACCGCGGTGGCGCGGTGCGCGTCCTCGGCCTCGGTCACCGCGCGCTGAGCGTCCACCACGGCCGCCGCGGCGGCGGACGCCTCGGCCTCCGCGGCGCGCAGCGCCTCCCGCGCCGCCGCCTCGGCGGCCACGGCGCCGCGCTCCTCGTCCGCCTTGCCGGCGACCTCGGCGCTCATCGCCTCGTGCTGCGCCGTGAGGCGCTCCTGCTCTCCGCCGAGCGCCTCACGGCGCCGCTCGAGCCGCGCCGACGTGGCGAGGGCGCTCTCCCGCTCCACGGCGAGCCTGTCGAGCGCGACCCGGTGCTCGCTCACGGTGGCCCGCGCGGCCTCCAGCCCACCCGAGACGCGTGCGTGCTCCGTCTCCGCGGCCTCGAGCTCGCGCGCGAGTCGCTGCTCCTCCTGGGGCCACGTCTCGTCGTCGCGCTCCTCGGGCCGCCCTGTCAGCTCCGCAACGAGGCGCTCGCGCTCGGCGGTCGCCGCGCGCTCCACCTCGTCGAGCAGGTGCTGGCGCTGCTCGGCGAGGCGGCGCACGCTCTCGAGCCGGCCGTCGAGCACCCGGGCGCGCAACAGGCGCCGGGCGTTGCGCTCGCGCTCCGCGAGCCTCTTGGCGAACGTCTCCTCCTCACGCGCCCTCGCCGCGGCCACGCGCGCCAGCCCGTCCTCGTGCCCGGCGCGCGCGGCGTCGACTTCCGCCAGCTCGTCGCGGCGCGCCTGCAACCCTGCGTCGAGCACCCCGACCTCGCCCGTCAGCAGGCGTCCCCGGGTCTCCGCGATCTCGGTCTCCACCGTGCGGAGCTGCTCGGCGGCGGTGGCCTGGCGGCGCAGCGGCGCGAGCTGGGAGCCGACCTCGCGCTCGAGCAGCAGGGCGCGCTCGAGATTGCGACGGACCTCGCGCAGCTTGAGCTCGGCACGCTCCCGGCGCCGCTTGTACGCGCCCAGACCGGCGGCCTCCTCGATCTGGCTGCGACGGTCCTCGGGCTTGCCCGCGAGGAACGACTCGACCTTGCCCTGACCGATGATCGAGTGCAGCTCCTTGCCGAGACCGACCTGCGCCAGCAGTTCGACGATGTCGGTGAGCCGGCAGGTGGACTGGTTGATGGAGTAGTGCGAGGACCCGTCGCGCTGCACGCGACGCATGACGCTCACCTCGGGCGTGGGCAGCGGCAGCGCGCCGTCGGCGTTGTCGAACGTCAGCTCCACCTCGGCGGAACCGCTCGCCCTGCGCCCGTCGCTGCCGGCGAAGATCACGTCCTGCATGGAGGAGCCGCGGATGGTGGTGGGGCTCTGCTCGCCCAGGGCCCAGATGACGGCGTCGGCGAGGTTGCTCTTGCCGCTGCCGTTGGGACCGATGATCACGCCGACGCCGGGCTCGAAGAGGAGCTCGGTCTGCTTGGGGAACGACTTGAAGCCTTTGAGGCGGAGCGCCTTGAGGTACACCTCAGCCGGCCTCTGTGGGTCCGGCGGCGCCGCGCGCGGCGTCCTCCGGGCCGGCCTGCGGTGGGACCTCGACCTCGCCCGGGGCGCCGCGAACGCCTGACTCCGGCGCCTCCGCCGGGCCGGCCTCCGGCGCCTCGGCGGACCCGGCCTCATCAGCCTCCGGCCGCCGGGAGCGACTGCCCCGGAGCCGCGCCCTGCGGGCGGTGCGCCGGGCCCTCGTCTGCAGCGCGTGCAGCGCCTCGGCCGCGGCCTCCTGCTCGGCGCGCTTCTTGCTCGTGCCGAACCCGCGCCCGAGAGACTCGCCGTCGACGACGGCCTCGATCTCGAACTCGCGGTTGTGCGGCGGGCCGCTGAAGCCCTGGACCTTGTAGGCCACCGACTGCCCGCCACGCGCCAGGTGCTCCTGCAGCTCGGTCTTGTGGTCGATGTAGCTGCTCTCGGCGTAGCTGATGTGCTCCTCGAACACTTCGATCACCGCCGGGCGGACGGCCTCGTAGCCGAAGGTGAGATACACGGCGCCGATGAGCGACTCGGTGAGGTCGGCGAGCACGTTCTGGTTACTCTGGAGCTGGGCCGCGTCGTTGCCCTCTCCCCCGGCCCCCGCGTACTGGCGCAGCAACTTGCCGAGGCCGAGCTTGGCGGCGACGCGGGCGCAGGTGGCGCGGCTGACGATGTACGCCCGCAGCCGCGCCAGGTGCCCCTCGGCGAAGTCCGGGAACCGGCGGTACAGCTCGGTGGTGATGCAGAGACTGAGGACGCTGTCGCCGAGGAACTCGAGGCGCTCGTACGAGTGCACACGGTCGGGCGCCCACGAGGTGTGCGTGAACACCTGGCGCAGGGTCGCCTGGTCCAGCTGTTGTGCGAGCGTCAGAAGTCGTTGCGTCACGGTGCCACACAGACGACGAGGGGACGCCCCCTGCCTGCAGGAGACACCCCCTCGTCGCCCCTCACGGGAAGGCGTCGGTCAGGCGTCGACCCGCGTCATGACGAAGTCGACCGCGTCGCCGACCGTCTTGATCTCGGCGGCCTCTTCGTCGGTGATCTTGATGCCGAACTTCTCTTCCATGGTCATGACGAGCTCGACCAGGTCGAGGGAATCGGTCTCGAGGTCCTCCTGGAAACGTGCGTCCATGGTGACCTTGTCTTCGTCGACGCTGAGGGTCTCCACGAGGATCCCCTTGACGTGCTCGAACACCTCTTCACGGGTCATGCAGTGAACCTCCGGGCGAGTTTGGGAGAGTCTACACCGAGGCCGTCTGCGTCCCAAGCTCCCGGGCGATGGTCGGGAGCAGGTCGGTGACGACGCCGCGACGGCCCATGCGCACGGCCTGGGCGATCCCGCGCGCCCTGGAGTTGCCGTGGGCGATGACGACAGGCGCGTTCATGCCGAGGAGCAGGGCGCCGCCGAACTCCTCGGGATTCAGGGCGTCCCGCAGGATCTGAAGGTCCTTCTGGAGCAGCAGGCCGCCCATCTTGGTCCTCACGCTGTCCATGATCACGGCCTTGAGGGCGCCCATGATGGCCCTGGCCGACCCCTCGATGGTCTTGAGCCCCACGTTGCCGGTGAATCCGTCGGTGACGATGACGTCGACCAGCCGGTTCATGATGTCGCGGCCCTCGATGTTGCCGTAGAAGTGCGCGACGCGGCTGTCGGCGGCGATGAGCTGGTGAGCCTCGATCACCTCAGGAGTGCCCTTGGTGGGCTCCTCGCCGATGCTGAGCAGGCCGATGGTCGGCTCGGGGATGCTCATGACCTCGCGCGCGAACGCCTGGCCCATGATCGCGAACTGGCGCAGGAACTCGGCACGGCACTCGGCGTTGGCGCCGACGTCGAGAAAAGCGACAGGCGCGGGCATGGCCGGCATGATGGTGCAGATCGCCGGCCGCTTGACGCCGGGGATGCGGCGCACGTAGAGCACGCTGGCGGCCACCACGGCGCCGGTGTTGCCGGCGCTGACGAACGCGTCGGCCTCGCCCGCGTGCACCATCTTGAGGCCGATGACGATGCTCGACCCCGTCTTGGCGCGCGCGGCCGTGGCGGGCTCCTCGTCGTAGCCGATCACCTCCGGGGCGTGCACGACGCTGACGTCCTGCACGCCTTGCGGCAGCAGCGCGCGGATGCGCGGCTCGTCGCCGATGAAGACCACCTGGAGCTGGGGGCCGGCGGCGTCGAGCGCGCCCTTGACGATCTCGTCGGGCGCGTTGTCCCCGCCGGCCGCGTCGACCACGACGCGCACGACGCGGTCGTCGGTGATGTCGCTCCACGCGTCGGTCACCCAGTGGGGCGACACGTACGGCTTGCCCTTGACTCCGCCCCTCATGCCTGCAGGTCGCGCACCAGGCGATCCAGGTCGACCTGCTCCTCGATGAGCTTCGCGATGAGCTCGATCTTGGTGCGGTCCTTGACGCGGAGGCGGCCGAAGAGACGGCGCATGCCGTCTGCAGCGGACACCGTATCGGCCTCGACCGAGACGAGGGGCACGCCGCGCTCCTCCGCCCGCTCGAGCACCGCGGGGCTCGGGACGTAGTTGCCCGTGAGGACCACGGCCACGGTGGGCGTGTCGAGGGCGGCGAGCACGATCTCGGCGCGGTCGCCGCCGACGATGACCACCTTGTTCGGCGTGAGCTGGAAGTAGCGGAGCGCGTGCTCGGGGCTCATCGCGCCGATCATGTACGTCTCGGCCAGACGCTCGCCGTAGCGCTCGCCGGTGACGTAGGTGCCCTCGAGCGCCTCCACGATCTCCGCGACGGAGACGGCGGAGAGCATGGGACTCGAGACGAGAGCGCCGTAGCTCTCCACACCGTTGCGCGCAAGGAACTGCGTGTACTCCTCCTCGACGAGCTGCAGGCGGGACTCGGGGACCATGTTGAAGAGAACGCCCAGGAGGTGCTGCTTCAGGGCGTCTTTGACGTAGATGATGTCGTCCAGCAGCCGGGCGCCGGCGAATCTGGCGACGAGCAGCGTACCGAGGCCGAGCTCGTTGACCACCTGGGTGCCGCTGGTGCGCAGGAACCGGCCCTGCCAGATCTCGCCCAGCCCCTCGCAGACGACGACGTCCTTACCGGCGCGGATGCGCTCGTACGCCGCCGTGACGCGGCTCATGGCGTCGACCTCGGTGCCGCTGAGCACGTCGTGCAGCGCGTCCTCGTCGAGGACGACCGGGCAGATGTCGGTGAGGTCGTCCTCGAGCTTGAGCAGCTCCGCGACGAACTCGGCGTCCTCGTCGAGCAGCACCTCGCCGGCGTGCGCGGCGAGCGTGCCGACCGGCTTGAAGTAGCCCGCGTTGAGGCCGCGCTCGCGCAGGGCCATGCAGAGGCCCACGGCGATGGTGGTCTTGCCGCCGCTGCCCTGGGTGGAGGCGATGTAGAGCGATCTCATCACCGCTCAGCCTCTGCTGGGATCAGGCGACCGGTCAGTCGCCGTCGAGGACGATGACCTCGCGGCCCTTGTAGGTGCCGCACTTGGGGCAGGCGCGGTGCGGGAGCTTGGGGCTCTTGCACTGCGGACAGACGCTGGCGGTCTCGACGCTGAGCTTCTGCTGCGACCGACGCTGGTCGCGGCGCCGCTGGGAGGTCTTCTTCTTGGGTACGGGCATGGACTTCTTCTCCTAGGTTCAAGCAGACAAGGGACTGTACCACAAGGCTCCCGCTCACGCTTCCTCGTGGCGATGGTCCGGGTCGGCGTTCAGATCGGCGCCGCAGACGGCGCAGAGGCCTCGGCACTCCTCACGGCAGAGCAGCTTGAGCGGCATCGCCTCAGCGATGAGGTCGCGCACCCAGCGCTCGAGATCGACCTGATGGGCGACCACGTAGGCCTCTTCGTCCTCGTCCTCTCCGGTGGCGCCCGACTCTCCGTGGCGCACGTACTCGATGCCCCGCGCCTCCACCTCGATGTCGGCGTCGCTCAGGCAGCGCTGGCACGGGCCCGCGACGCGCGTCAGTACGTCGAGCGTAAGCGTGAGGTTGTCTCCGACGCGGGCGACCGTGAGCCCGGCATCGACGGCATCGTCGGGCACGCGGTACTCCAGCCCCCCGTACAGGAACGGGGCGACCTCGACGGGCAGCGTGCGCCAGACCTCGCGGCATCATGGAACCGCAGTGAGCGGAGATCGAATCGCTTCATGTGTGAGCCCGCCGAGGCGGGCGGATCGTCGCGCGTTACGGCTGCAGGTCGTCGTCGCCGCCACGGCCCTGGAGCCGCTCGCGGCCGCGGCGCACCGCGGCGATGAACTTCTCGAGGTTCATCTCGAGATTGCCCAGCACCTCGTCGGCGTAGTCCTCGGCCCCGAGCCGTACCTCGCGCTCGCGCTCGCGGGCGTCCTCCATGATCTGGTGCGCGTTCTTCTCGGCGAGCCGCACGACCTCGGTGTCCGAGGCGAGCTTCTCGGCGCGCTCCTGCGCCTCGGCGAGCACGCGCTCGGCCTCCTGCTTGGCCTCCGAGAGCATCTCCTGGCGCTCCTTGACGATCCAGCGCGCCTGCTTGATCTCTTCGGGGATCGTGGAGCGCATCTGGTCGAGGATGTCGTAGATCTCCTCACGGTCGATCATGACGCTGTCGGTGAGCGGCACCGACCGTGCGTTGTGGATGATGTCATCCAGCTTGTCGATAAGAACGAGGACGTCCATACTCAGCAACCCTCCTTGGGTAGCCTATGCCTTGCCGCCGCGCGGATAGACCTCCGCGAGGCGACGGGCGACGGCCGGGGGCACCAGGTCAGCGACGGAGCCTCCGAACGCGGCGATCTCTCGGACCCCGCTCGAGCTCAGGAAGCTGTGCTCGGGCGAGGCCATCATGAAGACTGTTTCGATGTCGGGCGCCAGCTTCCTATTGAGCTGCGCCATGGCGAACTCGTACTCGAAGTCCGAGATCGCGCGCAGACCCTTGAGGATCACGTGTGCGTCCCACCTGCGGGCGAACTCCACGACGAGCTCGTTGAACCGGTCGACGACGATGTTGTCGTGCGCGGCGAGCGCCTCCTTGAGGAACGCCTCGCGCTCGTCGGGGCCGAACAGCGGCGACTTGCGCTGCGGGTGGTCGATGAGACCGACGACCACGCGGCCGAACTTGGTGGCGCCGCGCGTGATGATGTCGAGGTGGCCGACGGTGACGGGGTCGAACGTGCCCGGACAGATGGCCGTTACGTTGCTGGGCATCGGTCTGCTGCTTCTCCTTCCGCCGGCGGTGCGGCCTCCGTCACCAGGAACGTGACGCGCGTGTCGCCGTAGCGTTTCTCCCGCACGACGGTCCAGGGCAGCCCGGCCGCCGTGCCGGCGGCCGACTCGACGACCAGCACCGCGCCGGGGACGAGCACCCGCCCAAGCAGTCTGACGAGGGCGGGGCGCACCTGCTCGTACAGGTCGTACGGCGGGTCCGCAAACACGAGAGTATACCCTGCGCCCCTTCGAGCGTCAGCCGCGAGGACGCGGCGCGCGTCGCCGGCGAGCACGACGGCGTGGGTCTCCGGGTCTGCCCCGGCGGCGGGCGCGGCGGGTCCGACGGCGGGATGGGCCGCGGCGGACGTCGGGCCGGCGCCGCCGGAGGCGCCGCGGCCGAGGGCCGTCCGGCGCGCCGCACGGGGACGCCGACACGCTCCAGGTTGGCGCGCAGGGCGCGCAGGGCCGGCGGCGCCGACTCGACGAAGGTGCAACTGCCGGCGCCGCGCGAGAGCGCCTCGATGCCCGAGCGCGCCGCTGCCTGCGAACACGTCGAGGGCGGCGTGGCCCGCGAGCGGTCCCTGCCCGGCCGGCGGGGTGCCGCCGGGCACACAGAGTCCGCACCTCCGGTAGGGCGCCGAGCACGTCGAACACCGCCTCCCGCACCTTGTCGGAGGTGGGGCGCGTGCCGCGTCCGGGCGGCGCCTGCAGCGGGCGGCCGCGCCAGGCGCCGCCGACGACTCTCACCGGGCCCGCCATCACGCCGCCGGACTCGTCCTCGCGCTCGAGCACGACCGGCCGGGCCGGGGGTGCCGCGTCGCCGACGGTGAACGCGGCCTCCAGCACCCGGCTCGCCTCGTCCCGCCGGGCCGGGTCGCGCGAGAAGACGGCCGCGAGCAGATCGCCGGCCTCCACCGGATCGCCGGTCTTGCGCTCCAGCAGCACGCCTGCCGAGGCGTCCACGGTGTCGTCGACAGTCCTGCGGCCGGCGCCGGCGAGCTGCGCCGCGCGGCCCACGGCGAGCGCGTCGACCGCCGTGACGTACCCGGCGCGCCCCGCCTTGACCTCGTGGGCGGCCA
Source organism: uncultured Thermoleophilia bacterium (assembly GCA_963793605.1). GTDB lineage: Bacteria > Actinomycetota > Thermoleophilia > UBA2241 > UBA2241 > CAIXSE01. Next base: position 301,367 of record CAWCAH010000008.1, read on the forward strand.
GCCGGTGGAACTCACCGGGCCGCCAGCGGCCGCCCTGCACGTAGCACCAGCGCTCGAAGTGCTCGGCGGCGCGGCCGTCGGCGAGCGCCGCCTCGGCGCGCTCGCGCGCGGCCGCCGCGTCCAGACCCAGGTCCGCGAGCGGCAGGAGCTCCGCCGCCAGCAGCAGGGTGACGTCGCGCACGTCGGCCGGCCCCTCGCCCTGGAGCACCTGCCACGCCTCCTCCACCTCGAGCCGGTTGCCCACGGTGCGACCGAGCGGCTCGTCCATGGAGGTGTACACGCAGGTGGTCGGGCGCTCGTAGGCGCGCCCGATGAGGCGGCACAGGCGGCCGATCTCGCGAGCCCGCACCAGGTCGGCGGCGAACGCGCCGCGACCCACCTTGAGGTCGAGCACGACGGCCGACGTCCCGCTGGCCACCTTCTTGGCCATGATGCTGGCGGCGATGAGCCCGTCGGACTGCACCGTCCCGGTCACGTCGCGGAGCGCGTACAGCAGCCTGTCCGCCGGCACGATGCGCTCACTCTGGCTGACCACAGCCACCCCGATGCGCTCGAGCTGGCGCAGGAAGTCACCCTGCGGCAACTGCACGCGGAACCCCGGGATGGACTCGAGCTTGTCGAGCGTGCCGCCGGTGTGGCCGAGGCCGCGCCCGGACATCTTGCCGAAGATGGCGCCGCAGGCGGCCACGAGCGGCGCCAGGACGAGCGTCACCTTGTCCCCCACACCGCCGCTGGAGTGCTTGTCGAGCACAGGGCGGCGGAGCACGCCCAAGTCGAGCGTCTTGCCGCTCTCGACCAGAGCGCGCGCGAGCGACAGCGTCTCGTCGTCGCTCAGGCCGCGCAGGACCATCGCCATGAGCAGCGCGCTGGCCTGGTACGAGGGGACGGACCCGCTCACCACGCCGTCGACGAACGCACGGATGCGCGCCTCGTCGAGCTCCGCGCCGTCGCGCTTGCGCGCGATCACGTCGTGTACGAAGTCCACTCCCCTCCCCTCACACAGTCTCCCGCAGCTCCGGCCAGCGCGCCACCAAGGCGGCGGTGAGGCGGGCTGCCAGCAGCTCGGCCAGACCGCCGCCCGCGGCGAGCACATCCTCGTGCGAGTCGACGGCTGCGGCGACGTTGGCCACAAGCGCCAGAAGACCGCACTCTACGCCGCTCGCGGCCGCCGCGCGAGCCTCGGGCGCGGCGGACATGCCGACCACGTCGCCGAACCGCGAGAGCCACGCGGCCTCGGCCGGCGTCTCGAACTGCGGGCCGCAGACCGAGACGTACGTACCGGAGCCGCACACGGCGCCGGCTCCAAGGGCCGCCGCGATCCGGGCGGCCTCCGCATCGCGACACAGCACGATCTGCTCGGGTCCCTCCCCCGCAGGCAGCCGCTGCAGGTCCACGATCCGCGAGCACGCCACCGCCAGGCCCGGGGCGGCGCCGGGGCGCAGCGAGCCGCACGAGTTGGTCAGGAGCACGCGCGGGACGCCGGCGGCCGCCAGGGCGCGGACCGGAGCCTCGAGCTCGGCGTCGCTCCAGCCTTCGTACCGGTGAGGTCGCCCGCAGGCGAGCGCGAGACGCAGTTCGCGGCCACCGGAGGCCGGAACGACCGCGAGCCGGACCACGTACTGGTGGCCGGGCACGGCCCCGGACGGCCAGCCGAGCGCGTCGTACCCGATCTCATCCTCGACGCGTGCTCTCTCCGGCAGCTCCCAGAGCCCGGACCCGTACACCACGGCAGCGTGCGGACGCCACTCCGCGACCCGGCGCAGAGCCCGGCCGAAGACGGCCGCGGCCCTGAGCGGCGGGTCCTCGGCCGGCGAGAGGGTCATCCGATGGGCTCTCCGGCGAGCGGCGGCTCCTCGCCGGTCAGGTGCGCGAACGCCGTCGCACCCACGTCCTCCTGCACGCCGTCGTAGCGCCCGGGCGTGAGCCCGAGGGCCAGCAACGGTGAGTACTCGCGCGAGTGGTCGGTGCTCTCGGTAGTCGGGTCCACGCCGTGGTCGGCACAGACGATCATCACGTCCTCGTCACCCAGGAGCGCCTCCCACCCGGGAAGAGCCGCGTCCACCTCGGCCAGTCCGCCGGCGAAACCCTCCACGTCGTTGCGGTGGCCCCACACCGAGTCGAAGTCCACGAGGTTGGCGAACAGCAGACCGTCCTCCATCTCGCGCAGGTGACGCGTGCAGGCCGCGATGCCGGCCGTGTTGTCGGTCGTGTGGTCGTCGACGTCCACCCCGCGCTGCACGAAGATCTCGCCGATCTTGCCGACGCCGACGACCGGCACGCCGCGCTCCCGCAGCAGGTCGAGGTACGTGGGGCCCGGCGGCTCCAGCGAGAAGTCGCGCCGCCGCGAGGTGCGCGCGTAGCTCCCTGAGACGCCGTCGAACGGCCGGGCGATCACGCGGCCAACGCCGTGAGGTCCCTGCAGGATGTCGCGCGCCGCCTCGCACCACTCGTAGAGCCTGGACACAGGCACGACGTCTTCGTGACAGGCGATCTGGAACACCGAGTCCGCCGACGTGTACACGATGGGCCGACCCGTGGCGACGTGCTCTTCTCCGAGCTCGTCGATGATCGCCGTGCCGGAGGCCGGCCGGTTGCAGAGCACGCGCCGGCCGACGACCGCCTCGAACGGCTCGAGCACCTCGGGCGGGAACCCCTCCGGATACGTCGGGAACGGCTGCTCGAGCACCACCCCCATCATCTCCCAGTGCCCGGTGGTGGTGTCCTTGCCCGCGCCCCGCTCGGCGAGCCGGCCGTAGGTCGCGTCCCGGCGCGGCGCGCCGAGTGGGAGTCCGACGATCTCACCGAGGCCCAGCGCCGTGAGGTTCGGCAGCGGTACGCCGGTGCGCTCGAGCACGTGCCGCAGGGTGTCCGACCCCTCGTCACCGTACTTCGCCGCGTCCGGCAGCGCTCCGGCGCCACATCCGTCGAGCACACACACGAACACCCGCGTCATGGATCCTCCTCCCGGCGCCGACGGCGTGCCCGCGGGTGCGTCTCCAGATACACCTCACGCAGGTGGTCGACGGTCACGTGAGTGTACAACTGCGTGGTCGCGACGTTGGCGTGCCCGAGCATCTCCTGCACGCTGCGCAGGTCGGCTCCGGCGGCGAGCAGGTGCGTGGCGAAGGAGTGCCGAAAGGTGTGCGCGCTGGCGGCGCCGAGCATGTCGGCGCGGCGCAGCACTTTGCGCAGGATGTAGTCGAGTCCCTGGCGCGTGAGCGGGCCGCCGCGAGCGTTGAGGATGAGCTCAGGGCGGCGGCGGCCCTTGAGCAGGCTCCGCCGCCCGTCGGCAACGTACCGGCCCACTGCCGCGGCGGCGGCCGAACCCAGCGGTACCACGCGCTCCTTGTCGCCCTTGCCGACGCAGCGGACGACCCCGCCCTCGAGGTCCACGTCGCCGTCGCGCAGCCCCACCAGCTCACCCACGCGCAGGCCGCATCCGTACAGCAGCTCGAGAGCGGCCAGGTCGCGCTGGCCGAGCGCTCCCGCTGGGACGACGGTCGCGAGGATCGCTTCCACCTCCTCGACCGAGAGCACACGGGGCAGCTCCTGCGGCCGCTTGGGCGTGCGCAGGAGCGCGGCGGGGTCGTCCTCGCGGACGTTCTCGCGCACCAGGTACGCGTAGAACGTGCGCACGGCAGCGATGCGGCGCGCGACGCTCGAGGCCGCGCCGTCTCCTCCGCTCCCGGCGAAGTACGCGCGCACGTGGTCCTGCGTCGCACCGCCCGGAGTCGCGCCACGGCTGCTCAGGAACCGGGCGAACGCGGCAAGGTCGCGGCCGTACGCGGTCACGGTGTTCGGGCTGAGGCCGCGCTCGTACTTCACGTAGTCCAGGTACTCCTGGACGAGCGGGTCGAGTGGTTGACCGGCCGAGGCGACTGTGTCGTCCACGCGCCGCCCCGCGGCCGCTACGCGGCCGTCCCGGCGGCGCGGACCAGGCCCGCCGCGATGCCGTAGAGCCCGTGCAGGCGCGCGACGCTCATCGACTCGAGCGGCGAGTGCGCGTGCTCGAACCCCACGCCCAGCGTGAGTGCAGGCAAGCCCTGGGCGTTGAAGACGTTGGCGTCCGAGCCGCCGCCGCCCTCGACCAGGCGCGGCTCCAGCCCGGCCAGCCGGGCCGCCTCCGCGCCCATCGCCAGCAGGGGGCTGTCCGGCGCGTGCCGGTACCCGCGGAAGGACTCGCGGACGTCGATCTCCACGTCGATGCCGGCCGCGGCCGCCGCGGCCGCGACCGCCTCCACCATGTGCTCCGCCTGGGCCGCCACCTTGGCCTCGTCGCGGCTCCGCGCCTCTCCGGAGATGAAGCACCGCTCGGCCACCACGTTGGCCGCGGTGCCGCCACGGACGACGCCCACGTTGGCCGTGGTCTCCTCGTCGAGGCGCCCCAGCCGCATAGCGGCGATCGCGTGCGCCGCGGCGACGACGGCGCTGCGCCCCAGCTCCGGCGCGATGCCGGCGTGGGCCGCGTGCCCCTTGAACTCGGCCTCCACGCGCTTCTGCGTGGGCGCGCCGGTGATCAGCGTGCCCGGCGCACCGTCGCTGTCGAGCACGAACACCCGGGTAGCGGTGAGCGCGGAGAGGTCGAGCGCCTTGGCGCCCAGCAGGCCCACCTCCTCCCCCGCGGTGAGGATGAGCTCGACGTCGCCCTCCGGAGGCTCCGCGACCAGCGCACGCGCCAGCTCGAGCAGGACGGCAACGGCGGCCTTGTCGTCCGCGCCGAGCGGTGTGCCTCCGTCGCTGCGTATGTAGCCGCCGGCCACGGTGACCCGCGGCGCGCGCTCCATGGGTACGGTGTCGAGGTGCGCGCAGAGCCCGATGGCCGGAGCGGCGCCGCGCCCGGCGATGCGCGCGACCAGGTTGCCGCAGCCACAGCCGGTGACCACGGCGCTGTCGTCCTCAAGCACGTCCAGGCCCAGGCCGCGCAGGTGCGCCGCGACGACATCCGCGATCTCGCGCTCGGAGCCCGTAGGAGAGGCGATGCCGGCCAGCCGGACGAACAGGTCGAGCAGCGTGTCCGCCGCCGCGCCGTCCGTAGGGGCGCCGAGGTCGTCTACACCTGGGCGCACACGTCCTCCAGCTCGTCGTCGCGCTCGCTCCGCAGCCGCGCGGCGGCGCCCACGAAGTCGCGGAAGAGCGGCGCCGGCCGCGTGGGCCGCGACTTGAACTCGGGATGGAACTGCGAGGCGACGAACCAGGGGTGGTCGGGGAGCTCGCAGATCTCGACGAGGCGCCCGTCCGGAGTGGTGCCGCTGATGACGAGGCCGGCGGCCTCGAGCTGCGGGCGCAGGTCGTTGTTGACCTCGTAGCGATGGCGGTGGCGCTCCCAGACCTCGTCGGCATCGTAGGCAGCCTGCGCTCTGGTGCCGGGCACGAGCCTGACGTGAGAGGCTCCGAGCCGCATGGTGCCGCCCATGTCCTCCACGTCCTTCTGCTCCGGCAGCAGGTCGATGACCGGGAACTCTGTGTCCGGGTCGAACTCGGTGGAGTTGGCGCCGGTCATGTCGCACACACCGCGGGCGAACTCGGCCACGGCGCACTGCATCCCGAGGCAGACGCCGAGGAACGGCACCTTGTGCTCGCGGCAGTAGCGGATGGCCTCGATCTTGCCCTCGATGCCGCGCTGACCGAACCCGCCGGGCACGATGACCCCGTCGACGTTGCAGAGCCGCTCGGCCACCGTCTTCGCGGTGAGCTCCTCCGAGTCGACCCACTGCAGGTCGAGCTTGCGGCCGTGGAAGATGGCGGAGTGCTTGAGGGCCTCCCACACGGAGAGGTACGCCTCGTGGAGCTGGATGTACTTGCCGACCAGCGCGATGGTGACCGGTTTGTCGCAGGCGTCGATGTGGTCGATCAGCGCCTCCCACTCGGCCAGGTCCGGTGGGCCGACCTCGAGCCCGAGCATCTTGACCACGAGGTCGTCCAGCTTCTCCTCGTGCATCTTGAGCACCACGCGGTAGATGTCGTCGGCGTCGGCGGCCGAGACCACGGCCTCGGGGTCGACGTCGCAGAACAGGGCGATCTTCTCGCGGATGCCCTGCGAGAGGAGTTCCTCGGAGCGGGCGACGATGATGTCCGGCTGGATGCCGATCTCGCGCAGCTCGGCGACCGAGTGCTGCGTCGGCTTGGTCTTGAGCTCCCCGACGACGCCGATCATAGGTACGAGGGTGACGTGGATGTAGAGCACGTTGGCACGGCCGACGTCCTTGCGGAACTGACGGATGGCCTCGAGGAACGGGAGGCTCTCGATGTCGCCGACGGTGCCCCCGACCTCCGTGATGAGCACGTCCGCCCCGGTAAGCTTGGCGAGCCGGTGTACGCGGCTCTTGATCTCGTTGGTGATGTGCGGGATGACCTGCACGGTGCCGCCCAGGTAGTCGCCGCGGCGTTCCTTGGTGATCACGGCGTTGTAGATGCCGCCGGTGGTGACGTTGGAGTCACGCTGGACGAACTCGTCCAGGAAGCGCTCGTAGTGGCCCAGGTCGAGGTCGGCCTCGGCTCCGTCCTCGGTGACGAACACCTCGCCGTGCTGGAACGGGCTCATGGTGCCCGGATCGACGTTGATGTACGGGTCGAACTTCTGACTCGCGACCTTGAGCCCGCGCTGTTTGAGCAGCCTGCCGACGGACGCCGCCGTGATGCCCTTGCCGAGCCCGCTGACGACGCCGCCGGTGACGAAGATGTGCTTGGTCATGCCCCCTGTGCCCTCCTGGTGAGTATCCCGCCGTTCCGCGCGCAGCCGTCGTCCAACGCTCCGGTCGCAGCCACCAGGAGACGCACCCGGGGCACGGCGGATCTGCACAAGACGAGCGGGGGATTTTGTGGGGCCGGGGTCCTGCCCGTTCGAAGACGACGGGCCGGCACGATGATATGCCCGGCGAGCCCACGGATCACGTCGGCAAGTATACCATCGGGCGCCGGCGCGGCAAGGAGCGGCGCCGTCGGCGTCGCGGAGCCCCTCAGGCGCCTGCCGCCGCGCGCGCCAGCAGACTCTCGGCGTGACTGCGCGCGGCCTGGTCGTCCGGGGAGGCGCCGAGCATGCGGCAGAGCTCGGCGAGGCGTTCGTCGCCGTCCACGCGCCGCACGACGGTCTCCGTGACGCCCTCGCCGGGGTCGCTCTCCTTGGCGATGGCGAACTGGCGGTCCCCGTAGGCCGCGACCTGAGGCAGGTGGGTGATGCAGAGCACCTGGCGGCGCTCGGCAAGGCGGCGGAGCCGCTCTCCGAGCGCCGCCGCCGTCACGCCGCCGATGCCGGTGTCGACCTCGTCGAAGATGAGTGTCTCGACGTCGTCGCCGAGCGTGACGAGCCCGCGGATGGCGAGCATGGCGCGGGAGAGCTCGCCGCCGGAGGCGGTCTCGCGCAGCGGACGCGCCGGCACGCCGGGATTGGCGCCGAAGACGAACTCCACGTCGTCGGCGCCGGAGGGGCCCAGCGCGTCCCAACCCTCGCCGCGGGACGCGACCTCGACGACGAATGTAGCGTGCGGCATGGCGAGGCCGCGGAGCTCCTCCTCGATGCGCGCGGACACCTGTGGGGCGAGCCGCCGCCGCTTCGCGCCCAGCCGTACCGCGGCCGCCACCGCCGCATCCTGCGCCGCGGTCACCCTGGCCACCAGCGAGTCTTCATCGGCGGCGAACTCCTCGAGCGCCGACAGCCGCGCCCGGGCCTCCTCGAGATACGCCAGCACCTCGTCCGCGGAACCGCCGTACTTGCGCATGAGCGCCTTGAGCTTGTCGTAGCGCAACTCGAGCGCGTCGCGGTGAGCCGCGTCGACGTCGAGCGTGTCGAGGTAGTCGCGCAGCGCAGCCGAGAGGTCGTCGAGCTCCGCCGTGAGGGCGCCGAGCCGCTGCGCGAGCGGCGCCAGGCTCTCGTCCAGCAGCGCCGCCTCATCCACCAGGCGCTGCGCCACGCGCACGCCGTCCAGCGCGGCGGACTCCGACTCGCCGGCGAGCAGGGCGAGCGCGCCTCCGGTGCGCTCGAGGAGCTTGCCGGCGTGCCGCGCCCGCTCGCGTTCCACGGCGAGACGCTGGTCTTCGCCCGGCTCCACTCCGGCAGCCTCGATCTCGTCCACCTGATAGCGCAGCATGTCGAGCTCGCGCTCTCTGTCGCGCCCGGCGCCGCGCAGCTCGTCGAGCTCGCGCGTGAGCGACCGCGCGCGCTGGTAGGTCTCGGCGTAGACGGCTTTGAGCGGCTCGACCTCGTCGGCCACCGCGCCGTCGAGCAGGTCGAGCTGCCGCTCGAGCTGCAGCAGGCGCGTGTGCTCGAGCTGCCCGTAGAAGGCGAGGCGCCGCCGCAAGGCGTCCTCCACGGCGGCGGCGCTGCTCAGCAGTCCGTCCATGCGCGCCCGCGAGCGTCCGCCGCGCGGGAGCTCGCGCGCCACCGCCAGCTCCTCGTCCCCACTCTCGAACAGCGCCTGGACCAGCGCCCTGTCCGCCCCCGGGCGCACGAGCTCACCGCCGGCCTTCTGGCCGAGCAGCAGCCCGATGGCCTGCGCGAGCAGACTCTTGCCGGCGCCGGTCTCGCCGGTGATGACGTTGAGGCCCGGCGAGAACTCCAGCCGGGCGGCCGCGATGAGGACCAGGTCGTCGATGCTCAGTTCAGCGAGCATCGCGGCGATCGAAGAGCTTCTCCTCGACGTTCTGGTAGAACGACCCTTCGCTCTGCATGAGGAGCCGCGCCACCTCCCGGCCGGCGGTGACCCGCACCTCGTCGCCGCAGCACAGGGTGCCGACCACGTCGCCGTCCGCGACCACCTCGCACTCCTGAAGCGGCGAGACGTTGCGCGCCGTGATCACGTGGTCCGGACGCAGGATCACAGGGCGGAAGCCGAGCGAGTGCGGCGCGATGAAGTTCAGCACCAGCACGCCGGCGTTCCACTCCACGATGGGGCCGTTACAGGAGAGGTTGTAGGCGGTCGAGCCCGTGGGCGAGGCGATGATGAGACCGTCACAGAACATGCTGCCGACGGTGACGCCCGCCACCTCGTACTCGAGCTGCAGCACGTGGCGCGGCGCCACGCGGCTGAGGATGACGTCGTTGACCGCGCTGCGGTGCTCCCCGCCCAGCTGCACGTCGACGGTGAGCAGGTCCACGACCTGGTAGTCGCCGGCGAGGATCTTCTCCAGGCCAACCTGCCAGGCGTCGCGCGGCAGCGAGGCGAGGAACCCGACGTTGCCGTAGTTGACCCCCAGAGTAGGCACGCGGCTCCCGAGCAGGCGGGAGAGGCCGCGCAGGATCGTGCCGTCGCCGCCGAACACCAGACAGAGGTCGGCGGCACGCAGACCGGACTCGTCGACCGCTCGATAGCCGAGTCCGGCGGCATCCGGGTGCTTGACGGCTTCCTCCTCGGGCATGAGCAGCTCGAGGCCGAGGCGGTCCGCGACCGCGGCCAATTGCGCCAAGGGGGCCGCCGTCGCGCCGGTGAACAGGTGCGTGAGCACGACGATGCGGCGCAGCGGCTCAGCCATGCGCCGCCTCCACCGCCGCCCGCACCAGCTCTGCGACCGGCGACGCAGTCGCCCCGGTCGTGCCCGCGTCCCTGAAGAGGATGAAGTACTCCACGTTGCCCTTCGGCCCGGGGTGGCCCGAGTCGCACACGCCTTCTACCACGGTGCCCCTCTCCTGCAACCAGTCCGCCACGCGCTCCAGTACGTCGGCGTGCACAGCAGGGTCTCTGACCACGCCGCCCTTGCCGACCCGTTCGCGCCCCGCCTCGAACTGGGGCTTGACCATGATGAGACCGCGGAAGCCCGCGCGCAGGCATTCTAGCACCGGCCCCAGGGCCACCGTCAGGGAGATGAACGAGAGGTCCGCGGTGACGAACGAGGGTGCGAAGGGTAGACGTTCGGGCGCGAGCGTCCGGGCGTTCGTGCGCTCGAGCACGGTTACCCGCGGGTCCTCACGCAGCTTCCAGTCGAGCTGTCCGTAGCCGACGTCCACGGCGATCACGCGCGCGGCTCCGCCCTGGAGCAGCCGGTCGACGAAGCCTCCGGTGGAGCTCCCGAGGTCGATGACGTCCTCCCCGGCGACCTCTACGCCGAGCCGGGTGAGCGCCGTGTCGAGCTTGTCGCCACCGCGCGAGACGTAGCGCCGGCGCTCGGCCGCCCTGAGGGCCGCCTCGGTGTCCACCGGAGTGCCGGGCTTGTCGACCACGCGGTCGTCCACGGTGATCTCGCCGGCCAGGACGGCCGCCCGGGCCTGCGCGCGAGAGGCGAACAGGCCACGGTCGACGAGCAGCACATCCAGCCGCTCGCGCACAACGCCCTACTCGACGCGCGTCAGCGCCGGGTCCTGAGCGCGCGCCGCGAGCGCCACAGCCTGCGGCGTGAGCCCGAGCTCGGCGAGCACGCGCGCCCGGTCGCCGTGCTGCACGAACGCGTCCGGGAGCCCGATGCGCACGACCTCGACGGACGAGCCGACCACCTCGAGCACAGCGCTGCCGAAACCGCCGGCGAGTGTGTTCTCCTCCACCGTGACGAGGCGCTTGTGCGTGGCGGCGAGCGTCTGGAGCAGTTGCGTGTCCAGGGGCTTGACGAAGCGCGCATCGACGACGGTCGGTGCGACGCCCTCGGCGGCCAGCAGTTGAGCGGCCTCCCTGGCCAGACCGACGCCGGTGCCGGCGCCGATGAGTGCGACCTCCGAGCCCTCCTGCAACACCACCCCACGCCCCACCTCCACCGGCTCGAGCTCGTCGAGCGGCGCGAACGGCGCGGCGAGGCCGCGCGGGTAGCGTACGGCGGCGGGACCGTCGAGCGTGAGCGCCGTCGCCAACAGCCGCTGCAACTCGTCCTGGCTCGACGGCGCCATGACCGTCATGCCCGGGACGATGCGCAAGAAGGAGAGGTCGAAGGCGCCGTGATGCGTGGGGCCGTCGTCGCCGACGAGCCCGGCCCTGTCCACGGCGAACACTACCGGCAGACGCTGCAGGCCGATGTCCTGCACCAGCATGTCGAACGCGCGCTGCAGGAACGTCGAGTACAGCGCGACCACCGGGCGCATGCCGCCGATGGCCAGGCCGGCGGCGAACACGGCCGCGTGCTCCTCGGCGATCCCGACGTCGTAGAAGCGGTCGGGGAAGCGGCGCTCGAAAGCCTCGAGGCCGGTGCCCTGCGTCATGGCCGCGGTGATGGCGACGATGCGCTCGTCGCGTTCGGCCAAGCGCACCAGCGCCTCGCCGAACGCCTGGGTGTAGGTCGTCCCCACCGACGCGGCCTTGCTCGCCCCGTTGCCGATGTGGAACGGCCCGGTGCCGTGATAGGTGTCCGGCCGGGCCTCCGCGGGCTCGTACCCCTTGCCCTTCACCGTCTTGACGTGCACCACCACCGGGCGGCGTGTGTCGATGGCCTGGCGGATGCTCTGCCGGAGCGCGTGCAGGTCGTGACCGTCGACCACGCCGATGTAGGCGAACCCGAGCTCCTCGAAGAGCATGCCGGGCACCAGGAACGCCTTCATCGATTCCTTGACGTCCTTGCCCAGGCGGTACGCCTTGCCGCCGATGGCCGGGATCCGCGCGACGCCGTGCTCCAGGTCCTCGCGCAGCCGGGTGAGCGTCGGGTCCAGGCGGATGCGGTTGAGGTAGAGCTGGAGGGCGCCGACGTTGGCGCGGATGGACATCTCGTTGTCGTTGAGCACCACGACCAGCGGCGTGCGCAGGTGACCGGCCTGGTTGAGCGCCTCGAAGGCGACCCCGCCCGTGAGGGCGCCGTCGCCGAGCACGCAGACGACGTTGCCGCCGTCCTCGCGGGCGATACGCTCCGCCTCGACCAGACCCAGCCCGTAGCTGATGGAGGTCGAGGCGTGCCCGGTGCCGATCACGTCGTGGGGCGACTCCGTGCGGTTGGGAAAGCCGGAGAGGCCGCCGTACTGCCGGATCGTCCCGAACCGGTCGCGGCGGCCGGTCAGCAACTTGTGCGCGTAGCACTGGTGGCCCACATCCCAGACGATCTTGTCCTTGGGGCTCCGCAGCACGCTGTGCAGCGCAACGGTGAGATCGACGGTGCCCAGGCTCGCGGCGAGGTGCCCGCCGGTCTCGCTCACGCAGGAGAGGATGGTCTCGCGGACCTCGTCGGCGAGCAGCGTCAGCTCTCGCTCTGAGAATTGTTGGAGGTCGGCGGGGTCGGAGATCTTGTCCAGATACCGCATCGTCACCGGAGTATAGCACCGGGCTCGGAGCGGCCCGTTCGGGCTTGAGGGTCAGCGCCGCCGGTCGTGGATGAACCTGGTGACGGCGGCGAGGTCGGCGGTGTCGCCGGGAAGACCGTCGAGCAGTTCCAGCGCGCGCTCCTGCGCCTCGTCGGCCAGGCTGCCGGCCCGCTCCATCCCGAAGCGCGAGACGTACGTGACCTTGTCGAGCGCCCTGTCCTTGCCCACGCTCTTGCCGAGCTCGTCCTCGGCCCCGGTCTCGTCCAGGATGTCGTCGACGATCTGGAAGAGCAGCCCGAGCTCCGCCGCGAAGGACCGGTACGGCGCCACGTCCTCAGCACCGCTCAGCATGGCGCCGCAGACCACGGCGGCCTGGATGAGGCGGCCGGTCTTGAGGGCGTGGAGCGTGCGCAGGTCGTCATCCGCGTCCGCCTCCCCGGCCACGTCCATGTACTGGCCCCCGACCATGCCCTGCACACCGGTCGCGGCGGCGATCTCGCCGAGGGCCGCGAGCACCGGCGCGCAGCCTCCCGCCTGACGGGTCAGCACCAAGCTGAACGCCTCCGCGAAGAGGCCGTCGCCGGCCAGGATAGCCACATCCTCGCCGTAGGCGACGTGGCACGTCGGCCGGCCGCGCCGCAGCGTGTCGTCGTCGATCGCCGGCAGGTCGTCGTGGATCAGTGAGTAGGTGTGGATGAGTTCGAGCGCCGCGGCGGTCGGCAGCACCGAGGCCGGGTCCGCGCCGCGGCCCCGCGCCGTGGCCAGCGCGAGCACGGGCCGGATGCGCTTGCCCCCGGCGAGCAGCGAGTAGCGCATGGCCTCCACGAGACGCACCGCCCGGCGGTCGACGCCGAAGTCGAGGCTCTCGAGATACTGCTCGGCGAGCGCGAGCAGGTCGGCCGGGTAGCTCGCCGCCGGCTCGCCGTTCACAGGCGCGACCTCATCCGGCCACGCGGCCGAGCTGCTCCAGCAGCCTGCCGGCCTCTTCCACCTGCTCCGTGGCGCGCTCGAGCAGCGTCATCTCGACCTCCGCGGAGGAGGAAGCGGCCAGCCGCGGCTCCAGCTCTCCGAGCTGAGCGAGGATCTCCTCGAGGCGCCTCAGCGCCTGCTCGCGCGTGAGCGCCAGGCCCGCGATCTGCTCGTCAGCCATCGTCGCCCGCTTCGTCGGTCGTCGGTGTCTCCGGCGGGCCGGTGTCCGCTGCCGGCTCGCCGTCCGGCTCTGCGCCGGCGTCCTCGTCGGCCTGCCCGCCGCGGACGATGCCGCCGAGCACGCCGTTGACGAACGAGCCGGCCTCGTCGGTCGAGTACCGCTTGGCCAGGCGCACGGCCTCGTCGATGGCCACCTCCGGCGGCGTCACCTCGCCGGTGATCTCCCACAGCGCGAGGCGCAGGATGCTCCGCTCGAGGGGGGCGACACGGTCGAGCGGCCAGCCCCTGGAGTGCGCTTCGAGCTCGGCGTCGAGCATCTCTCTGTCCCGCAGCACACCCGCGACCGCCTTGATGGTGAACTCGTCCGGTGCGTAGCCCTCGCGGAGCTTCTGCCCCTTGACGAGATCGGCCATGGGGAGGTCCGTGACCTCGGTCTGGTACAGCAGGAAGACGGCGTCGCGACGCGCCTGCTTGCGGCTCGGTCCGGCCGGGCTCACGCGGAGGGCCTGCCCCGCCTCAGACGGGCTCGATGGCGAACAGCGGCTGCCCGTACTGCACCGTCGCGCCGTCCTCGACCAGGATCTCACGCACAACGCCCGCCACATCCGCAGTGAGCTCGTTCATCATCTTCATCATCTCGAGGATGCAGAGCGTCTGGCCGGCCTCGACGGCGTCCCCGACATCCACGAACGAGGGAGACTGCGGCGACGGCGAGCGGTAGAACGTAGCCACCCACTTGGACTTGACGAGGTGGAACCCGTCGGCGCCGTCGTCCGGCGAGTCCGCGACTGCCGGGGCTGCCGGCTGCGGAGCGACCGGCGCGGGTGCGGCGGCCTCCATCCCCGACTTGCGTACGGTGATCTTGAGGTCCCCTTCTTCGATGACGACCTCGTCCACCTCGCTCTCCTCGATCATGCCGAGGATGTCCTTGACGCGGTCGGCGCTCTCCTCGAGCAGCGCGCTACCCGGCTGCGTCTGCAGGTACCGGTGCACCTGGAACACATCCGACTCGGGGCCCACGTGATGCCGCTCGAGGAACACACGTGCGGTCTGCGGGAACAGCGCGTAGCTCAGGAGGTCCTCCTCGGAGCGCGCCAGGTCGCCGATCTCCTCGCGGTAGTCCTCGAGCGTCTCGTCGACGAGGTCGGCGGGCCGCACGCCGATCGGCTGCTCGCCCTCCAGAACGCGTGCGAGCACCTCGGGCGAGATGGAGCCCGGCGCGGCCCCGTACTTGCCGCGCAGGTACTGCTTCATCTCGTCCGGCACGATGTGCCAGCGCCGCCCGGAGAGCACGTTGAGCACGGCCTGGGTGCCGACGATCTGGCTCATGGGAGTGACCAGCGGGGGGAACCCGACCTCGGCGCGCACGATGGGGATCTCCTCGAGCACCTCGGGCAGCCGGTCGAGCGCGCTCTGCTCCTTGAGCTGGCTCTCGAGGTTGCTGATCATGCCGCCGGGCACCTGGTGCGAGTACACCTGCATGTGCGTGAGCGAGGTGACGCCGCGGTCCCAGCCACCTTCCTGGCGGACCTTCTCGAAGTACTTGGCCATCTCGAACAGCTTCTCGAGGTCGAGGCCGCTGTCGTAGGGCGAGCCGGTGAGCGCGGAGACGACCATCTCGGTGGCCGGCTGCGAGTTGCCGAACGCCAGCGGCACCGTGGCCGTGTCGATCACGTCGACGCCGGCCTCGACGGCCTTGAGGTACGTCATCGGGGCCAGGCCGCCGATGTAGTGGCAGTGCAACTGCACCGGCACGCGGAGCTCGGCCTTGAGGCGGCCGACGAGCTGCTCGGCGTAGAACGGCGAGAGCAGCGCCGCCATGTCCTTGATGCAGATGGAGTCGGCGCCCATGTCGACGAGCCTGTGGGCGACGTCCACGTAGTGGTCGAGCGAGTGTACCGGCGAGATCGTGTACACGACGGCGCCCTGGAAGTGCTTGCCCGTCTCCTTGATGGCTGCGGCGGCCGTCTCGAAGTTGCGGATGTCGTTGAGGGCGTCGAACACCCGGAAGATGTCCATGCCGTTCTCCGCCGCCTTGTAGACGAACCGGCGTACGATGTCGTCGCCGTAGTGGCGGTAGCCGACGACGTTCTGACCGCGCAGCAGCATCTGCAGCGGCGTGCGCGCCACGTGCTTCTTGATGAGCCGCAGCCGCTCCCACGGGTCCTCGTCGAGGAACCGCAGGGACGCGTCGAACGTGGCTCCGCCCCAGCACTCGAGCGAGTGGAAGCCGATGGAGTCCATCAGCTCGAGGACCGGGATCATCTCGGACGTGTGCATCCGCGTCGCCCACAGCGACTGGTGCCCGTCCCGGAGGGTCGTGTCGGTGATGCCTACAGGGCGCGCGCGCATGGCTCTCCTTCCCAGGTGCGCTCAGGCGCGGCCCAGGTACTCCCCGCTGCGGGTGTCGACCTTGATCTTCTCGCCCTCCTCGATGAACAGCGGCACCTGGACGGTGGCGCCGGACTCGAGGGTGGCCGGCTTGGTGGCGCCCTGGGCGGTGTTGCCCTGTACGCCGGGATCCGACTGCGTGATGGTGAGCTCGACGAAGTTCGGCGCGGCCACCTCGAACGGCTGGCCGTTGAGGTACATGATCTCCACTTCCATGTTCTCGACGACCCACGTCAGGGCGGCCTCAGCCATGGCCGGCGCGACGGACACCTGCTCGTAGGTCTCGTTGTCCATCAGGACGACCTCGTCGTCGGTCGCGTACAGAAACGCCATCTTGCGCGACTGCGTGTGCATGCGGTCGAACTTCTCGCCGGCGCGGAAGGTCTTGTCGAGCACCGCGCCGGTGGCGATGTTGCGCACCTTGGTGCGCACGAACGCCCCGCCCTTGCCGGGCTTGACGTGCTGGAATTCGACGATGGTGAAGGGCTGGCCGTCGATCTCGATGGCCATGCCGCTCTTGAACTGGTTGGTGTTGACGACGTCTGCCATGTGGTCCTACTCAAGGGTCGAGGGGGCTGGTCTGCACTGGAGTCCGCAGTAGTAGGCCATGATACAGCAAGGCCGGGGCACGGGCGACGCGAGGCCGACCCGCCCGTCACTCCACGATCCTGAGCTCCTTGGGCGAGGTCGTCAGCCGCTCGCAGCCGCCGGCCGTCACCAGGACGGTGTCCTCGACACGCACGCCGGCGACGCCCTCGACGTAGATGCCGGGCTCCACCGTGCACACCATGCCGGCCTCGAGGCGGTCACCGCGCGAACGACCCAGACCGGGCGCCTCGTGGACCTCACGGCCCACGCCGTGACCGGTACCGTGACCGAACCGGTCGCCGTACCCGGCCGCGTCGATCACGGCGCGCGCGGCCGCGTCCACGTCGCGCTGCCCGTGCGCCCCCGCGCGCACAGCGGCCAGCCCGGCCAGCTGAGCCTCGAGCACCACCTCGTAGATGCGGCGAAGCTCAGCGGACGGCTCGCCGGCCGCATAGGTGCGCGTGATGTCGCTGCAGTAGCCGTCGACGCGCGCGCCGGTGTCGATCACCACCAGCTCGCCGGCGCGGATGACCCTGTCCCCCGGCAGCGCGTGGGCCTGGGCCCCGTGGTCGCCGGCGGCGACGATCGCCGGGAACGCCTCGCCCTCCGCCCCCAGGCGGTGGTACTCGGCCCGCAGGTCCCAGGCGACGTCGCGTTCGCTGCGGCCGACGAGGCCGCGGGCCACGACGAGGCCGAGTGCCTCGTCGGTCACCGCGGCGGCACGCCGCATCGCCGCCACCTCCGCCTCGTCCTTCACAGCGCGCAGGAGCGTCACGTCCTGCCCGACGTCGCGCAGGCCGCCGTCGTGGGCACGACGGAGGCGCCGGTACGACGCGTGGCTGAGCTGGCCTCCCTGGTAGCCGAGCGTGGCTCCGGCTCCGAGCACGCGCGCGGCCTCAGCCGCGCTGTGCGCCAGCAGCGGGCGCGCGGTGACCTTGCCGAGCTCGGCGTCCCTGACCTCCTCGTGGACCTGTTCCCAGTAGCGCGCATCAGTGCAGAGCACAGCCTCGGCAGGTCCCAGGACGAGCGTGGCGTCGTCGCCCCGGAACCCGGAGAGGTAGCGCACGTCCTCCGGGTCGGTGACGAGGACTCCATCCACCCGGAGCCTCCCGAACAGCGCGCGGCAGCGGTCGAGACGGGCCCTCACGTGGTCCTTCCCCTCTTGACGAGCTCAGCCAGCGCGGCGAGCGCCTCGACGTAACCCGCGGCTCCCTTCCCCGAGATCCGCACATCCACCACGTCGGCGATCACCGAGACGCGCCGCCACTCCTCGCGGCTGTCGACATCCGAAAGGTGCACCTCCGCGACAGGGGCGGAGAGCAGCTCGAGCGCGTCGTGGAGCGCGTAGCTGTAGTGCGTCCAGGCCCCAGGGTTGACGATGGCAGCGTCGGCGGCGTCCACCACGAGCTGGTGCACCTTCTCCACGAGCTCACCCTCGAAGTTCGTCTGGAAGCTGTACACGGTGAACCCGTAGCCCTCGCCGTGACGCGCGACGTACGACTCGAGCTCGGTCAGCGTCATGGTGCCGTACACTGCCGGATCGCGCCGCCCGAGCATGTCGAGATTCACGCCGTGCAACAGCCACAGGGTCTTCAGCGCTTGCGCAGCCACTCCACGACCTCCAGTTCGAGGGCCGGCGGCACGCGCACGCCGATCACCGGTTCGCCGGGACGACGCAGGAGCACGTACCCCACGCCCTCCGGACCCGCCTTCTTGTCCCGAGCGACCAGCTCGCAGACGTCCTCCGCCCGCAGGCCGGTGAGCCGAGCCGGCAGGCCGAGGCCGTCGAGCAGGTCATGACCCGCCTGCTCGTCGGCCGCGGAGAGCCCGGCAAGCTCGGCGGAGAGGCGCAGGGCGCCGTGCAGCCCGAGCGCGACCGCCTCGCCGTGCGACCAGCGGCGGAACGCGGTGGCCGCCTCGACGGCGTGCGCGATCGTGTGGCCGAAGTTGAGCACGGCGCGCACCCCGGACTCGCGCTCGTCGCGCTCCACCACGCCGGCCTTGAAGGCGATCGAGTCGGCGACGAGTTGCTGCGAGACCGCCTCCGCGGTCAGGACGGTGCGCGAGAGTCGCTGCGCCCGCTCCAGCACGGCCCCTCCGGCGAGCAGGCCGTGCTTGGCGACCTCCGCCGCACCGCAGCGCAGCTCGCGCGCGGGCAGCGTGCGCAGCGCGCGCAGGTCCGCGAGCACGAGACTCGGCTGATAGAAGGTCCCCACGTAGTTCTTGCCGGCACGGAAGTCCACCGCGACCTTGCCCCCGACGGACGCGTCCACCTGCGCGAGCAGGGTCGTCGGCACCTGGACGAACCCGCACCCACGCTGATACGTGGCCGCGACGAACCCGCCGAGGTCGCCGATGACCCCGCCGCCAAGCGTGAGCAGGGTGTCTGAGCGGCGCATCCCGCGGTCGTAGAGCACGCCGTAGAGCTCCTCCGCGCGTGCCAGGGTCTTCTCCCGCTCGCCGGCGGGCAAGATGACGTGCGAGGCGCTCAGGCCGGCCTCGATCAGGCTCCCGCGTGCCTCGTCCAGGTACAGCGGGGCGACGTTCTCGTCGCAGAGCACGATGGCCCGGCCCGGGCCCCGCAGGCGCTTCACCTCGGCGCCCAGCCGAGACAGCAGATCGCGGCCGACCAGGATCGGGTAGGTCCTCGACTCCGCCCTGACGACGAGCCGCCTCACGCGGCTCCCTCGTCGGGCGCCCCTGGCGCCGTCGCGGACGCGCCGATGGCCCGCGAGGCCGACAGCGCCGCCGCGAGCTCCGCGGCGATGCCGGCGACGTCCCGGCCCAACGTATCGACCGACAGTGTGGCCACTTCTCCATAAAGAGCCTCGCGAGCGGCGAGCAACGCCGTGAAGGCGCTCCTCGTCGCGCGCGAGGGGTCGCTCGTCGCCATCGTCGGCGGAGACGCGGCGCCAGAGCTCGCCGGCGGGCGCGGTGAGCCAGACGACGTGCTCCAGCGGCCGCAGGGCGTCGCGCACGTCTTCGGCGAGCACCGCGCCGCCGCCGAGAGCGAGCACCTTGGGTTCCACGCTCAGAGCTCCGAGCTCGCGGACCACGACGGCAGCTTCGAGTGCGCGGAATCCCGATTCCCCGTGGGCCGCGAAGACGCCGGGGATCGGCCCCGCGACGGCGACGATCGCCGCGTCGGTGTCAAGGAACGGCACGCCGAGGAGCGCCGCGAGCTCACGCCCCACTGCGCTCTTGCCCGCGCCCATGAAGCCGACGAGCACGACGGCCGGCGGATGCGGAGCTCCCGCCACCGCCGGCTCAGCGCTCCCGGATGCGCAGCTTGTAGGCGTCGGCGGCGGCGACGACGTCGCCTACGGTGGCGCCCCCGAAGCGCTCGAGCGCCGCGTCCGCGAGCGTGAGCGCGACCACGGCCTCGAGGACGATACCGACCGCGGGGACCGCGCAGACGTCGGACCGCTCGAACCGGGATTTGACCGGCCGGTGCGAATCCATCTCCACGCTGTCCAGAGGTTCCCTCAGCGTGGAGATGGGCTTCATCGCCGCGCGCACGACGATGGTCTCGCCGGTCGAGATGCCGCCCTCCATACCGCCGGCCCGGTTGCTCTCGCGCACGTAGCCGCGCTCGGGGTCGTACCCGAGCGGGTCGTGCACCCGGCTGCCGGGCAGAGCTGCGGCGGCGAACCCGAGCCCGAACTCCATGCCGCGGATGGCCGGGACGGCAAGTACGGCCGCGGCCAGCCGCGCCTGCAGCCGGCGGTCACCCTGCACGTAGCTGCCCACGCCCGGCGGATATCCGAAGGCGAGCACCTCGACGACACCGCCGAGCGTGTCCCCGGCGGCGGCGGCCTCGTCGATGGCCGCGATCATGCGCTGCCCCGCGACCTCGTCCGCGCAGCGCACCGGGCTCGCCTCGACGCGCCCGACGTCGCCCGGCTCCAGGCCCGCCTCCACGGTGACGCCACCGAGTGCGACCACGTGACTCGCGACCGTACAGCCCAACTTCGCCAGCAGCGCCTTGGCCACCGCCCCACAGGCCACCTTGGCCGCCGTCTCGCGAGCGCTGGCGCGCTCGATGACGTCGCGGATGTCCTCCAACTCGTAAAGCAGGGCGCCGCCCAGATCGGCGTGTCCCGGCCTCGGCACCACGACGCGCTCCGTGGTCTCCCCTCCCGCGCGGCGCCTCGACGGCGAGCACGTCTCCCCAGTTGGCGGCGTCCCGGTTGGGCACGAACAGCGCCAGCGGCGCCCCCGTCGTCCTCCCGTGGCGCACGCCCCCCAGCACGCGGACGCGGTCCTGCTCGATGCTCTGTCGCTCTCCGCGCCCGTATCCGCTCTGACGACGCCCCAACTCGGCGTCGATAGCCGCGACGTCCACGTCGAGCCCGGCCGGGCAGCCGTCGAGGACGGCCGTGAGGCCAGGTCCGTGGGACTCCCCGGCAGTGAGATAGCGCAGTCTGCTCATACTCCTACCTTATCCGCGCTCCGCGCGCTGGTACAACGTGCGCCCGGCATGCGGCGCCCGGCCACCGCGGCGCCTGCGTACGCGGACGGGGCGGCCTGCGGCCGCCCCGTCCGTCGCCTGACTCGCTGCCGCGAGGGTCACTTCACGATCACCTGACCGGCGTGCAGCGTCAGTGTCTGATCGCCGTGCAGGATGGTGACCGTCTGGGCCCCGACGTTGATGGAGAGGATCTCGATCTCGCCCCAAGACGTGCTGATCACGTCGCCCTGCTCCAGGTCGCTGTAAGTCTTGCCGTCCACCTCGATGGTGACGAGGGCGGTGCCGTTCTGGCTGGTGACGCTCAGCACGGTGATGCTGTGGCTGGTCCCGCCGCCACCGCCGCCACCCTGGCCGATCGAGATGACCGAGATGTCGTACGAGACGCCACCGTCGAGCGTGACCCGCACGGCCTCACCCAGATTGACGGAGAACGACTTGTCCCCGTTCTCGAGCTCGCCGTCGATGACCTTGAAGGTCACGTCGCCGGACGAGACACCGCTGACGGTGAACTCGGCGGCCGACCCGCCGGGCACCTGGTCGCCCTCGACGACGTTGTACGACGTCCCGTCGACCTTGATCTTGGCCGACAGGTTGCTGGACGGCTGCGACGTGCTCGTAGGACTCGGCGTGGGGGTGGCGGTACGCCGCCGGGCGTCGGGAACTGGATGAACGGGTCTTTGCTTGTGAACTTGTCGAGGAGCGGCTGCTCCTTGGCGGGATCCGCCGCCGCGAGCGCCTCGGTGCCGGCGTCCGAGCTGAGTCCGGCAACGCCGGCCTCAGTGACGACGTTCGGCGCGCCGGTGGCATCCGAGCGCGTGGTGGCCACGGCGACGGCGAGCGCGAGCGCCGCGCCGACGATCAGCGCGATGACCACATACGTGAGCATGCGTCGGTTCATTGCGCACCTCCCGCCGCCGCAGTCGCCGGCTGCCCGGCGCCGCCCCAGAGATAGGCGTTGAGCCCGATGGTGACGGCCAGAGGGGGCGAGCCACTGGTCGCGGTCTCCGTACTGGTAGCCGCCTGCATCGTCAATTGAGTGACCTGCAGGAGCCGGCCCGTGACCCGGAAGCTCGCGTTGCGGAAGGCCACGTACTCCTCGAGCCGGTACAGGAAGTCCTCGACATCGAAGAAGCGCCCGGACACCTGGATCGTGACCGTCTGGATGCCGAACGGGCTGCCCGGCGTCGTGGTCCCGCGAGCGATGCTGGTGATGCCCACGCCCGAGGCCTCAGCCGTCTTGGTGAGCTCGATGATGAGCCCGGGGATGCCTTCGCTCTCGGGCAGCATCTTGCCGAGCCGGACGATCTCGGCCTTGGACTGCGGCGCGGTCTTCTTGTACGACTCGAGCTTGACGACTTCCTGATTGGCCATGTCGAGTGCGCTCTGCGCCGACTGGACCTGCGAGTCGAGGTCGCTCAGCTTGCGCTGCGTCGGGCTGAAGAGCAGGAAGTACCAGGCGACGATGAGCACGACCGCGACGACGGCGGTGATGATGTAGATCTCCTTGCCCCGGGCCCTCATGGCGCCACCGCCTGCAGTTGGGTGGTGGGTGGCGCCGTCGTGTACGGACGCAGCGCCGCGGTGACGGTGAACGCCTTGAAGGAGGCGGTCGTGGTCCCGTCGGTCCCTGTGGCCGCCGTGTCCGTCGAGCTCGTCAGAGTGATGTCCTTGAGCTGCGGGATCAGGCCGAGCCTCGTCAGGAACTCGGCCACGTCCCTGTGCTTCTCGGTCTGGCCCGTGAACACGACGTCGGTGGCGGCGGCGTGCAGGCGCCGCTCCGGGTTCCGCGGCGGCGGCGCCCGGCAGCATGGCGGGCGGGACGGTCGCCGTGAGCGACTGCAGGCGGACGTTCTCGGGGATCACGAGGCTCAGCTCCTGCAACAGGATCGAGAAGGGCACACTGGACTCCTCGATGGCCTTGGCCGTCTGCGTCATGGCCGTGCGATGCGTCTGCAGCACCGCGTATGGGCTGAGTTCGGCTATCTTGGCCTGGACGACTGCGGTCTCGTTCTGGATGGTCGTGAGCTCGTCCTGCTTGGCGTTCACGTCGCGCTGGTACTTGAAGTACACCGCACCGAGCGCGAGCACCACGACGACGAGGATGAGGATCGCCCAGATGAGCCCACGCTCCCTGGACGCCTTTGCGCGCTCTTCCTGCGGCAGCAGGTTGATGCGTTTCATGGCCTACTCCTCATTCTCGAAGGCCAGGCCGAGCGCGATCGCCAGACGAGGGGCGATCAGTTCGAGCTCCTGCTGGGGGAGCTTCGACTTGTTCTCGGCGATGAACTGCAGCGGGTTACCCAGCGCCACCGGCAGGTGCAGGGCGCCTGCGAGGTAGTCGCACATGTTGCGCGTGAGGGACCCCTCGCCGCTGAGAAGGATGCGCGCGATCGGGGCATCCTGCTGGAGCGAGTGGTAGTAGTCCACGGAGCGCCTGATCTCGTCCGCGAACGACTCGCAGGTGGAGTCAAGGACCTCGTGGATCTCGTTGACGGTGGAGGCCTCGAGGTCCGCCGCGGCGGCTGCGCTGCCGGTGAGGCCGACGGTGAGGCGCATGAGGTCGGCCTCCTGGTGCGTGACGCCGCGGTTCTGCATGAGCGCCTGGACCATGGCCTCGTAGCCGAGGTTGACCACACGCGTGAACTGCGGCGTGCCGCCCGAGGCGACGACGATGTTGCTGATGCCGGCGCCGATGTTGATCAGCGCGCTCGCGCCGTCGGCCTGGGGCGCACCCTGGTCCACGAATGCGACGGGAGGCGCGACCGAGCGCATCAGGGCGAACGCCTGCAGGTCGATGCCGTCGATGCTGAGGCCGGCCTTCTTGGCCACCTGCATGAACTGGCCGATCATGTCGCGCTGCGCGGCGACGATGAGCACCTGCTGGCGCCCGGAGCCTTCTCCCTCGCCCGGCGTCGTCGAGAGCACCTGGAAGTCCAGGATCGCCTCGTCGAGGGGGATCGGGATGGCCTCCTGCGCCTGGAACTCGATTGCCGCGCGCAGTTCCTTGGGGTCGATGACCGGGAACTCCATCGTGCGGACGACGATCTTCTGGTTGGCGATGCCGACGGAGAAGCGCTTGCCGGTGAACCCGCCTTCCTTCCAGAAGGTCTTGAGCTCGGCCGCGAGCCCTTCGACGTCGACGACCTCGCCCTCGAACATGAGTCCGTCCGGAAGCGCCCGGGCGGAGACCGCCGCGAGCGTGTGTCCCTGACGACCAGTCCTGACTTGAGCACCGACCATCGAGGCCTGCTCGATGTCGATGCCGACGCGCACCGCGTTCATGGCCATTGTCGCCCCTAAAGCTTGCCTTGCCCTAGCGCCAGTGTCGGCACCCTCGCGGGATACCTTTAGGCACTCGTTCGACGGGTCGGCGCGGTCCCCCTGCCCCCCCAGTCAAGGAACGCTACTTTCTCACAAAACACGTACTGCGTACAGATGATTCGGTGTGACGGCATCGTCATCCTGCCTCGTCACGTCCCGCGCTCTGTCACGACCGGCCGCACGGCTCCCGGGGAGAAGCCGGTCGCGCCAGTCCGGCTCGACCGTGATGGACACCGGCGTACCGCGTCTCCAGACTGCCCGCGTGGAGCGAGCCCTCCAGGCGGAAGTCCCCTCTGACGCTCAGGCGCCCGCACACCACCAGCGCACCGCGCAGTCGAGACGCTCTCCCCGGGCTGACCGACGACCGCGTCGCCCTGGACCACGATGAGCAGCGCGTCCCGGCCTCGACGGGAGCTTCTCCCTCGATGACGCACCTCTCCGCCGCGCGGAAGCAGCAGACAGCGGCCGGTCAGCAGGCCCTCCGAAGTGGCCGGCGCCACCTCGTCGAGCCGCAGCACGCCGCCGGCCAGGGCCGCCCCCGGCGCCTCCGCCAGACTCGGAGGCGGCCACGAGGAACTCCGGGGAGGGCCCGCACACCCACGCTGCCGGCAGGTCCTCTCCCGTGTGCCGGTCACCGTCGTGCGGATACGTCGCGGGCGACGCCGGATCGTGCACCTCGACCCCGTCCCGGAAGATGCCCGCGGCGGCGTGGACGGCCGCGGGCGCGTCCTCGCCGCGACAGCAGTCCGCCGGCACGCCCGACGGTGGTGGTCCCGGCAGCGCCGGCGACGAACGCGACGTGCTCGCGCCCCCTCACGCACCCCCCGACGTACACGCCGCTCCCCGCGACGACGAACGGCGCGGCGAACTCCGCGTCGCCGGTGCAGGTGACGCCCGTCGCCCACTCCTCGGCGCGACACTCGACCGTGAGGTCGTCGCGGCGCCGGGACGCCTCCGTGTGCGGCGGTCACGCGAACACGGCGCCGCAGCCAGGGCGACGGAGCTCCGGGCGGCGCCGGCTCCCAGGTCGCCGACCATGCTTCGTTCTGATCCTCGTCTCCACCCTCGAGCGCGCCGCTCACGTCCGCGGGGCGCCACCGTGCCGCGGCCAGCGCCGCATCGGTCGCCTGGCCTCTGGACCACCGACGCGCGCCACGCCGACGCGTCCGACGCACCGACGGCCTGCGTCACGTGCACCGCCGCGACCACCGCCAGGGCGAACGTCGCCGCGAGGACGCCGATCAGCAGGGCGGCGAGCATCGCGTACCCGGTCTCCGGATGCAGGCGGCCGGTCACGCGCCGACCTCCGCGAGCACGGTCCTCGAGGCACGCGCCGAGCCGGTCTCCGTCGTGAGCCGCACGAGCACCGCCGACACCAGCGGCCAGTCGGCCGCTGACATCGCCACGGCGTCGGCCTCACGGCCGTCCTGCAGCGCGTAGGCGACGACGAACGTCGTCACGTGATCGGCAACGTACGTGCCGGGCGCGTTGCGCCAGACCACCTTGCGGCCCGGGTCCCACACGATCGTGACCTCCTCGCGCGCCGCCCCGACGTGGTCGTGGACCAGTGTCACCGCGCGCGACGGGTCAGTCGCGGACGGAGGTTCCACAGCGACGGCGTCGCGGACGTCGTCGGCGATGCTCCGCGCCGCGGCCGCTGCGATCGTGCCGGCCTGCGCGCGGTCGTCGTGCACGCGAGCCAGCGCGCCGAGACTCCACACCCAGCCGTAGGACGCGGACAGCAGCGACGCCCGCGACCACCAGCGCCACCAGCACCTCCACCAGCGTGTAGCCGTCCTCCCCGCAGAGCGTGGCGGCCGGCCCTGCTTCTCCGCGCCACCGGCTTCACGACGGGCCCGCTTCTGGGTCGAGAGATCGCCGTGGCGCCGGCGCGTGCGCTCGAAGCGGTACGAACGCGGGCGGCCGGACGTCGCCGCCCGCAGATCCGAGTGCAAGCACGGCGGCCGGCGCCTCGGCGGCGGTAGCGCAGTCGAATCCGACCAGGTCGTCCGGCCCGAGCCACGCGCCGGCCGCATCGCGGAAACGAGCCACGCAGACGACGGTGACGCCGTCGAAGCTCAGGGTCGTCACGAAGGACCCGGCGGGCAGCCCGTCCTCGCCCACCTCGATGTAGCGGCCGTCCTCAGCGGCGTCGCCCGCGTCCGCATGCGGGAAGACGGCCGAGACGAGGTCCGCGGCGCCGGCCCCACGTGCGGCAGCCGGCGCCGGCAACTCCGACGGGCAGAACGGGAGACTCCTCAGGCGGGCGGCGACAGCAGCCAGCGCCCGGTCGGCGGCCATCGCGCCGTCCGCCTGCTGCCCCGCACGAGAGACGGCCGTCACGCACGCCGTCGCCCCGGTGACGGTCAAGAGCAGCAACGCCCCGGCGATGACCACCTCCAGCAGCGAGAAGCCCGCTACAGAGGGGCGGCCGGTCCGCGCCGGGCGCGACGCGGTCCGGACGGACAGCGAGGTCAGCCGCATCGCACACATCCCGACAACTGCACGATCACGGTGTCTGACGTGCCGTCGATGTCGAAGTGGCCGGCCCGGGGGCTCGAGGCCCCGGGGAGGCCGGCCCACCCGCGCGCGCCGAACTCGAGCGCCCCGCCCGGGTACGTGCTCCGGACGCCCGCGCCGAGGCTCCCGCTCATCACGGTGGCGCCCGACTCCCCGCGCACCACGTAGTCCCCTCCGGAGGCGACCTCGACCCTGACCCGCGAGGCAGAGCTCTGCGCCTCGGCCTGCGCGCTGCGGAGCACGAGCGCGAGCCTGCGGGCGGCCTCCCCAGCCGAGACCGTCGCCCGCACCCGCGACGCCCCCGGGACGGCGACCGCCGCAAGCACGGCTACGATCGCCAGCACCGCGACGAGCTCCAGCATCGTCGTGCCTTCCTGCCTGCACATCCGCTTCTACCTTCCGCTGTCGTGGTCGAGTGACCACGGAGAGCCTAGGGGGAGGTACGGCTCGGGGAGGATGACGGATGCCCGGCGCCGTTGACATTGGGTCGCCTGCAGTGAGCCGAAGCCCGCCCGAGCCGCCGGGTTCAGCCGGCCGCCTCCCTGACCCGTCAGCGCCCGAGCGCCAGGCTGAGGTACGCGTCGATCAGCGGAGTGCCGACGAACAGCGCCACGACCGCACCCGCCGCGAGGAAGGGCCCGAACGGGATCGCCGTCTTGGCGCCGGCCTTGGTGACGGCCATCACGGCGACCCCGATCACGGCGCCGCTCAGGAACCCGATGAAGAGAGCCGGCGCGACCGCGGCGCCCAGGTAGACGCCCATGCACAGCGCGAGCTTCACGTCACCGAAGCCCATGCCCTCGACGTGCCGCACGCGGTAGTACACCTCGCTGATGAGGAACAGGAAGCCCGCGGCCCCGAGGCCCGCCACGAGCCACTCCCACCACGGGCCGTCACCGAAGAGGATCATGAGCGGCACACCGATCGCGGCGACCGGGAGGATCACGACGTCGGGGATGAGGCGCACCTCGAGGTCCACCTGGCTGACGAGGACGAGCGCCGAGACGAACAGCAGGTGCGGGACGAGCACCCAGTCGAGGCCGTCAAGCAGCACGACGCCGACGTAGAGCGCGGCCGTGAGCGCCTCGCCGGCCGGGTACCGCCAGCTGATGGTGGCGCCGCAGTCGCGGCAGCGGCCGCGAAGCAGCAGCCAGCTCAGCACGGGGATGTTGTCGTAGGCGCGGATCTGATGGCCGCAGGACGGGCAGTGAGAGCGGCCGCGCGTGATGCTCTCGTGGTGCGCCAGCCGCCACGCCCAGGCGTTGAGGAAGCTGCCGATGAGCAGGCCGTAGACGGCGGCGATGACGACGAGCAGGACGTCACGCGTCACGAGTCGGCCTGCTCGAGCAGCAGTCGGATCGCGAGCTCGCCGTCCGTCGGAGACCACGACGTCGCGCAGAGCGCCTGCGAGTCGGCCGTCAGAACGCTCGGCCTTCGGGCATCGTCTCGGTACGAGCGGCAGCGCAGCGTGCCTCGGCATGTCCGTCGCGCCCGCTTGCGTCCTCTGGGCAGGATGTACTCGAGGCCCGTCGACCGCCTTCTGCGCGAGCGTACTTGTCTCCCGCCAGGTACGCCTGGCCCCACATCAGGATGGCCTTCTCCTGCTCGCCGCCCTTGGCGAGCAGGGCGGCGGCGAGCCGCGGCAGGTAGTCCGGGCTGCCCGGGATCTCCGCGGCCTTCTGGTACCACTGGCGGCCGCCAGGTCTCTTCTCCTCGCCCTGCTCCGTAGCGGTAGGCGAAGAAGCCGAGATAGGCGGGGAAGCGCCAGTCGTCCGGATTCTCCTCGAACCCCTTCTGCAGCAGCTCGTAGCGCGACGTCCGCGTCGCCCGGCGTCGATCAGCGCGAAGGCGCTGAAGAGGTAGGCGCGCGTGAAGTGCGGGCTGAGCGTCGTCACCAGGTCGGCCATCGCCGGCAGCGAGTCGAGCCGGCCGTCGCCGCTCACGTGCTCGCCGTAGTACTGGACCATCTGCAGGTAGTACAGCGTCGGCGATGGACGTGCGGAAGCTCGGCGAGAAGTCCTGGAAGAACTGCGGCGACGGGACGAACACCCGCGGGCTCGCCGGCGCCCTGGCCGGCCGCGTCGCCTGGTAGGCGACCACGCCGGCCGGCGCACGCCAGCACGACGAGCGACCACGACGACCCGCCGCAGCACGTCAGAACTCCTTGCGGCGGAACACCAGCGTCGCGAGCGCGAGCACCACGACGACGTAGGCGAGCAGGTAGGCGGTCCAGAGGCCGATCTCGCCCCAGGCCAGCGTGCTCTCCCCGACCACGCCGGCCTTGACGTCCACGGCCGAGAGGTTCGGGATGACGACGTACACGACCCAGGACAGCGCCTCGGTGACGGCGTTCTGGCCGAGGCGCGTCAGCGCCAGCACGTTGTGGCTGAGCTGGCCGGCGACGAACACGCAGATGCCGAGCACGCTGGCGAGGATCGCCGAGCCGAGCGTGGAGAAGAAGATCGTCACCGCCATGATCGCGAGCAGCTGCACGTAGATCATGACGCACGGCGACGAGCAGCATGCCGGACGCGTCGCCGGCCACGGCCCACACGAGCAGGAACAGGAACAGCCCCATGCCGGCCAGCACCACGGCCATCGTGCCGCAGAGGCCGATGAACTTGCCGGTGATGAACGCGGCGCGGCTCACCGGCTTGCAGAAGAGCACGAACACCGTGCGCTTCTCGACCTCCTTGTGCACCAGGCTCGCGGCGACGAAGACGGCGACGATGAGCCCGAAGAAGGTCACCGCGACGAGCCCGAAGTCCTTCATCATGCGGCCCTGCTCGCCGAGGCTGATGCTGCCCAGCCAGAGGCCGCCGGCGATCATGATGCAGGGCGAAGACGACGATGACGGCGAGCACGCGGTCGCGGATCGTCTCCTTGAACGTGTTGACGGCGATGGCGAGCGACCTGGTTCACGCCGTCACCACCTTCATGAAGAAGTCCTCGAGCGTCGGCGCCTCCGTCAAGCGCCTCGCCACGGCGCCCGGTCCAGGCGACGCGGCCCTCGCGCATGATGGCGATGCGCGAGCAGAGCTCGTGCACGTCGCTGAGGATGTGCGAGTTGAAGAGCACGGTCTTGCCGCGCTCGTGCAGGCCCTCGATGATGCGCTTGACCTCGACGCGGCCGACCGGGTCGAGCCCGGTCATCGGCTCGTCGAGCAGCACGAGCTCGGGGTCGTTGACGAGCGCCTGGGCGATGCCGATGCGCTGCAGCATGCCCTTGGAGTACTTGCGCAGGTGCGTGTCGGCGGCGCGCTCCAGGCCGACGTCCCTGAGCAGGGCCTCGACGCGCTCGCGCCTGCGGCTCGCGTCGAGGCCGAACAGCCGGCGCGCAGAAGCCCAGGAACTCGCGCCCGGAGAGGTAGTCGTAGAAGTACGGGTTCTCCGGCAGGTAGCCGACGTGCGAGACGCCCGGCGACGCCCAGCTCGACCGAGCCCGAGGTCGGCCGCATCGAGCCCGAGCGCGACCTTGACCGTGGTCGTCTTGCCGGCGCCGTTGGGGCCGAGCAGCCCGAACACGTCGTTCGGCGTCGACCTCGAGGTCGACGCCCTTGAGGATGTCGCACCGCGCTGCCGGCGAAAGCCGACGTGGACGGTCTTGTGCAGGCCGCTGATCGCGCAGCGCGCCGGCGCTGCTCTGTCACGCGCCACCCTGCGTCACGGAGCGGTGATGCACCGAAGTCCGCCGTTGCGCCGTGGCCGGCCAGCGTGAACGCTGTCCAGCCGGCGATCGGCGTGTAGGTGTAGTCGCCCTCGTCCGTCGCCGTCCGACCATGTCGCGCGCCGGTCCAGGGGTTCTCGCGGCCAGTTGTCGACGTAGGCGCGCCCGTCGCAGTCGACGAGCGTGCGTCCCGTCCGTGCCGTGCGCCGGGTACGTGTCGCCGTGATCGACGGCGTAGCTGCCGATGCCCGAGCTCGATGTTGTGCACTGCCGCCCTTGACGGCCGACTCCTTGGCCTTGTCGCGCTGGCTGAGGAACATCGGGATCGCGATCGCGGCGAGGATGCCGATGATGATGATCACGATCAGCAGCTCGATGAGGGTGAAGCCCTCGCTGCGTCGTCGCCTGCCGTCTCATCGTCTCTCCCCCACGCGGCCGCGACTCGTCGTACAACGAGCCCGCGGCCGCATCATGCAACCACAGGCTCGAGGTGTCGCTGCTCGGCGGCAGCCCGGCCGACTCGTTGAGCCCCGTGGCTTTGCGCCCCACCCTCGCAAGTGGTTTGCCCTTTGCGCCTACACACCCACTCTGCCCAACTAGCGATTCGCGAGACAGCCGCGGACTCCTCGTCGCGCCCTGCGCAGACGCCGACGCCTGCGACGCAGAAAGGCCGGGGCGGCTGCTGCGCAGCCGCCCCGGCCGCAGATCGCCGTCAGGATGCGCTCAGTCACGGGACGTGATGATCCCGCCGGCCTTGCCGAAGCCGACGAGGTGAACGCCGGTGCCGGTCACAGTGTAGGTGTAGTTGCCCATGGCTGCCGGTCGTGCGTCCATGTCGCGGTCGCCGAGCCACGGGTTGTCCGGCCAGTTGTCGACGTACGGCGCCGACGCCGCGTCCATGGTCGGCGGTCGGCCGGATACGACGTCGTGTGTTGTCGACGGCGTAGCTCTGGACGCCGATCTGGATGCTGTGGACGCCTTCCTTGACGCGCCGACTCCTTGGCCTTGTCGCGCTGGCTGAGGAACATCGGGATCGCGATCGCGGCGAGGATGCCGATGATGATGATCACGATCAGCAGCTCGATGAGGGTGAAGCCCTCGCTCTTGCGGAACCTCTTCATTTGCCTAGCTCCTCTCTGTAGCTTCTGCCTGGCTTTGACTCGCCGTTGCCTGTCTTGTCAACGCGGTCTACTTCTGCCGCGGGTGCGACTCCTCCTGCCCCGCGACCCTCGCAACACAAAGCCCGTGGTCCGTTGTTCTCGGGCACCACGGGCTGCGAAGTCTCTCTGTGGCGGCAGCCCAGCCGACTCCGTGAGTCCTGTGGCTTTGCGCCCCACCTTCGCAAGTGGTTTGCCCTGTACGCCTCTGCCCCTATGGTGCCTCCCCGGTCGGTTCCTAGACACCTATTTCGGCAGTTCGGCCAGAGTCTTTACAGTTCTGGCAACACCGCTGCGCATGTGTGTCTCGTGCTTGCTCTTCTGCACTCAGGCTGCCCACCTCTGCGACGGCGTGGACTGGAACGAATGTCTAGAAGACCTTCTTGCCCATGACCTCTTTGAGGCGCCCGAGCGCCTTGATCGACTCACGCGACACCTTCTTCTGCGTGAGGCCCATCTCCTCCGCGACCTCGCTCTGCGTGAGGTCCTTGAAGAACAGCAGGTAGATGAGGCGCTTCTGGAACGCCGAGAGCCTGTCCAGGGCCGCGTAGAGCGCGATCTTGTCCTCGATGGGCAGCGCGAACGTCTGCTGCCGGACGCTGTGCACCATGTGCGGGTCGGCCTCGGCCTGCAGCTCGGCCGGACGTGAACGGCTCGTCGTGGCTGTGCAGCTGGATGCGCGAGTAGAGGTTCATGACCTCCAGGATGCCGTCCTCGTTGATGTTGAGCGCCTTGGCGAGCTCGGCCACCTCGGGAGGGCGGCCGAGCTTGTGCGAGAGCTCGTTCGACTTCTCCTGGATCTGCTGGTAGACCTTCTTGACCCACCGCGGCTGGCGCATGAGCAGCGAGTCGCGCAGGTGGTGGCGCAGCTCGCCGTCGACGATCGCCGTGGCGTAGGTGCTGAAGCGCACGCCACGGCCGCCGTCGAACCGCTGCGCCGCCTTGATCAGCCCGAGGTTCGCCACCTGCAGCAGGTCCTCGTAGGGCTCGCTCGCGTAGGAGAACC
This sequence comes from uncultured Thermoleophilia bacterium, assembly GCA_963793605.1. Lineage (GTDB taxonomy): Bacteria > Actinomycetota > Thermoleophilia > UBA2241 > UBA2241 > CAIXSE01. The sequence goes on from CAWCAH010000008.1 coordinate 333,776, forward strand.
GCTTGAGGATGTGGTGCAGCAGGTTCTGGTTGCGGCGCACGACCTCGTCGAGCGTCGCCGGCGATCTCGTCTCTGCGTAGACGGCGAGGAGCTGCTCGTTCTCCACGCCTGGCCCCTTTGCCCCTAGGTGGTCGTCCCCCGCCTACTTGACGATGTTCATCATGTTGAAGATCGGCAGGTACATCGAGATGACGACGAGACCCACCAGGCCGCCGACGAACAGCATGAGGATCGGCTCGAGGATGGACGTCAGCGACTTGACCGCCGCGTTGACCTCGTCCTCGTAGAAGTCGGCGATCTTGCCCAGCATGGCGTCGAGGGAGCCGGTCTCCTCGCCCACGGAGATCATCTGCGTGACCATGGCGCGGGAACACGGAGATCTTCGCGAGCGGCGCCGTGATGGACTGGCCCTCCTTGACGCTCTGCTGGACGTCGACCATCGCGTCCTCGATGACGACGTTGCCGGCCGCCTGGCCGGTGATCTCGATGGCCTGGAGGATCGGCACGCCGGACGTGATGAGCGTGCCGAGCGTGCGCGAGAAGCGCGCCACCGCGAGCTTGCGGATGATCTCGCCGATGCCCATGGGGATGTGCAGCTTGAACCGGTCCCAGATGTGCGTGCCGCGGTCGGTGCGCTTGAAGCGGCATCAGCCCGTAGATGGCGGCGATGATGGCGGCCAGGATCAGGACGTTGATCGGGAAGTTCAGCGCCGCGTTCGAGATGCTCATCATGATGCGCGTGAGCATCGGCAGCTTGGCGTTGCCGAGGTCCTTGTACATGCTCGCGAAGATCGGGATGAGGAACAGCACCATGCCGATCAGGACGATGATGGCGAAGCTGCCGATGAGGATCGGGTAGACCATCGCCGACTTGACGGCGCGGCGGATGCTGTCTTCCTTCTCGAGCTGGGTGGCGACGCGGTTGAGGACCTCGTCGAGGATACCGCCGAGCTCGCCGGCCCGGACCATGCTGACGTAGAGCCGGCTGAACACCTTGGGGTGCTTCTCCAGCGAGTCCGACAGGCTGATGCCGGCCTCGACGTCGGCGCGCACCTCGCTGACGACCTTCGCCAGCTTCTTGTTGGGCGTCTGCTCCTCGAGGACGTACAGACAGCGCAGCATCGAGAGCCCGGAGTTGACCATGGTCGCGAACTGCCGTGAGAAGACCGTGAGGTCCTTGGGCTTGACGCGGCCGCCGATCTGGATCTGGCCCCAGCCCTGCTTGACCTCGTTGAGGTCGAGCACCGTGAGGCCGCGAGCTGCGCAGCGCAGCGGCGACGGCGGCCTTGCTCTCTCCCTCGATCTCGCCGGCGGCCTGCGCGCCGCGCCCGTCGAGTGCCTTGTACGCGAAGTTCGTCATTGCCTCTCCTACGCCCCCTCGGCGCCCGCTCGCGCGGCGCGCCCCTCGACGACCGGCGTTGCCTCCCTGTCTTTATCGGCCCGCGTCGTGATTCCTGCAGCCCTCACCGGCCGGCGGCCGCGGCGGCGGGCTGGCCCAGCAGGCGCTCGAACTCCGCAGGGGTGCTCGAGCGGTTCTTGGCCAGCTCGCGGGTGATGATGCCGCGGCGCACGAGGTCGGCCAGCGCCGCGTCCATGGTCTGCATGCCGTGCGCGCTGCCCGTCTGCATGGCGGACGTAGATCTGGTGCGTCTTGCCCTCGCGGATGAGGTTGCGGACCGCCGGGGTCGGGATGAGGAGCTCGCAGGCGACGCAGCGACCGCGGCCGTCGCGCGTGGGCAGCAACTGCTGCGTGCAGACGCCCATGAGCGTGGTGCTGAGCTGCACGCGGATCTGCTCCTGCTGGTGCGGCGGGAACACGTCGATGATGCGGTCGATGGTCTGCGGCGCGTCCTGGGTGTGCAGCGTGGCGAAGACGAGGTGGCCGGTCTCCGCCGCCGTGAGTGCGGTCGCCATCGTCTCGGTGTCGCGCATCTCGCCGACGAGGATGATGTCCGGGTCCTGGCGCAGCACGCTCTTGAGGGCGCGGTTGAAGCCCTTGGTGTCCGCGCCGATCTCGCGCTGGTTGACCATGCACTTCTTGTGGCGGTGGAGGAACTCGATGGGGTCCTCGATGGTCATGATGTGCTCGTCGCGCGTCTCGTTGATCTCGTCGATCATCGCCGCCAGCGTGGTGGACTTGCCCGAGCCGGTCGGCCCGGTGACGATGACGAATCCGCGCGGCTTGCGCGTGAGGTCGTGCAGCGCCTGCGGCAGGCCGAGGTCCTCGAGCTTCTTGATGTTGATGGGGATGAGGCGGAACGCGGCGCCCAGGCTGTTGCGCTGGAAGTACGCGTTGACGCGGAACCGCGCGCGCCCCGGGACCGAGTAGGAGAAGTCGATCTCCCACTCGTTCTCCAGGCGCTGCCGCTGGTCCTGGGACAGGATGGAGTAGATGAGCTCCCGCGTGTCGTTGGCGCTGAGACGCGGGTAGTCCAGGCGCTCCAGCTGACCGTTGATGCGGATGATCGGCGGCGACCCCACCGTGAGGTGAAGGTCGCTCGCGTCTCGCTCCAGCACTTCGAGAAGGACGTCGACCAGATCCATGTTCACTTCCTCGCCGGGATTGCCAGATCAAATGATGACGCGGGCGATCTCCTCCACGGAGGTCATGCCCAGCAGAACCTTGTCGATGCCGTCCTCACGCAGTGACTTCATCCCCTCGGCCGCAGCCACGCGGCCGATCTCGTCCGCGCTCTTGCGCTCGACGGTGAGACGGCGGATGGCCTCGCTCACGACCATCACCTCGTACAGCCCCAAGCGCCCCTTATAGCCCGTATTGTTGCACCTCGAGCAGCCTTTCGCACGATAGAGCACGACGTCATCCCGGTCACAAACCTCGGGCGGGAAGTCGTTCTTGCGCAGCATCTCGCGAGTCGGGGTGAACGGCTCCTTGCAGCTCGAGCACAACCGCCGTGCCAGGCGCTGCGCCAGCACGGCGTCGACCGCGGATGAGGTGAGGAACGGCTCGATGCCCATCTCGGTGAGGCGGGAGAGCGCGCCGGGAGCGTCGTTGGTGTGCAGCGTGCTGAGCACGAGGTGGCCGGTGAGCGCCGACTCGACGGCGATCATCGCCGTCTCGCGGTCGCGGATCTCGCCGATCATGACGATGTCCGGGTCGCAGCGGAGGATCGAGCGCAGGGCCGCGGCGAAGGTCATGCCGGCCCGCGTGTTCACCTGCACCTGGTTGATGCCGGTGAGGCGGTACTCCACCGGGTCTTCAACGGTGATGATGTTCTTCTCGGCGCTGTTCAGGATGTTCAGCGCCGCGTACAGCGTCGTCGACTTGCCCGAGCCGGTCGGTCCGGTGACCAGGATGGCGCCGTAGGGCTTCGAGAACGACTTCTGGAACCGCTTGAGCGCCTTCTCGGCGAACCCGAGATCCTCCAGGTCGAGCATCACGTTGGACTTGTCGAGGAGGCGCATGACGACCTTCTCGCCGTACACCGTCGGCAGGGTCGCCACGCGCATGTCGATGGGCTTGCCGCCGACCATGAGGCCGATGCGGCCGTCCTGCGGCACGCGCCGCTCGGCGATGTCGAGGTCGGCCATGATCTTGAGGCGGCTGAGCACGCCGGACTGCATGCGCCGCGGGATCGACATGATCTCGTGGAGCACGCCGTCGATGCGGAAGCGCACGACGAGCTCCTTGGCCTGCGGCTCGAAGTGGATGTCGCTCGCGGAGTCGTCGACCGACTGCGCGATGACCGAGTTCACCAGCTTGACGATCGGCGCCTCTTCGGTCGCATCGCGGATGTCGGTGAGGGACTCCTCGACCTCCGCGCCGACCCCGTCGGCGCTCTCCCCGACCTCGGCCTTCTCGCGGTAGACCTTGGCGATCGCGCCGAAGACGTCCTCCTCGCTGGCGATCGCCGGCTGGATCTGGAAGCCGGTGATGATGGCGAGGTCCTCCTGCGCCGGCAGGTTCTGGGGGTCGATCATGGCCACGAGGAGCGTGTTGTCCTCGAGGAACCGCACCGGCACGGCTCCGTAGCGGCGCGCCAGCTTCTCGTCGATGTAGGCGGTGGCGGCGCCGTCGAAGCGCGTCGACGGTCAGGTCGAGGAAGCTGACGCCGAACTTCAGCGCCAGCGCCTTGGTGAGGTCCAGCTGGGTGACGATGCCCTCTTCCATGAGCAGCTGGCCGAGCCGCTTGCGCGTCTCCTTCTGGCGGCCGATCGCGCTCTCGACCTGCTCGTCGGTGACCAGCCCCATCTCCTTGAGGATGTCGCCGAGCCGAAGCTTGCTGGTGCGCTGGCTGCGGACGATGGACTCGTTGTCGTCCCGCTGCTCCGTTGCCTGGGCCTCACCCGGCGCGGCCGCCCCAGGGGGTGGTCCGCCGGCATCCACAGGCCCGGCGGACGCAGTCCTGAGCGAAAGCGAGGCCGGCCGGCCCGGAACCGCCCGAGGATCGGGTCGTCCGTGAGGAAGTCGTCCACGGCGTCGGCCGCGCTCCTCGGCGCGCGCTGCGCGGGCTGCTGCCCGAAGCTCTCGGCGGGGTCCATGAACGGTTCCAGCGTCTCTCCTTCTCGCCCGGTCAGGAGCCCGGGCGCCTGGTTGCGGGTCGTCCTGTCATCGTCGGACGGCATCTCTCATCACTTCCAGCGGCGCCGGCACGCCGGTCCACAGGCTGAAGGCCGCAGCCGCCTGTCCCAGCAGCATCGTCAATCCGTCGACGACGGTGGCTCCGCGAGCCTGCGCCGCCGCGAGGAACTCCGTCGGCCCGGACGCGTATACCGCGTCGAATACGACCTGCCCCGCAGACACGTTATCGGCGAGGAGCGCAGGGACTTTACCCTGGCCGGCCATCCCGAGCGCCGTCGCGTTCACCACCACGCGGTGCCGGCGGACGTCCTGCTCCGTCAGATCGGACAACGGCAGCCAGCGGCACTCCGCCCCGGACACACCGTCGTGCATGAGCGCGGCCAGTCGTTCGGCCGCAGCCGGCGTGCGGTTGACGACGGTGAGCGGACACCCGAGGCGCGCGAGCGCGAGTGCGGCCGCGCGCGCCGCCCCACCGGCGCCGAGGATGAGCGCCGGCTCGCCGGCGAGCGTGTCGCCGGCGACGGCGACCAGCGCTCCGCGAACGCCTTCCACGTCGGTGTTGTACCCGCGCAGCCGCTCACCGACCACCGTGATGGTGTTCACTGCCTCGGCCAGGCGGGCGTCGTCGTCCACCTCGTCGAGGAAGGGGATGACGGCGCCCTTGTGCGGGATCGTGACGTTGGCGCCGCGGAAGCCGAGGGCCGCCAGGCCCCTGACCGCGGCGCCCACCTCCTCCGCGCGCACCGGGAGCGGCACGTACACGTAGTCGAGCCCGAGCGCGGCGAACGCCGCGTTGTGCAGCCGCGGCGAGAGCGAATGCGACACGGGGTCGCCGATGATGCCGATGACGTGTGTGGTCCCGCTGAGCAGCGTTGCCCCCTCCGCTCGTGGCCCCGCGGACGTACTGCTACATTGGCCGCCGGGGGCCGCCCTCCTGCCCGCGGCCGCGCGGACGGCCGGGTCCTACTGGCCGTTGGCCTCGGCCTTCGCCTTGTCGGCGAGGAACTGGTCGTAGGTGGTGGAGAAGTAGTGGCGGCCGGTGCCGTCGTTGCGCGCGACGTAGTACAGGTACTTGTCCGTCCGTCGGGTCGGCGGCCGCCTTGAGCGCCGCCAACCCCGGGTTGGAGATGGGCGTCGGCGGCAGCCCGGTGTGCTTGTAGGTGTTGTAGGGCGAGTCGATCTCGAGGTCGTCGTAGGTGAGGAGCGGCTTGGTCTTGCCCAGCGCGTACTGGATGGTGGCGTCGATCTGCAGCAGCATGTCCTTGCGCAGGCGGTTCCAGATGACGGCGGCGACGATGGGCCGCTCCGCCGGCACCAGCGCCTCGCGGTCGATCATCGACGCGATGATGACGACGTCGTACTCGGTGAGGTTGGCGGCGCGGGCGCGCGTCATGTCGACCTTGGCGAAGTACGCGTCGAACGTCTCCAGTTGCGTCTTGACGAAGCCGTAGGCCGAGGCCTTCTTGGGCAGCACGTCATAGGTCGCCGGGAACAGCATGCCCTCCAGCGTGGCGCCCTTCTTGTAGCCCTCGAGCTTGAACGGCGGCGGATCCTCGCGCGCCGCCTCGAGGTACTCCTTCTCGGAGATGGCCTTGACGTCGCCGGAGACGATCCTGGCCGCCTGGCGCAGTGTGGAACCCTCGGGGATGGAGACCTTGACGGTCGGCGCCCTGGTGCCCTTGAGCAGCTTGGCGACGAGGGTGTCGTAGGGCTCGTTGACATGGAACGCGTAGGTGCCCGGCATGAAGCGCGTGGCGTAGCCGTCGGCGTCGGCGCGGATCTCGAAGGCCCTGGCGTGCTTGACCACGCCCTTCTCCTCGAGTGCGGTGGCGATGACGCGCAGGCTCGAGCCCTCCTTGACCACGACGGTGACGGTGCTGCCGACCTCGCCGTCGGAGAAGTAGGCGCGGGCGTAGCCCACACCGGCGCCGATGACGAGGGCGAGGATCGCGACGAGCAGGTAGCCGGCGAGGCGGCCGCGCCGCCGGCGCGGGGCGCGGCCGTCGTGGCCGCGTGCCGCGCCGGCGCTCGATGCCGAGGTCGTCGCCGCCCGGCGAGGCAGCCGGCTGGTAGCGCTGCCAGCCCTGCCCGGGCGGGCGCTGCCCGGTGTACACAGGCCTCTCGGCTCCGTCGTCAGGTTCCCTGGCCATCCACCGTCCTGAGATAGTCCTCGAGCAGTGTCGCGGCGGCGCGCGCGTCGCGCGCCGCAGTCCCGCCTCGCTGATCGGCGAGCTTGGACGTGAAGCGCTCGTCGAACAGCTCGACAGGGACACCGACGGATGCGCGGAGGCGCGCGGCGAACGCCTTGGCGGCGCGCGCCTGGCCGTGCTCGCGCCCGTCGAGCGACAGCGGCAAGCCTACCACGATACGCGCCGGCCGCTCCTCGTCCAGGAGCGCGAGCAGTGCGGCGAACCCGGCCTCGGTGCCGACGCGCTGCACGACGGTCAGCGGCCGCGCCAGCGTGCCCGTCTCGTCGCAGACGGCGACGCCCGTGCGCACCGTGCCGTGATCGAGCGCGACGACCTTCACGCGGCCGCGACCTCGCTCAGCCCAGGATGTCCCTGACGGCGGCCGCACCGGCTTCGAGTGCCGCGCCGACGCCGCCGACCTCGGACCCGCCGGCCCGCGCGAGCGTGGGCTTGCCGCCGCCCTTGCCGCCGATGGCCGGCAGCATGGCCTTGATGACGTCGCCGGCCTTGACGCCGCGGCCGACCGCGGCGTCGCCGGCGGCGACCACCGCCGCCACGCGGCCGTCGACGACCGACGCGAGCAGCGCGACGGAGTCGGGGTTCTTGCCGCGGACTTCGTCGACCAGCGTGAGGAGCTGGTCGGCCGTGTCGACCTCGGGAGAGCCGGCGACGAGCGTGATGCCGCCCACCTCGGACCGCGCTCGCGAGCAGCTCCGCGGCCAGGTCCTTGCGCTCGCCGCTCTCGGCGGCCTTGAGCTTCGTCTCGAGGTCGCGGACCTGCGCCGCGAGCTTCTCGACCGTCGCGGTCACGCGGTCGGGCCGGACCTTGAGGTCCGCCGCCAGGGCGTCCCACTCGTGCTCGAGGCCGCGGTAGTGCTCCACGGCCGCGGCCGACGTGATGGCCTCGATGCGGCGCGTGTTGGCTCCGACGGACTGGCTGGACGTGATCTTGAAGAGGCCGATCTGCGAGGTGGACGAGACGTGGGTTCCGCCGCAGAGCTCGCGGCTGAAGTCGTCGATCTCGAGCACGCGCACGAACTCGCCGTACTTCTCCTCGAAGAACGCCGAGGGCGCCGATCTCGGCCGCGTACTCGCGCGTGGTGACGAACGGCCGCACGGCGTGGTTCTCGATGATGCGCCGGTTGACGAGGTCCTCGACCTGGCGGAGCTGCTCGGCGGTGGGCGCCTCGCGCACGGCGAAGTCGAAGCGCAGGCGCTCGGGGCGCACCATGGAGCCGCCCTGCCGCACGTGCTCGCCGAGCACGATGCGCAGGGCGTTGTGCAGCAGGTGCGTCGCCGTGTGGTTGCAGGCCGTCTGGTGGCGGCGCACGGCGTTGACCATGGCCTTGGCGCGCTCGCCCGGGGCGACCTTGCCCTCGACCGGGCGCGCCACGACGACCTGGTCGTCGACGAACTTGACGACGCTCTCGACCTCGAGCTTGCCGGAGTCGGTGTGGATCCACCCGGTGTCGGCGATCTGCCCGCCGCCCTCGGCGTAGAACGGCGACTCGGCGAGCTTGACGGCCACGCGGCCGTCGCTGAGCTCGCCGATGGAGCGCACGACGGTGAACACCTCGAGGCGCTCGTAGCCGACGAACTCGGACGCCGTCTCGGCGTACCGGCGCTGGAAGTCCTCGACCTCGCCGGGCCCGGAGGCGAAGGCGCCCTCCTTCTGGGCCGCGCGGGCGCGCTCGCGCTGCTCCTCCATGAGGTGGCCGAAGCGCTCCTCGTCGACGGTCATGTCCTGCTCGGCGGCGATCTCACGCGTGAGGTCGAACGGGAAGCCGTAGGTGTCGTGGAGCTCGAAGGCGACCTCGGCCGGCAGTTCGGTGCCGGCGTCACGGGCACGGCGGAGCGCCTCCTCGATGATCCCCATCCCCTGCTCCAGGGTGCGGCGGAAGCGCACCTCCTCCTCCTCGACGACGCGCCGGATCTCCGGCTGTGCATCGACCAGAGCCGGGTAGGCGCTGCCCATGTGGTCGACGACGGCGTCGGTGAGCGCGGAGAGGAACGGCCTCTCGACGCCGATGGCCACGGCCTGCTGCACGGCGCGCCGGATGATGCGGCGCAGCACGTAGTCGCGGCCGTCGTTGCCCGGGCAGCACGCCGTCCATGATGAGGAACGACGCGCCGCGGGCGTGCTCGGCCATGGTGCGCAGGGCGCGGGTGACGGCGGGCGAGGCCGCAGGCTCGACGCCCGCCAGCTCCGCGCCTCGCTCGACCAGCGGCTTGAAGAGGTCGGTATCGAAGACGTTGGTCACGCCCTGGCTGATGCTGGCGATGCGCTCGAGCCCCATGCCGGTGTCGATGCTGCCCTTGGGCAGCGGCGTGAGGTTGCCCGCCTCGTCCATGTCGTACTGCACGAACACGAGGTTCCAGTACTCGAGGTAGCGGTCGCAGTCGCAGCCCGGGCTTGCAGCCGGGGTCGTCGCAGCCCATCTCGGGCCCGAAGTCGTAGTAGAGCTCGGAGCAGGGCCCGCAGGGGCCCGTGGGGCCGGCCGGGCCCCAGAAGTTGTCGCTGCGGCCGAGACGGACGATGCGGTCGTCACCGAAGCCGTGGGACTTCCACATCTCCACCGCTTCTTCGTCGGCCGGCACCTGGGCGTCGCCGCCGAACACGCTCACCCAGACCTTGTCGCGCGGGATGCCCGAGCTGGTCGGAGAGCTCCAGCGCCCACTGGATGGCCTCGGCCTTGAAGTAGTCGCCGAACGAGAAGTTGCCCAGCATCTCGAAGAAGGTGAGGTGCCGCGCCGTCTTGCCCACGTTCTCGACGTCGGACGTGCGGAACGAGCGCTGGCAGGTGGTGATGCGCGTCGCCGGCGGGGTCTGAACGCCGAGGAAGTACGGCTTGTACTGCTGCATGCCGGCGGTGGTGAAGAGGACGCTGGTGTCCCCGGCGGGCACCAGGCTAGCCGGCTCGCCGGCGAGGTGGCCTCGCTCGACGAAGAAGTCACGGTACAGGTCACGGATATCGGCAGCGTTCACGTGAGGGCCTCTTGGGGTGTGATGGATGTCGGTACGGCCGTCAGCGGTCGTCGGCGGACGAACGCGGCGGCATCGGGTTGTCGAGATCGCCGATCTCTTCCCGCAGCTTCTCGAGCGAGCGCCTGATGAGGCGCGAGACGTGCATCTGGGATATACCCACGCGCTCCGCGATCTGACTCTGCGTGAGACCCTCGAAGAAGCGCAGGTGGAGGATGTACCGCTCGCGCTTGTCGAGCTTGGCGAAGCCCGGCGCAAGCGTCGTCCTGTCCTCCATCGTGTCGTAGGCCTCTTCTTCGCCGCCCAGGTAGTCGATGAGGCCGGCGTCCTCCTCGCCCGACTCGCCGTTGGGCGAGGCCTGGAGCGACACGGAGTTGTACGCCTGGCTCGTCTCGAGCGCCTCGAGCACTTCTTCCGGCGTGGCGTTGGCCGCCTCGGCGAGCTCGTTGATGGTCGGCGAGCGCTGCAGCTTGGGCACGAGCTCGTCGATGACCTTGTTGAGGCGGATGTTGAGCTCCTGGAGGCCGCGCGGCACGCGCACCGACCAGCCCTTGTCGCGGAAGTAGCGCTTGATCTCGCCGACGATGTTGGGCGTGGCGTAGGTGGTGAGCTCCACGCCGCGCTCGAGGTCGAACCGGTCGATGGCCTTGATGAGGCCGATGGCGCCGACCTGGACGAGGTCGTCGAAGTGCTCGCCTCGCGACGCGTAGCGGCGCGCCAGCGAGCGCACCAGCGGGAGATACATCGCGATGAGCTCTTGCCTGGCGTCCATGCGCGCGCCTGCGCTCCACCGGGTCATCGCTCGCCTTGCCGTAGTGGTAGACGCGGAGGAGATACTGGTCCTTCTTCGTGGACTCGTCTCGTGCCCCGAGGCTGCTCCTTCTCGACCGCCTCGCCCTCGGCCTCCTCGTCGTCGTCCGGCACCCGGCGCGCCTGGCCGGGCAGCGACTCGAGGTCCAGCGGGTCGTTGACCCTTCTTTCGTCGCGGTTGCTCACGAGTGCGACCCCGTGCGCTGCTTGGTGATGACGACGCTGAAGCACTCGCCGTCCTCCTGCACGGTCACGTCGTCGACGGTACGCCGCAGGAGAGTGCACAGGTCGATGCAGTCGCCCGGCGTGACGACGACCTTGTCGCGCAGCTCGGAGGACCGGAAGGCGCCCGCGCTCACGCGCAGAGTCTCGCCCTCGACCACGACGAGGACGCGGATGCTGTCCAGTTCCTCCGCGTCGAGCGCGGCCTCCAGGAGCCCGTCGGCGGCGAGGAACAGGTCGTCGAGGTCGTCGAGGGAGAAGTCGAGCCGCGCGCCGAGACCACCGAGCACCACACGCACGGTCGAGAGGGCGCTCAGCGTCGCCGGCACCTCGAGGGAGATCTTCTCAGCCATGCGACCTCAGGCGCCGGGGGGCGCGCCGGCGGCGGTGAGCTGCCGGGTGAACTCCTCGTCCCGGTCGCGAGCGGCGCCCTTGCCCTCCTCGAGGGCCTTGACCGCCCGCGTCCTGGTGTCGTCGACCCAGCGCAGCGCGTCGCCCGGCAGTTGCCGGACGATCGAGAGATAGCTCTCACCGGTGCGCTGGTGTCTCGAGCGCACGTAGTAGGTGAGGGCGGTGCCGGCGACGGCGCCGCCGACGATCAGCTTGGTGGAGAGACCCATACTCAGACCTTCGTGTCGGTCTCCGGAGCGGCGGTCGCGTCGGTGGCGGCACCGGCGGCGGCGCTCCTCGGCCGTGTCCGCCACTGCCGGGTCCGCCGCAGCCGCGGCCGCGTCGGACGCAGCGGAGGACGGCTCCGGCGGAGTCCAGGCGCCGGCGGATCGAAGCGCCGGCGGAGGCGGCCGCAGCGCCCGTGCCGGGTGTGGTCCTGTCGCGTCGCATGAAGCTGGAGACGGCGCCCTGGACGCCGGCGCTGAACGACGCGGCCTTGCGAGCCGGCGTGCTGACGGCGCCCTCGACAGCCGTGGCAAGGCCGTCGATCTTGTCGGTGATGTCGGCGACGTCCTTGGTGATCTGGTCGACGTTGCCGAGGTTGGCGTTGACGCCGTCGAGCGTGGTGCCGGCCTTCTGCAGGAGCGGAACGGCCTCTCGGTCCACGTCCGCCAGCACGGTGTCCACGCGCTGGAGCGTGCCCCCGGCCTTGAACAGGGCATACGCGGCGGCGATGGCCACGACGACGAAGAAGAACGCCGCTGCATAGCTGAGCACCATGGTCGGAGTGCTCATCGCAAGCGTGGCGAAAGAGGAGACCATGCAGCGCTCCTTTCGTAGTTCACGAGCCGTCTCGATACCGTCCGAAGCGTATCATACCGCGTGCGGCGCCCATCTGGAGCCGTCCGCGTCCGCACCGCCATGACGCCTTGTTTCACGCCTCCGACACATGATCGGCCGCACGGAGATGGGCCAGCTGCACGCGAGGCACCACGTCTCGCGCGGCCGGGACCTCACGATCGGTCGGACGACGCGGAACTCCGACGCGACGGATCCGGGGACCGGGGTGCCGCGCCGGTCACTTCCAGGTCGTGAACGGCGTGAGGAACGCGTAGTACTCGAACGGCACCGGCAGTCCGAGGACGAAGGGAACGTACAGCGCTCCGACCACGACGCAGGCGGCGCAGAACGCCCAGGCGAGAGCTCGGCGCCCACGCCGCGACGCCACCGGCGTCCTCAGCGCGGCCGGACGTCGAGGCGCGGCGCCGCCGAGCGGCGGCGCCGGGCGGCGGCGTCCACGGCGCACCGGCGAAGCGCGCGAGGCCGGTCGCGACCAGCACCGCGATGAACGGCACGACCGGGACCATGTAGTAGATGTAGGTCTGCCGCGAGGTGAGCAGCCAGGGCAGGTAGAGAACGGCGACCAGCGCCGGGGTGATGCCGAGCCGCCAGTCCCGGCGCAGCACCGCGAGCAGCCCGAATACGACCCACGCCGCGACGCCGGCCCACCAGAGCAGGAAGTTGCCGATGGCCAGCAGGCCGACGGTGCCCTCACTCCCGTCGGACCACTTGTACCAGATCGGCTCCACGACGAACGGCCAGCTGGCCGGCGGCGAAGCGAACACGCGGTCTCCCTGCACCCCCCAGCCGAACGTCGCCATGTGCTCCTGCAGCTGGAGCCAGTCGCCGAGGCCGTGGCCGGCAGCGAAGTACGGCACGGAACTGAGGAGATACACGGCCGGCGGAACGAGGACGACCACCGCGAGCACGGCGGCCGGCCGTACGGCGCCGCGACCGTGCCGTACCAGGGGCGGGAGCACGACGACCAGCACCGCGAGCGCCGCGAGCAGCCCGGACCACTTGCAGGCGACGGCCGCGCCGAGCGCCGCGGCACAGGCGACCAGCCACCAGAGGCGGAACCCGGACTGCACGAAGCGGAGCCCCAGGTACACGCTGAGGACCGTGCACAGCGCGACGAACATGTCCAGCACCGCGATCCTGGACTCGAGCATGAGCATCGGATCGGCGGCGGCCAGCACGAGGGCGGCGAGCGACCACTCGTCGCTGAGGCCGAGCCGCCGGGCGAGCGGGAACACGAGCGCGACCACGGCGATGCCCGCGAGCGCCGCCGGGAGCCTCCAGCCCCAGGGGCCGTCGCCGAGCACGGCGATGCCGGCGGCGATCGCCAGCTTGGCGAGGTCGGGGTGTGCATCGGAGCGCACGCCGGACGGCCTCCACGGCTCTTCCGGCGTGCCGGCCAGCCCGCCGTGCAGCACCGCCCTCGCGTCGTGCACGTAGTAGTGCTCATCGAAGACCGCGCCCTGGAACCGGCCGAGATCGACGAGCCGAACGGCCGCGGAGAGCGCGACGACCACGAGGACGAGGACGAGGACCGTCCGCGAAACGGGAGGCCGGACGGCGCCGGGCGGGGTGCGAGGGGCGGGGCTCGCGGTCTCAAGGGCCGTCATGCCGCGAATGATAGCACCGCCGGGCGGAACGGCCGGCGAAGATCAGCCCGGGGCGCTCCCGGGCGACGCCGCCGCCACAGGGCCGGCGATCCACCCGCCGCCGACGACCACGGCGTCCCTGTAGAAGACTGCGGCCTGACCGGGTGCGAGCCCCGCGAACGGCTCGCGCAGTTCGACCTCGAGGCCTCCGTCCAGGCGCCGCAACGCCATCACCGGGACCGCCTCCGAGCGGTAGCGCAACTGCACCTCGAGGTCCGCGCCGTCGCCGAGCCCGCGGTCTTCAACGTCGCGGAGGCGCACCGAGCGGACGTCGAGCGCACCACGGCCGCCGACGACGACCTCGTTCCCGGCGGCCCTCCGCTCGAGCACGTACAGCGGCTCCGGGCCGCTCACGCCGATGCCCCGGCGCTGGCCGACGGTGAACCGCCAGTGCCCGTCGTGACGACCCACCACCCGGCCACCTGCATCGACGATCTCGCCCTCCACGGGCTCCACGCCGCGCCCTTCGAGGAACCGCCGGTACCCGTCCACGGCGAAGCAGACCTCCTGGCTCTCCGGCTCGCCGGCGACCTCGAGACCCGCCGCCGCCGCTTCCTCCCGGACCTGCGACTTGGTGAGCCCACCGAGCGGGAACTCGAGCCGCGCCAGCACCTCCGGCGGCACGGACCAGAGCATGTAGGACTGGTCCTTGCCGCGGTCGGCGGCGCGCGCCACGCCAGGGCTCGCCGTCGCGCCAGACCACCCGCGCGTAGTGGCCGGTGGCGAGCCGGGAGAGCCCCAGCTCATCAGCAAGGGCGAGCAGCGCGGCGAGCCGCATCGGGTTGCAGTCGATACAGGGGTTGGGCGTCTCTCCGTCGAGGTAGCCTCGCTCGAACGGGCGCGACGACGGCGTCCTCGAACTCAGTCTCGAGGTCGAGGACGTGATGCGGGAGTCCCAGCTGCGCCGCGGTACGGGCGGCGCGCTGCAGTGCGCCGGGAGAGCAGCAGCTGCGCCGGTCCGTCCCCGGCCACAGCCTCGCCGTCGCCGTCTCCAGGCTGCGGCCCTCGTCGATCAGCCGCAGCGCCGCGACGGCGCTATCGACCCCGCCGCTCAGTGCGACGAGTGCTCGTGGTCTTTTGGGAGTGCCTTGAGGATCTGCTCGACGTCCGCCTCGCGGCCGTGCTTGACGAGGTAGTCCTGGATGGCGAGGTGCAGGGCGTCGGCGGCCAGGTTGGAGCAGTGCATCTTGTTCGGCGGCAGGCCGCCGAGCGCCTCGGCCACGGCCTTGTTGGAGATGTCGGCGGCCTCCTGGAGGCTCTTGCCCATGACCATCTCGGTGACCATGCTGGACGTCGCCACCGCGGCGCCGCACCCGAAGGTCTTGAACTTCACGTCGGCGATGTGGTCCTTGTCGTCGACGGCGATGCTGATGCGCATCACGTCGCCGCAGACCGGGTTGCCGATCTGGCCGACGCCGTCGGCGTCCTCGATCTCTCCCACGTTGCGCGGGTTCGTGAAGTGATCCATCACGAGGTCGGTGTACATCTGTCAGCCTTTCACGTACAGCGGGCTCATCTGCCGCAGCTTGTCGACGATCGGTGGGAATGCCTCCAGGAACGCGTCGGCCTCCTCAGCAGTGTTCTCCCTCCCGAGACTGATACGCATGCTTCCGTGCGCCTCCTCGGCGCCGAACCCGAGCGCGAGCACCACGTGCGAAGGCTCCAGCGAGCCGGAGGCGCACGCCGAACCGCTCGAGACCATGAAGCCGTGGGCGTCGAGCTGCAGCAGCATCGACTCGCCCTCGACGTAGCGCACACTGAACGCGACGTTGCCGGGCAGGCGCTCCGTAGGGTGGCCGAGGTACGTCACCTCAGGGATGTGCTCCTGCACGCCCTGGGCGAGCGTGTCGCGCAACCGCTCGAGGCGCGGCCGGACCTCCGGCAGTCGCTCCGTCGCGAGCGCGAGGGCCGCGCCCATCCCCACGATGCCCGGCACGTTCTCGGTGCCGGAGCGGAGCCTGCGCTCGTGGCCGCCGCCGTGGAGGATGGGCTGCAGGCGCGTGCCGCGCTTGACGTACAGGGCGCCGACACCCTTGGGACCGTAGAACTTGTGGCCGGAGAGGGTGAGCATGTCCACGCCCAGCTCGGCGACGTCGACCGGGAGTGAGCCCACGGCCTGGACGGCGTCGGTGTGGAACACAGCGCCCTTCTCGTGCGCGATGCGCGCGAGGGCCGCCACAGGTTGTACCGTGCCGACGACGTTGTTGGCGAACATGACCGAGGCGAGCCTGGTGTCGTCGCGGAACGCCTGCTCGTAGGCATCTACGTCGATGACGCCGTGACGGTCGACGGGCACGAAGTCCACGGCCCAGCCGAGGCGGTTCAGTGCGCGCGCCGCCTCCATGACGGCCGGGTGCTCGATGGCGCTGACGACGAGGTGGCCGGGCTGGAAGCGGGCGAGGTAGCCGAAGAGAGCCAGGTTGTCGGACTCCGTGCCGCCGGCGGTGAAGACGATCTCCTTCTCGCCGGCGCCGAGGGCCGCAGCCACCTGGGCGCGCGCCTTCTCGACGGCCGCGCGCGCCTCTCGTCCCAAGCCGGTGCAGCTCGGACGGGTTGCCGTAGCACTCGCTGAAGAAGGGCAGCATCGCCTCGAGCACCAGAGGGTCGACCGGGGTGGTGGCCGCGTGGTCGAAGTACGTCGTCGTCATGGCGAGACTGCCTCCCGGGTCAGGTCGTCGAGTGTGATGCCGTTGAGGGCGCCGCTGATGGCGCTGTCGAGACGGCGCCACACCACCCGCGACGCGCAGGACTCGGCGCGCTCACACGCGCCGTCGTCCGGCAGGCAGCCGACGAGCGAGAGCGGTCCCTCGAGGATCGTGACCACATCACCGACGGGGACGTCGGCGGCGGCCCGGGCGAGCTGGTAGCCGCCGCTCACGCCGCGCGTCGCCTTGACCAGGCCACCCTCGCGCAGGCGCGCGAGGATGCGCTCCAGGAACGGCGCCGGGATGTTCTCTCCGGCGGCGATCTCCGGCAGCGGCACCGGCCGGCCGTCGTCGTGCGCGGCAAGGTACACCATGGCCCTCAGGCCGTATTCGCAGCGCGAGGAGATGCGCATGAGGCTCCCGTCGTGTGGCGCTGAATCCCAACCAATACAGTCGGCATTATGTACCACGGATTCGGCGGCGGTCAAACGGAAGCACACGCAGAAGCGGCGCCCGGAGGCGCCGCTCATGACACGAAGGTGCGGGTGAGCTCAGAGACCGCGGACGGCGTCCGCGACTTCCTGCTCCATCACTTTGAAACCGATCCAGCCGGTGTAGAGCTGTGCGACCACGCCGTCGCCGCGGATGATGGCGAGGATGGGCGGGTCGCTGACGCGCAGCTGGGAGAGCAGGTCGCCGAGCTGCTTGGACTCGCGCGCCTCGAAGGAGAAGAACGAGCTGTCGGCGGCGTAGTTGCCTTTGATGTCGTTGAAGTACGAGAGCATCTCCATGTCGTCGCTCGCGCCCTTGACGTACACGAGCAGCACGATGCCGCGCTTCTCGTCGAGGCGCTTGGTGATGAACTCGGGGGTCTCGGCGGTGGCCTGGACGGTCAGCGGCTCGTACCCCGTCATGCCGAAGCTGCTCACCGTGTTGTACGACGCCGGTTGCGTCGCCGCAGGTGCAGGCGTCGCACCCGTCTCCGCCATCACTCGAACGGCCACGACGCTGCCGAACAGCACCGCGCCGACGACCAGGATCAGGACCGCACCGATGAGGAAGGTGCGGTTGCGCTTGAACATCCCCATACCGGCCTCCCCCCAAGAGAGAAAATGCTCCACCTTGCCGTGCTCGCGTTATTCTCGAACCTGCTCTCGCAGGTGGGTGCCCTCCCAGACAGTCCACGGACGGTCCGGCGAACGAGCTCCCGATGTGTTCGTGTTGGCTCGAGAATGTGGCGAGGTCACGAACAAGGTCGAGCCGCGCCATCGTAGCAAACGTCAACTGATTCAACAATCTTGTCGGCAGCCCTGCAAAAAGCTTGAGACGGCTGCAGACGCCTATCAGCCGAGGCGGACGCGCAACTCCTTGAGCTGGTCGGCCGTCACCGTGCCCGGCGCGCCCGTCATCGGGTCGCCGCCCGACGACGTCTTGGGGAAGGCGATGACGTCGCGGATGGAGTCGGCGCCGGCGAGCAGCATGATGATGCGGTCGAAGCCGAGACCGATGCCGCCGTGCGGCGGCGCGCCGTACTCGAGCGCCTCGAGGAACCAGCCGAAGGCCTCGTCGATGCGCTCGTCGCTCATGCCGAGGGCGCGCAGGATGGCGCGCTGGACTGCCGCGTCGTGGTTGCGGAGGGAACCGGAGCCCAGCTCGACGCCGTTGAGCACCAGGTCGTACTGGGCGCCGCGGACGGCGAGCGGGTCGCTCTCCATGAGCGGCGTCGTGGCCTCGGTGGGCAGGCTGAACGGGTTGTGCCCGTAGGTGAGCGTGCCGGTCTCCTTGTCGATCTCGAAGAGCGGGAACTCCTCGACCCACAGGAGCGACCAGCGCGAGGACGGCTCGGGTGCGAGCAGGCGGATGAGGGCGAGCCGCAGCTGGCCGAGCACCTCGGCGGCGACGGGCGCCTCGTCGGCGGCGAAGACGACGAGGTCGCCGGGCTCGCCGCCGGCCTTCTCGACGAGCGCGGCCTGCTCGGCCTCGCCGAGGAACTTGACGATGGGGCCGCGCAGGGCGCGGCCCTCCTCCACGTACACGTAGGCCATGCCCTTGGCGCCGTGCTCCTTGGCGAGCTCGGTGAGCTTGTCGATCTGGGCCCGGCTGAGGGAACCGCCGCCGGGCGCGCGGATGGCGCGCACCACCCCGCCGCCGTCGACGGCGCCGCGGAAGACCTTGAACTCGCTGGCGGCGAACGTCTCGCTGAGCTCGACGATCTCGAAGCCGTAGCGCAGGTCCGGCTTGTCCGAGCCGTAGCGCAGCATCGCCTCGTCGTAGGTGAGGCGCGGAAGCGGCGTGGCCGGCGCGGTCTCCCCCACGCCCTCGAAGATGGCCGTCATGAGGCCCTCGAGCAGCATCGCGGATCTCGGGCACCGTGAGGAACGACGTCTCGATGTCGATCTGGGTGTGCTCCGGCTGGCGGTCGGCGCGCAGGTCCTCGTCGCGGAAGCAGCGCGCGAACTGGTAGTACCGATCCATGCCGGCCACCATGAGGATCTGCTTGAACATCTGCGGGCTCTGCGGCAGCGCGTAGAAGTGGTGCGGCTGCAGGCGCGAGGGCACGAGGAAGTCCCGCGCGCCCTCCGGCGACGACTTCGTGAGCTCGGGCGTCTCGACCTCGATGAAGCGGTTGGCGTTGAGGTAGGTGCGCGCCGCCTGGGTGGCCGAGTTGCGGAGCTCGAGATTGGCGAGCATCGGCGCGCGGCGCAGGTCGAGGTAGCGGTACTTGAGCCGGAGCGTCTCGTCCACGTCCACCTGCTCCGCCGTCTCGATCTCGAACGGCGGCGTCTTGGCGCGGTTCAGGATCTCGAGCGCGCCGACCTTGACCTCGACCTCGCCCGTGGGGAGGTTCGGGTTGACGGTCTCGGGTGAACGGGCGACCACTTCGCCGCTCAGGGTGAGCACGAACTCGGGGCGCACCTGCTCGGCAAGCGCATGCGCCTCAGGGGCGCGCGACGGGTCGACGACGAGCTGCACCATGCCGCTGCGGTCGCGGAGGTCGATGAAGATGAGGCCGCCGTGGTCGCGGCGGCGAGCCACCCAGCCGGCGAGGCGGACCTCGCGGCCGACGTCGGCGGCGCGGAGCTCGCCGGGATACGCGTCACGGAAGGTCATGAGTCCTCACTCTCGAGTGAGCGGTGCGCCTGGTCTTCGACATCCGAGCCGGTTCCCAGGCTCGTTGAAGCCCCGCTCGATGGCGCGACTGCGCCGGCAGTTCGGGCGGCGACCAGGGCCGCGAGGTCGGCGGCGGCGACGTCCTCTTCCCCGCCGCCTGCAAGATCCTTGAGCCGCACCAGGCCGTCGGCGAGCTCGTCGAGGCCGAGCAGCACGGCGAAGCGCGCTCCGCTGCGGCCGGCCTGCTTGAGCTGGCCCTTGGGGCTGCGCCCGGCGAGGTCCAGCTCGGCCGGCACGCCGGCGCGGCGGAGCGTCTGCGCACAGGCGAACGCCGCCGCGCGCGCTTCGTCGCCGAACGCGACCACATAGGCGCCGGTCGCGTGCGGGCGCCGCGAGCAGGCTCGCGCATCGCCAGGGCGATGCGCTCGAGGCCGCTGCCCCAGCCCACGCCCGGCGTCGGCGGCCCGCCGATCTGCTCGACGAGGCCGTCGTAGCGGCCGCCGCCGCCCACGCCGCTCTGGGCGCCGAGACGGTCGGAGTTGAACTCGAACGTGGTGCGCGTGTAGTAGTCCAGACCGCGCACCAGCCGGAAGTCGAGGTTGGGCTCGAGCCCGGCGGCCCGGACGAGGGCGAGCACCCGGTCGAAGTGCTCGCGGCACTCCGGGCACAGGTGGTCGCTGATGCGCGGGGCCTCGTCGAGCACCGCGCGGCACGTCTCGACCTTGCAGTCGAACGTGCGCAGCGGGTTGACGTCGACGCGTTCGAGGCAGTCGCCGCAGAGCTCGCCCTCACGGCCGCGCAGGTACTCGCGCAGCTTCTCCACATAGGCCGGCCGGCAGGCCTTGTCGCCCATGCTGTTCATGTTGAGGGTGACGCCCTCGACGCCGAGCTCGTCGAAGATGGCGGCCAGCATGAGCACGACCTCGGCGTCGACCGCCGGGTCCTCGGAGCCGATGGCCTCGGCGCCGATCTGGTAGTGCTCGCGGTAGCGCCCGGCCTGCGGCTTCTCGTAGCGGAACATCGGGCAGTAGTACCAGACCTTGACCGGCTGCGGCAGCTTGTGCATGCCGTGCTCCACGTACAACCGGCAGATGGGCGCGGTGCCCTCCGGTCGCAGCGTCAGCGAGCGGTCGCCCTTGTCCTGGAACGTGTACATCTCCTTGCGCACGATGTCGGTGGCCTCGCCGACGCCGCGCTCGAACAGCCCCGTCTCTTCGAACTCGGGGGTGACGACGTGGCGGTAGCCGTAGGCGCTGAAGACGCGCGCGGCCGCGGCGACGACGGCGTCGCGCTCCGCGGCCTCGTCCGGCAGCAGGTCGTAGGTGCCCTTGGGGGCGCGCGGACCGCTCACCAGCGGTGCTCCGGGTCGTGGCGGATGGGCGAGAGGAACGGGTTGAGCGCCAGCTCTCGGCCGAGCGACGTGTCCGGGCCGTGCCCGCAGTGCACCGCGGCGTCCGGCGGGAAGCGGCGGATGAGCGCGGCTACGGAGTTGAGCAACTGGTCCATGTTGCCGCCGGGCAGGTCCGTGCGCCCGACGCTGCCCTGGAAGAGGAGGTCGCCGACGAACAGCTCCCCCTCGCCGATGGCGAAGGTGTATGAGCCGCGCGAGTGCCCCGGCGTGGGAATGGCGAGTACCGGGATGGGCAGGTCGAGCGACTGCTCGCCCTCGATGGTGACCGCCGTCTCCACGGGCTCGATGTCGAACCCGGCCATGGAGCCGAGGCCGCCGTCGGCCATCTGCCCGGCGTCCTCGGCGCCCACGTAGACGGGCACGTCGAAGTGCCGCGCCACCGGCGTGACGCCGCCGAAGTGGTCGAAGTGCCCGTGCGTGACGAGCACCGCGGCCGGAGCGAACCCGAACTCCGTGAAGGCTTCGATGACGACGTTCGCCTCGTCACCCGGGTCGATGACGAGCCCGTTCTCCCCCTGCACGACGATGAAGCAGTTGGCCTGGAGCGGGCCGAGGGGCACGGCGAAGACTTCGACGGGATCTGGCATTCTTACCTCGAGTGGTAGGGGTCAAGCGGTGTGCCTCCGGCGCCCCGCTCGTTGATTCCACCGCGTTGATCGATCGGCCAGCTAGCGTATCAGACGGCGGCGAGGAGGGTCGAACGTGAGGGGCGGGGACCCGTCCCTGCGGGGACGACGGCGGCGCGCCCCGCCCGAGAGCGCCGCGGCTCAGCCACCGACGACGCGGTACGCGTCGTACACCGTGTGGATGCTGCGGATGTTGGCGATGATGTTGTCGAGCTGGCGCACGTCGCCGACCTCGAGCGTGAAGCGGTCGCGTACTACGCCATCGGGCAGCGTCTGCATGGAGCCGCCGATGATGTTCACCCCCGAGTCCGACAGCGTGCGCGCGAGGTCCTCGAGCAGGTGGTTGCGGTCGAGCGCCTCGACCATGATCTCGACGCGGAACGCCATGCCGCCGAGGCCCTTCCAGCCGACCTTGGTGAAGCGCTCCGGGTTCTTCATGAGGGCGCGCGCGTTCTTGCAGTCCTTGCGGTGGATGGTGATGCCCTTGCCGAGTGAGATGTAGCCGACGATCTCGTCGCCCGGGATGGGCTTACAGCACTTCGCCATGCGCACCATGATGTCGCTCATGCCCTCGACGGCGATGCCGAACTCGCCGCTGAGCGCCTGCGGCTCCTCCACGTCCTGCACCGGCCGCGACGGCAGCATCTCGGGAGGCGGCGTGGCCTCCTTCATGGTGCCGGCGCGCTGCATGACCTTGTTGGCGACGGTCTTGACCGGCAGGCGGCCGGAGCCCAGCGCCACGAAGAGGTCGTCCGGCTTGCTGTAACCGACGTCTTTGCAGATCTGGGCGAAGATCTTGGAGCTCAGGATCTTCTGCGCCGGGAGGCCCTCGCGGCGCAGAGCCTCCTGCAGCAGGTCCCGCCCGGAGTGCTCAGAGTCCTCGCGCTGCTCGCGGCGGAAGTGCTGGCGGATCTTCTGGCGCGCGCGCGGCGAGTTGACGATGTCGAGCCAGTCACGGGACGGACCGTGGCTCGACTTGCTCGTGATGACCTCGACGATGTCGCCGCTGGTGAGCTTGGTGTGCAGCGGCACGATGCGGCCGTTGACCTTGGCGCCCACGGTGTGGTTGCCGACGTCGGTGTGGACGGCGAAGGCGAAGTCGATGGGCGTGCTCCCGGCCGCCAGGCTCTTGACGTCGCCCTTGGGAGTGAACACGAACACCTCGTCCTCGAAGAGGTCGACCCGCAGGGTGTCCATGAACTCCTTGGGGTCGCCGGTCTCGGACTGCCACTCCATCATCTGGTGCAGCCAGCCGAGCTTGTCCTGGTCGCGGTCGCCGCGCTCCTTGTAGAGCCAGTGCGCGGCGACCCCGAACTCGGCGGTCTGGTGCATGTCGAAGGTGCGGATCTGGATCTCGAGCGGCTTGCCGCCGGGGCCGATGACCGTGGTGTGCAGCGACTGGTACAGGTTGAACTTGGGCATCGCGATGTAGTCCTTGAAGCGCCCGGGGATGGGCTTCCAGACCGAGTGGATGATGCCCACCGCGCCGTAGCAGTCCTTGATGCTGTCGACGAGCACGCGCAGGCCGGTGAGGTCGAAGATCTCGTTGAACTCCTTGCCGCCGCGGCTCATCTTCATGTAGATGGAGTAGAAGTGCTTGGCGCGGCCGGTGATGTCCGCCTCGATGCCGGCCGTGCCCAGCTCGGCGGACAGGAACCCGGCCGCCTCGTCGACGTAGTCCTCGCGGTCGGCGCGGCGCTGCGCGACCCACTTCTGGATCTCCTGGTACTTGCGCGGGTGCAGCGAGGCGAAGGCGAGGTCCTCGAGCTGCCACTTGAGGTTGTGGATACCGAGGCGGTGCGCGAGCGGCGCGTAGACCTCGAGCGTCTCCTTGGCCTTCTGGATCTGCTTCTGCTTGCTCAGGTAGCAGAGCGTGTGCATGTTGTGCAGGCGGTCGCAGAGCTTGATGAGGATGACCCGGATGTCGGTGGCCATCGCGATGATCATCTTGCGGTAGTTCTCTGCCTGCTCCTCCTCCTGGGAGGTGAAGTGCATCTTGGTGAGCTTGGTGACGCCGTCGACGAGCATGGCGATCTCCACGCCGAACTCGTCCTGGATCCAGCTGAGCGGCGTGCCCGTGTCCTCGACGACGTCGTGCAGGAGCGCGGCGGCGATGGTCACCGAGTCGAGCTTGGAGCTCCGCGGCGTTGAGGGCGGTGCCCACGGGGTGGTGGATGTACGCCTCTCCGCTCTTGCGGCTCTGCTGGCCGTGCAGGATGCAGGCCGCGACGAACGCGCGCGTGATGAGGTCCCGGTCCGGGTCCGGGTTGTAGCGCTCGATGGCCGAGAAGAGGTCGTCGAGCAGCGGACCGTACGCGTCCGGGACCTGCCTCAGAGCTGCGCTGTCAGGCAGGTCCGCAGGAAGTCTGGTGTCTGATACCTGTTGTGCCATCGTCTGTGAGCATCCGTCCCGGAAACGTCGACCTTGTGCTCCGGTCGTTCGAGATGATAGCCGTCGCCGCCCCCCGCGACGAGCAGCCCGGCCTCCTGCAGCGCCGCGAACGCACCGCTGAGAGCCGCCACCGGCGCGAGAACGGCTCCCCGTCCAAGCAGTTCCTGCTCGAGCCCATCGTCAAACCGGCCCTGCGCCGCCGCGAGCGCCCGCCAGACGCGGCGCATGGCTGCGTCGAGGTCGAGCTGGCTCTCGCGGACGCGCCCGGCGAACTCCGCCTCGGCCGGCCCCCAGAGCGCGTGGAAGTACGCCTGCGGCGCTGCGGCGACGAGGCCCGACCACGCCGCCGTCGTGCAGGGCGGGTCGAGCAGCACCACGTGCGCGAACGAGCGCACGACTGCGGGGTGGTCGAGCGCGACCTCCGTCGTGGTCATGACCACGTCGGCCGCTGCGGCCTCCTCGAGCCGCTGGGCACAGGCCGGCTGCACGTAGGCGCCGCTGCGGTCCAGGCCCGGCGCGAGCACATCGGAGCTGAGCAACGGGCGGCGGCGGGCGACGTCGGCGGTGAGCACCAGCGTGCGCTCGCCGCCGGCGGCGATCCCCGCTAGCTGGGAGACCGCCGGCCGGCCGCGCCGGTCGACGAGGCGCCCCTCGGCGCGGGCGGCGTGCAGGGCGGCGGCCGCGGCGGCGTCGCCGGCGGCGGCGTTGCCGGACGCCGGTGACTCACCGGCACGGGCGCCGGCGCTCTCCGTGGTCCCGCCAGGGCCGAGAAGCGCCTGCCACAGCAGCGGGCCGCGCAGGCGGTCCCGGCAGCCGAAGTCACATGCGGAGGCGCACAGGTCGCGGGCGGGCGGCTCCAGGCGGTGCAGGCTCCGTACCTGCACCTGCGCGCTCACGGCTCCGTTGTACTCGTTCTTGGAGAGCGCCAGCGCCACGTCGTGACGTCCGGGCGCCAGCAGTTCGTCGAGTCCGTCGAAGTTGAAGTGGATCGCCTGGCAACTGGCGCCGTCGCACCTCACGCGGTACTGGGCGTGCCGCTTGTCGCGCGTGAGCCGCGGCGCCACCACCTCGGCGCCGTGCAGCAGCAGGGTGACCTGGCGGTTGCCGAAGCCGTGCGGCGCCAGCAGCTCGAGCTCGTCGGCGAGCCCCAGTGTGAGCTCGTCGCCGCCGACGATCGCGTCGACCCGGCGCACCCGCAGCAGGTCGTCCGGGCCGAGCGCCGCCGCGGCCTCGGCCACGAACGCCTCGCGGAACGCGGGGATCGCGCCGCGCTCGAGACGCAGTCCGCAGGCGGCGCGGTGGCCGCCGAACGCGAGCAGATGGCCAGACGAGCGCTCGACGGCTCCGAGCAGGTCGAACGCCGGGATGCTGCGGCCGGAGCCCTTGGCGTGATCGTCGCCCTCACTGAGCAGGATGGCCGGGCGGTTGAACCGGTCGGCGACGCGCGAGGCGACGATGCCGACGACACCCTCGTGCCAGTCCGGCGACGAGAGCACGAGAGCCGGCGGCGGCGGGTCGGGGACCATGGCGACGGCCGACGCGAGCATGGCCGCCTCGATGGTCTGCCGCTCGCGGTTGAGCTCGTTGAGGCGCAGCGCCAGCGGAAGTGCGGTCTCACGGTCGGGCGCGCCGAGCAACTCGATGGCGATCGAGGCGTCCTCGAGCCGGCCGGCGGCGTTGAGCCGCGGTCCGAGGCGGAAGCCGACGGCGCCGGCATCCACGGTGTCCGGCCGCCCTCCGGCCACCTCGAGCAGCGCCGCCAGCCCGGGGCGAGGCGAGCTCCGCAGCCGGCCGAGCCCGATGGCGGTGAGCACGCGGTTCTCGCCGACGAGCGGCACCACGTCGGCGATGGTGCCGACGGCGACCAGGTCGCTGTACGGGCGCAGCGCCAGCGGCAGGTCGACCAGGTCCTCCCCACGCTCCTCGAGCAGCGCGTGCGCGAGCTTGAAGGCGACGCCCACGCCGGCGAGGTCGGACGCAGGGATAGCCCGCCGAGCTTGGGTGAGACGACCACACACGCCGGTAGCTCGCCCTCCAGCTCGTGGTGGTCGGTGACGATGACGTCCATACCCAGCGCCTGCGCCTGCGCGACCTCCGCGCGGGCATTGATGCCGCAGTCGACCGTGATGAGCAGCTTGACCCCGGCCGCGCCGAGCTCGTCGACGGCCGCCGACGAGACCCCGTAGCCCTCGCTGAACCGGTTGGGGAGGCGCCAGCGCACGTCGGCGCCGAGCTCGCGCAGGACGCTCACGAGCAGGTAGGTGGCGGTGATGCCGTCGGCGTCGTAGTCGCCGTGCACGGCGATGGGCTCGCTGCGTCGCAGGGCCTGGTCGACGCGGGCGCGCGCCTCGGCCATGCCGGCCATGAGGTACGGGTCGTGGACGCGGAACTCGGGATGCAGGAAGGACTGCGCCGCGGCGGGCTCCGCGAGCCCGCGGCGCACGAGCACCTGGGCGAGCACCTCGCTGACGCCGAGCTCGGCGGCCAGCCGGCGAACGTCCGCGTAGGGAGCCGGCGGGATCCGCCAGGTGCCGGGGTCAGTCACGGGAGCATCACGTCACCGAGTGTAGCGTCCGGAGGCGACGGATGCCGCCGCCGGCAGTCACGGCTTGGCGTCGCCGGCCGTCTCCGCGGGAGCGTCGCCCTGCGGCGCGTCGTCCGCCGAGGGGACATCGGCTGCGGACGAGGCTCCCGCGGCTCGCCCTCGGCGGCGCCGGCGGCTGCGCCCGCCCGCTCGTCGTCGCCGGTCTCCGCCACCTGGGCCGGCTCCGCCGCCGCGGCCGCCATGGTCACGGCGGTCTGCTCGCCGGCCATCTCAGCGGGCTCGTCCAAGGCACCCTCCCCGGCTACGACCGTCTCGGCTTCGTCAGCCACCATCGTGACCGCCTCGGCCACCACGACCGTCGACTCCTCGCGCTCCGCGACCACGGTGGCCTCCACGATCTCCGGGGTGGCCTCGGCGGCGGCGCTCGCGGCGGCGGCGGCGACCGCAGCCCTCGCCTCCCCCGCCTCCCGCTCGGTCTCGCGCAGCCGCTCGTAGGTGGACTGCAGCTCAGCCTCGAGCTTGCGCCGGCCTCCGGCCGCCCCCGCGAGCGCGAACCAGGCCGCCGCCAGCCCGGCGACGAAGACGATGGCCGCGATCACCAGCGAGACCCAGAACAGCGAGACCTGGCTCATGGTCCCGGCCACGTAGTCGATCTCGAACGCCGTCCCGTTGTTGAGGGCACCCACACCGAGGATGACCAGGGCGACGACGGCGAGCAGGATGAGGGCGTTCCGCACGAGGGACCTCCGATAGTCTCTGTCGCGCGGAGTATAGCAACAGGCTCGCCGCCCCGCGTGGCGACGGCGCGTCAGGGCCGCGTCACCGACGCCCGCTCACGCGCGGCGTCCAGCCACTTCGCGAGCGCGCGGAAGCGCTCGCGCCGGGTCAGCTCCGCCACGAGGTCGTCTCGCACCTCGGCGAACGGCGCGACGCGCGCCTTCTGCACATCCGTCGCCTTGAGCAGGAACCACCCGCCCGGACCTTGGACGGGCCCGACCACCTCATCGGGAGACGCCGGCTCGAGCGCGTCCCTGAACGAGGCGGGCAGGGATGCGAGTGCGACCACACCCAGGTCGCCGCCGGCGGCCTTCGCCTCGGGGTCGGTGGAGAACTGGCGCGCGACCTCGGCGAACGGGCGCCCCTGACGCAGACGCTCCAGCGCGTTCTCGGCGATGCGCTCAGCGGCGACCCTGATGGAGAAGAGGTGGAGCGACCCCTGCTCCCGGAACGACTCGCGGTGGCTCTCGTAGTAGGCACGAGCCTCTTCAGACGTCGCACCGAGCTCCGCGAACCGGGCGTCCTGGACGGCCTGGTACAGGACTCCGTCCTCCAGGCCGCTTCGCAACTGGGCGTCGGTGATGGGCGTCTGTGCGAGCGCGGCGCTCAGGGCCTCCTCTCCCCCGGCCTGCTCCACCATGACGTCACGCCGCGCCTCGACCTGGTCCGGGTCGGCGGCGACCCCGAGGCGCTCCGCCTCGCGGCGCAGGATCTCCCGGCGTACCGCCTCTCGCTCGGCGGAAGCTCGTGCGTCCGAGGCGCCGCCCAGCCGCAGCTCGGCTTGTACCGCCTCGACCGCGCTGAGCAGAACCGGGCGGCCGTCGACCCGCAGCACGACGGGGTCCGGAGACAGAGAGGCGGCCGGAGTGACCGGGCCGCCGTCGCCGCAGGCGGAGACGGCGGCGGCCGCCGGCAGGGCGCAGAGCGCCAGGGCGGCGGCGAAGACAAGGTTCAAGGTGCGGCTCATGATGACACCGGTGAGACGTGCGCCGTGAGGCGCGCGTTCAGGACGTGGGCTCGGGCAGAGCCTCGTCCCAGGGCTTGTCCCCGACCTGCCGCGCACCACCCGGGAAGCGGGCCGGGAAGTAGCACGCCACCTCGTGCCGCGCGCCGGCGTCGTTGCTGGAGACCAGCCGAGGCATGGCCGTCGTGCAGACCTCCTGCGCCCGCGGGCAGCGCGGGTGGAAGACGCAGCCGCTCGGCGGGTTGGCGGGGCTGGGAACGTCGCCCTCGAGCACGATGCGGCGGCGCGAGCGCTCCGTGTGCGGGTCCGGGATCGGCACGGCGGAGAGGAGCGCCTCGGTGTACGGGTGCTGCGGCATCGTGTAGAGCACGGCGCTGTCGCTGATCTCGACGATCTTGCCGAGGTACAGCACGGCGACCCGGTCGGAGATGTGCTTGACCACCGAGAGGTCGTGCGAGATGAACAGGTACGTGAGACTGAACTCGTTCTGCAGGTCCTCGAGCAGGTTGAGCACCTGGGCGCGGATGGAGACGTCCAGGGCGCTCACGGGCTCGTCGAGCACGATGAGCTTGGGGTTGAGCGCCAGCGCGCGAGCGATGCCGATGCGCTGGCGCTGCCCGCCCGAGAACTCGTGCGGGTACCGCTCGGCGTGCTCGGAGTTGAGGCCGACGGTGTCGAGGAGCTCGGCGACACGCTTCTTCTGCTCGGCGTCGGTGCCGACCCCGTGGATCTTGAGCCCCTCGCCGACGATGTCACGGATGCGCATGCGTGGGTTGAGCGATGCGTACGGGTCCTGGAAGACGATCTGCATGTCCCTGCGCAGCGTCTTCATGTCCGTGCGCGACGCCTTCATGACGTCGATGTCCTCGAACGTGACGCCGCCGCCGGTGGCCTCCGTGAGGCGCAGGATGGTGCGGCCGACCGTGGACTTGCCGCCGCCGCTCTCCCCCACCAGACCCATGGTCTCACCCTTTTCGACGGCGAAGTTGACGCCGTCCACGGCGTAGACGTGACCTGTGGTGCGTTTGAAGACACCCGTGCGGATGGGGAAGTGCTTCTTGAGGTCACGGACTTCGAGCAGGCTCATGCCGCCGACTCCTTGAAGACCGGGAGGTCGGCGCGCAGTGTGAGGCGCTCCTCGACGGGGATCCAGCAGTGCACGCCGTGCTCCGGGCCGACATCCTCATGCGCAGGCCAGTTGTCGCGGCACTGCTCGCGACGGTACGGGCAGCGCGGCGTGAACGGGCAGCCGGGCGGCAGCGTGATGAGGTTCGGCGGCTGGCCCTTGATGGGCGTGAGCCGCATCTTCTCCGCCTCGTCGAGACGCGGCAGCGAGGCCAGCAGCCCCCACGTGTACGGGTGGTGGGCGTTGTAGAAGATCTCGTCGACCGGGCCGTACTCGACGGTGCGGCCGCCGTACATGACCATCACCTTGTCCGACATCTCGGCGATGACGCCGAGGTCGTGCGTGATGAGGATGACCCCCGAGTCGTACTGGGCCTGCATCTCGCGCACGACGTCGATGATCTGCGCCTGGATGGTCACGTCGAGCGCCGTGGTGGGCTCGTCGGCGATCAGGACGTCCGGGTTGCAGCTGATCGCCATCGCGATCATGGCGCGCTGGCGCATGCCGCCGGAGAACTCGAACGGGTACTGGCTCACGCGCTTGTCGGCATCCGGGATACCGACGCGGGCGAGCAGGTCGGCGGCCATCTGCCACGCGTCGCCCTTGGACTTGTCCTGGTGGAGCATGATCGCCTCGGCGATCTGCTTGCCCACCTTCATGACCGGATTGAGGCTGGTCATGGGGTCCTGGAAGATCATCGCGATGTCGTTGCCGCGCACCTGGCGCATCTCGGCGTCGGACAGCGTGCGCAGGTCCCTGTCCCCGAGCATGAGCGAGCCGTCCACGACCTTGCCCGGCGGATCCGGGATGAGGCGCATCAGCGACATGGCGGCGACGGTCTTGCCGGATCCGGACTCACCGACGATACCGATGGTCTCTCCGCGGTCGAGCGTGAAGCTCACGCCGTTGACGGCCTTCACCACACCGGCGTGCGTGAAGAAGTGCGTGGAGAGGTCGTTGATCGTGAGAAGGCGTTCAGCCATGCCTATTCCTTGAGCTTCGGGTCGGTGGCGTCACGCAGCCCGTTGCCGAACGAGATGAAGCCGAAGACGGTGGTGACCAGCGCGACGCTGGGGAACAACAGCCACCACCAGTTGCCGGCGGCCAGGTACTGGACGGCGTCCGAGATCATGAGGCCCCACGACGAGTTGGGCGGCTGGATGCCGATGCCCAGGATAGCTCAGCGCCGCCTCGGTGGCGATGGCGCCGCCGATGGCCATGGCCACGGCCACGTAGACCGGCGCCATGCTGTTGGGGAGCACATGGCGGAAGATGATGCGCAGGTCGCTCGCGCCCTGAGCGCGTGCCGCCTCGACGAACTCCATGGACTTCACGCTGAGGATCTGGCCGCGCACGACACGCGCGAAGGTCGCCCAGCCGAGCAAGCCGATGGCGATGAAGACGTTCTGGAACCCCTGGCCGAGCACACTCATGATGAGCAGCACGAACAGGATGTACGGGAAGGCGAAGAAGATGTCGGCGACGCGCATGATGACGGAGTCGACCGCGCCGCCGTAGTACCCGGACACCGGCCCGAGCAGAAGCCCGAGTGTGAGCGCGATGGCCACGGCGATGATGCCGACCAGCATCGCGACACGCGTCGCCACGAGCACGCGCGAGAACACGTCGCGGCCCAGGAAGTCGGTGCCGAAGGGATGCGACCAGGACGGCGGTGACCCCAGGCCTTGCGGGCTGAGGTCGTAGTTGACCTCGTTCGGGTCGTAAGGAGCCAGGAAGCCGGCGGAACCGGGCGGGGTGGTCTCGCCCGCGCGCACGTGCCAGTGCATCTGGTAGAAGACCGTCTCCACCGCGCCGATCGAGAGAAACACGATGATGATGCCCAGGCCGACGAGCGCGAGCCGGTTGCGCCTGAGGCGCCGCCACGTGTCTGCCCACAGGCCGAGCGGCTTGGTCTGCTCCTCGACGACCTCCTCGACGACCTCGTCGGTGCGGCGCGCGTCGATACCCTCCGGGGCAGTGACCCATGCCGAACCGTAGACGTCGCGGTCCTGCTGCTTCTGCTCGTCCCAGTCAGGCACTCTGCTAGTCCTCCAGGCGGACGCGCGGGTCCACCCAGGCGTAGCCGAGGTCGACGAGCAGGTTGGCGAACACGAAGAAGAAGGTCGCGAACAGCACGCCGCCGGCGATGACCGCCGTGTCCCGGGCGGCGATGGCGTGGTAGATCATGAGCCCGATGCCCGGACGGTTGAACACCGTCTCCGTGATGATCGCGCCGCCGATGAGGGCCCCGAGATCGATGCCGGCGATGGTCATGACGGGGATGACGGCGTTCTTGAAGCCGTGGCCCCAGATGACCTTGCGCTCGCTGAGGCCCTTCGCCCGGGCTGTCCTGATGAAGTCCGAGCGCGAGACCTCGAGCATCGAGGCGCGCTGCATGTAGGAGATGTACGCCACCTCGATGAGGCCGAGCGTGACCGCCGGCAGGATGAGCGTCTGCCAGCTCTCCCAGGTGGACGGGATGATGCCGAGCACCGTGGGCCCCACCCCCCCGATCGGGAACCACCCCAGCTTGAGGCCGAAGATGTACATGGCGAAGTAGCCGAGCACGAACACCGGGATGCCCCATAAGATGAGCGCCGTCGTGGTGAGCGCCGTGTCCCAGAACGAGTACTGGCGCAGCGCGGAGAACACGCCGAGCGGGATGCCGAGCAGCTCGATGATCACCGCGGCGATGGCCAGCTGGATGGTGACCGGCGCGGCCTCCTTGATCATCTCGGCCACCGGCCGGGACGTGTAGAGGGACTCGCCGAAGTCGCCCCTGACGAGCGCCTGGACGTACCTGACGTACTGCACGTAGAACGGCCGGTCCAGGCCCCGGTCGTGGCGGATGAAGGCTACCCGTTCGGGGGTCGGGTTCTTGCCCGCCAGCATCAGCGCCGGGTCGCCCGGCACCAGCTTGAGCATGCCGAAGGTGATGAGTGTGACGCCGAACAGCACGATGACGAGCTGGAACAGGCGTCTGATGATGTAGGCGATCAACGGGCTGCTCTCACGGGATGGAACCTCTCGCGCCGACGGGCGGCGCGGACGTGTTCAGGATACGAGACGGTCCGCGGCCGGGGCCGCGGACCGTCTCGTGTGTATCGCTGGGTGAAGTGTACTCACCGGCCCCCGGAGGGGCAACCAGACGGTGAGGCTACTTGACCCAGACCTCGTTCATGTTGATGAGCTCGAAGGAGTTCATCGTGAAGCCGCCGATGCGGTTGTTGGTGGCGCGGGCGCTCCGGTACGTGTAGACCGGGACGGACGGGGCGTCGGCGTAGATGAGCTTCTCAGCCTCGTTGTAGAGGTTGAAGCGCGCGGTCTCGTCGGTGGTGCTCCGGGCCTCCTTGAAGAGCTTGTCGACCTCGGGGTTGCTGTAGAAGCTGTAGCTCCCGTACTTGCCGCCCTCGGTCGTGAACAGATAGATGAAGTTGTCGATCGACGGGTAGTCCGCGATCCAGCCCATGCGCAGGATACCGGGGGCCTTGCCCTCGCCGGCCTGCGTCCAGTAGCTGTTGGTCTCGATGCCGTTGAGCTTGAAGTTGAGCGACGGCATGGCCTTCTGCCAGCCGGCGACGAGCGCCTGGGCGATCTTGTCGTGGCCGGCGCCCGAGTTGAACCAGTACGGGATCTCGTCCGGCACGTTGCCGCCCATCTTGTCGAGCTCGGCCTGCGCCTTCGCCGGGTCGGTGCCGTAGGGGTTCAGACCCGCCTTGTACCCGGGGATGGTGACCGGGACGATGGAGTCGGACGGGATGGAGATGCCCTCGTTGACGACGTTGCTGACGACCTCGCGGTCGGCGGCGAGGTTGAGGGCCGCGCGGATCGGCAGGTTCTCGTCTCCGCCGAGGAGCGGCTTGTCCATCGAGAAGCTCAGGAAGTACACCGTGGTGCTCGGATACGCGTCCACGGTCCACGTGCCGTCCTTGGTGCTGGCGTTGTTCTGCGCGGCACGGAAGTTGCCGGACGGGATGGTGGAGTAGTCGATGTCGCCGGCCTGGAAGGCGAGCCACTCGGTGTCGACGTCGACGAAGATCGGCATCTCGATGGTGTCGACGTAACCCGGCTTGGCGGAGTTGCCCGAGTCACCGGCGTTGTTCCAGTAGTCCGGGTCCTTGGCCAGGGTGATGCTCTGGTTGTGCTTCCACTCCTGGACCATGTACGGGCCCGTGCCGACCGGCTTGTCGAAGAACGCCTTGCGGCCGATCTCCTTGGCGTAGTCGACGGGGAACACGTGCGTGATGGGATGCACGAGCGTCGCCGGGAAGTCGGCGAACGGGTACTGCAGCGTGACCTCGAGCGTGTACTTGTCGGTGGCCTTGACGCCGCTGATGGTCGGGCCGGCCGAGTAGCCGGTGTTGGGGTCGATGCCCTCGATCGGCGCGATGATGTACGTGGTTGCGGACTCGTTCTTGGCCTGGGCGTTGTAGCTCCAGGCGTCGACGAAGTCCTGCGCCGTCACCTCACGACTGACGGGCGGCTGGAACATGACGCCCTGCTTGATGGTGAAGGTGAACACCGTACCGTCCTCGTTGACCTCGGTGTTCTCGGCGAGGTCCGGGACGGCGGCGGTGGTGCCGTCGGGCTGCAGCTGGAGCACGTACAGACCCTGGAAGATCTGGTGCTCGACATTGGCGCCCTCGGACTCCTGCGTGTTGAGCGGCTCGATGCTGATGGGCTCGGAGCCGAGCGGGAAGTTGTAGACGCCGCCGGCGACGGGCTCGCCACCCGCGGTCGGGCTGGCGTCCGTGGTCGCCTCTTCACTGCCGCACGCGGCAAGCAGCATGGCGGCGACGACGATGATCGCGACCACGAGAAGCAGGCCGCGCCACCTCCTCACAGGGTTCTTCACGGTGACCTCCTTGATGACTGACGATGCCGGACTCCCCCCGGAGTCCTTTTACTCTGGCCGCCTCGCCCCTCCTGGTACGGCGGCCGGGTAGACGGATGATCTGTGGCTCCTCTACCTTGTGGGCACTGTGCCGTTGCCAGCGCCGACTTGTCAACTTTACTCCACTATGCAACGCGGCGCAGTCGCGGCCGTCATTCCAGCCAAAGGGACGCCATGTCCGTCATGCCCATCGGGTCGACCTGGAAGCCGTGGACACGCGTGCCGACGACGCGGAAGTAGCGATAGGAGTAGAGCGGCACGGCGGGCATGTCGGTGAGGATGAGCTTCTCGGCCTGGGCGTAGAGATTCTGGCGCTGCTGGCCGTCCATGGTGGCACGCGCCTTCTGTAGAAGATCGTCGACGCCCTTGTTGGAGTAGAAGGTGTAGCTCCCCGTGCGCGACTGGTCCGACTGGAACAGCGGGTAGAGGAACGCATCCATCGCCGGGTAGTCGGCGATCCAGGCGACGCGGAAGAGCTGGCTGCCGCTGCCGTGGTTGCCGCGCGACAGCTTGTCCACATAGGCGCCCCACTCGTACTCGCTCGGCGCCACGCTGATGCCGGCCTGCGCCCAGCCGGCGACGAGAGTCTCCGCGATGCGCCGGTTGTCCTCGTTGACGTCGTACCAATAGTTGAGGGTGGGCACTGAGCCCAGCGCCGTGACCGCGGTCGTGGCGGCGGCCACATCGAACACGTAGGGGTTCTGGGCGTCCTTGTGGCCGGGGATGCCGGGCGGAACGTAGCCGGCGACAGGCGTCGCCACGGCCTCGCCGACCTCGCCGGCGACGGCCTGGGTGTCCGCAGACTGGCTGAGGGCCTTGCGCAGCTCGAGGCTGGAGCCGAGTGTGGGATCGGTCATGTTGACGCCGGTGAAGTAGACGGCCGCGGCGGGCCAGGAGCCGGTGCTCCAGGCGCGAGGGCTCGCCGAGGGGCTCGCGCCGTCGGCCACCTCCTCTGGGCTCACGGAGACGGAGGCCAGCTCATCGGACGGGACCTGCGAGCAGTCGAGACCGCCCTCCTGGAAGGCATCCCACATGCTCTCGACGTCTTCGTGGATGGGCAGCTCGACGCCGTCCACGTAGCCGGCGCGCTCCGCGTCCCAGTAGGCGGGGTTGCGCGTGAGCGCGATCTCCTTGTCGTGCCTCCACAACGTCACCGCGTAGGGACCCGTGCCGACGGGCTTCCTGGCGTAAGCCTTCTCCCCCACCTCGTCGATGTAGTCGACGGGAGTGACCGCCGCGACCGGGTGCCCGAGGGTGGCCGGGAAGTCGGCGAACGGGTAGCGCAGCGTGACCTGGAGGGTCAGGTCGTCCAGCGCCTGTACTCCCGTGAGCCCTTGAGCCGGGTCGGTCTGGTAGCCGCGGTCGTCACAGCCCTCGAGGGGCGCAAGGATGTACGCGACGTAGGACTGCTTGTCCGGGTCGGTGACACGGGTCCACGAGTCCACGAAGTCCTGGGCGGTCACCGGCCGGCTCACAGGCGCCTGGAACGTGACCCCCTGGCGCAGGTGGAAGATCCACGTCTGCGCATCCTTGGTCTCCCAGGACTCGGCGATGCCCGGCCTGGTGACGAGTACCCCGTCCTCCAGGACCCAGCGCGCGAGACCCTCGAACGCCTGGTGAGCGACCTGGAGCCCGGACGAGTCCTGCGCGTTGAGCGGCTCGATGGAGACGGGCTCACCCGGGAGCGGGTAGACAAGCGTGCCGCCCGGCGTGGGGGTGCCCTCATCGGCGGCGGGGGTGGCGCCGGAGCTGGAGCCGCCGTCGCAGGCGGCGACGGACGCCGCCCCCACGAAGAGCAGGGCGGCGGCCAGGATAGAGCAGAAGAGTCTCGAGCCGCTGCGCTTGGCTGGCGTCAGCCCAGCCTCCAGATCAGGACGAACGTGTTCAGGAAGAACAGCACGCACACGATGATCGTGTACCGCGTGAGGTTGCGCTCCATGACGCTCGCTGACGAAGCGAACGAGAAACCCGTGACGCTGGCCATGCCCGCGTCCTTGCCCGAGTGCAGCAGGACGAGGATGATGGCGACGACTGCGAGGACGAGCTGTACGGCGACGAGGATGGCGTTGATCAAGTCGTTCTCCCCCTGAGGGCGGACGTGGACGCGAGCGAGCATATCATTGTCGTGCGCCTCTTCGGCGCGCCCGACGATGAGTGGCCTACGATGTTCATTCTTGCACCTCGCGCGGCCTCCGCCAAACGCGGCTGCGGGTGACACTCCTTGCGCATCCAGGGAGACCGGCCGGGGACGGCCGCGGCGAGCCTCAGGAAGCCGGCTCGAGGAGGTCCTCGCCCGTCATCTCCGGCGCCTGCTCCACCCCC
The DNA here is from genome assembly GCA_963793605.1 of uncultured Thermoleophilia bacterium. GTDB lineage: Bacteria > Actinomycetota > Thermoleophilia > UBA2241 > UBA2241 > CAIXSE01. The sequence goes on from CAWCAH010000008.1 coordinate 370,230, forward strand.
AGCAGGTCCAGCACGGTCGGCGCGAGGTCGCAGAGCCGGCCGCCCTCGCGCACACGCATGCCGGGGACGGTGGCGACGAACGGCACCAGGTTGGTGCTGTGCGCAGTGTTGGGACTGCCGTCCGGCTCGAGCATGTGGTCCGAGTTGCCGTGGTCGGCGGTGATGAGGCAGACGCCGCCGCGCGCCAGGACGGCGTCCACGACCCTGCCGACGCAGGCGTCGACGGTCTCGATCGCCTTCACGGCGGCCGGGATCACGCCGGTGTGGCCGACCATGTCGGCGTTCGCGTAGTTCACGACGATGAAGTCGAAGCGGTCTGCCTCGACGCGCGCCACGAGCTCGTCGGTGACGCCGACGGCGCTCATCTCCGGCTTGTGGTCGTACGTCGGCACGTCGCGCGGGCTCGGCACGAGCACGCGCTCCTCCCCCTCGGCCGCGCGCTCCACACCGCCGTTGAAGAAGAACGTGACGTGCGCGTACTTCTCCGTCTCGGCGATGTGCAGTTGCGTGAGCCCGTGCTCGGCCAGCACGTCCGAGAGCACGTGCTCCGGGTGGTCCGGCGGGAACGCGACCGGGAGCGGGAACTCCTGCTTGTACTGCGTCATCGTGACGAAGTCGACGGCCGGCGGGTCGGCGCCGCGGTCGAACTCGGCGAAGTCGCGCTCAGTGAAGGCGCGCGTGAGCTCGCGCGCGCGGTCCGGGCGGAAGTTGAAGAAGATGCACACGTCGCCGGCGCGCACGCGCGCGTCGTGCTCGGGCGCGACGATGGTCGGCCGCACGAACTCGTCGTTCTCCCCGCGTGCGTAGGCGGCGTCGACCGCCGCCTGCGCGTCGGCGGCGAAGAAGCCCTCGCCGTAGACCAAGGCGTCGTAGGCCAGCTTGACGCGGTCCCAGCGCGTGTCGCGGTCCATGGCGTAGTAGCGGCCGCTGACGACGCCGTAGCGGCAGGCGCCGAGGCGGTCCATCGCCGCCTGGATGGTGGCGAGGTAGGCCTTGGCGCTGCGCGGAGGCGTGTCCCTGCCGTCCAGGAACGCGTGCACCACGACGTCGCCGACCTTCTCGCGGGCGGCGAGCTCCAGGAGGGCGACGAGATGGCCCATGTCGCTGTGCACGCCTCCCTCGGACACGAGGCCCATCAGATGCAGGCGACTCTGCCGGCCGGCGGCCTTGGCGCACGCCTGTGTGAGCACGCGGTTCTCGAAGAAGCTGCCGTCCTCGATGGCGAGGCTGATACGCGTGAGGTCCTGGTAGACGACGCGGCCGGCGCCGATGTTGAGGTGGCCGACCTCGGAGTTGCCCATCTGGCCCGGCGGCAGTCCCACTGCCGGGCCCGATGCGTCGAGGACGCCGTGAGGGTACTCCGCCAGGAGCCGGTCGAAGACCGGTGTGGCGGCGAGGCTCACGGCGTTGTCCGGGCCGGGCGGAGCGACACCCCAGCCGTCCATGACGATGAGGACGACCGGACGGTACGTCGCCCCGTCCCGGCCCGGATGGGTCACGAAGGCTCCGAGAACTTGACGATGCGGCTGAATCCCTGCGGGTCGAGGCTGGCGCCGCCGACGAGCACGCCGTCGATGTCCGGCTGCGCCATGAGCACGTCGATGTTGTCCGGCTTGACGCTGCCGCCGTAGAGGATGCGCACCCCGTCGGCGGCGTCGCCGAAGCGCTCGCGCACCTGGCGCCGGCAGAACGCCACCGTCTCCTGCGCCTGGTCGGGCGTGGCCGTGACGCCGGTGCCGATGGCCCAGATGGGCTCGTAGGCGATGGCGACGTTGGCCAGCTCGGCGGCGTTGATCTCGGCGAGGCCGGCGTCGAGCTGGCCGCCGACCTTGCTCTCCGTCCGGCCGCCCTCGCGCTCCTCGAGCGTCTCGCCGCAGCACAGGACGGGCAGCAGACCGGCGTCGAGCGCCGCGCGCACCTTCTTGGCCAGGTCGGCGTCGTTCTCGTTGTAGTACTGCCGGCGCTCGGAGTGGCCGAGGATCACGTAGGGCACGCCCATCTCGGCCAGCATGGCGGGTGAGGTCTCGCCGGTGTAGGCGCCCTCGGCGGCGTAGTGCATCGTCTGGGCGCCGACCTTGATGCCGGTGTCGACGACGCATGCCCGCGCCGTGTCGAGGTCGACGGTGGGCGGGCAGATGAGCACGTCGCGGTCCTCCACCCCGGCCACCAGCGGCCGGAAGGCGGTGAAGAAGTCCTTGGTCTGCGCCGGCGTCTTGTACATCTTCCAGTTGCCCGCCATGAGCGGACGGCGTCCTGCCGGAGCCCCGGCCGGGGTCTTGTCCATGAGCGCCTCCACGCCGGGCAGCGCCCGGCCCTCCAGGAATTCCATGGAGGCGCCGCCACCCGTGGACACGTGGGTGAGGCGGCCCTCCAGGCCGAACGAGCGGACCGCCGAGACGGTGTCGCCGCCGCCCGCCACCGTGACGGCGGCGGCGGCGGCGATGGCCTCGCCGACGGCCTTGGTGCCGGCGGCGAACTCGGCGATCTCGAACAGCCCCATGGGACCGTTCCAGTAGATGGTGCCCGCGCCGCGGAGCTGGTGCACGAACTCCTCCGTGGTGCGCGGGCCGATGTCGAGCGCCATCTCACCAGCAGCGACGCCGTCGGCGGTAGCGACCCGCACCGCTGCGCCGGCCGCGGCCTCCCCGGCCACGACGAGGTCGGTCGGGATGACCAGCCGCCCGCGAGCGGTGCCCGACTCCGCGAGGATGTCCCGCGCCATGCCCACCTCGTCGTCGCCGGCGCCCTTGGACTCTCCGACGCCGTAGCCCTTGGCGGCCAGGAACGCGTTGGCCATGGCGCCGCCGATGAGCACCGTGTCGGCGATGGTGAGCATGTGGCGGATGAGGCTGATCTTGTCCGAGACCTTGAGACCGCCCAGCACCACGACGAACGGCCGCGCCGGGTCGCGGAGCAGGCGCCCGAGCACCTCGAGCTCCTTGGTCATGAGCAGCCCGGAGACGGAGGGCAGGTAGTGGGTGACGCCCTCCGTGGAGGCGTGCGCCCGATGCGCGGTGCCGAACGCGTCGTTGACGTACACGTCGCCCAGCCCCGCGAGCTGGCGAGAGAACCCGTCGTCGTTGCCGGTCTCCTCAGCGTGGAAGCGGAGGTTCTCGAGCAGGAGCACGCCGCCGGGCTTGAGCTCGGCCGCCGCCCGCGCGACCGCGGAGCCGACGCAGTCGTCCGCGGTCGCGACGGGGCGGCCGAGCAACTCCGAGAGGCGCGCCGCCACCGGGGCCATGCGCAGCTCGTCCACGACCTGCCCCTTGGGGCGGCCGAGGTGGGACATGAGCACCACCGCGCACCCCTGGTCGAGCAGGTACGAGATGGTCGGCAGGGCGGCGCGGATGCGCGTGTCGTCGACGACGCGGCCCTCGGCGAGCGGCACGTTGAAGTCGACGCGCACGAGCACGCGCTTGCCCGCGAGCGGATAGTCGGTGAGCGAGCGCTTCATGGCGTTCTCAGCCTCCCGGGCCTTGAGTGTGTGTCTAGAGGACCCTCTGGACGAGGTCGACGAGGCGGCACGAGTAGCCCCACTCGTTGTCGTACCAGCTGATGACCTTGACCAGCTTGCCCTTGGCCATGGTGAGCGCCGGGTCGAAGATCGAGGAGTGGCTGTTGCCGACGATGTCGATGCTGACGATGGGGTCCTCCTGATACTCGAGGATGCCCTGCATGGGGCCCTCGGCGGCGGCCTTCATCGCGGCGTTGACCTCCTCCGCGGTGACCTCGGTCCTCAGCTCGGCGACGAGGTCGGTGGCCGAGCCGTCCGGCGTCGGCACGCGCAGGGCGAAACCGTCGAGCTTGCCCTCGAGCTCGGGGATCACGAGGCTGACGGCGCGCGCGGCGCCGGTGGTCGTGGGGATGATGCTGAGCGCGGCGGCGCGCGCACGGCGCAGGTCGCGGTGCGGGAAGTCGAGCACCTTCTGGTCGCCGGTGTAGGCGTGGATGGTGGTCATGAAGCCCTTCTCCACGCCGAAGTTGTCGACGAGGACCTTGGCCATCGGCGCGAGGCAGTTGGTGGTGCAGCTCGCGTTGCTGATGACGTCGTGGGCGTTCTTGTCGTAGGTCTCGTCGTTGACGCCGATGACGATGGTCGCGTCGGCGCCCTTGCCCGGCGCGGAGATGATCACCTTGCTGGCGCCGGCCTCGAGGTGCGCGGCGGCCTTGGCGCGCTCGGTGAAGCGGCCGGTGGACTCGATGACGACGTCGGCGCCGAGCTCGCGCCACGGCAGCTTGGCCGGGTCCGACTCGGCGGTGACGCGGACGCGCTTGCCGTCGATGACGAGCGCGTCGTCCTCGACAGCGACGGTGCCCGGGTAGAGGCCGTGCACCGAGTCGTACTTGAGCAGGTGACCGAGGGTCTTGGAGTCGGTCAGGTCGTTGATGCCGACGAACTCCACGTCGGCGCCCTGCCGCTGAGCGGCGCGGATGACGAGGCGGCCGATGCGGCCGAAGCCGTTGATGCCAACGCGAACGGTCATTGGTCCTCCCGATCGTTTTGAGGGACAGACAGCTTACCAGAGGAAGGTGTCCGATACAGGTGCGAATTGTTCAGTTTTGCGCGACTGGTGACAAGGTGGAGAGAGCGGTCCGGGGGCCGGCTCTCAGGGAGCGGGCCTGAGCGGCGGCTGCGACGTCGTGGGGATGCGCCCGAGGAAGATGTTGCCCGTCCGGCCGTCGATGGACACCCAGTCGCCGACGGCGACCTCCCGGGCGGCGATGCGCACGGTGCCCGTCTTCTCCGAGACGTCGAGGTCGACGCACTCCACGACGGCCGTCTTGCCCAGCCGCTTGGCGGTGACGGCGGCGTGCGACGTGGTGCCGCCGCGGGCTGTGAGGATGCCGCTGACCCGCGTGATCATCGCGATGTCCTCGGGCACGGTGTCGGGGCGCAGGAGGACGATGTTCTCCTCCGGCGACTCGGCGAGCAGCCGGTCGATCTGCTCGGCGTTGACGGCGGCGCGCCCGGAGTAGGCGCCGCCGGCCACGCCCATGCCGACCGCGACCGGCGGCCCGTAGTTGGGCGACGTCGTGTCGAAGTAGGCGGCGTCGCGCGTCTGCTCCTGCACCGCGGAGCGCTTCTGCAGGATGTAGAGGTCCGAGGCCTGCGGAGACTCGAAGGTGAACTCGATCTCCTGCGGGTCGAACTCCCGCTCGCCGACGAGGTCGCGGGCCACCTCGAGCAGCTTCTCGTAGATGTCCGGGAAGTCGCGCTCCAGGGAGTGCTCCGTGCCCCTGTAGGTGAGGCTGCCGAGGCGCTGCGCCTCGCTGATCGGCCACGGGAACACAAGGCCGCCGACGAGGTCCTCACCCTGGCTGCGCACGGCGAAGTCGCCGAACAGGCGGACCTGGCGGCTGTGCGGCTCGAGCGGGTTGTTGGTGAAGGTGACGCCCGAGCCCGACTCGCGACTGAGGTTGCCGTACACCATGCGCTGGACGACGACGGCCGTGCCCCACTCCTCGGCCACCCCCAGGTACTGACGGTACACGCGCGCCGGCGCCGAGTCCCACGACTCGAGCACCTTGCGCATGCACGCCACCACCTGGGCGAACGGCTCGTCGACGAACACCACGCCGTGGTCGCGGGCGCGTGACTTGTAGGCGAAGGCGATCTCCCGCATCTGCTCACCGGTGAAGTCGACCTTCTGCCCCACCCCGTAGCGCGTCTTGTACTCGGTCATGATGGTGTCGAAGAAGTCGCGGTCGATGCCGTAGGACATGGCCCACGACTGCAGGAACCGGCGGTAGCTGTCCCACGCGGCCCACGAGGTCTCCGGGCGGCCGGCGAACGCCTCGACCAGCTGGTCGTTGAGGCCCACGTTGACGAACGTGGTCATGAGGCCCGGCATCGAGATGGCCGCGCCGGAGCGGATGGAGAGCAGCAGCAACCGGCGCGGGTCGCCCAGGCGCAGGCCGATCTGGCGCTCGAGCGCCGCCAGGGCGTCGCGCAGGCGGTGGATGGTGTCGTCGTAGAGCGGCGGGTACGACATCGCCGGCATGGCGCCGAAGAGCTCGGTGCTGAGGACGAAGCCCTCCGGGACCTTGTGGCCGTAGGCCGTCATCTGCTTGAGACCCAGCCCCTTGAACCCGAGCGTGGTCTGGTCGTCGGTGCCGGGCTTGTGCTTGTGGATGGGCGAGACCAGCCGCTCCGGGTCGTAGTTCATCATCCGCGTGAGGCCGCGGCTGTCGAGGCGCCCGTTGAGCATGGAGACCTGACGCAGCGCGGCGGCGACGTAGCGGTCGAGCGCCTGCAGGCCGAGGCCGGAGACCAGCACCTCGCGGAGCACCAGTTCGGCGACGGCATCTACGCTGAGGTCGCGCGCCTCACACTGGCGCGGGTCGTTGACGAGTACCGCGTGCAGCACCTGCTCGTGGCTCAGCACTGAGGTGGACGAGAGCTCCGTCACGCTGTGCGTGAGGAACTGGAACACGTTCTGGTACTGGCGGAAGGTGAAGTTGCGGAGCGCGAAGCTCGCCTCGAGCATGGCGAGGTTCGCGCCGAGCGCGCGCGAGTCGACGCCGTCGACCGCGAGCGCGCGCTCGAAGCGCCGCAGGGCGTTCGCCATGCGGCGCAGGGACGCGCGCGTGACGTAGAGCTCGATGCCCTCGTCCACGACGTCGTCGAGCAGGCGCCCGACGAGGCTCTCCACGCGGAACGAAAGCCCGAGGGCGTCGAACCGCGGCTCGCTGTAGTTGCCGTAGATGGAGGGGATGCCGGCGGCGATGTGCCGCTTCTGGTAGATGTTCTCTGTGACGGTGGCGGCGCCGCGGCGCAGGATGATCGCCTTGAGCTGCTCGAGCACCGTGAGCGAGGCGTCCAGCAGCGTGTCGCGCCGGCGCCGGCCCGGGCGCGCCTGCCAGCGCGCCAGCGCCCCCTCGAACCGCTGCCGGGTGCGTCCGTCCAGAGCGAGGAAGTGACCGACGGCCGAGCCGACGTCGTCGGCGGCGAGGGAGTACTTGCGCGCGAGCAGCTGGTGCGTGCGCACGAGCAGCGCGACGCGCCGCCGAGCCACGGCCCCCGGGGACCTGGCGCCGTCGCCGTCCGCCGGCGCCCCGAGGCGCTCCACGAGACGAGTGGGCGACAGCGCGATGAGCTCGTCGAGCACGCCGCCCGGGGCGCTCGGGCGGGCCTCGCCGGCGAGCGCGACGAGCACGCCGTGCGGCCCCTCCGCCCAGGCGCGCTCGGCGCGCACCGCGTCCAGCGTGTTGGCCGAGACGTACGGCTCGAGCCCGGACGGGTCGAGGGTGAGCCAGTACGTGAGCACCGCCCGGCTGAACGCGACCATGCGGTTGGAGGACTCCGCGTGCACCTGCTTGCGCAGGAAGTGCATGAGCGTGTCGCGCCGGCCGCAGATCTCGTCGATCTGCGTGGAGACGGCGCGCAGCTCCCCCTCCGCGCCGACCTCGTTGAAGTACACCGGCAGCGTGCGCAGCAGCTGCTTGGCGACGAAGTAGATGGGCTTGATGTCGGCGCCCAGGAACCGCGTGACGTCCCGCTGGAAGAGGTCGGTGTCGGCGATGAAGACGCCGCCCAGCTTGAGCTGCACGTTCAGGGCCGCGGCGAGCCGCTCGAACAGCGCCGGGTTGGACTCGATGATGTGCATCCAGCAGCGGATCTTGGGCAGGTGGTACGGGTTGACCACCGTCTCCCACTCGTCGGTGGCGCCGTGGATGTCCGGATACTGGAACTTCCAGTACAGGATGTCCTCGATGAGGTGGTCGGCGGCCTTGACGTTGCCGGCTTCGCCGATGGCGACCCCGATCGCCTCGTAGCAGGCGAAGCGGGTGAGCAGGAACTCGTTGTCGCGGCCGCGGAAGAACGCCGTGAGCCGGGAGAGGATGCGGATGGCGTCGGTGTGGCGCCTGGGCTGCATCATCTGCTTGACCACGCCGAGAAGGTCGGCCATGACCTCCTTCTGGCGGTAGCCGAGCGTCTCGTCCTTGAGGAAGAACAGGCAGACGGCGAACCTGTCTTCGAGGTTGTCGACACGGAACAGCGCGTCGATGGCCTCACCGACGACGGTGGAGAACAGCGGGAACGACGGCGCGAGCAGCTTGTCGTCCGGCGCCGTCGCCAGCGCCTGCAGCAGGGTGTCGACGCGCTGCGTCTTGAGGAAGGGGAACCGCCCCGCCACCGCGCGCGGGTCGGTGAGGTGCTCTCCCTGCGACAGCGCCCATGCGGGCAGGTCGAGACCGTCCCGCACACGCTCGTACCCGGCGCCGAGCACCTCCCGGTAGAACGAGAGATAGGCGGCGGCGAGCCCCGGACGGTCGGCGGCGCGCTGCACCAGGTTCCGCACCAGCGTGTCGCGCTCCAGGAACGCGGGCTCGTGCTCGGGCAGCAGCTCGCCGAGTGCTCCCGCCAGGCCTGCGAGCGCGTCGTCATAACCGTCCGGATGCTTGCCGGCGAGCGCGTCCGACGACCACGTCAGGAGAGCCCGGAGCAGCAGCGAGAACTGCTCGCCGGTGAGGCCGGACTGCAGCAGCCCCACGACCAGTTCCGCAAGCAGACCGAACAGCTCCTCCCTGCGCTCGGAGCGCTCGAAGTACGACCAGTTGCGCAGCAGGGTGGTCTGGAACCCGTCGACCAGCGCCCCGGCGTTGCGGAACGTGTGGAAGTACTCGCCCATGGTGTCGGAGAGCGCGGAGCGCACCCCGTGCAGTCCGTCCACCGCGTCGAGCAGCGGCAGGTAGCGATCGGGGATCACGACCTGCTGCGCCGTGTTGGCGAGGTTGGCGCGGAGGGCCTCGGAGTCGAACGGTATGGGCGAGGTCTTCACGCCCCTGATGATACCCGACCGTTCGCGCCCGGTAGGATTGCCCGGTCCGCAGCAGCGAGCGGCGCGGAGAGGCCCGTGCACGGGGAGGTCCGCGCCGCGTCAGGAGGTACGGCTCATGGCCGCACAGCGCACCCTCGGCATCAACGGCATCGGCAGGATCGGCAAGCTCACGCTCTGGCACCACCTCGGCCGCGACGACTTCGACAGGTTCGTCGTCAACACCGGCCGGCAGGTGGGCACCTCACTCGACTCCGTCGTCCAGTACCTCTCCAAAGACTCGACCTACGGGCCGCTCCACCGGTTCCTCTTCGGGCGCTCCGGCACCCGCGACATGAGCGTGGTCGACGAGGACAAGGGCCTCATCAGCGCCTACGGCAAGGAGATCGTGATCCTGCGCGAGGCGCGCAATCCCAAGGACATCCCGTGGCGCGACAACGGCGTGAGCCTCGTGGTGGACGCCACCGGGACCTTCCGTGACCCCCACGGAGAAGCCGACGCGCCGCGCGGCGCGCTTCGCGGCCACCTGGCCGCCGGCGCCGCCGTCGTCGTCCAGAGCTCGCCGTTCAAGAGCAGGAACAAGGGACAGCCGTTGCCGCACGACGCGGCGATCCTCGTCCACGGCATCAACGACTACGAGTTCGACCCGGCGCGGCACACGCTGGTCTCGGCCGCGTCCTGCACGACGACCGCGCTCGCGCACATGATCCGGCCACTGCTCGACCGCGACCTCACCAAGGACATGATCACCGCCGGCATGAGCACCATCCACGCCGTGACCAACTCGCAGCCGGTGCTCGACTCGGTGCCCAAGGCGGGCGCCACCGACCTGCGCAAGACCCGAGGCGCGATCGGCAACCTGGTGCTCACCTCCACCAATGCAGCCGCGGCGCTGGAGCAGGTCATGCCCGAGATCGGCACGATCGGGTTCATGGGTGACTCCGTGCGCGTGCCCACGCAGAGCGTCAGCCTCATCATCCTCAACGTGACCTTCCAGAGCGAGACACTGCCGGACGGCTCGGTCTCCGTCGAGCGCGATGCGATCAACGCCATCTACGAGGACGCGGCCGCGGGCGAGGCGCACGGCCTGCTCAGGTACACCGACGAGCAGAACGTCTCGGCCGACCTGCTCGGCGAGGACGCGGCCGTGGTGATCGAGGGCTCGGAGACGCATACGCGCACCGGGTTCATGAACCTCAAGGTGCCGCCGAGCGACCCGGGCAGCGGGCAGGCCGCGCCCGACGTGGTGCGCGTGCCGCTCACACACGTCAAGGTGTTCGGCTGGTACGACAACGAGATGGGCAGCTACACGTACCGGCTCGGCGAGCTGACGATACGCGCCGCGCGCAACATGTGAGGGCGGCGCGCGGGCAGGCCGGTCCGGGCGAGGCTCCGCCGGCCCGGGGGCGCCTGTTCAGGCCTGCTCGCCTGCCAGGGCGACGAGCCGGCGCAGTCTGTGGTTGAGGGCCGACCGGCTCAGCGGCGGGTCGGTCAGCTCCGCCAGCTCCGTCAGGCTCAGATACGGGTACTCGACGCGCAGCTCGGCGACGTCGCGAAGCTGCGCCGGCAGGCCGCCCCACGCCGGCGACGCCATCAGCTCGCTCAGGAGCGCCGCCTGGCGCCCCCCGGCGGAGGCGGCCCGGCGCGCGTTGGCGGCGTCGCAGTTGGCCAGCCGGTTGGCGCTCTCTCGCACCGTCCCGAGCACGGCGTGCTCCTCCCAGCGCAAGAGCGAGTCGTGGGCGCCGAGGATCGCCATCAGGTCGGCGGCCGTCTGCCCGCGCTTGGTGTAGCAGGCGATGTTGCGGTCCCGCGAGGTGAGCGAGAACGGCAGTTCGAGCCTGCCGAGCAGCCGCCGGACCTGCTCGGCGAGGTCCTCGTCCTCCACGGTGAACTCGGCGTGCACCGGTGCCCCCGGCGCCGACATGGACCCGCAGCCGAGGAACAGCCCGCGGAGGAACGCGACCAGGCAGCACCGCCGCTCGACCAGCCGCCGCGGCACCGTCATCTGCACGGCGAGGTCGTCCGAGAGCACGCCGACCTCGTTGAGGACCTGGAGCCCCCGCCCCTCCTCGCCCAGCAGTACCTCGTAACGCAGGCCGATGGGCGCGCTCTCGACGGTGCGCAACTGCGCCTCGGCGCGCAACGGCTTGAGCAGCGCGAGGACGTGGCGCGCCACCGCCGGGTGCGCCACGGAGATGCGCACGCCGAAGTGGCCGCCGGAGCCGAGCTCGAAGGTGCCGGCGCCGAAGAACAGGCCGGAGAGCTGCGCCCGGCGGCAGTGGTCCGCCCCGGGATCCACCGTGCCGAGCTCGAGCTTGACGTCGCGGGTGAACCCCATCACTACCTCACGAGCCTGACGAGCGCCTGTGCGAGGCGCTCCGAGTCGTGGCGCACCACGTCGCTCTCCGCGGCGACCGGCGCGCGCACGACCTTGACGCCCAGCGCCTTGAGCCGGTCGTCGTCGACGACGACCGGGCCCGACCCGAAGCGCTCGTAGCTTCGCACCATCGGCGCCGAGACGGGGCGGTCGTTGACGAGCACGGCATCCACGATCCCCGCCAGCCCGTGCCGGTGCAGCGCGTCGAGGTGGTCGCCGGCGGTGTAGCCGTCGGTCTCGCCCGCCTGGGTCATGACGTTGCACACGTAGACGACCCAGGCGCGCGTTTCCGCCAGAGCCTCGCGCACCTCGGGCACCAGCGCGTTGGGGATCACGCTGGTGTAGAGGCTGCCCGGGCCGAGCACGACGAGGTCGGCCCGGGCGATCGCCGCGACCGCCTGCGGCACACCCCGCGGCGCCTCGGGCGTGAGCCACACGCGGCGCGGCAGCCGCTCGGCCGCCGTGATGCTGCTCTCGCCGCTCACCCGCTCCCCACCCTCGAGCTGCGCGTGCAGCACCACGTCGTCGAGCGTGGACGGCAGCACACGGCCGCGTACCCTGAGCACGTGCGTGGCCTCGCGTACGGCGTGCTCGAAGTCGCCGCTCACCTCGGCCAGCGCCGTGATGAAGAGGTTGCCGAAGCTGTGGCCCTGCAGACCGCCGTCCGCCGGGAACCGGTACTTGAAGAGCTGGCTCATCATCGATTCGTCGTCGGCCAGCGCCACGAGACAGTTGCGCAGGTCGCCGGGCGGGGGCATGCCCATGTCCCGGCGCAGCATGCCGGAGCTGCCGCCGTCGTCCGCCATCGTCACCACGGCGGTGAGGTTGCTGGTGTGTGTCTTGAGGCCACGGAGCAGGGCGGCGAGACCGTTGCCCCCGCCGACGGCCACCACGCGCGGCCCGCGCGCCAGCCGGCTGGCCGCGCGGATCTCGCCCACCGACTCGGGCGTCGTGCGCTGGAACAGCCACACGCGACGCGCGCCGTACAGCAGCGCGAACAGGCCCACCGCGAAGCCGTCGACGGCCAGCAGCAGCGCAGCCCAGTGCCGGTTCTCGAGCCAGCCCATGCCGAGCCCGCCCATCAGCTGGGGTGACCACAACACGCCGATACCGAAGAGCACGGAGTAGACGAGCAACACGCCGCCGGAGAACGCCAGCAGCACCCAGCGTTTGAGCCCCAGGCCCGGGGCGAGCCACTCCAGCAAGCGCTTCATCGGTGAGCGAGTACCTAGTCTCTCGTGAGGTCCCGGTGCCGGACCACGGTGTAGTAGCCCTGCTTCTCGTACCGCTTGCCGATGAGTTCGGCGACGGTGACCGACCGGTGGCGGCCGCCGGTGCAGCCGACCCCGATGGTGAGGTGCGCCTTGCCCTCCGCCGCGTAGCGCGGGAACAGGAAGTCGAGCAGCGGGAACAGACGCTCGAGATACTCACTGGTGCCCGGCGACTCGAGCACGAAGCTGCTGACCTCCTCGTCCAGCCCGGTGAGCGGCCGCAGGCGCAGGTCGTAGTGCGGGTTGGGCAGGAAGCGCACGTCGAACAGCAGGTCGGCGTCGATGGGGATGCCGTACTTGTAGCCGAACGACACCACGGCGAACACGATGTTGGTCCGCCGCGTGTGGTTGATCAGGTCCTCGTTGAGGCGCGCCTTGAGCTGGTGGATCGAGATGTCGCTGGTGTCGATGATGAGGTGGGCGCGCTCGCGCAGGCCGGCGAGGCGCTGGCGCTCCTTGCGGATGCCGTCGATGACGCTGCCGCCGGCCGCCAGCGGGTGCCGCCGGCGCGTCTCCTTGAAGCGACGGACCAGCGCCTCATTGGATGCCTCGAGGAACACGAGCGTGTACTCCACGCCGCGCTCGTGCAGCTCGTCGAGGAGCTGCTCCAGCGCGCCGAAGTACTCGCCGCCGCGCACGTCGCTGACGACGGCGACCCGGTCGACCTTGCTGCCCTCGCGGCGGAAGAGGTCGACCAGCGTCGGCACCAGCTCCGGCGGCAGGTTGTCGACGCAGAACCAGCCGGCGTCCTCGAACGAATCCATGGCCTGCGACTTCCCCGCGCCGGACAGGCCTGTGATGATCACGAACTGCAGCGCCTCGGTCACGCCGTCACCCTCCCCTCGACCACACGCACGCCCTCGAGCGCCAGCAGGCGCTGCTTCCAGGCCGGGTCGTCGCCGTAGGAGCCGAGCCGGCCGTCGTTCTTGATGACCCGGTGACACGGCAGGATCACCGGGAGCGCGTTGCGCGCCATTGCGGAGCCGACGGCACGGTACGCGTTGGGGCGACCGGCGGCCACGGCCAGGTCGCGGTAGCTCACCGCCCGGCCGTAGGGGACCTCGGCGAGCGCCCTGTAGACGGCGAGCTCGAAGCCGGTGAAGCCGTGGGCCTCGCCGTAGGCATCCACGTCGAGCGCGAAGGTCACAGGCTCGCCGGCGAAGTACCGCTCGAGGTCCAGCGTCCACTGACTCTCGCCGCGGTGCGCCTGCCGCATCGACCGCGTCGGCGCCGGGAGCTCGAGAGCGATGGGGAGGCCTGCGGCCAGAAGGATGTAGCCGACGCCGAGCTCACACACGAACGCCTCTTCAGTGAGGCGCCCCAGGCGGGCGAGCTCATCCGGCCTTATGGAGGTGCGCATAGATCTCCCTCGCGACCTTGCGTGGCAATCCCGGCACGCGCTCGATCTCCTCCCGGCTGGCGCTGAGGAACCTCTCGGGGCTGCCGAAGTGCTCCAGGATGCGCCGCCGGCGCACGGGGCCGACCTGCGGGAGCTCGTCGAAGATCGACGAGCGGGTCAGATCGGCGTCGCGCCGCTGCCTATGGTACGTCACCGCGAAGCGGTGCGCCTCGTCCCTGACGCGCTGCAGCAGGAGCGAGCCCGGGTCGTCGGCCGGCAGCGGCAGCGGGTCCCGCCGGCCGGGCACGAAGACCTCCTCTCGCTGCTTGGCGAGACTCACGATGTCGACGTCGGCGCCGGCCTCGCGAAGCGCGGAGACGGCGGCCGAGAGTTGCCCCTTGCCGCCGTCCACCACCACGAGGTCCGGCAGGGCCGCGAAGCTCTCGTCGTAGGCGCCGGCGTCCTCCGAGCGGCGCTCGAAGCGCCGGCGCAGCACCTGGTTCATCATCGCGAAGTCGTCCTGGCCCGCGGCGTCCCGCACCGCGAACTTGCGGTAGTGCGCCTTCTTGGGCAGCCCGCCCTCGAACACCACCATCGACCCGACGGGGTGCTTCTCGCCCAGATTGGAGATGTCGTAACACTCGATGCGCAGGGGCAGACGCTCGAGCGCGAGGCCGTCGCGCAGGCGCTCGAGCGCCTCGATGCGCGCCGCCGACTTGCGCGCGATGCGGTCGACCTCGGTCTGGGCGGCCAGGTCGGCGTTGTGCTGCGCCAGTTCGAGCAGGCGGCGCTTGGGACCACGCTTGGCCGCCTTGACGGCCACCCTGGACCCGCGCCGCTCGCCGAGCACGGCGCCGAGCACGGAGCCGTCGTCGAACGGCGCCACCACCTCCGGCGGGATCACGGAGCCCTCCCAGTAGTACTCGAGCAGGAACTCCTCCAGCACATCGGCCGGCTCGCGGCCCGCGGCGTTCTCCAGGTAGAAGGACTGCCGGTCGACGACCGCCCCGTCCCGTACCAGGAAGACCTGGATGTTGGCGCCTGGGTCGGCCTGCGAGAGCCCGACCACGTCGAAGGCGTCGCGCTCGTCGACGTGCATCGACTGGCGTTCATGGATGTGGCGCACGGCGGCGAGCCTGTCTCGCAGCAGCGCCGCCTTCTCGAACTCCTGGCCCTGCGCCGCCACCTTCATCTCACGCTCGATGTCCTTCTCCACCTCACCGAGGCGCCCGCGCAGGAAGTCGATGACCTGGTTCACGGCTGCCAGGTACTCCTCGCGCGAGCAGCGGTCGTCGCACGGGCCCAGTGAGCGCTTGATGAAGTACTGCAGGCAGGGCGAGCCGCTCGGGCGGCCGGGCTCAGCCCCACGGCATTTGCGGTACGGGAAGATGCGCCCGATGAGGTCGAGCGTGTCGCGCACCTTGCGAGCGCTGGAGAACGGGCCGAAGTACAGATTGCCCGGCACCCGCCGGCCGCGGAAGAACCGCACCCTCGGCCACTCGTCGGTCAGGGTGATCTCGATGGACGGGTAACTCTTGTCGTCGCGCAGACGGAGGTTGTAGGCGGGGCGCTCCTCCTTGATGAAGTTGTCTTCCAGGAGGAGCGCCTCCGTCTCCGAGTCCGTCACCACCCAGTCGATGTCCCGCGCCTGCGAGAGCATCTCGCCGGTGCGCCCGTGTGGTTGCGCCGACGGGCGCAGGTAGTTGGCGACGCGCTTGCGCAGCGCCTTGGCCTTGCCCACGTACAGCACGCGCCCGTCGGCGTCCAGAAAGCGGTACACGCCGGGCTCGTTGGGGATGCGCCTGAGGGTGGCGCGGAGGTCGTCGAGGTGGTCGCGACGCTGGGGTTGCTCGGTCATCTCCGCGATTGTACCGCCCCCTGCTCCGTGAGCCGGCGAGAGCCCCACGGCGAGAGAAGGACGCCCCGCGGGTACCTTGACGCTCGGACCGACCCAACGATCGAGGAGCACCCATGCCAGCACCGGCCATCCCTCCCCAGAAGCAGATGAGCGGCATGCTCGGTCACCCCGTGGCGGAGAACCCCATCGACCTGATGTTCGACGCCGTGTACGCGCACTACGGTCTGCCGTGGGCGTTCTGGAAGTGCGACGTGGCCGCAGAGGGCCTGGGCGCGGCCATCGCCGGCACCAGGGCGCTCGGCTTCCGCGGTTACGGCATCACCGTGCCGTACAAGATCGACGCCATCCCCTACCTCGACGAGATCGACGACGACGTGCGGGCGATCGGCGCCGCGAACTGGGTGACGAACGAGGGCGGCCGGCTGGTCGGCCACAACAACGACGGCAAGGGCGTCGTCAAGGCGATCGACAAGGTGACGCCGGTCGCCGGTAAGCGCGTCGCGATGCTCGGCGCCGGCGGCGCCGGTCGCGCCATGGCGGTGGAACTGGGCTGGGCCGGCGCAGCACACCTCACTGTGGTGACGCGCCGGGAGGAGCAGGGCCGGGAGGTGGCGGATCTCGTGCACAGGGTCACCGGCATCCCCACCACGTGGCAGCTCTGGGACGGCCACGTCGTCGTGCCGGAGGGCACGCAGATCCTCATGAACGCCACCCACCTCGGTTGCGCCCCGGCGGTCGAGCCGGTCCCGCTCGCCTGGGAGACGCTCGACCCTGCGGCGACCGCCGTCGACGTGATCACCAATCCGCGCATCACCCCGTTTCTGCACACGGCGCGCGGCCACGGCTGCTCCGTCGTGGACGGGGTGGAGATGCTCGTCCAGCTGGCGATGCAGCTCTTCGCGACCTGGACCGGCGTGACGCCGGAGGAGGTGGTGTTCCAGCGCGCGGTGGCCGCCGCGCTCGGCGAGGAACCCCCGCACGAGCCCGTCTGAGGACGGCTCACGCCGGAGTAGAGTCGCCCGGCGCCGGCGGCGCGGCGGCGGCGAGGTACGTCACGTCCAGATCACCGGCGTTCCAGAGCTGGTGCGGCACCCCGGCCGGCACCACGAGCGCCTCACGGGTGTCCAGTTCGAAGGTCTCGCCGCCCGCCTCCACGCGCAGGCGGCCGTCAAGGACCAGGTAAAGCTCCTCCTGCTCGCGGTGCGCGTGTCTGCCCCAGGACCAGTCGCCGGGCGCGAGCGTCCACACGTTCGCGCGCAGCTGCCGCGCCCCCGCGAGGTCTGCAAGCGGCTGGACGGTGAGGTGCTCCGTGACGTTCACGCTGGGTACGGCTGACAGGACTTCCACGGTGATCCTTCCGACAAGAGATACTAGGAGACGGGGGTCTCGCGCCGCGGCCGCGGACTGCCGGCCCCGCGCGCGGCCTCGGCCGCGAGCGCCCGCGCCAGGTACTCGCCGGTGTGCGAGACGTCGGGCAGGCCGGCGAGCTCCTCAGGCGTGCCGGTCGCCACCACCGCGCCGCCCTCGTCCCCGCCCTCGGGGCCGAGGTCGACGACCCAGTCGGCGCTCTTGATGACGTCGAGGTTGTGCTCGATGACGACCACCGTGTTGCCCTGGTCGACCAGCCGCTGGAGCATCTCGAGCAGCTTGTCGATGTCCTGGAAGTGCAGGCCGGTGGTGGGCTCGTCGAGGATGTAGAGCGTCTTGCCGGTCGCGACCTTGCTGAGTTCGCTGGCGAGCTTGACGCGCTGCGCCTCGCCGCCCGACAGCGTCGTCGCCGGCTGGCCGAGCTTGACGTAGCCCAGTCCCACTTCGTCCAGCGCCCGAAGCCGCCTGCGCGATGCGCGGCACGTTGGCGAAGAAGTCGACCGACTCCTCCACGCTCATCTCGAGCACCTCGGCGATGTTCTTGCCCTTGTAGCGCACCTCGAGGGTGTCGCGGTTGTAGCGCTTGCCGTGGCAGACCTCGCAGGGCACGTACACGTCGGGCAGGAAGTGCATCTCGATCTTGAGCTGGCCGTCGCCCTTGCAGGTCTCGCAGCGGCCGCCCTTGACGTTGAAGCTGAAGCGGCCGGGCTTGTACCCGCGCAGCTTGCTCTCCGGGGTCTGCGCGAACAGCTGGCGGATGTGGTCGAACACGCCCGTGTAGGTGGCCGGGTTGCTGCGCGGCGTGCGGCCGATGGGCGACTGGTCGATGTCGATGACCTTGTCGAGGTGCTGCGCTCCGTCGATACCGTCGTGCTCGCCGGCGCGCAGCTTGGTGCCGCGGTTGAGGCGCGCCGCCATGCCCTTGTGCAGGATCTCGTTGACGAGCGTGGACTTGCCGGAGCCCGAGACGCCGGTGACGCACGTGAAGGCGCCGACAGGGAACGAGACGTCGATGTCCCGCAGGTTGTGCATGCGCGCCCCGCGCACGGTGAACCACTGCAGAGGCATGCGCCGCTGGCCGGGCAGGCGGATGCTGCGCCGGCCGGCGAGGAAGTCGCCGGTGAGCGAGGCGGGGTCGGCCATGACCTCGGCGGGCGTGCCCTGGGCGACCACGCGGCCGCCGTGCTCTCCAGCGCCGGGACCCATGTCGACGAGGTGGTCGGCCAGCCGCATCGTCTCTTCGTCGTGCTCGACGACGAGCACCGTGTTGCCGAGGTCGCGCAGGCGCAGCAGCGTGTCGATGAGCCGCCGGTTGTCGCGCTGGTGCAGGCCGATGCTGGGTTCGTCGAGGATGTAGAGCACCCCGACCAGCGCCGAGCCGATCTGCGTGGCCAGGCGGATGCGCTGCGCCTCGCCGCCGGAGAGCGTGGCCGAGGCGCGCTGCAGGCTCAGATACCCGACGCCCACGTCGTTGAGGAACCTCAGGCGCTCGCCGATCTCCTTGATCACGCGGCCGCCGATGAGGCGCTCGGTGTCGGTGAGCGAGAGCTCGCCGAGGAACTCGAGCGCCTCGCGCACGCTGAGCAGCGTGAAGTCGTGGATGTTGCGCTCGCCGACCGTGACGGCGAGGCTCGTGGGCTTGAGCCGTGCCCCGTGACACTCCGGGCAGGGCACGTTGGCCATGTACTCCTCGATCTTGTCGCGCACCTGCTCGGACTCGGTCTCCGTGTACCTGCGCTGAAGGTGCTTGACGATACCGGGGAAGCTCGAGTTGTAGTGACGCATGCGCCCCTGGTAGTTGCGGTAGCTGAGCGGGATGCGCTCCTTGCCGGTGCCGTACAGGAACAGGTTCCTGTCGTCCTCCGGCATCTCGTCCCACGGCACGCTCGTGTCGACCCCGAACGTCTTGGCGACGCTCTCGAACACCTGCTCGAGCCAGCCGAACGAGAGCTGGCCGTAGGGCAGCAGCGCGCCCTGGTCGATGCTGACCGACCCGTCCGGGACGACGAGGCCCGGGTCGATCTCCTGCGTGAACCCGAGACCGTGGCAGGCCGGGCAGGCGCCGTGCGGGTTGTTGAAGCTGAAGATGCGCGGCTCTATCTCCGGCAGCGAGATGCCGCAGTGGACGCAGGCGAACTTCTCACTGAAGGTGAGTCTGCCGCCGTCGCCGGCGAGCTCGACGTCGACGAGGCCGTCGGCGAGGGCGGCGGCGGTCTCGACGGAGTCGGTGAGCCGCCGCCTCAGCCCCTCCTTCATCACCAGCCGGTCGACGATGACGGCGATGTCGTGCTTGAACTTCTTGTCGAGGTCGATGTCCTCCTCGAGCTCCCGCACCTCGCCGTCGACCTCGACCCGTGTGAAGCCGTCGGCGCGCAGCTGCTCGAACAGCTTGCCGTACTCGCCCTTGCGCCCGCGCACGACGGGCGCGACCACGCTGAAGCGCGTGCCCGGCTCGAGCTCGCTGATGTGGTCGACGATCTGCTGCACGCTCTGTCCGGAGATGGGCCGCCCGCACGTGGGGCAATGCGGGTGGCCGACGCGAGCGTACAGCAGGCGCAGATAGTCGTAGATCTCGGTCACCGTGCCGACCGTGGACCGCGGGTTGCGCGATGTGGTCTTCTGGTCGATGGAGATGGCCGGCGAGAGACCTTCGATGCTGTCCACATCCGGCTTGTCCATCTGGCCGAGGAACTGGCGCGCGTAAGCCGAGAGACTCTCCACGTAGCGGCGCTGGCCCTCGGCGTAGATGGTGTCGAAGGCGAGTGACGACTTGCCCGACCCGCTGAGGCCGGTGATGACGATGAACCTGTCGCGCGGCAGCGCGAGACTGATGTCCTTGAGGTTGTGCTCGCGCGCGCCGGTGATGATGAGGTCGGATGTCATGGTCCCTCTAGGATAGCGGCGATGACCGCGGGGCTGCGTCCGCCGCGGCCGTGATGCTCGTTCCCGGGCCGCAGGGTATCAAAACGAACGTATGTTCGCAACACGCCGAGTGGTCCCGCGGCCGAGCTCAGCCGGAGAACGCGAACCCGTCGCCGAAGACCCGCAGACACGCGGCCGCCACGTCCGGGTCGTACCTCACGCCCGCACCGCCGCGGATCTCCTCGAGCGCCGGGCCGAGCCCGAGCGACGGGCGGTACGGCCGGTGCGAAGCCATCGCCTCCACCACGTCGGCCACGGCGAGGATCCGCGCCTGCGGCAGGATGGCGTCGCCGGCGAGGCCCTGCGGATATCCGCCGCCGTCGAGTCGCTCGTGGTGCTGCAGCACAGTGAGCGCGACGGGCTGACTGAAGTCGATGGCGACAATGATGTCGTAGCCCGCCTGGGGGTGCTGCTGGATGAGGCTGAACTCGCGGCGGTTGAGCCTCCCCGGCTTGGAGAGGATCTCCGCGGGGACGGCGATCTTGCCCAGGTCGTGCAGCATGCCGGCCAGCCGCAGACCCTCGAGCTCCTCACTCTCCAGCCCGAGCTCGGCGCCGACCGCCACCGCGAGCTCCGTCACGCGGCCTCGTGCCCGGCGGTGTACGGATCGCGGCTCTCCACCACCTGGCTCATCGCGAGCACCGCCCCCGAGAGCGTGCGCTTGAGCTCGTCGGCCTGCCTGTGGATCTCCTCGTCCGCGAGCTTGCGCTCGGTGATGTCCGAGATGATCCCGTGCCAGAGTGTGCCGCCGTCCGCCGTGCGCTCAGGGTGCGCCTGCGACCAGCGCCAGCGCAGACCTTGTCGCGGCAGGACCACGCGGAACTCGCAGTAGAAGGTCTCGAGCGTGCGCGCCGAGTGCTCGATCCGCTCGACCACCTGGTCGTAGTCGTCCGGGTGGAGCTGCCCGAACACCGGGGTCGCGTCCTCCCTGCACCTCCTCCGGCGTGACCTCGTAGATGTCGTTCATCCCGGGGCTCGCGTAGGGGAAGGCGGAGCTGCCGTCCGGCTACAGACGGTACTGGTAGATGACGCCGGGCACCAGACGGGCCAGGTTGCGTCAGCAGGTCGTTGCTCGCGGACGAGCTCCTGCTCCGTGCGCTTGCGCTCCGTGATGTCCCGGCCGACCCCCAGGACTCCCACCACACCGCCACCCGCGTCGACCACCGGCGTCGTGATCGTCTCCAGGACCTCGCGGTGGCCGTCGCCGGCGAAGACGACCTCCTCCTCGCTCACCGTCGGGCCATCGGCGTCCATGGCGGCCAGATCGCGCGCCCGGAAGGAGTCCGCGGCCGCCTCGTCGACGAAGTCATGGTCGGTCCTCCCCAGCGATCTCCTCGACCGGCGCCCCGAAGAACTGACTCGAAGCGCCGGTTGCACGAGAGGTACACGCCCTCGGGGTCCTTGAGCCACACGAGGTCCGGCAGCGTGTCGACGAGGGTACGCAGATGGGCCTCGCTGGTACGCAGGGCCTGCTCGGCCAGCACCTCGTCGGTGATCACCTCGGTGTACACGATGATGCCGCCGACGGAGCCGTCCGCCTCGTACCACGGGCGACACTCCCACCGCGTCCAGAGGACGGTCCCGTCGGCACGCACGTACGAGTCCCTGTCGGCGGAGCTCACCTTGCCGGCGAGCGCCTGCCTGTGCACCTCGCGCCACTTCTCGGGGAGGTCGGGGAAGACGTCGTAGTGGTTCTGGCCGATCACGTCCGTCTCCGCGATCCCGTAGTCGCGCAGGTACGTCTCGCTCACGTAGATGTAGCGCATGTCGCGGTCGTGGATGGCGATAGCGCTGCGGGCGTGAGAGACCACGTGATGGAGGAGGTCCCGCGAGTGCGCCAGGCGCGTGGTCGCCTCACGCTCGGCGGTGATGTCCCTGGTGACTCCCTCGACGGCCGTGAGCCTCCCGCCGCCGTCGCTGATGGGCACGAGCCGGCTCTCCATCCAGCGGACGGTGCCGTCCTTGCCGATCCAGCGCATCACGAGGGGGGCGGTGGGGATCTCGCGGGTCTCGAGCGCGGCGGCCATCAGGTGCGCGTCCTCGGGGTGCGCCATGGTGAGCATGAGCATCGGGTCCGCGTAGCATTCCTCCGGCGCGTAGCCGGTAATCCTCTCGACGGCGGGATTGATGTACGTCAGCCGGCGCTCGGGCTCGAGCTCGTACCGGAAGATGATGTCGGCCAGGTTGTCGGTGAGCCGCCCGTACCGTGCTTCGGTCTCGCGGGCGCGCTCCTCGTTCTCACGCTGGAGGGTGATGTCCCGGACATACACGATCATGAAGTCGCCCTCGTCGCGCTCCAGGCGATCGAGCGCGACGGACACCACGAGCCGGCGTCCGTCGGGAGTCACCACCGGCGCCTCGATGTCCGGCAAGGGGCCGTCGGCGGCCCCACGCCACAGCGCCGGCCACGACTCCTCGTCGACGAGCGGCGACCAGCCCCAGATCTGCCGGCCGACCAGCTCCTCGCGCGAGGCGCCCGCGATCTGCTCGGCGACGCGGTTCATGTACAGGACCGTCCCGGCCTCGTCCACGTACACGACGGCCTGTGACGAGTGCTCCACGGCGAACTGGCTCTGCCGCGCGAGCTCGTCCGCAGCACGCTGGCGGCGGCGCAGGTCGGCTCCCTCCAGGGCGCGCCGCACGGCCGGTGGCAGACGAGTGAGGTTGTCCTTGAGCACGTAGTCGACCGCTCCGGCGGTGAGCGTGGCCACCGCCGTCTCCTCGCTGATCGCTCCGGACACGGTGATGGCCGGCAGGTCCGGAGCCTCCGCGGCGAGGATCTCAAGCGCGCCAGGGCCGCTGAAGGCCGGCAGGTTGAAGTCGACGAGCGCGACCCCCCAGTCCTGGTCGGCGAGCGCCTCCCGCAGTGTCTGCTCGGAGTCCACGCGGCGCCATCGCAGATCGATCCCGGCGCGACGCAGGCTGCGCAGGATGAGCTCGAGGTCGTCGGGGTTGTCCTCGATGATCAGGATGGAAAGTTCCATGCGACCGGTCCCCGTCGGCGCCGCCCTGTCGCGGCACAGCATACCCGCGACCGGCGCCGCGCGTCGAACCCCAGCACCTCAGCCGGCCGCCGGCCCCGGGCGGCGGGGTTCAGTCGATCAGCAGGAGGCCCGTCCAGGAGGGGTGCTCCTCGGCCGGCAGCTCGACGCTGAGGCCGGCCGCCTCGGCCGTGGCGACGACGTCGATGCCCACGGCCTCCATGGACGGGCGCGCCTCGAACGGGTGCCGGCACTGCTCGCCCGACGCCTGGCCGACACACTCGTCGCAGAGCACGCACTCCCCGCCCGAGAAGGCGGCCGCGTACCGGTAGCC
Source organism: uncultured Thermoleophilia bacterium (assembly GCA_963793605.1). GTDB lineage: Bacteria > Actinomycetota > Thermoleophilia > UBA2241 > UBA2241 > CAIXSE01. The sequence goes on from CAWCAH010000008.1 coordinate 393,460, forward strand.
CAGCTTGAACGCGGCGCGCTCCAGGTCGGTCATGAGGTGCGCGAACGCGTTCTGGCTCTCGCGCAGCCCGTCGATCTGGTCGGCGTCCGACCGCGCCTCGGCGTACGTCTTGCCGTCCAGCTGCTCGTCCACGCAGTCCTGGGTGAGCGGGATGTCGAGCTGCACCACCAGGGCGTCGTCGTACTTGCGCAGCACGTCGCGCGTCTCGGTGGCCGCCATCACGCTGGGCGGGCACATGAGGTTGTGGCCGTAGCCCGAGCACAGCGGCACGCGGCACTTGAGGTTGACGCGCTCGTCGACGACCACCGCGGCCGCCGGCAGCGGGGCCGCGCGGCTCGCGCCGAAGTCCTCGGCCTGGGCGATCAGCCGCTGCAGGTGCATGGCGTCAGCCAACTGCTTCTCCTCTCCGGGTGAGCTCCTTGCTGAGCTCCTTGATCTCGTCGCGCAGCTTGGCGGCGTACTCGAACTTGAGCTGGTCCGCCGCCTCGAACATCTCGGCCTCGAGGCTCGCGAGCAGCTTCTCGAGGTCCTGCGCGCGGCATGGCGACCTTCTTGGCCACGGACTTGGCGGCGCGGCGGCCCTTGGTGGGCACCGCCGCCGCGTCGCTGAGCATCGTGGAGATGTCGCTGACGCCCTTGACGACGCTCATCGGCGTGATGCCGTGCTCCTCGTTGTACGCGGTCTGCCGGGCGCGGCGGCGGTCGGTCTCGCCGATCGCCACCTCCATCGCCGCCGTCATCTTGTCGGCGTACATGATGACCGTGCCGTCGACGTTGCGCGCCGCGCGGCCGATGGTCTGGATGAGGCTGGTCTGGCCGCGCAGGAACCCCTCCTTGTCGGCGTCGAGGATGGCGACCAGCGTGACCTCGGGCAGGTCGAGCCCCTCGCGCAGGAGGTTGATGCCGACGAGCACGTCGAACTCGCCCAGGCGCAGGTCGCGCACGATCTGGATGCGCTCCAGCGTGTCGACCTCGCTGTGCAGGTAGCGCACCTTGAAGCCGTTCTCGACGAGGTAGTCGGTGAGGTCCTCGGACATGCGCTTGGTGAGCGTGGTGACGAGCACGCGCTGGTCCTTGTCCACGCGCCGGCGGATCTCGTTCATGAGGTCGTCGATCTGCCCCTCGGTGGGCCGCACCTCACCTCGGGGTCGATGAGCCCGGTGGGCCGGATGATCTGCTCGGCGACGTTGACGCTGTTGGCCAGCTCGAACTGGCCGGGCGTGGCGCTCACGAACACGAGCTGCGGCACCTTCTCGAGGAACTCGTCGAAGCGCAGCGGCCGGTTGTCGAGCGCGCTGGGCAGGCGGAATCCGTAGTCGACCAGCTGCTGCTTGCGCGACTTGTCGCCCTCGCGACATGGCGCGGATCTGCGGCAGCGACATGTGCGACTCGTCGACGAAGCAGAGGAAGTCGTCGGGGAAGTAGTCGAGCAGGCAGTTGGGCGTGGCGCCGGGCTCCTTGCCGAGCAGGATGCGCGAGTAGTTCTCGATGCCGCTGCAGTAGCCCATCTCGCGCAGCATCTCCATGTCGTACTGCGTGCGCTGCCGCAGGCGGTGCGCCTCGAGGACCTTGCCGTTCTCCTCGAACCAGGCGCAGCGCTCCTCCATCTCGCGGCGGATCTCGACGAGCGAGCGCTCGATGGCCGGGTCGTTGGTGACGAAGTGCGTGGCCGGATAGATGGCCACGTGCTCCGGCTTCTCGATGACCTCGCCGCCGACGGGGTCGAAGCTCACGAGCTGCTCGACCTCGTCGCCCCAGAGCTGCACGCGGATGGCGGTGTCCTGGGAGGCGGGCCAGATCTCCACGGAGTCGCCGCGCACGCGGAACTTGCCGCGCGCGGGCTCGAAGTCGTTGCGCGCGTACTGGATGTCGACGAGCTTGCGCAGCATCTCGTCGCGCTCCACCGTCTGGCCGACCTGCAGGAGCACCATCTTCTCGAGGTACTCCTCGGGCGAGCCCAGGCCGTAGATGCAGCTGACGCTGGCGACGATGACGACGTCCCGGCGCAGGAAGAGCGACGTGGTGGCCGCGTGGCGCAGGCGGTCGATCTCGTCGTTGATGGACGAGTCCTTCTCGATGTAGAGGTCCTGCGCCGCGACGTAGGCCTCCGGCTGGTAGTAGTCGTAGTAGCTGACGAAGTACTCCACCGCGTTGTCCGGCAGGAACTCGCGGAACTCGTTGCAGAGCTGGGCGGCCAGCGTCTTGTTGTGGGCGATGACCAGCGTGGGCTTCTTGCACCCGCTGGATGACGTTGGCCATGGTGAACGTCTTGCCCGAGCCGGTGACGCCGAGCAGCGTCTGGTAGCGGTCGCCGCGGACGCACGCCCTCGCTGAGGGCGTCGACCGCCTCGGGCTGGTCGCCGGTGAGGCCGTAGTCGGCCTTGATCGTGAACTCGGTCATGCACCCTCGATGCTACCAATACGAACACACGTTCGCAAGGGCGCGACGCCGTCGGGGCGGCTCCGAGCCCGTCAGCGCTGCCCGGGCGCCGCCCAGGCGGTCGCCGTACTCCTCCCGGTAGACCCGGCGCGCCTCGAGGACCTTCTCCACGTAGGCTCGCGTCTCGGGGTACGGGATGTCGCGCGAGGCGCAGCTCGTGCCCGTCGGCGCGCGCCGCGGCCACCCACTCGCTCACGGCGCCCATGCCGGCGTTGTACGAGGCCACGGCGGCGCGCACGTCGCCGTCGTAGACGTCGAGCGCCTGGCGGAGGTAGTAGGAGCCGTAGCGCACGTTGATCCGCGGGTCCTCGAGGTCCTCGGTCGTGAACGTCACGCCGCCGGACTCGTCGGCGATCTGCTCGGCGGTCTCCGGCAGGATCTGCATGAGGCCGACCGCGCCCTGCGACGAGAGCGCGTACTCGTCGAACTTGCTCTCGGCGTAGATGACGGCGGCCACGAGCGCCGGGTCGAGGTCGTAGCGGGCGGCGCCGGCGCGGATGGCGCCGGCGTGCTCGCAGCGGGATAGACGGTGCTGGGTGTACCCACGACGGGCCGCTCGCGCTGGCGAACAGCGGCGCCACCCAGTGGCCGCGCCGGCCACGGCCGGCGACACCGAAGGCCAGCACGACGAGGCCGACGACGCAGGCGCCTCACGGGACGGCTCTTGCGGCGCCGTCCCCCACGGCCGGTCGTCTCCGGCGAGGATGCTCGCCACCGTCTGCCCCACGAACTCCCTGAGCTCCTTGCGCGACCCCGAGTTGGCGTACACGAAGTCGCTGCGCCGCGACCTTCTCCTCCTCCGGCATCTGCTGGGCGCGGCGGCGGCGGAACTCACTGTCGGTGAGCTTGGCCGCCACGCGCTTGCGACGCACGTCGTCCGGCGCCGTGATGAGCATGATGTGGTCGAACCGCTGCTCGAACCCCGTCTCGAACAGCAGCGGGACCTCGACGACGATGAGCGCCGGCCGCGGCCGCGCCTTCTGCTGCCGCTCGACCCAGTCGGCGACGGCGTCGCGCACGAACGGGTGCAGCAGGTCCTCGAGCCAGCGCAGCTCGGCCTCGTCGCGAGAAGACGATGCCGGCGAGCGCCGGCCGGCTGATGCCGCCGGCCCCGTCGCACCACCGCGTCGCCGAAGCGCTCGCGGATGCGGTCGACGACCTCGGCGGTCGAGTACAGGCCGTGGACGATGTCGTCGCTCGAGATGGTCGCGGCGCCGAGCTCGTGCAGGTAGGCGAGCGCGGTGGACTTGCCGGAGCCGATGCCGCCGGTCAGGCCGAGGCGCGGGATGTGCGTTCGCTGATGCGCTCATGGCTTCGCGTCCTGACGCAGGCCGGGGGCGGCGAGGACGACCCCTCGTCCTCGCCGCCCCCGTCCGCAGGCGTCAGGCCTCGGTGGTCTCCTCGGCGGCCTCGTCGTCCGCGGCCGCGCCGGCCGGGAAGACGTCGTCGCTCAGGCCGAGCTCGGGCTCGTGCTCCGCCACGAACTCCTCGGCGGCCTCTTCGACGACCTCGGCGGCGACGGCCACGACGATGGCGTCCTCGATGGCCTGCTCGACCTCCTCGGGCGTCTCGGCGGCGGCGAGCTCCTCCTCGACGATGGCCGCGGCCACCTCGACCTCGGCCTCGGCCTCGAGGATCTCCTCGGCCTCCTCGATGGTCTCGACGGCCTCGACGATCTCCTCGACCTCCTCCTCGGCCTCTTCGGCCTCGTCGTCGACCTCAGGCTCGAGCGGGCGCAGCGGCTTGACGTTGTCGCCGTCCACGCGCTTGATGCTGAGGCTGAGGCGACGGCGCTCGGAGTCGACCTCGATGATCTTGACGCTGACCTGCTGGCCCACGCTGACGACCTCGTCCGGACGCTCGACGTGGCGGTTGGCCAGCTCGCTGATGTGCACGAGACCCTCGATGCCCTCGTAGATCTCGACGAAGGCGCCGAAGGCGACGATCTTGGTGACGCGACCCTCGACGACGTCGCCGACCTTGTGCCGGGCGACGATCTTCTGCCACGGGTCTTCCTGCGTCTGCTTGAGGCCGAGGCTGATGCGCTGGCGGTCGCGGTCGATGTCGAGCACCTTGACCTTGACCTTCTGGTTGACCTGCAGCACCTCGGACGGGTGGTTGATGTGCGTCCAGCTGAGCTCGCTGATGTGGATGAGGCCGTCGATGCCGTCGAGGTCGACGAACGCGCCGAAGTCGACGATGTTGCTGATGGTGCCCTCGACGATGTCGCCCACGTTGAGCTCGTCGATGATCTGCTGGCGGACCTCCTTGCGCTCCTCCTCGAGGACGGCGCGGCGGCTGAGGACCACGTTGTTGCGGTTGCGGTTCATCTCGATGACGCGGCAGTTGAGCTCCTGGCCCACGTACTCCTGGAGGTCCTGCACGCGGCGGATGTCGACCAGCGAGGCCGGCAGGAACCCGCGCACGCCGAGGTCGAGGATGAGGCCGCCCTTGACGACCTCGATGACGGTGCCGGTGACCGGCTCGCCGCTCTCGAAGGCGCCTTCGATGCGCTTCCACGCCTTCTCGAACTTGGCGCGCTTCTTGCTGAGGATGAGGCGCCCGTCGGCGTCTTCCTTGGTCATGACGAGGGCGTCGATCTCTTCGTCGAGAGCGACCTCCTCGGAGGTGTTGACGTTCTTGCGGATGCTCAGCTCGTTGACCGGGATGACGCCCTCGGACTTGTAGCCGATGTCGACGAGGACCTCGTCCTTGTCGATGCGCACCACCTTGCCGGTGACGATGTCGCCCTCGCTGAAGATGGTCAGCGTGATGTCGTAGTTGGGGACGATCTCGCCGTCGACCTCGATGAGGTAGCCCTCGCTGCCCTCGACGATCCTGGGGTCGTTCGCTGCCGCGATCTGTGGGTCGATGGGTTTGTCTGCCATGTGGTGTCGTAGCCTCCCGGTCACGTATGCGGTCCGTCGTTTACAGATGGGAAAGGCCCGCGGACCGCAGCGGGCCGAAACCAGCGGAGTATAGCACCGGAGCGGTCGAGCGAGCCTGGCGGCGCGGAGGCGCGGCCGGCGGCGCGGCCGTCAGGCCTTGGCCGCCACCCAGTCGTCGCCGGCGCCCGATGTCGACCTCGAGCGGCGGGTCCAGCTCGAGGGCGCCGCACATGGCGTCGCGCAGCAGCGGCGCGCACGCGTCGAGCTCGTCGTCCGGGCACTCCAGGACGAGCTCGTCGTGCACCTGCAGCACCAGCCGCGAGCGCCAGGCCGCGGCGCTCGAGCTCGCGGCTCACGGCGACCATCGCGACCTTGATGATGTCGGCGGCCGTGCCCTGCAGGATGGTGTTGACGGCGAGCCGCTCGCCCAGCGAGCGGTCGCGGAAGTTGGACGAGCGCAGCTCCGGCACGGCGCGGCGGCGGCCGAACAGGGTGGTCACGTAGCCGTCCTGCGCGGCCTGCGCGATGACGCGCTCGCGGAACTCCTTGACCCTGGGGTACTTGGCGAAGTACGCGTCGATGAACGCCTGGGCCTCGTCCCGCGGGATGTCGACCTGCTCCGAGAGCCCGAACGCCGAGAGGCCGTACATGATGCCGAAGTTGGTCGCCTTGGCGCGCTCGCGCTGCCTCTTGGTGACCTCCTCGACGGGGATGCCGGCGACGGCCGCGGCGGTGACGCGGTGCACGTCCTCGCCGCGGTGGTACGCCTCGAGCAGCGCCGGCTCCTGCGAGAGCGACGCCATGAGCCGCAGCTCGATCTGCGAGTAGTCGGCGACCAGGAGCTTGTGGCCCTCCTCGGCGACGAAGCAGGCGCGGATCTCCTGCCCCAGGTCGGTGCGCACGGGGATGTTCTGCAGGTTGGGGCTGGAGCTCGAGAGCCGGCCGGTGGCGGCCACCAGCTGGTTGAAGGTGGTGTGGAGCCGGCCGGTGACCGGGTCGAGGCGGGCCGGGAGCGGCTCGAGGTACGTGTTGAGCAGCTTGGTGAGCTCCCGCCACTCCTCGACCGCGGGCACGATCGGGTGCTGGTCGCGCAGGCCGCGCAGCACGCGGGCGTCGGTGGAGTAGCCCGTCTTGCCCTTGCGGCCGGCCTCGAGGCCGAGGCGGTTGAACAGCACGTCGGCCAGCTGCTGCGGCGAGCCGATGGTGAACGGGCCGCCGGCGAGCCGCGTAGACCTCGTCGCGCCACCTCGTCGATGCGGTCGCGCACGCGCGCCGTGATCTCGCCGAGCCGGTACGGGTCCATCTTGACGCCGGCGGCCTCCATCTGCGCGAGCACGCGCACGAGCGGCAGCTCGACCTCGCGGAACAGCCGCTCGAGGCCGAGCTCGACGAGGCGCGGCCGCTGGGCCTCGGCCACGCGCCACGTGAGGGCGGCGCGCGTGGCCGCGGCGGCCTCGGCCGCCGGCCCCTCGACGAGCTGGGCGCCGTCCTCGGCGCCGGCGAGCGCGAACAGGCCGCGCTCCTTCTCCGGCCGCTCCGGCGCGAGCAGGTAGGCGGCCACGGCGGTGTCGAAGGCCGGCCCCGCCGGCGCGTGCACGAACCCGGGCTGCGCCTTGGCGTCGTGCACCACGGCGTGCGCCCGCCAGCAGCCAGAGCGAGCCGGCCCGGACCGCGTCGGCCGGCGCCACCAGGCACGGCCTCGCCGCCGGCGTGCGCGGCCACGACGAGGCCGTCCGCCGTCGCCGCGCGGCTCGAAGGCGAGCGCGGCCTCCGCCCTTCTCGAGCAGCGGCCGCCACCGGCCCGACGTCCGGCTCCGGCGCGAGCCGCACCAGCGCGCCGCTGACGCCGGCCGGCGCCGGCGCCGCCGGCGCGCCGGCCGCGGCGCCGGCGATCTCGCGCAGGCGCCGCCGCAGGTTGCGGAACTCGAAGCGCTCGAAGACGGCGTCGACCTGCTCGACCGGCAGGCGGTAGCCGCAGCGTGGTGACCAGCTCGACGAGGTCGTGCTCGAGCGGCACGTCGCAGACCATGGTCGCCAGCTGCAGCGAGAGGCGCGCGGCGTCCTCGTGCTCCGCGAGCAGCGCGCGCCGCTTGTCGCGACTTGACCTCGTCGAGCCGCTCGGTACAGCTCGTCGATGGTGCCGAACTGCTGCAGCAGCTGCGCCGCCGTCTTCTCGCCGATGCCGGGCACGCCGGGGATGTTGTCCGAGGTGTCGCCCTTGAGGCCGATGTAGTCGGGGATCTGCGCCGGCGTGACGCCGAAGCGCTCGAGCACGGCGGCCGGCGTGTAGATCTTGACGTCGGTGACGCCGCGGCCGGTGCTCATCACCCAGATGTCGTCGTCGACGAGCTGCATGGCGTCGCGGTCGCCGGTGACGACGATCGAGCGCGATGCCCTGCCGCTTGGCCTCCTCGGCGAGCGTGCCGAGGATGTCGTCGGCCTCGTAGCCCGGCTTGACGAGGTTGACGACGCCGAACCCCTCCATGAGCTCCGGCAGGAGCGCCCACTGCGGCCGAGAGCGCCTCGGGCATGTGCGGCCGCTGCGCCTTGTACTGGTCGTAGAGCTCGTCGCGGAAGGTCTTCTCGCGCGCGTCCCAGGCGCACACGATGCACGCCGGGCCGGTACTCGGAGACGAGCTTGAGCAGCATCTGGCTGAGGCCGAACAGCGCGTTGGTGGGCTGCCCGGCCTGGGTGGTGATGGACTCGGGCAGCGCGAAGAACGCGCGGAAGGCGAGGCTGCTGCCGTCGAGCAGGAAGAGGCGGTCGTGGAGCTGCGGGTCGGACATGGCGCGATTCTACGTCACGGCGGCGACCGGCTCCCCGCCGCGGCGGGGCCGTCAGGCGCTCGCCGTACGGCGGGGCCTCGTTCAGCACCAGCCAGTACAGGCCCAGCTGGTTGACGGCCTCCATGAACTGCGTGAAGTCCACCGGCTTGCGGATGTAGCTGTTGGCGCCGAGGTCGTAGCTCGCGCGCCAGGTCGCTCTCCACGTTGGACGAGGTGAGGATGACCACCGGCAGCCGCCGTGTGCGCGGATCGGCGCGCAGCCGCTCGAGGACCTCGAGCCCGCCGACCTTGGGCAGCTTGAGGTCGAGGAGCACGAGGTTGGGGGTGTCGCGCGCGTCGCGCCCGGCGTAGCTGCCGCGTGCCGAACAGGTACTCGAGCGCCTCGGCCCCGTCGCGGACCACGTCCACGCGGTTGGCGACGCGGTTGCGGCGCAGGGCGCGCAGCGTCAGCTCGACGTCGTCGTCGTTGTCTTCGACGAGCAGGATGAGCCGCTGCTCCTTCATGCACCCTCCCCCCGGGGACCGAGCGTGAACCACACCGTCGCTCCTGTACCCGTTGCTCCCTCGGCCCACACGCGCCCGCCGTGCCGGCGGACGATCCGCTGCACGGTGGCCAGGCCCGATGCCCGTGCCCGGGAACTCGTCCTCGCCGATGCAGACGCTGGAACGGCGCGAACAGCTTGTCCGCATACGCCGCGTCGAACCCGGCGCCGTTGTCGCGCACGTAGTACACGCGCTCCCCCCCACGCTCCTCCACGCCCACCGTGACCCGTGCGTCCGGCGTGCGTGACGTGAACTTCCAGGCGTTGCCGAGCAGGTTGCGCAAGGCGACGTCGAGCAGTTGCGCGTCGCCGCTCGCCCACATGTTCTCCGCGACGGCGAGGGTGACCTTCCGCTCGGGCTCGTCGACGGCGAGCTCCGCGCCGATCGTGCGCGCGAGGGCCGTGAGGTCCACCTCCCCGAGCGTCATGTCGCGGCGCGTGACCCGCGAGAGCATGAGCAGGTCGTCGATGAGCCGGGCCATGCGCTGGGAGGCGGCGCGGATGCGCCTGAGGTAGTCCGCCGCGTCTCCGTCGAGCACCTCGCCGTAGTCCTCCAGCAGGGCGAGGCTGAACCCGTCGAGAGAGCGCAGGGGCGCGCGCAGGTCGTGCGAGACGGAGTAGCTGAACGCCTCCAGCTCGGCGTTGGCGCCCTCGAGCGCGTCGGTGCGCTCGCGCACCCGGCGCTCGAGGCTCCGGTTGAGCGCCTCGAGCCGGCGCTCGGCCTTGCGCCGGGCGGCCTCCTCGCCGCCGGCCTGCACGGCGAAGCCGACGTCGGCGGCGAGCCGCTCGAGCAGGGCGAGCTCCTCGGCATCGAACCGCCCGGGCTCGCTCGAGTGGATCGCGAGCACGGTCTCGTGTCGGCCGTCGATGAACACCGGCACCGCGGCCGCCGAGCGGACACCCAGCGCGGCGGCCTCCCCGGCCATGGCGGCCGTGCGTGGGTCGGTGGCGATGTCCTGCACCGTGTCGCTGCGTCCCTGGGCGAGGGCCACTCCCACGTAGCCGAGCCTGTCCATCAGCGCGCGCGCCTCCTCGCCGTCGGAACCGGGCGCGTCCTCCGCACCGGCCGACGCCACCACCTGCACGAGGCCGTTGCGGCGCTTGCGCCCCACCCAGGCGCGGCGGAAGCCTCCCTGCGCCACGACGATGCCGCACACCTTCTCGAACAGGCGGTCCGGATCGCGCTCCTCCGGGATGACCTCCGTGACCGCGCTCAGTACCTGATACAACCGCGTCAGACGGGCGAGCCGCACCACGTTGGCGCGGCGCTCCGTGACGTCCTCGAAGATCATCAGGGCGCTGTCCGGCTCCCCCTCCACCCCGCGCATGAGCGCGAGTGAGACGCTCGTGTGGATACGCTCCCCGTCCCTGCGCACGCACTGCAGGTCGTGGCCGGCGAACTGCTCGCCGGCCAGGAGCCGCCGCAGCAGCGCTTCGGTCTGAGCCTCGAGGTCGGGCGGGATGATGGGCAGCGGCCGCCCGATCACCTCACGGGCGGACCAGCCGAAGATGGCGGCGGCGGCAGGGTTCCACAAGACGACCTCGCGGTCCCCGCCGACCGCCACGATCGCCAGCGGCGATGCCAGGACCGTGGCCTCCAGACGCTGCGTGAGGCGCTGCAGCTTCTCCTCGGCCTCGTGCCGCTCGGTCACATCCAGGAGGATGGCCGCGAACTGCCCTCTCTGGGGACACGCGTACTGGATGTCCAGATGCCGGCCCAGGGCAGGGATGTAGCTCTCGCCGCGTTCCGCCGTGCCCGTGAGCGCCACGCGCCTGCCGCGCTCGACGATGTCTGTCTCCAGGATCCCGGGCACCGCCTGACTCACGGGCCGCCCCACGACGTCCTCGGCCCGCAGTCCTGTCTGCGCCTCGAACGCAGGGCTGACGGCGAGCGTGACGAAGTCGACCGGCTCGCCGTCCTCGTCGAAGACGACCTCCAGCAGCGCGAACCCGCTGAGCGCGTTCTCGAACAGCGTCCTGTACCGCGCCTCGCTGTCGCGCAGTGCCACCTCGGCGGCCTTGCGCTCGCCGACGTCCCTGATGACCTCGAGGACGAGCTCCTCGCCGTCGACCTCGATGATGCTTTGCCCTACCTCCACCGGGAACTCCACCCCGTCGCGCCGGCGATGGACGCTCTCGAAGGTGCGGTGGCCACCCTCCTCTGCAAGCAGGCGCACGGCCTCGTCCGCGGGCACGACGTGGTCTGGCGCGATGAAGACTTCCGTCGACCTGCCGATGAGCTCCTCGCGGGAGTACCCGTAGGTCTGCAGCGCCCAGTCGTTCGCCTCCACGATCGTCGCATCCGGGCGGTGCACGACCACGATCTCCTTGGCCTCGCGCATCAGCGCCGCGTAGTGCGTCCGGGCGCGGCTCCGGTCGCTCTCGAGCGCCACCAGACGCCGCAGCGTGCGCGTCTCACGGACGCGCCAGTACAGGAGCAGCACCACGCCGGCGAGCAGGATGAGGCCGGCGACCCACGCGAGCGTCGCCCAGGCGCGGTCCACGATGGGCTCGTCGATCACCGCCAGGTCCTGCTTGGCCACCAGGTACCACGGCGTCTCCGCGATCCCGCCGACGGCGGCCAGCACAGGCTCGCCGCGGTAATCCACGCCTTCCACGACGCCGCTGCGGCCACGCACCGCCATGGCGGCCGGCAGGTCGGCGGCCGAAGAGGATCGCGAGATGGAGAGTGCGCTTCGCCGCCCCACCGGCAACGGATTGACGGTGACGATCCTGTCGCCCACCACCGCGGCGACCACGCTCTCACCCGTCCGCATCGAGGCCGGCCAGGACTCCAGCATCGGGAACAGCGTCTCCGCCGCGTCGAGGTGGACGACGACGGCGCCGGCCGAGACCGGCGCCGGCCGCGTCGGACCTCCCAGCGGCGCCGCGAAGTCCATCGCCACGGAGCCGTCTGCCTCGAGGTACGCGCCGGAGAAGGCGACGTCGCCGCTGCGCAGCGCCTCCCCGGCCACCTTCACCTCTCGCGGCGTCGGCGCGTGCGCATGACCCCCCCGCCCGGCAGACGGCGACCGGAGGACGAGCCGCCCGTCGCCGCCGATCACGCTGACGGCGGCGATGCCGTGCCCGCGCCGGTAGAACTCGAACTCGGCCCGCAGTCGTGCCGGGACAGGACCGGCCGGCCCCTTCATGTAACGCTCCAGCGGCTCGACCAGGCCTGGAGCCGTGGCCAGCAGACGCGTGTCGCTCCGCTCATCCTGGAACCAGAGCGCGATCTGGCTGCTCTGGAGCTTGTGCACGGCCTGGAGGGAGGACGCGCTCTCGTCGCGCATGTCCGCCGCCTGGCGGGCGAAGATGGCCCACCCCGCGACGGCGACGGATGCCGCCAGAGCCAGGAAGACGAGCGCCGGGACCAGCAGGCCGCGGCCGCGCGCCTTCGAACGGCCCTGCGGTCCGCCGCCGGTCTCGCCGGATCCACGTGCGTCAGCCCCGTCCCTGCCCGTCACCCGCCCCGCCTCTCGCCCCCGCTCGCAGCGGAGGATCGCGCCCACCGGCGGTCTGAAGCCCGGACCGCCACCTTCCTCAGGGCCGCTGCTTGACCAGCAGCACGCGCGTTCCCAGCGGGCCGCAGGTGTAGTGCACCGCGTCCGTCAGCGCGCGCATGAAGTGGATGCCCCGCCCGCTCGTCGCGGCAGCCGGAGGTGCACAGATCGGCGTGGCCTCCAGCCCGTCGCCGCCGTCCACCACCTCCACGGCGACCTCGTCCTCATAGCAGAAGAACCGCACGTGCACGTCGTCGTCCGCCCCGTGCGGCGAGCCGTGCACCACCGCGTTCGCGAGCGCCTCGGCGACGGCCACGTTGAGCTCGAAGAGGCCGGCGTCGTCCAGCCCCGCGACCTCGGCGAACGCCGCGACCCTGCGGCGCGCGGCGCGCAGCTGCCGCGTCGTGGCGGGGAACGTGAACTCGTGCTCCCAGCGCGGATGCTCGTCCGCGCTCACCGGGGCGGCGGCGTCGCCCTCCGGCGGGCCGGGCGCCGGCGGCACGGCGCGCATGAGGCCGGCTCCCGCCAGCTCCGCACGCGCCTCCGGCTCCTCGACGGCCACGACCAGCGCCGCACCCGCGCGCTCGAACTCCCGCGCCGCCCCGCGCAGCGCCGTCAGCCCGCTGTCGTCCAGAGGCGACCACGGGTCGAGGTCCACGACCGCGGCCGAGATGCCCGAGTCGAGGCAGCGCCCCACCTCGGCGGGCAGGTCCTCGGCCAGGCGATCGCCGGCCACACCGCCGCAGCGGAAGACGCAGACGTCGTCACGCAGCTCGGTCTTGACTCGGCGGTCGGGACGCTCCACAGGTGGTCAGTCCTTCGCCCGCCGCGCTTCGCTCTCGTACGGCACCGGCGGCTCGAAGCGGCAGTCCTCCTGCCCCGGCCAGCCGCCGAACGGGTACGTGCAGTGCATCGCATGCACCTGCTCGCCGAGGTCGTCGAACCGGGCGTGGATGCGCTCCACGGTCTCCTCGGTCATCTCGAACGACCTGATCGCCTCGGTGAACGCCTGGCGGAGGGCGTCCATGCGCAGTTCGAGCTCGTCGAACTCCGTCTGCCACCGGCGTGCGTCGCCATGCGCCGGTCGCGCCGGTTTGCGTGTCTCGCTCATCGCGTGCCTCCGCAGTCTCCTACGGTCTTCATCAGGGTCGTAACGCTGATACCCTCCGCGCCCGCCGCGTACACGGCCCGGCGGGCGGCCGGCGGCGTGTTCCGGGCGGACTGCGGCGGATGCGGCGGCGGACGGGGTCCAGGGGGTGGGGTTGTAGACTCGCGAGGAGGGTCGGCGCCCCGCCGGCCGAGGCGGCGCGAGGAGGCACCGATGGGAGCACGGGAGTACGGCAGGGGCAGGCGCGTCGTGGCCAGGCTGCCGCATGGCGGCGACCTGCTCGAGGAGATCGGCGCGGTCGCCGACGCGCACGGGATGCAGGCGGCGGAACTGCGTGCGATCGGCGCGCTCACGACCGCCCGCCTCGCCTTCTACGACCAGGCGGCGCACGAGTACGGCGAGTTCGCCGTGGACGCGCCGGTGGAGCTGGTGGGCCTGCTCGGCAACGTCACACGCAAGGACGGCTCGACCTTCGTGCACGCGCACGCCACGCTGGCCGGCCACGACGGGGCCTGCGTGGGCGGCCACGTCGCGCCGGGCTGCCTGGTCTTCGCCTGCGAGCTCGTCCTGCAGGAGCTCGTCGGCGAGCCGCTGGAGCGGGGGTACGACGAGGTCACCGGACTCGCGCTCTGGCGCGGCCTGTAGGCACGGAGGGAGAAGGTGGTGTCGGAAGGGGGACTTGAACCCCCATGAGGTTATACCCTCACTAGGCCCTCAACCTAGCGCGTCTACCAATTCCGCCATTCCGACACTGAGGGACTGAGAGTATAGGCCGACTCGGGCGGGGCGGTCAATCGAGCCTGACGAGGGGGCGGTCATGACGATGGGCGGGCCTTCGCGAGAAGTACCCGCCCATCCGCGGCGCCCCCTTCAGGATGCCTCCGTCGAGCCCGAGGCCGTGGTCTGCAAAGACCGTGGCGCCGACTGAGTCGTCGTCCGGAGTATAGGCCGGGCCACAACGGTGGTACAACGTTGCTGGACCGCGCAACCATCTCAGGCAGGAGGCACCGGTGGCCGCACGCATCCTGGTCGGCAGCTGCTCCTGGACCGACCCCTCGCTCATCTCGTGCGGCCGCTTCTACCCGCCGGGCGTGACCAGCGCCGAGGCCCGGTTGCGCTACTACGCGGAGCAGTTCGACATCGTCGAGGTCGACGCCACCTACTACGCCCCGCCGTCGCAGCGCAACAGCGAGCTGTGGGTGGCGCGCACGCCGGCGCACTTCACCTTCAACGTCAAAGCGTTCGCGTGGCTCACGCACCACGCGGCGGCTCCAGACCGGCTGCCGGACTGGCTGCGCAACCGTCTGCCGGACGAGCTGCGCGGCAAGCGTTCCGTGTACGCGCGGGACGTCGGCGAGTGCGAGATGGAGCTCGTCTGGCAGCTGCACCGCGAGGCGCTCGCGCCGCTGGCGGAGTCCGGCAGGCTCGGCGCGGTGCTCTTCCAGTTCCCGCCCTGGTTCATCCGCTCCCGCGAGAACCGCGACTACCTGCGCTCGCTGCCCGAGCGACTCCCCGGCTGGCCGCTGGCGGTGGAGTTCCGCGGCGGCGGCTGGCTGGACGGCGACTCCGCCGCGAAGACGCTCGCCTTGCTCGAGGAGGCCGGACTCGCCTACGTGGCCGTCGACGAGCCGCAGGGGTTCCCCAACAGCTCCCCGCCGCTGAGCGCGGCCACCGCGCCGCTCGCCGTGGTGCGCCTGCACGGCCGTAACGGGGAGACGTGGGAGAGTCGGACCGGCGCGGCATCCGATCGCTTCAAGTACCTCTACAGCGACGCGGAGCTCGAGGAGTGGACGCCCAGGGTGCGCGAGCTCGCGGCGCAGGCGCGCGCCGTCCACGTCCTCTTCAACAACAACTACGAGGACTGGGGCATGCAGAACGCGCGCCGCATGGCGCACCTCCTGGGCGTGGAGCGGCAGCCGCCCCAGACGCAGCTCGAGCTCGGCTGATCAGGCCGGAGACGCCAGCAGCTCGCGCATCTGGGCGTCGACCGTGACGCCCCAGCGCGAGAACTCCTCGAAGAAGCGCTCGCACGGCACGACCTGCTCGGGCACGAAGACGCCGGGGCCGGCGATCTCTCCGCGCGCGAGCATGCGCGCGACGATCGCCGGCGGGATGCCCGTGTCCACGTCCCCGCCGCCGGCGCCGTACTCCTTGTGGGCCGGGACCACGGCGCGCACGCGCCACTCCACCCGGCGCCCGTCCTTGAGCCCCCGGACGACGCCGAGCAGGTAGTCCACGTCGTCGAGGACCACATCTGTGGGCCGCGGGATCTCGCTCACGACCTTGAGGAGCACGTCGCGCGGCCGCACGTGCGCGCCCTTGACCTCGACCTCGTCGGTGCGCGTCATGCCGATGGTGTTGAGAAAGCGCATCTGCCCGGTGAACTCGGCCGGCAGCGAGAGCTTGAACGTGGCGCTGCGGAGGCCCTGGTCCTTCCACGTGTGCCAGAAGGTGAAGGGCTCGGAGTGGATCGTGTAGTGCGCCTCGAGCGGTCCCGCGGGCTCGCCGAAGTCGAGGTCCTCGCACCCCTCCCCGCCGGTGATGTCCGTCACCCAGTGGCCGTCGACGAACTCGGGCGCGACCACGCTGAACTCGTCGCACAGCGTCTCGAGCGAGTAGGGCACCACCCAGCCCTCGTACCGGCTCCAGTCGGTGTCGTCGACGTTGCCGCACAGGGCGTGCGCCTCCTCGACGACGTCCAGCCGCTCGGCCCCGTACCTGGCCAGGATGTTGGTGACGCCGGGAGCGCCGCCCATGGCGATGACGGCGGTGACCCCGGCCTTGCGGAACTCCTCGTGCAGCTCGACCTGCTGCTTGGTGACGTGGAACAGGCCGCCCATGTCGGTGTAGTGCACGCGGGCGGCCGCGGCGGCGTGCATCACGGTGATGTTCCAGAAGTGCTGCGTCGCGTTGACCAGCGCGTCGCAGCCGGTGATGGCTTCCTGCACACTCCGCTGGTCGCGCGCGTCGACGAAGCGGCCCGCGGCCTTGCCGCCGCCGAAGGCGGCGGCGACCTCGCGGGCCTGCGCCTCGTCGTAGTCGCCGACGACGACCTGGTCGACGTCGGGGCTCAGCCCCAGCTCCTTGACTGCCCAGCGGCCCATGGCGCCCGCACCCACGACGGCGATCTTCATCGTCCCCTCCTGCACGCTCGTAGTACGCCTGAACGCGAGCCTACGGGACTCGCGAGGTCAAGTACAGACGGCTATCATGACGCTGCAGTGCGTCGCTTCATCCCCCGAGGAAGGTGGCCGTGATCCGCTACGGTCTGGACGAGCGTGAGTGGCAGGAGCTCGAGGACGAGGTCCTCCAGCTGTTCACCGCGCTGCTGCGCGTCGACACGACCAACGGCAACGAGACCGAGGCCGCGCTGGTGCTGCAGGCGTACCTGGCCGAGAACGGCATCGAGAGCGAGCTCGACGGCGAGCTGCCCGAGCGGCAGAGCGTGTTCGCCCGGCTGGACGGACGCGAGCCGGGCAGGACGCTCACGATGATGGGTCACCTCGACGTGGTGCCGGCGGACGAGGCCGAGTGGAGCGTGCCTCCCTTCGGCGGCGTCGTCAAGGACGGCTACGTCTGGGGCCTCGGCGCCGTGGACATGAAGAACCAGGTGGCCGCCGAGGCGGTCGCCCTCGTCCGCCTCAGGCGCGCGGGCGCTCCCTTCGCCGGCACGGTCAAGTACGCGGCCACGGCGGATGAGGAGGACGGCGAGTTCTGCGGCGTCAAGTGGCTGAGCGAGCACCGCCCGGACGCGCTGCGCGCCGACTTCTCCATCAACGAGGGCATGGGCGGCCTGTGGCTCCCGGTCGGCGGCAAGAAGGTCTTTCTGCTCGCCGTCGGGGAGAAGGCGTTCGCCCAGTTCCGCATCCGCACCCGGGGCCGCGGCGGCCACGGGTCCGTGCCCGAGAAGGAGCGCAGCGCCGTCATCGACCTGGCCCGCGCCGTGGCGGCGCTCGGCCTGGCCGACCCGCCGGCCATCGTCTCGGGCACGACGGCGGCGTTCATCGACGTCCTGGTGCCGGACGCCGCGCTCGCCGCGCGACTCAAGGACCCGGCGACGGCGCGCGCCGCCGGAGCGGAGCTGCGCGCGCTCGACCCCGTGGTGGCCGGCCTCGTCGAGCCGCTCTTCGGCGCCACCATCACGCCGACCATGCTCGCGGCCGGCAAGGCGGTCAACGTCATCCCCACGCGTGCCGAGGCCTGCATCGACTGCCGCATCCTCCCCGGGATGACGCACGACGACGTCACGGGCTTCGTCGCGAGCGTGCTCGACCCGCTGGGGATCGACTGGGAGCTCGAGTGGGTGGACGTGACGACGCCGAACGCATCGCCTCCCGACTCCGCGCTGGCCGAGAGCATCGCTCGCGTGCTGCGCCGCGACGTCCCCGACGCCGTGCTCGCGCCGATGACGTCGGGGAGCTTCACCGACTCGCGCTACCTGCGCGAGGCGTTCCCGGACTGCGTGGCCTACGGGTTCGGCCCCTACGTGGCGGAGAGCTTCCACGCCATGGCCGGCGGCCGCGACCACCAGCCCGACGAGCGCATCCTCGTCGAGGACGTCGTCTACCAGAGCCTGTTCTTCGAGCGGCTGGCGCGGGACCTGCTCTCGTGAGCCCGCACCCCGACACGTCCGTCCTCCGCGACCGCTTCCGCGGCACCCTGCTGGGGCTCGCGGCCGGCGAGGCGCTGGGCATGCCGGCCGAGTTCCTCACCGCCGAGCAGGTGGTGGAGAAGTACGGGGTCATCACGGAGATGACCGGCGGCGGCGTGTACGACCTCGCGCCCGGCGAGATCACCGACGCCACCCAGATGATGCTCTGCCTCGCCCGGAGTCTGGCCGAGAACGGCGGGTTCGAGCCCGAGGACATCATGGCCCGGCTCGGCGACTGGCTGGAGGGCCAGCCGGCGCACGTGAGCCTCACCGTGAGGGCCGCCCTCATCAGCTATCGCTCCGGCACACACTGGGACGTCGCGTCCCGGCGGGCCTTCGAGATCCTCGGCGGGCCCACCGCCGGCAACGGCAGTCTCATCCGTTGCGCTCCGGTGGGCCTCCTCTACTGGAGCGACGCGGAGACCAGGCACCAGGTGTCGCTGCGCGAGTCCACGCTCACCCACTTCGACCGGCTCGCCGGCTGGTCGTGCGCCGCCTTCAACGACCTCGTCAGCGCGGCCCTCCACGGCGAACTGCGGCAGGAGCTCCCGGCGATCGCCCACACGTTCGACGACGGGGACAAGCGCGTCTCCGGGATCCTGCGCGAGACGCCCGCCGCAGAGGTCGAGGAGATCGTGAGCTCTTCCTTCGTGCTGGACACCTTGCAGACGGCGCTCTGGACGGTGCTGCACGGCGCCGACTTCGAGCACGCCGTCACCATCGCCGTCAACATGGGCAACGACGCCACGGCGGCGGGCGCGGCGACGGGCGCGCTCGCCGGCGCCGTGTACGGCGAGTCGGGCATCCCCGCGCGCTGGCTCGACGCGCTCACGGTGCGCGACGAGGTCACGGCGGTCGCCGACCGCCTCGCCGTCCTCGCCGGCGTCGCCTGACGCCGCCGCTCCTCACACGCCCTCACGGATGCGCCGCGAAGCACCGGGTTGCTCGGTCATCGTTCACTGTGTACTTTACGTCGCTGACGTCATGATCGACCGGGAGGGCCGCCGTGGACGAGAGTGAACGGGCGCGCGAGGAGCGCGTGCTCGTCGAGGACTACGGGCTCCTCTTCGAAGAGATGGGCGGCACCCGCATGGAGGGACGCGTCCTCGCGTGGCTCCTGCTCGCCGACCCGCCGGAGCAGTCGCTCACCGAGATCGCGGACGGCCTCGGCGTGAGCAAGGCGGCGGTGAGCACCGCCGCGCGCTCACTGCTCCAGTCACGCGCGGTCGAGCGCGTCAGCGAGCCCGGGCAGCGCGGCGACTTCTACCGCACCATCCGCGGCAAGCTCGAGGACGTGCTGCGTCTCGACCACGCCACCCTGCTGGGACGTCTGGTCGACCGCAGCCTGGAGCTTGTGGCCGCCAGGGACCAGACCCAGTCCAACTACGCGCTCCTCCACGAGATGCGCGACTTCATCGACTTCATCACGGCGGAGATGCCGGGCCTGATGAGCCGCTGGCAGGCGCACCGCGCCGCCGGGCAGGCCACGCAGCCTCGCCGTACCGACACGACCGACCACGGAGGCACCCCTTGAGCTGGCTGACGAAGATCGCCCTGCGCAACCGTTCCATCGTCGGACTCGCCGTGCTCGCGGTGCTGCTGTTCGGCGCCTTCGCCATCACCGGCCTCAAGCAGGAGCTCATCCCCGACCTCACCTTCCCGTACCTCACCGTGTTCACCGTCGCTCCAGGGTCGTCGCCCAAGGACGTGGAGCGCACCATCACCACGCCGCTGGAGCAGGCGGTCAAGGCCACCAGCGGCGTCAAGGCGTTCGACTCGTTCTCCAACGACGGCGTGAGCATCATCACGATCGAGTACGAGTTCGGCACCGACATGCAGGAGAAGGAGGCCGAGGTCCAGCAGGCGATCTCGGGCGTGCAGCAGATGCTGCCCGCGACCGCCCAGGCGCCGGCGGTCGCGGCCCTCAACTTCAACAGCATGCCGGTGATCCAGCTGGCGGTTTCGTCCGAGCTGCCGGCGGAGCAGCTGGCCGCGCTGCTCGGCACGCGCGTGGTGCCCCGCCTGCAGGGCATCGACGGTGTGCAGGCGGTCACCCTGTCCGGGGTGCAGCAGATGCAGCTGGAGATCCGGCTCGACCCGGCGAAGGTCGCCGCGCTCGGCGTCGACCCCACCCAGATCGCCACGGCGGTCACCCAGGCCAACGTGACCACCGGCGCCGGCACCGTGACCTCCGGCAGCATCGTCTACCCAGTCACGGTGAGCGCCTCCGCGCAGACGGAGAAGGCGATCGAGGACCTCGTCCTGCCGCCGGCCTCCGCGGCCGCGGCCGCGACGACGGCGGGCTCCGCCGGCGCGGCGGGCGCGACGGCCGGCGCGGCCGGCGCATCGACCGCCGGCGCATCAGCGGCCTCCGCGGCCTCCGCCGCGTCTGCGGCGGCGACCGCCGGCGCCGAGCCGGTCAGACTCGGCGACGTCGCCGACGTCGCGATCGGCCCGGCGCCGCTCACCGCCGTCACGCGCACCAACGGCCAGGCGTCCATCGGCATCTCGATCAGCAAGGCGAGCAGCGGCAACACCGTCGACATCGCCAACGCCGTCGCGGAGGAACTCCCCGCGATCGACAAGGACCTCGGTGGCCAGGCCACGATCACCACGGTCGTGGACCAGTCCGTCTTCGTCAAGGACAGCATCAGCTCCCTGCTGCGCGAGGGCCTCATCGGCGCCGCGTTCGCCAGTCATCGTGATCTGGGCGTTCCTGCGCAGCTGGCGCTCCACCGTCATCGCCGGTCTCTCCATCCCGCTCAGCATCATCGGCGCGCTGATCATCCTGTGGAGCCGCGGCAACTCCCTCAACATGCTCACGCTCGGCGGGCTCACCATCGCCATCGGCCGCGTGATCGACGACTCCATCGTCGTGATCGAGAACATCCACCGGCACCTGCAGGAGGGCGACAGCATCCGCGCCGCCGCCTTCACCGGCACGCGCGAGGTGGCGGGGGCGATCACGGCGAGCACGCTGACCACGGTCGCCGTCTTCCTCCCGCTCGGATTCGTCAGCGGCCTCGCCTCCGAGTTCTTCCGGCCGTTCGCGCTCACGGTGACGTTCGCCCTGCTGGCGAGCCTCATCGTGGCGCTCATGGTCGTCCCGGTCGTCGCGACGTGGATGCTCTCCAAGCGCCAGGTGGGTCACCGCGACGAGAAGGAGCTCACGCACCTGCAGAACGCGTACCTGCCGGCGTTGAAGTGGGCTCTGAACCACAAGATCGTCACGCTGGTGGCCGCGTTCGCCGTGTTCGCCGGCACGATGATGCTCTCCCCGCTGCTCAAGACGAACCTGTTCGACAGCTCCGGGCAGAACACCGTGAGCATCACCCAGACCCTGCCGGCCGGCACCAGCCTCGACGCGACGATGGCGGCCGCGAACAAGGTCGAGGCGGTGCTCAAGGACATCGAGGGCATCGAGGTCTACCAGGTCACCGGAGGCAGCACCGGCAGCCTCTTCGGGGCCGGCGGCGGTGTGAACGCCTCGTCCAACCTGGCGACGTTCGCGGTCACCACCGACCCGGACGCCGACAAGGACGCGATCATGGAGGAGGTGCGCGCCGGCGTGGCCGCGCTGCAGAACGCCGGCACCATCACCGTGACCGGCGACGACGCCTCCATGGGTGGCGGCATGTCGCTGCTCGAGGTGCGCGTGGCGGCCGACGACCCGGCGGTGCTCAAGGAGGCCAACGACGTCGTGCTCGCCGAGATGAAGACCGTCGAGGGCCTCGCCGACGTGACTTCCAACCTCAGCGAGGGGCGGCCGTCGGCGACCATCGTGGTCGACCAGGCCAAGGCGGCGGCGGCCGGCGTGACGCCGACCACGCTCAGCCAGTACCTCACGCTGATCCTGAACGGCTACCCGCTGGGCACGGTGCCGACCGCTGTGGGCACGCTCCCGGCCCAGGTCATGGTGGGCGACATCACCGTGCCGCCGCTGCCCGGAGCAGTGAGCAAGGCGCTCGCCGCGATCCCTGTGGCCGGCACCGCCGGCATGGTGCCGCTGGACACGATCGCCAAGGTGGCCGAGGTCAAGGCGCCGGTGCAGGTGACGCACGTCGACGGCGCCCGCACGGCGAGCGTGACGGCGACCTCCGTGGAGAACAACATCGGCGCCTCGTCCACCGCGGTCACCGAGGCGCTCAGCGACGTGGAACTCCCCGAAGGCGCCAGCTGGGAGCTCGGCGGCGCCACCGAGGCCACCAACGACGTGTTCCGCACGCTCGGCATCGCCATGCTCATCGCCATCCTGCTCGTGTACATCATCATGGTGGCGACGTTCCACAGCCTGCTGAACCCGCTGATCCTGCTGGTCAGCATCCCGTTCGCGGCGGTCGGCGCGGTGCTCGCCCTGGTCATCACCGGCACCAGCCTCGGCATGCCGAGCCTGGTCGGCCTGCTGATGCTCATCGGCATCGTGGTGACCAACGCCATCGTGCTGCTCGACCTCGTGGAGCAGTTCCGGCGCAAGGGCATGGACGCCCGCACCGCCGTGATCGAGGGCGGGCGCCGGCGCCTGCGGCCGATCCTCATGACCGCCGTCGCCACGATCCTGGCGCTGGTGCCCATGGCGCTCGGCTTCGGCGGCGAGGGCGGCGGGTTCCTCAGCACGCCGCTCGCGGTGGTCGTCATCGGCGGCCTCTTCACCTCCACCTTCCTGACGCTGATCCTGGTGCCGGTGCTGTACCTGGCGTTCGACCGCCTGCGGCCCCAGGGCGCCTACGCGCAGGACGACGAGGAGTTCGGCGCGGCCGCGCCGCGGCCCGCCGCGGCCGAGTGAGCCGCGGGGCGCCGCCGGCCGGGCCCGCAGGGCCTCGCCGGCGGCGCCCCTCCCCCCGCCGTTGCCCTGCGGTACCCTGATGCGGCGGCGGCCCCCGCACATCGGCCGCCGGGACCCATCACGAGAGGAGAGCCCGTGGCCAAGCCAGCAGCGAAGACCCAAGCCAAGAAGGCCCGCGCGCCCAGGAAGAAGCTCACCGCTGCGGAGATCGCGCGTCCGGAGCCGCGCCGCATCACCCGCGAGGAGCTCATCGACGAGCTCAACAAGGACCTCGCCAAGGAGTTCCAGGCGCTGGTGCAGTACGTGCAGCACGCCGCCGCCATGACCGGCGCCCAGTACGACGCCATCACGGCCGAGCTGGTCGTGCACTCCAACGAGGAGCACGCACACGCCATCTCGCTCGCCGACCAGATCGACTTCATGGGCGGCGTGCCGGGCGTGGACGTCGAGCGCGCCCTCGCCTCGCCCGAGCCGCAGACGATGCTGGAGCAGGACCTGGAGGGCGAGCTGGACGCGATCGCACGCTACCGCGAGCGGATCGCCCAGGCCGAGATGCTGCAGGAGTACGGCCTGCGCCGCGCGCTCGAGGACATCCTGATCGTCGAGGAGGAGCACGCCCGCGACCTGCAGGACGCGCTCGGCCTCTGAGAGCGGCGGGCGACGGAGGCCCGGGCGCGGCCGCTACGCGGTCGCCCGGGCCTCCGCCGTCCTGCGGGCCCGCCGCCGGCTCCAGCCCGGCGCCAGCGCCAGGAACCAGACGGCGCCGGCCAGCCCCACCACGAGCAGCGTCATGAACGCCTCCGGGCCGCCGAACGTGTCGATCGACCAGCCGCCGAGCGCCGGACCGAGCGCGGCGCCTCCGTTCCACACGACCGTCCACACGCCCATGTAGCGGCCGCGCACCGCCTCCGGCGCGAGCTCGGCCACTTCCGCCGAGGCCACGGGCGAGAGCAGCGTCTCCCCCAAGCTGAGGATCGCGATGAACGCCACCAGAGACCAGACCGGACCGGCGAACGCCGACCCCCCGATGCCCACGGCCAGCAGCGCGCTCGACGCCGCCAGTTGCAGCATGCGGTTGCGCTTGCGCAGCGCGTTGACCAGCGGGATCTGCACCACGACGACGATGAGGGCGTTGAGCGTGAGCAGGTAGGCCCACGTGCTGCTCGGGACGCCGAGGAAGTCGGTGATGTACACGGCGTAGATCGAGCCGAAGTTGCCGATGCAGAACACCGGCAGCACAGCCGCGAGGCAGAAGACGATGAACACCTTGTCGTGGAACACCACGCGGTAGCCACTGCGCCCCTCGTGGTCTACGTTGCGCACACGCTCCAGCGCGCTGGCCGGGCGGCTCTCGCGGATCCAGATCGCCATCATGACGACCATGAGCAGGCAGCCGGCGGCCGCGGCGAGGAACAGCGAGCGGTAGCTCACTCCCAGCCGCAGAGCCTGCCCGGCCGCCACGGGCCCCACGACCACACCGAAGTTCATCGCCGCGCGGGTGACGCCGAACCCGGTCTGGCGCCGCTCGGCCGGCAGGAGGTCGGCGATCATCGCGTTGCTCGCCGTCTGGAAGAGCGGCCAGCCGAAGGCGCTCTCGACCGCCACCAGCAGCGCCACCTGCCACAGCTCGGTGACGAACGCGAAGCCGACGAACCACACCACGCCGACGAGCACCGACAGCATGATGATGACGCGGCGCCCGAGCCTGTCGGTGAGCTGCCCGCCCCAGAACTGGACCGGCATCACCGCGAACGGCACGAGGCCGAACACGACGCCGATCATCGTCATCGACGTGTCGAGCTCGGTGCGCAGGTAGATGGCCTCGAACGGGAAGGCGAGCGCCGCGGCGCCGACGTAGATGAAGATCCCCGCGGTGAGCACCCAGAACTGACGTGGGTACGAGAACAGGTCGTGCAGATAGGCTCGGACGCGGGCGGACATGGCTCCATGCTATCCGAGCCGCCCGCGCCCGGTCCCCGGACGGCGTACGAACCGTCACAAGAGCCCCCGTGGAACCGGTGGCACGCGCGACCCGGCGCGCACGAGAACTTGCGCGGAGCCGCCCAGGAAACCTGCTCGCGTTGACTTCGCCCGTCGCCCCGGCTAAGTTCGGGCGCATGCTGCTGAGCGTACAACAGGCCGCGTTGCGCCTCGGCGTCTCGCCGGTGACCATCCGCCGCTGGACGGCGACCGGGTTCCTCCCGTGCACGCGCACGGCCGGCGGCCACCGGCGCATCGACGAGCACGACATCGACGACCTCGCCAAGGCCATCGGCGGCAGCAACCACCTGGCCGCCCAGCTCGCGCGAGAGCGCGAGGTCGACGTGCTCATCAACACCGCCACCGCACTGGCGGTGAAGCTCGACCTCACCGAGCTCCTGCTCGAGATCGCGATGCGCATGACCAGCCTGCTCGACTGCCACTTCTGCGCCGTCTCGGAGTACGACGTGGAGAGCGACGCCGTCCGCGCGCTGGCGGAGTACGACCACGCCGGCCAGCGTCTGCCGGACGCCAGCCCCTACCGCCTGCGCGACTTCCCGCTCACGCGACGCGTGCTGAGCGAGCAGGCCACCGCGGTGGTCAACGTGGACGACCCGCACGCCGACCCGGCGGAGGTCGCGGAGCTGCGCCGCGAGGGCGACCGCAGCCTGCTCATGGTGCCGCTGGTGGTGCAGGGCCGCAGTCTCGGCCTGCTCGAAGTCGTGGACCAGAAACGGTCGCGGGAGTACTCGCGGCAGGAGCTGCGCCTCGCCGAGGCCATCGCGGGCCAGGCGGCCGTGGCCATCCAGAACGCGAAGCTGTTCGCAGAGCGCCGGCGCAGTGACGAGGACGTCGCCCATCTGCGCGAGGCGCTCGTGACCCTCACGCCTCACGTCCCCAGGCTCGGTGAGGGCGCACGGCGCAGCGACGCGCTGAGCACCGCCGCGCAGGCGGTGTGCGAGGCGTTCGGGGCCATCTCGTGCGTGGCGAGCCTCGGCGGCGAGAGCGCCGGCGCGTTCGGCGCCGGCCGGGTCGCCACCGTGGGCGAGAGCCAGCGCGGAGCCACCGCCAACCTCGTCGTCGCCCGGGACCCCTCCGGGCGGACCGACCTCACGCTCGCCGTCA
This sequence comes from uncultured Thermoleophilia bacterium, assembly GCA_963793605.1. Classification (GTDB taxonomy): domain Bacteria; phylum Actinomycetota; class Thermoleophilia; order UBA2241; family UBA2241; genus CAIXSE01. Next base: position 419,267 of record CAWCAH010000008.1, read on the forward strand.
CGCTCGCGCACCCGCCGGGAGAGGGGCAGGTCGAGCTGCTCGACCTCGTCGCCGCGGTGACTGCCGCCATGGCGGCTCGCTGAGGTCCTCCAGGACACTCGGCGCGGGCCACCGCCTCCCCGCCAAGCCTCGACCGGCTCCTCGCCACCTTCCTCCCCCAGGAGGTGACGTTCCTCCTCAGCCGATCGCGATCACGGCGACAAAACCGTCATGCTCCCCGCTGCACCAGGTCGCCGAAACAGACTTCTGAGCTGCATGTTCTCGTCAGAACGGCAGCACCAGAACTTCGCAGGGCTGCTCACTCAGAACTTCGCACGAGTTGACGACACTCCGCACGGACGATACGGTTTGCGCATGTATCTGAGCGTGCAACTGGCGGCGCGCCGGCTCGGCGTCTCGCCCCACACCATCCGCCGCTGGACGGCATCGGGGTTCCTCCCCTGCACACGCACGGCGGGCGGGCACCGGCGCATCAAGCAGGAGGACATCGACGAGCTCGCCCATCTCATCGGCGGCCGCAACCACCTCGCCGCGCGGCTCGCCCGCGAGCGCGAGCTGGAGACCCTCGTCGCCACGGCCATCGCCGTCTCCAGCCAGCTCGACGCCACAGCCCTCCTGCGCGAGATCGCCAAACAGATGACGACCCTCCTCGACGCCCACCTCTGTGTGGTCTCCGACTACGAGCCCACCACGCGCACGGTCACGGTGCGAGCGGAGTACGACGACCGCGGCAACCGGCAGATCGACACCATGAAGTACACGCTCAGCCAGTTCCCGATGGCCCGGCGCGCGATCGAGGAGCACGAGAGCATCACCGTCAACGTGAGCGACCCGCACGCGGACCCGGCGGAGGTGGCGATCATGCGGCGGGACGGCGACAAGTGCCTGCTCATCCTGCCGATGGTCCACCAGGGCGAGAGCATCGGGCTCATCGAGGTCCTCGACCACCAGCGCGAGCGCAAGTTCAGCCGCCAGGAGATGCGCCTGGCCAACGCGGTCGCGGCACAGGCGGCCGTGGCGCTGCACAACGCCACGGTGTTCGCGCAGCTCAAGCGCAGCGACCAGGACGCGCTCAAGCTCCGCCACGCCATCGACACGATCTCCGCCGGGTACGAGACGCTGCACGGGCAGCCTCACCGCGGCGGCGTGCTGCAAGCTGCCGCCGACGTGGCGGCGCGGGCGCTGGGCGCCATCTCCTGTGTCGCCAGTTGCGGCGGCGAGAGCGCGGGCGCCTCCGGTCTGAGTCCCGTCGACCAGGCGTCCGCGAAGAGCGGCGCCGCGCACGTCATCGTCGCGTCGGCGCCCTGCGGCGACGACACCGTCTCCCTCACGCTCACGCTCGCCGGCGACGCCGGCGACGGCCAGGCGGAGCTGCTCGGGCTCGTCGCGACCATGGCGTCCGGCGCCATCCTCGCGGCCGTGGGCTGAGAGCCCGCCGCAGAGCGTCACCCACCGCCGGCTCCCATCCCCCGGGCGGCGGCCGCACGCTCTGCTATCCTCGGGCCATGCCCCGCACGCGCCCCCTCTTCGTCGTCGTCGACACCGAGACCACCGGTCTCGACCCGCGGACGGACCACGTCATCGACATCGGCGCTGTGCGCCTGGACGAGGACCTCCAGGTCGTCGACCGGTTCGGCACACTGGTCGACCCGGGTGTGCCGGTCCCGCTGTTCGTCTCCCGCCTCACCGGCATCGAGCCGGCCGACCTGATCGGCGCGCCGCCGCCCGGGAGGCGCTCGAGGCGCTGCGCGCGTTCGCCGGCGACGCCACGCTCGTCGGGCACAACGCCGGCTTCGACCGCGAGATGCTCGCGGCGGCCGCGCGACGCAGCGGCACGCGGCCGCTGGACGGCGCCTGGTTCGACACGCTGGAGGCGGCGCTCCTGCTCCTGCCGGAGCTCGACCGGCACGCATTGCCGGTGCTCGTCGAGGAGCTCGGGCTGGACTGGCCGGCGCACCGCGCGCTGCCCGACGCGGAGGCCACGGCGGCGGTGCTCGCACGGCTCGCGCGCCGCGCCGCCGGGCTGGCCGATGTTGAGCGGCGCCTGCTCGAGAGCGTCTCCTGGGCGCCGCTCGCCGCACTCGATGCCTGCGAGGCACGACCCGACGAGGCGCCTCCTCCCCTGGTCGCCGCGGAGCCGCCTGAGGGGCCCGGGCCACTGGCCGTCCTGCCGGTGAGCCGCGAGGGCTGGCGCGCCGAGCTCGACGGCGACGAGACAGCGGCTCCGGGGCTGGCGGAGCGCCTGCCCGGCTTCCGCCGGCGCCCCGGGCAGGTCGAGTTCGCCGACGCCGCGGCGCACATCTTCGCGCGCGGCGGCGTCGGCGTGTTCGAGGCCGGCACGGGCATGGGCAAGAGCCTCGCCTACCTGCTGCCGGCGGCGTTCGCCGGCGCCGCGGCCGGCCGCCGCATCCTCGTGAGCACGAAGACCAAGGCGCTGCAGCGGCAGCTGGCGCGCGCCGAGTTGCCGCTCGTCGCCGAGTCGTTGCCGCCCGGCTGGCGCTGGGCGCTCCTCATGGGCCGCGAGAACTACCTCTGCCGGCGCCGCCTCGACGAGGCGGTCGCCGCCCAGGGCGAGAGCCTCCCCGACCCCGAGCGCACGCTGGCGCTCGCCTACCTCGCCGGCCGCGCCCGCCGTGGCGACGTGGACCTCTCGGCGCTCCCGTACCGGGCGACCCAGGTGCTCCCCGCCCTGGCCGACCTCGCGCACGAGGTCAGGTCGTCACGTGCCACCTGCCTGGGGCGCTACTGCCCGGTGCGGAGGAGCTGCCACTGGCGGCTCGCGCGCAGCCGCGCCGAGGCGGCGCACCTCGTCTGCGTCAACCACGCCCTGCTGCTCTCGGGGCGCGACACCCTGCCGGCGTTCGACGACGTGGTGATCGACGAGGCGCACCTGCTGTACCACGAGGCGACCGAGGCGTTCAGCGACCGGGTCGACGCAGCGGGACTGGACCAGCTCCTCGGGGACCTGCGCGGGCGGCACCGCCAGCGCCCGCTGCCGCAGCGCCTGCGGGCAGCCATGGGCAAGCTGCCGCAGGAGGACGGCCGGGCGCTGGCCGCGGCCGCCGACGCCTGCGAGCGTGCGGCCGCCGAGGCCCCCGGCCTCAGCCGCGCCCTCGGCGACTCCGTAGCCGCACTGGCCGCGGCGGCCGCACGAGGCGGCCGGGACGGCGAGAGCGGCGGCCAGGCCGGTGAGTACACCACCACCGTGTGGCTCACCGCCGGACTGCGGGACCTGCCCGAGCACGACCGGTTCCAGGTGAGCGCGGGTCTGCTCGCCGAGAGTCTGGCCAAGCTCGCCACGGCTGCCGCCGCCGGCGCCGAGGCGCTGCCGGAGGACCACCGCGAGCACGCCGCGCTCGTGGCGCTCTCGGACGACGCAGCCGTGACCGCCGAGCTCCTCGGCGACGTGCCCGACGGGGGTGGTCCCGACACCGTCGCCTGGGCGGAGCTGGAGAGCGCGACGCGGAGCGGGCCGGGCGCGCCGCGCTGGGCGCTCACCCGCTCACCGATCACCCCGGCGGGCGGCATCCGCGAGATCCTCTGGGAGCGGCTGCGCAGCGCCGTGCTCACCAGCGCCACGCTCAGCGTCGCCGGCTCGTTCGCGTACTTCCGCGAGATGACCGGGCTCACCGGCGACGTCGACGCGCGCGAGCGCGTGTTCCCCTCGCCGTTCGACTACCGCCGCCAGGCGGTGCTGGTGCTCGAGCACGACCCCGGCGGCGCCTGGCGCCCGGACGAGCTCGCCGCCCGGCAGGGAGAGCGCCTCAAGAGCATCGCCGAGGTCACCGGCGGCCGCACGCTGGCCCTCTTCACCAACAAGCGCGACATGCACCGGGTGGCCGCGGCGGTGGGCGAGCACGTGGAGGACGACCGCGTCCTGGTCCTCGCCCAGGGCCTGCACGGCAGCGCCGCCAGCCTCGCCGAGGAGTTCCGCCAGCACCCCGAGACCATCCTGCTGGGGGTGGACACGTTGTGGACCGGCCAGGACTTCCCCGGCGACGCGCTCACCTGCCTCGTGATCGCCAAGCTGCCGTTCCCGCGGCTGGACCCGCTGTTCCGCGCCCGCCAGAGGGCCTGCGAGGAGGCGGGCGAGCGCTGGTTCGAGCGCTTCTACCTGCCGGAGGCGGTGCTCAAGTTCCGGCAGGGGTTCGGCCGGCTCATCCGCACGGAGACCGACGCCGGCGTGATCGTGGTGCTGGACCACCGGCTCACGCAGAAGAGCTACCGCAAGGACTTCCTCGCCAGTCTGCCGGACATGGAAGTGGTGGAGGCGGCGCCGGACGAGCTCTCCGCCGTGGTGCAGCACCACCTCCGGCGTCTCACGGCCGAGCCTGTCATGCCCTGAGCCTGTGCCCCGGGGCCGGGGCGGCCGCTACTTGAGCAGCCTGCCGCTGCCCTGGGCCTGCTTTGCACCGACGCGCTTGACGACTCGCGCCTTGCTCATCTGGCCGCAGTGCGGGCACGTGAGCTTCTTGTAGCTGTAGTACGTGCCGTCGGGGTTCTTGCCGACCGCCGACTGGGTGAAGAAGTTCACTGTGGTCGGCACCTGGAACGCCTTGCCGCACTTGGCGCACAGGTAGCCCGAGGTGCGCGAGACCAGACTGATGTACATCCACAGCCCCGCGAGGATGAGGATGAACATGGGCCAGAAGCCCTTCCACGGATACACCACGAGGATCGCCAGCAGGATGATGCCGACGAAGATCGCGAGCTTCCAGATCGTGCTGAACCAGTCGTACCGGTTGCGTTCGACGTAGCGGGCCAAGCGACTCCCTTTCGTGCGGCGCCGGCGGCAGGGCCGCGGGGCGGCGTCAGCCGCCGACCGGCCCGGCCAGGTAGCTGACCAGCGTGAAGATACCGAAGAGGACGGCGATGACCACGACCATGAACGCCAGGGTCTGGAAGAGACCTTTGAAGAACGCGCCCACGTGTGCCTCCGTCGTCGTGTGTGCCGGACGGGCGCCCGCGCGTGCGCGCGCCAAGGTGTGAGTATGCCACTCCGGCGCGCGGGGGCAAAGCGCGCCGCGCGCAGGGACCGGCGCAGCCGGGGCGAACGTGTCTGGCGCTCAAGGCGCGCGGGTACTGTGGCCGATGAACGCGGTGCGGCCACCGACGCCGCGGCGATCACCCGAGGAGGATACACATGGAAGTCGAGTTCCAGAACGGTCCTGCGTTCACCGTGGCCGTGACCCGGCTCACGGCCGGCGAGACGGTCCGCTGCGAGGGCGGCGCGATGCTCAGCATGACCGCCGGCACCCAGATCGAGACCTCCACCCAGGGCGGCATCCTCAAGGGGCTCAAGAGGTCACTCTCCGGCGAGTCGTTCTTCATGAACACGTTCACGGCGCCGGCCGGCGGCGGCGAGCTCATCCTCTCCCACCCGCTCCCCGGCGACATGTCGTACATCGACCAGCAGGGCGACAGCTGGCTCTACCACCGTGACGGCTTCGTCGCCTGCGAGATGGGCATCGACCTCGACACCAAGTGGGGCGGCCTCAAGGGGGCGTTCGGCGCCTCGTCGTTCTTCGTCGTCAAGTGCGCCGGCAGCGGCAAGGTGATCTTCGCCACGTACGGCGCGCTGCGGCGTGTGGACCTGCAGGCCGGCCAGCAGTACGTGGTGGACAGTGGCCACCTCGTCGCCTGGCACGAGGCCATGCCCATCCAGATCCAGAAGGTCGGCGGCTACAAATCGCTGTTCTTCTCCGGCGAGGGGTTCGTGGCCACCCTGACCGGCCCCGGCACCTTCTTCATGCAGACCCGCAACGAGCGCGCGTTCATCGACTGGCTCATCCCGTACCTGCCCAAGAGCAGCAACTGAGACCAAGACGATGCACCACCCCGCGACCCGGATCGGCGAGATCAAGCACGGGAAGACGTAGCCGCTGCAGTCGCTCGCGGACGAGGGTCGCGTGTCGAGGGCCCGGGGGTCGTGAAGGCCTCCGGGCCCCGGTACGTACGCAGTGCGCCGCGGAGGCGTGCGCGCTGCGCCGAAGCCGGCGGCCGTCAGACGACCGGCTGCGAGAGAGCCGCCAGGAGCGCGTCCACGGTCTCGTCGACGCCGGCGCCGGCGTCCTCACCCGGCCCGCCGGCCACCAGCACCGCCACCACTCTGGCGCCGTGCGTCTCGAGCCGCCGGCGGACATCGGCGAGCACGGCGTCGGTGCCACTGCTCCGCGGTCCGGACACGACGACCGCCGGCTTGCCCGCGAGGCGCTCGTCGCCCTTCTCCCGGCGATCGTGCTCCAGGCGGATCAGCACCTCCTGCGTGGCGGGGCTGCTGTTCGTGCCGTAGGCGGGCGTGGCGATGACGACGGCATCGGCGGCCTTCAGCTTGCGGACCGCGCGACGGTGTCCGTTCTCCGACGGCCGGTCGCAGCCGATCCTGGCCGTCCGGTGGCCGCACTGGCCACACATGTAGCAGCCGGTCTCGCGGACCCGCTCGAGGCGCACAAGCTCCGCCTCGACTCCCGCGGCCTCGAGTCGCTCGACGAGCCGCGAGACGCGCACGCCGACCGGCCCTCTCGGCTCCTTGCTGCCGTCGAACGCCACGACCTTCACTCCGCCCAACCTTTCGCGCGTACGGACGCTCACTTCATCTCGCCGGAGAGAGTGCCCCGAATCCGGCCCGCCGAAGCGCGGAGCGCTCTCGCGGCGGGCGGACGGCTACCCGCAGGTTCAGGCGTTGAGCTTCTTGAGCGCCCAGGCCATGTTGCGGCCGAGCGCCGCCATCGTCTCGATGCCCTCTTCGTCGTTCTCGACGTCGCCCTTGGCGAGGCCGATGCCCAGGTTCCAGTAGCTCGACCCGACCACGAGCATCTCGTTGATCTGGAACCAGTGGTTGATGCTGTCGAACGCGTGGATCGCGCCGCCGCGCCTGACGGCGACCACGGCGGCGCCCACCTTGCGCGCCAGGGGGTTCCCGCTCTTGCGCGTGGCGTATCCGGCACGCTCGAGCAGCGCCTGGGTCGTCGCCGTGCAGTTCGCGTAGTAGGTCGGCGAGGCGATGATGATGCCGTCCGCCTCCACCATCCTCGCGATGCAGGCGTTCATGCCGTCGTCCGGCAGCCCCGGGCAGGTGCTGTCCAGGGTCTCGGCGCACTTGAGGCAGGCGGTGCAGCCGCGGAAGCCCTTGTTGTACAGCTGCACGAGCTCGGTCTCGATACCCTCCGCCTCGAGCTCCGCGAACACGCGGCGCACCAGGACGGCCGTGTTGCCGTCCTTGCGCGCGCTCCCGTTGAACGCCACCACCTTCATACGGTCAATCTCCTTCCACCCTCGCCGGACTGTCGCCGGCTGAGGTCCGGGTGCGGTCGATGCGGGTCAGGTCGCGTCCCCCGCCGCGAAGCGATGGGCGACGCGCACCAGCGCCAGTGTGTCGAGGGCGCAGTACTCGAGCAGGGAGCGCCGCAGCACGTCCCTGCGCTCAGCCGGCGTGCCGGGATCGGTCGCCTCGTGGTACGCGGCCTGCGCCGAGAGCCCGTCCTGGACCTCCTCGAGCAGCGCGTGGTCGAGCTCCGCGTCCACGGTGGGCAGCACCGTCTTGAGTGAGTACGAGCCGCCGAGCGCGGGGTGCTCGTAGTGGTCGCGCGTGAGCCTGAGGAGGTCGACCAGCCGGCCGGCGACGGCGTCGAGCGCCGGCGCGAGGTCCGGGAGCATGCGCGCCATCTCCATGATCCGCCACTTCTCGAAGTCGTGATACACGAAGATGGGGCCGCGGTCGCCGAGCGCCTCCAGCAACGCCTCCGCCGCCCGGCGCACCGGCGTCTCGCCGCTGGTGTCGAGGAACTCGCGGTGATCCACCTCGCCGGGCCGCTCCTCCACGTGGCACGACCACTGGAAGACGACCTGCTGGAACGGACTCGTTCCCGCCCACACCGGGACGGCGAACTGCACCGTCTCGAAGTCCAGGTAATAGCGGGGGTACGGCAGCGTGGCGAGGAACGCCGTAGCGGCGGGGTCGAGACGGCCCAACGCCGGGTCCGGAGGGAGCGCGCACGAGCCTTCGGCGTCGCGCTCCTCGTCCGGCGCGCAGCGCACCTTGCCCTCCTGGCCCTCGCAGAACTCCACGAACGGACACTCGAACGGGCGCCGGCACTGAGGGCCGGTGCGCCTGGCCGGCAGCGGCCCGCCGAGGAGCTCGTTGAAGCCGCGCACCCAGCCGGGGATGTGGGCCATGAGCGGCCGCGCCTGGTCGGCGACCGGGATCTCGCGCAGCAGGCCGCGGTAGTCGGCGCCGCCGGGATACACGTACCCGGTGTCGATGACCGCCACGCTGAGCCCGTCGAGCGGCACTCCGGCGCCCTCCGCCACCCAGCCCTGGATGGCGATGTCCTGCAGGTGGTACTCCTTGAGTCGCGTGGCCGACTTGACCTCGATCATGCGGCAGCGGCCGCCGCGCCGCTCGAGCACGTCGGCGCGGATCAGCACGCCCTTGTGACGGAACGTGGCCTCGTAGAGCGTCACGTCGCCCGGCTGCGCGAGCGCCTCGTCGGTCTCGCGCAGCGCCTGGCTGAGCGGCACGCCCTCGCCGACGAGCACGCCGCCCGGGTAGAGCTCCCGGGCGACCTCGCCGACGCCGTGCCCGGCCGTGAAACGGCGCCTGGCGTCGCCGCTGTAGGCCTCGAGCTCCGGGCGGTGCACGGCGAGCCACAGGCGTTTGCCGCACTGCAGCCCGGCGTTCATGCGTGACTTGGAGAGGCGGAAGGTACGCACTCGGGCCATTGTATCCCGCCGCCGGCGGCTGGGCCGCCCGGTGGTCCGGGGACGCTCGCGCAGGTCGCCCGGAGGCCGCCGGGCGACGTCCGGGCGCTGTGGTAGGGTCCGCGCCATGAGGCTCATCCACACCGCCGACTGGCACCTCGGCCGCCTGTTCCACAACCAGCACCTCACAGAGGACCAGGCCCATGTGCTCGAGCAGCTTGTCGAGCTGGCGCGAGAGGTGAGGCCGGCCGCCGTCATCGTCGCCGGCGACCTGTACGACCGCGCCGTTCCGCCCACGGAGGCGGTGGACCTGCTCGACCACGTGCTCACCGAGATCGTCGACGGCCTCGGCGTGCCCGTCGTCGCCATCGCCGGCAACCACGACAGCGCCGTGCGCGTCGGTTTCGGCTCCGCGCTCCTCAGGGAGCGCGGCCTGCACCTCGTCGGCGAGCTGTCGCAGGCGGCCTCGCCCATCGTGCTCACCGACGAGCACGGCCCGGTGCGCGTCAGCGCGCTGCCGTTCGCCGACCCCGCCGTCGCGCGCGCCGCGTACGGCGCCGCCGACATCCACGACCAGCAGGCGGTCACGGCCGCGGGCGTCCGCCGGGCTCTGGCGGCCGCGGACCCGGACGAGCGTCACGTGCTCGTGGCGCACGCCTTCGTCGCCGGCGGTCTCGAGAGCGAGAGCGAGCGCCCGCTCAGCGTCGGCGGCGCGCAGCAGGTGCCCGTCTCCGTGCTCGCCGGCTTCGACTACGTCGCGCTCGGCCACCTCCACCGGCCGCAGACCTGCGGGGTCGCCACGGTCCGCTACGCAGGGTCGCTGCTCAAGTATTCCTTCGCCGAGAGCGCGCACACCAAGTCGGTGAGCGTCGTCGAGATCGGCCCCCCCGGCAGCGCACCGGCAGAGGCCGGACAAGCCGGCAGGGCGGCCGTAGCGGTCGAGGAGGTCGCCCTCTCCCCCTCCGCGACGTGCGCCGCGTCGAGGGCACGCTGGCGGAACTGCTCGAGCGCGGGCCGCGCGACCCTCACAGCGGCGACTACGTCCTCGGGGTGCTCCTCGACGACGGCGCGCTCTTCGACCCCATCGGCCGCCTGCGCGCAGCGTACCCCAACGTGCTGGCCATCGAGCGGCCTGCCTACGCACACTCCGGCGCCGGCGCCGGCGAGCGCCCGCGCCCCGGGTCGGTCACCGACGTCGAGCTGTTCGAGGCGTTCTTCTCCTACGTCACCGACGGCGAGCTGGGAGATGCCCGGCGCGGCGCGCTCGCCGGCGTCGTCGACGAGCTCGAGCGCCGGCGGCGGGAGGCGCCCGCATGAGGCCGCTCCGCGTCGTCATGCAGGCGTTCGGCCCCTACGCCGGCGTGCAGGTCCTCGACTTCGCAGAGCTGCGCGGCAAGAGCTTCTTCCTCATCACCGGTCCTACCGGCTCGGGCAAGACCACCGTGCTCGACGCCATGTCGTTCGCCCTGTACGGCGTCACCAGTGGAGGCCCCGAGAACGAGGGCGGGCGCTCGGGGGCGTCCATGCGCAGCGACCACGCCGACCCCCAGCTGCTCACGCGAGTGGAGTTCGACTTCGCCCTGGGACAGAGGCTCTACCGCGTCGCGCGCGAGCCGGAGCAGGAGCGCCCGAAGCAGCGCGGAGAGGGCACCACCGCACACGGCCAGACGGCGCGCATCTGGCGGCTGCGGGAGGGCGCACAGGGGCCGGAGGAGAACGGAGCGCCTCTCGAGACCGGCTGGACCAAGGTCAGCGCCAAGGCGGAGGAGCTGCTGGGCTTCCGCTCCGAGCAGTTCCGCCAGGTGGTCATGCTACCCCAGGGCCGCTTCCAGAAGCTGCTCGAGTCAGACTCCAAGGAGCGCGAGCAGATCCTCCGCGCGCTGTTCGACACCGGGCACTATGCAGCTCTCGAAGCCGAGCTCAAGCGCAAGGCCAAGGGACTCAGTGACCAGGCGCGGACGCTGCGCGACAAGCGCGACGAGGCGCTCCGCCAGGCCGAGGCCGAGTCCGTCGACGACCTCAGCGAACGCCGCGCCCGGCAAGCCCTGGAGGCCGACGAGGCCGGCGGACACGCGGCCGTGGCCGAGCAGGCGCGCGACGATGCGCAGGCGCGCCTGCGGGCCGGCAGAGATGCCGAGGCGCACCTCGCGGAGCTGGCGGCGGCCGAGCAGACCGCGGCAACCCTCGAGAAGCGCGCCGACATGGTCACGGCCAGGCGCACGGAGCTGCAGGCGGCCGAGCAGGCGACCACAGTGGCCGCAGCCCACGCGCAGGTCGCAACGACGCGCACGGCAGCCCAGGAGCGGCGTGAGGCCCTGCGCATGTGCGAGGCGCGGCGGCTGGCGGCTGCGGAGGCTCTCGCGACGGCTCAGGCGCGCTGCGACGAGCTCGAAGGCGCCGCGGCCGAGCGCGAGCAGGCCAGGGACGAGGTCACGCGCCTCAAAGCGCTCGTCGGAGCCACCGCCGACCTCGCCGCTGCGGCGGCCGCCGCCGCGGCGGCGGCGACCGCCGTCGAGGCCGCGCGCACGTGCGCTCAGACGGCCGCACAGCACTGGACGCAGGTCCGCGACCGCTCCGCGGCGGCCCAGGCCGCCTGGCTCGAGGCACAGGCCGGCCAGCTGGCCGCGGCGCTGCGCACGGACGAGCCGTGCCCCGTCTGCGGCTCCCTCGAGCACCCCGCGCCGGCGGAGGTCCCGCCGGAGTGCCCCACCCAGGACGAGGTCGAGTCCCTGCGGGCCGAGGCAGACGTGGCCCTGGCCACCCGCGACGAGGCGGCTCGCCGACTCGGCGAGGTCGAGAGCGGTGCGGCGGCTGCCGCCGCCCTCCTCGCGGATCGGCGTGTGTCGGCACCGCCGGAGTTCGCCGACCCGACGGTCCTGCAGGCGGCCATCACCGCGGCCGAGGATCTCACGTCGCGCCTCGAGGCCACCCACCTCGCCGCAACGACCGCGAGGAACGAGGCGGCCACGGCCGCCGCCACGAGCGCCGCGGCCGCCGCCACGGCCGCGGACGAGCTCCTGAAGGCCGACGCCGCGGCTCTCACAGCCTGCGAGGCGCTGGCGGCGCAGCTCTGCGACGCCGGGTTCGACGACGAGGACTGCTGGCTCGCCGCCTGCCGCACCCCGGACGTGGTCGAGCGACTTCGCGGCCTGGTGGCGGAGCACGCCGACGAGACCGCGCGCGCGGCCGAGCGCCTGCGACTCGCGCGTGAGCGCGCGGAGGGAGTCGCCCCTCCCGATCTGGGAGCGCTCGAGTCCGCGGCCCTGGCCGCCGCGGCGACGGCCCTGGCGGCCCGCACGGCCGCCGTCGAGCTGGCGCGGGCCGCCGAGACCGCCGGCCGGCAGCTCGCGCGGCTGGAGGAGCTCGACCACGAGGCGGCGGCCGTCCACGAGCGCTACGAGGTCGTCGGCCGCCTCGCCGACGTAGCGAGCGGCGACAACGCCCGTCACCTCTCGTTCCAGCGGTACGTGCTCGGCGCGTTCCTCGACGACGTGCTCGTCGCGGCGTCCCAGCGGCTGCACCTCATGACCCGCGGACGCTACCGGCTCGAGCGCACCGAGCGGCGGTTCGGCGGCAAGGCCGCGGCCGGCCTCAACCTCGAGGTCTACGACGCCTGGACGGGGGTCGCGCGCCCGGTGGCGACGCTCTCCGGCGGCGAGACGTTCCTGGCTGCGCTCTCGCTCGCGCTCGGCCTCGCGGAGGTGGTCCAGGCGCACGCCGGCGGCATGCACCTCGAGACGGTCTTCATCGACGAGGGCTTCGGGTCGCTGGACGACGAGGCGCTCGACCTCGCCGTGACCACGCTCACCGGTCTCGGCGCAGGTGGCCGCCTCGTCGGCATCATCTCGCACGTCGGCGAGCTCCGGGAGCGCATCGACGCCCGACTGGAGATCACCGCCGGCAAGTCGGGCAGTCAGGCCGCGTTCCGGGTCTCCTGATCCGCGGCGACTGGCGACGCCGTCCCACGGGCAGACTCACGTCATGTACACCATCCGCCGTCACGCCGCGTTCGTCCTCCTGCTGGTCGCCCTGGCGGCGGTCACGCTGTTCGCCCTGGGGATGACGATGTGCATCGACTGGGGCGGCGCCAGCGCCCCGCCGCGCGACTTCGGCCAGCCGGCATCCGTCCTCCTCGGGCTGCTCTGAAGACGTAGAATCGGGTTCGTCCCTGCCCGGGTCGCGACCGCTGCTCGCGGCCAGCTGCCGACGGAGGTCACATGCCCGCCGCACACGACTCCTCGCCCGCCCTCTCCGCCCTCCCCGACGCCTCGCGCCTGCTGCGCGAGCTCGGCCTGCAGACGCCCGTCATCGGTCTGTACGACGCGCCCGACCCCGAGGCGTTCGCCCCGCTGGTCTCCCCTCCCAGGGGTCCCGGCCGCGGTCCGTGCCTGTTCAACTACTACAAACGCTGGGAGAAGGGCGAGACCCTGCACCTGACTGCAGAGGCGTTCGGATGTGGCGGCTGCGGACGCTCGCTGTTCGGCGTACAGGTGCGCGAGCGCGACGACTTCATCGACTTCCTGTGGAAGGACGAGGGCCTGCGCGCCAGCCGGGAGCTCATGGCCGGGTGGGTGGACAACGCCCCGACCTACCACCCCGAGCACGCCAACGTCCTGGTCGGACCGCTCAAGCCGGAGCTGGCCGCGTTCCTCAAGTCGGTCACGTTCTGGGTCAACGCCGACCAGCTCTGCGTGCTGCAGCACGGCGCCTACCACCACCACGCGTGGGGTGCGCCCGACCCGGTGAGCGTGCCGTTCGGGTCGGGCTGCTCCGAGCTCATCCAGTTCCCGGACCTCGCCCAGCCGCACGCCCTGATCGGCGGCACGGACATCGCCATGCGCGACGGTCTGCCGGCGGGCGTACTGGCCTTCACCGTCACCCTGCCGATGTACCTACAGCTCTGCGCCCTCGGCGACGACAGCTACTTCGGCAAGGGGTTCCTCGCCCGACTGCGCAAGGCGCGCGGCGGCTCGCTGGCCTGACAGGCCGGGCGCCCGGCCCGACGGGCCGGGCGCGTGCTCAGGCCCCGGGCGACGGGACGACCCACGCCGTCGCGGCGTCCACCGTGACGAAACCGTGCCGGCGATAGAGGGGCCGGCCGGCCTCACCGGCCGTGAGATAGAAGGCACGAGCCCCGGCGCGGCGCCGCCCGATGACGTGCTCCAGGAGGACGCTGCCGATGCCCCGGCCCTGCAGTTCGGGCAGGGACTCCGAGCTCGCGGATGCGCGCCACGAACTCGCGCAGTCGCTCCTCGGCCGCGTCATCGCGCCCGGGCCCGTCGCCGAACACCACGCCACAGTTGAGGAAGACACTGTCCAGGCCGCTGCACCCGACAATGGAGAAGGGCGCCTCCAGGCACATCGATCCCGGAGTGCGGCCGTAGAACCGCACCGCCTGACGACCCATTCCACGGTGGAGTTCCTCGACGGTCGGTGGTGTCTGCGTCATGATGTCTTCCGTACCCGAAGTGGACGCGAACGTCCCCGTGGCCTCATCGTCGGCCGCCGACGGCCGCGGGACCAGCCGGGAGGCAGGAGAGGCCAGATGACGCTGCGACGGAACGGCAGGCCACGGAGCGACCGCGCCGGCGCCGAACGTGGCGTCCGGCTCGCCGGCCTTGTGACGGCTCTGCTCTGTGCCGCGTTCGCCGGCTCGCTCGGCGCTGCCGCCACGGCTGCCGCTGAGCCGGGGGAGGTCGTGTGGCGAGACTTCTCGCAGCGGGTGGCCGGCGGCGTGGACGCGTACGCGGCGCTTGCCGTGAGCCCAACGGGCGCGGTGGTGGCGGCGGGTTCCACCGCCTCAGCCCCGGGCTCCACGACGGACGTGCTGGTGCGAGCCTACGACGGTGACGGCAACGTTCGGTGGCGCCGCGTCTGGACGTGGCCGGGCCGGGGGAACGACGGGGCCGAGGCGGTCGTCCGTGACCGCAGGGGGGCCTGCATCGTCGCCGGCGCCAGCGGCGCCGACTGGCTCGTTCTCAAGTACGGCCGCAGCGGCTACCTGCAGTGGGTCCGCCGCGCCAGAGGCCGCTACGCACAGTGCCGCCTCATCGCCGTCACCGTCGACGGAGACGGCAACGTCTACGCGGCCGGGCGGGCGGCGCCGGGCGAAGGCCCGGAGCGCGTCCTCACGCTCAAGTACTCCTCGTCGGGCAAGCTGCGCTGGCACAAGACGTACGCCTCAGAGGCCGGCGACTCGGCAGCCGCAGGTATCACGCTGGGCGGCGGCGCGGTGTACGTGACGGGCACGACGCAGGGTGGGGCCGGCGGGAGCACGGCCGTGCTCCTCAAGTACGCTCCCGGCGGCGCCCAGCGCTGGGCCCGCACCTACGCCGGCCCGGGCGCCGAGGCCGCTCACGCCACGGCTCTCGCCTACACCACCGGCCCCCTCGTCTGCGGGTGGAGCGCGCTGCCCGGCGGCGACGAGGGGTTCGTCGCGCTCTTCTCCCTCGCGGGCGAGCAGACCTGGTCGGCGGGCTACGAAGCCCTCGGAGCGACCGGCGACCGGTTCGAGGCGCTGGCCGTGGACGGCGCCGGCCGGGCCTGCGTAGCAGGCACCGCCGTGACGGCAGGCGGCGACCAGGCGTTCACCGCCTGCTTCGACCCCGCGGGACTCCCCCTCTGGGCGCTCCCCGGCGCCGGCACGCGCGGCTTTGCCGTGTGCAGGAGCGGCGACGGCTTCGCGGCGTCGTCCGGCACCGCGGCGCTCGGTGCGGCGCGCGCCACCACTTCCGGCGCGCCGGTCTGGGAGCGGACGCTCACACCGGCCGGCTACGGGGACTTCCGGCCGGTGGCCCTCAAGGCCGCCGGCGACGCCTACCTGTACGCCGCCGGCTCCGCGGCCGCGGAAGGCGGGGGGCGTGCGGCCCTGCTGGTGCGCTACCGGCCGTAGGGGCAGGCGGCCCGTGCCGCCGTCCGCTACCATACGCGCATGACGTCCCGCGAAGCGCTGCGGCGCCTCAACCGCAACCGCGAGAAGCTGCGCACGCACCACGTGCGTCACATCGCCGTGTTCGGTTCCACCGCCCGCGACCAGGCCACGCCGCACAGCGACGTCGACCTCCTCGTCGAGTTTCAGCCAGGCGCGCCAGTCGGACTCTTCGCCTTCGTGCGCCTGCTCGACTTCCTCTCGAACGTCATGGACACACGCATCGACCTCGCCACTCCCGGCGCGCTGCGCCCCGAGATGCGCGACGAGATCGTCGCGGAGGCCGTCCGTGCCTTCTGACCTCCGCGCGGGCGAGCCGGGCTACGACGAGCGCCAGGCCAAGCTGCGCTTTCGCGACTGGCGCTTCCGCGTGCGCGACATCCTCGCCGCCGTCGACGCCGTCGCCGCGTACACCGACGGCATGACCTACGAGGAGTTCTGCGCCGACGCGCGCACGCGCGACGCCGTGGTGCGCAACCTCATGACGATGGGCGAGTCCGTGCGCTGGATCCCCGACGTGGTCCTGAGCCGGCACCCCGACGTGCCGTGGCGCACCATGCGCGGCATGCGCAACGTAGTGGTGCACGAGTACTTCGGCATCGACGACCGCATCCTCTGGCAGACGGTACGCGGCGACCTGCCGCCGCTGGCGCCGCTGCTCGAGGCGGTCCTCGCCTCCTGAGCGGCGCCTTGCGGCCCTGAGAACGCCGAGGGGGCGGCGGCGAGCACTTCCGTGCCCGCCGCCGCCCCCTCAAGGCTCGCGTTGCTGTCGACTGCCCTACTGCAGCACCGGCAGCAGGTCGGTCGTCGAAGATGGTCTTGGTCATGTCGAAGCTCTCGCCGGCGCCCAGGACGGACTCGATCGCGTCATGGCCTTCCTTGGTGAGGATGAACTGCACGCCGTCGATCTTGTACGACTTGCCGCTGTGCGTGATCTTCGGCGCGTGCGTCGACGTCGCGAGGTTCACGCGCAGCATACGGACCCGACGACGGGCTTGTAGCTCACCGACATCGTGTAGCTGGTCTTGCTGTTGGCGATGATGCGGATGCCCTCGGCGCGGAAGATCTTGTGCGCGGTCGCGCTGGCCTCCGTGAAGCGGATCGAGCCGCTGTGGTAGAAGGTGCCCTTGCCGGTGCTCGGCGACCAGTTGGAGGTCTTGCCGCCGGACGTCTTCACCATGGGCACGCGGAACCAGTAGTACATGTTGCCGGCCTTGTTCCACTTGACCGTCATCGTCGCCGGTGCGACCGGCGGCCGCGGTCACGTGCAGCTTGGCGAGCTCCGTCACGTAGGCGGGCCCGATGGTCATCTGCGAACTGCCCTTCTTGACCGTCCCGGCCTGTGCCGGCACCGCGACGACGAGCACCACGAGCAGCACCGCGAGCGCGAGCAGCGCAAAACGACTCCGAGTTCCTCATACGTTCCCTCCTGTTGTCTGCCGGGGAGCCCCATGCCCCCCGGCGTACTCTGCTGTTCTTGCCCGATGCGAGCACGTTGAACGCCCGTGGCGCGACGGACGACTGAGTCGTCTCACCAGAGACGTACTGTCATGACGCGAGGTTCACTCCCCTGCGCCGGCTTACCTGAAGGAATCGGCCGCGGAGCCCGCAATCTTGAGCTCCGCGGCCGCTTCCACGACGCCGGGCCGCGCCGCGCGTGTAGAATCGGCCAGCCATGCAGCAGGCTCCGCCACAGGAACAGGTCCAGTACGCCAGTCTCGGGCTGCGCGTCGCGGCGGTGGCCGTGGACTCCTTCGTGCTGCTCGTCGTCTTCCTGGTCGTGGGCACCATCTGGGCCTACAGCCTGGTCGCAGAGAAAGGGCATCGACCCGCAGGACACCGCTCGCCGTCCAGACCCTGCTCAACGAGCAGGTGCAGGACGTCTCGTCGCTGACGTTCTACCTCGTCCTGTTCGGCAGCCTCTTCATCTACTACCTCGCTGCTCGAGGCGATCTTCCACGCCAGCATCGGCAAGCTCGTGCTCGGGACGCGCGTGGTCATGGCCGACGGCTCCCGCGCCACCGGCATCGCCGTCGTGCTGAGGAACCTCATCCGCATCCCCGAGGCGATGTTCCTCTACGTGCCCTCCGGACTCGCGTGCCTGGCAAGCCCACGCCGCCAGAGACTCGGCGACCACGTGGCGCGCACGGTGGTCGTGCGGCGGCCGGCGCGCGTCACCGGCGCGTACCGCGACCCCGGCCGCGCGCAGCCGTTCGGACGACCTCCCGTGACGCCTCCGGTCGGCCGCTCCGGGCACGCCGCCCCCGCCGCCGGTCTCGCCCGGCGCGACCTGGCCGGCGGCCCCCGCCCCACCGGCCGCGCGGACCCCCGAGCCGCCGGCGCTCGGACGCCGCGCTCGCACGCCTCAAGACCGCCGCCCTCGCCGCACGCGGCGCACACACTCACCTACCTCACGTTCTCGGAGCGTGAGCTCGCCGCCGCCGGCGGCGGCGAGCAGACCGGCGACTACTCGGAGGCCTACATCAGCGCCTGGTTCACGCTCACGGACGCCGTCGCGGCGCTCAAGGATGCGCGCGCCGGCCTGGAGCCGGCGGCGGCCGCGGCCGGGCTCACGCCCGGGCAGGCCGCCGCCGCGCACCCCGACCTCGTCCATCTGCTCACCGAGCTCGGGCCGTACTTCAGCGCCGCGGACGACGACTCCGTCCACGCGGCGTTCCTGGCGGTGGCTCGAGCGGAGGCGGCCCCCTCCTGACATGGCGATGGACGGCGGGGGGAGTCGCCGTCCATGCACCAGGGGGGACTTGGGGCCGCGCCGCCGGGGCGGCGCGGCGGATGTGTCTCAGCGAAGCACGAGCGTGCCGGCCACCTGCCGTACCTGGTCGCGGCCGGCGAGGTCGGTCGCCAGCACGCGCCACGTGTACGTGCCGCTGCGGAGTCCCAGCCTGACCAGCAGCGCGGTGGCCGCCCGTCGTCACGCGGCCGAGCTCGACGCGTCCTGGTCACGCCCCTTGCCCTTCACGACCAGGGTGGCGTCCACGCGCAGACGAACCGGCGTCCTTCACGGAGTAGCGCAGTACGGTGCGGCCGCCGGCGGCCGGCGCGGGCGGAGCGTGCGCAGCGTGACGGGGCCGGCGGTGTCGACGTCGATGGTCGCCGTGACGACGGGGCTCACGCTGCCGTCGGCCGCGCCGAAGCGCACGAGGAGCTCCTTGTGCCCGGACTCCCCGGCCAGCACCCAGTCGCAGGGCTGCGCCGGTGTAGGGCTCGGCGTACCAGGACTGGCCGTCGTCGGAGAACTGGACGGTGGTCACGTGAGAGGAGTCGTTGCTCGCGTGGTTGGACACGCCGACGTTGAGGAACGGCACCACGCCGGTCCCGAGAGGATCGACGATGCGTGCCTGCGCGTCGGTCCAGGCGGCGAGCGCACTCGCGGGGGTGAGGGCGATGACGAGCAGGGCGCCAACGAGCAGCACCAGCAGAGCCGTCGCCTTCGTCGTCCGCACGCCGTTCATGATGACCTCCTTCAAGGTCTGCCTTGCCTTCACTCATGGCATCGGCGGTGCGGCAGGGGGCCGGATGAGCACCGCTCCCCGACTTCGCGGGACGGAGTCCCCCTTGCGCATGGGTCGCTTCCCGGACGCCCTGGGCATGTCTCCCGCCGGCGGCGGGGCGCGAGCGTGCAGGCGCAGAAAAGGCGGCTGGCAAGGGGCAGTCCGGGGTACGATGGGTGCAGTGTGTCGGAGGACAAGGAGGGGGACGCTCATGAGCAAGTGCTGTCCGCGCACGCTCGCGCGCACATGGTGGGTACTCGTCGTGGCGATGCTGGTCGTCGCGTCCGCGGCGGCGCTGCCTGCGGTGGCCGCCGCGGCTCCCGTGCCGTTCGTCGTGTGCAACCAGTTCGGCGGTCAGGCGGGTCCGGACATCGCCGGCGCCGATGGCCGTGTGGACCGACAACCGCAACGGCAACCTGGACATCTACGGCCGGGACCTCGGCACCGGCAAGGACTACGCCGTCTGCACCAACAAGACGCAGCAGGACAACCCGTCGGTCACCCGCCGGGTGCTGCCCTCCGGCAAGATCCACTACGTCGCCGTCTGGGTGGACAAGCGCAACCACCCGAGCGGCGAGGCCAGCGACATCTACGGGCGGGACATCACCGGGCGCGACAACTTCCTCGTGGCCAGGAACGCCCGCATCAAGTGGTACCCGGACATCTCCGACAACTGGGTCGTCTGGCTCGAGGCCGACGACGCCGCGGGACCTTACGACATCAAGGCGCGCGACATCGACGCCGGCAAGACCTACCTCATCGCCACGAGCAAGGTGCTGAGCCCGGTCGCCGTGGACTGGCGCAGGCTGGGGTCCGGCAAGGTCGTGTACACCGCCGTGTACACGTCCGCCAAGGGCAACATCAGCGCCCGCAACCTCCCCGCCGGGGACCCGTTCATCAGTGTCGCAGAAGGACACCTTCGAGTGGATGCCCGACATCAGCCACAACCGCGTGGTGTGGTGGGAGTCGGGCGGGCGCGTCATGCTGCGTGACCTCAAGACCCGCAAGGCGAGCTTCGTACACAAGGGTTCTCGGCCCCGGATCGACGGGGAGTTCGTGACCTGGGACGGCGGCGGCCACGGCGGCGAGTTCGTCATCACCTACGTCGCCGGCGCCAAGGTCTACGTGCGCAACGTCGTGCGCAGCACCAACGTCGTCTCCATCGGGGTCGCCAAACAGACCAACCTCTTCCCCGCCATCAGCGGCCACCGCGTGGTCTGGGAGGCAGGCCCGGCGCGGCGCGTGCTCACGCACATCCACATCTACGGGGCGCGCGTCAAGTAGCCGATGCGCGCGCCCTGAACGGCGCCCCCGGTTTCACCACGCCCACTCGCGCCGATACAGGTCCCAGGGGCAGATTCGAACCGGGGCCGACGAAATGGAACGACGCACACATCCCCACCGGGCGCAGGAACGGGCGCAGGAGGCCCCCGGGCCGGACCTGGCCGTGTGGCTGCTGGCCGCCGTGGTCCTCGTGCTCCTCGCGCTGGCGCTCGGGACCGGGCTCTCCCTGCTGCTCCCCACGGCGATCTGAGCCCGGCGGGCGTGGCCGCGGCGGCCTGCCCGCGGCGGCCGGCGTGGCGGTCTCAGGGCGAGAAGTGGAAGCCGTCCTCCACCATGGCGTACTCGCACGCCGCCACCACATCGGGGTCGTAGCGCGTCCCGGCGCCTTCCCGTATCTCCGCCAGGGCGGCCTCACGCCCCAGGGCGGCGCGGTACGGACGATGTGAGGACATCGCCTCCACCACGTCGGCGACGGCGAGGATGCGAGCCTCCAGCAGGAGGTCGGGACGCCGTGAGGCCCTGCGGGTAGCCCGACCCGTCGAGCCGCTCGTGGTGCTGCAGGACGATCTCGGCCACGGGCCGGCCGAAGTCGATCACCGAGAGGATCTCGTACCCCGACCGCGAGTGCTGCTTGATGAGGTTGAACTCGACGGCGCTGAGGCGGCCGGGCTTGGCGAGGATCTCCGCCGGCACCGCGATCTTGCCGATGTCGTGGATGAGAGCGCCGAGCCTGAGGCCGTCGAGCTCGGCCGCGCTGAGGCCGAGGTCCCGGCCGATCACGGTGGCGAGCTCGGCCACGCGGCGCTCGTGACCGGCGGTGTAGGGGTCGCGCGTCTCCACCACCTGGCTCATGGCGAGCACCGCGCCCTCGACGGTGCGCCGCAGTTGCTCCGCCTGGCGGCGCACCTCCTCCTGGGCGCGGACCTGCCCGGTGACATCGATCGAGAGCCCTCCGATGAGCGGGGGCATCTCGCCGCGCGGGATGCGGAAGTAGACCGAGTGCAGATGCGCGACCTCTCCCGACCCCGCCCACGGGGCGATCACTTCGAGCTGCCCCTCGTCGAGCACGCGCAGCAGCCGGTCTTCCGCGTCCGCCGCGTACCGGTCGCTCCAGGTCTCCGTAGGCCGCTTGCCGATCCAGTCTGCGCGGGCGGTACCACCGTCCTCGACGCCGAGCTGGTTGGCGTACACGCAGCGCAGTTCGGCGTCGTACATGTAGAGGTAGCCGGGGAAGTGATCGGCGAACTGCTCGAACCGCTCCTCGCTCTCGCGCAGGTCCCGCTCCGCGCGGCGGCGGTCGGTGATGTCGTCCACGGCGACGGTGACGTGCGGCGCGCCGTCCATGACCATCGGCTCCGCGCCGATGCGCAGCCAGCGCTGCTCCGGCTCGCCGTCGCGCAGCACGTCCATCGTGAACTCCACCCCGCGCATGCTGACCGTCGCCTCGAGCACCGCGGCGACCGCGTTGCGCAGCGGGCACAGCGGGCACTCGGGCGACGTGCCGCAGCCATCCGCCTCGAGGTGATGCACGCACCCGAGCACGTCGCCGCACTGCACCTCGCTGTCCGGCCGGTGTTCCAGCAGCCGCTGCTCGTCCCTGCCCGCCAGGCGCAGCGCCGCCCTGTTCACGCGCACCACGTTCGCGCCCGCGTCGCAGACGAGCATGGCGACGGGAGACGCCTCGAAGATCGCCGCCAGATTGGTCTGCTCGGCGCGGAGCGCCTCCTCGGCCAGGACGCGGCGGGTGATGTCGCGGCCGTGACTGACGAGGACGTCCGCGGCCTCGAGGTAGTTGGCCGTGACGTCCAGGACGAGGCGGGCGCCGTCGGGCTGCCGCCGGTCCACGCGGAACTCGATCGCGCCCTCCGCCACCACCCGGGACAGGGTCTCCTGCCAGGTATCCCTCGGCATCGCCTGGTCGAGATCCCAGACCATCTTGCCGACGAGGTCTCCGCGCTCGCCCGCGAACGTCTTGCAGGCGTAGTCGTTGACGTAGACGACGGTGCCGTTGCGAGCGACCATCGTGACGGCCAGCGAGGCGTTGTCGACGGCGAACAGCGCGAGGCGCGCGGCCTCGGCCGCCTGGCGGTGGGCGCGCCGCAGGTCGGCGCCGCCGATGGCGCTGCGCACCGCCGGCGCGAGCCGCGTGAGGTTGTCCTTGAGCACGTAGTCCACGGCCCCGGCCGACATGGTGGCAACGGCGGTGTCCTCGTCGATGGCGCCCGACACGGTGACGGCCGGCAGGTCGGGCGCCAGCCTGGCGATGAGGCGAAGCGCCTCGATCCCTGAGTATCCCGGGATGTTGTAGTCGACGAGCGCGACCTGCCAGGACTCGTCGGCGAGCGCCCGCTTCAGGTCGCGCTCGGTCTGCACCCGGTCCCAGTGCGGCTGCATGCCCGCCTCGCGCAGACGCCGCAGTTGCAGCTCGACGTCATCCTGGCTGTCCTCGACGAACAGGATACGGACGCTCACGCACACTCCCTTCGGCCCCTCTCACCCCTGCGCGCGAAGCATACCCCCGGGGAGTGTGAGTTGGAACGTGCGGGACGAGCGCGTGAGGCGAGGCAGGGGGTCGAGCGCGCGTCAGCAGGCGGTGAGGAACGCCTGGGCCTTCTCGAGCCAGGCGGGCACGTCGATGCCCTGCGGGCACTTCTCGACGCACTCTCCGCAGGCGGTGCAGCTGTCGGCGCGCTCGTTGTCGGCGAAGAACACGCGGTACGCCATCTGCTGCCGCGGCAGGTTGTCGTACATGTGGGCGTCGTTGTAGAGCTCGAAGACGTCGGGGATGGCGACCCCCTGCGGGCACGGCATGCAGTAGCGGCACGAGGTGCACGGGATCGGGCTGAGCTCGAGGTACAGGTCGCGCACGCGCGCCACAAGCGCGAGCTCCTCCGCCGTCAGCAGGCCGGGCCGCGACCGGCCGGCGAACGTCAGGTTGTCCTCCACGTGCTCCATGGTGCTCATGCCGCTGAGCAGGAACGAGACCTCCGGGTGGCTCCAGACCCACTGCAGCGCCCACTCGGCCGGAGACCGCCTGGTGGGCGCCTCGTCCCACACCGACTGCACACGCGGCGGCAGGTTGCGCGCCAGGGCGCCGCCGCGCACCGGCTCCATGACGATCACGCCGAGGCCCTTGCCGGCCGCCAGCTCCAGCCCCTTGCGGCCGGCCTGATAGTCCTCGTCCATGTAGTTGTACTGGATCTGGACGAACTCCCAGAGGTCGGTGGCGGCGAGGATCGTCTCGAAGTCCTCGTAGGCGCCGTGGAAGCTGAACCCGAGGTGGCCGATGCGACCGTCCGCCAGGGCGCGCTCGGCCGCCGCGAGCTGGTCCTGCTCGACCACGGCCTTCCAGTGCGCCTCGTCGAGCGAGTGCAGCAGGTAGAAGTCGATGCGGTCGGTCTGCAGCCGCTCCAGCTGGATGCCGAGGATACGGTCGAAGTCCGAGGGCTTCTCCACGTTCCACACCGGCATCTTGGTGGCGAGCCGGACGCGCTCGCGCCAGCCGCCCTGCAGCGCCTGGCCGAGCCACGCCTCACAGTTGTCCTCGTGGTACATCCAGGCGGTGTCGACGTAGTTCACACCGCCCTCGATGGCGCGGTACAGCATCGCGTTCGCCAGGTCGTAGTCGATGCTCTTGAAGTCCGGCTTGCCGTCCGGGCCCTCGTGTACCGGCAGCCGCATGGCCCCGAAGCCGAGCGCCGAAGGTCTGAAACCGGTCTGTCCGAAGTCGCGGTACTGCATGCTCATATGCTACCTGATTGGCATTCGCGGAGGCGTCCAGGGCGACCCGGCGATAGACTCGTCTGCAATCGTCAAGAGGAGCACCCAGATGCCCAACGTAGTCCAGCACCCCGAGATCCTCGTCCAGGCCCGCAGAGGCGGCACCATGGAGAGCCTCCACCGCGCCTGCGCCGCGCTCGCCGGCGCGGACGGTGAGATCCTGGAGCGCTGGGGCGACCCGGGCATGGTGACGTACTGGCGCTCGTCGGCCAAGCCGCTGCAGGCGCAGGCGTGGCTCGCCGACGGGACCATCGAGAAGCTCGGCTGGGGAGGCGAGGAGCTCGCGATCATGAGCGCGTCGCACGACGGGCTCGACTTCCAGGCGGACCTCGTGCGCCGCATGCTCGCCGACCTCGGCCTGACCGAGCAGGACCTGCGCTGCGACGCGAAGCTCAAGGCCCGCCACAACTGCTCGGGCAACCACACCGGCTTTCTCGCCGCCTGCGTCCACCACGGCTGGGACGTGCCGAGCTACCAGCAGCCGGGGCACCCGGCGCAGCAGGCGGCTCTCAAGGCGTTCGCGGCGCTCACCGGCACGGACGAGGCCGCCCTGGCCACCGGCGTCGACGGCTGCGGCATCGTCTGCTACGCCACGCCGGTCGCCGTCGCCGCCACCACCTTCGCGCTCCTCCCCGAGCTGCTGCCCGAGATCTCGGCGGCCATGCGCGCGCACCCCGAGCTCGTGGAAGGGCCGGGACAGATCGACACGGAAGTCATGCGCGCGCTGCCCGGCGCCACCAGCAAGTGCGGCGCCGAGGGTCTCAGTTGCTTCTCGCTGCCGGACGGACGCGGCCTCGCCGTCAAGGTCGTCGACGGCGCCGACCGCGCCCACGAGCCCGCCGGCCTCGCCGCGTTCGAGGCGGTCGTGGGCGCGGACGTGATGACCGACGAGCTCCGCCGCCTCGCGCGCCCGCCGATCAAGAACGATGCCGGCGACGTGGTCGGCGAGCTGCTCGCGGTCGTCCCCGAGTAGAGCCGGGCACGCGGGGCCGCGCGGGCACCGACCTGGCTACGTACGTGCGGAGGGGCGGGGCGCCGCCGGCGCCCCGCCCCTCCGCGTACACGGCCGAGCGCCGCCGCGAGGCGGTCCCCCCGCTCAGCCCTCCTCGGCCCTGGGCTTGCGCCGCAGGAGCAGCAGGACGACGGCCACGACCACGACGACCGCGACCGCGATGATGACGATGAGCGTCGTGCTCGAGCCCCCGGACGACGCGGTCGTCGTCTCCGCGGCCTTGGGCATGACCTTGAAGTAATTGCTCACGTTGTCGCTGATGAACGCGACGGCGCCGTTGGGCTGCGGGATGCGCTGCCAGCCCTCCCAGTCGGCGGTGTCCCACGCCTCGAGGAGCTTGGGATACGTGAGGATGATGTACGGAGACTCCTGGTACAGGATCTCCTGCATCTGGTAGGCGATCTCCTTGCGCTTCTGCTGGTCGAGCTCCTCGGACTGCGCCTCCCAGAGCTGGTCGTACTCCTTGTTGGACCAGCAGGCGTCGTTCTGGTTCTCTATCTGGACGGTGCGGAAGTAGCCGAGCCTGCGGCCGGGGTCCGACCCGCTCGGCTGCCACGCCCAGATGTAGATGTCGTAGTCCGGCTTGTACGTGTCGCCGGCGTAGTTGTAGCCGCCGTCGATGAGCGTGCCGTTGTCCTCCACGGAGTACACGATGTCGAGACCGAGGTCCTCCCACCAGCCCGTGATGAGCTTGCCCATGACCTGGCTCTGCGCCGACTCCTGGCGTGACCAGAGGCGCAGCTTGATGTTCTTGCCGCCGTTCCCGGCGTCGTTGAGGATGCCGTCGCCGTCGGTGTCCTTGTAGCCGGCATCGGCGAGCGCCTGCTTGGCCTTCTCGAGGTCGAACGTGTACGCGACGTCGGCCGGCGGCTCCCAGTGCCAGTCGAGGTTCGGGTCGTAGAAGTCGACCTCGAAGATGGACGTGGCCGGATCCGCGTACGTCTGGTAGGCGAGGGCGGTGAGCTTGTCCTTGTCCACCGCCCAGTTGAGCGCCTGGCGGAACTTGACGTCCTTGAGCACGGGGTTGCCGAGGGACGGCCCCTCGTAGCAGTTGAACGACAGGTAG
The DNA here is from genome assembly GCA_963793605.1 of uncultured Thermoleophilia bacterium. Lineage (GTDB taxonomy): Bacteria > Actinomycetota > Thermoleophilia > UBA2241 > UBA2241 > CAIXSE01. The sequence goes on from CAWCAH010000008.1 coordinate 445,549, forward strand.
TCGAACGCCTTCTGCGAGCACGCCTCGGAGGCCAGACCCTCCTGGCCCTTCAGCGCCTTGACCTGCGCCGGCGGGATGTTGACGGCGAGATCGATGGCGCCGAGCTTGAGGTCCTGCGCCAGCGTGTCCTGGTTGTCGTACACCTGGAAGATGATCTCGTCGACCTTGGGCTTGCCGCCCCAGTAGTCCTCGTTGGCCTCGGCGCGGATGAACTTGCCCTTCTCGCGCTCCGTGATCACGAATGGGCCCGAGCCGACGATCGGCGGCTCGTTGAGGTACTTGGTGGCCTCGTCGTAGGTCTTGAACTCGCTCCAGATGTGCTCGGGGACGATGGGGACCCACATGGAGAGGATGTCGGCCTTGGGCCGGTCGCACTCGATGACCACTGTGGCGTCGTCGGGCGCGGTGACCGTCTTGATGCCGTCGAGCGCGGAGAGGAAGGCGGTGAGCTCGAGGTCCTTCTGGTAGTTGAAGCTGAAGGCGACGTCCTTGGCCGTCAGCGGCTGGCCGTCACTCCACATCACGCCCTGGCGGATCTTGAACGTCCAGGTGAGACCGTCGTCGCTCGTGGTCCAGCTCTCCGCGAGGCCGGGCTGGGTCTCGAGGTACTTGTCGCCGTAATTGGTGAGGAAGTCGTAGGCCACGTGGTACAGCTCGTAGCTGGACTGCTCGATGCCGACGAAGGGGTTCAGGTTGTCGGGGTCGGTGGTCCAGCCGACCTTGAGCATCACCGTGTCGCCGGCCGGCGACGGGCTCGAGTCGCCGGCGACCGCCCCCGCGAGGCCCCAGACGAGGCCGGCGGCCAGCGCCAGGACGACGAGAAGGACGAGGATTCGTGCGTGTCGCGGACGCGCTGCCATAGGAGTTCCTTTCGGCGCCGGTAGAGCAGTGCGGCCCGCCCGCCCCGGGCGGCCGCGCGGCGCCCCCCGGCGCCGTACCCGACAGGCTATGCAATCGCGCCCGGGCCGCGCAAGGGGCTCCGGGCGCGCGAAGCCCCGCGCCGGCTGGCCGGCAGCGCGGCGGCCGTGCCGCGACCGCGCTGCTGCGGTAGACTCGCCCTCCACCAGAAGCGTGGGCGGCGCCGCCGGCGCCGCCCCCCGTCACGACGGAAGGAGGGCGACATGACACTCAAGCTCGGACTGCCGAAGGGGAGCCTGGAGCACGCGACCATCGACCTCTTCCGCCGGGCAGGGTTCCTCATCACCGTGGCCGAGCGCTCGTACTTCCCGGCCATCGACGACCCGGAGATCGAGTGCATGATGGTGCGCGCCCAGGAGATGGCGCGCTACATCGAGGACGGCGCCCTGGACTGCGGCCTCACCGGCCACGACTGGGTGGTGGAGAACGAGGCGACCGTGCACACGGTGAGCGAGCTCGTCTACGCCAAGCAGAGCTTCGGCAAGGTCCGCTGGGTGCTCGCCGTGCCGCAGCAGTCGCCGGTGCAGGCGCCCGCCGACCTCGAGGGCAAGATCGTCGCCACGGAGCTGGTCGGCGTCACCAGGCGCTGGCTCGCCGACCACGGCGTCACCGCCAAGGTCGAGTTCAGCTGGGGCGCCACCGAGGCCAAGCTGCCCGAGCTCGCCGACGCCATCGTCGAGGTCACCGAGACCGGCAGCTCGCTGCGCGCCAACAAGCTCCGCATCGTGGAGACGGTGCTCGAGAGCACCACCCAGTTCATCGCCAACGTGGACGTCTGGGAAGACCCCGGGAAGCGGCGCAAGATCGAGGACGTGAACATGCTGCTGCAGGGCGCGATGGCGGCGCTGGACAAGGTCGGCCTCATGCTCAACGTGCGCACCGGAGACCTGGACGCCGTGCTCTCGGTGCTGCCGGCCCTGCGCAAGCCCACCATCTCCCACCTCAGCGACGCCGGCTGGGTCGCGGTCAACACCGATCCTCGAGGAGACCGTGGTGCGCCGGATCATCCCGCGACTCAAAGAGGCCGGCGGCGAGGGCATCGTGGAGTTCCCGCTCAACAAGATCGTGATGTGAGCGGAGCCGCGTGGAACCGGCGACCGGGCGCCGCCCCCAGCGGTGCGAGCGTCAGCCGGCCAGGCGGCGGGCGGCCGTGAGCGCCTCGCGCTCGGTCAGCCGCCCGTAGGACGCCAGCACCTCGCCGGGAGGCACCGGCAGCCAGATGTAGCCGTCGCGGTCGTCACCGACCGGCGCGGCCAGCCCCTGCACGAAGCGCCAGGCCGTGAGCGCCGCCGCGAGCGCGTCCAGCGAGTCGTGGTCGTAGTACTCGTCCCACACCAGGCCGGCCGCGCGCAGCGCGGCGACGCGCACTCGAAGCCCGGCGCGACTGCTCTTGGGCGGTGGCGTACCGCCGAGCAGAGTCACGAACGTCGCGTGCGGATACACCTCGAGGGCCGCCGGAGCCTGGCCCAACATGCCGGCCGTGGTGCCGGGGGCCGGCGGCTCGAAGCCGCGCCGGCCCAGGACGCGGAAGTACTCCCAGCCGGTCTCCATCCACGCGTACAGACCGTCCGCCTCGGCGGCGACCGCGCGGGTGGGCACCTGGTAGATGGAGATGCGCCTGTGAGAGAGCGCGGCGTCGCAGGCGCGCGGGCGATGCGCCGCCTCTCCGCGCGCCCGCCGCGGCCGCTGCGGCGCGTCGACGCCGACGGCGGCGGCGCCCAGCACCATCGAGCCAGGTGAAGAGCCGCTCCCTGTCCCCCGGCTCGCGGTCGTCGGACTCGCGCCAGGAGACGACCTCGAGCGTGCGCCCGCAGCGCACCGCGACGGCCACGCACGGCCTGCTCGAGGCGATGTCGACACCGACGACCACAGGGCCCGGTTCCATGGGCGCAGCGTAGCAGAGGCGGGCGGCCGCACGGTAGGGCGCGCGCACGGCAGGGTCGGGCGGGCGGCGGCGCGGCAGGCCCGGCGCCCGGCCGGCGTCAGGGTGCGCTGATGGTGACGTCCCGCACGCCCCAGCGCTGCCACGCCGGGTACTCGCCGCGGGCGACGAAGCCGATGACGTTGCGCGCCCCCGGCCTGAGCGCGGACGCGGGGATGGCGACCGAGCGCACGCCGGTCCAGGACTTCGCCGGCCCGGCGGCGAGCGGTCCGAGGTCCTCCCAGTTCACGAGCAGACGGACCTCGCCGGCCTGCGCGTCGAAGAGGCGGAACCTCAGGACCCTGTCCCCACTCTGGCGACCGGTCTCGAAGAAGACCTCCTTGGGGTGCGTGCGGTCGGCGCCGCAGTAGCCCATGGGCGCGGCGAACGGCAGCGGGCGCGGGAGCGCCACCGACTGGCGCGGGTTGCAGCGCACGTTCTGCAGGGCCTTCCAGCTGGCGTCGCTGGTGGTGGCCCAGTCGTACATGCTGCCGCCGAGCGCCCCGTTCTCGCGCAGGGCGCGCACGTACGCCGTGGTCTCGGTGGCGGAGGACTTGGCGCCGTCGCCGGCGATCACGTGGATCGGCACGGTGGGCTTGCCGGTCTGCTCGCGGATGATGCGGATGTTGTCGCGCGTGTCGCTGTAGGCGTTCGCGTAGCCGTCGCCGTGATAGGTGTAGTAGCCCATCGGCACGAAGACGTCGTAGATGCCGGCGAGGGTCTTGAAGGGGAACCGCGGCCAGTAGCTGGTGTGCATGGCCATGCCGGCCGGAGACGGGATGCAGGCGCCCAGCGGGTACCTGGCGCCGACGTAGGCGCGGATGCGCTTGCTGAGCTGCCGCAGCCGCGTGTTGCGCGTGTCCACGTTCTTGACGATGCTCGCCTCGATGTCGAGGGTGAACGAGTCGAACTTCTGGCCGCCGGCGGTGCGGAAGTCGATCGCCGCCTTGGTGCGCTTCCAGTCCTTGGTGGGATCCTTGAAGCCGGGCAGGTACCAGGCGACGACCTTGATGCCCTGCGCGTGCGCGGCCTCGACCAGCCTGCCGGCGTCGGCACGACGGAAGATCGTCGAGGAGTCGGTGGGCAGGTGGTAGTTGGCGGTCTCCAGGAAGAGCGTGCGCACACCGTGCGCCTTCATGTCCTTGACCGCGGCAGTGGGGTTGTCCCAGGCGCGCGCGTCGTACATGTCGACCCACGTCCCCAGGCCGCGGTAGCCGAACACGGGTGCGGAGGCCGCGGCGGCCGCCTGCGGCAGCGCCGCGGCCGCCCCCAGCGCGACCGTACACACGAGCACGGCGAGCAAGGCGACGAGGAGTCTGGAAGGACGGACGATCACGAGCACACCCCCACGGTGGCTGGCACTGCGAGCTCGAGTATAGCCGTGGTAGGGTGCTGCCGACACCGGCCGCGAGGAGGGGCACGTGAGCATCGAGTACGTGGAGCAGCAACTCGGCGCCGCCGAGAGGATCCGCTACACCGAGCGCCATCACTGGGTGTTCTTCGTCGCCGAGATGGTCAGGTGGATCCTGTTCGCCGCGGCGGTGCTCGCGCTCGTCATCCTGCTCAGGGTCTGGTGGCTGCCGGACGCGAGCTGGGTCTGGTGGCTGCTGCTCGTGTTCCTCATCCCTGCGGCGCGCATCGCCTGGGGCTTCCTCTCCTGGAGGATGAACGTCTACGTGCTCACCAACCGGCGCGTCATCGAGTCCACCGGCGTGCTCAGCAAGCGTGTCGCCGACTCGTCGCTCGAGAAGCTCACGGACATCGTGCTCAAGCAGTCCATCCTCGGGCGGGCGCTCAACTACGGCGACATCATCGTGCTCACCGCCGCGGCCGGCGCCGGCATCAACAACCTCAAGCAGATCCGCCACCCCGCGGAGTTCAAGACGCAGATGCTGGACGCCAAGGAAGAGCTCGAGCAGGAGCTCGGCGGCAGCAACTAGCGCGACACGCCCCACCCCACGCTCGCGACGCCCCATCGCCGCGCCGGCGACCCACGTTCCCGGCCGTCAGGTGCGGGCGCCTCTCTCCCGCTGAGGACGTTTCCCTGGACGAAGAGTCCAGTCCACAGCGGGCCGCCCCGGAGGAAGACTGAGGGTGACGATCGAGACCTGGCCTCCACACGCGACGGAGCGACGATGAGGCAAGACAGACGGCGGGAGAGCGGCTTCACGCTCATCGAGATCCTCATCGTGGTCATCATCATCGGCATCCTGGCGGCGATCGCGATCCCCGTGTACGCGGCGCAGCGCGGCCAGGCGAAGTGGACGGTACTCACCAAGAACGCGCGCGACGTGGACATCGCCGCGCTGACCTACGTGCTCAGCGGCCTCGACACCACCAACCCCGCGCCGTGTTCAGTCACCAGCCGCCAGTTCGTGCCGGTGGGCGAGCTTCCCAGAACATGAGCCTCGCCCAGCGTACCAGCCTGCGAGGCTCCATCGTCGTCTGCTGGACACGACAGTCCTCGCCGGCGTGCTCGCCATCCAGATCTACTTCGCTGCGAGCTTCCAGAACATGAGCTTCGCCCAGCGGACCAGCCTGCGAGGGTCGATCGTCGCCTGCTGGAACACGGCCGCCAACGTGCGCGCCATCCAGATCTACTTCGTGCGAGGCGACGCGACCAAGAGCCCGCTCCTCCACAGCATCCCCCTGGACTGACCCGGACGCCTACTCCAACGGAAGGCGTCGTCATCAGGCCAGCGGACTGCTCAGCACGGCTTCTCGCTCATCGAGCTCCTGATCGTCATCATCGTCGTCGGCATCCTGGCGGCGATCGCCATCCCCGCCTCTGCGGCGCAGCGCGACAAGGCGAAGGAGGCGGCGATGAAGACGACGGCGCGGTACGTGCTGATCGCCGCCGGAGACTACGCCGGTTCGGAACTGACCATCGAGCCGTATCACGCGTCCGACAACGGCTCCGCCTCCGAGGCCACGAACGCGAGGCTGTTCGTCAGCAACGCGCAGGAGGTCAGCATCAAGCGCGCCCTCGGAGCCGGCAAGGACGGCTGCTACGCCAACCCGTACTCCGGCAAGCGGGCCGTCCTGAACACGAGCATCTCGTATCTCACGAGCGCGGGCTACCGGCAGTACGACCCGCCGGCCGTGTTCATCACCAACGAGCCCAGGTGCCGCTACGCGAGCTTCGACGCGGCGACCAACGACTCGTTCCGCGGCCTGCTCAGAGGGAGCGTGGTCGCCTGCTGGAACAACCAGCACGCAGTCAGGGCGATCGAGGTCTACTACGTGGACGGAGACGGCATGAAGTCGGCCACCGTCGCGCAGGTGCCCTTCGACTGAGAGCACCGGACGAGCGCACGGAGAAGCGGCGGCGCGGCCCGCGTACCGGCCGCGCCGCCGCCTCCCGTCGCGTCAGCCCTTGGGCTGGTACTCCTTGCCCACGCTCCAGCACTTGGCCACGGGCTCGCCCAGCGCCCAGTACTTCTTGCTCGCCATGTCGAAGAGCAGCGGCTTGAGCTTGGCGATGTCGACCACGCCGTTGGTGAGCACGTCCAGATCCGCGTAGGTGCCCACCACCTCGCCGACGAAGAGGTCGTGGGTCGGCAGCTTGACGTGCTCGATGAGCTTGCACTCCATCGTCACCTTGCACTCCTGGATCATCGGCGCGGTGTCGAGCTCGCCGTAGAACAGCTCGAAGAGGTGGCTCTTGTCCTCCTGCGTGCCGCTGACCATGCCGATGTGGTCGGTGAGCGCGACCAGGTCCTCCGAGGGCAGGTTCACGCTGAACGTCCCGTTCTCGATGATGCCCTTGTTGGTGAGGTGGATGTTGCCCATGCCGAGCGTGATGCCCTTGAGGTGGGCGATGCCGACGTGGGCGATGGTCGCGAAGTCGGGCCTGCCGTCCACGGTGGCGCCGACGATCGCGGTGACGAGCGGATACAGTGCGTTGGTGGCGCCGAGCTTCTCCTTCACGGTGACCTCACTGGGTCGCGGTTGGGCTGTGCTGTGACCGCTCTCTACCCACGGCGGCACGGGCTCTAAGCCCCCGGCCGGGCCCGGAGGCCGCGCGGGGCCACCGGGCGGTCGCGCCCGGCCGCGCAGCCGTCATCATGGGGCCATGTCTCCGGACGCGGACAGGCCCGCCGACAGCAGCCCGCGCCGCCGCGCTCGGCGGCCCCGGCGGCGGCGCCTCCCGGTGCTCGTCGTCATCGTCCTCGCCGGCCTGGTCGCCGTCGCCGCGGCGTTCGCTCTGGCCAGCGCGCTCGACGACGACCGGCCTCACGGCCCCTACCTCATCGGCGCCTGGACGTTCGGCGACCGCGACTCGCTGGCCGCGGCCGTCAAGGCCGGCGCGCTCGACGAGGTGAGCGTCGACTGGCTGCAGTCGCGCGCGGACGGCAGCGTCGTCGCGCCGCGCCTGGACACCGACTTCATCGCCGAGGCCGAGCGCAAGGACTGCCGCGTGTTCGTCACGCTCACCGACTACGACGAGAGCGACGCACACGTTCGACTCCTCCATCTCGGCGGCGATCCTCGGCCTCGGCCCAGGCGCGGCGGCGGCACGCCGCCGCCGTGGCCGCCTGGGCCGAGGCCTACGACGTCGCCGGCGTGGACGTCGACTGGGAGGCCGTCAAGGGGTCGCGCCGCGACGAGTTCTCCGCCTTCGTCGAGGAGCTCGCGCGCCGCCTGCACGACGACGGCCGCCTCATCGCCGTCGACGTCTACCCCAAGCTCAAGGAGCCCGGCGGCTGGGACGGCCCCCGGGCGCAGGACTGGGAGCGTCTCGGCCGGGCGGTCGACCAGTTCCGCGTGATGACCTACAACTACTCCGGGCTCGTGGTCCGGCCCCGGCCCGCTCTCGCCGCCGGAGTGGATGGACCGGGTGATCAGCTTCGCGGAGACGCAGGTGGCTCCGCGGCGCATCGTCATGGGCCTCGGCTTCTACGGCCGCGAGTGGCGCGGCTCCACGACGGCCGACCTCGTCTGGGACGACGTCGCCGACATCCGCGCCCGCCTGGACCCCCAGGAGACGCGGACGGCATCGCGCGAGCTCTACCTCGCGTACGAGCGCGACGGCGACGGCCACGAGGCGTTCTTCCCCGACGCCACCGCCATCCGCGCCAAGCTGCGCGATGCTGCTCTCCGACCACCCGCACATCCGTGGCGTGTACGCCTGGCAGATGGGCCAGGAGGACCCGCGCGCGTGGCGCGTGCTGGCGCGCGCGCTGCACACCCGCGCGCCCCGCGACTGACTCGCCGGCTGGGGCCCGTACGCGACGGGGCGGCCCGGCGCTGCGTCCGCCGGGCCGCCCCGCATCGGTCTCGCTACGTCACTTGGCTCGGCGGCACCAGGACGGTGTCGATCACGTGGATCACGCCGTTGGCGGTCTCGATGTCGGCGGTGACGACCTTGGCGCCGTTCACCATCACGGTGCCGTCTTCCTCGATGGTGATGTCGAGGGGCTGCCCGTTGACCGTCTCGGCCTGCATGCCGTCGCTCAGGTCGGTCGACATGACCTTGCCGGGCACGACGTGGTAGGTGAGCACATCGGTCAGCGCGCCCTTGGGGTCGGCCAGCAGCGCGTCGAGCGTCTCCTTGGGGACCGCGGCGAACGCGTCGTCCGTCGGCGCGAACACGGTGTACGGGCCCTCACCGCGCAGCGTCTCCTCCAGGCCGGCGGCCTGGACGGCCGTCACGAGCGTGGTGAAGCTCCCGGCCTCGACGGCGGTGTCGACGATGTCCTTCTGGGCCATCGTGGGCGACGGCGTGGGGCTCGGCGAAGCAGCTTCTTCAGTCGTTGTGCCGCAGGCGGCGATCACCAGCGGAACCACCATCAGTGCTACGACGATGGCGATGATGTTCCGGGTCTTCATGGTTCCTCCAGTTGTTGTACGCCGGCTATCGCCGGCTGAACGACACGCCCACCGGGGTCCGGTCGGCGCCTGGCTGGAGGATACCCTACTCTTTCGTCAAGTAATCACTCTTATAAAGATACTTTACTACCGTACTATTCCGCCTGCGGCACGCGAGAGCGGCCGGCGGGCTGCTCCTGCCCGCCGGCCGCCTGCCACCACCGCCCGGCTCCCGCCGGGCGGCCTCTCGACGGGCACGTGAGCACGCGCCCGCGGGTGGACTCTCAGCGCACGACCAGCAGGCCGGCCGCCGCCCTGCGCTGCCAGTTGCCGGCCAGGTCGCTGGCCATGACGCGGACGGTGTAGCGACCCCGCTTGAGATCGGCCTTGAAGCTCTTGCCGACCAGCGTGTTGGTCGCCTTCGCTCCGGCGCACACGGTCTTGACGACTTTGCCGGCCCTGTTCTTCACGACCAGCGTCACCTCTGCGGTGGCGCTCAGGTTGTCCCGCACCTTGAACCGCACGGTCGCCATCTGCCTCGGCGCACGACGGCGTCCCGCGCCGCCGTCACCGGCCCGTGGGTGTCGAGGGTGGTGCTCACAGACACCTCGAAGGGCAGCTCCTCGCTGCCGGGCATGCCGGCCTCGACGTAGGTGCCGGCCAGCTGGATGTGGATCACGTGCGCGCCGTCCACGGAAGGAAGCCGGACGGCCTCGGTGTCCTCGAGCGACTGCCAGTCGCCGTAGGCGCCGTCGTCGACGGCGAAGCGCACCTCGTCGAACAGGTCGAGCTCGGCGAGCACGCCGAGGAACAGCGTGACGACGTCCTGGGTGGTCCACTCCGGCAGAGGGCCGGGCTCCTCCTGGCCGTCGTCTCCCTCGTGCCACGCGACCCACCCCGCCTGCACGGAGGGTACGCCGTCGGCGTCGTCGAGCCAGGCCGCGAACTCGCCGTCGGCCGCAGCCGCGACGTCCGACTGTGCGCCGTCGCCCTCGGCCACCGCGAACCCCGGCCCACGTGAGGTGGGCGCCGCGGACGTCGCCCTGTTCCTCGTCGCAGCCGAAGTCGGTCCAGAAGGCCAGGGGCCCACTGATCGCCGGCGCCAGCTGGTCCCCGCAGCCCGCGGTCACCACGAACTCGAGCTCGCCGGTCTCGCACCCGCGACCCGGACCGGCCCGCCTCGGCCCACTCGATCCACAGGTCGCTGACGTCGGAGCCGTAGATGTCCCAGCCGCCGTTGCGGTCGTCGGCCCACAGCACGACGGTCCCGTACACGGCCGGGTCGGTCTGGTCGCCCTCGGCGGCGCACACGACGAGCTCCTCCCCGTCGCAGAGGTCCCAGGCACGGATGTCGGCCACCTCGCCGCCGCGGTGGTCCTCCCACACGATCAGCGCGTCGGAGACGGCCGGGTCGATCTGGTCGCCCCGGCGGCACAGACGACGAACGTGGCGCCGCTCTCGCGGTCGAGCGCGACGATGTCGCGTCCCTCCGGAGCGGCCTGGCTCCAGACGACCCAGCGCTCGCCGGCGGCGAGCTGGTCGGCGCCGGCCTCGCTGACGGCGACCGCCACGTCGGTCGCCGGGTCGAGCGTCCAGACGACCGGCGCGGCGCCGCTCCTGTCGACCCAGTACACCTGACCGCACGCCACGACGGGGTCGGTCTGGTCGCCCGCCGCGACGCGGACGGCGCTCTCCGTCTCTTCGTCGAGGTCGTAGGCGTAGATGTCCCAGTCCCCGCTCCGGGCGTCGGCCCACACCACGAGTGACCCGTCCGTCGCCGGAGGGCCCGCGGCGCTCGCGCCGTCCGTGAGCTGCCGGGCGTCACCGCGTACCCGCCCGGGTCGCACTGCTTGCCCTGGGCGCCGGCCACAGTGACCAGCAGCAGCGCCACGCAGATCGTCAGCGCCGCGCCCAGAGCCGCGGGCAGGGGGAGCCGGCGGAGTCGGTTCTCGCTCATGGGAGTGCCCTCCAGCCTCGCTTGACGAGATCGGTATCGCTCCGCGAGAGCCCGCGCATGAGCGGATTCTTTCGTCAGGACTGTCGACGCGGACGGTGTCTGAGATGCGCCGATCGGGGAAGTGCGACCGTCCTCGTACCACGGGGAGGGCGACACTGGCGCGATGCGGACGCACTCACGACGCCTGGAGGAAGCTCCGAAGACGCGAGAGGCCGGGGGCGCAGGGCCCCCGGCCTCTCGCGGACGTCTCGAGCGGAGCCGTCAGGCGCCGCCGCCGGGCGGAGCCGGTGGAGCCGGCGGCTCGGGCGGCTCAGGCTCGCCTGCCGGCGTCGCCTCGGTGACCGCCGTGGCGCCGCCGGCGCCGCGCCGGCGGAGCCTCGGCTGCGCGAGCGGCGGAGGCGGCGGAGCAGAGGCCAGCGGGTCGGCCGCCGCCTTCCAGGCGTCGTCGCCGGCGGGCGCCCCGGGCGGCATGCTGTACGACGGCGGCGTGCCGAAGGTTCCCCGTACCGTAGGCGGGCGGAGCCGGCGGAGCGGGCGGGAGCGTGCCCATGCCGCCGCCGGCGGGCACCACGGCGATGTCGCCGCCGGAGGCCGACGTACAGCACGCTCACGTAGCAGATCGAGTACGGCGGGAACAGCACCGCGAACACAAGGAACAGCAGGATGCCGACGACGATGCCCGACCGTGTCGCTCGGCCTTGCCGAGCCCGACGGCGATGATCACGATCGAGCGACGACCACGACGATCGCGGCGATGCCGAGCAGGATCACCATGCCGAAGGTCCACCACCAGCCGGCGCTCTTGACCATCTGGTTGCTCTTGCCGGCCGCCTCCATGAAGCTCAGCCCCTGGTCGGCGATCAGCGGCAGCACGTACAGCCAGATGATCGAGATCCAGATCGAGACGACGAAGCGCGATGATCGCGCCGATGAACGGCAGGATGTTGAGGAGGCCGAGGCCGATGCGAGATGCCGAACATGCACGAGCGCGTACACAGCGTAGGAGCCGAACTTGCGGAACCCGCTGAACAGGTCGCCGAACTGCACGTCGCGCTGCTGCCGGTAGCCCCGATGACCATCTCGAACATGCCGCCGTAGAAGGTCATGCGCGAGCACCTGGATGAGGAACATGGCCACCAGGTAGACGATGACGCCCATGATGCCGATGCCGGCGCCGAGGCCGGTCAGGCCGCCCGTCGAGTTGTCGAGCGCGTCGGCGCCGATCGCGGACCCGGCGCCGGCCATGAGCGCGACGAAGATGCCGCCGACGATGGCGAACACCACGACCATGATCACGCCGACCACGAGGCCGGCGAGGATCAGCCAGCCCACATCCCTGCGCCAGAGGTCCCACGCCCTGGCGAACACGTCGCCGATACTCAAAGTGCCCTCCTGCTCCGCGACGTCGCGCATCGCTGCCGATTCCACGTGTGTTCGCCCTCGACGCCTGCTACCCTTGCGGCACCATGCGCGATTGGACCCGCAGGGAGTTCCTCAAGCTGGCGGGCCTCGCGGCGGCCGGCACCTCGCTGGCCGCCGCCGGGTGCGGCTCGCAGCAGGCGGCGGACCCGCCGGCGAGCTCCCGCCTCGCCTCGCCGGCCGCCGGGCGGCGCGGCGGCCCGCAGCTGGCCGTCGCCGCGGCGCCAGCCCCGCGGACATCACCGCCGCCGCCGTGGCCGCGCTGGGCGGCATGGAGGAGTTCGTGCGCCAAGGGCGCCGACGTCGTCGTCAAGCCCAACATCTGCACCGGCTACCACGGCCCGGAGTACGCGGCGACCACCAATCCCGACGTCGTCGGGACGCTGGTGAGCCTGTGCCGCCGCGCCGGAGCCGCGCGCGTGCGCGTCATGGACCTGCCCTTCGGCAGCCCCGCGGAGGAGGCGTACCGGGTGAGCGGCATCCAGGAGGCGGTCGAGAAGGCCGGCGGCGAGATGCAGATCATGGCTCCCGCCGGCTTCCGCGAGTACCGCATCCCCGACGGCCGCGACCTCACGTCCTGGCCCATCTACGCGGACGTGCTCGCCTGCGACGTGCTCATCGACGTGCCCATCGCCAAGGACCACGGCGCCACCCGCCTCAGCCTCGCCGGCAAGAACCTGCTCGGGCGTCATCCTCGACGCCGGGGAGATCCACACCAACATCGGCCAGCGGACGGCCGACCTCATGAGCGTGTGCCGGCCCACCCTCACCGTGGTCGACGCCGTGCGCGTGCTCACGGCCAACGGGCCCACCGGCGGCGACCTCGAACGACGTCGAGCGGCTCGACACGGTGCTGGCGAGCACCGACATCGTCGCCGCCGACGCCTACGCCGCCACGCTGTTCGACCTCACCGGCGCCGACATCCCCTACGTGCAGGCCGCCTACGACATGGGCCTCGGCGAGATGGACCTCGAGAAGGTCCGCGTGCGCGAGCGTGCGCGTCTGAGGCCGCGCCGCCCGGGCTCCGCCGGCGCGGCCGGTAGAATCCCCCCATGGACGCTCCCGTCACCTCCCGGCTGCGCGGCGCGGCGCTCGACGCGGCGCTGCGCCTGCACAGCGACCTCATGGCCGAGGCGCGCGCGATCATCGACCACGGCAACGCGCGCGGCGTCGTCGCTGCGCCTCACCGGCGGCCTCGCCGTCCGCCACTACGCCATCGACCTCGAGTTCGCCGAGCGCGAGTACAGCGACATCGACCTGATCGGGCTCAAGCGGCAGGTCGCGGAGGTCGGCGACGTGTTCCGCGACCTCGGCTACGTGGAGAACAAGCACGTCGCCATGGCCACCGGCAACGGCCAGCTGCAGTTCTTCGTGCCCGAGGGGGGCGCCGCGGCCGTCCGCGTGGACGGCGCCCTGCCCGTGTTCACGGAGGTCCCGCCCAGCGACCACATCGACGTGTTCCTCGACGCGATGCGCATGGACCACCAGATCGACTTCCGCGACCGGCTGGAGATCAACACCTACGCCATCGACCCCGCCGACCTCTTCCTCAGCAAGCTGCAGATCGTGCAACCTCAACGAGAAGGACGTCCACGACATCATCACGCTGGTCAAGGACGTGTACGTGGACTTCCAGCCGCACCCCGGCGTGCTGGACCTGCACCACGTGGCCGAGGTCTGCGCCGGCCGACTGGGGCCTCTACATCGACGTGATGAACAACATCGACACCGTGGTCGAGCAGGTCGCCGAGTACGACCTCAGCCCGCGAGACGCCGCACGGGTGCGCCGCACCCTCGAGCTGGCGCAGGACATGATGACCGAGCAGGCCAAGACGCTGCGCTGGCGCCTGCGCGCGCGCATCGGCAAGCGCGTGCGCTGGTACTCCGAGGTGGAGGAGCAGTTCGGCGGGCGCACGGAGGAGGCGAGCGTCGCCGTGCGCACCAAGGCCGGACGCGCCGCCGGCTGACCGCGGCCGGCCGGCCCGGCAGGCCGGCGTGCCGGGTCAGGTCCGGCCAGGGCGGCGGCGGCGGATCAGCGCCCACCCCACGCCGTCCTCGAGCTCGCGCACCGCCGCCCAGTCGCCGGCCGAGAAGTGGCGCTGCGCGAGCGGCTCGAGCAGCCGCTCGTCCTGCGCCAGCAGGTCGTCGAGCTCGTCCAGCAGCCGGGCCCCGGCCTCCGCGACCGAGGCGGCGTCGTCGCGCTCCACGGCCAGCCGCAGCCGGCGCAGCGTCTCGAGCGCCTCCGGCTGGCGGGCGGCGAGCAGGGCCTGCGGGCCGTCCACGCCGTGGACCCCGAGCGCCGGGAACCAGGCCTGCTGCTCGCGGCGGAACCGCAACTCGACGGCCGAGAGGCGGTCCACGAGGCGCGCGACGAGCGGCTTCTCCTGCTGCCAGCGGCGCCGCGCCGGCGAGCCGCCGAGCCGCTCGAGCTCCGCCTCCAGGCCGGCGCGCAGCTGGCGGAGCAGCTCGGCCTCGCGGCGCAGCAGTCTCGAGCGGATGCCCGGCCGGCGGCGGCGCGGAGGGCGTCGGCGGGTGCGGCCGCCGTCGCGCACCGCGCGCGTGCCGGCCTCGCGGCCCGGCGGCGGCCCCGCCCGGAGAGCGCCGCCTCGAGCGCGGCCGCCTCCGCCTGCTCCAGGTCGGCGGTGGCCGCCCTCCAGCGCGCGGCCATCTCCTGCAGCGACGCGCCCGCCTCGAGCCCGCCGACGATGTCGCGCAGCTCGCCGAGCCGCCGCTCGTCGTCGATGATCCGCCGCGGAGCGTCGGCCACGCGCGGCGGCCTGCCCGTGCTCGCGCTCGACCTCCGCGGCGATCTCGCGCACGAGCTGCGGCCAGGGCACGTTCAGCCGCAGGGCCACGTCGCTCAGCGTCATCATGCGCGCCCATCGGTGCGCGCGCGCTCGTCGGCCAGCGCGCTCGAAGCCGCGCACGCGCGCGAGCAGGAAGGTCTCCAGGAACGGGTACGCCTGCAGCAGCGCGTACACCGTCGTCCGCGGCCCGATGAGGATGTCCTGGTGCGCGAGCTCAGGGCGTGCATCCTCTCGCGCGCGCGAGCGGCAAGCGTGCAGGCGGCGCGCGCCGGGCGCACGCACGTTGTCGGCGCCGCGCCGCCGGTGGTATCCTGCCGCTCCCGCCCTCTCCCCAGTCACCGGCGGCCACGCCATGAGCATCGTCACCTTCAACAACGTCGAGAAGTCCTTCGCCGGCCAGCGGCTGTTCACCACCGTCACGTTCTCCGTCGACGGCCACGACCACGCCGTGCTGGTCGGCCGCAACGGCACCGGCAAGACGACGCTGCTGCGCCTCATCTCCGGCGACGAGCACGCCGACTCGGGCACCATCGCCCGCGCCCGCGGCCGCAGGATCTGGCTCCACGAGCAGACGCCGGAGCTGGAGCGCGACCGCCCCGTGCGCGAGTACCTCGCTCGAGGCGTTCGGCGAGGCCGTCGAGCTCGAGGCCGCGCTGCGCGCGACCGAGGAGCGGCTCTCCGGCCTCGCCGAGCACAGCCCGGAGCTGCGCGACACCATGAAGACCTACCAGCAGCTCCAGCGGCGCTTCGAGGCCGCGGGCGGCTACGGGTACCGGGACCGCCTGGGCGGCGTCGTCGAGGGCCTCGGCCTCCCCGAGGACATGCTCGACCGCGAGCTGCTCTCGCTGTCCGGCGGCGAGCTCACGCGCGTCACGCTGGCGCGCGCGCTGCTCGCCGACGCCGACCTGCTGCTGCTGGACGAGCCCACCAACCACCTCGACATCGACTCGGTGGAGTGGCTGGAGGGGTTCCTCTCCGACTACGAGCGCGCCTTCCTGCTGGTGACGCACGACCGCCGCCTGCTCGAGAAGGTCGGGCGGCGCGTCTTCGCCGTGGAGCACGAGCACGTCGAGACGCAGGGCGGCGACTTCGCCACCTACCTCAGGGAGAGCGAGGCGCGGCTGGACCTCATGCGCCGCGAGTACGAGCAGGACCTCGAGAAGATCGAGCAGCTCCAGCGGTTCTACGACCGCTTCCACGCCAAGAAGGACAAGGCCAAGCAGGCCAAGGCCAAGCTCACGCAGATCGAGCGCATCAAGGCCGGGCTGCGGGAGCCCCCCAAGCAGAAGCGGAGCTTCAAGCTGGGGCTCCCGCAGCCCAAGCCGTCCGCGCGCGTCGTGCTCGAGCTCAAGACGGCGGCGGTCAGCGTCGGCTCCGCCGACGACGCGGCCGGCGCCCACGTCCTCGTGCGCGACGTCGACGTCGTGCTCGAGCGCGGCGAGAAGGTCGCGCTGCTCGGCCCCAACGGCTCCGGCAAGACGACGCTGATCGAGACCGTCGCCGGCCTCCGCAGCCTGGCCTCCGGCGCGTCCCACCTCGGCCACAACGTGCGCCCGGCCTACTACTCCCAGCAGGGCCGGGAGCTGCGCGAGGAGGACACGGTGCTGCAGTCGGTGCTCCCGCTGACCGGCCAGGACGAGCAGGTCGCCCGCGGCCTGCTCGGCCGGTTCCAGTTCGGCCCCGACGAGGTCGAGAAGCGGGTCGGCATGCTCTCCGGCGGCGAGCGCAGCCGCCTGCGCCTGCTCACGCTGCTCGTCGGCGACGCCAACTTCCTGCTGCTCGACGAGCCCACCAACCACCTCGACATGGGGTCGGTGGAGGCGCTCGCCGACGCGCTCGAGGACTACACGGGCACGATCCTGCTGGTCACGCACGACCGGCACCTCATCGACCGGGTGGCCACGCGCGTGCTCGAGATCCACGACGGCCGGCCTGCTCAACCACCTCTCGGCCGCGCGGTACTGGGAGGCCAGAGCGAGCGGCTCGGCCTCGTCCCCGCGGCGCCGGCCGAGCCGGCCAGGCGCGGGGGCAAGGGCGCCGGCGCGGCCGCGCCGGCCGGCGCCGCCGTCACCCGCACCAAGGAGAGCGCCGAGGAGGCGCGCCGCCGCCGGGCGCGCCTGCGCGCCGCCGAGGCGGCGATCCTCAAGGCGGAGAAGCGGCTCGGCGAGATCGACGCGCGAGCTCGCCGAGCCCGAGACCTACGCCGACCGCGACGTGCTCAACCGGCTCCTCGACGAGCGCGGCGTCGTCGAGAAGCAGCTGCAGCGCGAGTACAAGGCCTGGGAGAAGCTCGTCGACGAGGACGCCCGGGCCCAGGCCTGACGCCGTCCCTGCCCGGTCTCAGGTCTCTCCCCCATTGACTCTGGGCCCCCGATTCGGCTGAATGGCCGTACAGCGCCGGCCCTGACCGTCCGTGCCTCCCGCGCGGACGCCGGCGCAGCCATGGGGACGCGGCGCCCGCCGCGCGACAAGGAGGTAGAAGTGCGGAAGAAGCTCCTGACCACTCTGCTGCTCGTTTCTCTGGGCCTGCTGCTGTTGCCGGCCGCCGCCCAGGCGATGAGCTTCGACCAGGCCATGGACAAGCTCGTTTCCTCCGGCTGGACGAAGAAGATGGAGAACAAGTGCGTCAGCTTCAAGGGCAACTCGCTGGGCTACCGCTCCGGCGGCACGGCGTCGGACGACGCCTGCGCCCGCTGGATCGCCGCGGAGATGCGCAAGATGGGCCTCGACGACGTCGCCCTCGAGGGCGTCCCGGTCGACGAGTGGGACTTCAAGAGCGCCAGCGTCACGCTCACGGGGCTGGGCTTCTCCAACCCCGTGACCTACAAGGCCACCGGCTTCGCCGGCGGCGTGAGCACGCCGGCCGCCGGCGTCAGCGGCGACGTCGTGTACGTCAAGGACGTCGACCTCGTGAACGGCCCGTGGAGCGGCAGCGCCGGCGCGTTCGACGCCGTCGGCGACGTCACCGGCAAGATCGTGGTCGTGGACTTCGAGAGCCCCATGTGGTGGATGAGCATGCCCAACATGGAGGCCGGCCTCCGCGGCGCGGCCGCCGTCATCCTCACCTACAACCCCGACTGGCCCGGCTACTTCGGCCAGGAGGACGCGCTCGCCGCGTTCGACGCCGAGACCGACCTCTCGGCGCCGCCGATGGTCTGGATCTCCTGGAAGCACGGCGACACACTCAAGGAGGCCCTCGGCGTCGGTCCGCTCCAGGCCACCGTCAAGCTCAACGCGCCGCTCAGGCTCATCGAGGACGGCGGTCGCGGTTACAACGTCGTCGGCAAGATCAAGGGCACGACCAACAAGAGCGAGTACGTGGTCTTCGGCGGGCATCACGACGCCTGGTTCGAGGGCGGGCTCGACAACGCCTCGTCCGTCGTCAGCAGCCTGGCGATCGCCAAGGCCATGAAGATGAGCCACTACCAGCCCAAGCGCACCATGGTCTTCCTCAGCACCACCGCCGAGGAGTACGGCCTCACCAACAGCTGGTACGACTGGTGCGTCGGCGCCTGGCACTTCATCACGCAGAAGCACCCGAGCTGGTCGGGCAAGATCGCCGGCATGCTCAACACCGAGATCGTGGGCTACAAGCACGGCAACCTCTGGATGCTCGCGAGCCCCGAGATCACGCCGATGCTCAACGATCAGCTCGCCGCCAGCGACGACCTGATGCTCACGCGCAACGCCACCGCCCCGGCCGTCATCGGCGAGCCGTGGTGCTGGAACGACCAGTGGACGTTCACCGCCGCCGGCGTCCCGAGCGTCTCGTTCTGGTCGCAGGACAACGACTACAGCGGCGTCTACAAGAACACGATCTACCACACGCAGTACGACACGGCCTCGCTGATCAACTGGTCGTTCTTCCGCGACATCGCCAAGTTCCAGTTCCGCGTGGCCAAGAAGTTCGACAAGGGGCTCCTGCCGTACAAGCTCGCCACCCGCTCCCAGGGCCTGGACGCGGCGCTCGACACGCAGATCGTCGAGGGCCAGACCGAGCCGACGGTGGAAGACGTCGTCGCCAAGACGGTCGGCAAGCTGGACTACGTCCACTTCGAGGCCGCCGTCGACCGGTTCGCCGAGGCCTGCGTCACCTACGACGACCTCGCGGGTGACATCCCGGCCGCCAATCGCCCGGCGGCGAACGCCCAGCTCATGCGCATCGAGAAGCTGATCAACACCAGCTTCACCTCGCTGGACTGGCTGGACAACACCACGTTCCCGTTCGACCAGGTGTCCCGCGACATCTACCACATGCAGATGGCCACCGACGCTCTCCTGGAGCCCGTCCCCGCCTACGACACCGCCGCGGCGGAGATCGGCGCGACCGGTCTCATGTGGTACGGCACCAACTTCAGCCGGCCGGTGTTCAAGAAGATCCTCCAGCAGCACCGGCCCACGTACTACCACGTCTGCTGGGGCGCTCAGGGCCACCAGCCCAAGTACCAGGATCTGATCCCCGACTACGAGGCGGTCCTCGACGAGGACGCCGCCACGGCGCTCGGGCTGCTCGAGCACCAGATCCTGGTGCAGCAGGCGGACCTCAGCGAGCGCATCGACGTCCTCACGGACCAGCTCAACGAGATGAGCGACCAGATCGAGGACCTCTACCCGCTGGTGCGCCGCATCTGACGCGGCCGTCACGGCCGAGCCGGTAGCAGGAGAGGGCGGGGCGGCCGGGAGGGCCGCCCCGCCCTTCTTCGTCCGCCGCCCCGGATGAGGCTGCCGCCGTCTGGTACGCTCTCGCGCATGATCACCCGAGCAGGACAGCGATGAGCGGCGGCGACCCCGCCGCGCCCTCCCCGCGGCGCATCCGCGTCCTGCAGCGAGCGGCTGCTCGGCTGGTACGCCGAGAACGGCCGCGACCTGCCCTGGCGGCACACCACGGACCCGTACGCGATCCTCGTCAGCGAGATCATGCTGCAGCAGACGCAGGTGCCGCGGGTCGTACCCCGGTTCGCGGACTGGCTGACGGCCTGGCCGGACCTCGAGAGTCTCGCCGCGGCCCCCCTGGCCGAGGTGCTGCGGCGCTGGCAGGGTCTCGGCTACAACAACCGGGCGCGCCGCCTGCAGGCCTGCGCGCAGGCCGCAGTCGCCGCGACGCCGTCCGGCAGCCCCGCCGGACTGCCGCACACGGCGGAGGGACTGCGCGCGCTGCCCGGCATCGGGCCGTACACCGCGCGCGCCGTGCTCGTCTTCGCCCACAACGCCGACCTCGCCGCGGTGGACGCCAACGTGCGCCGCGTGCTGACGCACGAACTGCGCCTCCCCGAGGACCTCGACGAGAAGCGCCTGCAGGCGGTCGCCGACGCGGCGCTCCCCCGCGGGCACAGCCGCGACTGGCACAACGCGCTCATGGACTACGGGTCACTCGTGCTCACGGCGCGCAGCACCGGGATCGCCTCGCTCTCCCGACAGGGCGCCTTTGAGGGGTCACGCCGGCAGAAGCGGGCTCACCTGCTCCGCCGCCTCCTCGACCACGGCCCGCAGTCCCTGGCCGCCCTCGCGGCCGGCCTGGACCTGCCTCAGGAGGAGACTGCGGACGTCCTGGAGCGGTTGAGACACGACGGCCTCGTCACGGAGTCAGACGGCGTGTGGGCGGTCGCGTGATCCCTGTACGGCGCCGCGCCGGCCTCACGTCCTGAACATCGTGAGCAGGAACACCAGGTCCTCGTCGGCGACCACGGCGTGCTTGAGCTCGGCCGGCATGTAGTAGAGCATCCCCGGCCGACCCTCGTACGTCTCACCCCCGAGCACCACGGTGCCGCGTCCCTGCAGGATCTGGATCACGGCCGGCACGCTGGCCGTGTGCTCGCTCAGTTCCTGGCCCGCGGCCAGCGTGAAATGAATGAGTTTGTGGTGCTCGTTCTCGACGATCGCCTTGCTCACGATGCCCTGCTCGGCGACGTCCACCATCGCCTCAAGATCGGTGACGATAGCCTTGTCGCTGTCCATGCGGTCCTCCCGGATCGGGTGTCTCTACTGCCTGAGAACGTACCCCGGAACCCCGTTCGCCGCGCTTGACCTTCGTCAGGCCTCCCGCCGTCAGTCGAACCGTTTGACAGGTTTGACACAAATGAGTTCGGGCAATATACTTTGTGCCACGCAACACAATATGAAGTAATTATTACCGAGGAGGATCGTCATGGCCGCGGCTTCGACCAGCAACATCAAGGGGTTCTTCGTGAGCGCGGTGACGACCGTCACTTCTCGGCCACAGGGTGTCCGCGGCCCGCTCCGCGGCAAGGACTTCATGCTCGACGACCAGACGTCCGACGCAGACCGCGACGGACATTGACCCGGGAGGGGTGAGCACCATGCAGAATCGCATTCTTCGGTCGATCCATCGGTTCTTCGAGGGCACGGGCTCGGTGCTGAGCACGCCTTCCGGCGACGCTCGCGGACACGTCCGCGTGCCGATCGACACCATGTACGACGCCGCCGACGGCATGCACATCTACGGTCGCTGATCGGCTCCGCTTTCTAGACATCCCCTCCGTCCCGCGCGCGGCGCTCCCCCACGCCGCGCCCAAGCGAGACACAGGGCCCCTTACCTCCCTGCTTCCGGCCCCGAACCGCAGGGAACACGGTGAGGGGCCCGTTCCTTGTCAGAGGGTCCGGGTGCGCGGGGATCAGCCGCCGAAGTACGCCGGGTAGCTGCGGGTCTTCTTCTTGCGCCGCCGGTAGGTGCGCGCGAGCTCGATGAAGATCCCGACGTCGCGCTCCAGGTCGCCCTGGGTGCCGTCGAAGTAGAACACCCGGATCGGCATGTCGTCGAGGTCGTGCGAGAGGCTCGGGTAGACGGCCTCCGTGACGATGCCGTTCATGCAGGTGAACGGGCTGATGTCGATGATGCCGTCGGCGCCCTTCTCGTACATGTAGATGGACTTGCCGCTGCTCAGCACCATCTCGCCGAGCGCGCCGGTGTACGGCAGGTACGGCTTGCTCATCTCGAGCACGTCGCGCACGTCATGCGGCTCTTCGTAGCCGACGAAGTCCTCCTCGAACGGCCCGAAGAGCTTGTGCTCGTCCATGCGCATGACCTTGCTCTTGATGACGCGGATGGCGTTGTCCTTGCCGAACCGCTTGCCCGCCTCCGCGAGCCGGCGACGCTGCTCGTCGTCGGTGTACCAGACCCACTCGCCGATGTCCGAGAGCCAGCACTCCCCGCCCTGCTCCTCGACCACGCGGATGAGGTCGAAGTTGGAGAAGGTGTTCTGGCGGCAGAAGATCTCGCCGACGACGCCGATGAGCGGCCGGGCCGTGGAGTAGTCGGCGGGCAGCGCGCGGAACTTCTCGCGCGCGCGCAGCATGGCGGCGACGATGGCCTCCATGCGGTCCTTGTGCGAGACGTGCTCCATGCTGACGGCCTTGCCCACGTCCTCGAGGCTCTCGTGGTACGCCGCGTCGGCCGAGCCCTTCTCGCGCTCGTAGGGGCGCGTCTTGAGCAGGAGCTTCATCAGGATGTCTTGCGCCAGCACGGCGCGCCACGCGGTGCGCACGAGGTCCTGCGAGTAGTTGCCGATCGACGAGTAGCCGTCGTTGGAGGTGATGCTGATCACCGGCACGTCGTCGTAGCCGAGCTCGTCCAGCTTGCTCCTGATGAGGTGGAGGTACTGGCCGAACCGGCACGGACCGTTCGCCGACGGCATGAGGTAGGCGACGTTCTCGCGTCCTTCGTCCTCGATGATGCGGAGGAGGTCGCCGAGCACGATCTTCTGCGGGTAGCACTCGTCGCCGGAGGTCATGCGGCCGCCGAGGTCGAGCGTGCGCTCGTCGGAGTCGCTGGTCTGCCACGCGTCGAAGCCGATGGAGCGGATCGCTGCCGCGAGCAGGTACGAGCCGCCATACGGCATCTGCGGCAGGTACAGCTTGCGCCCCTGCAGCCCGAAGGCGGTGATCGCCTCCTGGATCTGCGGATCCTTGACGTGATCACCCCTGGACGCCACCGGCCACCTCCTCGCGACACTCGCGGGCCTCGTCGGCCGCGTCTTGCGACCACCAGCGCAGGAAGCCCTTGCTGTCCAGGTACGCCTCGCAGCGCGTCATCGCGCCGGCGTCGTTCTGGTGCTCGTCGAACTGCAGGGTCAGATACGGCTTGCCCGAGGCCTCGCGCACGTAGTGCTTGATGTACGAGTCGGGACCGCACTTGAAGTTGGTCATGTAGATGAGGTGCAGGTTCTCGCGGTCGCGCACGAAGCGTCGCGGTCTGCAGGATCTTGCGCCCGTAGTTCCAGAACATGTTGGGCACCACGGGGTCGATGTCGATGCCGCGGATGGGCAGGAAGTCCAGCGGGATCACGTTGACCCCGTAGAACTTGCGCAGCTTGCGCGGGATGTCCATGTTGATGCCCTTGTCGTACAGGTTGTACGGGCGCCCGACGAGGACCACGCCGAGCTCGCCGGCGAGGTCCAGGCGCTCCAGCGCCGCGGCGCCGGCGGCGAGCAGCTTGCCGCGGAACACGTCCTGAGCCTTGTAGGCGGCGTCCAGCGCGCTGCGCACCTGGGTCTTGCTCACCCCGAGCGTCCGCATCATCCCGGCGAAGTCGCGGATGAGCCCCTCGCGCCCGTCGCGGAAGCGCACGCGCGGGTCGAGGATCCTGCTCCGGTGCGCCTCGAGCCCGGGCGCGTGTTTGACCACGAACGGCAGCGTCTGGCCCCACGGGCAGGCGTGCGAGTTGTACTGCATGAACTCGGTCTCTTCGTTGACCTGGTTGGGCACGAAGACCCAGTCGACGCCCTCGTTGAACAGCCATTGCACGTGGCCGTGCGCCACACGGATGGGGAAGCACGGCTCGGCGACGGTGAGCGCCACCCCCGCCTCGCGGATGGCCTTGTCGCTCTCCGGAGAGAGCACCGGGCGGATGCCCAGCTCGGCGAAGAAGGTCGACCAGAACGGCAGCCGGTCGTAGGTGTACATGGCGCGTGCGAAGCCGACGCTGGGCGCCGACTCCGGCACGCGCTCGCGTGCCGCGTCGTACGGCGCCAGCAGCTGCTCCTCGCGGTAGGCGACGAGGTCGGCGATGACCGGCTCCTTGTCGACCTTGGCCGGCTTGCGGTACCGGTCGGAGCACTTGTCGCCCCAGTACGTCTTCTCGCCCTCGATGGTGAACTGGCGCACGTCGCACTCGTTGGAGCACGCCTTGCAGACGAAGTCGAGCACCGTGTAGTCGACCTGCTGCAGGTCCCAGCCGCGGAACGAGGTGGGCTCGCCCGTGCGCTGGACGCGCTCGCGCGCGAGGAGCGCCATGCCGAGCGCGCCCATGACGCCGTTGTGCGGCGGCACGATGACTTCCTTCTCGAGGATCTGGCTGAACGCCGCCGCCACGGCGTCGTTGTAGGCGGTGCCGCCCTGGAAGAAGATCACGTCGCCGACGTGGCGCTCTCGGACCAGACGGTTCAGGTAGTTGGTGGCGATGCTGAAGGCGAGCCCGGCGACCAGGTCGTCGCGCTTGGCGCCGCGCTGCTGGTAGGCCATGACGTCGCGCTCCATGAACACGGTGCAGCGCTCGCCGAGGCGTACCGGTGTGTCCGAGCCGAGCGCCAGCTCGGCGAACTCGCCGATGATGCTGATGCCGAGCTTCTCGGCCTGCTCCTCGAGGAACGAACCCGTGCCGGCGGCGCAGGCCTCGTTCATGGCGAAGTCGACGACGATGCCGTCCTGCAGGCTGATGAACTTGCTGTCCTGGCCGCCGATCTCGAAGATCGTGTCGCATTGCTTGTCGATCTTGCGGCCGATGAAGTCCGCCCCGGTCTTGTGGGCGGTGATCTCGTCGGTGATGATGTCCGCCCCGGTGAGCTCGCCGATGAGCTCGCGGCCGGAGCCGGTGGTGCCCACGCCGAGCAGGTTGATGCGGTGGCCGATCTCGTCCCGGATGTCGGCGAGGCCCTTGGTCACGACCTCCACCGGCCGGGCGTCGGTCTTGGTGTAGATCTCCTTGACGACGTCGCCCGCGTCGTTGATGACGACGAGGTTGGTGGACACCGATCCGATGTCGATGCCCATGTAGACGTCGACGACTTCGTCGCTCTCGAACTCGTAAGGCCTGGCCATGTCGCGCAGCAGCGTCACGCGCTCCATGGAGAGGCGCTCGGTGGTGGGGAACTCCGCGGCCGGCAGGCTGTCGACGTCGAGGCCCAGGACGGCGCGCTCGCGCGCCGCCTCCACGTCTGCCTCGATCAGAGCGGCGCCGATGGCGCCCATGCTCGCGTGGTACTCGGGGATGAAGAGCTGACCGTCCTCGAGCGCGAACGCCTCGCGCAGCGAGCGCACGGCGCCCTCGTTGGCCGCCACGCCGCCGATGAACGCCACCGGCGGGTCGATGACCTTGCCCTTGGCGATGGTGCCCTTGAAGTTGCGCATGACGGCGTCGCAGAGGCCGCGCAGTACCTCGGGCGGTTCGTAGCCCTTCTGCTGCGCGTGGATCATGTCGCTCTTGGCGAACACGCTGCAGCGGCCGGCGATGCTGGCGGCCTTGCCGGCCTCGAGCACGATGTCGCCGACGTCCTCGATGTCGTAGAGGAGCCGGCTCGCCTGCTGGTCCATGAACGAGCCGGTGCCGGCGGCGCAGTCGCCGTTGGTCTGGTAGTCGGTGATGCCGGCGCAGCCGCCGTCCCCGGCCTCCAGACGGATGAACTTGGAGGTCTCGCCGCCCATCTCGAAGATGGTCTGCGTCTCGGGGTGCAGCGCGCCGATGCCGCGCGTGATCGCCTTGAACTCGTTCTCGAAGGTGGCGTCGAGCGCGGGGCCGACGAGACGGCCGCCGGAGCCGGTGACGCGGGCGCCGCGCACGGAACCCTCCGGCAGGACGGCCAGCACCTCGCCGAGCAGGTCCTCGGCCGACTGGGCCGGGCTGCCCTTGATGCGCCGGTACAGAGCGACCAGCACGGGGCGGCCCTCGACCAGCGTGAGGCCGTCACGCGGAGTCTGGAAGAGGTCTGGGTGGCGCTGGAGAAGGTCGGAGTACAGTTCTTGGTCTTCAGCCTGGCCGACGAGCGCGGCCTTGAGGCTGATGCAGCCGATGTCGATTCCGAGCGTGGTCATGGGTGGATTGCGGCTCCTCCTTTGACGGGCCGGGACCGCCCGCCGACTGCAAAGACTACCGTTCGCGCACGCGCGGAGCAAACCGCGTGCAACAAGACTATATGAGTCCGGTTTCGCCGTCAACGCGGCTCCGACGACGTCCCGCTCGCGGCGTCAATGTGACCCTCCACCGGGCGGCAACGTCACCAGCGACCCCCATCTGTGAGCCTGTGCCCCCGGCCGGCGCGCACCTAGCATGCTCCTGCGGCGCGCCGGCCGGCGCCCTCGCCACATCAGCACACCACCCGTGGGGGCAACCGTGAACGAATCGACCACGCTCACCAACCGCGAACGCCGGGAGAACGTCGCGTTCCTCGGGCAGGCCTTCCTGGCCGCCCAGAGACTGCCGGCCGAGATCCTCGACGCCGAGCAGCGCGACCAGTTCCTGCAGGACGAGACGGAGCAGGGTCACCTCTTCTACACCCTGCTCTGCTACGGCGCGCTGGCGGCCCAGCCCGCGCCGGAGTCCGTCGTCGACGCCGACTGGCGGCGGCTCACCGACGCCGGCGTCGTCGGCGCTCTCTTCAGCGGCGAGTTCGACCTCAAGCGGTACGCGCTCGACCCGCCCGTCTCGCGCAACGACAGCAAGGGCAAGATCATCGACTTCGTGCGCCTCGCCGAGACGCGGGACGTCTGGGGCCGGCTGCTCCCGCAGCCGCCCGACCCGGACGTCGCCGTCGACGTCCTGCACGCCGCGTCGGGGGGAGCGCTCAAGTCCCGCGCCTTCTGGGCGGTCCGCGAGATGCGCCGCTACGGGCTCTGGGACGACGAGGCGCTCGACCGCTACGCCTGCGTGCCGGACGGTCGCGTGCGCAAGCGCGCCGTGCGCATGGGCCTCGTCGACCTGCCGGAGAAGGCCGACACCTTCGCCGACATGAAGGCGGTCTCACGGGCGCTCCACGCGGTGCTGCGCCTCGGGGAGTCGCCCGACGGGTGCTTCGACCTCCCGGTCAGCATGGCGGACCAGCGCTGTGAGGTCTGCGACGCCGCCCGCATGGCGTCCTGCCCCATGCCGCACTGCCGCTGGAGGCGGGAGCACGCGGAGGCCTGACCGGGCGTCAGATGCGGCGACGGCGACAGGTGCTCCAGCCTCGCCGTCGCCGCATCTACCCTCGCGCCCCCCTATCGAACTCGGGGGAAACCCCTATGGGTCCGCCCCCCGGTTCAGGGAAGAGTACTAGCGTGGGCCGGAACTCCGACTGGCCTGCGCGGACGGAAGGGGTCGAGATGTTCTGGGAGATTCTCGCTTGGGCGGCCGTGGTGCTGCTGTACGCGTTCCGCATCGCGCTGGTCGTGGGCATCGTCGCGGCGGTCTACCTGATCGTGCGCACGCTGCGCCGGGCGAACTCCCCCGTGCGTCACGCCGGGGTCCCCGGGCGGCGGTAGCGCCCACGCGCATCGCTCCGACCTCCCCGGTCACCCGCTGGTGACCGGGGTTTTGGTGTGCCCGGCCCGGATCGCCCCCCGAGACCGCTTCAGCGCACTCTCAGCGTGGTCACCACCGGCGTGGTCATACGATTGCCGCCGAGGTCCCGGGCGCTGAACGTCAGCGTGTACGCGCCACGCTTGCGCGGCCTCCAGGCACAGGTGTGAGCGACGTTCCGCTTGACCCACCCCAGCGCCAGCGTTGCGACCGTCTTGCCGGCCGGACCGGTGACGGTCACACCGACCCTGACCGACGGGCTGTAGGCGTCCTTGACGGTGTATGCCACCTTCGCCGTCTTGCCGTAGGCCACCCGCGCCGTCAGCGGCGCCGCGACTCGGGGAGCCGTCAGATCCACCGTGATCGCCTCCGCGACCGAGGTGACACCGAGGGCGCCGTCGGCGGTGACCTTGATGGAGTACGGGCCGCTGGTCGCGCCTCCGCCTCCGCCCAGCTTGCCGTCCCACGTCACCGACCGCGATCCGGCGGCGAGTGCACCGAGCTTGAAGGTGCGGACGGTCGACCCTCTGCTCACCACCGTGGCGACCACGTCGGCGGCGCGAGCCAGCCGGAACGACACTGTGACCTCGTCGTGCGCCCCATCACCGTTGGGCGAGAACGTGCGCCGCGAGAGACCCGTCAGCTTGAGCGTCCTGTCCACCACGACCCTGCGCCGCAGGCTCGTTGTGTTGCCGGCGCCGTCGCGCGCCTCCAGCAGCAGGATGGCCGTACCCTCGGGCGCCGCGACCACCGCAGAGCCGGATCCGACGCGGCCGTCCCAGGTGATCTTGTTCGCGGCCGCCGTCATGCCCTTCCATCCGGTGACCCTGCGCAAGACGTCGCCGTCGGCGTCGACCACGGAGAGGCGCGCCGAGACCGCCTCCGCCGGCGTGACGCTGAGCGCCGTCGTGTCGTCCTGTCCGTCTCCGTTGGGACTGAAGGGGTCTGGGGACGCACCGCCGCTCTCCACCCTGGGCGCGACCGTGTCGAGGCGCACGGTAGCTGTGGCGGAGCGCGCCACTCCGGCGGCGCTCGTGGCGTCGGCCTGCAGCGTGTAGGGACCGTCGGGCAGGGGATCGCCGGCGTCGTCCCTGCCGGCCCACGTGAGCTCAACGACCGTGCCCTCGCCGGCCATGTCGCGGACAAGGCGGCCGGCGTCGTTGCGGATCTCGACCTTCCAGGTGGCCTGCTGCGAGACGGTGAATCCGATCGTCACCTTGTCCTGCACGCCGTCTCCGTTGGGGCTGATGGACGGGTCGCCGGCGATGAAGCCGTAGATCTTGGGCTGGCCGGTGCGCGCCACCACCTTGCGCACGTTGGGCAACTGGGCGTACAGACGCCCCCCGGGGCAATCCGTGTAGTTGGCGTCCCTGTGGCCGGCGATGGCCGGGAAGTCCACGCGCTGGCCCGTCGCGTACTTCTGGCCGTACCCGCAGACGAGGGTCGCGGTGCCCTGCGGGTCGACGTGATGCACGTCGAGCTTCCACTCGAGCAGCCGCTCGAGCGACGTCACCGCCGCGGAGGGAGGCGTGGAGCTGGTGAACGTGCCGATCACGGAGACGCCGGTGCTGCCGGTGTTGAACCCCAGGACCTGCGCGCCGCTCACCCCGCGGGTCATGCCGCCGTAGCGACCTTCGTAGATGACTCCGTAGCGGTCGATGAGGAAGTTGTACCCCACGTCGCTCCAGTGCATCGCCTTGGTGTGGTAGGCGTATACGCCGCGGACGATCCCCGCAGCCTCCGTGGCCTTGTAGGCGTTGCCGCTGTCGGTGTGGTGGATGAACGCCATCTTGACGGGCGCGTACGAGGGAGACCCGGAGCGCCATGACTCGTTCGCGCCCCACTGCTCGCGGGTGACGATCTTGGGCTTGGTGGTCATGGCGCCGGCCATGGACGTGAGGTCGAGCCCGGCAACCGCCGCCGCGGCGCGGCGCACCGCGCCGGTGAGCGCCGACGCCGTGTCGGCGTCCTCGGTGGTGTCGATGGCGACGACACGCACGTCGCGCAGGATCGAGGGCGTCGGGTCCGCGCCGGCCTGCCGGGCCGCCAGCTGGACGTAGCGACCCGCGCCCGTCCAGATGGGCTCGGTGCACGTCTGCACGGGACCGCCCTCTTCGGCGACCCGCTCGAGCTCGACGTCGTACCAGCGGCTCCACACCCGGCCGTCTTCACTCGTGCGGAGCACGACGGTGACGGCTCCGCTGCGAGCCGGCGGCGCGCAGGTGACGCCCAGCATGGTGAAGTCCATGCCGGCGTCCACGGTGACCGCGCCGGTCACGGCGCCCTCGTCTGCGGCCCTGGCCTGCGCGGCGGGATCCGCCGGCCGGCCGACCGGGAGCGCCGCCGGCAGAGCGGCCGAACGCAACTCCACGGAAGGCGCGCTGATCCACGCCCGAGCCTGCGCGCTCACCCGCGGCGCGACCCACACAGCCGCGAGCGCCATGAGCAGACACACGGTGCCGAGAGCCGCGGCTCGCGCGGCGCGTCTGTGGGAGTGAGGTCTCGTCATGGGGGAGTACCGCCTGACTTGAGGTTTCGACAGGGTAGCACGAAACCCTCAGACGGCCGCCCCGCGAGGCGTGAGACGGCCGCGCGGCGGCGGCCCGTACGCGGAGAGGGCGGCGGGGCTCAGGGGCCCCGCCGCCCTCTCCAGGACGCTCACGCCGCCGGCCTCGGCGAGGGGCGGCACGACCGCTAGCGCCGTGCCGCCTCGACGATGTCCGCCGTCCTGGCGTGCGTGTCTGAAGCATCCTCCTTCTCTGCGCTGATACAGCTCCAGATGGGGCTGTAGAGGTGGTCGACCGCGCTGGCGTACTGATCCAGCTCGCCCTGCAGGTCGGTGATCATGACGTCGCCGCCCGGGTGCGTCGGCTTGGCCCCGGTGGCCTCCATGATCTCGCGCGCCTGCGTGGGATTGTCGATCCACATGCACGGCATGAGGAGGTTGTGGTTGAACGGCTGCCGCCTGCGGATCTCGCGGAAGAAGTCCGAGTTGAACGCCTCCATGAGACTCACGTCGCGGATGTTGTCGGTGGCGAAGTGCGTGAAGATGCACGGCTCCACCCAGCCGCCGCAGTTGATGTGCATGTAGTGCTTGCCGGCGATGCACCCGTTGACCCACGGCGCATCCCCCCAGAAGTCGACCGGGAAGAGGGCCTTGGTGTCGCGGATGCGGTCGATCTCCATGCGGAACTGGTTGCGCTGCTCCGCCGTGAGCATGAGGCCCGTGTCGGGGTCGCGCCCGACCGGCATGTAGAGGAAGTGCCACGCCAGCAGCGCACCCTTGGCGATCAGCGGGTCGACGAACTCGTCGGCGACGACGGCTCGCCAGTTGTGGCGCGTGACGGTGCACGAGTAGCCGAAGAGCACGCCCGCCTCACCGAGGTGGTCCATGATCTCCATGACCTGGTCGTGCACGCCCGTCGCCGCGACGCTCGTCGGTGAGCTCGGGAGAGCCCTCCAGGCTGAGCATGGGGGCGATGTTGCCGACGCTGGCCAGCTCGTCGATGGTGTCGTGGTCGAGGAGCGTGCCGTTGGTGAACACCTGGAAGTAGGCGTCCTTGTTCTCGCGCGCGAAGTCGAGCAGCTCGTCCCACATGAACGGCTCGCCGCCGAGCAGGGTGAACAGGTAGACGCCCATGTCGTTGCCCTCGTCCACGATCTTCTGCATGAGACTGCGGTCGAGGTCCTGCTTGATGTCGTACTCGGACGCGTAGCAGCCCTCACACGTGAGGTTGCAGCGCATGGTGGGGCTCATGAGGATCGTCGTCGGCGCGCTGTTGCCGGTGTTGTCGATGAGCTTCTTCCGCTTGTCCACGCCGCGAAGGAGAGTGTTCACGATAAGGCATTCGATAAAGGCATCGCGGCAGCGCGGGCTGAGCTTCGAGGTCACATGCTTGGCGATCAGGAGCGCCGGGTGGTCGTCCTCGATCTTGTCGGCGACGAAACGCACTGAGCCCTTGTACTGGTCCGGCGTGATCTTCTCAGCGAGGTTGAAGGCCCTGACGATCTTGGTCTTGTCGTCGCTGGCCGCCAACTTGAGCATCTGGTTGATCACCTGCCGTTGTGCGGCGGTGTAGAGGCCGCCCGTACGGCTCATCCATGTCCTCCTTTCTGCCGCGCGCCCGCGTCGTGTGCGTGCGGCAGGTCGGCTGTATGCCGGAAGAGTGGGAGCCGGGCGGCCGTCGACACCGGGTGCGGCCACCTGACGCGTCGGCGCCCCTCCGACGGTCACTGGGTGTTGTCAACTCAGTCTATCACCGCCGTGGCGCCACAAACCCCAGGCGCCCGGATCGAGAGCGGCGGATGTGCCGCGCCGCAGGGCTCTCGCCGGGCGCCTCGCGTCACAGCCCCGACTGGACGGACGACCTGCGAAAGGTTCCTGGGGTCACCATCGTTAAGAGGAGTGACGGCGGGCACCGTTCCGCTGATCGCCTCCAGCTGCCAGGCTGGCTGGCTGACCGCCCGCGCCGGGTCGCTCCACACCGGTGCGGGCGGTCGCTTCTCCGGCCCCGCGAGCCTGCTCCGGTGCGCCGTTGCCACCGTGGCGACACTTCATCTGCCAATTCGTCCAGGAAGCCCTCAACTTTCGCGCGCGATCGGCCGATACCGACCTCGAACGACAATGGCAAACCTGTCGTGAGGCAGGGACGCAAAGCCAGAGGTCTTGAAATGGTCAAGATAGCTCGGTTGCCGAACCGGATCGCGGTCGTGGATCTCGACCTCAGCGGCGAGCGCCTCTCGCAAGTCCCTCCTCGAGACACCGACGCAGGTACCCGTCCGCCGGCCTTGAGCAAGTCGGCAGGCCCAAGGATCACTGTGTGGAGGCGATGAAGATGCGAGCCAAGTACCTGATCCTCGCGATCGCGCTGCTCTGTGTCCTGGCCCTGCCTTCAACGGCACTGGCCGCCGATCAGAGCGCCAAGGCGAAGGTCGACAACAGCGTCAAGGCGGTGCTCGATGCCGCCGGGAGCGAAAGCGCGGTGCCCGTGATCGTCTTCTCCGTGCCGGGCGAGACCGAGGCCGTGGAGGACATGGTGCCCGCGGGCGTGCAGACGACCCCGCTCACCGCGTTCGACGCAGTCGCCGCATATCTGACCGAGGACGAGATCGACGCGCTCGCCGAGAGCGACTCCGTCGGCCTCGTCGTCGCCGACAACCCGGTCTTCGGGTTCGACTACGTCAGCTCCCTCGACATCACCAACCTCGCGATCGGCCTCGACGCGGTAGCGTCGCCGGCCGACGGCGGCCCGACCGGCGCCGGGGTGGGTGTCGCCGTGCTCGACACCGGCGTCGCCACCACCTCCGACCTCGGCAGCAGCCGCATCGTCGGGTGGAAGGACTTCGTCAACAAGGAGAAGGCGCCGTACGACGACGCCGGGCACGGCACCTTCGTCGCCGGCCTCATCGCCGGTGACGGCACCGCCTCCCTGCCGCTCGACCAGGGCGGCTACGCCGACATGCAGTTCCGCGGCGTCGCACCGCAGGCGAACATCGTGGGCGTCAAGGTGCTGGACGGCAGCGGCCAGGGCAGGTCTTCGGCGGTCATGGCCGGCATCATCTGGGCCGTCGCCAACAGGGACCGCTACAACATCCGCGTGCTCAACCTCTCGATCGGGAGCAACCCGGTCGCGCCGACCGACTTCGACCCGATCGCCAAGGCCGTCGAGTTCGCCTGGAAGAACGGCATCACCGTGGTGTGCGCGGCCGGCAACGAGGGAGAGTACGGTCCCGGCGGCATCCTCTCTCCGGCCAACAGCCCCTACGTCATCACCGTGGGCGCCACGGACACCCTCCAGACTCCCGAGCTCAGCGACGACGCGGTCGCCTACTACAGCTCCGTCGGCCCGACCCTGTTCGACGAGTACGCCAAACCCGACCTCGTCGCCCCGGGCAACCGCCTGATCTCGCTGCGGGTCAAGGACTCCTACATCGACGTCAACTTCCCGCAGAACCTGATCCCGGTGGCCCAGTACGCCCCGACGGATCCCGACACCGATCCCGACTACGTGAAACTCTCCGGCACCAGCGCCTCTGCTCCGGTCGCCGCCGGCGCCGCCGCCCTCATGATCGGCGCGGACGCAAGCTTGAGCCCGGACGACGTCAAGGTGCGCATGATGGGCACGGCCGACCCGTTCGACGACAGCTCGCGGTTCCAGCAGGGCGCTGGACTCCTGGACGTCGACGAGGCTCTCGCGAGTGACGCCCAGGCTCAGGGGTACGCTCTCTCAGAGGATGTCGGCGACGGAACGACAATCCTTACCGAGGACGACTACGCCGCGTGGGACCAGGTCGCATGGACGAAGTACGGGTGGACAAAGTTCCGGTGGACGAAGTTCCGGTGGACGAAGTTCCGGTGGACGAAGGACGTCGACTGGAGCAAGTTCCGGTGGACGAAGTTCCGGTGGACGGAGATCGACTGGACCAAGTTCCGGTGGACCAAGTTCCGGTGGACCAACGTGGCCTGGACCAAGTTCCGGTGGACCAAGTTCCGGTGGACGGCGGACGTCGACTGGCAGAAGTTCCGGTGGACGACGGACTACGACTGGGCCAAGTTCCGGTGGACGATCCTGATCGAAGGGCAGTGAGCGCAGCTGACTCACCCCAGATACTGGACCACGACGAGACGGCCGTGCGGAAACGCACGGCCGTCTCTCTCTACGTAGCGCTCGTCTGCGTTGGCGCGGCCGGTGTCTCGCTCGCCGCCGGTCTGGACGATCCCGCGCCCTTCACACTGAACATCGTCGCCTTCATGATCCTCGCGACGCTGACCGACCTCCGCGAGATCAAGCTCCCCTGGGTCGGAGACGTGACCCTCTCGTTCGTCCCCGTCCTCGCCTGCCTCATCACCCTTGGGCTCTGGCCGGCGATGGCCGTCGCCGCCGTGAGCGGGGTCACGGCGGCGTGGGTGACGCGCGACCCGCTGAAGATCGCCTTCAATGTGGGCAACTACGTCGTCTCGACGTACCTCGCCGGGCTCTTGTACCTGGCCTGGGCTCCTCCGGACGGCGCCTTCATGACCAAGGTCCTGCCGACGTTCGGCGCCACCGTCGTCGACTTCGTCGTCCACACGGCGCTGCTCGCCGGCGTGATCGCCCTCTCCACGCAGGAGGGTGGCGCCGTCCGCGTGTGGCGGCGCAACTACCAGTGGGCGCTCCCGGGGTACCTCGCCGGGTCTACGCTCGCGCTCCTCCTGGCGGGGCTCTACCTGTGGCTCGGCATCGCCGGCATGCTGCTCGGGATCCCTCCGCTCTACCTGATCTACTACTCCTACGACATCTACGTGAAGCGGGCGAGGGAGAAGGTCACCTTCGACGCCGAGCGCGACAGCTTCCACAAGGAGCTCTCGGAGTCGGTGGCGCTCCACGACGAGCTCCGCGCGGCACAGCTCAAGGTCGCGGCGGAGATAGAGCGCGCGCGGCGCATCCAGACCGACCTCCTCCCCACGTCGATCCCCGAGGTGGAGGGGCTGGCGCTCGACCAGCGCATCGAGTTCCTGGGCGAGATGGGCGGCGACTACTACGACTACATCCCCTTCGGGGACGGACGCCTGGGCATCGTCTGCGGCGACGTGATGGGCAAGGGGCTCGCCGCGGCGCTCATCATGGCGATGGCGCGCAGCCTGCTGCACGACGCCATCGCTCCGGGCAAGCGCGCCTCGGAGGTCATGGCGGAGGTCAACGACGGGCTCACGCGCGACCTCGAGGGCCAGCGTCTGCCGTACTTCCTCACGCTGGCCCTCGCGGTGTTCGACCCCGCGACGCGCAGCCTCGTCGTCGCCGGCGGCGGACACAACCCCGTGCTCGTCGCCGACGGAGAGAGCGTCACGCAGGTCCCCTCCCGCGGCGCGGCGCTCGGTGTGCGCACAGGGCTGGAGTTCCCCGAGGACGAGCTCACCCTGGCGGCCGGCACCACGGTCGCCCTCTACACGGACGGCCTTACCGAGGCGCGCGACCCCGGCGGCACGCTGTTCGGCCTGGAGCGGCTGGAGCACTCTCTGGAACGGTGTCAGAACGGCGCCATCCGTGACACACTTGAAGGGATGTGGGACGACATCGCCGTGTTCCGCGGCGAGAATGCCCCCACCGACGACGCGACGCTCCTGCTGGCGCGCCTCACCTGAGGCGAGCGGAGCGGCGCCGGACGAGACCCACGGGGACTGAGAGGGACATGGCCGATCAGACGAGCGCGATGCCGGCCTCGTTGCAGGTGTATCGCTACCGGGCGGGGGACGACCACGTCGAGGCCGTCATCGGCGAGCTCGAGCCTGAGTTGCCGCAGGAGGACCTGGTCGCGCACGCCGGCGAGGCGCTCAGGCGCGAGACCTTCATGTGCTACGCGGTCTCGCAGCCGGACGACTTCGTCGCCGACGAGCTCTGCTTCGTGCCCCAGGGCGACCGCTGCGACATCCTGAGCATCCGCACCAACGGCTGGGAGCGGCACCACGGCGACCACCGCCGCAGCCTGGTGGAGATCCTGAACAACCTCGCCGCAGCCGTCGCCTGCGGCAAGCTGCGGATCCTGGACCCCGGCGAGCTGGCGACAGGGCGGGGAGAAGGAAGAACAGTCGAGGAGTTCGCGATCTCGGACACAGCCGACCTCCAGCGCGCCCGCGAGTCTGTAGACGAGGTGCTCCGGCAGGCCGGCATCGACGACATCCACCGGCAGCGCACCATCCTGTGCATCTCCGAAGCCGTGACCAACATGCTCCTGCACGGCGGCGGGCACGGGGACATGGTCGTCCGCCGCCTCCCCGACCGCCTGCGCTTCGTGGTCGCCGACGAGGGGCCGGGGCTGAGCTTCCTCAACTGGATCGAGCCGCCGTCCAAGGGCGGCCAGGCGTCCATGGGGTACGGGTACAAGATCATCCTCGACTACCTCGACGCCGTCGCCCTGCATACCGGACCTCGTGGCACTACGCTACTATTGGACCGCATGACCAACTGAGGCAGGAGATTCCATGCTGCGCACTTCGATCGCTCAGGGCCCGGCGCCCACCGTCTACCTCGCCGGCGAGATGGACCTCGACTGCGCCGACACCTTGCGCGAGGCCGTCACCGAGGCCGCCCGGGGCGCACAGATGGTCGCGCTCGACTTCGCCAACGTGGAGTTCATCGACTCGTCGGGCACGGGGATCTTCGTGCGCCTGGCGCTCGACCTGAAGAGCCAGGGCACGCCGCTCGTCGCCCGCAACCTCTCCCCCGCCGTGCGCGGCGTGTTCGACATGCTGCGCGTGCGCGAACTGGTGGGCGACGAGGTGTTCCCGGACTGACGCTCGCCTAGCAGCGGCGGAGCGGGCCCGCGCCCGCGAGCACGACCACCGTCGCCGTGTCGAGACCGTCGCTTATGCTCGAGACATAGGCCTCACCGCGGAGCTGGGCGCCGTCGCGCGTGACCATGTTCAGAGCCATGCCCGACCCGTCGGCGAGGTGCACGCGGAACTCCTCGACGCTGGCCGGCGACTCGACGCGCAGCGTCCAGTAGGGCTCGCGGCCCATCTCCTCTTCGCTGATCGAGGCGCTGAGGAAGCCCATCTCGGCGCGGTCGTGCTTCAGCTTGAGCAGCCTCTTGGACACCATGCGCCTGCGCGCCTCCCCGTCTGGATGCCCCTACTATCGGCTCTGGAGACGGAAAGGTGAAGAGCCCGCCGAGGGGATCAGGGTTGCGATCTCCGCCGGCCACGGACCTTCATCGGCTTTCGGCGCTCGTGTGCGTCCGTCGCTGGACGCTCCGCAAGACGCTGGCACAGGGACACATGGGTGTGAGGCGGGGGTCCACTGACTCCTGCGACACGCAGGAAGAGAGGCTGGTGGCGAGGGTCAGAATTGAACTGACGACACCACGATTTTCAGTCGTGTGCTCTACCAACTGAGCTACCTCGCCGCCGGACGAAACGAGCGCCCGGAAGGGCCTCGACATGCTACCTAGGGGGCTGCGGCGGGTCAACCTGGCGCCCCTGCCGCCGGGCCCCTGCGGACCGGCGCGAACGAGGCTCCAGAGGCGACGGGCCCGGACGCCGCGAGGCGATCCGGGCCCGTCGTGATCTGGTGGACTCGCGGCGTCAGCCCTCGGACGTGTCCAGCTCGGACTGCAGCAGCACGTTCTCGATGTCCTCGTCCGGCAGGAAGACCTTGATGAGCTCGAGCTCCTTGCCCGGCGGCAGCAGGCAGAGCACGTAGTCGCCGGGGAGGATCTCGGTGGACCCGCGGGCGACGAGCGCGTTGCCGGCGCGCACGATGGCGGCGAGCAGCGCGCCCTCCGGCAGGTCGATGTCCTGCACGTAGGTGTTGGCGAACGGCGAGTTGTCGCCCACCTCGAGCTCTACGAGCTCCAGGTTCTGCTTGCGCAGTGACAAGAGGTGCACGAACTTGTGCACCGGCAGCTCGTGCATGATGAGGTTGAGCAGCGACGTGGTGGCGCAGATGGTCGCCTCCACGCCGAGCAGGTCGAACGTCGGCTGGTTGAACGGGTTGTTGACCCTGGCCACGATCTTGGGCACGCCGAACTTGAGCTTGGCGACCTGCGAGATGATGATGTTGTCCTCGTCGTCGCCGGTGACGGCCACGACCATGTCGCAGCGGCCGATGCCGGCCTTCTCGAGCACCCACACCTCGGTGCCGTCGCCGAACACCAGCGACTCGTCGCCGAGCTCCTCGGCGATGATGTTGAACCGTGACGACCGCTGCTCCACGAGCACGATCTCGTGGCCGAGGCGCATGAGCTGGCGGGCGGTGTTGAGGCCGACCTTGCCGCCGCCGACGATGAGCACGAACACGGCTCAGCCCTCCGCGATGGGGAGTTGACAGGAGCGGACGGCGTCGAACAGGGCGATGCGCACGTCACGCGTGGGGCACACGGTGCGGATGCCCGCCTGCATGAACAGCTCCGCGCGCAGAGGGTCGTACACGCGCGCGACGACGCACTTGATGCCGTACTTCTTCTGCGCCACCTGGGCGATGACGATGTTGGTGTTGTCGCCGTCGGTGCAGGCGACGAACGCCGTGGCGTCCTCGATGCCGGCCTCACGGAGGATGTCCCAGTCGAGCGCCCTCCCCACCACGAACTCGCCGGGGAAGTCGTCGCCCAGCAGATGGAACGCGTCCGGGCTCTCGTCGATGATGGCGACGTCGAACCCCTGCGTCACCAGGTCACGAGCGAGACCGGACCCGACACGGCCGCACCCGGCGATCACCACATGCATGCTCACTCTCCTAGTCCTTCACACTTGTGCCGCTCGAGCCGTCTGAGCTGCTGGAGCCTTCTGTAGGATAGTCCCTCGGGACGAGGTTGAGGAGCACTTCGCACGGAGCGTGGTCGAGGACGAAGTCCGTGGTCCTGCCGAAGGTCAGGTTGCCGATGCGCCGCTTGCGCGTGGTGCCCACCATGATGACCTCGCTGCGCAGCCGCTCCGCCTCCTCGACGATCGCCTTGCCGGCCTGGCGGGCCGTTGCCACGTGCGGCGTGAACTTGACCTTGAACTGCGAGGCGATGAGCGCCGCGGCCTTGAGGACCTTGTCCGCCTTTGCCCGCTCGCTCACGAGGCTGGCGTCGAGCGGCAGGTTGAGCGGCACCTCGATGACATACAGACCCATGATGGACGACTTCTTCTCGGTCGCGAGCTGGCAGGCCAGCACCATCATCTCGTCGCTGATGCGCGTGCCGGTGATGGGCACGAGGATCTGATTGTAGTCGATGTCCGCCTGCATGCTGACCGGCACGACGACCTTCTCGACGGTCTTGGTGAGCGAGTAGCCCTTGGACTTGCGGTAGACCACGTACATCAGCAGCCCGATGCCCATCCAGATGAAGCCGACGGTGCGGCCGAACGGGTGGGTCGCCACCACCACGCACCAGACGGTGAAGGTGCCGAGGCCGCCGATGACGGCGAGCACCGGCACCGACGTCCTGCCGAAGGTGATGTTGAGCGGCGTGCGGAACGGCCGCGGCGTGTCCGGCTCCTTGTGGCGCAGCCAGACGACGGAGACGTGCGCCACGGTGAACGAGATCATGGCGCCGAAGGCGTACAGGTCGGCAAGCAGGCTGATCGTCTCGCCCGGCAAGAGCAGAAGCACGCACGCCACAGACCCGAAGGCGATGATCGCCACATAAGGCGTGAGGCGCTTGGGGTGCACGCGGCCCAGGATCGGCGGCACCTGGCGGTGCTGCCCGAGCGAGTAGGCCAGCCGCGACACCCCGATCAGGCCGGCATTGGTGGCGATGAGCAGGATGGTGGCCGCCAGGATGCCGACCCAGGGCATGAGGATGGTCTTGAGCCAGCTGAGGTCGTCGGGCATGAACCGGACGATGCCGACGACCGGGTCCTCCTTGTAGACGCTGCCGAGGATCGTGCCGTAGACCTTGGTGTACGTCTGGCCGCCCTGGACGAACGTCTCCTCCCCGGGGTCCTGGGCGGGGATCGACCACGTGCCGCCCTCTTCCACGGCCGGGACGTAGACGTCGCTCCCGGTGTTGCCGGGCGGCGCGGCGTTCTTGAACACGAACGGGCCGTTGGGCTCGTCGCTGTTCTTGGCCACGACCTCGACCGGGACGGTCTGGCCCGTCGTGGCGTCGACCGCGAGCACGTTGGGCTTGACGGGCATCGCCGAGAGCGCGGTCATCGAGATGCCGAGGTAGACGACGAGGACGGCGACGAGCACGAGGTTGATGGCCCGCGGCACGTCCCGGTCCGGGTTGGCGGCCTCCTCGGACATGTTCGAGACCGTCTCGATGCCCGTGTAGGCGATGGTGCCGATCGAGATGCCGTAGATGAGGTTGGTCCACGTGGGGGCGATGCCCAGCTGGACCTGGTCGATCAGCATCTTGGGCTCGAGGAGGAGCACCACGCCGACCACCATGAGCAGGATCTGCGTACCGAGGTCCAGCAGCGCCAGGACGATGTTGAGGCGCGCCGCCTCCTTGATGCCGATGACGTTGAGGGCAACCAGGAAGATGATGGTGACGATGCCGCCGATCGCGTTGTAGGGCGACGTCTTCAGGACCGGCCAGAAGACGGCCAGATAGTTGGGCACGAAGTAGGCGCTGATGGCGACGGTGACGATGTAGTCGAGCATGAGCGCCCAGCCGGCGCCGAAGCTGACGAACTCGTTGAACGCCCGCCGACCGAAGCTCGACGAGCCGCCGGCCTCCGGGACCATCGCGGTCGCCTCCGCATACGACCAGGCCGTCGTGCAGAAGAGCAGTCCGGTCACGAGGAAGACGAGCGGGGTGACGCCGAGCGCCCAAAGCGCGACGAGGCCGAGGGCATAGTAGATCGACGAGCCGACGTTGCCGTAGGCGGTGCTGAAGAGCGCGGGGACGCCCAGGACCTTCTGGAGACTCTCGCCTTCGCGGTGCTTTCTGCGTGCCATGTGCCGTCAGCCTCTTGTCACAGCTTGTAGCGCCAGCGCAGCACGGCGTAGCCGAGGAGCAGCACCCCTGCGATGAGCTGGATGGAGACCGGCCAGACGCCGCCCCACACCCCTCTCACGATGAGCAGCGCCCCGAGGATCCCCATGACCACGGTGATGATCTGTCGCGTTCTCAGCATCTCGTCAAGAGGCCGGCCCGCCGTCGGCGAGCCGGCCCTCTGAAAGGCGAATGTACACCCGGCCCGGAACCGCGGGCAACCGCCTTGATGGGTTCTTAACGCCGGAGGAGCATCCGACGGACGCCTGAGCACAGGGTCCGC
The DNA here is from genome assembly GCA_963793605.1 of uncultured Thermoleophilia bacterium. Classification (GTDB taxonomy): domain Bacteria; phylum Actinomycetota; class Thermoleophilia; order UBA2241; family UBA2241; genus CAIXSE01. The sequence continues at coordinate 486,576 of CAWCAH010000008.1, forward strand.
CGTCCGGTTGACAATGCTGCTCCGGCGCGGAACGCCGACGGGCGGCCCGAATGGGCCGCCCGCCGGCGTCATGCTGAGGCGCGGCGGAGGCCGCGCCGGATCGTCCTCGTGCTACTTGATGAGGAACGGGATGACGAGCAGGGCCACGATGTTGATGACCTTGATCATCGGGTTGATGGCCGGGCCGGCGGTGTCCTTGTAGGGATCGCCGACGGTGTCGCCGGTGACGGCGGCCGCGTGGGCGTCGGAGCCCTTGCCGCCGTACTCGCCGTCCTCGATGAGCTTCTTGGCGTTGTCCCAGGCGCCGCCGCCCGAGGTCATGCTGATCGCCAGGAAGATGCCGGTGATGATGCAGCCCATGAGCACGCCGCCGAGCACCTCGAAGCCGTGCTGACGGAAGGCGAGGCCGATGACGATCGGCGCGAGCACCGGGATGGCGGCCGGGAGCAGCATCTTGTTGATGGCCGACTTGGTGACGATGTCGACGGCCGTGGCGTAGTCAGGCTTCTGGCTGCCGTCCATGATGCCCGGCATCTCGCGGAACTGACGCCGGACCTCTTCCACGACCTGGCCGCCGGCCTTGCCGACCGCGGTCATGCAGAGCGAGGCGAAGAGGTACGGGAGCATGCCGCCGATGAAGAGGCCGGCGAGCACCCACGGGTTGTCGATCATGAACGAGATGGTGTCCGTGAAGTCGTACTTCTGCAGGAAGTGCTCCTGCAGGTCGAGCGTGTACGAGACGAACAGGATGAGGGCGGCGAACCCGGCGGAGCCGATGGCGTAGCCCTTGGTGATGGCCTTGGTGGTGTTGCCGACCGCGTCGAGGGGGTCGGTGGTCTGACGCACGGACTCCGGCATGTTCGCCATCTCGGCGATGCCGCCGGCGTTGTCGGTGATGGGGCCGTAGGCGTCGATGGCGACGATGATGCCGGTCATGGAGAGCATGGCCATGACGGCGACGGCGATGCCGTAGAGGCCGGCCTGCCCGCCGCCGGCGGCGGTGTAGCTGACCAGGATGCCGCCGGCGATGACGAGCACCGGCAGAGCGGTGGACTGCATGGAGACGGCCAGGCCCTGGATGATGTTGGTGGCGTGGCCGGTGAGGCTGGCCTTGGCGATGCTCTTCACCGGGTTGTAGCGCGCTGCCGTGTAGTACTCGGTGATGACCACGATGAGGGCGGTGACCACGACGCCGGTCACGGCCGCCAGGAAGAGGCGCGTCACGCTGGGCACGCCGAACGCCGTAGCGACCTTGTCGCCGAGCATCCACTCGGTGATCGGGTAGAAGAGCGCGATGGCGATGACGGCGGACACGGCAAGACCCTTGTAGAGCGCGTTCATGATGTTGTTGCTCTTGCCGAGGCGCACGAAGAAGGTGCCGATGATGCTGGCGATGATGCTCACGCCGCCGATGACCAGCGGGTAGAGCACGGCCGGCTTGTACACGACGTCGGCGTCGACGTTGATGATGAGGCCCTTGGCGATGCCGGTGACGTCGACGGAGCCGCGGAACGTGAGGAACGCGAGCAGCATCGCGGCCACGGCCGTGACGGCGTAGGTCTCGAAGAGGTCGGCGGCCATGCCGGCGCAGTCGCCGACGTTGTCGCCCACGTTGTCGGCGATGACGGCCGGGTTGCGCGGGTCGTCCTCGGGGATGCCCGCCTCGACCTTGCCGACGAGGTCGGCGCCCACGTCGGCGGCCTTGGTGAAGATGCCGCCGCCGACGCGCGCGAACACGCTGATGAGGCTGCCGCCGAAGCCGAGGCCGACGAGGGCCGCGACGTCGCCGGTGATCCAGAAGTAGATGCTCACGCCGAGCAGCGCGAGGCCGACGACCAGGAGGCCGGTGACCGCGCCGCCGCGGAAGGCGACGGTGAGCGCCCGGCCGAGGCCCTGACGAGCGGCCTCCGCGGTGCGCACGTTGACGCGCACGCTGACCATCATGCCGATGTAGCCGGCGGCGGCCGAGAGGCAGGCGCCGATGACGAAGCCCACGGCGGCGTGCCAGCCGTAGGTCCAGTCCTTGCCGACGCCGAGCGCCACGAGCAGGACGACGAAGACGACCACGCCGACGATGGCGATGGTCCGGTACTGCCGGGCCAGGTAGGCCTTGGCGCCCTCCTGCACGGCGCCGGCGATGCGCTGCATGACCTCATCGCCGGCCGGCAGCTTGAGCAGCCACCTGATGAGCAGGACGCCGTAGATCACGGCGATCAGCCCGCAGATGACCGCCACGAGTATGGCGTTGTTGGATACGAACGAAGACACAGCCTAGCTCCTTTCTGAACCCCTCCTACGCGGGCGCGGGGGGAGCGCCCGTCGTTCTTGCCCTCTTACTTCAGGTACTTGCCGATGAGCAGGTCGAGCTTCTGCCTGGTGGCCGCCGGGATGAGATCGGCCGGGGTGTTGATGGCGTGACTCGACCGCGTGGCGACACGTACAGTCACGCGCGTGGTCGAGGGCGCCGACCGTGCGGCGGACGATCGCCTGCGCGGTCTCGACGTTACGCCGGACGTTCTCGAGCACGGTCTCCAGCGTCACGTCTTCTTCGCCTTCATACCAGACGTCGTAGTCGGTGACCATCGCCATGGTGGCGTAACAGAGCTCGGCCTCACGCGCCAGCTTGGCCTCCTGCAGGTTCGTCATGCCGATGATGTCGAACCCCAGCTGGCGGTAGACGTTGCTCTCCGCCCGGGTGCTGAACTGCGGCCCCTCGATGCACACGTAGGTGCCGCCCTCGTGCACCGTGGCGCCGACCTCGTTGCCCGGCCTCGACGATGAGCTTGCTCGTGTACGGGCAGAACGGGTCGGCGAAGCCCATGTGCACGACGACGCCGTCGCCGAAGAACGTGCTGGGCCGCGCCTTGGTGCGGTCGTAGAGCTGGTCCGGCACGACGACGTCGAGAGGCTTGAGCTCCTCGCGGAGGCTGCCGACGGCGCTGGCGGAGAGCACGTAGTGCACCCCCAGCGCCTTCATGCCCCAGATGTTGGCCCGGTAGTTGACCTCGCCGGGCAGGATGCGGTGGCCGCGCGCGTGACGCGGCAGGAACGCGACGCTCACGCCGTCGATCTCGCCGAGGAAGTAGGAGTCCGACGGCTGCCCGAACGGCGTGTCGATGACGACCTCACGAGCGTTCTCGAGCAGTTCGTAGAACCCTGACCCGCCGATGACGCCGACGCTCGCAGACTCGGTGACTGCGGTCACAACCGTCCTCCTTTTCCGTTGCGCCGCGCGAAGTATACAGGTGCGCGCGGCGCACTCAAAGGGCCAGGCCGGCTATCCACCATACGGACGTGTTGACCGTATGGCGAAACGGCGGGTAGAGTCCTCGAGGCTGGACAGATGGTCCAGCCGCCTCCGGCGAGCTCAGGCTCGCCAGATGATAGTGTTCACGACACACTGCAGCTGCCCGGCCGCGCGCGTCCCCCGTGCCCGTGTCGCCGGCCTCTTCCGTGCAAAGGAGCGAACGGTGCCGAAGAACAAGGTGGTCCCCATCGAGGAGGCGATGTCTCACGTGAGGAGTGGGATGAGCATCGCCGTCGGCGGCTTCATCGGCCAGGGCGATCCGCTCACGCTGATCGACTACCTGAAGACGATGGACGTCGGCGACCTCACGATCTACGAGAACGACGCCGGCTACCGCGAGCGCGGCGTCGTCGAGCTGGTCAAGCAGGGCAAGATCAAGAAGGTCGTGGCCAGCCACATCGGCACCACGCCCGAGATCGGCAAGGCGATGAACGAGGGCCGCCTCGAGGTGGAGCCCACGCCCCAGGGCACGCTCGCCGAGATGATGCGCTGCGGCGGCGCCGGGCTCGGCGGGTTCCTCACGCCGACGGGCATCGGCACCGTGGCCGAGGAGGGCAAGCAGATCATCGAGCTCGACGGCCGCAAGTACATCCTCGTGCCGTCGCTCAAGTGCGACGTCGCGATCATCCGCGCACACGCCGGCGACACGTGGGGCAACCTCATCTATCGCGGCACGTCCAGGAACTTCAACGTGCCGGCGGCCACCTGCGCCGACTACGTCATCGCCGAGGTCGAGAACCTCTACACCATGGGCGAGCTCGACCCCAACGCCATCCACACCTCGGGCATCTTCGTCGATGCGGTCGTGCGCGCCAACGTCGAGTACTGCACGATCCGGGAGGAGGCCTTCAATGGCGAGTGATGCAAAGAGGGTCATCGCGGCGCGCGCGGGCCAGGAGCTCAAGGACGGCCAGATCATCAACCTCGGCATCGGCCTGCCGACCCTCGTCGCCAACTACGTGCCCGAGGGCGTGGACGTCGTCATCCAGACCGAGAACGGCGCCATCGGCGTCGGCCCCGCGCCGGACCCCGGTTGCGAGGACCGCGACCGCGCCAACGCCGGCAACCAGCCCATCTCGCTCATCCCCGGCGGCAGCTACTTCGACAGCGCCACCTCCTTCGGCATGATCCGCGGCGGCCACGTGGACGCCACCTTTCTCGGCACGCTGCAGGTGGACGAGAAGGGCAACATCGCCAACTGGATCGTGCCCGGCAAGATGCTCGCCGGCATGGGCGGCGCCATGGACCTCATCACCGGCGCCAAGGTCGTCAACATCGTCAGCGAGCACTGCTCCAAGGACGGCGCCTCCAAGCTGATGAAGCAGTGCACCTTCCCGCTCACCGGCGCCGAAGAGGCCGACGTGATCATCACCGAGCGGGCGCTGTTCCGCCGCTTCCCCGACGCGGGGTGGGTGCTCGAGGAGGTCGCCGCCGGCTACACGCTGGACGACATCGCCGCCTGCACCGACATGGCGTACACGGTGGCCGACGACGTCAAGCTCGACGCCTACGGCGGCGACGCGTAGCGCGCTGCGGCGCGCCGCCGACGGTCCGGACGGCCGGGGAGCCTCGAAGCAGGCTCCCCGGCCGTCCGCGTTTTCGCACCTCTCCCCCGCGGTATGGTCTGCACCACCGACAGAGGCCGAAAGGGAGCGCACCCGTGACGAAGCTCAAGAACGAGTTCAGCCGCAAAGAGTGGAAGGACTGCTGCGGCAAGGGCTGCAAGAAGTGCGAGATCGCACAGGCCTACATCGCCGAGTACGGCGACCGCAAGGTGGGCCTCGCGAAGCTGAACGCCGACCGCGACGCCGTCAAGAAGGGCGGCAAGAAGGGCGGCAAGACCAAGGGCTCCAAGGCCCGGAAGAGGGCCGGGAAGACGGCCAAGGCCTGAGATGACGCCCGCGGCGGTCGCGCCGATCGCCGCCGAGACGGCGGCCTACGTGGACATCGGCACCAACTCGGTGCGGCTCATGGTCGTGCGCTTCGCGCCCGACCACTCCTGGACGGTCCTGAGCATGCAGAAGGAGACCGTCCGCCTCGGGGAGGGCGAGTTCGGCGAGGTCCGGCTGCTGCAGCCGGCGGCGATGGAGCGGGCGGCCACGGTCTGCGCGCGCTTCGCCGAGCTCGCGCGCACACACGGCGCCACCCGGTTCGTCACCGTGGCGACGGCGGCCACGCGCGAGGCCCGCAACGCGGACGAGTTCGTGCGCCTGCTGCACGAGGCCGCCGGACTCCAGGCGCACGTCGTCTCCGGCAGAGAGGAGGCGCGGCTGATCTACCTGGGTCTGCTCAGCCGCGTGCATGTGGGCGACCGCGCTCTGGTCGTCGACATCGGCGGCGGCAGCACCGAGGTGGCCGTCGGCGACGCCACGGGCGCCGACGTGGTCGAGTCCGTGTCGCTGGGCGCGATACGGCTCTTCTCGGAGGGTCCGCAGCCCGACGCCCAGGGCCGCTACACCGGGGGCGACTACGAGACGCTCAAGCACCAGGTGCGGCTGACGTCGCAGCACACGCTGCGGGACGTCGGGAGGCCCGAGGCGGCCGCCTACGCCACCTCGGGCACGGCGGTGAACCTCGCCGCAGTGGCGGCGCGCACCTTGCACGGCCGCACGCCCGCCCGCGACGAACGCCTCGCGCTCAAGGACCTGCGCGCGGTGGCGAAGCGCCTCCGCGCGCTCACGGCCGACGAGCGCCGGGCGGTCCCCGGGCTCGCGCCGGCGCGCGCGGACATCATCGTCGCCGGCGCGGCCATCCTCGAGACGCTCATGGAGGACCTCGGCGTCGAGACCATCACGGCGCTCGACGAGTGCGGCCTGCGCGAGGGCCTCCTGCTGGACGACCTCGGCCGTGCGGAGCAGCACGAGGTCCGGCACGGCGCCGGCGTGCGCGAGCGGAGCGTGCTGCAGCTCGCGCGCTCCACCGCGTTCGACGAGGCGCACGCGCGCCACGTGGCGCGCCTCGCCCTGGAGCTCTTCGACTCGGCGGGGGGCGCCGGCCTGCACCGCCTCGGCCCCACGGAGCGGGAGCTCCTCGAGTACGCCGCTCTGCTGCACGACATCGGCACGTTCCTGAGCTACACGCGCCACCACCAGCACACGTACTACCTCGATCCGGCACGCCGACCTCGTGGGGTTCGACCAGAACGAGGTCGCGATCATGGCCTCGGCCGCGTACTTCCACCGCAAGTCCCTCCCCGCGCCGAGGTTCGAGGCGTTCGCGGGGCTGGACCGCGCCTCGCGCAAGGTGGTCCGGCGGCTCGGCGCCTTCCTGAGGCTGGCCGAGTACCTCGACCGCGGGCACGTCGGGGCCATCCGGCACGTGCGTCTGCGGCGCGAGGCGGGGAGCCTGCTGCTCGAGATCGAGCCGAGAGGCGACTGGAGCCTCGAGGAGTGGTCGCTGGAGCGGCGCCGCGGGAGCCTGGAGAAGGCGTTCGGCTACCCCATCGGCGTGGTCGCCGTGCCGGCCCTGGACGAGCCGGAGGCCGGCGCATGACGACGCCGCGCGCGTACACGACGGAGGCCGGCGCCTGACGGATGCCCGCCCGGCGCCGGCCTCCGCGAGACCCGCTCAGATCTCGGCGATCACCGAGGCGAGGTCGCGGCTGAACTCGTTGCCGGCGACCTTGGGCCACGCCTCCGGGAACGTGAGTACGAGGTGCTCCATCTCCTCCTGGCGGGCGGCCATGTACCGGGCGGCGCCCGGCGCCACGATGATCTCCAGCGGCCCGGGCAGCTCGTGGGTCTCGTGCCGCCACGTGCCCCAGGTGATGTAGTCGCGCAGCACACCGCAGGTGACCACGGCGTCCTGCAGGTCGCCGAGGTGGTCCTGGAGACCCTTGACGCGCTTGATGAGCGGGCGCGCGCCCGAGCCGAGGACGTCCTCGAAGAACTCGAGCGTGTAGCGCAGGCCCTTGCAGGCCTTGCGCAGCGCGTGGAAGCGCGGCAGCGGGGTCTCGAGCCCGCCGAGCTGGCCCTCGAACGCCCACACCACGGCCATGTCCTTGTACAGGACGCCGGGCAGCACCTGGGCCACGCGCTGCGGGCGCGGCGCGACGATGTTCGTCGGCGCCAGCGCCTCGACCGGCCCTGCAAGGAGCTCCTGCGTGCGCTCCACGAAGCGCCGGTAGCGCTTGGAGTCGAGATACTCGACGAGCACCTCGCGCTGCTTGTCGCGCTCGGACTTCCAGGCGACGAGCAGGCCGTCGAGGTCGCCGGCGTGCTCGTCCGGCAGCCCGTCCAGGTACACCTGCGTCTTCTCGTTGAACACGTCGAGGTCGCGGACGTTGCCCAGCGTGCGGCCGGTGCGGCGGAGCCCCTTGAGCACCGGCCGCATCACCTCCGGGTCCAGGTAGTCGGCGAACACGCGCAGCGCCATGCGCATGCGGCGCGTGGAGACGCGCATGTCGTGGAGTTCCTCCGGGTCCTCGCCCAGCCGCGTGCCCTCCTCGTGCTCGAGCATCTTGGCGAGGTGGAAGGCGAGGGTCTTGGCGGCGGCCTCGGTCATCGTGTCCGAGGGCAGGATGTCCGGCCGCTTCTTCGCCGCGACCTGCGGCTCGGCTGCGGAGCTGCCCGGGTCCACGGCCTCGTCGTCGTAGATGCCCGTGCCCTCCACGCGGTAGCGCGCCAGCCAGTAGCGGACGCGCCGGTCGGAGAGGCCGGCCACCCGGCCGGCCTCGACCTGCGAGAGCCCGCGGTCGAGCGCGAGGAGCGCCTGGGCGCGGCGCGCGCGGGCGCCGTCGCCGGAGGCCTGAGCCTCGTGCACGGCACGCTCGGCGGCGCTCATGAGCGCGCCGTCGTCCTCGTCGCCGGCCAGCTCGAGGGCGCGCGTGAACTTGGCGCGCCCCTCGGGCACGAGACCCCACTCCTCGCGGAGCACGGCGGCGAGGGCGGCGACGTCGTCGTCCCCGCCCTTGCCGCGCGCCTCGACCTCGCACTCGAGCCAGCCGCGCTCGCCGTCCGGAGCGCTCGCGGTCACGCGGTCGAGACTGAGCTCCGCGACCTCGCGGCGGCCCTTGCGCACCACCCGGGCCACGCGCACCTGCGAGAGCGTGAGCATGGCCTCGAGCGCCTCGCCGCCGGTGAGCTGCTCCACGCGGCTGCGCAGCTCGCCGGCGGGCCACTCGGCGACGGGCACGTCGGCGGCCACGAGCGCCTCGATCTCCTCGCGCCGCAGCACCCCGTCCGACGGCGCGACGAGCTGCTTGAGCGTGAGCCGCACGCCGCCTGTGGTCTCGCGGCGGCGGAAGTAGTAGCCGGCCGCGAGCAGACGCCGGCCGGACGTGTCCAGAAAGGTGTCCGCGTCGCGCCGCTCGGCGCCGGGCGCGACGTCGTAGCCGGCCAGCGCGGCGGTCTCGACGAGGCGCGTGAGCGTCTCCTCGTCCGGCACCAGGAACTTCGCTTCGACTTCCATCGTCATCTGCTCCCCAGGAGAGGCGGCGTGAGCAGCCACACGAGCTCACCGCCGCCGGCCACGGGCGCGGTGACGTCCACGCGTGCCAGCCCGCCCTTCTTCATCACGATGTCGCCGCCGCCGATGAGCTCGGCCACGGTGGCGCTGAAGTCGGGCTCGTGCCCGACGACCAGCACCTCGCCGGCAGGGCCGTGCGCCGCCAGCACCTGCTCCAGGCGGCGCACGTCGAAACCGGGCGCGAGCCGGTCGTCGACGACGACGCGCGCGCTCAGGCCGAGCCCCTCGGCGGCCAGCTCGGCCGTCCGGCGGGCGCGCGCGAGCGGGCTCGTCACGATCACGTCGGGCGCGAGGCCCAGGGCGCGGAGCGCCTCCGCCTCGCGCCGCATCGCCGCCTCGCCCTCGGCCGTCAGCGGCCGGGCGTCGTCGTCCCCGGCCCACTGCGACCGGTCGGCCTTGCCGTGCCGCAGGAAGTACACCTTCATCAGGCGTGCTCGCTCGCGTCGACCGCGGCCTCACGCGCCCGCGCGACGAACCACTCCTGCGCGTTGCGCTGCTCCTCGCCGTCCTCCGGCCAGATGTGGGTCCACGAGCCGTCCGCCGCCAGTACCCTGGTCTTCATGTTGTCGGCCAGGTAGGTCGGCAGGATCTCGTCGCGGATGCGCCGCACGATGCCCTTGTCCTGCACCGGGAAGAGGATCTCCACCCGCCGGTTGAGGTTGCGCGGCATGAGGTCGGCGCTGCCGAGGATGACCTCTTCATCGCCGCCGTTGCGGAACCAGTACACGCGGCTGTGCTCGAGGAACCGGCCCACCACGCTCTGCTCGGTGATGTTCTCGCTCACCCCCGGCACGCCCGGCCGCAGGCAGCACATGCCGCGCACGTTGAGCTCGATCTTCACGCCGGCCTGGGATGCACGGTACAGCTTGCGGATCATCGGTTTGTCCACCAGCGAGTTCATCTTGAAGATGAGGTGCGCCTCGCGCCCGGCCTCGGCGTGGGCGATCTCGCGGTCGATGCGGTCGGCGATGCCCTGGCGCAGGTTGACCGGAGCCACGAGCAGCTTGCGGTACTCCGTCGCCTGGCCGCCCCCCGTGAGGTGGTTGAACACCAGGTTGGCGTCGGCGCCGATGTCGTCGTCGGCGGTGAAGTAGCCCAGGTCGGTGTACTGCTTGGTGGTCACGCTGTTGTAGTTGCCGGTGCCCAGGTGCGTGTACCTCCGGATGCGGTCGCCCTCGCGGCGCACCACCTGGAGCGCCTTGCAGTGCGTCTTGAGGCCGATGAGGCCGTAGACGACGTGGGCGCCCTCGCGCTCCAGCGCCTTGGCCCAGCCGATGTTGCTCTCCTCGTCGAACCGCGCCTTGAGCTCGACCAGCACGGCGACGTCCTTGCCGTTGGCGGCCGCCTCCATGAGCTGTTCCACGGCCGGCGCGTTGCGGCCGCAGCGGTACAGCGTCTGCTTGATGGCGAGCACGTCCGGGTCGTTGGCCGCGGCGCGCAGGAACTCCACCACCGGGTCGAACGAGTCGTAGGGGTGGTGCAGCAGCACGTCGCGGTGGCGGATGGCGGCGAAGAGCTCGGCGCCCTCGAGGCCGGCGAGCGACGGCGGCACGGACTGCACGAGCGGCGCGTACTTGAGCTCGGGCCGGTCGATGGAACCCGCTCCCCACAGGCTGCTGAGCCCGAGGGGCGAGCGCACGGCGTAGATGTCGGACTCGCCCAGCTCGAGGTTCTCGGCGAGGATGTCGCGCACGCCGTCCGGCATGGTGTCGTCGATGGTCACGCGGATGACGGAGCCGAAGCGCCGCCGGCGCACGAACTGCTCGATCGTCTCGAGCAGGTCGTCCGCCTCGAGCTCCTGGATCGCGAGCTCGGCGTCGCGCGTCACGCGGAACGCGTGCGACTCGAGCACTTCCATGCCCGGGAACAAGGTCGAGAGGTTGGCGGCGATGACCTGCTCGAGCCAGGTGAACCACTGGTGCTCGCCGCCGTCTTCGCCGGCGTCCGCGCCGGCGGGCGCCGCCACCGGGACGAGCCGCGGCAGCGAGTCCGGCACCTTGACGCGCGCGAAGTGCTCGTCGCCGTTGGCGTCGCGCGTGAGCACGCCGAGGTTGTGACTCATGTTGGAGATGTGCGGGAAGGGCCGCCCGGGGTCGAACGCCAGCGGCGTGAGCACCGGGAACACCCGCTTCTCGTAGTAGTCGCGGAGCGCGGCCTTCTGCGCCGCGTCGAGGGAAGCGTAGTCCACCAGGTTGATGCCCGCCGCCTCGAGCTCGGGCTTGAGCTCGCTGAAGCACTGGCGCGCCGCCTTCATGATGCCCCAGGCGCGCTCCTGCGCCAGGGGCAGCAACTGCTGCGGCGTGTAGCCGTCGGCGGCCGCCTCGGTCACGCCGGCCTCGACCTGCTGCCGCAGGCCGGCGATGCGCACCATGAAGAACTCCCCGAGGATCGACCCGACGATGCCGATGAACTTGACCCGCTCGAGCAGAGGATTGTTGGTGTCGCGGGCCTCGTCGAGCACGCGCTCGAAGAAGTCCAGCATGCTGAGCTCGCGATTGATGTAGAGCGCCGGCTCGCGGAGGTCGGCGTCTGCCTGCTCGGCCTTCGCCTCCAGCTCGCCGGTGAACTCCTCCTGGGCAGCCCGTGTGGTCTGCTTGACGGCCTCACGGCCGTGGTACTCCTCCGCGCGCGTCCGGTCATCTGCGCCCCTCACAGCAACCTCCTCAGCCTTCGGGGCGCTCCGCGCACCCGGTGTGGATCGTCAGCCCCGGCCCCTACCGCCCGGACCTGACAGTATATGCCCCAACCGTGAGCGTACGCCCGGATCGACTGCCCTCCTGCCGGGCGTCCGCCGGGCGGCGCCGGAACGACGACGGCCGGTGGCGGTGCTTCACGCTGCACCACCACCGGCCGTCGCACGTCTCGCCGGGCCTCTCAGAAGCCCATGTTCTCGACCCGCTCCACGCCGGGCACCACGTTCTTGAGGTGGCGCTCCACACCGTTGGTGAGCGTGAGCTGGGACATCGGACACCCTGCGCACGCGCCCTGGAGACGTACCTGCACGACGCCGTCGTCCAGCACGTCGACCAGCTCGATGTCGCCACCGTCGGCCTGCAGAGCCGGGCGGATGTCGCCCAGGGCCTTCTCGACCTGCTCCTTGATGATCGTTGCCATATGAATTGTCACCTCCCCGTCGCCTGCCGGCGGCCGCTCGACACGCTCGCGCGTCGCCGCGCGTCGGTGAGTGCCGCGAAGGTCATCGTCTGGAGCTCCTCCGTGAGGAGCGTCTCGACACCGTGCCAGAAGTCGTGGGTGTCGCACGCGTCGTCGCCGCACGGTTCTACCCGCCGGCTGCATCGGCAAAGCAAGATGGGGCCCTCCACCGCCTCGTACACATCGCGCACGGTGATGTCGGCCTTGGCACGCGCCAGCATGACGCCGCCCTGGTGGCCGCGCTGCGTGCGGACCAGGTCGGCCGTCGCGAGGTCGTGGATGACCTTGGCAAGCCGCGGGACGGGGATGTGCTGCGCAGCGGCGATGTCGCACGTGTGCAACACGGTCCCGGGCTCGTGGCACGAGAGCTCGTACACGGCGCGGACCGCGTAGTCGGCCTGAGTGGAGAGCTTCATGGGTCCTTTTGTACACTAATCGGAAGACAATGTCCAATTAGTCGTGGTCAGACTTCGTCCCAGGCCCAGAGGAGGTTGTCGGCATGCGCCCTGCGATAGACGTCGTCGACGGCTACGCCGGCGGTGAGGAACCGCTCGGCCGGCAGGTCCAGATCACCGCGGCCGGCGCCGGAGGCCTTGGCGGCCGCGACCGCCTCGTAGACGCCGACGCACGTAGCGCTCGTTGGCGTCGATGATGCGCTTGTCCATCGCCGGGCCGTGCGCCGGCACGACCAGGTCGACCGGCAGCTGCTTGAGCTGGCGCAGCGTGCGCACCCACTCCGTGCGTCCGTCGCGCTGGCAGAAGTTGGGCAGCGGCCACTCGACGGTGTCGCCGCCCAGCAGCAACCGGCTCTCGGTGAGGAAGACGACCAGCGAGTCCTCGCTGTGCCCCGGAGTGTGGATGAGGTGGACCGTCTGGTCCGCGTCGGCGTAGGTGAGACGGTCGCCGAAGGTGATGGTCGGGAGCGGCACGCCCTCGGGCGGCGACAGCCGCCGCGACTCGTCGCCTCCCTGGAGCTCCGCCTGGATCAGGCGCGGGCAGGCGCGCTGGGCGACGATGTCCACGCCGGCGAACGCGGCGTTGCCGAACACGTGGTCCCAGTGGTGATGCGTGTTGACGACGAGGCGGCGGCGGTCGCCGGCCTCGGCGGCGAGGAACTCCAGGACCGGGGCCATCTCGTCGGGGCCGGTGAGCGTGTCGACCACGACGGCCCGGCGCGCGGTCAGCACCACCGCGGTGAGCGTCGGGAACCCCTCCGCCTCGATGACGTGCGCCCACACTGACGGCGCCAGCTGCTGCATCGCCTCTCCCCTCTTCCTCGGGTCTCGCCAGGCTCACTCTTCCCCGCCGCGCGCGATCCAGCCGCGCCGCACGGCCGCGGGCTACACGATCACGAGCTCCTGGGGCGCGAGCGTGAGCCTCGCGACGCCGTCCCCGGTGACGACCCACGTGTCCTCGATGCCGACGGCGCCCAGACCCGGCAGCACGAACTTGGGCTCGAGCGCGAACACCATGCCGGGCTCGAGCTCGAGGGCGCTGCCGGTGAGCACCGGCAGCTCGTCGAGCTCGATGCCGATGCCGTGGCCGACGTAGGGCACCTGGCCCGCGCCGTGGCCCATGAAGCAGGCGGCCAGACCGGCCGCTTCCGCGGCCGCCAGCGCCGCCTCCCAGACGGCGCGGCACTGCGCGCCCGGCCGCGCCGCGGCCGTCGCCGCCTCCTGCACCCGCAGGGCGGCGTCGTACGCGCGCACCAGCGGCGCGGGCAGCGCGCCGATCGAGTACGTGCGCGTGAAGTCCGCCATGTAGCCGTCGCGCACAGGCACGAAGTCGAACACCACCGGCTCGCCGCGGCCGATGCGCCGAAAGCTGGGGCCCTGCGCCACCGAGGCGCTGAGGCCGGTGCCGGCGAGCGGCGTGTCGAGGTAACTCGGCACCGTGCCGCTCACCCCGGTGAGGAGCTGGCCGTAGAACATCTCCTGGTTGAAGCCGCGCATGCGGATGAAGCCCTCGTGGCCGAGGCGCCGGGCCTCGGCCTCCACCCGGCCGGCGAACTCGACCTCGGTGAGCCCCTCCTCGAGGATGCCGGGGATGAGCGTGCTCACCTCGTCGGCGACCGCCGCCGCCGCACGGATACGGTCGACCTCCCACGCCGACTTGACGGCTCGCTGTCGCACGACCGCGCGGCCGACGTCCTCGAAGGCCGCCTCCGGGAAGAGCTTCTCGAGGCGGCGGTACTGCGCCACCGGCAGCACGTCGAGCTCCAGCCCGAGGCGCGCCGGCGCCCGTCCGTACCGCTCGGCCACGAGCCGCGGCAGGTCCCTCGGCGACGCCAGCTGCTCGATCGTCCCAAGACCCGGCGCGCCGAGCGCCGACTCGAGGCGGGCGCGCTCGGCGACCTTGCGCACGTACAGCGTCGCCTCGCCCTCGGCCGGCACGTACAGATACGACTGCTGGACGGTGCCGGCGTAGTAGTAGAGGTCGGCGTTCTGCCGCAGCAGGGCGCCGTCGAGCTCGAGTCTCGCCAGAGAGGCCTGCAGGCCGGCGAGACGGAGCTGGATCTCCGGCGCCGGGGTGAGCACGGCGCGCGGCTCGACCAGCCTCTCCTCCGGCCCCTCCCCCACGCTCACATCACGGTGACGGTGAGCACGCGCCACGCGGTGATGAGCAGCAGCGCGAACGCGATGCCGCCCACCGCCAGCCCGTCGGCCAGCTCGAACGGCCGGCGCGCGTCCTTGCGGCCGCCGAGCATCATCGCGAACATCGTCGCCGCGCCGCCGATGAGCCCACCGATGTGCGCCTGCCAGGAGATGGCCCCGGCGGTGAAGGTGAACACGAGGTTGATGACCAGCAGGAAGAGCACGTTGCCGAGCAGCGACCGCGACTGGAAGTCGCGCCCCCGGTTGAGGAACGCGTGCACGGCCAGGGCGCCGAAGATGCCGAAGATGGCGCCGGAGGCGCCGACGACGGCGGAGTTGAGCGGCGCCGCCACGAGCACGAGCACCGACCCGGCGATCCCGCTCATGAAGTACAGGAGGAGGAACTTCCCGCGCCCCAGCGCGGCCTCCATGAAGCCGCCGATGACCCACAGCCCCCACATGTTGAAGAGGATGTGGAAGATGCCGCTGTGCAGGAACATGCTCGTGACCATGCGCCAGTACTGGTTGTCGAGGAGCACGGCGGGGACGTACAGCGAACCCCACTGGTAGATCCAGTCGCCGATGCCCGGCAGGTTCCCGAGCAGGAAGATGGCGACGTTGACGATGACCAGGACCTTGGTGACGGAGAGTCCGCCGCCGTAGCCGGAGAGCGCACCGTCCCAGCGCGAGCGCATCTGGCCGCGGGTGACGACCTTGGCGCGCGACCCGTGACCGCCCTGTTCCTTGACGCACTCGGGGCAGCGGAAGCCCACGGGCGCGGGGATCATGCACTCGTGGCAGATCGGCCGCCCGCAGTTGGAGCACGAGACGCCCGTCTCGCGGTCGTGGTGGCGGTAGCAGTGCCGGACGTCGTCCGGCAGCTTGGTCTCGAAGTCGGGCGGCAGGTCGCCGCCGGGGAACCGGTACACGTTGCCCATCAAGCTTCCTCTACCGAGGCGGGGAGCTCGGCAAACAGGGTGCGCATCCACGCGGGCATGCCGCAGGCGCGCCCCGTCTCGCGCTCGCAGACGGCGAGGCGGGTCCACCCGGTGACCAGCAGGAGCCCATCCTCGCGCTCGATCTCGTAGTCGAAGGCGAACGACGCCGGGCCCACGGAGACGAGCTTCGCGCGCACCGTGAGGAGGTCGTCCACGCGCGCGGGACGCAGGTAGCGGACGCGCGCCTCCACGACCGGCAGGATGATGCCCTGCTCGAGGATCCGCCCGATGGGGTAACCGAGCGCGCGCAGCCACTCGACGCGCGCGACCTCGAAGTACGTGAGGTAGTTGCCGTAGTAGCAGACCTGGTCGGCGTCCGTGTCGGCGTAGCGCACGCGGACGCGCGTCTCGAACCGGGGCTGTGAAGTGGGAGGCGTGCTCACGCCGCCGAGGATAGCACGGGGCCGGGGCCGCACGCCCCCGGGACGCACGGAGGGCGGGGCGCCGAGGCGCCCCGCCCTCCGGAAGAGCCGGTGTCGCCGCGATCAGACGAACGCGACCTTGGCGGCCTCGGTGAAGATCTCGAACGCGTAGTCCAGGTCCGCGTCGCTGAGGTTGAGCGGCGGGAGGAAGCGGACGCAGTTCCCGAAGGAGCCGGCGCCCATGATGATGAGGTGGCGCTTGTTGCACTCGGCGATGAACGCCTTGGCGGCGGCGCCGTTGGGCTCCCTGGTGCCCGGCACGACGCACTCGATGGCGTCCATGAGGCCCTTGCCACGGACCTCGCCGATGCACGGATACTGCGCCTGCATGTCGGTGAAGAACTTGCGCAGCTTCTCGCCCTGGCGCTGGGCGTTGCCGAGCATGTCCTCTTCCTTCATCGCGTCGATGGTCGCGACCGCGGCGGCGCAGGCGACGGCGTTGCCGCCGTAGGTGCCGCCCATGGAGCCCGGCAGCGTCTTGCTCCACAGCTCCTCCGGAGCGGCGATGGCGCCGAGCGGGTAGCCGGAGGCGATGCCCTTGGCGACGGTCATGATGTCCGGCCTCACGCCGTACTGCTCGTGGCAGAACCACGTGCCGGTGCGGCCGAAGCCGGCCTGGATCTCGTCCATGATGAGGCAGGCGCCGATCTCGTCGGCGATCGCACGCAGTTCCTGCATGAACTCGGTGGTCGGCACGATGAAGCCGCCCTCGCCCTGGATGGGCTCGACGATGATGGCGGCCACGTCGTCGCCGTAGATCTCACTACGCAGCACGCGACGGACGTCGTCGATGGCGAAGGCCGTGGGATCCTCACTGACGGGTGTGCGGTACGGGTAGCAGTACCTGGCGTGGTAGATGCTGCCGACGAGCGGCTCGTGATGGCCGCGGTAGTGGACGGCCGAGTCGGTGAGCGCCATGGTGAGGTGCGTGCGCCCGTGGAAGGCTCCCTGGAAGGCGATGATGCCGGGGCGCCGCGTCGCCTGCTTGGCGAGCTTGACGGCGTTCTCCACGGCCTCCGCGCCCGAGTTGGCGAACATGAACTCGTCGTGACCCTCGGGGACGATCTCGGAGAGCTTCTCGGCAAGCTCCAGCATGGGACCGTGGCGGTAGATGTTCATCTGCGCGTGAGCGACCTTGGCGGCCTGGTCCTGCACGGCCTTGACGACCTTGGGGTGCGCGTGGCCGGTGTTGACCACGGCGATGCCGACCACGAAGTCGAGCCACTTGCCGCCGTCGGTGTCGTAGACCCAGCTGCCCTCGGCGTGGTCGATGGTGATCGGCGCCACCGGGCCGAGGAAGTGGGGCATGTGCTTCATGTACGTGGGTTTGTCCGTCGACACCGTCATGAACTGACCTCCAAGTCGGAACCTGCGCCTCGTTAAAGGGAGGTGCCGGAGCACCCCCACGGCTCGTCCGCACTCTAGCAGACCACTTCGGCGAATCTGTGCCGGAACAACGTACGCGCGACACGACAGAAGGGCTCCATTTGGCCAAGTTGGACAATGCGCGACTGTGTTTCCTTTTGCGCGAGTATGTTGACAGGGCACCCGACACGAGAGAGAATCGTGACAGAATTCACAGCGTTCGTTCTGTAACGAACTAACGGGGACGAGACCACACCCACCGCCCGGGAGCCGTCAGTGGTATCGAGGAAGACTGTGTCGCGCATGAGCCGCTACCGGCGGCTGCTGCTTTCCCTGCAGGCCGACGGCGTGGACAGCATCTACTCCCATCAGCTCGCGCGCCACGCCGTGGTGAGCGCCGCCCAGGTGCGCCGTGACCTCATGGAGATCGGCTACTCGGGCAGCCCCAACAAGGGCTACGACGTGGCCGCCTGCATCGCCAGCATCTCCCACTTCCTCGACGGCTCGGCGCGCCAGGAAGTGGTGCTGGTCGGGGCCGGCAACCTCGGCCGCGCAGTGCTCTCGCACTTCGCCGACAAGAGCCCGTCGGTGGCCATCGTGGCGGCGTTCGACATCGACCCTGAGCTCGAGGACACGCTGGTACACGGTGTGCGCTGCCTGCCCGTCGCGCGTATGGAGAGCGTGGTGCGCGACCTGGGCATCGAGATCGCCGTGCTCACGGTGCCCGGCGCCGCGGCGCAGCAGGTGGCCGACGTCCTCGTGCGCGCCGGCGTCAAGAGCATGATCAGCTTCGCCCCCACTCCCCTCGCCCTGGCCAACGGGATCTTCGTGGAGTACATGGACATCACGGCGGCGCTCGAGTCGGCCGCCTACTTCGCGCGGCTCGGCGGCCGCGAGGAGCCGCAGCCCAACGGCGGCGACGACATCGGACCCATGGTCAAGCAACTGGAATCCCTGCTCGCGAGGTCACACATGAAGCTGGAGGAACTGGCAGCCAACATCGGAGCCCACGTCGTGACGCCGGGCAAGCCGGGCGGCACCTCGGTCGCCAAGGTCTACGCCGGCGACCGCGTGAGCGACCTGCTCAACGAGGCGTCGGACAAGACGCTGCTGGTCAGCAACCTGGCCAGCGTGCAGATGCTCCGCGTCGCGGAGCTCATGGACGTGCCCGGCATCTGCTTCGTCAACGGCATCGAGCCGGACGCGGAGATGCTGCAGCTCGCGCAGGACAACGACACCCTGCTCATGGTCTCGCCGCAGGGTGTGTTCGAGACCTGCGGCCTCATCTACGCCGCGCTCGACGGAGAGCGCTCCTCCTGACCGCATGGAGCACCTGGCCTACGACATCCTCTGCGGGGACTTCTCGAGCGCGGGCGCAGCCTCCCGCGACCTCAAGCAGCACCTCAAGCGCATCGGCGCCGAGAGCGACGCCGTACGGCGCGCCATGATCGCCGCGTACGAGGCCGAGATGAACGTCGTGATCCACGCCGAGGGCGGCGGCCGCCTGGAGGCGGCCGTGAGCGACGGCCAGCTGGACGTGGACGTCGTCGACGAGGGTCCCGGCATCCCCGACGTGGAGTCGGCGATGCGCGAGGGCTGGTCGACGGCGTCGTCCGAGGCGCGCGCGCTGGGGTTCGGCGCGGGCATGGGCCTCCCCAACATCCTGCGCAACGCCGACAGGCTCAGCGTCACCTCGACTCCCGGCGCAGGCACCCGCGTGAGCTTCTCGGTGGCGCTGCGGCCGGAGGCGGCCGACCAGGGGGCGCGGCCCTCCTCGCTCGGCGTGGTCGCCGAGCTCTGCAAGGAGTGCCGCCACTGCCTGGTCGCCTGCCCCACGGCCGCGATACGCGTGCGCGAGGCGCGCCCGTCCGTGCTCGACCACCTCTGCATCGACTGCACCGCGTGCATCGGCGCCTGCGCGCCGCGCGCGCTCACGATGAAGGACGCGCCCGGCGCGCTCGGCGGCGGCGAGGTGCTCGTCGTCCCGCCGGCGCTGCTCGCCGGGTTCGGCGACCACCCCGTGCCCGAGGTCGCCGAGGAGCTTCGCGGCCTCGGCTACGACGAGGTCGTCTCCGTGCACCGGTACGAGGACGACCTGCGCCGCGCGCTCATCGACCTCGCCGCCACCGGTGACGGCCCCACGCCGCTCATCTCGCCGGTGTGCCCCGCCGTGGTCAACCTCGTCGAGGTCAAGTTCCCGTCGCTGATCGGCCACCTCGCGCCGCTCGCCTCCCCGTGGGAGGCGGCCCACCTGGCGCTCGAAGGCCGCGCCGCCACGTACGCCGTCTCCTGCCCCAGCCAGCGCACCGCGCTCCTCGCGCAGCGCCCCACCGCGCAGCGCGACACGGTGACGGCCGCGGCCGTCCGCGAAGCGGTGCTGCCGCGGCTCGCGGCGCGCGCCCGGCGCGCACCGGGCGCCGCGGCTTCGCCGCCGCAGGCGGGCGGGGCCGACGACCTGCTCGTCGTCACCGGCGTGACGCACGTGCTGGCCGTGCTCGAGGCGATCGAAGACGACCGCCTGCCCGGCGTGTCGGCCATAGAGCCGTACCTGTGCGACGGCGGCTGCTTCGGCACGCCGCTGCTCGAAGAGGACGCCTTCGTCGCCGCGTGGCGCTGGAGCGCGACCGGCGGCGCAGCTCCCGGCGAGGGGGGCAGCCGCGCACGCACGCGGCCGTTCCACGCGCGCCCCGGGATCCGCCTGGACGCCGACATGGCGACGGCGATCCGCAAGCTCGCCAAGCTGGACGCCGAGACCGGGGCCCTGCCCGGCAGAGACTGCGGTGTGTGCGGCGCTCCCACCTGCGCTGCGCTCGCCGAGGACATCGTCATGGAGCGCGCCTCGCGTGCGCTCTGCCCATACGTCGCACTGGAGGAGGAGAGCGCGACATGAGACTCGACGACATCGCCCGCGAGCTCGGGTTCAAGGAGCTCACGCCGGAGGTCTCCGATGCCCGGGATGCGGACATCGAGCGCGGCTACGCGTCCGACCTGCTCAGCGACGTGCTGGCGCACGCCCCCGAGGGCGGGCTGCTGGTGACGCTGCAGGTCCACCTCAACGTCATCGCCGTGGCCAGCCACGCCGAGCTCGCCGCCGTGGTGTTCGCCGGCGACCGCTGCCCGGAGGACGACGTGCTGGCCAAAGCGGCGGCCGAGGGCCTCGCGCTGTACTCGGCCCCGGCCGACACGTTCGACATCGTCGGCCGTCTGTACGCCCTGGGCGTCAAGGGGAACCATGCGTGAACGTCTGCCTGGCAGACCTGCACGTGCACACCGCACTCTCGCCCTGCGCCGACGCAGCGATGACTCCGCCGGTGATCGTCGGCGCGGCGCTGTCTGAGGGACTGGGAATGATCGCCGTCTGCGACCACAACACAGCGCGCAACGTCGCCGCCGTCCAGGAAGTGGCCGGCGAGCACCTCTGCGTGCTCGCCGGGATGGAGATCACCACCGTCGAGGAGTGCCACGTGGTCGGCCTCTTCCCCGACGCCGCGGCCGCCGAGGCGGCCGGCGCCGACGTCGGAGCGACCCTCGACACCATCGACGACGACTACGAGACCTTCTTCGGCGGGCAGCACCTGCTCGACGCGGCCGGGCTGGAGACCGGACGCGAGACCCTGGCGCTGGCCACGGCGACGACGCTGGACGTCGACGCGGCGGTCGCGCTGGTGCACCGGCACGGCGGTCTCGCGGTGGCGGCGCACATCGACCGCAAGAGCTTCGGCGTCATCGGCCAGCTCGGCTTCTTCCCGGCAGAGGCCGGATTCGACGCGGTGGAGCTCTCCCGCCACGTCGCCGCCGGCCCGGAGGACGAGACGGAGTACGCCGTCCACGGCCTGCCCGTGCTGCACTCGTCCGACGCCCACTACGTGCAGGACGTGGGCGCCGCCCGCACCGCCGTCACCTGCGAGCGCCCCAGCTTCGACGAGCTGGCGCTCGCCATCCGTGGTCTCGAGGGCAGGCGCGTCGGCCATGCATGACCTCTCGCTCTACCTGCTCGACATCCTCGAGAACTCGGTGCGCGCCGGAGCGACGGTGATCGCGACGACGATCGTCGCCGACCACGCCGCGGACGAGCTCAGCATCCGGGTCGAGGACGACGGGCCGGGCCTGCCGGTAGAGCCGGAGCAGGCCCTCGACCCGTTCTTCACCACCAAGTCGAACAAGAAGACCGGCCTCGGCCTCAGTCTCTTCCGGCAGGCGGCAGAGGCCGCCGGCGGAGGCCTCTCGGTGGCGCGGTCGGACGGCCTCGGCGGCGTGTGCGTCACGGCGTGGATGAGCCTCGCCGACGTCGACCGCCCGCCGCTCGGCGACGTGGCCGCCTCCATCGCCACGATGGTCGTCACCAACCCGGAGATCGAGTTCCGGGTCGACCTCACCGACGACGGGGCGCGCACCTCCCTGTGCGGCCCGGAGATCCCACAGCGCTTCGGCGAACTCACCGCGTTCCAGGAGAAGCATCTATGAGCCATGGACACCATCTGCGAAGCGATCGCAGCGGAACCAAGCGAAGGAGAGGGGAATGACTGAAGCAGTGAAGTCGTGCGCGTGCTGCACCGAGGAACCGACCGAGGAGGAGCTGCTCGAGCGCCTCGACGAGGTCATCGCGCAGTACAAGGGCAAGCCGGGAGCGCTCATCCCGGTGCTGCAGCTGGCCCAGGGGATCTTCGGGTACCTGCCGGAAGTCGCCCTCAAGCACATCGCGCGTGAACTGCGCAAGCCGTACAGCGAGGTCGCCGGCGTGGTCGGCTTCTACTCGTTCTTCACCACGGTGCCGCGCGGCAAGCACCTCATCCGCATCTGCCTCGGCACGGCCTGCTACGTGCGCGGCGGCGTAGCCGTGATGGACGCGTTCAAGAAGCAGCTCGGCATCGACCTCGGCGGCACCACCGAGGACCGCCTGTTCTCACTCGAGATCGGCCGCTGCTTCGGCGCCTGCGGGCTCGCCCCCGTGATCATGATCGACGACGACGTGCACCACCGCGTCAAGCCCAAGCGCGTCAACGAGATCCTCGCGCAGTACGCCGAGGAGCCCGCACTGGCGGAGAGGAGCGCCTGATGGCCGACAGGATCACCAGCCCCGACCAGCTGAAGGCGCTGGCCGAGAAGGCCAAGGCCGACATCGACCTGCGCTCGGGACGCAAGGAGACGCAGGTGACCGTGCACATGGGCACCTGCGGCATCGCCGCCGGCGCGCGTGAGATCGTGGCCGCCTTCATGACCGAGCTGAGCGCCAACGGCGTCTCCTCGGCAAGCCTCCACCAGTCCGGCTGCGCCGGCCTGTGCGAGCAGGAGCCGATGGCGACCGTGACCCTGTCCGACGGCACGACCTACCGGTACGGGCTGCTGGACAAGGACAGGGTCCACACGATCGTCGTCGACCACCTCGTCGGCGGGACCCCCGTCGACGCGTACCTCATCAAGACCTGAGAGCGAGTGGAACTGCTATGGCTGACGTGAGAAGTCACTTCCTCATCTGCACCGGCGGCGGCTGCATCGCCTCCGGCGCCCTCGACGTGAGCGAGGCCGTGCGCGAAGAGCTGAAGGCGCGCGAGCTCGCCGGCGAGATCGACGTCGTCGAGACCGGCTGCCTCGGCCCCTGTGTGCAGGGCCCCGTGGCGCTCGTCTACCCGGACGGCGTCTTCTACCAGAACATCAAGGTCGACGACGTGCCCGAGATCGTCGAGGAGCACCTCCTCAAGGGCCGCATCGTCGAGCGCCTCGTGAGTCACGCGCCCGGTACCGACCGGACGCAGGCGGAGATGGACGACATCCCGTTCTTCAACCGCCAGGTCAAGATCGTGCTGCGCAACTCCGGCATCATCGACCCGCTCAACATCGACGAGTACATCGCTCGCGACGGCTACCAGGCCCTCGCCAAGGTGCTCACCTCGATGAGCCCCGAGCAGGTCGTCGAGGAGGTCCTGGACTCCGGCCTCCGCGGCCGCGGCGGCGCGGGCTTCCCCACCGGCATGAAGTGGAGGTTCGCCCAGCAGCAGGACAACGACACCAAGTACATCCTCTGCAACGCGGACGAGGGCGACCCCGGCGCGTTCATGGACCGCTCGGTGCTCGAGGGCGACCCGCACTCGCTCATCGAGGGCATGGTCATCGGCGCGTTCGCGATCGGCGCGCACGAGGGCTTCGTGTACGTGCGCGCCGAGTACCCGCTCGCCGTCGAGCGCCTCGAGCACGCGCTCGGGCAGGCGCGCGAGTACGGCCTGCTCGGCAAGGACATCATGGGCTCGGGCTTCGACTTCGACCTCGAGATCCGCATGGGCTCCGGCGCCTTCGTCTGCGGCGAGGAGACCGCGCTGATGACCTCGATCGAGGGTCACCGCGGCGAGCCGCGCCCGCGGCCGCCGTTCCCGGCCGTCTAGCGGCCTCTGGGGCAAGCCCAGCGTGCTGAACAACGTCGAGACCTTCGCCAACATCGCGCCGATCGTCCTCAAGGGCTCGGCGTGGTACGCGAGCACCGGTACCGAGAGCAGCAAGGGCACCAAGGTCTTCGCCCTCGGCGGCAACGTGCAGCACACCGGCCTCGTCGAGGTCCCGATCGGCATGCAGCTCGGCGAGCTCATCTACGAGGTCGGCGGCGGCATCCCGAACGACAAGGCGTACAAGGCCGCCCAGCTCGGCGGTCCCTCGGGCGGCTGCATCCCCAAGGAGCACCTCAACGTGCCCGTGGACTACGCCACCCTGCAGGAGCTCGGCGCGATCATGGGCTCCGGCGGCGTCATCGTCATGGACGAGGACACCTGCATGGTGGACATCGCCCGGTTCTTCCTCGAGTTCACGCAGGAGGAGAGCTGCGGCAAGTGCCCGCCGTGCCGCGTCGGCACCAAGCGGATGCTCGAGATCGTCGAGCGCATCTGCCAGGGCGAGGGTGAAGAGGGCGACATCGAGCGCCTCATCGCCCTCGGCGAGACCATCAGCCAGACCGCGCTCTGCGGCCTCGGCCAGACGGCCGCGAACCCCGTGCTGAGCACCATCCGCCACTTCCGCCACGAGTACGAGGCCCACATCAAGGACAAGTACTGCGAGGCCGGCGTCTGCTCGACGATGTTCAAGGCGCGCTGCTCCAACGCGTGCCCGGCCAGCGTCAACATCCCCGGCTTCGTGAGCCTCGTCGGCGAGCAGCGCTACAACGAGGCGCTCAGGCTGCACCGTGAGCGCAACCCGCTCGCCAGCATCTGCGCGCGCGTCTGCTTCCACCCGTGTGAGAGCAAGTGCATGCGCTCCAGCCTCGACGGCTCGCTCGCGATCCGCCACGTCAAGCGCTTCATGGTGGAGCAGGAGCAGGAGCCGCAGCTGCCGGAGATCCTGGAGAACGCCGAGAACGCCGCGCGCAAGATCGCGGTCGTCGGCTCCGGGCCCGCCGGCCTCTCCGCGGCCTACTTCCTCGCGCGACTCGGCTACAAGCCGGTCGTGTTCGAGGCCGAGCCCAAGGCCGGCGGCATGCTCGTCCAGGCCATCCCGGCCTACCGCCTGCCGCGTCCGGAGCTCGAGCGCGAGATCACGATGATCGAGGCCATGGGCGCCCGGTTCGAGTACGGCAAGGCGCTGGGCAAGGACTTCACGCTCCAGAGCCTCAAGGACGAGGGCTACGATGCCGTGTTCGTGGCCGTCGGCGCCCCGCAGGGCACCGGCATCGGCATCCCGGGCGAGGACGGCCCGGGCGTGTACGACGGTCTCTCCTTCCTCAAGGAGTACAACGTCAGCGGCGCCGGCACCGTCGGCAAGAACGTCGCCGTCATCGGCGGCGGCAACGCGGCCATCGACGCCGCCCGCACCGCCCTGCGCCTCGGCGCCGAGAGCGTCAAGATCCTCTACCGCCGCACCCGGGCGCAGATGCCGGCGTGGGGCGAGGAGATCGACGCCGCCGACCTCGAGGGCATCGACATCATGACGCTCGTCGCTCCGGAGGAGATCGTCCGCGACGCGAGCGGCAAGGTCACCGGCGTGCGCTGCAAGGAGATGGCGCTGGGCGACTACGACCGCAGCGGTCGTCGCCGTCCGGTCGCCGGCCACAACCCCGACTTCGTGGTCGAGGCCGACACCGTCATCGCCGCGATCGGGCAGAAGCTCGACGCGCCGGCCGTCCTGGACGGCACCCCCGTCGAGCTCAACCGCTGGGGCTACCTGGCCGCCGACCCGAACACCGGCCAGACCTCGGTCGACTGGGTGTTCACCGGCGGCGACGCCGCGACCGGTCCGTCGTCGGTGGTCGAGGCCATCGGCGCCGGCGAGAAGGCCGCGGCCGCCATGGACGAGTTCCTGACCGGCGCCAACCACGCCTTCTGGCGGCGCGACATCGAGCCGCCGACCTTCTTCGACCCCGACGCCGACCCCGAACTGGTCGACCGGCACGCGGTCGAGGAACTGGCCGTGGGCGCCCGCGTCACCAACTTCGACGAGGTCGAGCTGGGCTGGGCCGCGGAGGTCGCGATCGCCGAGGCGAAGCGCTGCCTGCGCTGCGACTACGGCAAGTACTGCTCGTGAGCAAGGAGAGCTCCAAGATGCCTACTCTCACCATTGATGGGACCACCGTCGAGGTGCCGGAGGGCACGACGGTGCTTCAGGCGGCCCAGCAGGCCGGCGTGAAGATCCCGACCCTCTGCTACCTCAAGGACGTCCAGTCCATCGGCGCCTGCCGCGTCTGCCTCGTGGAGGTCGAGGGTGCACGCACCCTCATCGCCTCGTGCAGCCAGCCGGCGACCGACGGCATGGTCGTCAGGACCAACACCGGCAAGGTGCGCGACGGCCGCCAGATGGTCGTCGAGCTGCTGCTCTCCGAGCACGACGGCGACTGTCAGGTCTGCGGCCGGTCCGCCGACTGCGAGCTGCGCACCATGGCCAACGACCTCGGCATCGGCGATCTGCGGTACGAGGGCGAGAAGACCTTCAAGATGATCGACGAGAGCACCCCGGCGCTCATCCGCGACACCGGCAAGTGCATCAGTTGCCGGCGCTGCGTCACGGTGTGCAACGAGGTCCAGGAAGTGGGCGGCCTGTTCGCCCAGGGCCGCGGGTTCGCCACGCTCATCGGCCCGGCGTTCGCGCAGGACCTCAGCGACGTCGTCTGCGTGCAGTGCGGCCAGTGCGCGGCCGTGTGCCCGGTCGGCGCCATCCAGGAGCGCAACCAGATCGACCAGGTCTGGGCCGCCCTCGAGGACCCGACCAAGACGGTCATCGTCCAGACGGCGCCGGCGATCCGCGCCGCCATCGGCGAGTGCTTCGACTACCCGGCCGGCACGCTGGTGACCGGCAAGATGGTCGCCGCGCTTCGCCGTCTCGGCTTCGACGCCGTGTTCGACACCGACTTCACCGCCGACCTCACGATCATGGAGGAGGGGACGGAGCTGCTCGTGCGTCTCAAGAAGGCGCTCGTCGACGGCGAGCAGGTCGCGCTGCCGCAGTTCTCCAGCTGCTCTCCGGGCTGGATCAACTACATGGAGCACTTCAACCCCGACATGCTCGCCAACCTGAGCACCTGCAAGAGCCCGCAGCAGATGTTCGGCGCGATCGCCAAGACCTACTACGCCGAGAAGATCGGCGTGAAGCCCGAGGACATGGTCGTGGTCTCGGTCATGCCCTGCACGGCCAAGAAGTACGAGGCCGCGCGCCCGGAGATGAACGACAGCGGCGTCCAGGACGTCGACATCGTGCTCACCACCCGTGAGCTCGGCGCGTTCATCAAGCAGGCCGGGATCGACTTCCGCAGTCTGCCCGACGAGGAGATGGACGCGCCGCTGGGCATCAGCACCGGCGCCGCCGACATCTTCGCCAACACCGGCGGCGTGATGGAGGCGGCCCTGCGCACGGCGTGGGAGATCGTCACCGAGACGCCGTTCCCCTTCCCCAACCTGCACGTCGAGCCCGTCGCGGGCCTCGAGGGCGTGAAGGTCGCGAGCGTCAAGGTCGAGGGCGCCAAGGGCGACTGGGCGTTCCTCGAGGGCGCCGACCTCAAGGTCGCCGTGGCCCACGGCCTCGGCAACGCGCAGAAGGTCATCGACCAGGTCAAGGCCGGCGAGGCCGAGTACCACTTCGTCGAGGTCATGACCTGCCCCGGCGGCTGCATCGGCGGCGGCGGGCAGCCGCGGTTCACCACCAACGAGGTGCGCCAGGCGCGTATCGCCGCCATCTACCGCGAGGACGAGGGCCGCGAGCTGCGCAAGTCGCACGAGAACCCCGCCGTCTGCGCGCTCTACGAGGAGTACCTCGGGGCGCCGTGCGGCGAGATCTCGCACCACCTCCTGCACACCCACTACTTCGAGCACGACCGCGTCTGAGACGCGGCTGAGCAAGACGGCGGCCGGGCGCGTGGGCGGCGCGCCCGTGAGGCGGCCCCGGGAGACCGGGGCCGCCTCCGGGGCCGCCGCAAGGGCAGAGCGGCCCAGCCGCTATACTGAAGGGGAAATGAGCGCAGACCAGGCACTGATACTCATCGTCGACGACGACTTCGACTTCCTCGAGATCAACCGCTTCATCCTCGAGGGGGCGGGCTACCGCGTGGTCACCGCCACCAACCCCGCCGAGGCGGAGGCGCGCATCGCCGTCGACACGCCCGACCTCGTCATCACCGACCTGATGATGACGAGCATCGACGCCGGGTTCGCCTTCGCCGCGCGGCTGAGGAGCGACCCGCGCACCGCCGGCGTGCCCATCATCATC
>CAWCAH010000009.1:0-75089 GCA_963793605.1 uncultured Thermoleophilia bacterium
CTGCGCCGGCTCGCTCGACGAGAGCCACCCCTACTGCTCGCGCACCTGCTGCCAGCAGAGCGTCAAGAACGCCATCGCGCTCAAGGAGCAGGACCCGTCGCGGCCGGTCTACGTGTGGTTCAAGGAGGTCCGCACCTACGGTCTCCTCGAGGAGTACTACACGAGGGCGCGTGAGCTCGGCGTCATCTTCACGCGCTACGACAACGACACCCTGCCCGCAGGTCAGCGCCAACGGCAGCGTCAGCGTCAAGGCGCGCGACCCGTACCTGCGCCGCGACGTCGAGCTGCCGCTCGACCTGCTGGTGCTGGCCACGCCGACGGTGGCGTCCACGGGCGGCAGCGAGCTGAGCAAGCTGCTCAAGGTGCCGCTCACCGCCGACGGCTTCTACCTCGAGGCGCACGTCAAGCTGCGCCCGGTGGACTTCGGCTCCGAGGGCATCTTCCTCTGCGGCGCCGCCCACTACCCCAAGAGCATCGAGGAGACGATCTCGCAGGCCTACGCCGCCGCGGGTCGCGCCGCGGCCATCCTGGCCAAGTCGGTGCTCAAGGCCGGCGGCGTCGTGGCGGAGGTCGACACAGGAGAAGTGCGCAGCCTGCCTCACGTGCGTGCGCGTCTGCCCCTACGACGTGCCGATCATCGAGCTCGAGACCAAGAAGGCCAAGATCGAGGCGGCCGCCTGCCAGGGCTGCGGCGTGTGCGTCAGCGAGTGCCCGGTCAAGGCGATCACGCTGCACCACTACACCGACGCGCAGGTCTTCGCCAAGGAAGAGGCGCTCTTCATGGAGGTGAGCTGACATGGCCGACGCCGACGTGAAGACCCGGTGGCCGAGGGCGAGGCGCCCGAGGCCGCGGACGAGGCGCCGAAGAAGCCCGTCGACCCGAACTTCGAGCCCGAGATCATCGTGTTCGCGTGCCACTACTGCGCCTATGCGGCGGCCGACCTGGCCGGCAGCATGCGCCTGCAGTACCCGACGCAACATCCGCATGATCAAGCTGCCGTGCACCGGCAAGCTCGAGGTCATCCACCTGCTCAAGGCGATCGAGGCCGGCGCGGACGGCGTGTACGCCGCCGGCTGCCTCGAGGGCGAGTGCCACTACCTCAAGGGCAACCTGTGGGCGCGCAAGCGCATCAACCACGTCAAGGACCTGCTCGCCGAGGTCGGCATCGAGCCCGAGCGCGTGGAGATGTACAACATGTCGTCGGCCATGGGCGCCAAGTTCGCCGAGGTCGCGACCGAGTTCACCGAGCGCATCAAGGCGCTCGGCCCCAACCCCGTCAAACGTGCAGGCGTGGACGTGCACGCCGCCGCCCGCGAAGCGCTCGGCGGCGCGGCCATGCCCGACGACCCCGCTCCGTCCGCCGCCACCAGTGAGGAAGGACACGCAGAATGATCACCGCCGAACGCAAACCCCTCGACGAGATCCTCGCGCTCGTCGGCGACAAGAAGAAGGTCCTCGTGGCCGGATGCGACACCTGTGTCGCCATCTGCCTCACGGGCGGCGAGAAGGAGGCCGAGATCCTGGCCAGCGAGCTGCGGATCAAGGCCGAGCAGGACGGCCGTGAGGCCTCGGTCGAGCACACGGCGGCCATCCGCCAGTGCGAGTGGGAGTACCTCGACATGATCGCCGACAAGGTCAAGGACGCCGACATCGTCGTCAGCATGGCCTGCGGCATCGGCATCCAGAGCATGGCCGAGAAGTTCTCGCCCCAGCTCGTCGTGCCGGCCGTCAACACCAACATGCTGGGCATGCCGCAGGAGCACGCCGTGTGGCTCGAGCGCTGCGGCGCCTGCGGCGACTGCGTCATCGGCGAGACCGCCGGCATCTGCCCCGTCGTGCGCTGCAGCAAGAGCCTCATGAACGGCCCGTGCGGCGGCTCGCACGACGGCCTCTGCGAGGTCAAGACGCCGGAGAAGGAAGACATCGACTGCGCCTGGCACCTCATCTGGGAGCGCCTCAAGGAGCAGGGCCGCGAAGACCTGATGATCAAGAACCGGCCGCCGAAGAAGTGGAACCTCAGCAGCTCCGGCGGCCCACGGAAGATGGTGCGTGAGGAGGCGAAGCCGGTATGACCGCGACCGAGTACAAGGCTGGCACGCAACCTCGAGAAGATCTTCAGCGAGGGCAAGTTCGCGGTCACCGGCGAGTGTGGCCCGCCCAAGAGCGCCGACGGCAGCGTCATCGCCGGCAAGGCCGACATGCTCAAGGGCTACGTCGACGCGGTCAACATCACCGACAACCAGACCGCCGTGGTCCGCATCGCCTCCCTGCCGTCCGCCGTCACCGTGCAGCAGCACGGCCTCGAGGCGATCATGCAGATGACCTGCCGCGACAGGAACCGCCTCGCCATGCAGGCCGACATGCTCGGCGCCCACACGCTGGGCGTCCACAACGTGCTCTGCCTCACCGGCGACCACATGAGCTTCGGCAACCACCCCGAGGCCAAGGGCGTGCACGACCTCGACGCCATCAACCTCATCCAGATGCTCAAGGACATGCGCGACGAGAAGAAGTTCCAGTGCGGCGACGAGATGGACGTGGCGCCGAAGTTCTACATCGGCTGCGCCGAGAACCCCTTCGGCGACCCGTTCGAGTTCCGCCGCATCCGGCTCAAGAAGAAGATCCTCGCCGGCGCCGACTTCATGCAGACCCAGTGCATCTTCAACGTCCCCAAGTTCAAGACGTGGATGGAGGAGGTCCGCGCCGAGGGCCTGCACCAGGAGATCAAGATCATGGCCGGCCTCACGCCGCTCAAGGGCGTCGGCGGCGCGCGCTACATGAAGAACTTCGTGCCGGGCATGGACGTGCCGGACGAGATCATCGACCGCATGGCCGGCGTCGAGAAGGGCCCGGCCTCGCACGCCGAGGGCAAGAAGCTCGCCGTCGAGATGATCAAGGAGCTGGCCGAGGTCGAGGGCGTCGCCGGCGTGCACATCATGGCCGTCGAGTGGGAAGAGGCCGTGCCCGAGATCGTGGAGGCGGCCGGCCTCATGCCGCGTCCCGCGATCGCCTAGGAGGCGCGGATGGCCACCACCTGCACACCGAGTCCGTCGCTCAGCCGGCAGGTCACCGCCGGCTGCGACGAGAACGCCTACAAGTGCTACCAGTGCAAGAAGTGCACCTCCGGGTGTCCCGTCGCCCGGTACTCGGACATGCACCCGGCGATGATCATGCGCGCCGTCCAGCTCGGGCAGTACGACATGATCTTCGACGACCGGTTCATCTGGCTGTGCACCGGGTGCGAGACCTGCACCACCCGCTGCCCCCAGAGCATCGACATCGCCACGATCATCGACGAGCTCAAGATCATGGCGCGCAAGCAGGGCCGCATCCCGGCGGACACGCCGTCGGCGGCCATGCTCAAGCTCAACTACGACTCGTTCGTCCGCTGGGGCCGCATGTGGGAGGTCGAGCTCATCACCCTCGACGTCCTCAAGCGGCCGAGCAGCATGAAGAACTGGTTCACGCTCGGCCCCAAGATGCTGCTCAAGGGCAAGGTCAACCCCACCCTCAAGCGCGGCGACACGCTGGCCATGAAGCGCATGGTCCAGACCGCCGAGAGCATCACCAGGGCCCGTGAGGCCCGGAACGCCGGGGGTCAGTCATGACCAAGACGCTCGCCTACTACCCCGGCTGCTCGCTGCACGGCACCTCCGGCGAGTTCGACGCCAGCTTCAAGGCCACGGCCCGGGCGCTCGACCTGGTGCTCCAGGAGATCCCGGGCTGGGAGTGCTGCGGCAACACCGCGGCGCACTCCATCAACCGCCTGCTCAGCGTGGCCCTGCCGGTCAACGAGCTCGCCAAGGTCGAGCAGGACATGAAGCTCGACGCGGTGGCCGTCCCGTGCGCCGCCTGCTACAGCCGCTTCAAGACCGGCGCCCACGAGGTCGCCGAGAGCGAGGAGACGGCGGCCGACGTGCGTGCCGTGGTCGGCCGCGCCTACAACGGCGGCGTCGCGGTCGAGAACCTCATCGACGTCTACCACGACACCGTCGGGCTCGAGGAGCTCGAGGCCAGGGTCATCAAGCCCGTTCGCCGGCCTCAAGGTCGCCTGCTACTACGGCTGCCTGCTCACGCGGCCGCCCAAGGTCACCCTGGCGGACGACCCCGAGTACCCCACGCACATGGACGAGGTCTGCGAGGCCGTCGGCTGCGAGGCCGTGGACTGGAACTACAAGACCGACTGCTGCGGCGCCTCGCTGGCGCTCACCGAGCAGGGCATCGTCGACGACCTCGTCGGCCGCATCCTCACCGACGCCAAGGCGTGTGGTGCGCAGGCCGTGATCGTCGCCTGCCCGCTCTGCCAGGTGAACCTGGACGGCCGTCAGGTCGAGATCGCCAAGAAGGACGCCGGCTGGCAGGGCATCCCCGTGATCTTCCTCAGCCAGCTCGTCGGCCGCGCGATCGGCATCGACGACAAGACGCTCGGCCTCAAGAAGCACCTCGTGGACATCACGGCGGTGATGGCGTAGCCATCGCGCGACCGCCAGGCCGGCGCGCCGGCCCGCGAGTGACACGACGAAGAGGGGCGCCGCATCCGCGGCGCCCCTCTTCGCGCAGGAGGAGTGAGCGCGGCCGGCAGTGGCGCCGACCGCCCGCCGGCGCCAGCATGGCGACTCGTGATGTGACGCACAATGATTTCGCGTCGCCGAGGCTGACGTCGCGCCCCTTGAGCCCGTGTAGTCGCTGAGCGTCTGGGGTAGAGTCCAGCCTTAGGAGCCGGGGTTGTGACCTTCTCCGTGCACAGGAGCGAGATTCCCGACCCGTCGCGGAACGCGCGCTTGCGAGGGCGCCTCGCACTGTCGCCTCGGTCGATGCGTGCGCCCCTTGGCCGGACACAGCCCCGAGGGGGGGCAGGATGGAGGGAAGATGACCGCTTCGGACTTCCGCTGGATGGGCATCGTGGCGGACAATCAGGATGTGCTGTTGCAGGCGTGGGCGCACGAGCAACTCTCGGCCGCCAGCTTGCGCCCCGACCTCATGAGCGAGGCGGACCTGCGCCGCGAGTCGTCCGACTTCCTGGCGCTGATCTGCGCGGCAGGGCAAGAAGGCGCCGGCGCCGACATCGAGGCCGGCGCCTGGAAGCCCATGCTGTCCTACCTGACCGACATGTCACGATCGCGAGCCGGCGCCGGCTTCAGCCCCAGCGAGACGGCCACCTTCGTGTTCTCGCTCAAGCAGCCGCTGTTCTCCCTGCTGCAGCGGAATCTGAGTGACGCGTCCACACTCCTCGCCGAGATCTGGGCCGCGAACTCCGTCCTCGACCTGCTCGGCCTCTTCACGATGGAGGCATACCAGAAGACCCGCGAGGCGGTGATCACCCGCCAGCAGACGGAGATGCTGGAGCTCTCCACTCCGGTGGTGAGCCTGTGGGAGGGCATTCTCGCCCTGCCGCTGATCGGCACCTTGGACAGCGCCCGCACGCAGGTGGTCATGGAGAGCCTGCTGGAGACGATCGTCGACACGACGAGCGCCATTGCCATCATCGACATCACCGGGGTTCCCACCGTCGACACGCTGGTGGCCCAGCACCTGCTCAAGACCGTCGCCGCCGCGCGGCTCATGGGAGCCACGTGCATCATCAGCGGCATCCGGCCGCAGATCGCCCAGACCATGGTCCACCTCGGAGTCGGCTTCGAGGACGTGCGTACCACAGCCTCCCTGGCGGATGCGCTGGCACATGCCTTCCGCCTTAGAGAGCTCGTGGTGACCTCGCGCCGCGCCGGCTAGGAGCGGTGATGGAACGGATCCCGATCCTCAAGCTTGGGAACCTCCTGCTGGTCACGATACAGGTGGACATGCACGACCGCCTGGCCATGAGCCTGCAGGACGACCTCACCTCCCAGGTGGTCAAGCACCACTCGCGCGGCGTGCTCGTCGACATCTCCGCGCTCGACATGGTCGACTCGTTCATCGGACGCATGCTCGGCAACATCGCCGCCATGACCCGGGCGCTGGGCGCCGAGACGGTCGTCGTCGGCATGCGCCCGGCGGTGGCGATCACACTCGTCGAGCTCGGCCTGGATCTGCACGGCGTCCGGACCGCCCTCAACACCGAGGTCGGCATGGAGGTGCTGTCGGCACTCACGGCCGAGCTCGACGAGGAAGCTGACCGTGACGACCGGCCTCAGTGATGGCTTGCCGCTGACGCAGTCGGAGGACGTCGTGCTGATCCGGCAACACGTGCGCGCGCGCATGATCGAGCTCGGGTTCAGTCTGGTCGACCAGACCAAGATGGTCACCGCCGCCAGCGAGCTCTCGCGCAACGCGCTCGACTACGGCGGAGGAGGCGGAGTGACCCTCGACACCTTGCGCGAACAAGAGCGCGTCGGCCTGCGGGTCACGTTCCGCGACGACGGCCCGGGCATACCCGACATCGAACTCGCGCTCAGCGACGGATATACGAGCGGCACGGGCCTGGGCCTCGGACTCGGTGGCGCTCGCCGCCTGGTCAACGAGTTCGAGATAGCTTCGAGTCCCGGGCAGGGCACGACGGTGACCATCACCCGCTGGCGATGAACGACGTCCACGAGGTGCGCATCGAGGAGGAGAGCGGCGTCGGCGAAGCCAAACGCCGCGCCGCCGCCCTCTGCCGCACGCTCGGCCTCGGCGAGACCGCGTCGGGGCGAGTCGCCATCGTCGTCACCGAGCTCGCGACCAACCAGCTCAAGCACGCCGGCGGAGGGGAACTGCTGATCCGCTCGGTCGTCTGGCCGGAAGGCGCCGGAGTGGAGGTCCTCGCGCTCGACAGGGGACCGGGCATCCAGGACATCACCGGCAGCATGCGCGACGGCTACTCCACGGCCGGCAGCCCCGGCAACGGGCTCGGCGCCGTGCGTCGACTGTCAACCACGTTCGACGTCTACGCCCCGGCGGCTCTCGGCGCGGCGGTCTTCAGCCGCATCTGGGAGCGCCCGCCGCCTCGCTCGCTGCCGCGCCGCCTCCTGACGGTGGGCGCCGTGAGCACGCCCCACGGCGACGAAGACGTCTGCGGCGACGCGTGGGCAGTGCATCAGTCGGCGGACCGCGCCACCATCCTCGTGGTGGACGGGCTCGGGCACGGCCCGGACGCGCATGCCGCCGCCCTCAAGGCCGTGGCCGCCTTCCGCGAGCGGCCGGACCTTCCGCCGACGGAACAGATGGCGACCCTGGACGAGGCTCTCAGGCGATCGCGCGGCGCCGCAGCGGCAGCAGCCGGCATCATGCCGCTCGTCGGCGTCGTGCACTACGCGGGCCTCGGCAACATCGCCGCCCGCATCCACGGCGGAGAGTCGGCGCGGACGCTCGTCGGAAGTGACGGCACCGCAGGCACGCAGTCGCGCACGGCCCGTCAGACCACGTACCCGTGGCCCGGCGACGCGATGATCATCGTCCACTCGGACGGCGTGAGCGCGCGCTGGAGCCTCGGCGACTACCCCGCTCTCCACCGCCGGCACCCCGTCCTCATCGCCGGGGTGCTGTACCGAGACCACCGCCGGGAACGGGACGACGCGACGGTGGTCGTCGCGGTCCCGAGGAGGAACGAGCCGTGAGCACCGAGATCGCGACCGTCGCCGTCGTAGTAGAACAGGACGTGGTCTACGCCCGTCAGCGCGCCCGGCTGATCGCCGAGCTCCTGGGCTTCGACCACACGGATCAGACCAGGATCAGCACGGCGGTCTCGGAGATCGCCCGCAACGCCTTCCAGTACGCCGGCGGCGGGGAGGTCACCTTCCTGCTCGACGGCGAGGTGCCGCCGCAGCTCCTCGCCGTGACCGTCCGCGACGCCGGCCCCGGCATCCGCGACATCGAGTCCGTGCTCGGCGAGACCTACGACTCGCACACCGGCATGGGCCTCGGCATCGTCGGCACGCGCCGGCTGATGGACCACTTCTACATCGACGCGGCGTCGGTCAAGGGCACGACCGTCTTCTTCGGCAAGAAGATCCCCGCGGCCGCCGGCGCCGTCACGCCGGAGGCGCTGGGGCGCGTGGCCGACGCGCTTGTCAGGACGCGAGCCGAGAGCCCCCTCGAAGAGGTGCGGCTGCAGAACCAGGAGCTCCTGCTGGCGATGGAAGAGCTGCGCAGAAAGCAGGAGGAGCTGCTGGCGCTCAACGCCGAGCTGGAGGACACCAACCGCGGCGTCCTCGCCCTCTACACCGAGCTCGACGAGAAGGCGGCGCAGCTGAAGCGAGCCAACGAGCTCAAGGCTCGCTTCCTCTCGGACATGAGCCACGAGTTCCGTACGCCGCTGAACTCGATCATCGCCCTGTCGCGACTCCTGCTCGATCACGTGGACGGCGACCTCACCTCCGAGCAGGAGAAGCAGGTGACGTTCATCAGCGAGGGAGCGGAGAATCTGGGCGCCCTGGTCAACGACCTGCTCGACCTCGCGAAGATCGAGGCCGGCAAGA
This sequence comes from uncultured Thermoleophilia bacterium, assembly GCA_963793605.1. GTDB lineage: Bacteria > Actinomycetota > Thermoleophilia > UBA2241 > UBA2241 > CAIXSE01. The sequence goes on from CAWCAH010000009.1 coordinate 8,395, forward strand.
CGGTGGTGCGCCCTCGGGCGTTCTACGTCAACGAGGTGCTGAGCGGCCTGCGCGGCATGTTCAAGCCGCTCTCGGCGAACAACGACGTCGCGGTGATCGTCGGCGACGCGGATCCGGCGTTCCCGGTGCTGGAGACCGATGACGGCAAGATCTCACAGATCCTGCGCAACTTCCTCTCCAACGCGCTCAAGTTCACGGACAGAGGGGAGGTGCGCCTGACCGTGACCCTGTCCGCCGACGGAGCCTCGGCCGAGTTCTCCGTGCGCGACACCGGCGTCGGCATCGCCCCGGAGGACCAGCAGCGCATCTTCGAGGAGTACTCCCAGGTCGAGGGGGTCCAGGCGCGGCGCGGCAAGGGTACGGGCCTGGGACTCCCCATATCGCGACGTCTGGCGGAGATGCTCGGGGGCGGAGTGAGCGTCACCAGCGAGCCGGGGAGAGGCTCCACGTTCACCGCGAGCATCCCGCTGCGCTACGAGCCGGAGGCGGGGACGGACGCCGGCCGCGTGGCGGAGGACGCCACCCGCTACCCGGTGCTCCTGGTGGAGGACGACGCCGCCACCCAGCTCCTGTACGAGAAGTACCTCCGCGACTCCGGGTTCCAGGTGATCGCGGCGACCACGCTGGAGCAGGCTCGCGAGGCGCTCGAGAGCGTGCGTCCCATCGCGATCATCCTCGATCTGATGATCGGCGAGGGCGACTCCTGGTGGTTCATGGCGGACGTCAAGGCCGCCCCGGCGACCCGGGACATCCCGGTGATCATCACCTCCGTCCTCGAGGAGCAGGCCAAAGGCATGGCCATGGGGGCCGAGGACTACTGCGTCAAGCCGGTCGAGCGCACGTGGCTGCTGGGCAAGCTCACTGCCCTTTCGAAGGGCGCGGAGATCGGCAGCGTGCTGATCGTGGACGACGAACAGGTCGCCCGCTACATCCTCAGAGGCCACCTGGCAGGCACCAAGTACAAGATCATCGAGGCGAGCGACGGTCGGGAGGGCCTCCGGCTGGCCGCGACCTGCCGGCCGGACGTCATCTTCCTCGACCTCACGATGCCGGGGATGAGCGGGTTCGAGACGCTCCACAGGCTGAAGGAGGATCCCGCCACGGCCGCCATCCCGGTCATCATCAGCACCTCGAGGATGCTCGATCAGGAGGAGCGCGAGGAGCTGAACAACGAGGCGCTGGCGATCCTGTCCAAGAGGGCGCCGAGCCGCGAGGCGGCGCTCGGCGCCGTCAACGACGCGCTGCAGCAGGCGGTTCGCAGGTCCAGGCGACGGGAGGGGGCGAAGCATGACGACTGACGAGCGCCCGCGGGTGATCCTGAACGTCGACGACACCGAGTCCGGCCGCTACGTCACCACACGCATCCTCCGCGACGCCGGGCTGGAGGTCGTCGAGGCGGGGACCGGCGCGGAGGCGCTCAGGCTCGTGCTGGACAAGCCCGACCTCGTGCTCCTCGACATCAACCTGCCGGACATGAACGGGTTCGAGGTCTGCGCCCGCATCAAGGCCGATAAGGCCACGGCGCACATCCCGGTGGTCCATCTCTCGGCGACCTACGTCGGCCGCGGGGAGCGAGCCGACGCGCTCGAGGGAGGCGCCGACGCCTACCTCACGCAGCCTGTCGACCCGCGCGAGCTCATGGCGACGCTCACGGCGCTCATGCGCCTGCGTGAGACACAGAAGGAGCTCGTCGAGAAGAACGAACTGCTGGACGCCATCGTCCAGAGCAGCTCGGACGCCATCTACGTGAAGGATCCCGACGGGCGCTACCTGTTCTTCAACGCCGCCGCGGAGGCGGTGACCGGCCAGACCGCCGGTCAGGTCCTCGGGCGCGACGACACCGCGCTGTTCCCCGCCGACGAGGCGCGCGAGATCATGGAGCGGGACCGCAGCGTGTTCGCCGGCGGCGTCCTCCTCACCTTCGAGGAGACCGTGACCACGGCGAGCGGCGACGTGCGCACCTACCTCTCGGTCAAGGGGCCGCTGTTCGGCGCCGGCGGCGAGCCCTTCGGCATCTTCGGCGTGGCACGCGACATCACCGAGCGCAAGCGGGCCGAGGAGCGGACCCGAGAGAGCGAGCAGCGCTACACAGCCTTCATCGACGCCACCGACGACATGGCGTTCCTCAAGGACGGGGACGGCCGCTACGTGTTGGTCAACGAAGCCACCGCGGACTTCTTCGGCATGGCGCCCGCGGACGTGATCGGGCTCCGCGACGAAGACGTCATGGAGCAAGCGGCGGCCGAGGTCTGCCGGCAGACCGATCAGGCCGCCATCGACAGCGGCAAGATCGTGATCGCCTACGAGACGATCGGCGACGTGGTCTACGAGACGCGCAAGTTCCCGGTGCAGCTCGCCCGGGGCGGCAAAGGCGTAGGCGGGTACATCCGGGACGTGACCGCCGGCAGACGCGCCCAGGAGCAGATCGAGCGCCTCAACGCCGAGCTTGAGAGCCGGGTGACCTTGCGCACAGAGGAGCTGCAGCTCGCCAACCGAGAGCTCGAGTCCTTCTCCTACTCAGTCTCACACGACCTGCGCGCCCCGCTCCGCGCCATCGACGGCTTCTCCCAGATCGTTCTCGAGGACAACACAGGCAGGCTCGACCCCGCCACGCTCGAGCACCTGGGCCGCATCCGCAGCTCCGCCCAGCGCATGGCGGGGTTGATCGAAGACCTCCTCCAGCTGTCGCGCCTTGGCCGCAAGGAGCTCTCGACTCAGGACGTGGACGTGACCGCCCTCGTGGAGGATGTGGTGGCGGAACTCCAGGCGAACGAACCGGACAGGACTATGGATGTCACAGTAGCCCGGGACATGGCGTGCAAGGGCGACCCGGAACTGCTCCGGGTCGTCTTCGTCAACCTGCTCGGCAATGCCTGGAAGTTCACGTCGCACCACGAGACGGCCCACATCGCGGTCGCCTGCGAGGCCTCAGCAAGATCGCGGGTCTTCTCCGTCACAGACGACGGCGCCGGGTTCGACATGGCGTACGCCGACAAGCTCTTCGGCGCGTTCCAGCGTCTCCACAGCCCGCAGGACTTCGACGGCACCGGCATCGGGCTGGCGACCGTCCAGCGGATCGTGGCTCGACATCACGGCCGCGTCTGGGCAGAAGGCCGGGTCGACCAGGGAGCGACGTTCTCGTTCTCGCTGCCGGACGAGCCGCGGGGCTGAGTACGGCCGCAGGTGGTGCAGCAGGCGACACGGGCATGACCGGACAGCATGCCCAGATCGGAGCGCCGCAGCCAAGGGTCAGGTGACCGGATGAGCCCCGCCCACCCACCCGCGAGTGGCCGGACGAAGCGCGTACGGCTCTTGACAATCCGTGAACGAGTGTTTACTCTGTGAACACTTGTTCACGACAGGAGACGATCGCGGATGACGAGTGTCACGAGCGCAGGCAGTCCGGCCCCCGGCGGGGATCTCCCGCGCGAGCGGCGGCGCCGCGACGCCGAAGAGCGCATCCTCGGCGCCGCCCGCGAGATCCTCCTCCAGGGCACGTCGGTGGACGCGCTGTCCCTGCGAGAGGTCGCGCGCCACGCGGACTTCACGCCCGGCGCGCTCTACCGCTACTTCGACGACCGCATGGACCTCATCGCGACGCTCTTCCGCGAGGCCGGCCGGCGGCTCGGAGCGGCCTTCCCCGAGCCGCCGGCGTCTCCGGACATCGCCTGGATGGAGGACGTGGGCGTCGCCTACCTCCGGTTCGCGCGGGAGCACCCCGAGGACCTCATGCTGCTGTTCCAGCACAAGGCGCGCGTGGCGACCTGGCAGGAGTACATCGTCTTGGCCTGGCCCTTCAGCCTCATCGTCACCGTCCTCGGCGAGGGCGCCGAGCGAGGCCTCATCACCCTCCCCCCCGAGCTCGACCCGGCCGGCACGGCCTACGCCTTCTGGAGCTTGCTGCACGGCATGACCGAGTTGCGCAGGACCCACCTCAGGGACGTCCGCGGCGACTTCGAGACCATGGAGCGGGCCGCGCTCGCGGCGTTCCTGACCACCCTGCGACCCCCCTCGACGACACGCGCGACGCACGGAGGACCGACATGAAGAGCACCGTCATCTACTACTCGCAGACCGGCAACACGCGCAAGGTGGCCGAAGCCATCGCCGGCGCGCTCCCCGGCGCCGTCACGTTGGCGGATCTGGCTTCCGCGCCGGAGCCCGGCGACGCCGACGTGGTCTTCGTCGGCATGCCCGTCGTCCGCTTCGGCCCGCCGCCCGAGGTGGTTGAGTACCTGCGCCGGTACTGCGGAGGGCGCGACGTGGCGCTCTTCGTGACGCACGCCGCCTCGGAGGGCATGCCGGAGCTCGAGCCGTGGCTGGCCGCCTGCCGCGAGGCCGCAGCGGGCGCGCGGCTCGCCGGCTTCTTCGACTGTCAGGGGCAGCTCGCGGAGCCGGTGCGGCGCTGGATGGAGGGCTCGGGCATGCCGGACATGGAGGCCTTCGCGGCGATGGCCCACGTGGCCGCCGGCCAGCCGGACGCCTCGCGGCTCGCCGCCGCTCGCGCGTTCGCGCAGGAGACGGCCGCGCGCCTGGCCGGAGACACAGCCGCGGCGGTCTGAGACCGTCGCCCGACACGGACGGAGCGAGCATGAACGATCAGCAGGACCAGCCGCTGGGATCATCAGAGGAGATCCGGCCCGAGCCGGTGGAGCCGGCCGGCGGAGCCGCGGTCGTCACGGGCGGCCGGGCGCTGCTCGTGTGCGCCACGCGGCACGGCTCGACGCGTGAGATCGCGGACGCAGCAGCGGAGGAGCTGCGCGCCACCTTCGCGGAGGTCGATGTGCACGAGGCCCGCTCGGCCCCATCGCCCGCCGGGTACGACGCCGTCGTCGTCGGCGGGCCCATGATCATGGGCTGGCACAAGGACGCCCGCAAGTACCTCAAGCGGCACCGGGACCAGCTGGACGCCGTACCGTTCGCGGTGTTCGTGACCGCGGCCTCGCTCACCGAGGACGGGGTCGACACCGTCCAGGGCATGCCCATCGTCAAGGACCCCTGGCTGGTGAAGAAGCCGAAGAACGCGGACAGACTGAGCCGCAAGGAGCGCTACGCCCTGCCGCGGCATTACGTGGGCGACATCCTCAAGGAGTGCGAGCCGGCGCAGCCGCGCAGCGTAGCCTTGTTCGCCGGCTCCCTGGACCTGACGACGATGAACGTCTTCGAGAAGCTGTTCGTGCTGCTCGTCATCGGCGCGACTCCGGGCGACGGGCGCCACTTCGAGTTCGTCCGCGAGTGGGCGGCCGGGCTGGGGGACATGCTGGCCGGCGCCTGACCGCCGTGCGCGGATGCGGGCGGCGGGAGGCCGGCAGGGCCGCCCGCCACCCGCGCCGCTCCCCACCGTCAGCGCGTCGTCTTCGCCCTGTACACGACCGCCTGGCGCTGCCCCTGCTCCATGATGCCGGAGACGAGGACCTGCTGGTTGCCGATGACGAGCAGGTGCAGGAACTCCCCGACCGCGGAAGGTCCGCCCTCCGGCGTCCACATGGCCTGCGCGGCGCCCTTGGCCGAGTAGCGCATGACGAGCGTGCCGCTCGCCGGCTGATGCGCGCCCGACATGCCGGCCGCGTAGATCCTGTCGGCGGCGTCGACCGCCAGCGCGGCGAAGCCGCCGTTGCTCCAGCCGGTCCCGGTCAGCTCACGGTGCCACGCCGTCTTGCCGGCCGGCGTGAGCTTCCAGAGCGCCGGGACGTCCATGCCGCCCGGCGCGATCTCACTCGCCTCGCCGCCGACCACGACCGCGTTGGTCGAGTCGACCGCCAGTCCGGTCGCGGCGGCCCCTTCTTCCTGGAAGATCCGCGTCTTCAGGCCCCACACGCGCTTGCCCCTGAGCGTGTACTTGGCCGCGATGAAGCCGCCGTCGGCGCCGTGGCAGTCGCCCGCCGCATACACGCCGGCGCCCTTGACGACCAGCGCCACGAACCGGGTGTTCCGAGTCGCCTGCCCGGCAGTGACGCTCCAGCGCTGCCGGCCGGCGGGCGTGTACGAGCGCAGCACCGCGCTCGCGCGCGTGCCGCCGGCCGTGCCGCTCACGTAGACGTTGTTGTTCGCGTCGGTACCGACTCCCGACGTCGTGTCGTAGACGGCCCCGGCGCCCGAGAGGGTCTTCGCCCACTGGAACGCGCCGCCCGCGGTCCACTTGACGACCGCCCCGTCCACCCCGGTGTCGGGGCCCACCGAGCACTGCCCCACGACGATGACCGCGTTCTTGCGGTCGAACGCGATCGCCCACGGCGCGCGATCGGCGCCGGCGGCGTAGTCCTCGTCCCAGAGCAGGGTCCCGGACGACGAGAACTTGGCGATCGTCCATCCGCCGGCGCTCCTCATGGCCACGACCACGTTGCCGGCGCCGTCGCGGGCGATGGCGCGCGGCAGCACTGTGGCGCCCGGCGACGACGGGTAGGTCCAGGTCTTCGACACTGCCCCCGAGGCGACGGACACCTTCGAGACGAGCGCGGAGACGGTGCCCCCGTTGGATTGGCTGGCCACCTCGAACACGTAACCGGACGGACCTCGGCACAGCCCGGCGTCGGTGGTCAGCGCTCCCAGTTGACGCAGGCCGTCCGGGCTGACGCTCCAGCCGGCCGGGTACTCCGGAGGCAGCGCCCCCGCGAGCGCCGGCAGCCCCAACACGATGATGAGAACGACGACACCGACCAGCGTCGCCGCGACCCGCCAGGATCGAGACATCCCCGCACCCCCTCCGTACGAGACCGATGATGAAGCCAGTCTACGGCTCTGCCGGCGATACGAGAGCGATAGTGCGCCGTTGGCCGGTGCTGAGCCGGGCATGGCGGCGTCGACTCCTCAGACCGTGCGGCCCTCGCGGACGAAGAGCAGCAGCACGAGGGCCACGGCCGCTGAGCCGGCCATCGTCCACCACGCCGGTGTGTACGAGCCGGTGCGGTCGACGATGTACCCGAAGACCGGCGGCCCCAGGAAGATGCCGACGTTGAAGAACGCGGCGGAGACGCCGGCGGCCGCGCCGGCGGAGCGGTGGCCGCCGGTCTCGCCGGCCAGGGTGCCCATCAGCCCGCCCCAGCCGACGGCGCCGAACCCGAGCAGGAACAGCGCGCCCCAGAGCAGCCACGTGTGGCCGGGCTGGAGCAGCGCGAACGCCACGCACGAGAGCCCGGCCAGCGTGCCCATGCCGAGCAGCGCCGGCACGCGGCGGCGGTGCAGCGGGCGGTCGCTGACGAGCCCGCTCAGCGGCTTGCCGAGGGCGCCGGCGAACTGGCAGAAGGCCAGCATGCCGGCGGCCACAGCCACGCTGTAGCCCCAGTCGGTGTTCAGGAAGAGCACCAGGTGGGCGAGCGCGGCGAACTCGACGACGCCGAGGAAGAGCGCCGCGAGCCCCATCATCCAGATGTCGCGCGAGCGCAGCACGGCGGCGAAGCCGCCGCGGACGATCGCGCGGTCGGTCGCCTCGTCGCCGGTCACCGCCGGCAACCCCTGGTCGATCTCGGAGACCGGGACGGGCGCCTGCGCCGCCCCCGGCGACTCCCCCGGACGCGGGTCGCGGTAGAAGAGCACGGCGACCACGCACACGACGAACGCGAGGCCGGCGGCGAAGACGAACCCGGCCTGCCAACTGTACGTGACCGCCAGCCACGGCATGATGGCGGCGCCCAGCATGCCGCTCACGTTGACCGCCGACTGGTTGATGCCCACGGCCGTCGCCCGCTCGTTGGCCGGGAACCACAGCATGATCGCCTTGACGGCGGTCGGGTAGATGAACCCGCAGCCGAGGCCGGAGGCGCCGAGCAGCAGGAGCATCGTCCCGTAGCTCGGCGCCAGCGCGACGGCGCCGATGCAGATGCCGGTGATGACGGTGCCGATGAGCAGGGCGCGGCGCACGCCGATACGGTCCACCAGCCAGCCGGCGAAGATGAGGGTCGGCGCGTACGCGACGGCGGTCGCGCTGGTCAGGCCGCCGATCTGGGCGTTGCTGAGGTCGAACGCGTCCTTGAGGAACGGCGCCAGCGGCCCCACGCAGAGGCGCGAAAGGAAGACGACGAGGTAGGCGGACCACACCACGCCCAGGGCGACGAAGCGATAGCTCGGGAGGCGCGGCGGCGCGGCGCCGGCCGCGCCCGGGGAGGCCGCGGAGGGCGCGGCTGACACTGCGGGGTCCATCGCGCCGATTCTATCGGGTCGGCGCGACGGGGGATGCGGGCAGAAGCCGCGTCCGCCCGCGGCGCCGCGTGAGCAGCCGCGGCCCACGAGGTGCGGGGCCGGAGGGCGGGGAAGGCAGCACGCCCCTCCCCGCCCTCCGGTCTCCCCGGCCTCAGAGATCGGCCGGCGTCATCCCCGCCCGGTACACACCGGCGTTGGCGCCGTTGCCGGCCACCCTGCCTGCCGCGAGTACCTGCGAGTCGCCGAGCACCAGGACGTCGCTGAACGCGCAGTAGCCGCTCTGCTGGCCGTCCGAGCGCCAGAGACCGTCCGTGACCCCGTCGGGCGTGTAGCGGATGATCATGAGGTTGCCGGTCCCCGCCGTGACCCAATGCCCGCCGGCGGCGTAGACGCGCCCCTTGCTGTCCACGCCGACGGCGCCGAACTCCCCGTCGTGCGGCCAGTCGTTGTTGCGCCACGTGGAGATCCAGCGTGTGGACCCGCCGCTGCTGAGCTTCCACGCCGCCGGGAGATCCTCGCCGGAGTCGCCGAGGTCGTAGGCCGTGCCCACCATGATCGCGGCGCCGGTGCCGTCGACCGCCAGGTCCCGCATCCAGCCGCCGTGGTCGAACGGCTGACTGCGGATCGTGCTCCAGGCGCGCTTGCCGGCCGTGGTGTACTTCATCGCCATGAAGGCCGAGGTGGAGGGGATGCCCGTGGACTGCCCCGCGACGTACACCGACTTGCCGCGCACCTCTACGAAGCGCCAGGCGGGCATGCCGCCGGCCGGGTTGGATGCCGTCGCCGTCCAGCGCTGCCGGCCGTTCGCCTTCCAGGACCTCAGGAACGCGGTCCCGTTGCCGCCCACCTCTCCCCTGTCTCCGGCGGCGTACACGTTGTCCGCTGCGTCCACGGCGAGAGCGGCGACGAGGTCGAGCCCGTTGGCCGAGACCGCGCGCTTCCACAGGCGCTTGCCCGCCGAGCTCCACTTGACGATCGCCGTGTCGTACCCGCCGGTGTGCTCACTCGTCCCCGCCACGATCACGTTGCCGTGGTGGTCGACGACCATGCCGTACGGCGTGTCCGCACCCTTGCCGCTGTCGTAGGTCCGCCGCCACAGCTTCTTGCCGGTGCGCGAGAACTTGACGACCGCCCAGTCCCGGGCGCCGGTCTGGGTCTCGACCGCGACGTACAGACACCCGGTCGCATCGCCGCCCGCGGCCCGCGGGATCACGCCCTTGCCCGGCGTGGCGGGGTACGTCCAGGCCTTGAGCACCTTACCGTCCGAGACGCGGATGCGTGCCATCGAGGCGTAGAACGCGGTGGTCTGCCCCAGCGCGACCTCGTACACCGTCCCCGCCGGCCCCTTGCAGAAGGCGCGGGTGTCCACGCTGGACGGGATCTGGCGCAGCCCGCTGAGCGAGAACGTCCATCCGTTGGAGTACTGGGGGATGGCGTGGGCGACCCCCGGCGCCGCCAGCAGCACGATGGCGACCGCGGTCGCGATGATGATGCCCCTGCGCGATCTCATGACTCCTCCTCCCTCCGCCGCGGCCTGCCGCGGCTCGGCTCAGGTCACGCTCACCTGGCGTACTTCGCAAGCATGCACGCGCCGGCGCTCGTCCCCACGACGTACAGGCTGTCGGCCCGCAGACTCAGGTCCTCGCCGGTCATGCCGCCGGGCGGGTCCGCAAGGTCGCTGTACCACGGCACGGAGAGGTCCGCCGGCTGCCACTCGAGCGTGCGCGCCGTGCGGCCCGGCGGGACGTCGCCGGCGATCCCCGTCAGGTACACCCGCCCCGACGAGCCCATCGCGAGCGCCTTGCACCCGTCCCCGGGCGCCCTGGAGTTGGCCAGGTGGGCCCTGCCGGCGCCGGCGTCGCCGCCGATGGACACCGCGCAGAAGTACTGATCGCTGCCGGTCAGCGCCCCGCCCGTCCCGGCGGCGGCGATCTGGTCGCCGGCCACTGCCACCTTGGTGAGCTGCAGCCGGGCGACGCCGAAGATGCCGGCCTCCCAGTCGAGCGTCTTCTCGCCCGCGGCGCTGTACCGCAGGATGCGTCCCTGCTCAAGCGTCGACGCAGGCGTGCTGTAGCCGCCCACCACGCACCCCGCGGAGGTGACGGCGATGCTCATCGCGCGGTCGTGGCCGGCAGGCTGCGACGCCCGCGTCCCAGACGCGCCCCCAGACCCTGCGGCCGGACGAGGTGTACCTCGCCGTGTACATCTCGCTGGCGGCGGTCGGCGTGTAGAGGTAGCCCGTGGCGTACACACGCCCCTTGGCGTCGATCGCCACGGCGCTGGCGCTGTCCATGGAGTGCGCTCCGTCACGGTACCTGGCCCAGAGCTTCTTCCCCGAAGGCGAATACTTGGTCAGCGCCCAGTCCTCGGCGCTCGCTGTCGCCCCACCCATGCCGGCAACGTAGATGTTGCGGGAGGCGTCGGTGACCACGTCCATCACGTTGCGGTCCACGCCGGGCGACTTCGGTGAGAGCCGGCTCCAGAGCGACTGGCCCTTCGTGCCGAGCTTGACCACGAACGACCTCATGCGGCCGGCGGCCGTGTACACGTGACCGGCGAGCACGATCTCTCCCCGCGCATCCACGGCGAACTCGGTCATCCACTGGTTGCCGTGTACCGGGAAGTCGAGAGTCCTGCCCCAGCGCCGCGTGCCGTCGGCGCGGCAGCGGGCGACGAACACGTCGGAGTCGGACCTGCCCGTCATGCCGGTGCCCGCCACCCACAGGTCCCCCTTCGGACCGGCGGCCAGGCGCACCTGCTGGACGAACGTGATGCCTTTGGGCTGCCACTCCTGCTGCCACAGCGGCGGTCTTTGCAGGGTGAGCGCCGGCCCCGCCAGCGCCAGGGTCGCCAGTGCGACCACGACGATCACGATACTGATCCTGGACGGCATGCTCCCACCCCTCTCTCGGGCCGCGCCCCCGGCGCGGCGTGGACGGCGGCGCCCCGCGCCGCCTGACTCGCCGCATCGAGTATCTCGCTACCGGACGTCGCGGGCAATGGGCCCGGCGTACGAACGTCGTCGCGCCGGGCGACGGACACGCGGCCGCGCTGGACTCTGCGATACCTATGTGATATCACTCCGGTATCGCAACAAGCGCGGCCGCGCGACCACACGGGCGGGAGGGACCCGCCGGCGCGGCCCCCGGAGGTGGAGACGATGCCGGCAGACCAGAAGACCCCGACCCAGGAGCGAGAGAAGCGGGTGATGAGCGGCTGGCCGATGCTGGCCGTCACCGTCGTGCTCTACGCCCTCTGCCCCATCCTCATCTACCTGGCGTTCGTCGGCGGAACGACCAGCGACTCCGGCAGCGCCGTCCCCCAATGGCCGCTCTTCATCGCCGGCTGCGTCGCGCTGGCCCTCGCGATCCTGCTGAGCCCCGGGTTCTTCACGCTGCAGCCCAACGAGGCGCGCGTGCTCATCCTTTTCGGCGACTACAAGGGCACCTGCAAGCAGGGCGGGTTCCGCTGGGGCAACCCGTTCTACGCCAACGGCCCGGCCGGCCAGGGCAGCGGCAGCCAGACGCAGTGGAACTGGGGCAAGAAGAGCTCCGACGACCAGCAGGGCCAGGCCGGCCCCAAGAAGCTCAAGCGGTACAAGGTCAGTCTGCGGGCGCGGACGCTGAACGGCGACCGCCTCAAGGTGAACGACAAGCGCGGCAACCCGGTGGACATCGCCGCCGTGGTGGTCTGGCGCGTGGAGGACACCGCCAGGGCCGTGTTCGACGTCGACGACTTCGAGAGCTACGTGGCCATGCAGAGCGAGACGGCGGTACGGCATCTCGCGAGCGCGTACCCCTACGACTCCGGCGAGACCTTCGCCGACAGCGAGGACGAGATCACGCTGCGCGGCAACGTGGACGAGGTCTCGGAGGCCCTGCGCGTGGAGCTCACCGAGCGGCTCGGCCAGGCGGGCGTCGTGGTCGAGCAGGCCCGCCTCAGCCACCTCGCGTACTCGCCGGAGATCGCCCAGGCGATGCTCCGCCGCCAGCAGGCGGAGGCGATCATCGCCGCGCGCCGCAAGATCGTCACCGGCGCGGTGAGCATGGTCGAGATGGCCCTCGCGGACTTCAAGGAGCACCAGACCATCGAGTTCGACGAGGAGCGCAAGGCCGCCATGGTCAGCAACCTCATGGTGGTGCTGTGCGGCGAGAGCCAGGTCACGCCGGTCGTCAACACCGGGACCCTGTACCAGTGACGGGACGGCCCTGGTTCCGCCCCAAACGGTACGGCCTGGGGTTCACCCCGGCCTCGTGGCAGGGCTGGCTGCTCACTGGGGTCTACGCCGGCGGCGTGTTCGCCCTAGCCGTCACGCTGGCGGCCGCGCAGCCGTGGGTCTTCTGGACGCTCCTCGTGCTCGCCACCGTTGTCTACTTCCTCGTGGCCTTCCTCACGCGGGGCGCGTGATGGCGCGGGAGCCGGTGGCGCGGCGGGCGGCGGCGCGGGCGGCGCGGCGGACGGCGAGGCGCCGGGAAGCGCGGCGGAGGTAACCGATGGCCGTGCGCAAGCAGTACCTCCTGCGCGTCGACCCCGACCTGTGGGCCGAGGTCGAGAAGTGGGCCGCCGCCGAGCTCCGCTCCGTGAACGCGCAGGTGGAGTACATCCTGCGCGACGCGGTGCGGAGGCGGCGCGGCGGCCGGGCCGCCGGGGACCGGACGGATGGGCCCGGCGGCGGCGCCGGTGCGCGGCCGGACGGCGGCGGCGGACGCACGCGCGACTGACCGCCCGCGGGACCGCAGGTGCCGCGACTCGCGTACACGATGTTGTACACAGGCCCGAACCGGCGGATGACCTGAGGAGACGTGCGGGGCAACGGGTGGATCGCCCAAGTGACGGCCGGAGGATTGCCTCGGGGCACGGCAGGACAAGACTGCGGTACGGCCACGCGCGACGAGGAGGCGGAGATGGAAGAGCTGGCGCCAGGGATCCTCAGGTGGACGGCGCCGCACCCGGAGTGGCGGCCGAGGGCCGAGGAGGTCGAGTCGTACGCGCTGGTGGCCGGCGAGGCCCTGCTGCTCGTCGACCCGCTGCTGCCGGCGGACACGGATGAGCGGCGGTCGCCGCTGCTCGCGGAGCTCGAGCTTCTGGTCGCAGCGGCGACGCGGGTCGAGCTGCTCGTCACCGTCCCCTACCACACACGCAGCGCCGAGGCGCTCTACGAGCGGTACGCGCCGGAGCGGCCGACGCGCATCTGGGGGCACGCTCTCGTGCGCCGGCGGCTGCGGCCGGAGACGCCGCTCGAGGTGGTGCCGATGGGCGCCGCCGGCACGGCTGCGCCTGTCGCCGGCGGAGCGGCCGAGGCGTACACGATCGGTCGGCCGCGACGTAGCGAGCACCCGGTGTACGTCCCGGAGCTGCGCGCCGCCGTGTTCGGCGACGCCGTCGTCGGCGCCCAGGGCGGCGTCCGCTTCTGGTACCTCAGCAGCACCGACGACGCGTGGTACCGCGACGTGTTCGCGCCGACGCTGGCGCCCCTGGCCGAGCGGCCGCTGGAGCACGTGCTCGTCACCCACGGGCCGCCGGTGATCGGCGACGGGCAGCGGCAGCTGGCGCTGTGCCTGGCCGAGCCGCCGGTGAAGATGTACTAGTCCGTCGGGTGCTTCTCCTCGCGGCGCTTGCGCAGCTCGATGCGCGCGAGGCTGAAGAGGAACCACGCGACGCTGGCCAGGGTGACGAACAGCACGATCCGGTAGCCGATGCGCTCGGCGCTCGAGAGCTCCGGTCTGCTGACCAGGAACGAGAAGCCGATGATGAGCGCGGCGATGATGAGCGCGTAGGCGAGCCGCGTGAACGCCGCCTCGAGACGGTCCATGATGGGCTTGAACTCGGTGGGCCGGATCGAGACCCGGAACTCCCCTTCGCCCGCGCGCCGAAGCACGCGCGTGAGGTGCAGCGGCAGGTGGTCGAAGAAGCGCGCGTAGGCGCGCCCCGAGCTCATCGCGTGCTTGAGCATCTTCTCGGGCCCGAACTGCTGCGGGATGAGCCTGCGCGCCATCGGCCGCACGGAGTCGACGAGCTGGAAGTCGGGGTCGATCTGCCGCGCGGTGCCGTCGACCATGCCGAGCGTGGTGAGCAGCACGGTGAGCTCGGTCGGCAAGTGCAGGCGATGCTCGCGCATGAGCGTGAGCAACTTCTGCATCAGGTCCTCGAGCCCCCCGCCGGTCGTCTGCGCGCGGCGGTAGGAGGCGAGGAGGGCGCCGAGCTCCATCTCCATGGTCGCCACGTCCACGTGCGGCGGCATGCCGGTCATGGCCAGCACCGCCTCGGTCGCCTGCGCCGGATCGTCGCTGAACACGGCGAGCAGCATGTCGAAGGTGGCGTCGCGGTTGCGCTCGGAGATCGCCGCGACGCGGCCGAAGTCGACGAACGCGATGCGCCCGTCCCCGAGCGCGAAGATGTTGCCCGCGTGCGGATCGGCGTGGTAGTAGCCGAGCTCGAAGATCTGGCGCATGTAGCAGCTGACGCCGGTGTCCACGAGGGCGGCGCGGTCCACGCCCGGCACGTCCCCGCTCTCGAGCTTGGTGGCGGGGACCCCGTCGACGAAGTCCATCGTGAGGACCCGGCTCGTGGTGTGGTCCCAGTAGACGCCGGGGAACGTCACCTCCGGCGTGTCGGCGAAGGCCGCGCGGAAGCGGTCCAGAGCGCGGCCCTCGTGCGTGTAGTCGAGCTCGGAGCGCAGCACGTCGGCGAACTCAAGGGCGAGTGCGCCGACGTCGAAGTCGCGGCCCCACTGCGTGTGCGCCTCCAGGCGGCGCGCCTGCTCCACCAGGATCTCAAGGTCGATCTCCATGGTCTCGGTGACGCCGGGGCGCTGGACCTTGACGGCTACCGGCGTCCCGTCTTCGAGCGTGGCCCGGTACACCTGGCCGATGCTGGCCGCCGCGAGAGGCTCGGGATCGAAGGTCGCGAACAGCTGCTCGACCGGCGCGCCGAGCTCCGCCTCGATGCGCGGCCGCATCTCCTCCCAGGGCAGCGTAGGCACGTCGTCCTGCAGCTTGGCGAGCTCCGCCGAGAGGTCGGGCGCCACGAGGTCGCGGCGCGTGGCCAGCAGCTGACCCATCTTGACGAACGCCGGGCCGAGGCGCTCGAGCGCGTGGCGGATGCGCACGGCGCGCGGCAGGTCGCGCTCGCGCACCTGGGAAGAGGCGTCGGCCGGCGCTCCCGCGGCGTGCCCGTCGTCGTCCACCGGGGAGGGCGCGTGAGACTCCAGGTCGCTGCCCTTCATGACGTTGAGGACGCGCTCCTCCCACAGGACCCTGGCGATCTCGCGGTAGCGCGCCCGGCGCAGCGCGCCGCGGCTTGGCGCGGTGGTGTCACGACTCATGGACCCTCCAGTTCACGTGTTCGGGGTCCCTGTTCCCCACCGGACCTCAGTGACCTTCAGCGCCGGGCTCCGCGGCCGGGCGCCGGTCTGGCCCCCCGCCGGGCGCCGGCCGGACTCCCCGGCCGCGACCTGGTCGCCGCCGGCCTCGCGCGCGCAGCGCAGCGCGCTCTCGGCCGCCGCCAGGAGGTCGTTGAGGAACTCGTGCTCGGCGCCCTCTGTGCCGGCGGGCACGAACAGGGCGGGCGCGGAGGGGAGGTCCGCGCCCGCCCGAGGTGCGGCGCCGTGGGGCCGGCGCCTGGGGAGTGACCGGCGAGGCGGGGCGCGCCTGGAGCGCCGGTCACAGGGAGGGCGTCACACGACGGCGGCTGCCGCCAGCGCGGGCTCGAGGACGCGGGGCTCCTCGGGCAGCCTGCGCGCGACCGCGGGCCCAGTGTCCAGCCGCCCGCGGTCGAGCCGGATGCGCCGTGAGGCCCGGCCGGCGACCCACGTGTCGTGCGTGACGACGATCAGCGTCTGTCCCTGCTCGCGCCAGAGCTCCTCGAGCAGGCCGATGATGTCGTCGCGCGTACGCTCGTCGAGGTTGCCGGTGGGCTCGTCGGCGAGGATCACGCGGGGCTCCCTGACGAGCGCCCGCGCGATCGCCACCCGCTGCTGCTCGCCGCCGCTCATCTCCGCGGGGATGTGCCCGGCCCGGTCGGCGAGGCCGACCCCGGCCAGGGCCTCCACCGCCCGTCGGCGGCGCTCGTCCGCGCGCACGTGCCAGGGCACCAGCGCCGTCTCCACGTTCTCCTGGGCGGTCAACGTGGGGATGAGGTTGAACGCCTGGAAGATGAAGCCGAACGAGTGGCTCCTCAGCTCCGAGAGGTCGCCCTCCCCCATCCTGGCCAGGTCGCGGCCCTCGAACTCGAGGCTGCCGCCCGAGGGCCGGTCCATGGCCCCGAGCATCTGCAGCAGGGTGGTCTTGCCGGAGCCGGTCGAGCCCTGGATGGCGAGGAACTCGCCCTCGTCGATGGCCAGGTCGATGCCGGCGAGGGCGTCGATCTGCTTGCCGCGCTGCCTGTAGCTCTTGGTCACGTCCGTCAGTTCGTAGAGCATGGTGTCTCCTTTCGTCAATCGACGCGCCGGAGGGCGTCCGCGGGGCGCAGGCGCGAGGCCCGCCAGCCGCCGAACCCGCCGGCGATGAGCGCGCCGGCCAGCGCGAGGCCCACGGCGATGCCGATCAGCTGCAGGCTCACGGGAGCCGTGAGGGCCACGCTGACGCTCTGCGCGGCCTCGGCCGCCCGCTCCGAGCCGGGAGGCCCACCCATGCCGCCGGTGGCCGACTCCACGGTGGCCTTGAGCGCGGGAGAGAAGGCGGCGATGAGCCGGGCGCCGAGCACGCCGAGGGCCACGCCGAGCACGGCGCCGATGACGCCCTGCACCATGGACTCGCCGAGCACCTGGCCGACGATCCGGCGGCCCCTCCAGCCGAGCGCCTTGAGGGTGCCGAACTCACGCACCCGGCGCGAGACCGCGGAGACGCTCAGCAGGCTGGCCACGGCGAAGGAGGCGACCAGGGCGGCGACGGCGAGCCAGGTACCGAGACGGTCGGCGAGCGTCGAGGCGCTGGAGAGGGAGCCGCTCACCTGGCCGGCCAGATCCGAGGAGGTGGTGACGGTCGCCCTGGGCATCAGGTCCTCGATCTCGCCCTCGACCTGGGCGATGACCGTGGCGTCGTCGGCCTGCACGTAGATCTGATTGACCTTGCCCTCGTTGTCGCTGAGCTTCTGCGCCCAGGCGAGGGGGATGTACAGGTCGGACGAGGTACTGCCGCTGGGCAGCGCGACGATGCCCACGATCTCGAACTTCCTGCCGTCGATCTTCTTGACGCCGCCCACCGTGAGCGAGTTCTGCCTCGCGTACGCCCGGGTGACGAGGGCGACCTTGGCGTCCGCGTCCTCACTCGTCAGCGAGCGGCCGGACGTGATCTGCGCGGAGCTCAGGGGGCCGAGGTCGAGGTCCGTGGTGTCGACGCCCGACACGCTGAGGGACGAGACGTCGATGGGCGCCATCTGCACCTCGCCCTGCTGCTGCGAGGACCCAGAGCCGCCGGACTGCTGCTGGGCGCTCGGCTGGGCGCTGCCGTCGCCGCCCTGCACCTGCGCGAACTCACCCTGCACGTTCATCACCTGCATGGTGATGCTGCCGGTGACGTTGCTCACGCCGTCCAGCGCGGCGATCTGCGTGAGCCGCTTGGCGGAGATGGACTGCTGGCCGGGGGCCGTCATGACCGCGGAGCGGTCGAACTCCTCCCCCTGCCTGGACTCGTCGGGCGGCTTCATGCTGAAGCGCTGCGAGCCGCCCTGGTCCATCTTGGCCTGCTGCGAGACCGTGATGTCGGTGCCCACGCCGTAGAGGGACTGGAGCACGGTGTCCTGCGCCTTGCTCACGCCGTTGGCGTACGCGGTCACGGTGACCACGAGCGCCACGCCGACGGCGAGACCGAGGGCGGTGAGCAGCGCCTGGCGGTGCCGCCGGCGCAGCTCCCTGAACACATAGGTGAAGAACATGGCGCCTCCTTGGCTTTCCGTTCACGGCGGCAGTTGTACGACCCCGACTTGGGAGGCGGCTGAAGCGGACCTGAACGCTCTCTGTGAGTCCGCCCTCCGCCGCCCGGCCCTCATGCGTGTGTCGTGTCGGCAGCGGGTGCACAGAGAACTCACAGGCAGTTCTCAGAAAACGGGGCTAGACTGCGCTCAGAAGTCGGGGGACCGGCAGCGACGGAGGGTCAGGATGATCGAGACACCGGCAGGAGCCACCAAGGTGCTCGTCGTTGACGACGAGCCGAGCATCACCGACCTCGTCTCGATGGCCCTGCGCTACGAGAAGTTCGACGTGCGCGTGGCCGCCAACGGGCGTGAGGCGCTCGACTGCGTCGAGAGCTTCGCCCCGGACCTCGCCGTGCTCGACATCATGATGCCGGGCATCGACGGGTTCGAGGTCGCCCGCCGCCTGCGCAACCAGGGCGTCCGGCTGCCCATCCTCTTCCTCACGGCGCGCGACGCGACGGAGGACAAGATCCGCGGGCTCACCCTGGGCGGCGACGACTACATGACCAAGCCGTTCAGCGTGGAGGAGCTCGTAGCGCGCATCCGCGCGATCCTGAGGCGCGTGCAGCCGGCCGCCGAGAGCCAGAGCCGGCTCTCCTTCGCCGACCTCGAGCTGGACGAGGACACGCACGAGGTGCACCGCGGCGGGCGCGAGATCGAGCTGACGGCCACCGAGTTCAAGCTCCTGCGCTACCTCATGCTCAACGCCCGTCACGTGCTGAGCAAGGACCAGATCCTCGACCACGTGTGGCACTACGACTTCGGCGGCAACGCCAACATCGTCGAGACCTACGTGAGCTACCTGCGGCGCAAGGTCGACGCCGAGGGCGCGCCGCTCATCCACACCGTGCGCGGCGTCGGCTACAGCCTGCGCCTGCCCAAAGACTGATGCCCGCAGAGCACGCAGAAGTCGGAGCGTCGTGAGCCTGCGCACCCGCCTGCTGCTGGCCGTCCTGGCCTGCGTGGCGGCCGGCCTGCTCGTGGCCGGCCTCATCACCTACGTCTCGCTGCGCGGGTTCCTGCTCGAGCGCGTCGACGCGCAGCTCCGCGACGCGCGCGGCCCCATCGCCATGGCGCTCACCGACCGGTCAGGGCGGGTTCTCCGGCGGCCCCGGAGAGCCCAGCCTGCCGCCGGGCACGTACGGCCAGCTCCGCGACGGCTCCGGCAACGTCCTCAACGCCATCCAGTTCAAGTACGGGGACGAGGACCTGCCGACGCCGGTGCTCCCCGACCCCCTCCCCTCGCCGGCGCAGGGCAGCAGCGTCACCTTCCGCGCCGACTCGACAGGCGGCGGCGCGGGCTTCCGCGTGCTCGCGGAGACGGCGCCCGGCGGCCAGCTCCTCATCGCCGCCATCCCGCTCAGCGAGACGCAGCAGACGCTGACCCAGCTGCTCACCATCGAGGTGATCGTCTCGCTGCTGGTGCTGGGCGCGCTGGCGGCGGCGGCCTGGCTGCTCATCAAGCACGACCTGCGGCCGCTCGAGAACATGGCCGTCACCGCCGACGCCATCTCCGCCGGCGACCTCTCCCTGCGGGTGGAGCCGGCCGAGCCGCGCACGGAGGTCGGCCGGCTCGGCCTCAGCCTCAACACGATGCTCGGCCGCATCGAGGTGGCGTTCGCGGAGCGCGCCGCCACCGAGGAGAAGCTGCGGCGGTTCCTCGCCGACGCCTCGCACGAGCTGCGCACACCGCTCACCAGCATCCGCGGGTACTCGGAGATGTTCGAGCGCGCCAAGGAAGACCCGGAGGACCTCGACCTCGCGATGCGGCGCATCGAAGAGGAGAGCCGGCGCATGGGCGTCATGGTGGAGGAACTGCTGGTGCTCGCGCGCCTCGGCGAGGGGCGCGAGCCCGAGAGGCTGCCGGTGGACCTCGCGCGCGTCGTGGACGACTGCGTCAGCGACGCGCGCGCGGCCGCGCCCGCGCGCGACGTCACCGTCGAGCGCGCGGAGGCCGCCGTCGTGATGGGCGACGACCACCAACTGCATCAGGTCGTCCACAACCTGCTGAGCAACGCCGTCCGGCACACCCCGCCGGAGGCGCAGATCAGGCTGACCCTGGCGGCGAGTGACGGCTACGCCACGCTCGCCGTCGCCGACGACGGCCCCGGGCTCGAGCCGGACGTTGCCGCCAGGGTGTTCGAGCCCTTCTTCCGCGCCGACAAGTCGCGCGCCCGCGAGACCGGCGGCGCCGGCCTGGGCCTCGCCATCGTCGCCGCCATCATCGAGGCCCACCACGGCACGGTGCGGCTCGACACCACTCCCGGCGCCGGCGCGACCTTCACCGTCACCTTGCCGCTGCTGGACGCGCGCGCCTGACCTCGGCCTGCCGGCCGGCAAACGCGCGCCCGACCCTCATCAGTCCGGCCCGCGGCGCCCGCGGCGCGCTCCTCAGCCGGCGTCCGGTCCCGGCTCGCGCTCCACGACGCTGAACGCCCGCGCGACCTCGCCGAAGCGCCGGGCCTGCGCCTCGTCGACCGCACGGGCCGAGTACCTGGCGAGCTCGTACACGCCGGCCAGCTCCGTGGCGAGCTCCGGCTGCCGCGTCACGCCGCACGACGCGAGGTGCTCGCGCACGGTGGTCCCCGTCGGCCTCGGGCTGCCGGCGCGCGCCAGGCGACGCTCGAGCTGCTCGTAGCGCAGGCGGACGAGCTCGGCGGGCGTGCGCGGGCGCCGCCGGCGGCGCACGAGGTCGCTCAGGCGGCGCCGGAGGCCACCGAAGCCGTCCGCCGTCGCCGAGGTGACCGAGCGCACGCTCTCGCGCTCCTCGACCACCCGGTCGTCACGGCTCCCCTTCCTGCCCAGCCCTCGCAGGGACAACGCCACCAGGGCCGCCGCCACGCCCACAGCCACTGCCGCGAGACAGAAGAGAAGCACCGTCCCGAGCGCGCCGGAGCCCTGGCTCACGACCTCGCCGGCGGCCGAGACCGGGGACGACGCCGTCCCCGGTCGCGGCGGCTCGCCCTGCGGCATGTGCAGGCCGACGAGTCCGGCGACCCGGTCCAGCGCCCAGAGGATCCCCCCGCCGAGGTAGCCGATCGCCGTACCTGCGTACTCAAGCAGAGAGAGGGCCTGCCCGGCCGCGGAGCGCACGGTCGCGCCGGCCAGCACCCACGCGAAGATCCCCGTCGCGACGAGCACCGCCGCGATGGTGGCGGCCACCGAGAGAAGCCAGGGCCACAGCGGCAGCCGGTCGTCCGCGGCGACCACTTCGGTCAGCGTGCGGTACCTGAGAACGGCGATGTGCAGTCCGCCGGCCACCACCGAGGTCGCGACGGCGGCGGCCTGCCCGTGCAGCGGCGTGGCCGTGATTCCCGCGAGGACGAGCACCGCGCACAAGGCTCCGAACGCGCGAGCGGCCCTCGCGAAGGCCTCGCCGGGCCCTTCGTCGCCGCGACCCAGCCGCGTACCGAGCAGCGCCGCGGCCGCCACGTAGGCGGTGTAGACCACCACCCGCCAGACGAAGAAGTCGTGCGCCCAGCCGCGGCCGGCCGCGAAGAAGACCGCGGCCGCGGCCAGGACGAGCGCCACGAGCAGCGCACGGCCGCGGCGCAGGCGGCGCGGCTCAGCCGCCGCCCAGCGCGTCGCGGCCGCAGCCGCCAGCATGACCGCCGCGGCGAAGGCGGCCAGCGGCGGCCATCCCGCGCCGCTGAGCGCCGACGCGAGCATCCCGAGCCACACGCTCTGCAGGACCGCGCCAAGCGCGATCGCCGCCCACTCAAGCGTCGATCGCGAGAGCATCGGCGCTCCTCCAGTCCATGTCGGAGGGGACGACGAGGTCCACCCACGGCGCCTCGTCGTCATCGGGGCGCCCGACGAACACCACCGTCGTCGGCCGGTCCTGCCTGAGCTGGGCGATGGTAGCGCGCACCTCGGGCCGCAGCCGGGCGGCGATCACCACGCACTCGGCAGAGGCGGTCTCGTCCTCCAGTTCGGCGCGCAGCACGGAACCGTACTCGCAGGCCGTGAACGGGCGGAGTCTGGCGATGGCCTCGAGGACGTCCGGCAGCGCCCCGCCCGCGGGGCTGAGGTCGACCATGCGGTGTCCCTGCGCGTCCGTCGCGTTGGTCGCGAGCCCGACGGCGCACCCCGCATCGGCGAACGCCGCCGCGAGCGACGCCGCCACGACGCAGAGCAGCTCCATGAGCTCCGCCTCGATCGCCTCCCAGGAGCGATACAGGGAGCCCAGGTCGAGCAGCAGGCGGACGGCGGCCAGTGACGACGGGTCGAACTCGTTGGTGTGGAGCACGCCGGTGCGCGCGGTGGCCCGCCAGTTCAGCGCCCTGACGGGGTCGCCGGGGAGGTAGGGCCGCACGCCGCGCAGCGCCGTCGGGTCAACGGCGAGCGACCGCTCGGTCTGCTCCTCCACGAGCGGACGGCCACGCAGCAGGGCGATCCCGGGGACCGCGAGCACGCGAGGCAGCACGACCACCTCCTCCTGCTCCTCCCAGCGAGCCTCCACGCCGGCGATGCCGAAGGGGTCGCCGGCCTGCACCTCGGCGGGGCCGAAGCGGTGGACGCCGCGCGCCGTGCAGCGGACCCGGTACCGCCGCCGCAGGCGCTCGAACCAGCGCACGGAGACGGTCTGCACGAGCTCCTGGCGGTCGAGGACGAACGTCCGCTGCAGGGCGTACCCCTGCGGCTCGACGCCGGGCGGCCACTGGTCGCGCAGCCGCAGCCAGACGAGCGGGAGCAGCTTGTCGTTGGTGATGCTCAGCGCGACCTCGAGCTCGCCGCCCCACGGGACGACGCGGCGCGAGACGGAGCGCTCGAAGGAGACGGCACGGAAGAGCCTGGCGCGCACCACGAGCACGAGCGCCGCGATCGCCGACGCGGCGAGGGTGGCGAACGCCAGCGCCGGGGAGCGCAAGACGGCCGAGGCGGCCAGGCCGAGCAGGCAGGCCCAGAGGACGGACCTCAGGCGCACAGCTCAGACCGGCTCACGCGGCGGGGCCGGTGTCCCCGGGCTCCGCGGGGACGGGCACCTCACGCAGCAACTCCCGGAGGACGGAGCCCGCGGTCTCCCCCGCGAGCGCGGTGTCGCGAGCGAGCAGGAGCCGGTGGGCGAGCACGGGCTCCGCCAGCGCCTGCACGTCGTCGGGGACGACGAAGTCGCGCCCGTCGAGGGCGGCGGACGCCTGGGCGGCGCGCTGGAGCGCGAGCGAGGCACGCGGGCTCGCGCCGAGGCGCACGCGCGGCGACTCGCGCGAGGCGCGCGTGAGGGCGACGACGTAACGCGCCACGTCGTCCGCCACGTGCACTCCCCGCACCGCGAGGCGCGCGGCCGCGACCTGCTCCGCCGTGACCGCCGGGCGGACCTCCGCGAGCGGGTCGTCCGCCCGGAAGCGGCTCAGCATGCGTACCTCGTCGCCGGCGTCCGGGTATCCCATGCGCAGGGCGAGCAGGAACCGGTCCAGCTGCGCCTCGGGCAGTGGAAACGTGCCCTTGAGCTCCACGGGGTTCTGCGTCGCAAGCACGACGAACGGCGCCGGCAGCGCGTGCGTGACGCCGTCGACGGTGACGCCGCGCTCCTCCATGGCCTCGAGGAAGGCGGACTGCGTGCGCGGCGTGGCGCGATTGATCTCGTCGGCCAGCACGACGTTGGCGAACAGGGGGCCCGGGCGGAAGACGAACTCCGCGGCGCGCTGATCGTAGACGAGCGAGCCGGTCACGTCCCCCGGCAGCAGGTCCGGAGTGCACTGCACGCGGCAGAAGCTGAGCCCGAGTGCGGCCGCGGCCGTGCGCACGAGCAGCGTCTTGGCGACGCCGGGCACGTCGTCGAGCAGCACGTGCCCGTCGGCGAGCAGCGCGACGGTGAGCAACCGGGTCTGGGCGGCCTTGCCGACGATGACCTTGCCCACTTCGTCCGCCAGCGCACGCCCCAGCGTCACTGCAGTATCGACGTTGACTGGCGCGGTACGCACGGCATCGTTCACGGGGGCCCTCCCGGTCGGCTTCGCTCCCGACTCTATACAGGGGACGAGGCCGGCGCGAGCCCGATGACCCGCCAGGACACGGCGTGCCGGCGCAGGTTGGCGGACGGCTCGACAGGGGGAACACCTCCTCCGAGGGCGAACGCGTACACGAGCGCCCGGTCCGCGGGCGACCGCCACAGGAGGCGCGACATGACACAGGGTTCAGACTCCGGGAAGTCGGGCGGCAACGGCTTTCTCATCGGCGGCGGCATCCTGCTGGTGCTGCTGCTGCTCTTCATCTTCCAGAACACGGCCGACACGACGTTCAAGTACCTGTTCTGGGACTTCACCCTGCCGCTGTGGCTCGGACTTCTGATCACCGCGGTCGTCGCGTTCGTGGTCGGGCAGCTCGCGCTCATGTGGCGGCGGCACAGCCGCCGCAAGGCGCGGCGCGAAGGCCGCTGAGCGCCGCAGTCCGTCTCGGCCACAACGATTTGTCTGTCGCAGGCCCGGCTCCGCCGGGCCTGTTGACTTTCTCCGCTCACCTGACCACAATCTCCGCGAGCTGGTCCTGTTCCGGGAACCCTCAGGGGGTATGCCATGCACCCGCGCGCTCGCGTCATCCTCGCCACGCTCGTCCTGTGTGTCGTGTCTGGCCGCCGGAGTGGTCGCGGCGGCGGCCCCTGCGCCGCCGGGATGCGGATCACCGTACGCCGACGTGGAGAACGTGATCCTCTTCGTCTCCGACGGCGCCGGCCCGAGCACTTCGAGCTCGGCAAGGCCGCCAACGGCGGCAGCCTGTACGTGGACTCCATCCCGTGGAACGCCCAGGGTACGCTCGACACGTCCTCGCTCGACGGCGTGACCGACTCGGCGGCGGCTGCCACGGCGCTGGCGACAGGGTTCGAGACGCACAACGGCTGGCTCTCCATGGTCCCTTCGGGCTCCGGAGCCACCTCAGTGCCGACGGCGCTCGAGGCCGCCATGGAGAGCGGCAAGTGGGCCGGCCTCGTGACCGACGTGTACGTCACCGACGCCACCCCGGCCGCCTTCGGCGCGCACGTCACCGACCGCGGCCTGGACGAGGAGATCGCCACCCAGATGGCCGCCCGCCGCCCGCAGATGCTGATGGGCGGCAACGGCTACGGCGGCACGGCGCCGCTCAAGGGCCTGGCCGGCGTCACCTACGTCTCCAGGCTCAAGAGCCTGCAGTCGTACCTCTCCGGCGCGACTCCCTGGGTCGTGCCGCTGTACGGCTTCTGGGCCGGCGGCCCGATGACCTACGACCTCGACCGCTCCGTGGAGGGCGTCACGGCGGTCGAGCCCACCCTGACGCAGCTCACGCAGGCCGCGCTCGCCGACCTCTCGCGCAACGCGGACGGGTTCTTCCTCATGGTCGAGGGCGGGGCTATCGACTGGACGGCCCACGCGCGCGACCCGGGCGGCGTGGCCGCCGAGGTGCGCGAGTACGACCGCGCCGTCAAGGCCGCCTACGACTGGGCCAGGACGCGCGGCGACACGCTCCTCGTCATCACGTCCGACCACGAGACCGGTGGCCTGCAGGTGGACGCGAAGACCGACTACGCGGCCGTGCTCAAGCAGAAGGCGACCACGGAGCTCATGTGGGGCCTCGTCGCCGCCGGCAGACTGACCATCCGCCAGACCTTGGTCAAGTACGCCGGCATCACGCCCACTGCGGCCGAAGAGGCGCTCGTCGCCGGGAACGGCGAGATGGGCATCGCCGACGTCCTCGCGGCGCGCGACAAGGTGACGTGGGGCTGGAGCGGCAAGGACGACGCCGACCACACCGCGACGCCGGTGCTCATCCGCGCGTGGGGTCCCGGCGCGGCCTCGTTCGCCGGCTCCGAGACGCGCAACGAGCGCGTCGGGCAGGAGTTGCTCAAGGCCGTCGTGCAGTGAGGCGCCGGGCGCCTTGAGCAACGTCAAGCGTGACTCCGTTACCGCGGTGGTACCATGCGCTCAGAGATAATCCCAACCAATGGAGTCGGGTATGAGCGCAGAGACGCACACAATGACCATCACCCCCAAGACCACCGTCCACACGCTGCTCAAGGAGTACCCCTTCCTCCTCGACTTCCTGGCGGCCTACAACCCGGAGTTCAAGAAGCTGACCAACCCGGTGCTGCGCCGGACCATGGGGCGCATGGCGACCATGGACACGGTGGCCGAGCTGGGCAACGTGCCGCTCAACGTGCTCATCGAGGACGTCGTCGCCGAGGTCGAGCGCCAGACCGGCTCCCGGCCGCCCGTCGCCGACGTGGCCGGCCTGGACACGATGGACCCGGCGCGGCTCGAGGAGCTCCACGCGATCGTCAAGGACCTGCACGCCGGCAAGACCGTGGAGGAGGTCAAGCCGCGGTTCGAGGAGCTCATCAAGGACGTGGAGGCCACGGAGATCGCCGCCATGGAGCAGAAGCTCATCGAGGGCGGCGTGCCCGACACCGAGGTCAAGCGCCTCTGCGACGTGCACGTGCAGGTGTTCGCCGACGCGCTGGCCGACCATGCGCCCATCGTCGTCCCCGCCGGCCACCCGCTGGACACGTTCCAGCGCGAGAACCAGGCCCTTCTGCAGGTCACGGCCTCGCTGCGCAAGGTGGCCGAGGCCATCGGCGAGCCGCCGGACGGCGCCGCGTGGGGACGCCTGAAGGGCGCCCTCAGCGACACCGTGGAGCGGCTCGCCGGCGTCGACAAGCACTACCTGCGCAAGGAGAACCAGCTCTTCCCCTTCCTGGAGGAGCACGGCGTCGAGGGCCCGAGCAAGGTGATGTGGGCCATCCACGACGACATCCGCGCACTGATCAAGCAGGCGCGGCAGACGATCGCCGCCGACGACGCGGCCCTGGCCGTCAGCACCTGCCTGGCGCTGGCCAAGATGGTCGACGACATGGTGACCAAGGAGGAGCAGGTGCTCCACCCCATGTCCATCGACACGCTGACTGACGAGGAATGGGTCAAGATCCGCGCCGGCGAGGGCGACATCGGCTATGCCTTCATCGAGGGCGTGCCCGAGTGGCCGGCGCCGGGGACGGCGGACGAGGCCGGCGCCGCAGGCGCTCCGGCCGGTGCGGCGCCCGCCGGCGGCGACGGCGTGCTCGCACTCCACACCGGCGACCTCAAGCTCGAGGAGCTCAACCTCGTGCTCGGCGCGCTCCCCATCGACTTCCAGTACGTCGACGAGCACGACCGCGTGCGCTTCTACAGCGAGGGTCACCGGATCTTCCCGCGCAGCCCCGGCGTGATCGGCCGCAAGGTGCAGAACTGCCACCCGCCGCAGAGCGTGCACAAGGTGCAACAGATCGTCGACGCGTTCCGCTCCGGCGAGAAGAGCACCGCCGAGTTCTGGATCGAGATGCAGGGCAAGTTCCTGCACATCAGCTACTTCGCAGTGCGCGACGAGGGCGGCAACTACCGGGGCGTCGTGGAGACCGTGCAGGACGTGACCGGCATCCGTGCCCTCGAGGGCCAGCGCCGGCTGCTCGACTGGTAGCCGGCGCCGGGCGTGCCGCACCGCGGGCCTCCGCCTCTCCCCTGCGATACGATGGCGATGCAGGCAACGTCCCACTGGAGAGGTGGTCCCGACCATGCTGTGGAAGCGCGGCAGTCTCACTCCCGAACTCGCGGATCTGGTCTTCTCGTTCCTCCCGCTCGACCTCAGCGTCGCCGACGAGGACGACGTACTGGTGTACTGGAAGGGCGAGACCTACAAGACGTGCGACGCGCGCTTCATCGGGCGCGACGTGCGCGACTGTCACCCGAAGGAGTCCATGGCCTGCCTCGAGGAGATCCTGCGCGCCTTCAAGGCCGGCGAGCAGGACGTGGCCGAGGGCTGGCACGAGGACACGGACGGGTTCAAACGCACGCGGTACATCGCCCTGCGTGACGCGGACGGCGCCTACAAGGGCATCCTCGAGGTCAACGAGGACCTGACGAGCGCGCGGGCGCTCGAGGGCGAGCAGGCCCTCCCCGGCTGGTGACCGGGCGCCGGAGAGGATGAAGAGATGACGACCCTCGTCGCGGCGACGGGTGCGAGCGCCTGGATACTGCTCATCGGCGCCGGCATCGCGGGCCTCGCCTTCGGCATGCTGCTCAACAGCGTCATCAGCGGCAAGAAGCGCAAGAAGTAGCGCCGGGAGCGCGCGTCAGCGCACGCGGGCGAACGCGCCCCGGCGGCCGTCGAAGGTGAGCAGCGTGAGCGTAACGGAGCGTGCGCGGCCGCCGCGGACGTCGAAGACGGCGGCCGTCCCGGACGCGGTGTCACGCCACACGTCGCCGCTCCACGGCACGTAGCGCAGCGTCTCGCCGCGGCCGAGCCGCACCACGAGTCCGTCGCCGGGGCCCCGGCCGACCGTGACGCGCCCGTAGTACTCCTGCTCGTAGACGCCGGCGTACGCCCGCCGCGAGCGCGGCGCCGCGGCTTCGGCCGGCGTGCCCGGGGGGAGCTGCAGGCCGCGAGCGGCGACGCCGTCATCCGCGGCCGTGCGCCCGTCAGGACCGGTGTCCGCGGCGCCGGCCTCCGCGGCGGAGCCGGCCTCACGGACCGCCTGCTCGAGCGCCGCCTGCTCGACGGCCAGCCAGTCGTCCTGCGGCGCGCCGAGCGCGACGAAGTCCACCAGCGCCCGCGTGAGCGCCCGGCCGAGAGCCAGCCCGCCGGGGTAGGCGTTGGCGAGCACGACCACCGCCACGCCGTCGTGCGGCAGCAACGCCACGACGGCGCTCGAACCGCTCGCGAGGCCGCCTTCGGCGCTCGCGACCAGACGGTCGTCCATGCTCTGGAGCCGCCATCCGAGACCGGCCGCGCGCGGCCCGCCGGGGGGCGCGTCGATACCCGTCGCCGGGCGCAGCGTCTGCGCCAGCAGGCCGGCCGGCGCGACCCGCGCCCCGCCGAGGGCGCCGCCGTTCAGCTGGAGCCGGGCAAAGGCGATCACGTCGGTCAGGCTCGAGCTCACACCGAGCGCCGGCGCGAACACGTCCTCGTCGGAGGGGTCCTGCGGCACCATGGTGCCATCCACCAGGCGGTGCGGGGTGGCCGTGTCCACGGCGCGCACGAGGCCGCGGAAGTCGAGCACGGTGGACTCCGCGCCGATGGGCTCCAGCACGCGCGTGCGCAGCAACTGCGCCCACGGCTGCCCGGTGGCGTGCTCGGCGGTCACCGCTGCGGCGGTGAAGACGGCGTCCTGGGGAGCCCAGGCCGAGCGGAAGCCGGCGGCGGGAGGCAGGTACCGCAGCCGCCGCAGGATCTCCCGCCGGTCGTAGCCGAACGCGCGCAGCTCCGTGCCGGCGTACGCCGGCAGCCCGCTGCGCGCCGCGGTCAGGTCGCGGTACGTCGCGGCGCGGGTCGCCCAGTCGTCCTCGAGCCGGAACCCGCGCCACACGCGGCGCACCGGCTGGTCCCAGGCGACCTCCCCCTCCCCGGCCAGCGCAGCCAGCAGGGTGGTCGTGTACGCGCGGGAGACCGCGCCCAGCTGGAAGAGGGTGTCGTCGTCCACCACGTCCGGCGCGCCGAGCTCGCGCAGCCCGAAGCAGCGGCGGTACATCACCGTGTCCCCGGCGACCACGGCCACCGCCGCCCCCGGCACGCCGCTGCGCTCGACCATGCCCTCGGCCAGCTGGTCGAAGGAGCGCACGGCGACCCTGACGGCGGCGGCCGCCTCAACGCGTCGCGCGGCCGCGGCGACCGCCGCCGCGCGGCGGCCTCCAGGCTCCGGCGAGGCGGGTGACGCGGCGGACGGCACGGGAGAAGGCACGACCGGCGCCGCCGAGGACGGGGCAGAAGGAGTCAGCGGCACGAGCGACGGGGCGGATGACGGCGCCGCGGTCGTCTCGGGTGAGGCAGGCGCGGCGGCGAGCACCACCGGCGTCCGCGACGGCACGGGTGACGGATGCGCGGAGACGCGGATGCCGCAGCCGGCGAGCAGCGCCGCCGCGCCGGCCGCCGCGAGCACGGTCGCGCGCCACCAGGGTGTCACCGTCATCCTCCTCAGAGCGCTCAACGACTTCTTCGCCGCGGCGAGCGAGATACCCCCGCCCCGCAGCACGGAGTCCGCGGGTGTAGACTGCCCGGACAAGGGGTCGAGGAGACGGGGACGACCATGCTCGTTCGCAGCCCCAGGGGCAACGCACAGCAGACGGCCGCGGGCGCCACACGGCGCACGCCCACCGGCAGCGCACGAGCCGTCACGCCGTGACGCCGCACGTCGAAGATCGCGCACGCGACGACCTCCGGACCTGCGTCGAGGAGATCGATTCGGTCCTGTCCGATCTGCTGGCCGGCCGCGGCGCCCGGTTCGTGGCGGAGTCGACCTGCTCCCCTGCGGCACTTCCCCTGGCCCACACCGTCAACCACCTGATCCGCGTCCTCATCGAGGTCCGCGACTTCCTCCTGCCGCTCTCGCGCGGCGAGCTCTCTGCCCCGCTGCCCTCCCCCGAGAACCGCCTGGCCGGCCCGCTCGTCGAGATGCACGCGCACCTCAGCCAGCTCACGCGGCAGACCCAGGAGATCGCCCGCGGCGACTACGCCCAGCGCATCGACTTCATGGGCGAGTTCTCCGAGGCCTTCAACTCCATGGTGGGACTCCTCGAGGAGCGCGAGCGCGCGCTCACCGACGAGATCGCGCGCCGCAAGGAGGCCGAGGCCGAGCTGCAGCGTGAGCGCGACCTGCTGGTCGCCGGACCGGTGGTCACGTTCCGCTGGGACGCGAGCGACGAGGGCCTGGTGCAGTACGTCTCCCCCAACATCAGCGCCTACGGCTACGCTCCGGAGGAGTTCACCAGCGGCCGCCGCAGCTACTCGAGCATCGTGGACCCCGCCGACCTCGACTGGATCAACGACGACGGCAACGACAAGTCGAGCACCGGGCTCGAGAGCTGGGTGCAGGAGTACCGGATCGCGGACTCAGCGGGCGAGACCCACTGGATCCGCGACTTCACGCACGCCGTGCGCGGGGACGACGGCGCCGTCACCACCTACGAGGGCTACATCATCGACATCACGCCGCAGAAGGCGGCGGAGACGGCGCTGCGCCAGCGGGAGGAGCAGCTGCGCATGCTCTCGCTCACCGACGAGCTGACCGGGTTGTACAACCGGCGTGGGTTCTTCGCGCTGGGGGAGCACACCCTGCGCATCGCCCGGCGCCGGGCGCGCGGGCTGGGCGTGATCTACCTTGACGTGGACGGCCTGAAGTCCATCAACGAGCGCTTCGGTCACGCGCACGGCGACGAGGCGCTGCGCACCGTCGCCGACGCGGTCCGTGCCAGCATCCGGGAGTCGGACGTGGCGGGGCGCGTGGCCGGGGACGAGTTCGTGATCCTCGTGGAGGACGAGCCGGCGGTCACCGCCGACCTGGTGACGCGCCTGCGGCGCCGCGTGGAGCGTGCGAACGCCGCCGGCAGCAGGCAGTTCAAGGTGTCGCTCAGCGTGGGGGCAGTCGACTGGGAGCCGGGCGACCGCGTGACCCTGCAGGAGCTCATCGAGCGCGCCGACCAGAGCATGCACGACGACAGACGGTCCCGGCGGCGCTGACGCGCGGCCGCAGGCAGCGGGAGGGAACGATGACGCAGACGATGTCGAACGCCGTGGCCGGCGCGGGGACCGCGCCCGGCGCGGCCAGCACACAGTGGTCCCCGCGCGTGAGCGCGGCGATGCTCTCGCGCCTCGCGGCGCGCGCGGCCGTCGCGCCGCACTGCCCACTGACGCCGGTCGAGGCGCCGTGCACCGGCGCCGTCCTCGCGGAGGTCCCCCAGGGAGCGCCGGCGGACGTCGAGTCGGCCTGCGCGGCGGCGCGCGAGGCGCAGGCCGACTGGGCGGCGCTCTCCGTGGCCGACCGCGCCGCCGTGCTCCTGCGCTACCACGACCTCGTGCTCGCCAACGCCGACGAGATCATGGACGTGATCCAGCTCGAGAGCGGCAAGGCGCGCATCCACGCGTTCGAGGAGGTCCTGGACGTCGCCATCCAGGCGCGCTACTACGGGCACACCGCGCCTGGGTTCCTGCGGCCGGCGCGGGCCCAGGGAGCGCTGCCGGTGCTGACGTCCACGCGCGTCCATCACCGGCCGCGCGGCGTGATCGGCATCATCGCGCCGTGGAACTACCCGTTCACGCTCGGTATCGGCGACGCGCTGCCGGCGCTGGCGGCCGGCAACGGCGTGGTGATCAAGCCGGACGCCTCCACGCCGTTCAGCACGCTGTGGGCGGCCGGCCTGCTCGAGGAGGCGGGGCTGCCGCACGGCCTCCTCCAGGTGGTCACCGGCCGAGGAGCCGAGCTCGGCACGCCGCTCATCGAGCACACCGACTTCATCATGTTCACGGGCTCGTCCGCGACCGGCCGCAGGGTGGCGGCCCAGTGCGGCGAGCGGCTCATGAGCTGCGCCATGGAGCTCGGCGGCAAGAACGCCCTGCTCGTGCTGCCGGACGCCCCGCTGTGGCGCGCCGTCCCCGGCGCCGCTCAGGGCATCACGTCCAACAGCGGCCAGCTCTGCATCAGCATCGAGCGGATCTACGTACACGATGCCGTCTACGACGCGTTCGTGCCGCGCCTCGCCGAGCGTCTGTCCGGCCTCAAGCTCGGCCCCAGCCTCACATTCTCCGACGACATGGGCTCGCTCGCGAGCGCCGACCAGCTCGCCAAGATCACGGCCCACGTCGACGACGCGGTGGGCAAGGGCGCCGAGGTGCTGGCCGGCGGCAGGCCGCGCCCCGACCTCGGCCCGTACTTCTACGAGCCGACGCTCCTCGCCGGAGTGACCGAGGAGATGGAGGTGTGCCGCGCCGAGACCTTCGGCCCCGTCGCGGCCGTGTACCGCTGCGCCTCGGTCGACGAGATGGTGGCGCGCGCCAACGACAGCGAGTACGGCCTCAACGCCAGCGTATGGACGCGCGACGTCAAGGCCGGCCGCGAGGTCGCCGGCCGCATAGAGTCGGGCACGGTCAACGTGAACGAGGCCTACGCGGCCACCTGGGCGTCGGCGGCGCCCATGGGCGGCTGGAAGCAGAGCGGGCTCGGGCGCCGGCACGGACGCCATGGGATCGTCAAGTACACCTCGTCGCAGACGGTGGCGGTGGAGCACGTGCTCAGCATCGGCACGCCGCCGTTCCTGAGTCACGGCCAGTATGCGGCCGTGATGAAGCAGGCCGTCGGCCTGCTCAAGCACGTGCCCGGCATCAAGTGAGGAGGCGAGGATGACCGCCCTGCACAACAAGCACGTGCTCGTCACCGGCGGAGCGTGCGGCATCGGCCGGCTGCTCGTGCTGGGCTGCGCCCGCGCCGGCGCCGAGGTGACGATCTGGGACCTGGACGAGGAGGGCGCCGCACGCGTGGCGATGGAGGCCTCCGAAGCGGGCGCCGCGGCGGCGCACGCGTTCTCCTGCGACGTGAGCGACCGCGAGCAGGTGTACACGCGCGCGGACGAGGTGCGCGCTGCCGCCGGCGACGTCGACGTGCTGGTCAACAACGCCGGCATCGTCAGCGGCAAGCCGCTGCTGGACCTGCCGGACGAGCAGATCGAGCGCACCTTCGCCGTCAACACGCTGGCGCTCTACTGGACGACCAAGGCGTTCCTGCCGGCGATGAAGGACCGCGGGAGCGGCCACCTCGTCACCGTCGCCTCCGCCGCCGGCCTCATCGGCACCGCGCGCGAGACCGACTACGCGGCGAGCAAGTTCGCCGCCGTCGGCTTCAACGAGTCGCTGCGCCAGGAGCTCCGGCGCGGCGCTGCGGGCGTGAGGACGACCGTGGCCTGCCCGTTCTACGTCGACACGGGCATGTTCAAAGGCGTGAAGACGCGGTTCCCCCTCCTGCTGCCGGTGCTCAAGGAGCAGGCGGTCGCCGACCGCGTCCTCAAGGCAGTCCGTCGCAACGAGCCTCTGGTGCAGATGCCGCTGATGGTGAGCACGCTGCCGATGATGCGCATGCTGCCCGTCTGGGCCTTCGACCAGCTCGCCGACTTCTTCGGCCTCAACAACGCGATGGACGCGTTCACCGGGCGGGAACCGGCAGGGGACGCCTGAGCGCAGCGGGGAGAGCGCCGGCCGGGGCCGGCGGGGCGACCTAGAGCGTGAACTCGTGGCGGCAGTACGTGTCGCCGCTGCTCATCGCGTGCGTCTGTGTGTGCGCCGAGGCGTCCGCACCGAGCATGCCGCAGAGCATACTGCGGTCGAAGGCGCACACGACGTCCGGGAACTCCTTGGAGAGCTCGCTGTACACACAGTTGTGCACCTCGATGACCGTGGTGCCGTTGCCGTTGGACGACAGGGTGGCGCCGTAGCCCGCAAGGTCCATCCAGTCCATGACGGCGCGCGGCGAGAGCTTGACCGCCGGCTGCCCGTTGCCCCCGGCGAAGTCGGCCGCGGTCTGCTCGCCGAACGCGCGGCCGAGCGTGGCCGCCGTGGACGACGCGACGTCCGGGTCCACGGTCTCGCCGACGAGCTGCAGGAGCAGCCGCGCCAGCCGCTCGTAGCGGCGCGGCGGAAGCATGATCTCCAGACGGGCGTCGGTGACGGAGTAGATCTTGGCCGGCCGGCCGCCGCCGGGACGCCGGCGCGTGGCGGTGGAGACGAGCCCGAGCTCGCCGAGCCTCTCCAGGTGGGCGCGGGCCACCGTGCGGTGCAGGCCGAAGACCTCGGCCACCTCGGTGGCCGACTGAGGGCCGTCGCAGGACCGCAGATGCCGGTAGATGTTGCGCCGCGTGGGGTCACCGAAGACGTCGGCGAGACGGCCGAGGTACGTACCCTCTCTGTCATAGGCGGTCTCCACGCCTGCGAACATATCGCACTTCCGTTCACAAGCCAACGCTTCCGATGCTCTTCAGGCACAAAATACCGTTTTCGCCCTAGACAGACCGCCGCGGCTGCGAAACCGGGGGTAGTGCCTCCCACCCTGCTCGCAATGCCGGATGAGCCTCCGGGGGCGTTATGCTTACGCGGCCTGCGGTAATGCACCACTCACCGGCGGACCGCCGGCCAGGCACCCACGAGAGGAGCAGCGATGATCAAGCTGAGGACGTTCGCGACACCGATCAAGATCTTCGCCACCATGCGGGAGTTGCAGGATCTCGACGCAGAGGTACAGGCGTTCCTGCAGGAGGAAGGCGCCGACAAGGTGTACTCCGTGAGCGACAGCACGACCGTCGGCGAGAACGGAGAGACCATCGGCCTGATCCGCGCGGTCGCCTACCGCGTGCCCGACTGACCGGAGCACGACCTGGCCGCCGAGCTCGACATCGCCATCGCCCGCGAGGCGCTCCGGCTGGAGCGCGAGGCGGTGGCGCGGTACGTCGCCCACCCCGCCGCCTCGGACGACCCGCGGCTCGTGAGCTACTGGGAGTCGCTGCGCCGCAACGAGGCGCAGCATCGCGAGCTGCTCGAGGACTGGCTGCGCCGCCACGGTGAGGATCCGGACGCCGCCGCACCGGCGCGGGCCGGGCTGACGGCCGCCGCGCTCGACCCGGACGCGACCGGGCGACACCCTCTGGCGGCGGTGGAGGAGGCGCGCGGCCGCGCCGGCGACTCCGCCGCGCTCCGCGCCGACTACGACTTCGAGGACGAGGCCGTCGTCATCTACGGCCACTTCGCCTACCGGGCCGAGGACCGCGAGCTCATGGAGCTTTTCAAGGAGCTCGCGCGCAGCGAGTCCGGCCACAGAAACGGTCTGCGTCGCGTGATCCGCAGCCTGCAGGAGACGGCCACGCCGGTCGTCCTCCTCTGCCCGCTGTGCGGCTGGGAGCTCGACTTCGGGCCCGTCCCCTCCGAGGGCGCGGAGGTCAAGTGCCGCATGTGCCCGGGCCGGTTCGCGCTGCGCCTGGACGAGGGCGGAGACTGGACGCTCGAGAGACTGGCGCCTTGATGGGCGACGATCCCCTCCCGCCGGAGGCGCGCGCCGCCAACCTCGAGCTCTGGAACCGCTGGACGGCGATCCACGAGAAGAGCGCGTTCTACGACGTGGAGGGGTTCAAGGCGGGAGCCTCGTCGCTCTGGCCGCTGGAGCGCGAGGAGCTCGGGCCGCTCATCCACGAGGGCACGACCCTGCTGCACCTGCAGTGCCACTTCGGGCTCGACACGCTGAGCTGGGCGCGCCTGGGCGCGCACGTCGTGGGCCTCGACTTCAGCGACCAGGCAGTGGCGCTGGCGCGGCGCCTGGCCGACGAGGTCGGCCTGTCCGGCCGCGCCGAGTTCGTCTGCGCCGACCTCTACGACGCCGGCGCGCACCTCGAGGGCCGCCTGTTCGACGTGGTCTTCGTCAGCTGGGGCGCCATCGAGTGGCTCCCCGACCTGGAGCGCTGGGCCGCCATCATCGCGCGACACCTCGCGCCGGGCGGCACCTTCTACATGGCCGAGCTCCACCCGTTCGCCACGGCCCTGGACGAGGCGCCGGGCGAGCACGACGTGCAGGTCAAGTACCGCCTGCTCCCGGCGCCGGACCGGCCCGACGTCGACCAGGTGGAGGGCAGCTACGCCGACCCCGGCGCCGACACCACCGGTCTCACCGCCTACGGCTGGAACCACAGCTTCGCGGAGATCATCGGCGCGCTCACCGGCGCCGGCCTGCGCCTGGAGCACGTCCACGAGTTCCCCACCTCCCCAGCCCCGTTCTGGGACTGGATGATCCGCGACGACGACCGCTGGTGGTGGCTGCCGGACGGCGAGGGCGGCCGGCGCAAGGACCTGCCGTTCAGCTACTCGCTGCGCGCGAGCCGGCCGGCGGAAGGGACCTGACGTGCTGGACGACTACCTCAAGGCCAACCTCGCCAGCTGGGACGAGGCCGTAGGACTGCACGTCGACTCCGACCTCTACGACGTGCCGGGGTTCAAGGCCGGCAAGACATCGCTCAGCGAGATCGAGCTGACCGAGCTGGGGCCGTCCGTGCGCGAGGGGACTTCTCTTCTGCACCTGCAGTGCCACTTCGGGCTCGACACGCTGAGCTGGGCGCGCAAAGGCGCCGTGGTGACCGGCGTGGACTTCTCCGGCGAAGGGATCAGGACGGCGCGCGCGCTGGCCGGCGAGGCCGGCCTCACCTCGCGCGCCACCTTCGTGCGCAGCGACGTCGAGCACCTGCCCGACGTGCTGAAGGGCAGCTTCGACGTCGTGTTCACGTCCTGGGGGGCGCTCATCTGGCTCGGCGACCTCGAGCGCTGGGCGGAGGTCATCGACCACTTCCTCGCCCCCGGCGGCACTTTCTACCTCGCCGAGTTCCACCCGTACGCCTTCCTGCTCGCCGACGACGCCACGCCGGACGCCCTGCGCCTCGGCTACCCGTACTTCCAGTACGGCGTGCCGCAGAGGTTCGACGAGCCCGGCGACTACGCCGACCCCACCGCCGAGCCCGAGCACACGGTGACGTTCGAGTGGCTCCACGGCGTCGGAGAGATCCTGGACCCGCTGCTGCACCGCGGCCTGCGCCTCGAGTTCCTCCACGAGCTCCCGTACACCGTCCCGGGGCTGCCCTTTTCGTTCCTGGAGAAGGACGACCACGGCATGCTGCGCGTCACGGGGCGTCACGACGACTTCCCGCTCACCCTCACCCTCAAGATGACCAAGGAGAGTCGATGACCGACGACGCCGATCCGCGCCCACCCGGCTCCGACTCGCGCGCTCTGGGCGACGAAGACCTCCTCGCGATCCTGGAGGAGGCCATCGCCGACGAGCGCACCGCGCAGGAGAAGTACCGCCGCGGCCTCGAGCGCTGCGTGGACCCCGAGGCGTGCGCGGTGTTCGAGCAGTTGCTGCGCGAGGAGCAGGCTCACGAGCGCGTCCTGCGGGCACGGTACGTGGATGTCAAGAAGCGCATCGGCTTGCGCGGCGCCGGCCGCGGCTGACGCTCGGCGGCGCGCAACATTTCTTCACACGCACGGGCTCACCGAGCCTTGACCGTTCCCGTGAGCGGGCGTATTCTTTTGGTGCGCTTTCACAGTCAAAACTGCTGAACAGCGTGTCCCGTCAGGGGGACAAAAGGACCGGTGCTATCCCACCAGCACCGAGGCCCCTCGAAGGCGGCGCCACCCCTCCAGGCGCCGCCTTCGCTTTGCCGCTCAGCCGGCCGAGCCGCTTTGCGCGCGCTCCGCGAGCGCGCGCAGGAGCGCAGGCACCTCTGCGCGCGGGACCACGAGGTCGGCGGCGTCCCGCACGGGCTGCGCCGCCTCGGCCACCGCCACGCCGAGGCCGGCCCACCGCAGCATGTCCACGTCGTTCATGCCGTCGCCGAGGGTCACGACTCCCTCGCGTGGGAGGTCGAGCCGCTCGCAGAGCCAGGCGAGCGCCCCGCTCTTGCTCACGGAGGGGTCGGCGAACTCGATGTACTCGGGCTGCGAGCGCACCACGTAGAGCCTCCCAGCCCAGCGGTCCTGCAGAGCGGGGAGGATCGCATCCACGTCGTCCACAGAGGTGACGAGCACGAGCTTGGTCGGCGGGCGGCGTCGCACCTCCGCCTCAAGGTCCGGCACGCTCTCGATGCCGACCTCGACGTGCTCGGCGTAGCGCCGCGCCCACGGCGTGAGCTCTTCCACAGAGAGCCGGTCGTCGATGTAGGCGTTGAGCTGCCGGCCCAGGGCGCGCACGTGACGGACGACCTCCGCCGCCGCGTCGCCCTGCATGGGTGTGTGGCGCCACCACTCCCCCGTGCCGATGTCGGCGACCAGCGCGCCCTGGTAACACACCACGGGTCCCTCCGTGAGCCCGAGGCGCGCGGCCACGCGCTGCACGCTCTGGAGCATGCGGCCGGTGCAGACGACGGTCGGCACACCGGCCGCACGCACGCCGGCCAGCGCCTCCGGCAGCCCGTCGGCCCAGGTGACGGCACGGTCCACGAGGGTGCCGTCCAGATCCGCGGCCACGAGCGCCGGACGGAAGTCCGGAAGAATGAACCGCTCGAGCGGTTCCACGCTCACCCCGCGACGGCCAACGTGATTGACGCCGCGGCGCCGGCGGGAACACTGAGGGTGTATCGCACAGCTCGATACGCGGAGAAGAGTGACACCCCAGCCACCACGGGGAGCCTTCTCACGAAGACCTGGTGATTCCCAGGTCTTCGCTGCGTCATCGGGCCTTCTTCGCCGCCGGGCGCATCGACGTGACCACGAGGTCGAGGCTCGCGATCTCGATGCCGGCGACCTTGCGCATGTCGTCGCGGAACGCCTGGAGCACCGAGTGCTGCACGTCCCGCAGGTCGCAGATGGGGACCTCCGCCTCGACGCGCACGCGCCACCCGGCGTCGTCGCTGCTCACCGCGACCTCGCCGACCTGTGACCCCGGCAGCATGGTCTCGAAGCGGCGCCGGAGGGCCTTGCGCAGCGCCGGCACGGAGAGCCTGGCGGTGCCGTCGTCGACGGCGAACTCGATGACCTGGGGCGGCACGGCGGGCTGGACCTGACGGTACGCGAGGAGGATGAGCCCGATGGTGACCGCGACGACGACCGCGGCGGCCACGATGGTCCCGGTGGACGAGGTCGCGGTGAGGTCTGTCCACCAGGTGGAGCCCTCCCAGGTGAGGCCGGCTGTTGGTGGCGAGCGCGGCCTGCCGCACGAGCGCGGCGCCGCAGAGCAGCAGCGAGACGACGCCGGCGACCACCGCGATGACTCTGGCGAGCGGGGTCACGGCAGGTACCTCACGAGCTGCGCGACCTTAAGGACCCTGACACGGACGTCGGCACGGCCGAGGTCGGTCTGTGTGAGGCGGCCAGTCTGGCGACGGGCGGCCGCCTCGACGGCGGCGCGGACGCTCTCGGCGTCGGCCAGCGGCCGCGCCCATACCTGCACCCGGCCGCGCAGCTCACCCCCGCGCTGCCACAGCTCGGCCTCCGCGCGCACCACGTCGGGGTGCGCGCGGACGGCGGCGCCGGAGACGAGCCGCTCGAGGTCGGCCTTGGGCACGAGGACGCCGCCGTCGCCGGCCGGCGAGGCCAGCCAGAGCGCGTCTGCGTCGTGCCGCAGCACCAGCCAGACGAGCCCGGCGAGGACGGCCATGGCGAGCACCAGCAGCCAGGCCAGCAGCGAGTGACCGTTGGGCGTGATGTACGGGAACGGCGAGAAGTCGCAGTCGAACGCCGCGGCGACGAGCCGCATGGCGAAGAGCAGCGCGACCAGCCCGCCTGCCAGGAGCAGGAGGAACGTCGCGATGCGAGTGATGGAGCCGGCCGCCGCTCCGGCGGGCCGGCGTCTCTCAGCCCGCGCCGCCAGCCTGGTCCTCCGGGAAGACGACGTCGGTGACGAGCACGTTGACTGCGCGCACGGGGAGGCCGGTGGTGGCCTCGACCTGGTCCGAGACCGCCTTGCGGCAGGCCTCGGCCACAGCCGGCACGCTCGCCCCGAAGACGATGCTCATGGTGATGTCGATGTCCACACTGCCCTCGCGCAGGTCGACCGAGATGCCCGGCGTGCCCTTGTCGCCGCGCAGGCCGGCGAGGGCGCGAGCGCTTGTCCCGCCCAGGGCGTGGATGCCCTCGATGCCGCCGATGGCCTTGAACGCGACCTTGGCGACCACGCTGTCGGAGATGGTGACGCCACCCCCGCCCATGGGGGCCGCATCGGGCTTGGGATCGCTCATGGCACTCCTCCCGCGGTCGTGGTCACTGCGCTCGGCGAGCCGCGGCTGCGGCTCACCCGCCTACTGTACCCGGCGCAGCCGCCCGGCACGAACCGGGGCCACGGCGCGTCAGCTGCACTTGCTGTAGCTGCACCCCGGGTCGTTGCACACCGCGCAGCCGCCCTCGTGACGCATGGTGGAGCCGCATTCAGGGCACGCGCCCTGCGCCACCTCGACCAGCGAGAGCTGCGGCTCCGGCGTGGCGCTCGCCCTCGCCGCGGCGCCGGCCACGTACCGCCGCTCGAGCGCCTTGCCGATGGCGTCGGCGCAGCTGAGCGTGGCGTTGGGGCCCATGCCGTAGGGCACATGACAGCGGATGCCCTTGAGCTGCTCGACGACCTCCTGCGGGCTCGCGCCCTTCTTGAGCGCCAGGGAGATGAGCCGGCCCAGCGCCTCGGTGTTGCTCGAGGCGCACCCGCCGGCCTTGCCCATGTTGGCGAAGACCTCGCGGGCGCCGTACTCGTCGTCGTTCATGATGACGAAGAGCTTGCCGCAGCCGGTGTCCATGCGCTGCGTCTCGCCGGTGAGCAGCTGCGGGCGCGCCGGGCGCGTGGTGGCGATGCCCAGCCCGGGCTCGGGCTCGCGCTTCTTCTTGGTCTGGCCGACGTTGAGCACCTGCTCGTCGCGGCTGCCGTCGCGGTAGATGGTGACGCCCTTGCAGCCGGTGCGGAACGCCATGCGGTAGACGTTCTCGACGTCGTCGAGCGTGGCCTCGTTGGGGAAGTTGACGGTCTTGGACACGGCGTTGTCGGTGCTCTTCTGGAACGCCGCCTGCAGCTTGATGTGCCACTCGGGCGTGATGTCGTGCGCGGTAGCGAACACTCCCTGCACGTCGGCGGGCACCCCGTCCACGTGGCGCGCGGAGCCCACCTCGGCGATCTTCTTCATGAGCTCGTCGCTGTGGAAGCCGCGCTCGCGGGCCACCTGTTCGAAGTAGGGGTGGCCCTCGACCATGCGGTCGTCGTCCAGGACGTTGGCGCGCACGTAGCTGAGCGCGAACAGCGGCTCGATGCCGCTGGAGCAGCCGGCGATGATGCTGATGGTGCCGGTGGGAGCGATGGTGGTGACGGTGGCGTTGCGCACGCGCGCGCCCTCGGGGCGGTCGAAGATGGAGCCCTCGAAGCTGGGGAACACGCCGCGCTCGCGCGCGAGCTCCTCGCTCTCGGCGCGCGCCTCGTCGTGGATGAAGCTCATGACATCGCCGGCGATGCGGCAAGCCTCGTCCGAGTCGTAGGGGACCTGCAAGCGCAGGAGCATGTCGGCGAAGCCCATGACGCCGAGGCCGATCTTGCGGTTGCCCTTGGTCATCTCCTCGATCTCGGGCAGCGGGTAGCGGTTGACGTCGATGACGTCGTCGAGGAAACGGACCGCGGTGCGCACCACACGCCCGAGCGCGCCGAAGTCGATGTGGCCGTCCGGGACCATTCGTGATAGATTGATGGAGCCAAGATTGCAAGATTCGTACGGCAACAATGGTTGTTCGCCACATGGATTTGTGCTCTCGATCTCGCCCAGGTGCGGCGTCGGGTTGTCCTCGTTGATGCGGTCGATGAACACGATGCCGGGGTCGCCGTTCTTCCAGGCGAGGTTGACCATGTTCTTGAAGACCTTGCGCGCGTTGAGCCTCTGGACGGTCTCGCCGGAGCGCGGGTTGACCAGCGCGTACTCCTCGTCGGCCTCGACGGCCTGCATGAACTTGTCGGTGACGGCGACCGAGATGTTGAAGTTGTTGAGCCGGTCGTCGTCCTGCTTGGCGCTGATGAAGTCGAGGATGTCCGGGTGGTCGACACGCATGATGCCCATGTTGGCGCCGCGGCGCGTGCCGCCCTGCTTGATGGTCTCGGTGGCGGCGTCGAACACGCTCATGAAGCTGAGAGGGCCGCTGGAGACGCCCCTGGTGCTGTTGACCACGTCGTTGTGCGGGCGCACGCGCGAGAAGGAGAACCCGGTGCCGCCGCCGCTCTTGTGGATGAGGGCGGTGTTCTTGATGGCCTCGAAGATGCTCTCCATGGAGTCGCCGACGGGGAGGACGAAACAGGCGGAGAGCTGGCCGAGCTCGCGGCCGGCGTTCATGAGCGTGGGGCTGTTGGGGAGGAACTCCAGGCTCGTCATGAGCCGGTAGAAGGTGTCCTCCCACTCCTCCACGGGAGCCGCGGGGTTGTACAGGCGCTCGGCCTGGGCGATGGCGCGCGCGACCCGGCGGAACATCTCCTCGGGGGTCTCGAGCGCCTCGCCGTTCTCGCCCTTCTTGAGGTAGCGGCGCTGGAGCACCTTGAGTGCGTTCGGCGACAGCTCGATCACTGCCTTCCCCGTGTCAGTCATGCCCCGTTCTCCCCTGAGTAGTCACCGCGTGCGGTGTGGTGAAGACGATCTCGTCCAGGTAGCTCTCTTCGGCGTCGATGCCCGGGAGCGGCTCCTCGCCGGGCAGCGGCTCGACGCCCGCGAGCTCGAGCTTGGCAAGCTCCTGCTCGAACTCCTCGATGTCCTCGAACTGCCGGTACACGGAGGCGAACCTGATGTACGCCACCTTGTCGATGTCGCGCAGGTGGCGCAGCGCCCGCTCCCCCACCATCCTGGTGGTCACCGGGCGCCCCGACACGCGGCGCAGGTCGTTCTCGATGTCGTCGCAGGTGCGCTCGAGACGGTCGAGCGGCACACCGCGCTTCTCGCACGCGCGCAGCAGGCCGTTGAGGACCTTCTGCCGCGTGAACAGCTCTTCTCTGCCGTCGCTCTTGACCACCATGAGCGGTACCTCTTCGATGCGTTCGTACGTCGTGTAGCGGCGCTCGCACGCCAGAC
The DNA here is from genome assembly GCA_963793605.1 of uncultured Thermoleophilia bacterium. Lineage (GTDB taxonomy): Bacteria > Actinomycetota > Thermoleophilia > UBA2241 > UBA2241 > CAIXSE01. Next base: position 51,747 of record CAWCAH010000009.1, read on the forward strand.
ACTCCCGGCGGCGGCGGATCGCGTCGCCGGCCTCGGAGTCGCGCGAGTCGACGACTTTGCTCTCATCACTGTTGCAGAATGGACAACGCACAGGAATCCGCCTCACCACAAGATGTAGTGCCCCCGGTCGGTGCGGACACCACTATAGTGTATTCGCGCCTCCCCGCAAGCATCCCTGCCGTCCCTGACCACACCTTTCTCGCCCGCAGACTCTCACCCTCTACCTGAGGGTATGAGTACGTGCCCTACGGCACAACGAGAGGGCGCCTCCGCGGGCCGCGGGCGGACGCTACCAGAGAGGGCGGACGGACGGACGGCCGGGCACGGTCGGAGGCAGTCATGGGCGCGATATACTCAGGGCCGTGAACGTCATCGTCCTCCCCACCTACAACGAGCGCGAGAACCTGCGCCACGCCCTGGGCCGTATCCGCGAGGTCGCCGACGGGCACGGCGTGCAGCTGCACACGCTGATCGTCGACGACAACTCGCCGGACGGCACCGGGCAGCTGGCGGACGAGCTCGCGCGCGAGGTGCCGGACGTGAGCGTCCTGCACCGGGCCGGCAAGGAGGGCCTCGCCAAGGCGTACTTCGCCGGGTTCCGCGAGGCCCTTGCCATGGGCGCCGAGCGGATCTTCGAGATGGACGCCGACCTCAGCCACGACGCGACCTACCTGCCCCACTTCCTGCGCTGCGTCGACCAGGGCGCCGACGTCGTGCTCGGCTCGCGCTACGTCAAGGGCGGCGGCGTGGAGAACTGGAGTCTCTCGCGCAAGGTCATCAGCCGCGGCGGCTGCCTGTACGCCCAGACCATCCTCGGCCTCCCTCAGCACGACCTCACCGGCGGCTACAAGTGCTTCCGCCGCGAGGTGCTCGAGGCCATCGACCTCGACGCCGTCGACGCCAGGGGCTACGGCTTCCAGATCGAGATGACCTACCGCGCGCACAAGCTGGGGTTCAAGGTCGTCGAGCTGCCCATCATCTTCGTCGACCGCAAGGTGGGCGAGAGCAAGATGAGCGGCGACATCTTCCTCGAGGCCCTGGTCAACGTCTGGAAGCTCCGCTTCAGCGGCGTGCCCACACGGCAGCCGGCCTGAGGCCGGCGGGCCCGAGGCGTCCGTCACCGTGACTCCCCCCGCACAGGCCGGCGCCGGCCGCGAGGCGAACTCCGGTGGGGCAACGAGCCGGGGCCGCGAGGGGAACGCCGAGCGCGGCCCGGGAGGCGTGCTCGCCGTCGACGTAGGCGCCGGCACCACCGACATCCTGCTCACGCGCCCCGGCCAGCCGCTGGAGAACGCCGTCAAGCTCGTCGTGCCCTCGGCCACACAGGTGGCCGGAGCGCGCATCGCGGCGGCGACGGCCGCGGGCCGGACGGTGGTCTTCCGCGGCCCGGTGATGGGCGGCGGCGCGGTGACGCAGGCGATGAAGGCCCACCTCGCCGCCGGACACCCGTTCGTGGCCACGGAGTCGGCCGCCGCCAGCTTCGCCGACGACCTCGACAAGGTGCGCGCCCTGGGCGCGCGGGTGGTCGGGGACGGCGCCGCGGACGAAGTGCTGCGGCGTCTGCCTGCGGGCGCCGCCGCCGAGGTCGCCTCCGGCGACCTGGACGCGGCGGCGCTCACACAGGCCCTGCGCCTGCTCGGTGTGGACCCGGAGCTCGCCGCCGTGGCCGTCGCCGTGCAGGACCACGGCTACGCGCCCGGGAGCTCCAACCGCGTGCTGCGCTTCTCGCTCTGGGAGCGCGCGCTCGTGGAGCGCCGGCGGGTCGCGGACCTCTTCTACGACGCAGCCGATGTGCCGCCGGAGCTCACGCGCCTGCGCGCCGCGGCGGCAGCCGCGACCGGACTCGCCGGTGACCGGCCGGTGCTCACCGGCGACACCGGCCCGGCGGCCCTGTACGGCGCTCTCCCCCAGGGGGTCGAGGACGCCGTGCTGGTCAACATCGGCAACGGCCACACCGTCTGCCTGCTGGCGCTCGAGGGCCGCGTGGCCGGTGTGTTCGAGCACCACACCGCCTGCCTGGACCGCGCCGGCCTCCAGCTGCGGCTGAGCCGCTGGCTGGCCGGCGACCTGCACAGCGACGAGGTCCGCGCCGACCACGGGCACGGCGCCGTGCTGGCGGCGGGCGCCGCCGGAGCGGCTGTGGACCCCGGCGGCGCGAGCGGCTCCCCGTCCTGGCGCCTGCCGCTCATCGTCACCGGGCCGCGCCGCGACCTGCTCGCCGGCAGCGAGCTGCCGGCCGAGTTCGCGGCGCCCCACGGCGACATGATGCTCACCGGCTGCTTCGGCCTGCTGCGCGCCGTGCAGGACCGGCACGAGGAGCTCACGTGAGCCCGCGCACCGGGAGCCCCGCATGAGCCGGCCGCTCTCCACCGGGCTGATCGTCCCGGTGCCGGCAGCCGCGGACCTGGTCGCGCCCTGGGCGAGCGGCCTGCCGGCGGCCGGCCGCTCGCTGCCGCCGCACGTCACGGCCCTCTGGCCGTTCCTGCCGGTCGAGGCGTGTGACGCGGCCGCCGAGCGCCGCCTCGAGGAGCTGCTCGCCGGCGTGCCGGCGTTCACGTTCGCGCTCACGCGCGTGGCCGAGCTGGCCGACGCCGCCGTGCTGCTGCCGGAGCCGGCGGCGCCGTTCCGCGCGCTCACCCAGCTGATCTGGGACGAGTGGCCGGAGTGCCCGCCGTTCGGCGGCGCCTACCACGACGTCGCGCCGCACGTGGTGGTCGCCATAGACCCCACGGCGAGAGAACGTGAGGCCATCGAGACGGCCCTCGCACCCCGCCTGCCGCTCCCCTGCCGCGCGACCGAGGTGCTCCTGGTGGAGGAGACGCCGAGCGGGCCGCTACGCGAGCGCCGCCGCTACTCCCTCGGCGGCTGACCCGGCCGGGGCGATCACAGGGGCAACTCCCGACCCACGCCGAGCTCGCGAGCCCTGCGCAGGGCGAGCTGCCCGGTGACAACGTCCTCAAGCGCCATGCCCAGATTGAGGCAGAACAGGCGCTCGTCGTCGCGCTCGCGGCCGGGGACGAGGCGGGCGCAGAGCTCGCCGAGGTCCCCGGCGACCTCGCCGGGGATGCCGGCGAGCCGCACGCCGGCCGCCTGCGTGGCGCGCACCGTGGCGACGTCGTCGCAGAAGAACCGCTCGCACTCCGCCATGGCCGCGCCGCTCCAGGCGGCGTCGTAGTCCAGGGCCACCGCCAGCGCCCCGGGCCGGAGCAGCCCGGGGCCCAGCGGCGGCCGGACGTCCGCCGTCATGGTGATCGCGGTGACGACCACGTCGCCCAGCGCCGCGACCTCGCTCGCGGCAGCCGCGAGGCGGAAGACGACGCCGGGCAGAGCGGCGCCGAGCTCCTCGCCGAAGGCGGTCGCGCGCTCGGGATCGACGTCGTGGCACCACACCTCGCGCAGCCCCGGCAGAACGGCGGCGAGCGCGAGGACCGCGGCACGCGCCTGGACCCCGCAGCCGAGCACGCCGGCGACGGCGGCATCGGGACGAGCGAGGTAGCGGGCAGCCACACCAACGCTCGCGCCGGTGCGCCAGGCGGTGACGGTCGCCGCGTCCATCACCGCGGACGGCAGGCCGGTCTCCGGGTCGCTCAGCACCACGAGGCCATTGGTGATGGGCAGACCACGTGCCGCGTTCTGCGGGAACAGCGTGACCCACTTGGCGCCGAGCCCCGCCGCCGCCGGGCAGCGTAGCGGCCATGACCTGCGAGTACGCGTCGCCCTCGCCGTGCAGACTCAGCTTGGGCGGCATGACCACCTCTCCCCTGCCCTTGGCGGCGCAGCCGGCGTCGACCGCGTCGACGACCTCGAGCATGGTGACGCCGAGCGACTCGAGGTCGCCCCGGCAGAGGTAGAGCAGCGTGCCGGACGGGCGCCCGGCGGCGGCGCTCACGCGGGCGCCTCGGCGGAGGCGCTCACGGCCGCGCCGGCGGGCGGCAGGTCGCGCACGGCCGGCACGCCCGCGAGCGACGTCGCCTCGCGCGACGGCGGCGAGCACGGCCTCGGCGAGCACGGTGGCCGCGGCGGCGCCGACGGCGGTGACGTCGGCGCGCACGCCGGCGGCGCCGGTCGCGAGCGCGAACACCGTGTCTCCGTCGAGCATCGTGTGCACGGGGTCGATGGTGCGCGCCAGGCCGTCGTGCGCCATCTGCGCGACCTTGGCTGCCTCCGGCTTGGTGAGCTCGGCGTCGGTGGCCACGACCGCAAGGGTCGTGCTCTGGCCGACGCCGACCTCCGGCGGGTGCTCGCGCAGCCACTCCGTGGTGCGGATGAAGCCTCCGCCCTCCCGCCGCGGCCCGGCGACCACGGAGCCGCTCGCCGGGTCGACCACGTCGCCGGCGGCGTTGACCGCCACCAGCGCGCCGACGGTGACCCCGCCGGCGAGCCGCACGCTCGCCGAGCCGAGCCCGCTCTTGGTGGCACGCTCGAACCCCGGCACCTTGCCCACGGTCGCCCCGGTGCCGGCGCCGACACAGCCCTGCGGCACCGGCCCTCTGCCCGCCGCCTCGCAGGCCGCCTCGCCGGCGGCCGCGTCCGGGCGCACGTCCGGGCGCCCCACCGGCAGGTCGAAGAGCACGGCCGCGGGGACGATGGGCACGCGCAGCGCGCCCACCTCCACCCCGCGGCCCTGCTCCTCCAGCCAGCGCATCACGCCACCGGCGGCGTCCAGCCCGAAGGCGCTCCCGCCGCCGATCAGCACCGCGTGCACGCGCTGCACCGCGTTCACCGGGTCGAGCAGGTCGGTCTCCCGCGTGCCCGGCGCCGAACCGCGCACGTCCACGCCGGCCACGGCGCCGTCGCCGTCGCACAGCACCACCGTGCACCCCGTCGCCGCCTCCAGGTCGGTCCAGTGGCCCACCGTCAGCCCGCGCACATCGGTTAGACTCCCGCCCATACAGCCTCCTTCGCCCTCACGGGTAAGGACAGGATACCGTCAACCACCACGGAGGGACCGTGTCCGGGCACACCGAGGCTCTGCTCATGCTCTTCCTCGCGTTCACGCTGGCGCGCGTCCTCGGTCACCTCTTCCGCCGCCTCAAGCTGCCCGTGGTGGTCGGCGAGCTGCTCGCCGGGGCCATCCTGGGTCCCCAGCTGCTCGACCTGGTCCACTCCGGCGAGATCCTCGACACCTTCGCCGAGCTCGGCGTGATCATGCTGCTCTTCATGGCCGGGCTCGAGACGCACATCGAGGAGCTCCTCGAGACCCGCGCCGCGGCGATCAAGGTGGCGGTGCTCGGCGCCGCCCTGCCGTTCATCGGCGGCGTGCTGCTCGGCCTGCTCTTCGGCTGGGAGACCAGCGCCGCCCTGTTCATGGCCACGGCGCTCACCGCCACCTCGGTCGGCATCACCGTGCGCGCGCTGCGCGAGCTCGGGCACAGCGAGAAGCGCTCGGTACGCATCATCCTCGCCGCCGCCGTGCTCGACGACGTGCTCGGCCTCATCGTGCTCGTCGTCGTCAGCGGCTCCGCCCTCGGCAGCTTCGACGTCTTCAACCTGACGCTGCTGATCGTGGAGGCCATCGCCTACGTGGGCATGTTCGGCTTCTTCGGCCCCAAGCTCGTGGTCAAGCTCCGCGACTGGCTCAAGGACCTGCGCGTCTCCATCCTCTTCGAGATCGGCGTGGTCCTGACGCTGGCGCTCTCGCTGCTCGCCGACTACATCGGCCTGGCGGCGATCGTCGGCGCCTTCATCGCCGGGCTCACGATGAGCGAGCTCAAGCAGCACACCGGCATCGTCAAGCGGTTCGAGCCGCTCGCGTGGTTCTTCACGCCGTTCTTCTTCGTGCTCATGGGCACCTACCTCGACTTCGCCGCCTTCGCGAAGCCGTCGGTGCTGCTGGCTATCGTGGCCTTCACCGCGCTCGCGGTGGTGACCAAGTACGTCGGCGGGTCGCTCGGCGCGCGCGCCGAAGGCCCGCAGATCGCGCGCGAGGTCGGCGTGGGCATGATCCCGCGCGGCGAGGTGGGCATCGTCGTTGCCGGTTACGCGCTGGCCGCCGGCGCGATCGACGACGCCGTCTACGCCGACATCCTCGGCATGGTGCTCGCGACCACGATCCTGGCGCCGTTCCTCATCAAGGCGGTGTTCGGCAGGAACTGGTCGCGCGACGCGTGCGAGCTGTCCGAAGAGGAGTGACCTTCCCAGTGACCGCGCGGCGCGGCCGCCGGCCGCGTTCCGGCCGCCGGCGGGAATCTAGAAGCGGCTGATGCCGGCCAGGGCGTTCTTGAACGCCGCCCGGGCCGCGTCGTCGTAGACGCTGAACATGATGTGGCGGAGCGCCGTACGCGGGTGCTCCTTGAGGTACGCCACAGTCTCCGTGACCATCAGGCTCGAGCACTGGTAGAGCGGGAACGCGCAGGCGCCGGTGCCGAACGCCGGCAGGGCGACTGAGCGCGAGTGCGCCCGCTCGGCCGCGGCGAGCGCGGCGCGCGTGGCCGCGGAGATACCGCCGGCGTCGGCGCTGGGGCCGGACTCGGACAGCGCCACGTGGATCGACCCAGCGCGCCCTGAGGTCGTGGCCGGTCGTGATGACGGCCTCGCCCACCTTGATCGGGCCCCTGGAGGACCGCCTCCTTCTCGACCGCTTCGCCGCCGGCGCGCTTGATGGCCGCCGCGACGCCGTGGTCCATCCACAGCTCCGCGGAGGCGGGCGCGACGAGCGCGTCGACCTCGAGCTGGGTGATGTCGCCGCTGGCGATCTCGAGCTTGGTCTTGCCCACTGACGTCTTCATGTGCCCTCCACTCTGCGCCGGGCGCAGGGATCAGTCTCGATGCCGGGAGTATACCTGCCGAGGAGGCCGAGGCGCTGCCGACGGAGGCGCGGGTGGCCGGACGGGCGATAGACTGGCCACAAGCCCCGGGGGGAGCAGCCACGAGCGCCTACGCAGCCTGGATCGTCGCCGCCTTCGTCATGACCGCGCTGTGGGCGCTGGTGGTGGTCGTCAACAAGAAGATCCTCGAGTCCGTGACCCCGGTCGCGGTCAACTTCTTCATCCGCCTGGTCGCCATCGGAGGGCTGCTGGCGATCACCGTGCCGCTCACCGTGTTCGGCCTCTGGGACAACGGGTTCGGCATCAACGCCGAGGCCGCCGGCTGGATAGCACTGGCGGCCGTCGGCACCTGGGTCGTGGCCTTCAACGCGTACTACTTCGCGCTGCGCGGCGAGCGGGTCGCGGTGATCGCGCCGATCACGAGCACCGACCCCGTGTGGACGGCGCTCTTCGCCTGGCTCATCGTGGGCGCCGCGTTCGGGGCCGCTACCCTGGTCGGCATGGCGGTGACCATGGCGGGCGTGGTGCTCATCTCGCGCTGGATGGACGAAGGCGCCGGCGCGCCGGGGGCGGAGCTGACCGGCGCGGCCACCCTGGCGGGCGCCGCCTCCCTCGCAGGCGCCGCCCACGGCGAGGTGCTCCCCGACGAGCCCGCCGCCCGCGACTGCCCCTCGCCGGGCGGCCTCGCCACCACTCGCCTCTCTCCGGACGCCCCGGCCGCCGGTCGCCCCTCCGCGGCCGCCCCGGCCGCCGCGGACTGCCCGTCCCCGGCGGCGCACACCGGGGCCGCAAAGGCCAGGCTCATCGGCCTGGCGGTGCTCACCGCCGCGGGCTGGGGCCTGGGCCCCGTGCTGATCGACCAGGCCGCCGAGGCCTACGGCAGAGTCACGGCGACCATGATGCTCCTCAGCCAGGTGTTCGGCGCGCTCATGCTCGGCGCGCTGCTGCTGTGGCGCCGGCCCCGACTCACGGCGCGCCCGCTCACGCGGGAGGCGCGCCGCTCCGCCGTGCGGCTCATCGTCCTGGCCGGCCTGCTCGAGGCGGCGGTGAGCGTGCTCTTCTACCTCACCATCGTCGCCCTCGGGCCGGTGCTGGCGATGCTGATCATGGCGACGACGCCGGTGTTCTCCATCGTCTTCGGCGTCGTCTTCCTGCGCGAGCGGCCGGGTCTGCGCCTCACGCTCGCCGCCGCCGTCACCGTCGCCGGCGTGCTCATCGCCACGCTCGACGGCCTCGCCTGAGCCGTTCGCGACTCGCCACCAGCGTAGCGCGCCCGGGCCGACGGGCCCGAAGGCGAGGCCGCGGATCCGGCCGAGAGCCCCGCGAGGCGAGCGGGGTGTCCATTCCACCGCTCTGCTTCCGGATAGCCGGCGGATAGCCGATTCCCCGGTCTTTCGCGAGACGGCCCGATTCCGGCTATCCAAGGGCTATCCGGAAACCGAGTGCCCCGACACAACCATGCCCACGCCCGACAGACCCCGGGATCGATGAGCGCTCGCGTCACTTGGCGCGGCCGAACAGCCTCCGGCGCACGGCCGCCATCTTGAGCCACTGGATGCCCTCCGTCGGGTTCAGCTCCTTCGGGCAGGCCTCGATGCAGTTGGTGATCGTGTGGCAGCGGTAGGCGCCGCGCTCGTTGTCCCAGGTCGGCATGCGCTCCTTCCTGGCCTCGTCGCGCGAGTCGACCTCGAACCGGTACGCCTTGAGCAGCGCCGCCGGGCCGATGTAGTTGTCCTCGCCCCACACCGACGGGCAGCTGCTGTAGCAGGCGCCGCAGAGGATGCAGTCGATGGGCATGTTGAGCTTGTGGCGGTCGGCCGGCGACTGCAGGATCTCCTTCGCCGGCTCCTGGCTGTGGCGGATGAGCCACGGCTGGATGTACTCGTACTTGGCGAAGAAGTCGTCCATGTCGCAGACGAGGTCCTTGACCAGCGGCATGTGCGGCAGCGGCGCGATGTGCACCTCGTCGGTGTGCAGGTGCAGCACGTTGGTCTGGCAGGCGAGCCGGTAGCGGCCGTTGATGTACATCGCGCACGAGCCGCAGATGGACGCGCGGCAGCAGTAGCGGAACGCGAGCGAGCCGTCCAGCTGCTCCTGGATGTGGAAGAGGCCCTCGAGGACCGTGAGGCTGGTCTCGTACGGGACCTCGAACTGCTGGACGCGCGAGCTGCCCTTCTCGTCGCGCGCCGGGTCGTAGCGCTTGATGTGGAAGTTGACCGTGCGCATCAGTACTTCCGCTCCTGTGGCTCGAAGGGACCGAGGGTGACGGGCACGTACTCGAGCCGCGGTCCCTCGGGGGTGTGGTAGGCGAGCGTGTGCTTGAGCCACTGCTCGTCGTCGCGCGCCGGGAAGTCGGTGCGCGAGTGCGAGCCGCGCGACTCGGTGCGCGCGATCGCGCCCTCGGCGACGCAGAGGGCGAGGTCGACCATGCCCTCGAGCTCGAGCGTGCGCATGAGGTCGAGGTTGAAGACGCCGGCGGCGTTGCGCAGGCCGACCTGGCTGCAGCGCTCCTTGAGGCGGCGCAGGGTCTCGAGGCCGGTGCGCATGACGCGGTCCTCGCGGAACACGCCGAAGTAGTCGCGCGTGGTGGCGATCATCTCGGCGCGGATGGCGTAGGCGTCGGCCCCTTCCGCGCCGCGGGCGGCGAGCTCGGCGACGCGGGCCTCCATGGCGGCGACGGCGCCGGCCGCGGCGGGAGCGGGGTCACCTGACGGCGCCCCGCCCTCGAGGTCGGCCACCACGGCCATGCCGGCGCGGCGCCCGAAGACGATGGTCTCGAGCAGCGAGTTGCCGCCGAGCCGGTTGGCGCCGTGGACGCTGACGCAGGCGCACTCGCCGGCGGCGTAGAACCCCGGCAGCTTCGTGCGGCCGTCCACGTCGGTGTCGATGCCGCCCATGGTGTAGTGCTGCACCGGGCGGATCGGGATGGGCTCCTCGATGGGGTCGACGCCCTCGAAGTGGATGGCGATGTCGCGGATGCCGGGCAGGCGCTCGAGGATCTTCTCGGCGCCGAGGTGCCGCAGGTCGAGGTGGACGTAGTCCGAGCCGCCGATGCCGCGGCCCTCGTTGATCTCGGTGGTGATGGAACGGGCGGTGATGTCGCGCGGCGCCAGCTCCATGGCCTTGGGCGCGTACCTGGCCATGAAGCGCTCGCCCTCGCCGTTGACGAGGTAGCCGCCCTCGCCGCGGCACGCCTCGCTCATGAGGATGTGCGTGGTGAGCAGGCCCGTGGGGTGGAACTGGATGAACTCCATGTCCTCGGCGGGCACGCCGGCCTGGTAGGCCATGGCCGCGCCGGCGCCGGTGCTGATGATGGCGTTGGTGGAGTTGCCGTAGATGCGGCCGGCGCCGCCCGTGGCCATGACCACGGCGTCGGCCGTGAAGGCGTGGAACCCGCCGTTGATCATGTCGTAGGCGACGACGCCGCGGCAGCGGCCCTCGTCGACGATCAGCGAGGTGACGAACACCTCGATGTACATCTTGACCCGCGCTCGTAGGCGCGCTCGACCAGCGTGTGCAGCAGGTAGTGGCCGGTCTTGTCGGCGCCGTAGCAGGTGCGCGGGTACCCGGCGCCGCCGAACGGCCGCTGGGCGATGCGCCCGTCGTCGAAGCGGCTGAACGGGCAGCCCCAGTGGTCCATCTCGAAGATGACGCCGGGGGCGTCCTTGGTCATCTGGATGGCGGTGTCCTGGTCGGCCAGGTAGTCCGAGCCCTTGACGGTGTCGAAGGCGTGCTTCTCCGGGCGTGTCGTCGTGAGCGTCCGGGTGATTGGCGAGCGCCGCGTTGATGCCGCCCTGCGCGGCGCCCGAGTGGCTGCGGCCGGGGTGGACCTGGCTGAGGATCGCCACGTCCAGACCGGCCGCCTTGGCCTCCACGGCGGCGCGGAGCCCTGCGAGCCCGCCGCCGACGACGATGAGCTGATGGTGTGGCATGCCGCTCCCCTCAGCTCACCCAGACCCAGAGGGCCCAGATGCCGTAGACGACCGCCAGGATGCCGGCGACCCAGAGAAAGGCGGCCAGCCCGCGGCGGGCGCCCGTCCCCTTGAAGCCGTAGTCGAGCAGCACCATGCGCACGCCGTTGAGCGCGTGGTAGGTGACGGCGACGAGCAGCAGGATGTCGTTGACGAGCACGGCCGTGACCGCCAGCCGCTCGCCGATGTTGTCGTAGCTCAGCTCGCCGATGGCCACGAAGTGCGTGAGCACCAGGTGGACCATGATGGTGACGAGGATCACGACGGCGGTGACCCGCTGGCCCAGCCAGGCCCACATGCCGCCGGCGCTGCGATCGAGTGTCTCGGTCCTCAAGGTTCCCCTCCCTAGAAGATGAAGGGGATGGCCTTGTAGGCGAACCCCCACACCGCCGCGGCGGCGATCAGCATGCAGATCCAGAACACGGCCTTGTGACGCTGGATGCCGATCCCGAAGTCCATGAGCAGGATGCGCACGCCGTTGAGCGCGTGGTACAGCACCGCGGCGACCAGCACCGAGTCGAGGAGGACCAGGAACGGCTTGTCGAAGAACTCGAAGAAGCTGTCGAGCGTCTCCGCCCCGCTCGCGCGGCCCTGGGAGATGACCCAGACGTGGACGAACAGGTAGGCGGCCAGGACCAGGCCGCTGATGCGGAAGAGGATCCAGGCCCACATGCCGATGCCCTTCCACAGACCGGCGCCGACGTTGGCGGTCTCGCGCTCTTGTGCGCTCACGCTGAGCACCCCCTCACAGGTTCGAGCTCCGCCCGGCACGGGCGGACAGGCTCCCACAGATTCGCAATCGTAGAACGACCGCGGAAGATGAGGCAATGCCGCGGGCGCCCCAAGGCTCCCCGCCTGCCATATCGCATCGTGGTATGGCGATATCGTATCGAACGCCGGCGAGGCGAGGCAAGTGACGTCAGCGGCGGCGCTTGCGGCCGCCGCGCCGGGCGCGCGACCTGGCCGGGGCGCCGCGCGGCATGGTCCCGGCGGCCACGGCCGCCGTGATGCGCGCCGCGCGCAGGCGCTCGAGGACGGCCAGCACGAGGTCGGCGGCCGTCTTCGCGAGCAGGAGGATGACGAGGCCGGTGAGCGCCGAGTCGAAGACCCAGTACACCAGCAGCGCGCCTGCCAGCACGCCGAACTGGAGGATGAGGAGGCGGCGGAGCGGCTCCGAGACCGCCGCCTCCGGCGGGATGACCTCGGCCTCGCCGCCGCGCACGAAGTCCCACCAGTACAGGGCGGCGCGCATGACCACCAGGCCGGCCACCACGGCCCAGAACTGCCAGGTGACGAACGGCGCGCCGGGCCGGACGGGCGCCTCGCCGCCCGGCTTGAGCAGCAGGCCGCTGAACACCATGTAGGCGATGACCGCCTGGGCGCCGACGACGATGACGTAGGTCTTGATGAACTCGCGCACGAGCACCCGGTCGCGGGCGTCCGTGGCGGAGCCGGCGGCGAACGAGGCGCGGGCGCGCAGCCAGGCGAACACGCCGTCGGCGAGGCCGTCGATGACGCAGGCGACGACGACGGCCAGCACCGACCACTCGCCGGCCCAGGCCGCCCACACCACGGCCGCGTCGGCGAGCAGGATGAGCGCGAAGCTCGGCGCGGCCCGGCCCAGCGTCGCCGCGCTCGGCACGCTCAACTGGACGTCGTTCGTCGTCTCGTCGGCCACCCGGTTCCCCCTCGCGAAGGCCGCGCCGGGCATACCGGCGCGTTCCACGGGTAGGGTATGGTGCGGCGGGACGCGGAGCAAGGCGGCCGGGTCACCACGGAGGGGGGATCGGATGACGGAGCACGAGCCGGGCACGGAGGTACGTCGCTGTGCGCTCACCGTGCCGAGTTCGCTCGCCTTCCTGCCGATGGTGCAGGGGTTCGTGCGCGAGTACGCGCGCGAGGCCGGGTTCCCCGACGAGGAGCTGGGCCGCCTCGACCTCGTGATGGAGGAGGCGGCCACCAACGTGATCCACGGGGCGTTCGGCGGCGACGAGAGCGGCAGCTTCGACGTCGCCTGCGAGACCATCCCCGCCGGCATCCAGATCACGGTGCACGACGAGGGTCTGCCGTGGGACCCATCCCTCGCCCCCGAGTACGACCCCGGCGCCGACCTCGAGACCCAGACCGGCGCCGGCCTCGGCAGCTTCCTCATCCAGCGGTTCGCGGACGCGGTGGAGTTCCACAACCTCGGCAGCCGCGGCAAGGAGACGGTGATCGTCAAGTACCTGCCGGCGGACACCGTCGCCACCGCGCCGCCGGCCGAAGAGGCTCCCCTGGCGGAGCCTGAGCACGTGCCCGTGGCGGAGCGCGCGCAGCTCAGCATCGGCCCGCTGCGCCCGGAGCAGGCCATCGAGGTCTGCCGCTGCATCTACGACGCCTACCGCTACACCTACGTCAACGAGCACCTCTACTACCCGGACCGGGTGGTGGCGCTCAACGAGGCCGGCGACATGGTCTCGGCGGTGGCGAGCGCCGCCGACGGCGAGGTCGCCGGCCACGCGGCGCTCGTCTTCCCCGACGACACGCACGAGGTGGCCGACCTCGCCGTCGTGGCCACCAAGGCCAGGTTCCGCGGCCAGTCGGTGGCGCGACGCCTCGGTGAGTACCTGGACGCCGAGGCGCTCGCCCGCGGCCTCCACGGCCTCTTCATCGAGGAGGTCACCGTCCACACGTTCACGCAGAAGTTCTGCCACCGGCTCGGGTTCGTGGACAGCGGGTTCCTGCTGGCGTACTCGCCGGCGACGATGGCCTTTGAGGGCATCGCCGGCGAGGCGAGCGCGCGGCGCTCGGTCATCCTGGGGTTCAAGTACCTGACCGAGCTGCCGGTCACACGCGTCCACGCACCCAGGCGCCACCGCGAGGCCATCGCCGGCATCTACTCCCGCCTCGGCGTCAAGGTCGAGTTCGCCGGGCTCTCGCGCGCGGCGCACCGCGGCGAGCCGCAGCTCCACGTGAGCGTCAACCCGCGGCGCGCGGTCGCCACCGTGCGCATCCCGACCTACGGGCGCGACCTGGCGCAGCACATCCGCAGCGAGGTGCTGCGCCAGCTCCGCGACAACGTCGCCGTCGTCAACGTGTACCTCGACCTCAGCCGGCCGGGGACGGGCCGGGTCGCGGCCGCGCTCGAGGACGCCGGGTTCCTCTTCACCGGCATCCTGCCCGGGGGCCGCTCCGGCGACTGGCTCATCCTCCAGTACTTCAACGGGGTGCTCGTCGACTACGACGCCATGCAGGTGGAGGACCAGGCCACGCGCGACCTCCTCGCCTACATCCGCGGCAACGACCGGCACGAGGCCTGATGCGCCCCGTGGTCTCGCGCCGCCCGACGGGCTCCGGCGAGAGGTTCGGGGCCCCATGAGCTTCGAGGGACTCGAGTTCACCCTGGTCGTCGACCTCGTCAAGAGCATGGCGGTCGTGATCGTCGTCGCCTACCTCTTCACGCGCACCAGGCTCTACCGCCAGGTTCTGGACGACCAGCTCGGCCGGCAGGGCCGCCTGATCCTGGTGCTGATCTTCGGCGCCTTCTCGGTGTGGGGCACGCTGTCCGGGGTCGACGTCAACGGGGCGATCGCCAACACGCGCGACCTCGGGCCCGCCCTGGGAGGGCTCATCGGCGGGCCGGTGGTCGGCATCGGCGCCGGCCTCATCGGCGGCCTGCAACGGCTGGCCATGGGCGGATGGACGGCAGTGCCGTCCGCCCTCGGCGCCGTGGCCGCCGGCGCCGCCGGCGGCGCCGTCTTCCTGCTCTTCAAGCGCCGGGTCGCGCCGGTGTGGGCGGCCATGCTCCTCGCCGTCTTCACCGAGTCGGTGCTCATGGGACTCAACCTGCTCATGGCCGAGCCCTTCGACGCGGCGCTGCAACTCGTCGAGGACGTCATCGTCCCGATGATCCTGGTCAACGCCGCCGGCATGGGCCTCTTCGTCTTCATCGTGCGCAACGAGGCGCGCGAGCGCGAGACGGCGGCGCAGAAGGAGCGCATGGAGGGCGAACTCGCGGTCGCGCGCGACATCCAGCACTCCATCGTGCCTTCCATCTTCCCGCCGTTCCCGGAGCGCGAGGAGTTCGACCTGCACGCGCTGCTGGAGCCGGCGCGCGAGGTAGGCGGCGACCTCTACGACTTCTTCCTCTACGACGACGACCACCTGTGCCTCGCCATCGGCGACGTCGCCGGCAAGGGCGTGCCGGCGTCGCTGTTCATGGCGGTGACGATCACGCTGCTGCGGGCGGCCGGGTCCCGGTCCCCCGACCCGGCCGAGGTGCTCGCCCAGGTCAACACGCCGCTCTGCCGCGGCAACGACGCCGCCATGTTCGTCACACTGTTCTACGGCGTCTACCGCGTGAGCACCGGCGAGCTCACGTACTCCACCGGCGGCCACCTGCCGCCCTCGGTGGTACGCGCCGGCGGCGCGGTCGAGACGGTGGCGCGCACCGCCGGCCCGGGGCTCGGCGTCTCGCCGGCGGCGTCGTTCGGCCGCGCGAGCCTCGCGCTGGAGCCCGGCGACGCGCTCCTGCTCTTCACCGACGGCGTCACCGAGGCCATGGACGGGAGCCAGCGGATGTTCGGCACGGAGCGCCTGGAGTCGGTCCTGCGCGAGACGGGCGCGGCCGGCGGCTCGCTGCAGCTCATGACCGCCGTACGCGACGCCGTTGACAGCTTCGTTGCCGGCGCCGAGCAGTACGACGACGTGACCATGCTCGGATTTCGCCGCACGCGCTGACGCCCGCGGCCGTGGCGGCCCGCCGCCCGTGGCGGCCCACGCGCCCGTGGCGGCAACCCGAGATCTCGCCGGCAGTGACGGGCATGTTGCCCCCCGGGCGCTCGGTAATGAGGTACCTGACAGGTACCTCTCATGCCGGGCGGCGGGCGCCGCAGGGCCGAGAACAGGTACCTTACAGGTACCTGAAAGGAGAGTGCCCCGCGAGCACTACCCCGCCGTCCGCTCTGGGCTCCGGCCTACGGGATCGGCAGGTGAAGGGAAGCTGCAGCGGGCGCGACCGTCAGGCGACCGTCAGGCGACCGTCAGACGACGCGTCAGGCGAGCGCGGCGACCGCCTCGTCCCGCGTGTCCACGATCGTGAAGAGCCCGGAGAAGCCCGAGATCTCGAACACGTCGGCGACGAACGGCTGCATGGCGCAAAGCACCATCTTGCCGCCGTCCTTCTCCAGCGCCTTGAGGATGCTGAGGAACACACGCAGGCCGGCGCTCGAGACGTACTCGTTGCCGGCGAAGTCGGCCACGAGCTTGCGCGACCCCTGCTCGAGCAGCCCCCTGAACTCCTCCTCGACGCCGCCTGCACTGGTCGTGTCGACCCTGGCGGGCAGCGTGACGAGCGTCACATCTCCGACGGTCTCGACCTCCATGACTCCTCCTGTCAGCCCGGGCACCCCGCGGCGGCGGCCGCGGCGGTGCCTATCCTGCTGGAGGCGCGCCCGCGGAGCAAGCAGCCCGGCGCGCCCGGCTCCTAGCCTGTCCTAGCCGGACCGGTCGGGCGACGCGGGCCTCTCCCCTGCCGGGGCGCCTCCGTCGTCCGGTCCGAGATAGCGGAACGCCAACATCGTGACGTCGTCGAACTGCTCCACGCCGTCGGCGTGCCGGCGCACGGCGGCGAGCAGGTGCTCGACGACCGCCTCGCACGAGACGGCGCCGGCTCGGGTCTCGCCGGAGACGGCGCCGACGACCGCGTCGACCGAGACGCCGCCGACGACGGCCGCGCCGAGCTCGTCGCCGATGCGCGGCTCCGTGAACATCTTGTCCTCCGCGTCCATGGCCTCGCTCACGCCGTCCGTGTAGAGGAACAACATGTCTCCCGGCGCGAGCGTGAATGACCCTTCGTCGTACACCATCCCCTGACGGGCCCCGAGGGCGATGCCGCGCACGCGCGGCACCTGCCT
This sequence comes from uncultured Thermoleophilia bacterium, assembly GCA_963793605.1. Taxonomy (GTDB): domain Bacteria; phylum Actinomycetota; class Thermoleophilia; order UBA2241; family UBA2241; genus CAIXSE01. The sequence continues at coordinate 68,379 of CAWCAH010000009.1, forward strand.
CGCGGCGCCGGCGGCGGTCACGTGGAACGGCGGGTTGTGGCCGGCGCTGGCGTAGCGGACCTCGCCGGTGCGCAGGTCGACGTAGGCCAGGAACATGGTGATGAACATGCTGGCCTCGTTCTCGGCGGCGATCTCGTCGTTGAGCTGCCGGACGACTTCGGCGGGACTGCCGCCCTCACGGACCAGCGAGCGCAGGAACGACCGCCCTACCGCCATGAGCAGGGCGGCCGGCACGCCCTTGCCGGAGACGTCGGCGACCGCGAGACACAGGTGGTCGCCGTCGACCTCGACGAAGTCGTAGAAGTCGCCGCCCACCTCACGCGCCGGCACGAGCGTGGCGAAGAGGTCGAGGTCGTGCCGCTCGGGGAACGGCGGGAACGTGCGCGGCACGAGGTCCATCTGGATGCTTGCCGCGATGCGCAGCTCGCTGTGCATGCGCTCCTGCGCCGCCGTGGACTCGCGCAGGTCCTCGATGTGCTGCTGCAGGTCGTCGCGCATCTGGCTGAACGAGGTGGTGAGGCGCGCGATCTCGTCGCGCCCCTTGGCCTTCGGCAGGGGCGCGTCCAGGTCCCCGTGCGCCAGCGAGTGGGTCGCGGCGTCCAGGCCGCGGATGGGCCGCGTGATGGAGCCGGCGATGAGCAGCGTGATGACGAGCAGCGCGGCGATGCCGGCCAGCGCGATGACCCACTGTGTGCGGTTCAGGGCCAGCACGTCCTGGCTGATCTCGCTGTCGGCGACGACGATGCCGAGCGACCAGCCGGTCGACGGGACCGGCCGGTAGGCGAGCCAGGAGGGCTCGTCGGCCTTCATCGTGCGGAGCCCGTCGAACGCCACGTAGCCGGACTCCCCGGCGATCATCTTCTGGCCGATGGCGCGCAGGTCCGGGTCCTCGCGCGCCGCGGCGACGCTGAAGACGGACTGGTTCATGATGAAGCTCGGGTCCGGGTGGGCGATGAACGTGCCGGTCTTGCTGATGAGGAAGGCGTAGCCGGAGTCGCCGAGGTCGATGTCCTGCAGGAGCCGCCGGAGCCAGAAGAGCGAGATGTCGCCGGCGACGACGGCCGAGACGGGCGCCGGGTCGTCGCGCAGGCGCACGGGGACGGCGTAGGTGGCCAGCACGACCTCGCCACCGCCGGCCTGGTAGTAGGGCTCCGTCCAGACGGAGCGGCGCATCTGCACGGGGAGCTGGTACCAGTCGTTGACGTCGTAGGCGCGGCCGTCGCGGCCGAGGTCGGTGACGACGATCTGTGAGCTCGTCTCCCCGTCGCCGGACGAGGCGTCGCCGTACTGGCCGCCGGGCTCGTAGGCGTACGGCGCGAAGTTGTCGTAGAGGCGTGGCTCGTAGCCGATGCCGGCCGCGTAGAGCTCGTCGTTGGCGCGCACGGTGCCGCGCAGCAGCATGCGCGCCCGCGCCGGGCTCGGCTCGGTGTCGTCGACCGTCACCGCGAGCCCCTCGGTGACCTTCTCGACGGAGCGCCCGACCACGTCGATGCGGTTGGCGACGGCCTCGGACACCGCCGCGAACTCAGCCTGCTTCTCCCGCTCCAGGAGGTCGCGGGCCGATGTGTACGAGACGAAGCTGACGATGCCCAGTACGACGCCCGCGCCGAGCAGCACGAGCAGCGTGATGCGCCAGGCGATGGGCAGACTACGGAGCACTGCGGGCGCCCTCCTGCACGAAGTCCTCGTAGGAGGGCGCCGACCCGATCAGGCCCTCGCCGATCATCACCGCGCACGTGCGCTCGTAGTCCGCGCGCTTGAGCACGCCCGGCTCCCAGGCGTCGGTCCCGGCCGGGTAGACCGCCGCGAGGATGTGGTCGAGCATCCAGCGCTGGTGCACGGCGTTGGTCGGCACGTGCGCGTCGCGGGCGTGGCCCATGACGCTCGCGACCGCCTCCTCAGGCTGGTCGCGGCAGTACGCCCAGCCCTCAAGCGTCGCCTCCGCGAACGCCCGGCACAGCTCGGGGTCGCGCTGCGCGGTACGGGCAGTCGTGTACACGCCGTCCTCGGGAAAGCCGAAGCCGCTCTTCTGCAGTGAGAAGACGGTGAGATCGCCGGGGTCGACGCCCGACTGGACGATGGTCTCGTACTCGTTGTATTCCATGGCCGCGCAGCCGTCGGCGCCCCCAAGCAGGAAGAGGTTCACGGAGTAGTACTGCGGCAGGATCCTCGGCTTGACGTCCGCCGCCTCGAAGAAGCCGATGTAGGCGGCCTGGAAGCTCGAGCCCCAGAGGCTCACGCGCGCGCCGTCCAGGTCGTCGCGGTCCTTGACCTTGTCGCGGTGGGCGATGAGCAGCAGATTGGAGCGGTTGACCACCTGACAGACGTTCACGATCCCGGCGCCGTCCCCGGCCGCGGTGACGGCGCCGGTGAGAAAGGCCGTGGCGAACTCGGCCTTGCCCTCCGTGAGATAGGCGAGCGAATCGACCGCGGGGCCGCCGGGGATGATCTCGACGTCGAGACCGCGCTCGCGGTAGAAGCCCTGCTCGAGCGCGGCGTAGTACCCGGCGAACTGCGCCTGCGGCGACCACTGCAGGACGAGGCGGACGCGACTCGCGGGCACGGCGGCGTCCGCCGAGCGGGCGCCGGCCCACAGGCCGGCGCCGAGCGCGGCGGCGGCGCAGAGCGCCGCCGCGCAGATCAGGACGGCTCGTCTCACGTACGCCGGATGACGAGCCTGAGGATGTTGCTGCTGCCGTCCCGGTTGTAGGCGACCTCGTCCATCACGCGGCGGACGAGGAAGATGCCGAGCCCGCCGATCTGCCGCTCGCCGGCCGGCGCCCGCAGGTCGGGCTCCTCCACGGCGAGCGGGTCGAACGGCACGCCCTCGTCGACGAGCTCGACGAGGAACCGCTCCTCGCCGGAGTCGACGCGCACGAGCAGCTCGCCCGGCGGCACCTCGTAGGCGTAGAGGCAGATGTTGACCACCGCCTCCTCCACCGCCAGCTCGAGCTGCATGAGCCGCTGCGGGTGCAGGCCCCAGGCCTCCGCCTGCCCGGCGATGAAGCCGATGACCTCCGGGATGGCGTCGGTCTTCGCCTCGAACACGCGCTCCACGACGGCGCCGCCGCCTGCTGCGTCTCCCGTGCTCACGCTCCCCTCCCTCGTCGCCCGGCCGGTCTCCACCGTCTTCGACTGCTATCGGTACCCGACCTGCGCGTCATGAATGCCGGACTGGCCTCGCGCGGACCTACCTCGACGCCGTCCAGACCCGGGCGCGCCCGGGTGCTGCGCACGGGCCCTCGGTTCTCGGATAGCCATCGGATAGACATCCGACGTCGTCGCGCCGACTGAGGGGGGAACGTCTAGCCAAGGGCTATCCCTGAATAGAGCACTCGTGCGGCGTCAGGCCAAAGCGAATCCCGAACGAAGGGCGGGCCCGGGGAGGCCTTACTGCCTCCCCGGGCCCGCTGCCGGTCTCAGTCTGAAGCGGCGCGGCCGCGCCGCGCGGTATCTACTTCTTGCGGCCGCTCCTGCCGCGGGCGGCCGTCGTCTTCTTGGCGCCGCCCTTGGGCTTGGCCGGCGCGGCTTTGGGCTTGGCCGGCGCGGCCCTGGGCCCGGCCGGCGGACCTTCGTCGGCTTCGCGGCCGCCGGCTTGCGCGCCGCCGGCTTGCGCGCGGCCGGCTTCTTGGCCGCGGCCTTGGCCGGCGCCTTCGCGGCCGGCTTCTTGGCGGCCGGCTTGCGCGCCGCGGCGGCCTTGCCGTCGGCGGTCGCGGCGGCAGCCGCGGCGACCCTGTTGCCCGCCTTGCGGCGCGCCTTCTCGAGCAGCTCGCCGGCCTCCTCGATGAGGTCGCCGGCCTCGATGAGCTGGGCCGCGCGCTCGTCCAGCCGCAGGCCCATCGCGGCCTCCCAGACCTGCTCCACCCGGTCGACCGGGATGAAGGTCATGCCCTTGCGCAGCTCCTCCGGCACGTCCTCGAGGTCGGCCTCGTTGCGGCTCGGAAGGATCACCGTGGTGATGCCGGCGCGCTGCGCCGCCAGGGTCTTCTCCTTGAGCCCGCCGATGGGCAGCACCTGCCCGGTCAGCGTGACCTCGCCGGTCATGGCGACGTCGTTGCTGACCGGCGTGCCGGTGACCAGCGAGCAGATGGCGCTCGCCATCGTGACGCCGGCGCTGGGGCCGTCCTTGGGGATGGCGCCGGCGGGCACGTGGATGTGGATGTCGTGCTTGGCGAAGTAGTCGTCGTCCAGCCCGAGCTCCGGCGAGTGCGTGCGCACGTAGCTCATCGCCGCCATCGCCGACTCCTTCATCACGTCGCCGAGCTGGCCGGTGACGGTGAGGTGGCCGCTGCCGGGCATCGCCGTCGCCTCGATGAAGAGGATGTCGCCGCCCACCGGCGTCCAGGCGAGGCCGGTGGCCACGCCGGGGTCGCTGGTGCGGCGCTTGACGTCGCTGTAGGCGCGCGGCCGGCCGAGCAGCTCGTGCACCTGCTTCACGTTGACGGTGAAGCGCTTGCGGTTGCCGTTGGTGGCCTCCGCGACCTCGCGGGCGAGCTTGCGGCAGATCGTGCCGATCTCGCGCTCGACGTTGCGCACGCCGGCCTCACGCGTGTAGCTCGTGATGATCTCGACGATCGCCGCGTCCTGGAACTTGACCTGCCCCGGCTTGAGGCCGTTGGCCTCGATCTGCCGCGGCACCAGGTACGTGCGCGCGATGTGGAGCTTCTCCTCGATGGTGTAGCCGGCGAGGTTGATGATCTCCATGCGGTCGCGCAGCGGCCCCGGGATGGGCTCGAGCTGGTTGGCCGTGGTGATGAAGAGCACCGGCTGAGGTCGAACGGCAGGTCCATGTAGTGGTCGCGGAACGTGACGTTCTGCTCCGGGTCCAGCACCTCGAGCATGGCGCTCGACGGATCGCCGCGCCAGTCGGCGCCCATCTTGTCGATCTCGTCGATCATGAACAGCGGGTTGTTGGTGCCGGCGTCGCGCATGGCGCGCACGATGATGCCGGGCATCGCTCCCACGTACGTGCGGCGATGCCCGCGGATCTCGGCCTCGTCGCGCACGCCGCCGACGCTGATGCGCTCGAACTTGCGGCCCATGGCCTCGGCGATGCTGTGGCCGAGGCTCGTCTTGCCGACGCCGGGCGGGCCGACGAAGCACAGGATCGGCCCGTGCAGGTCGTCCTTGAGCTTGCGCACCGCCAGGAACTCGAGGATGCGGTCCTTGACCTTCTCGAGGTCGTAGTGGTCGCGGTCGAGGATCTCGCGCGCGTGCGCGACGTCGAGGTTGTCCTCGCTGCTGCGCGTTCCAGGGCAGCGTGATGATCCAGTCGAGGTACGTGCGGATGACGGGGTACTCGGCGCTCTGCGGCGAGATGTTGCCGAGGCGGTCGAGCTCCCGGCGGGCCGCCTTGTCGGCCTCCTCCGGGAGCGCCAGCTCCTCGACCTTCTGGCGGAGCTCGTTGATCTCCGCCTCTTGCTCGTCGGTCTCGCCGAGCTCCTGCTGGATCGCCTTGAGCTGCTGGCGCAGGAAGTACTCGCGCTGGCTCTTGTCGATCTCGCCGCGCACGTCGCTCTGGATCTTGGAGCCCAGCTCCAGCACGTCGAGCTCACGCGTGAGGATGCCGATGAGCTTGCGCATGCGCGCCTCGACGTCGTCCTCCTCGAGCAGCGCCTGCTTGTCCTCCGCCTTGATGCGCATGGTGCTGGCGATGAGGAAGGTGAGCGGCCCCGGCTCCTCGACGTTGGCCGCGGCCATCTCGAGCTCTTCCGGCAGGTACGGCACGAGCGCCACGATCTTGCTGAACACGCTGAGCAGGCTGGCGCGCAGCGCGTCCGACTCGCGCCCCTCCGCGACGGTGTCCTCGATCTTCTCGGTGCGCGCGACCAGGTACGGCTCCTCGCGCACGTACTCCTTGACGCGCACGCGCTGCAGGCCCTGCACCAGGATGCGCATGGTGCCGTCCGGCAGCTTGATCATCTTGTGCGCCAGGCCGACGGTGCCGACCGGGTACAGCAGGTCCGGCCCCGGCGTCTCGATCTCGGCGTCCTTGCTGGTCACCATCGCCAGCAGCCGGTCGCCGGCGAGCACGTCGTCGATGAGCTTGATGCTCCGCTCCTGACCGATGGTCAGCGGGATCATCGTGTCGGGGAAGACCACGGTGTCGCGCAGCGGCAGCACCGGCAGCACGGCCGGGATCTCCTGGGCGAGACCTCTTCGACCTGCGTCTCCTGAGGATCGCTCATGCGTCACCTCCCCCTGTCTGGATGTCGATCTTCCTGGCGCCCTGGTCCTGAGGGGTCAGGGTGAGCCTGACCTCGAGCACGCCGGCCTCGTAGGTCGCCGTGGTGACCTCCGGGTCCACGTCGACCATGAGGCGCACGCGGCGCTCGAACGGGCCGTAGTCCATCTCGACCTGCTGATAGACGCGGCCCTCCCTCGTCTGGAAGGTGCGCTCGCCGCGCACGACGAGCTCGCGCCGGTCGACGAGGAGCTCGATGTCGCTCATCGCCATGCCGGCCAGGTCGAAGCGCACCACGATCTCGCGCGTGTCCTCCTCGTAGTAGGCGTCCGCGGCCGGTCGGAAGCCGCGGCCGCTGTACTGCCTGGTGGCGACCACGCACGAGTCGTTGAAGGCGCGCAGGACCTCGTTGTGAAGCTTCTCAACATCCACGGGGTGACTCCTCTGCGCAGGGGCTCCGGCCGGGCGGCTGCGCGCGGCGCCGGAGCGCTGACTTTCCGGGAACTCGTGAAGCACCTACCCGGTTC
>CAWCAH010000010.1:0-100346 GCA_963793605.1 uncultured Thermoleophilia bacterium
CCCGAAGCCCCTCGCGGACGGGCTGTCACTCAGCGACGACCGAGCCCCCGTGCTCCCTGATGAAGTCGTCCAGCGGCACCATGCACTCATGGAACAGCGCGTAGCCCATCCACTGGACGGTGGCGACCTTGTAGTCGGCGTGCTCGCGAGCAGGCAGCCGCTGCAGCTCGTTCTTGAACGCCCACGACGTCGGCTGATGGTTGGCGATGACGAAGAGGACCTCGGGCCGCTCGGTCATGCTCGGTGATCTCGAGGTCCCGCATGCGCTTGGGGAGCGAGGGCAGCCCCAGCGCTGCTTGGTCTCGAACGTGCGCTGCAGCTCGGCGCGCAGCAGCCGATACGGGCCCGAGAGCGCCTCGCCCGGGTCCGGCGTCGAGGAACGCCTCGATGTCGGCACGTGCTTGGCGAGTCCCGGCGAGAGTCTCGCCCTCGGCCCGGTCGATGCGAGGCGAGCGCCGCGTCGCCCGGCCTTCATCTCCATGATGACCGGCGTGACAAGGCCGCTCGCGGCGCGCTTGCCCGCGCAGCCGGCCAGCGGAGGCCGACCATGTCGAAGCGGTAGTTGCGGCTGCCGCTCCGGGAACGCCGCGCGGCGACTGCGCGTACTCGATGTCGACGATCAGTAGTCGGACGTCTCGCCCGACGTGTGCCGGTTGTTGTCGCGCACCACGGCCTGCTGGTACTCGCGCTCGATCTTCGGGTGCTGCAGAGAAGCGGATGTCCATGGCCTGCTTGTAGTGCGGGAAGGCGTCGACCCAGGCCTCGGCGTCGTCGGCGTCGACGATCGTCGCCGGCGGCGCTGCGGCGGAGCGCAGCACCGGTAGTCGGCGTCGTCGCCGAAGTAGCTCCAGTCGAAGACGGCGAGAACTGCGTCGGCGCCGCCGTTGCGCCGTGAGCTCCAGCAGATTGCCGCCGCGGTAGTAGATGTCCACGTAGCCGTTGCGGATCTCGAGGCTGAGCGTGTCGTCGTGCTGCAGGCGGTCGAGGATCGGCCGCAGGATGCCGTACTCGAACTGCCGGACGAACTCGTCGCTGATACCGCGCTGGGGTAGTGTGTCGACCATCTCGCCTCCGTCACTGTCGATTCCTGCTTGCGCGGGTCCGCCCCCATCAGGAGCGACAAGTGCGACTCGAGCATGCACACATTGGTCACTTGAGGGACCTCTCGTACCGACCTCATCAGATGCGATGACTTATCTCGCCATTTTGGCGCGATTCATGGCGAGATAGTCGCCTGCGCGACGAATACGTGAAGTATCTCGCCATTCTGGCGCGATAGTCGGCGAGATACTCGTGCGCCCACAGCCCTTACCTGCCCCGGGCTTCGTAGTAGGTCGAACGCGCCGCCCCATGCTGCACCACAAGCCCGAGCTCTATGAAGTGCCTCAAGTGATTCAGCGCGGTGCGCCTGGGCACGCCCATCGCCGCCGCGTACTCGGCAGCAGTCGCCGTGCGCCGCTTGGCGAACCACTCCCAGCCCGCGCGCTCGGACTTGCTCAGCGCCGCACGGATGTCGTCGGGGAGTGTGGCGAGGGCAGCGGCAGACGTCGCGAAGATTCTCAATACCAGGTAGGGGTCATCCCAGGAGTACTCCGGCAAGAGGGAGGTCCACCTTCTCGGCAACAGCCCTCATGGACTTCATGCCCAGCCCACGCTCCTCAGCGAGTTCCATCTGGGCGAAGACGTAGTGCATGATCGGATTGCGGCTGAGCATCGGAGCCTGGAGCGACCGCATCTGCTGCAGCGTGATCGGCGCCGGCGGGCCACCGGGGCTCTTGAACGGCGACGCTGTCGGCCTCCGCGAGGAGCTGGCACTTCGCCCCGGTGATGTCGTAGTCGCGATGGACCAGTGCGTTGACCAGCCCCTCCCGAACCAGCACGAAGAAGGGATGGTTGGTCTTCCGTCGGCGCGCGCCTGAACGGTCGATGGGTTCCGGCAGCCTTTCCCCGAGCCATCGCATCGCCTGATCGACCGCAAGCACCTGCGGCCCGTCGAAGTCCTCCGTCTCCTCGCCGCCCTCGGGGAGGTGCAGAGTGGCGAGGAGCCCGGCCTGCGGAATCACCACGCGGGGCTCCTTGCCGAACAGGAGCACCGCGAACCCAGATGGTGTCAGTCGCCCGTGCCGCTCCACCAACAACCCCTGCTGGGCGAGCCTCCGCTCGAAGTCCGACGAACCGACCTCGGCAGAGATGCCTGCCGCCGTGCGGTACTCCTCCAGGGCTTCTGGTCAAAGGTCCGATATGCCGCCGCCGATGATGCGTGCTCGAACAGGACAGACTGACCGGCTTCGGCTCGTCCTCCTCAACTGCCGACGCTCGCTCCAGCGCTTGAGCGATGAACGACGCGTTCGTCCTCGCGGATGGCCTCTTGCAGGTCCCGATCGAACATGTGGACCGTGACGCCGTTGTCCTGGAGGTATTGATGCCTTTGCGGTCGACGGTGGGGTCGGAATCCTCGATGCCGACCCACACCTCCTGGATGCGCGCCAGAACGATCCGCTCCGCGCAGCTCAACTTGGGTTCCGCGCGCGAATCCGGTGCACACGGCTCGAGCGTGGCGAACAACTTGGCGTCGTCCAAGGCGCGGTGTCGATTCTTGCGTTCGAGGATCGTGTACTCAGCATGATCGCCAGTCCTCAACTCACTGCGACACGCCTTGTCCACCGCGCCGTCGGGTCTCCAGAGCACCACTCCGACCAGGGACTGACTTTGCCATCAGTTCGCGACTCCGGCACGGAGCAGCGCATGGCCTCGACCGCCATCTCCATGAGTGAACGCGGGTCGAACTTCGCCACTGCTACCCCCCGCTCCTGTCTCCGCCGCGCAGCATCCGTGCCCTCGGTGCCACCCCCATTGTGGGTGGCGTTCGGGATGCTTGCCAGTGAGCCGAAGATGACAATTCCGCGCCGCCAAGCGGTCATCCGCGGAACACCTCCGCCGCGTGCCAGTCGAGCAGCTCGGGGTCGGGCTGGTCGGTGAGGGCGCGCGGGACGGTGATGGCGCGGCCGGCGAAGCGCTCGTACTCGCGGCCGTTGTGGAAGTCGTCGAAGAGGTCGTGGCTGACGCGGAAGCGGTAGTCGGGCGTGACGGTGACGTAGCCGGCGTCGTAGAGGCGGTGGATGTCGGCGCGCAGGAGCAGCCCGTTGGGCAGCGCGTGCGCGCCGCCGTCCGCGTAGGGGCGCACGTGCGCGGCCTCGAGCGCGGGCAGCGAGTGCTCGCCCGAGACGGCGCAGGCGCCGTAGGCGCTGGTGACGGCGATGCGGAAGGTGCCCTGGCCGAGGCGCGGCTGCACGATCTGCGGCGCGCCGTAGCGGCGGAGCTCCTCTGCGAGCGGCTCCGCCTCCGGCCGCAGCCGCGCCGCGCGCTCCAGGCACTCGGCGAGGATGCGCCGGCCGTCGCCGCTCGAGACGTCGATGGTCTTGCCGCCCTGGATGCGCGGGTGCCAGTCGGCGTGGTCGGCGACCCAGTCGTCGCGAGGGAAGAAGACCGGCTGCGAGATCATGATGCAGCCGACCTCGTAGTCCTGGGGACGGGCGAGGAGGGCGCTCCCCGTGCGGCGGCGGATCGCCTCGATGCGCGCCGTCATCTCGGCGAAGGTGTCGGTGCCGTTCAGGTCGCCGAAGGACTCCCAGGCGAGCCACACGGGCACGCGCTCGTAGCGCGCGAAGAAGCCGAAGCCGGCGATGGCCTTGTGGGGCGCGCCGAGACGGAAGAAGAACGGCGCGCCCGGCGGGATCGCCTTGAAGCCGTGCGGCGAGGGCTGCCAGAAGTCGACCTCGTCCGGCGGCTCGGCGCGGTGCAGGAAGTGCGAGAACCAGCCGAAGTCGGTGTTGGCGATGAAGCTACTCGCCGCTCTCGCGCTCATCAGCCCAACGATCTCATCGAGGCTCCTGAGACTCTGACACCGCTTGCGGCCTCTGCCCCCCTGTATTCGAGTGACTACTCACCGTCGACGTCGGGAATCGTCGCGTCGCTCAGCATTGCCTTCAGCTTGTCCAAGTCGGCTTGCTGACGTTCTCTTTCGTCCGCCCGCACTGTCTTCTCGATGGAGACGAAGTCCTTGCCGAAGACGTCCTTGTAGGCGGCAGCAAACTCGCCTGTCTTCCGGAAAACTGCCTAAATACAGGCCATTCTTGATAGTTGGTTTCGGGCATCGACTCATCGGGTCCGATGGTCCGCATGAGGTCCGCCGCGTCCGACGGACGATCCTCTAGCACAGCCACGCAGAGCCTGAAGTCCAGACCACTCGCGCTCCAGTCCTCATCGCTAAGAACGGAGGTGCATTTGCCTGCATCGCCGGCCCACTTGTGAGCCTGAGCTCTGTTCACGATGAGAATGCGACGCGACCGCTCGTCGCCGTGCCTTTTCAGCACAACACAAGCGAAGTCGAGCAGTTCACCTGCAAGCCTGAACTTCTCTCCAATCAGTAACTCGAGAGTAACATTGATTAGGTTCTCATCAGCCGCGTTCAACTGGTCTGATCGCACCTTCCTCCAAAGCACTTGGGACAGCTTGACTCCTAGCTCAAGGACACACTCGTAGGCCCTTTCGAAGTAATCCGAGGAGACGCCAAGGCGCACACCCTTTCCGCAATCCGACTCCAGCACCACGCTGTGTTTCTGGCAATTCTCAAGATACTGATCACCCACCACTCCGTCAGCGTGCGCGAACAGGTTCCTTCGCTCAGTTATCTCTATGAAAGCGGGCCAGGATGTGAGCCCTTCCCGCAGCTTGATGTCGAACTTGTTCTCCATCCAGCTGAACTGGTCCGCATGGCTCTTCCGCAGGACACTCTCCACCTCCTTGTCCAGCAGATATGTCGTCGCCTTCTCAATGCTGCCCAGCTCAAGAAGCTGCGACAGAGTCAGCGTGCGCTCAGCGCTAGCCATCAACTCAGGACGCAGTAGGAACAGCCCACGAAGCAGTCGGCCCAGGAAGGCGTCGAACTGGCTGATCAGGGCTATCAGAAACACCCTTGGCACGAGCGCGACTGCGACCGTGCCATATCCGCCTCGCGGGCGAGGCGCATGGCACGCGCCTCATAGGGTACCGAGAACGTGTAGTCCGCGGACTTCTCGTCACGCTTGGCAACAAGCCCGTACTTCTCCGCATAGCTGATGAATCGGGTGCGTGCACTGCCCGCCTCCGCATTCACAGCGACCATCGTCCTGGGCAGACTGGCCTGAAGCGCACCTATCTGCTGCAGAAAGAGCTCTACGTCCTCGGATATCGATGCGACATGCTGCTCTTCTGCCTGTTCTGGCGACTCATCGGATGCCGATAGCTCGTTGTCGCTCATGGCTGACATACCTCGTACACCTTCAGCACCTCGTCCCCGTAGTGGTTGATCACCTTCACGGCGATCTTGCCGGTCGACGGCGCGGTCGAACGGGCGGCTCACGGTGGTGTAGAGGGTCGCCCAGGCGGCCTCGTCGATCTCGGCCTTGAGGGCGCGCTGGAGCTTCTTGTAGGGCTCGTCGGCGCCGGTGAAGTAGGCGTGGCGGACGAAGAAGCTCTCCTCGTTGTAGTCGGTGTCGATGAACCAGCAGGCGATCTCGTCGGTGGTGTCGCTGCGGATCTCGCCGGTGGTGGGGTCGTAGACGTCGAGGCCGCGGAGCTCCACCTGCAGCTTGCCGTCCGGGGAGGGTGCGCAGCTCGAGGTCGGGCTCGCCGAAGACCATGAAGAGGTTGCCGGCGCCGGTGCTCTTGAGGAGCTTCGTCGGCGGTGTCCATGGCGAGGTCGGGGTTCATGCGCGTGATGAGGATGGTGAGGTTGGGCCACTGCTTGGTCTCTTCGTTCGACGTAGGGATCGAAGGCGAAGGCGCAGACGACGAGCATCGGGAAGCCCTCGCCCTTGCGCGCCTCCTTGGCGGCCTCCTTGACCAGTGGGGTCGACGGTGCCGTACTCGGGGCCGATGGAGATGGCGGCGCGCAGGGTCTTGCCGGCGGCGTCGGTGTACTCGCCGACGGCCTGGACGTAGGTGCCGGCGTAGGGCTCGAGGCGCTCGAAGACGAGGCGCTCGCCCTTGAAGGTGTTCTGGACGCCGGCCTTGCGCAGGTTGTCGAGGATGATGGTGACGAAGTCGGCGGCGTCGCGGGCCGGCGGGGCTTCGCCGGCCGGCCCGTCGCGCGCTCGTCGGCTCGTCCGCCGTCGCCGGCGAGCACCCGGTGCGGCGAGAGGCTCTCGACCGTGAACGGCCCGGTCACGCGGATGCGCGAGTTGTCCTCGTAGGGCTGGTCGTAGAGCAGCTCGGTGTCGGCGTGGCGGCGGATGGCGGCGTCGATCTCCTCGCGCGACATGCCCTCGCGGATGTCGGGGTTGTTGGCGATCGACTTCAGGGTGACGTGCGGGACGCGCTTGTAGACGAAGCCCTTGCGGACGTCGCCCGAGTCGGCCGAGGTCGCCGGCGGAACGCCGGTCAGCTCGGCCTCCGCTTCGCGCCCTCGGGCGAGTCGGCGAGCAGGTAGTACGGGAAGCGCGCGCCCATGAGGCGGGTGCGCGCGAGCGCCAGCGCGACGCGGCTGGTGTCGATGGTGATCCAGCGCCGGCCCCACTGCTCGGCGACGTAGGCGGTCGTGCCGCAGCCGCAGGTCGGGATCGAGCACCAGGTCGCCGGGGTCGGTGGTCATCAGCATGCAGCGCTCGATGACCTTGGTGTTCGTCTGGACGACGTAGACCTTGCGGTCTCGCGAAGCCGGTCGTGCACGGTGTCGTCCCAGAGGTTGTTGATCGGGAAGCACGGGAAGTCGTCGAAGATACCGCACGTACCTGAGGGTCGTTCCCGACGCCGATCAGTCGTCCGGCTGCCGACCAGCCGCGCCATGCCCTCGCTGATTGGTCTTCCAGCCGCGCCTGTCGCCGGGCAGGTACGTCCTGCCGTCACATCGACACGGAACTGACGCGTCGGTCTGCCGCTCGCCGACTCTGCGATCGTCAGGTTGTCGAGCCGGAAGACGCCGCGCGCCGTCGGGAAGCGACTGGATCGGCCGATCTCTGCCGCCGACATGCGTCGCGCGCTGATCCGTCGGCGAGCTCAACGCACGTGTACTGATCGCACCGCGCGCCGTCCGAGCGCCTTCTCGCGGTAGAGCTGGCGGTACTTCACCTGCGCTCGATCCTTGCGCGTACCAGAGGAGGTAGTCGTCGACGTCGGCAGATGTAGTCGCCGGTCGAGCTGCCCGCCGGTCTTCTCGAACGTGATCAGGCTCACGAAGTTCTCGCTCCCGAACACCTCGTCCATCACGCAGCGCACGAGGTGCACGTTCTCGTCGCCGATCTGGACGAAGATGCTGCCGCTCTCGGTGAGGAGCTCGCGCGCGACCATCAGGCGGTCGCGCAGGTACGCGAGGTACGAGTGGATGCCGAGCTCCCAGGTGTCGCGGAACGCCTTGATCTGCTCGGGCTGGCGGGTGGCGTCCTCGGCCTTGCCGTCCTTGACGTCGCGCTTGCGCGTGCTCACCTGCCAGTTGGAGCCGAACTTGATGCCGTAGGGCGGGTCCATGTAGATCATCTGGACCTTGCCCTTGAGGCCCTCCTTCTCGGCCAGCGAGGTCATCACCAGCAGCGAGTCGCCGAGGATCATGCGGTTGGCCCAGTTCTGCTCGTGCCGGTAGAAGTCGACGAGCTCCTGGAACTCGATGCCGTCGAAGTCGTCGAAGAGCGTCAGCTCGGGCTCGGGCTCGCCCTTGCGCGCCGTGTCGCGCAGGTTCTCGATGAGCGCCTGCGGCTGGATCTTCTCCTGGATGTAGATGGGGACGACCGGCACCTCGAGGTCGCGGGCGTCCTGCTCGTCCTTGCCCTTCCAGACGAGCTGCGGGTCGAGCGACGGGTCGCGGGGGTAGAGCATGCGGCCGGGCGCGGATTCGTCAGCCTCCACGAAGCCGCGCAGCTCGTCGGTGGGGATGTTGGCGCGCTTGTCCTGGTGGCGGTAGGTCTCGACGGGCTTGGGGCCGGTGGGCTTCTTGGCGCGCGGCCATCGGCTACTCCTCCACGACGGTCGGAGAGGCAGCGACCTGCAGCTCCGCGAGCTCCTCTGTGGCGACGCCCAGACGACGTCGAAGTCTGACCGACGCGGTAGCCGTGCACCATCGACTGTGCAGCATCCCGATCACTCGTGCTCCAGGGCACGTCAGGATGCATCCGCCGATGACAAGGCGCTCCAGAGTCGTGATCGCGGCCTCGTCGAGCGTCATGCAGACGACGTAGGCGACGGCCTCGTTCGCAGGTGCGCCTGCGTCGGCCGAATGCCTGCTCCAGGTCGAAGTCCTGCCGAGTCCAGCGCGATGCAGAGCTCGTCCGACATGTCCTCGACGCGGATGCGGCGTCGATGCGGCATAGGCTGCCTCACGTCTCAGCGCGTCACGCGTCGACGCGGACGAGCTGCCTCGGGCGACAGCTCGACGCGACGTGCACATGCGGAACCAACCGGCTCGCAGCCGTCGGATCGAGATGCGCTCGCTCACGAGATCGACGCGAGCAGCTGCGATCAGTCCACTCGGCGATGACGCTCTGGATCGACGTCGTCGCGTCAGGTCACGTAGCCGACTGCCAGCGAAGTCGCTGGATGCCGACGTCACGGCGCATGGATCTCGCGCCAAGGCGTCACTCGCGCGAGAGCCTCGGTCCTCGCGTGACTTCACGCTGTCATGCTCCGTCGCTCGGCCGGCCATGCGCGCGGATCGTGTTCTTCGCGTCCCACGGGTCGCTGATCTCGAGGAAGGCCCAGCGGCCGAAGCCGCCGTGGTTGTTGACCGCCGGCACCCAGAGCGTGCGCGCCGTCTCCACCTTGGCGGCCTTCTCCGGCTTGGGCTCGCCCGAGACCTCGATGATCAGGTTGAGCGGCTCGCTCGCCGTCGGCCGTCCTCGCAGCCGCACGATGAAGTCGGGATGTAGTTGTGCTGCCTCGCCCTCGTAGCGTGTACGGGATGTAGAAGCCGAGGTTGTGGTTCTTCACGTAGCTCACGACCTCGTCCATCTCCTCGAGCGCCTGCGCCATCTTCTGCTCCCACGAGTCGGTGTCGCAGACCACGTGCGAGATGTGGCACTTGTCCGGGTCGGTCACCAGACCGGCCGCGTCGTGTCGAAGTCGACGTAGCTGCGTCGAGCCGACGGTGTCGTAGGGCTGCAGGATCGGCAGCAGCCGCTGCTCGCCGCGGCGTCGAGTCGACGATGGCCCGGTAGATCTTGTCGGCGGCGCGTGTGCGCGTACTCGACGAGCAGCAGCATCTGCGGGAAGCAGTCGTCCTTGCAGGTGAGGCACTGCGCGACGCCACGCGCGCGGCGACGTCGCAGGATCTGCGGGAAGAGCCACGGCCTGCTGCCGGCTCGCCGGCTCGCGTCGTCCGCAGAAGTACTGCTCGTAGACCAGCTTGGCGAGCAGGAAGTCGACCTCCTGCGTCGCGCCGCGCCTTGAGCTCGTCGAGCGTGTGGATGCCGCTCTCGCCGACGATCGGCGTCGATCTCGACCTTGGTCGGCACCTCGGCCGTGCGAGAGCGCCATGCCGGCGCTGCTCGTCGAAGCTCGCACGTGCAGGCGTCTCGCCGGCAGCTCGTAGCGGTAGCCGGTGAGCGCGCGGGAAGGTGAGCTCGTGGGCGACGCGCTCGGGCAGCGCCCGCACCCGCGTCGCCTTCTTCGGCAGCACCGGCGTGGCTGATCACCGGCCCGCACCGGGATGAACGAGAACGGCACGCCGTAGACCTCGGCGTACTCGGCCTCGAACATGTCCGTCGTCGTTCGGCGACGTAGGTGGTGCGGCGCAGCGCCCGGCCGACGACCTGCTCGCAGAGGAGCTGCGTGCCGAAGGCGCGGACGCCGAGGATGTGCGTGACGGTGTTGGCGTCCCAGCCCTCGGTGAGCATCGAGACCGACACCACGCAGTTGACCTGCTCGCCCAGGCGTCCCGGCTTGCCGACGGTGTTCATCACCTCGCGCAGCAGGTCCTCGTCGGTGATCGTCGTCGGCGTCGCGCCCGGGGAAGCGCTGGCGGTACTCGGCCTTGAACTCCTCGATCTCGCGCGCCGCGATCTTCTTGAACTCGGCGCTCATCGCCTCGCCGCGACTCGAGCTGCGCGCGAGTCGATGAGGATCGTGTTCGGGCCGGTCGAGCCAGCGCGCCGTCGCTCGACGTTGCTGAACAGCTCGCAGCTTGCCGGGCGACGACGGACGTGGCGTCGTCGCCCTCGCCGAGCGTCTGCTCCCAGCCGGCGATCCAGTCGAAGACGAGCTTGGAGACGTTGGTGTTGTTGCAGACGACGATGAACACCGGCGGCGTGAGGCCGGCCTCGCCGGCGCCTCGGCGTCGCTGCTCCCAGTGCCGCGTAGTACTTCTCGTAGTTGCCGTAGAGGCTGTGCAGCGCGCCCTCGAGCTCCTTGGGCAGCTCGGGCTCGCCGCCGGCGACGTCGTCGGTCTTGCGGCCCTTCTTCGGCAGGTCGTCCGTGACGTGCGGCCAGAGGTCCGGTACTTCGGGATGCTCGCCGGTCATCGAGTCGTCGGCCACCGGCACGCGCGGCACCTTGACGATGCCGCACTCGATGGCGTCGATCAGCGAGAAGTCGCTGACACCACCCAGGGGAAGAGCGTGCCCTCGGGGTAGCCGGAGCCGCGCAGGAAGAACGGCGTGGCCGAGAGGTCGTAGATGGCGCGGATGCCGATCTTGCTCTTGACGGCCTCGAGGCCGGTGATCCAGACGCGGGCCTCCTCGTCGCGCTGCTCGGCCTCCGCTGCGCTCGTCGCCCTTGAGCGCCGCCTCGTCGTCCTCCTCGCCTCGGCGGGCTTGCCGCGGTAGCAGTGGTGCGCCTCGTCGTTGAGGACGACGATGTTCTTGCTTGTTGCCGAGCTCGCGGCAGACGCGGCGGACCATCTCGTCGGGCGTCTCGGTGAAGGGGCTCTGCGCGTCGCCGTCGCGGCCGGCCAGGATGCTGCTTGGTCGAGCTTGCCGGCCGCGACCTTCTCGCGCAGCAGGAAGGCGTGGAAGTTGGTGATCACGATCTTGGCGCGGTTGAGCCGCTCCATGCAGCTCGGCGGGCACGAGGTCGAGCGCGCGGTAGTAGTTGCCGCGGGTCGTTGGGCAGCAGCACGCGCAGGCGGTCGCGGATGGTGATGCCGGGCGTGACGATGAGGAACGCGTCGCTGAAGCGCGCGTCCTGCGGGTTCGCGAGCTTGTTGAGCGCCTGCCAGGCGATGAGCATCGCCATGACCACCGTCTTGCCGCAGCCGGTGGCCATCTTGAAGGCGATGCGGTAGAGGCCGGGGTTGGCGCGCCTCGTTGGCCTCGCGCGAGCCGGTTGAGCAGATACGGCGTCGCCGAGCTTGCGGCGCGCACTCGGTGAGGTAGATGGCCGTCTCGACCGCCTCGATCTGGCAGAAGAAGAGCCGGCGCTCGCGGTCCGGGCCGCTGCCAGTACTCGAGCAGGCGGCGCGTGGTGCGCGTGATGCCCGGGTAGTCCGCGCCTGCGCCAGCGCGCCGACGCGCCGCGCGGACCTCGTTGATGTAGTCGTTCTCGCGCAGCCGGTCGTCGGTCCACTCGGTGCCGAGCTGCGAGCTGCTTGCCCTTCTTCTTGGGCTGCGCGACGGGGATGAAGTAGGCGCTCGGGCGGCGCGCGCTCGACGATCTCGTCGGTGATGCCGTCGTCGTCGAACTTGAAGTGCCTGCGCGGCTCGTCGAACGCCGAGTTGATGACCGGGTTCTCGATGACGGCTTCGCGCACGAACGCCCTCCACGGTCCGCATGGCCCTCACGCCGGCGAGCGCCCCCGCGCCCCGGCGACTTCTAAGTCTATAGGACCGGGTTGACGGATAGGAGAGGAGCCTCGCGTGCCTAACACGCAGGCGTTGACGGCTCATGGGCTCTTCCCCATACTGGAGAAGGAGGTGCAGCTTCGTGACACGTGAGTACGACGACAGCATGAGGGACCGCCGCAGTCGCCTCGCACCTGACGCGGCGGAGTATCGCGAGGTCTTCGAGAAGGCGTATGACATCGCGGTCCAGCTCATCAGCCTGCGCGAGAAGCATGGCCTGACGCAGGCTCAGCTCGCGAGCGATGCGGCGTCGACCAGGGAGACATCAGCCGCATCGAGCGCGGGTCCACCAGCCCGACGGCCCGGACCCTGCAGCGCATCGCGGACGCGCTCGACGCCGATGTCCGGCTCGTCGAGCGGGCGTCGTAGCCGGCGAAACGACAAAGGAGCGACCAGGTCGCTCCCTCGATCTCGTCTCTGACGCCGAGACTCCCAGTCCCCAGAATCACTTGCTACGCTGCTCAGCAGTGGCGTTGTGCGCGTTGCTCGGCAGGTACGTGGTCGATAGGAGAATCTCCACCTCGCCAGCGATACATGAGTGCACCCATCTTGGTCACTCCTGGATGCGGGAACCGCTTGGCATGCGTTCCGCAACGTCAACTTGCCGTATCCCGCCGTCCGGGTACACTGACGTCAAAGGAACCACCCCGGTGACAAGAGGCCATGGGACTCTTCCGCAAGGATAGCCGGGGTGGTCGCGTTCTCTCTGTCCCGCGCTTAGCCCGCGCCGCTACCCCTCAGCAGCGAGCGCCGCACGCCCCTCGTTCACCAGCTTGTCGAAGCGCCGCTCGAGCGCCTCGTTCACTCCACGACACCCTTTGACAACCGCCACGGACCAGTCCAGATACTCGCGCCGGCGCTCCAGTGGTCTGTGCTGGCCTGCTCCTCCGGCGCCCCACGAACGAAGACGAGGCGGCTCGGGTGACGCCCGGGACAGCTTGACACGTGCAGCGTGGTGGTAGAATCAAATTGAATCTGGACTCCGGCCATGATCTGGACGACGGATTCCCCCGGGGGCTCACCAGCCCCCTTCTCTTTGCCCCGCCGCAGCCCCGCTACAGCCCCGCTAAAGCCGAACGATACCCCGAGGGTCGCTGCTCGAGGCCTGGGTCAGGAGTATCGGACCAAGCCGCATGAAGTAGTTCTTGCCGCCAGTCTTGCGCATGTAGGCGCTCGGCGCGATCTCCTGATAGAGCAGGAACGCGATGAGGTCGGCGACCTGTACGAAGTACGATTCGGCGGAGTCGCGGAAGCTCGGATACTCGATGACACGGTCGATCGGGAGGTCCCGGTAGCCGCCGCAGAACCGCACCTGGTTCGGAATCGGGTTGTACCGCCGCATCCGCCCGACAAGGCGCTTGAGCTTCACCTGGTCAGTGTCGTCCGGGAAGAGCATGCCCCGCTCCTCGGGCGCGGCCCCGCGGGGAAGTTGCCGCGCGTGAGCGTGTTCGAGAAGCGCTGTATGAGTGCCCCCCAGGCATGCTCGAACACCTCGTAGCCGGCGCCCTTGCCTCGCTTGTCCACATGAACACAGATGCAGCGGGCGCGGTCCAGCGCCGCGACCTCCCTGGCGAAGGCGCGGATGATCGTCAGACGGTCGTTCTTCGCGATGCCGGCAAGCGAGCCGGGGCGAGGAGCAGGTGCGAGCTGTGGAGCTCCGCTCGCAGCGGCAGACCGAAGCTGGCGCCCATGCGCCGGCGGAAGGCGACGAGCCGCTCGAGATACGCATTCCAGTCCGCTTCGTGGACGACGAACCCCGTGAGGACGAAGTGATCGGTGGGCGACCCGTTCAGTCCCGTGTCGCCGCTCTCGTCCACGTACATGAGGTACACGCGGTTCCTCCCATCCAGCGCTGGGCGAGGCGATGATACGCGAACTTCCGCCGCCATAGAGCGCACGCGGGTGGACATTCCTTCCCGCGCCGTCAGCGCGTCGAGACTGCACCCCAGCACGATGCCGAGTCTGCACGGCGTCAACTTAGGCGCAACATCGGGCTCCCTGTCATCGTGTGCAGCGAGCTCTGCAGGAAGCCCAAGCCGCGCGAGCTCCGGGGGATCGTCCGGCGCGCACAGCATCTCCGCGCGGCCTACCTCGCCGCCTCGGCCGCCGGCGACATCCTTGTCGAGATAGGAGCGTGATGGCACCGACCTTCGATGAGCACGCGACGCTGGCGCGGCAGCATCCCGAGTACTGGAGCTACCTCATGACGCTCGAGCTCATCGACGCGCTCGTCGCGGAGATGGACGCGAAGGGAGTCAGTGGCGCCGAGCTGGCCCGTCGCATGGGCACGTCGCGGGCCTGGGTCTCGCGCGTGCTCGCCGGCGAGTGCAACCTCACCGCAGCGACCATGGGCAAGCTCGCCTTCGCTCTGGGCATGAGGGTGACGACCCAGATCGTGCCCCTGGACACCGCCGCGGCCCACGCCGGGAGCGGCGGGTCCGGCCCTCGGTAGCGGGTGGCCCAGAAGAGGGCGGAGATCCGTAGCGACTGCCGCGTCCTTCCTCGTCCGACCCTCGGACCCGGTCCAGCGCCTGAGCCGCCGCCGTCAGCCCATACGGCCCAAGGCGGCCCGCCCCTCTTCCACAAGCTGGTCGAAGCGATGTTCAAGGGCCGGGTTCACTCCGCGGCACCCCTCCACGACCTCCTCGGCCCAACTCAGGTACCCCAGCCTGCGCTCGAGCGGCCAGTCCGCCGGCGGATCGTGCGTGACATCCCGCACGTTGCAGATCTTGTCGCCAAGCTTCAGCTGCTTTGCGGCGGCGGAGGCTGCGGCGGTATGTGTGACCTGCAGCCGCTTGCGCTCTTCCTTGGCCAGGCTCTTGTCGTCGGACACCTCCGCGACGAGCAGGCGGACCTCGCTGCCGAACTCCCGCTCGAGCTCCTCTGGCGACGTCTCCGTGTCCTCGACGGTGTCGTGCAGGAGCGCCGCCACGAGGATGGTCACGTCCGTGACGCCGCCGGTGCCGGCGAGCACGTTCGCCACGTCCAGCGGGTGGGTGATGTACGGCAGCTTGCCCGCGCCCTTGCGCTTCTGGCTGCGATGCTTGTGGGCGGCGAAGCTCGCCGCCCGCAGGATGAGTGCGACCTCGGTCTCGGTGCCGTCCCTCGCGGTGTCGTCGGTCATGGCTCTCCTTTCGATCGGTACTCGCCGGCCGCGTGAGCCGGCGTCAAGTCACGCCCGTACAGCAGCCCACCCGCGCAGAGAGGAGGCGAACCGCGACTCACCTACTCGGGCAGCGTCTCCCCCGCCGCCACCCGCGCCTCATACGTCTGCGCCTCGTCACACCGGTTGACGAGCGTGACCTCCTCCGGGTCCTCGCTCATCGTCCAGTACACCTTGCCGGCCTCGTGCAAGTAGGGCCGGACCTGCGCGTAGAAGCGTCCGGGCACGCCGTGCTCGGCGATGTGCCGCGCAAGCGCCAGGATGTGCGGCGCGTTCTCCGGCGTCTTGACCACGTACTCGTGCGGCCAGGTAGCTGCGTAGGTCTTCGCGAACCTCCACGGCGTGGAGGCTACGAACTCGCGGAGCTCGGAGGGCAGCGGCGTGGCCTCGGGCTCGCCAGGCGCTTCGCGCTCGCCGGTCACCGGACGCCCCCATGCCGCCGGTACCAGTCCTGGGCCTTCTTCACCTGGTCCACCCACACGTCGAGCGCCAGACTGCTGGTCTTCATCGGGATCATGCCGAGCTCGAAGAGGAGCGAGTTGAACCCGCCCCCCGGCACTCCCTCACGCGTCACCGCCAGGGCGCTGGCGAGGAAGCGGCCGCGCTCGTAGCTGCGCCGGCTGATCTCGGCAAGGAAGTCGCCGACGATGGAGCGGTCCAGGCCCTCCCACGCGTGGACGTCGATGGTGCGTGGCGACTCCTTGAGGCTCGACAGATCGAAGCACACGCCCTGCACGAGGTCGGAGTACACGATGGTCCTGCCGGCCCGCCCCGCGCTCGCGATGCGGCGCTCCAGCTCCTCCAGCGCCGCCGGGTCCTGCTCGGCGTACTGCCAGTGCATCCCGTTGAACCGTCGCTGAATCTCGTCCATGGCTGCCTCCCGTGGCCCCGGCCCCTCACGTGCTGGCCCGAGACCCCTTCTACCATGCGCCACGGACGGGTGGACGTACTTACCCCGTCGGACTGCCGACCCCCAGCACGATGATCAACGTCGGACGGGCCAGGTGCGCGGCCTCACCCTCGCCGTCATCCGTCCGGCTGCCGATACACACTGGTGAGATGAGACGCTTCCGCGTGCAGTTAGGCCTGGTCGCCGGCTTCGCCGTGCTCTTCGCGGTGATGGTCGTCGCCGGCGTGTTCAGCCCTCCGCCGCAGTCGGAGGCGCAGACGCCCATCGAGCGCCCGGCCTCGCAGGCGGCGGTCGATGCCGCCGTGGACCGCGCCGCGGCCGCGCTCCTTGCGGGAGACGCCGCCGCGTGGAGCAGGACGCTCCCGGCGCAGACCGTCGCGCAGGCGCGAAGCTGGATGCAGATCTACACCGAGCTGCGGCGCTTCGACTGGCGGCGCCTCGAGGCGAGGGCCGCTCCCCCGGCGACGACCCCGGCGCGCCGGCGGGCCGCTTCGTCGTGCAGATCGGAGGTCGCCTGGCCGGCGAGAAGACGCACACCCTGGCCGAGCGCACCCTCGACCTCGGCGTGCGGAACGGCCGCGTCACCGTCGTCGCCGACCGTACGCCGGAGCAGCGGCGCGACGACTACTTCCTCGCGTTCACCGACCCGGTGGTCGTCACGCGGGACCACCTCGTCGTGGTGGGCGACCGCTGGCAACGGCCGCGTATCTCACTCGTCGCGGCCTGCGACGACCAGGCACGCCGGGTCGTCAGGACCCTCGAGCTCCGCCCCAGGAAGCTCGCGCGCCCGACGCTGGTCGTCGTGGCCGGGTCCGACCTCCAGGCGGACCAGGCCTCGGCGGCTCCCGACGACGACTGGCCGGCCGGGTTCGAGCTGGACGGCATCGTCTATCTGCTCGGCGCCAGCGTCGGCACGCACCCTGAGGTGGCCGCCGAGCTCCTGCGCCACGAGCTGGCGCACGCGTACACGGAGTTCACCGGCGCGGGCGACCACGCGCCGGCGCTGCTCATCGAGGGCCTCGGGGTGGTCAGCGAGGACAACCCGGACTTCGCCGACCTCCTCGGTGAGCTCGCCTGCGGCAACCGGACCTTGCCGCTGAAGAGGGCGCTCACGCTCGAGCTGGACTGGAGCGGCCTGGACGAGGACCAGATCTCACTCGGCTACCTCGAGGGCGCCGCGCTGGTGCTGTTCATCGACAGGTTCTGGGGCATGAAGCGCGTCTACTCGCTCATCCACGAACTGGCGTGGGCGCCGAAGCTGGATGAGACCGCGGTCGCGAACGCATGCGAGGACGTCCTGGGCATCCCGTGGAGCCAGATGTACGAGAGGTGGCGGCAGTTCGTGCGGACGCTGCCCTGACCGCCCGCCACATGACGGCGCCGGAGACGACTACCGCCGGTCCTTACGCAGGACTGCGCGTCATCCTTCATGCCCGCGTCAGTCGGAGCCAGGCAGTGCTGACCCCTGCGGACCCCACCGCTCCCTCGCCCGCGCGATGACCCGCTGCACCTCGCCCTCGTCGTACGACCGCGTGTAGCCCTGAGCTGCGCGACCCAGCGCTCGGGCAGCGCCGAGGCGCCGTGGAGGGCACCGACCGCGGCGCCCACGATGGCCGCGATCGTGTCGTTGTCCTTGGTGTCGTTGACGGCGCGGACGATGGCCTCTTCCGGGTCCGCGCCGTGCCGCGCCAGGATGTACAGCACGCTCGGCACGGTCTCGAGCAGGTACGCGCCCGAGTGCCACTCGTCGCAGGCCTCGAGCGCGGTCAGGCCGCGCGCCTCGGCGTCGGCCAGGCGCTCGTCGACGAACCGCCACAGCGGGCCGCGGTAACCCGCGGTAGGCTCCGCCGCGCGGCTCGTACTCGGTCTCGCCCTCGAGGTCGCGCGCGAGCGCGACGTAGCGGCGCCGCCACCAGCCCGGCTCGGGCGGCGCCTCCATCCCCAGCAGGTCCCACAGCATGGCGACGAAGGCGAGGCAGGCCGACGTGGAGGCCGCGTCGTTGTGGGTGACGATCGCGGAGAGCGCCGTGTCGGCCCACAGGTCCGTGGACGGCTCGCGCAGGTACGGCACCAGCATCGGCGCGATGCGCATGAGCGCGCCGTTGCCGGCCGACCGCGTGCCGCACTGGTACCACGGCCGGTAGCCCAGGCGCACGGCCTCGCATGGCCGCCGAGACGGCGCTCCCGATGCCGAAGATGCGCTCGGACGCGAACCGCTGCGCCAGCCGTGCGGCACGAGGCCGCGGTCGACGAGCAGCTGGTCCAGCGTCCAGAACGCCAGCTGCGTGTCGTCGGTGGGGCGCGCGAGCTCCTTGCGGCGCCAGTGCGGCAGGTAGTCGCGGATCTCGCCGTGACTGCGCCCGCCGCTCCGCCGGCCGCATGCCCTCTGTGGTGTTGCCGAGCGCGTCGCCGATCGGCGATGCCGAGCAGCATGCCCTCGACCCGGTCCCAGCACTCGGGCAGCGGCGCGGCGGCCTGGCCGACAGAGCTCCCCGCGCCGCAGGTCGATGCCGCCCTCCGCCAGCAGTTGCCGCAGCAGCGTCGCGTTGTCCCGCGGCCAGTCGGTCTCGTCCCAGTCGGCGTCCGGCAGCGTGACGAACTGCGTCGCCGGTCGTACCGGATGCGGCAGGCGTTGCACACCGCGTCCACCCCGTGCTCGCCGCGGACCCAGACGATCACCGGCCGCGTGTCCTCGCTCGGCAGCGGGATGCCGCAGTAGACGCAGTCGGCGCGCGCCGGCAGGTCCTTGCCCTCGCCTCTCCCGCGTCGACCTTCCAGACCTTGAGCCGCAGCTTCTCGCAGCACTCGCGGCAGGCGGGCACCGGCTGCTCGCTCACGCCGTCGAACGCCCAGTGGACCGCGCCGATCTCCTCCCGGCAGAACGTACAGCGCTGCATCAGCGGCTCCAGACGGCGTAGCCGCGGCCGCGCAGCTTCTCCGCGAGCCTGCTCTCCGCCGCCTCCGCCTCCGCCCGCGTCGCGAACGGCCCCACGTTGCGGTACAGCCTCGGCTTCAGCTTCACCCCGTACTCGCGCACGATGCGGCTGGAGCTTGCCGCCCACGTGCTGCGCGAACCGCTCCTCCGGCGTCCTGGCCGTCTGCCCCACGTACACGCAGGGCTTGTCCTCGCGCCGGCCGGCGTTCTCGTCGGCGACCCGCTTCTTGCCCAGCGCCTCCGGGCTCAACTCGATGACGTACACATGGTACGCCGGCGGCTCCTTCGGCCTTGCCCGTGGCTGCGTCCCCGACTCCGTCCCCGGCTCCGTCCTTGCCCCCGCTCATTCCCCGATTCCCCCGGCTGCTGCGCCCATGTCTCCTCCTGTGATCGAGCTGGGAGGATACCGCCCGCGGCGGACTCGGCCTGCCGTTCCGTCCCGACAACGTCACCCGCACCCCGCCGTCGTCATGCTGTTGCCGCATCCGCGGGGGGCTGCGCGGCCATGCTCGCGATGGCGCGGCCCTGCACCGGCCGTGCCGAGCAGTTCCCGGCCGTGGGCGGCCGCCGCCACGCCGGGGCGGCTGGGTGTCCCGACCGGTCACTCGGAATCCGGATAGCCATTGGCTCTACATCTTGTTTGATCGGGCGGCTCATCCCCCAGATGTAGAGCCGATGTATCTACACAAACACAGTGCGCCACGCGTGCATGCCCCTCGGGGCGCCCCTTCGCCCGCCTAGCCTAAAACCGAGCCAGGTTGTGAGCAGCTGGGTGACGATCGAGGCCGCGATCGAGGTCGGCGTCCGGCGCCGGGCCGAGCGCCAGCCGGACGGCGCTCCCCACCATCCAGCCCAGCAGCAGCCCGCCGGCGACGTCCAGCGGGAAGTGGGCGCCGACGAAGATGCGCGCCGTCGGACGAGGCGACCGCGGCCCAGCCGACCACACGCGCGGGCGCGGACAGGTGGGGCACGCGGCCGTCATCATCGCGGCAGCCACGGCCGCGTGCCCCGACGGGAATCCGAGCCCGGCTGGGGGCGGCCGACACGACGACGCGTGCAGCAACGCCTCCGGCCGGCCGCGGCGACCGCATGCTTCACCACCTTCGCCGCAGCCAGGTCGCCGTGCCGCTCGCGGCGAGGGCGACCGCGAGCCGGGGGCGGCGGCGGCCAGCGCCAGGCCCGCCGCGACGAACACCGCGGCAGGCTGCCCGCCTGCATCACGGCCCACAGGGCCGGGCGCCGGTGCGCGGCAGGCGGTCCACCGCTCGAAGGCGCGTCGCTCCACGGCCGACACCTGCCGGGCCGCCGGCGCCGCGGTAAGACAGGCCGGCGGCGCGCGGCGAGGCCCGCGCAGCGCGCCCGGCGCCGCACGCGTCGCTCGCGGCGGGGCCTCTCCCGCGCTCACAGGTCGCCCCGCCGCTGCAGCAGCGCGAACGCGATCCAGCCCGGCAGGATCGGCAGCCAGAACGTCGCGATGCGGTACAGGAAGACGGCCGGCACCGCCACCTCGCGGTCGAGGCCGACCGCCGTGAGCCCGGCGATGAGCGCCGCCTCGACGGCGCCGATGCCGCCCGGCGTGGGCGCCGCCGAGCTGATCGCCGAGCCGACGCAGGAACACGACGCCGATGCTGGCGATGCTCACGCCGCGGCGCCGAAGGCGTGCACGCGAGAGACCAGGGCGGCGATGTAGGAGAGCGTCAGGAGCGCCGAGCCGCCGAAGAGCTCCGCCAGCTTGAGCGGCCGGCGGGCGACCTCGCCGATGCCCTGGCCGGAGCGCTTGCAGGATCGGCAGCACGCGCTTGCGCAGCACGCCGCGTCCCGCCGGCAGCAGGAACAGCAGCCCGGAGAGCGCCAGGATCGACCGTGAGCCCGATGAGCACCGTCTGGCCCGAGGGCAGGAAGTCGAAGGCGCCCGACGCCGCTGCGCCCCGCCCACAGGAGGAAGAGGAGCGACAGGGTGATGTGCATCAGCAGGCCGGAGAGCTGCTGCAGGCCGATGCTCGACGACGCCACGGCCAGGTCGAGGCCCTGCTTCTGCAGGAAGCGCACGTTGGTGGCGATGCCGCCCACGCGCGCCGGCATGATGCGGTTCACGAACGAGCCGGCAAGCTGGGTCGCGAAGGTGCCGGCGAAGGGGATGCGGCCCGGCACGGCGCCCAGCAGCCCGATCGTGGCGCCGACGTAGGTGAGCGCCGAGGCGCCGAGCGCGTACAGCGCCCACGTCCAGTCGGCTGCCTTCAGCTTGGACCACACGCCGCTCACGTCGGCGAGCTGCGGGATGAGCAGGTAGAAGGCGATGCGCGAGCGAGATGAAGACGAGCACCGTGCGCGGCTTGATGCGCTGCAGGTCCTGGGGCTCGACGTCGCCGGCGCCGCTCGCCTCGCCGGCGTACTTGCGCAGCTCGTCGCAGAGCGGCTTGCGCGCCGTCAGCGACTTGCGCGTCGCGGTGCTGAGCGCGAGCGGCTGGATGCGCGGCGCGGCGCTCGCCACCGCGGCCTTGCCGATCACGGCGATCGCCGCGTCGACCGCCCGGGTGACGCCCACCTTGAGGGCGGTCGACGACAGCAGCTCCGCCACGTCGGTGTCCAGCATCTGGTCGGTGGCGGCGATCTCGGCGAAGCCGAAGTCGATGAGCCAGGGCCGCCGTCCGGCGCCAGCAGCACGTTGGCCAGGCGCAGGTCGCGGTGGGCGATGCGGCGGCTGCGCATCATGCGCCACGCCCTGCCAGATGCTCGGCAGCACCTCGTCGGTGATGGCTTCGTCGTCCACGCGGTCGAGGGAGTCGCCGGCGGTGCGCTCGTAGGCGAGCAGGAAGCCGTCGTCGCCCACGTTGGTGGTGACCACCAGCCGCGGGGTCAGGATGTCCGATGTCGCTGGAGTACAGCGCGACGAGCGCCTCGTGCTCGACCATGCGCTGCAGGGAGGTGAAGGGGCCGCGGTCGCCGACGTCCTTGACGCGCAGGAACCGGTAGATGCGGAACATCAGGTCGGCGCTGCGCTCGTCGCGGCCCAGCACCTTGATGAACAGCGCGCGGCCGTCTTCGGTGTCGGCGAAGTAGGGGGTGGAGCTGCGGGCGTCGACGCCGGCGCGGTCCAGCTGGCGAGCGGCACGCCGGCCCGGGCCATGGCCGTCGACGACGGCCGGGCCGCGCGGTCGCTTGTTGGGCGCCCCGAACGCGAGCAGCACCGCGGAGCCGCCGACGACGCCGGCGCCCGATGGCCAGCACGAGGTCCAGTCGGCGCGTCGCTGCCGGCGACGGCGCGGAAGACGACGGCGACGACCACGGTGATCCAGCCCGGCGCGCCGCCATGCGCCGGCTGATCCACGGCGAGCCGAGGACGACGACGGCGACCATGCCGGCGATCCAAGTCCGAGTCGATGGAGGCCACGTCGCGCAGCCCAGTCGGGGCGCTCCACCGCGGCCAGCAGTTCGGGCTGGCCGAAGCGCTCCACGACGGCTCGTTCAGCACCGCCAGCAGCGACTGCGCCACAGGGCCGCCGCGACGAGCATGCCGAACAGCCGGTACCTGCGGCTGCCACAGCGACGACGACGCCGACCGCGGCGGGGATCAGCGAGGCGATCGCGCTGGAAGATGAGTAGAGGATGCGCGCGACCGCCTCGGGCAGGGCGTCGAAGGCGTTGATGAGGTCGCGCTCGAAGCCGACGAGGGTATTGGACGCGCCGGTGGCGACCAGCAGCCCGAGGAGCACGAGGAGCACGCCGACGATGAGGCTGCAGCACGTCTGACGGCGTGCGCACGTGTCTCTCGGCCGGCGGCTCGTCGATCTCGGCGGTCCGCCGGCCCTCGGCGGCGCCGCCGGCCTGCGCCGCGGCCAGTAGCGGTAGGCGCCGATGGCGATCACACCCACGATCAGGGCGCCCGCGGAGACGACGAGGTACGTGGGTAGGTCGCGGCGACGAGCGCCGCGCCGGTGGCAGTCACGGTGTTCATGAGGTGGACGGCGCCGCGGCCGGGCGGACCGGCGCCGCGCGTGGACCCGGAAGACGAGTCGAGCCCCTGGTCCTCTCGCGCAGCCGGTCGGTTCATGGTGGTCACCTCGCGCAGGCGCCGCTCCGCGCGGGAATCGTTGGTCCGGTCCTCTTCAGGACACTCCCCAGCCCCGAGGGAGCAAATCGTCTTGCCGTCGACGCGGCGCAACAGCTAGCGCCTCCCGGGCCGGGGAATGGCAGAGGCAGACCGGCACCCCGCGACCGGCACCCGGATGATGAGGAAGCCATGACGGACCAGGCCCCGGCAGCCGACGCACCGCCGCCCGGCACATCCGCGGGCGCCTGCGTCCCCGTGCGCGAGCGCCGCCTCCGCTACGCGTGGCAGGCGGCGCTCGCCGCGGCGATCTCGTCCTGACCGCTGCGCTCAGCATGGGCGACCAGCGTACGAGGCCGAGCGCCGCGTCTTCGCTGCGGTGAACGGCCTCCCCGCGCAGTTCGACTACCTGTTGATCCCGGTGATGCAGGCCGGCGCCCTCGCCGCGGTGTTCGCCGCGGGCGTGCTCGCGCTCATTGCGCGTCGCCCGCGCCTGGCCGGCCTCGTGGTGCTGGCCGGCGGCTCAGCCTGGGTGCTCGCCAAGATGGTCAAGCGTGTGGTCGAGCGGGGCCGGCCGGCCGAGTACTTCGACGGCGTCGTCATCCACGGCGCGGTGCAGATGGGCCAGGGGTTCCCCTCGGGCCACGCGGCCGTGATCGCGGCCATGGCCACCGTCGCGAGCCCGTACCTGGGCCGGACCGGTCGCATCCTCGTGTGGACGGTGGTCGGGCTCGTCGCCCTCGCCCGCGTCTACACCGGGGCGCATCTCCCTCTCGACGTCGTCGGGCGTGGCCGTGGGATGGGGAGTCGGTTGCGTCATCAACCTGGTGCTGGGGACGCCGGCCCGGGCCCGCTGCCCGGCGTCCCGCCTCGACTGCCCGACGCTGGAGTAGCGCGTCGTCAGGCTCGAGGCGCCGGACGGCCTTACGGGCCGGCGTCCGCAGGGGTGGTCGCGGCAGGGGCACTCTGAACGCGGATAGCCATCGGCTCTACATCCGAGCGATCGGGCGGGTCATCCCCCCAGATGTAGCCAATGTATCTACGCGAACACAGTGCGCCACACGTGCATACCCCACCCCCCGCCCCCGACCGGCGTCCTTCCGTCCGACCCCTCCCGTACACTCACTCATCCAGCCGAGACCGGCTCGCGGCGGAGGGGCGCGGAGTGGAGGAGCGCGCGGCGCGAGTCGGCATCCGGCGTCCTGTCGTCTACCATCGGAGGAGCCTTTGGCAGTACAGCTGTTCCCTGCAGACGGGTGACGTGGGTCGTCTCCCTGCCGACCGGTCTGGCCACGGAGACCATCTGGCCGGACATGGAGTGGATCGAGGCTTGGTGGAGGAGGTGCAAGCGGCATGACGTTCGAATCCGGCCATACCCTGAGTTCAGCTGGTCCATCAGCCGGCAGCGCAAGCTCGACCAGTGCCCGCGCGGGTACTTCTACCAGTACTACCTCGGCTGGAACGGCTGGCTGGACGACGCGCCCACCGAGGCGCGCGTGGCGTACCGCCTGGGCAAGCTCACGTCACTCGACGCGCTGCTGGGGCAGCAGGTCGACGTGCGGGCGCGCGAGCTCGAGGCGGCCGCGCGCGCCGGCCAGACCCTGCCGGCCGCCGAAGACCTCGAGTCCGCACGCGCGCGGCGCTGCGACAGGCGTGGAGCCGCTCGCAGAACGGCCGCGTGGCCTTCGAGCAGCGGCCGAGCAAGGTCGTCATGCTGCGGTCCATCTACCAGGGCCAGGACACCCAGCCGGAGACCGACCGTCTCAACGAGAAGGCCGGCCCGAGCATGCGGGGCCTGCTGGCGACCTCCCACTGGGAGCGCCTGCACAGCCGCCGCGACGAGGGCCGCGTCGAGGTGCCGGACTTCGCGAGCTTCGCGTGGGGCGGCATCAAGGTGTTCGCCGCGCCGGACCTCGCGTACGTGTCGGACGGCGTGCTGCACGTCGTCGACTGGAAGACGGGCCGCGCGGACGAGACGCAGCCGGTCCAGGTGCTGCTGCAGATGTGGTGGGCGCTCGAGACGTACCCGGAACTCGCGCGGGCGGCCGCGGAGGGCGGCCTCGGGGTCCGCGGCTCCCTGGAGTACGTCACGGCCGGCGCCACGCAGCCGGTCGAGCCGCCGGCGCCGGCCGTCTCGCCGGGCTGCGGCGCGACCCCGGCGACCCTGGACGACTTCCGCGACGCGTGCGCCGGCACGGTGCGCGCCGGCGTCGCCCAGATGCGCGCCCTGCTCACCGACCCCGACCACAACATCGCGCTGACAAGGCCGCCTTCGAGCGCCGGGAGAGCGGCCTGTGCCGCATGTGCGCGTTCGGGCCCGTCTGCGCGTGAGCGCGGAGGCCGGCGGCCTATACACGACTAGCCAGCATCCCTGTCTCCTATGACCTCGGCCGTCTCCTGCTCCCCACCCCTAACCCCATTCCTCGTCAACCAAGTACACCCCCTCCCACTCTCCCCTCTCTGGAACCCTCCCCTACTCCCCCTCCTCCCCCACTCCTCCTCTCCCCCCCTCCCCCCCACTCCCCCCCCCCGCTGCGCCCGGCAGGCGCAGCACAGCCCTAACGTCCACTTCGCAGCAAGGCGATCGTGACCCGGGAGACCGCGACTCCGCAGACGCCCGAGGACCGGACCGGGACGCTGTAACCATGACGGCCCCAACCCCACGCCCGTTGCGCGCGCGCCCATGTGATTACAATGTAATCACATCAAGGAGGCCGCGTGCGCACACACATCATCCGCATCGGGAACTCACAGGGCGTCCGCATCCCCAAAGCCTTGCTCGAGGAGTCCGGCTTGTGCGGTGACGTCGAGATGACAGTCCGCGACGGCGCCCTCGTGATCTCCTCCCCCGCGGCTCCGCGTCGGGGCTGGGCCGAGGCCTTCCGCGAGATGGCGAGCCGTGGCGACGACGCCCTGCTCGACTCCGGCACGCCGCTCACCTCCTTCGACGAGGAGTCGTGGGAGTGGAGGTAGCGCGCTTCGATGTCTTCGTCGTGAACCTGGACCCCACCATCGGCAGCGAGATCCGCAAGTCACGGCCGTGCGTCGTGGTCTCGCCCGACGAGCTGAACCGCTACGTGCGCACAGTGGTCGTCGCGCCTCTCACCACCGCGCAGCGGCCGTACCCGTCGCGAGTGCCCGTCCACGTCGACGGCAGGGACGGGCAGGTCGCGATCGATCAGCTGCGCACCGTGGACAAGGCGCGCCTGGCGAAGCGCCTCGGCGCGCTGGCGCCGGACGAGGCGGCCGCGGTCCTCGACGTGCTCCGGGAGTTCTTCGCTCCCTGAGCCGCTCCCTGAGGGTGTCACCCGGGGGGGGGGGGGGGGGGGGGGGGGCGGGGGGGCCGGGGGGAGGGGAGAGAGTGACGCGGCGCGGGTGGCGGGCGCGGTCGGCCGGGGGGGGCGCGTGCCGCGCGCGAGGAGCGAGTGACCGAGAGCCGCCATGGCAAGCTAGGAGTGGGTGAGACGACGCGAGCGCGGGGGGACGGGACGGCGAGCGCGGAGGAGCGGAGAGGAGTGATGAGCTGGGGCGCGCCCCGCCGCCCGGCCGGCACTCCCCGGAGCGACTCGCGGAGTGCTACTGTCTCCGCGGCAGGCACACGGGGACAAGGAGGGCGGGTGACGACGGGGTCCGAGCCCAAGCCGCCCAAACGCCCCAGGCCGCTCCGCCTCGAGTCGCTGCGAGTGCGGGTCGAGCGCAACCGCGTCCGCTTCGTCGTCTTCGTCACCGCCTTCGTGATCGGCTCGGCGGCGCTGCTCACCCTCGCCTTCATCGCCGTCCCCGGGTCGCTCATCGGGCTGTTCTGGGGCCCGGCGGGGTACTGGGGCGCCTTCTGGGTCGTGCTCGCGGCGGCCTTCGGGCTCGCGCTCCTCGTCGGGGGCATCGCCGCCTACGCGCAGATCGCCAACGCCGAGCACTGGGTGCGCAGCCAGTTCCGGGGCGGAGCTCGAGCGGACAGCACCGAGGGCTGGTCCGCGCCGTGGAGGAGATGGCCATCGCCGGCGGCATGCCCGAGCCGCCGGCGCTCCTGCTGCTGGACGTGCCCAGCGTCAACGCCTGCGCCATCGGCGCCACGCGCAAGAACCCGGTCATCGGGGTGACCGCGGGGCTGTTCAAGGAGCTTCACGCGGGCCGAGCAGCAGGCCGTGGTCGCCACGCTGATCGCGCGCATCACGCGCGGCGACATCATGGTGGGCACCGGTCTCGCCGCGCTCATGGGGCCGCTCAAGTACCTGCGCTCGATCCAGTCGCTCAAGGGCGGCAGAAGGAGGCCGCCGGCGGCACGCTCGCCGACGGCGACGGCAGCGGAGGCTGGGTCGACGGCTGCGCCAACGCCGGCGTGTTCGGCTGCGGCGACGGCTGCGGCGACCTGGACGGCTGCGGCGACGCCGACGACTGCGGCGGAGCCATCGTCGTCGTCGTGTTCGTGGTCGTCATCGCCGTGCTCACCTACGTGGCGGTGGTGTGCGCGGCCTGGCTGGTCACCTTCTGGGGCCGCGCCCTGCACCGCACCGGCCTCGAGAAGGCCGACGCCGAGGGCATGCTCCTGCTGCGCGACCCCACGCCGATGCTGTCGGCGCTGCGCAAGGCCATCACCTCGTCCAACGAGGTCGCCGACGGCGACCCCTCCTACGACGGCATCTTCTACGCCCCCACCAGCGGCAAGCCGGGCATCGAGAGGCTCGAGCGCCGCCGCTACGACCGCCTGCGCCAGGTGCTGGGCATCGAGGGCCTGGCGGCGGGGCTGCCGGAGGAGTAGCCGTCAGCCCGGCGTGACGCAGCGAGTCGCTGAGGGAGGCGGAGCTGCGGCGGACTGCGCCTTCAGCGTCGCCCTGCCGATACTGGAGGAGGACGATGCTGAGCGACACACCGGACACGACGGATCGGCAGGGCGCTGCCTCGGGCCTGCTGCTCGCGGCGCTCGTGCTGGCCGCTTGCGGCTCGGCGCCGTGACCGTGGCGCCGGCTCGGCGCGGACGGCGCGGACGGCGCACAGGCGGCGACGGCCCCGCGGGCCGCGGCCGCAGCCGCGACCTCTGCGCGCGCGAGCGCGCGGCCTCACTCGGTCCTCGCGCGCGCCCGCACTCGCTTCCTCGCGCGCTACGCGGACGACCCGGACCGGCCGTTCACCACCACCTTCCGGTCCTTCCGCCGCGAGCTGCGCCGCTCCGACCTCTTCCGCGCGCTGCGCGCCATGCCCAAGGGCGGCCTGCTGCACGTGCACGCCACGGGCATCGGCACGCGGAGTGGGTGGTCCGCCGAGCCTTCACCGAGCCGCACACCTACGTGTACTGGGGCCCCGCGAGCGAGACGTGGGTGCGCGGGCAGCTGATGGTCTTCCCGCAGGGCGACGCGCCGGCCGGGTTCCTCTCGGCGGCCGAGTTCGAGCGCACCGTGACCCACCCGCACCGCACGCTGCTGCGGCTCATCACGTTCGGCCGGAGGACGAGTCGGTCCCGGACATCTGGCGGGAGTTCGAGGCCGTGTTCCAGCGCATGGACGCGTTCGTCTCGTACCGGCCGGTCTTCATCGACTACTACCGCCACTCGTTCCTGGTGCTGGCGCGCGACGGGGTGCAGTTCGTCGAGATCCACACGGGGATGGACGCGCTGACTCTGCCGGACGGCGGCACTGTGGAGGACCTCGGCGTGCTCGCCGCATACCGGCGCGCGCTCGCAGGCGTGCGCGCCCGCTACCCCGGCGTTCGGCCTGCGGATCGTCCTGTGCACGTGGCGCGGGGCGACGCTGGAGCAGGCGGCCGAGCAGCTCGCGCGCCAGCGCGCGCTCGAGGCGGCCGCCCCGGGCATCCTCCACGGCTTCGACATCGTCGGCGAGGAGGACGGCGGCAACACCAACGGCTTCTACGCTCCCGTGCTGACCACCCTGCCGCGCGTGCCGCTCTACCTGCACGCCGGCGAGAGCCTCTCGGCGGCCGACACCAACGTCCAGGACGCGCTCGACCTCGGCGCCCTGCGCATCGGCCACGGCCTGAACATGGACCTCTTCCCCGGCCTCGAGGACCGCGTGCGCGCGGCCGGCGTGACGCTCGAGGTCTGCCCCGTCAGCAACCAGGAGCTGCGCTACGTGCCGGACCTGCGCCGCCACCCGGCCAGAGGCTGGCTGCGGCGCGGGGCGCGGATCGCGCTGGGCTGGACGACCCCTCGATCTTCGGCACCCGCGGGCTCAGCGACGACTTCGCGATGGCGTACCTCTCGTGGCGGCTCAGCCTGAGGGACCTGAAGCAGGTGGCGCTGCGGTCGATCACCTCGAGCACGCTGCCGCCGGAGCGCCGAGAGCGCCAGCGCGCCCTCTTCGAGCGGCGCTGGGACCGCTGGGTGACCGCGGTGGCCGCCGGCGAGCTGCGCTGACGGCCCCTCGGCGGCCCGGCCGCCGGCGCGAGGTCAGCCGAGCGCCAGGGAGTTCCTGAGCGCCTCGTCGACGCGCGCCATGGCGACCGGCGAGAGCACGGCGAGTCGCTCCTCCAGCATCGCGACCGGGATCGTGCTGAGCGTCTCGCAGTGCACCCAGGACGGCCTCTCGAGCTCCGCGCCGAGCGCCACGAGAAACGGATAGTCCCGCCGCGGCGTCGCCGAGACGTGCGCGACGATGGTCGTCGGAGCATGCCGATTGCCGACGTCGTTCTGGACGACGAGCACCGGGCGGCGCCCCACGGGCTGCTCGAACGTCACCCACCAGACGTCGCCGCGGCGCACGTGCACGTCAGTCGGGGATGACCGGCAGGGACGCGGCGAGGGCGGCGCGGACGACGGCGTCCCGCTCGCCGGCGGCTCCCCAGTCCCGCCGGTCTGCTCGCCGGCCAGCTCGCGGTACCCGGCCTCCATGCGGCGCTCGAGCACCTGCTGCCGCAGGCAGTCGAGCGCCTCGATGACCACGCTGGTCTTGCTCTCTCCGCGCTCGCGAGCGAGCTCGGTGAGGAAGTCGTCCACGGCCTCCGGCAGGCGGACCTGCACCGGCCTGGTCGGCGTCTGGCTCATGACGGCTCCTGCTTCCATGGGGCGAGTATCGGCTGGCCGACAGCCCTGTGCAAGCATTGTGTGGTGGATGATCGCATGCTGTCAAGCATGCAGACTGTCATGCGACCTTCGGCCACCGGAATGTCCTCGCCCGAGCCGGCGCGGAGCCGACATGTGTGTCGGGGCAAGGCATGTGCGTTGAGCCCTGGCACCACCAAAGGCACGTCTGAACACCCCATAGGACTGTTGGACGTACTTTGGTGGTGCTCCTCGCTGACGCACCACCTCGGGCCTCCGATGCCGCGGCGAGCACCGCGCCCGCGTGACCCTTCAGCCGGCCCGCAGGCTCCGCGATCGGCTCGTCAGGCGTCGTCCGCGTCGCCGGCCGCAGCGCGTTCGGCTTCGGTCGTCTTCAGCATCCGCGCCAGCGCCTTCCGCTTCGGCCGCGGCCTCGTAGGCCGCCTGCGCCGCCATCATCGCGGCCTGCTCCGGCTCGCCCTTCTCCTTCGCGGCCTGGTACGCGGCGAACGCCACGGCCGACCGCGCCGCCTCCTTGTCCACCTCGCTCTGCTTCAGCAGTTCGAACGACGCGAGCACAGCCTCGAGCTCCGGCAGCCGCGCCTCCCACTCGTCGCCCGAGCAGTGGTGGTAGACGTGGAACATCGTCGTGTAGCTCATCGCCCACACGACGCGCACGTGGTCGCCGCCGTAGTGACCCGGCCGCGGGCCGTCCCAGGTGAAGTCGAACGAGAGCGCGCGCAGCGGACCAGCTTCGTCTCGCGCGTCCCGAGGTACGTGAACCCCGGCATCTTCGTGCCGGCGAGGTTCTGCGGCAGGAACTCCTGGATCTCGTCCCACATGCGCGCGGCCTGCGCCTCGTCGATCGCCTCGTCGCCGCCGCGGAGCGCGTCGTACTCGAAGAGGCGGAGCGGCTGCATCTGCCCGTCCTCGAGCTGCCCGATCACCTCGGGGTCCCAGAACCCGACCGGCATGCGGGGCTGCAGCTTGGCCTGCTCCTCCTCGGACATCTCGTCGAGGCCACGGATCATGCGCGCCAGCGGGTCCATGGTCGCCGGGAGGATCTTGAAGCGCTTGGGCATCTGCACCCTGAAGCCGAAGCGCGCGTCGGAGTACTCCTGGAAGTCCTCCGGCGGCTGCGCCGGCGTAGCGTCCTGGTCGTTGGTCATACCGAATCTCCTGGGTAGGTGTGTCACCACCCAGTCTACCGGCCCCGCGCTCCGGCCGCGCCCGGCCGGCGCCGGCGGCCGCCTCTCGGCTCCGCCGGCGCCGCGCCTCTACTGGTCGAGGAAGTCCATCACCACGCCGGCCAGCTTCTGCGGGTCCTGGTACATGAGGCCGTGGCCGGCGCCGGGGACGACCTCCAGCTCGGCGCCGGGCACCGCCGCCGCCATCAGCTTCGCGTTCTGCGGCGGCTCGATCACGTCCTCGGCGCCCGTGATGAACAGGGTCGGGCACGAGATGCCCTTGAGGCCGCTCCACACGCCCTTCCACTCGCCGATCGCCTGGTCCTGCCGCTCGATCGCCGCGGCGGACATCTGCTCGGTCGTCTGCGGGAAGCTCTCGTAGTACCTGGGGTTCGCGTCGCGGTACGCCTGCGGGAAGAGCAGCGTGAGCAGCCGCATGCCGCGCTCCTCCACCGAGCCGGACATGTCGGTCATCACGGCCAGGGTCTTCTTGCTCATCGGGACGGCCTTGGGGCCGCCGGCGCTGCCGGCGTAGCTGACCAGCCTGCTGACGAGCTCCGGGTACCGCACCGTGAGGTCGATGGCCACCATGCCGCCCATCGACCACCCGAGCACGTCCATCGAGTCGTTGCCGAGTGCGGTGATGAGCCCGGCGGTGTCGTCGGCGAGCTGCGAGAACTGGTACGGCGCCGCCCGGGTCGGTCGTCTCCCCCATGCCGCGGTTGTCGAAGACGACCACCTCGCGCCCCTGCGCCAGGTCGCTCACGAACTCGGGCGACCACATGTCCATGGTGCCGCTGCTGCCCATGACCAGGAGCAGCGGCGTCGAGTCGGCCGCGGCGCCGAACGGGCCGATGGTGCGATAGCCGATCTCGATGTCGCCGGCCTTGACGTGCTGCACCGGCGCCTGCTGGATCACGTTCGGCGCCGGCGCGCCGCTCGCGGCCGGGCTCGCCGCGGGGCTCGCCGCTGCGCTCGCGGTGCCGCTCGCCGCGGGAGCGGCGTCCCCACCGGCGTCGTCGCCGGCCGCCGCCACAACCCGGCGGCCGCCGCCAGCGCCACGGCCAGCGCGATCACGAGCATCGCCGCGCCTGCCCGGCGGCCGCCAGCCGAGTGCTCCGTCTCGTCCTCATCGTCCGTCTCCTCCTAGGCCAGCAGCGCGTACACGGCGAAGAACGTCATCATCCCCACCATCACGAGCGTGAGCAGGACGGCCCGGTACAGCCTCGCGCGCGACCGCATCTCGTCGGTGAGATACCGGTACAGGTGGAGCATGGCCGCCTGGAACAGGTACAGGGCGTACCCGAGCAGCACCAGCGCCTGCGCCTTGACGCCCCAGCCCGCGAACACCGCCAGCAGCGCCATGAAGCCGAAGGCCAGGTTCGCGAACCCGACCTCCCACATCCAGTCGGGCCGGTCGGTCTCCCAGCCCAGGCGCTTGGAGTCCTGCCGCCAGAAGAGGTAGTGCCGCACCCAGCCGGTCACACCCTCAAAGCCCGCCGAGAGCACGGTGACGATGGCGAGTGACTTCTCCACATCCTCTCCCAGGTAGTAGAAGCCCAGGAAGATGCCGACCCCGACCACGACCCAGCCCACGATGCCGATCCACTTGACCACGACGCCCCCCGCTCCGTTGCCGTCCCCGCCTCCACGGCGTCCCTACCCGAAGACACTCGGAAGGACGCCGTGTGACAGTGTTCGGCAGTGGGAAGCTCAGACTGGAATCGGCGCCGTTCGGGCGGCGGGACGCGGGCGGCGCGGGCGGCGCCCCGCGGCCGTCGGGCCGCGCGCTGGTGTCGGCCCGCGGCCGGGCCGCGGCTGGGTCAGCCCGCGGCCGTCAGGCCTCCGTGAAGATGTGGTCCTTCACTTCGCCGCCCTCGAGCTGCACCAGGACGCCGAAGAGCGTCGGAGGGGCGTCCTCGACCATCGAGCTGCGCGGGCTCAGCTCCAGCGTCCGGCCCTGCTTGCCGGCGCCGCCGCCGTTGCCCGGCGCCACCCCACCGAACCGCAGCACGGGCTGGAAGCGTTTCACGATCCGCTGGGCCGCCTTGCTGGCGGCCTGCAGGTTGAAGATCGCGAAGTCCGGATCGCCGATGCCGGAGCACAGCGCGAGGAGCTTCTCGTGCAGCTTGCGGTCGTCCATCTCGCGCACCAGTTCCCACTCCGTCGGACCGCTCGACGAGGAGGTCAGCATCTGATAGCCGTCGATCTCCACGATGCGGTCGTCGCACGGGCAGCAGGCTGCGGCCGTGCTCGAAGAGCTCGTCGATGATGCGCCAGTCGCCGCTGCCGGGCGCGACGAACACGGGGGGCCCGCCGGAGCCCAGCTTCTCGTCGGCGAGGGTCAGCCAGTCCTGGATGCGCTCCCTGACCAGCGACTTGAAGTACAGCTCGACGAGCGCGGGGCTGGAGCGCAGGTGCTCGTACTCCTCCGGCGTCTGCTCGAGCCAGTAGTCGCCCTGGTCGACGATGTGCCTCGTGAGCTGAGCCAGGGCAGCCGCGGAGTCGACCTCGTGGACCTTGCCGTCCAGCGGCACCTCCCACGTGGACGGTCCCTTCTTGATCACCGACACGACCTTGCGCCCGGTCAGGTCTCCGAGGAGCACGCCGACGTCCACCTGGTAGGTCTGGACCGCGCTCAGGAACCGCCGGAAGCACGTGGTCGAGCCCTCGAGGCCGGATGCCGTGAACACCTTCATCGAGGGCTCACCTCCTCCAGCGCGACGAGCACCTCGGGCAGCACCACGTTGAGCAGCAGTCCAAGCTGCACGCGGCTCGTGTCCACGATGAGGCTGAGCTGGAGGCCGCCGCACGGCGCCACCAGCAGCATGCGCGAGCCGGCCAGCTCGGCGGTGTAGTACCGGCCGAGCGGCGGCAGGCCGCCCTTCTCGAAGGCCCACGTCATGCGCTCGGTGACCTGGTTCACCAGGGCGCAGACGGCCGGCTGGCTGTTGACGCCGACATACGACGTGCCGTCGGCGCTCGAGAACAGGTCGACCGAGAGCAACGCGTCGCCGATGCCGTCCTGGGCGATCTGCACGACCCGCCTGAGACCCGCGGCGTTGAGCGCGGCGGGCGGCGCAGCCGGCCCGGACGGCGCGGGCGCCGAACCGAGCGGCGGAGACGCGGGCGCGGACGAGCCTAGCGCGGCGGCGGCCGGCCCGGACGGCGCGGACGGCCCGATCGCGGCGTCGCCCGGCTCGGACGGCCCGGGCGCGGCCGAGGCCGGCCCGGTCACGGCCGTCGCCGCCCCCACGGGCGCCGACTCGGGCACGGCCTTGAGGACCGGCGCCGCAGGGGCCTCGGGCGACCCGTTCCCGGGCGCCCGCTGCTCCAGCGGCGGCGGCGTCGGCGGCCCGAGGACCGGCGGCGCCGGGTCCTGAGCCGCCGCACTCCTCGCGGACTCCTCGAGCTCCTCGTCCTGGCGCCGCGCGAGCTCAAGCAGCATCTGCGTGAGGTCGGCCTCGATCATGCGGTCGCGCGGCGAGTCCTCAGTGCTCACCTCGAACTCGGGGTCCTGCCAGGTCAGGATCTGGTAGGCCGCGTCCTCTCCCGCCAGCCCGTCGGCCATCGCATCCACGAGCGCGCCGTCCCGGAAGTGCAGTTGCCCACGCTGATCGTCGACCCGCGCTTCGATGTCACACGACTGCTTCTCCAGGTTGATGACCTGGATGACCGACGACAGCGATATGCCTTTCATGGCACCTCCAGGACTCGAGGAAGACTCCGGGCGCGGCGCCGGCGGCGGTGGTGTCGAACGGCGTCAGTCTTCCTGTCGGGCGTGCGGGACGACCCTTGAGCCGCAGTAGACGAATGTCCTATGACTGGGGGCACCGCTCCGTAGCCTGGACAGACAGCGACGGACGTACGAGAAAACCAATAGTCGGCCGCGGCCGCGCCGCTCTCGCCCGCTACCCCTCGGGCCGCGGCCGCGGCTCGGGCTCCCGCCGCTCGATGAGCTCGAACGACTCGAGGATCTTCTCGAGCTCGGGCAGCCACGCGTCCCAGACCTGGGACGGGCAGTGATAGTAGACCTGGTAGATGGCCGTGGGCGTCGGCGCCCACACCACCAGACCGCGGTCGCGCAGCTTCTTGCTCTCGCTGGGACCGGCCCACTCGTACTCGAAGGCGAGCGCGTCGATGGCTCCCAGCCGGACCTCGTGGACCATGCGGAAGTCGAAGCGCGGCAGCCCGGCGGCCGCGAGCGCCTGCGGCAGCGCGTCCCGGATCTGCTCGCGCATCTGCTCGATCTGGGCCTCGCCGACAGGGTCGTCGCGGCCGAGCACGTCGAACTCGAGCAGCCGCAGCGGCTCGGTGTGGTCGCCGCCGAGGTCGCCCACGACCTCAGGGTCGGCGAACCCGAGGGGCCAGCTGCCGGTGAGCTTGCTCTCCTCGTCCAGCTCCAGCTCGTTGACCCCGCGCAGCATGCGCGCGAGCGGGTCGACGGTGTTCACGAGCGCCACGAACACCGCCGGGACCTCGACGGCGTAGCCGAACGTCGGCTCCTCGTGCCGCCGCATGCCCTCCGGCCTGGCGCCGGTTCTCGCGCCGCCGGCTCTCCGTCCCCCGGCAGCGTTCGCGAT
Source organism: uncultured Thermoleophilia bacterium (assembly GCA_963793605.1). Taxonomy (GTDB): domain Bacteria; phylum Actinomycetota; class Thermoleophilia; order UBA2241; family UBA2241; genus CAIXSE01. Next base: position 35,619 of record CAWCAH010000010.1, read on the forward strand.
GCTCATGTCGCCCGTGCATCGCGGTCGGCTGCTCGAGGCGCCGAATACGCCCGGGCGATCGCGACGAGCTGCGCGACGTCCCGTCACGACCGGCGGCAGGCCGTCAGGACAGCGTGCGGTCGACGTCGCCCTCAGCCGGCCAGAACCCACGGGGCAGCGCCGCGGTCGATGCGGCTCACCGGGTCGGCCACCGCCCGGCGACGACCGGGCGGGATGACGATCCCGACTGGGTAGCCTCTCGCGGCGGCGACGATCGGCAGACGATCAGGATCCCGTCCTGCCGCCGAGCCGGCGTCACGGCGCCGGACGCGAGGCTCCGCCGCCGGGCGGAGACCCATCCGCCAGCCCCGCGAGCCCGGCCCCTCGCCCTCACCGCCGGGCGCCAGTCCAGCTCGCTCCCGCATCCATCCGCCGTCGAGCACACCCCGAGCAGGCCGTTCCAGGGTGAGGACGTGCGGGAGCGGCTCGAGCGACCACGATGCGGCCCTTCTCGAGGGTGACCGTCACCTGCTGGCCGTGCGTGAGCCTCGTCGCCCGCGCGATGCGACTCGGGATCTTGACGCCCAGGTTGCAGCCCCACCTGAGGACCTTGGTCAATCCGCACCTCCTCGGAAATGAGGTACCTGGCAGGTACCTGAAAGGCATGCCGGTCCGCTCCGCGCGACTCGCTCGGGTACCTGTGAGGTACCTCGATTCAGAGCGGCCGGCAGGCAACCTACTCCCGCCCGCCGCGCCCGCACAGGGTGACGACGCCGGTGCCCGGTGGACCTTTGGCATGCCACCCCGGGCTGGGTAGTATCGAGGCATGCGCGACGCGGACGTGAGACTCGCGGAGAGCGAGCGGCGGAGACGGGGCGGGGCCGGCGAAGAGCCGCCCCGGCTCGGACGCTTCGAGGCGCTGGACAAGCGGCCGGTCAATCTCGACGGCTTCGCGCAGCGGGACGACGAGGCGGGGCTCGTCGCGTTCGCCTCGGCGAACGACCCCGAGCCCTCCGTCGCGCTCGACGCGGACGGCCGCGTCGCTCGAGCTCGACGGCACGCGGCCGCGGACTTCGACCTCATCGACGCCTTCATCGCCGCGCGCGGCCTCGACCCGGCGGTCGCCGAGGAGGCGAACGCGCTCGACGACGTCGCGTTCGCCCGCCTGATCGTCGACCCCGCACGCCGCGCGCGGAGGTCGTCCGCCTCGCCGCCGGGGCGACGCCGGAGAAGCTCGCCCGCGTCGTCGCCCTCCTGCGCCCGGTCGAGCTGCAGATGGCGGTCAGCAAGCTGCGCGTGCGCCGCACGCCGAGCAACCAGGCGCACGTCACCAACCGGCTCGACGACCCGCTGCTGCTCGCCGCCGACGCGGCCACCGCGGTCGCCTACGGCTTCCGCGAGGTCGAGACCACGGTGCCGGTCAACGCCGACGCGCCGTCCAACGCCCTCGCCGTGCTCATCGGCTCGCAGGTCGGCGCCGCCGGCGCGCTCACGCAGTGCTCCGTCGAGGAGGCCCTCGAGCTCGAGCTCGGCCTGCAGGGGCCTCACCACCTACGCCGAGACCGTGCAGCCTCTACGGCACCGAGAAGGTCTTCATCGACGGCGACGACACGCCCTGGTCCAAGGCGTTCCTCTGCTCGGCCTACGCCTCGCGCGGGCTCAAGATGCGGGTGACGAGCGGCGGCGGCGCGGAGGCGCTGATGGGCGCCGCCGAGGGCCGCTCGATGTTCAGCCTCGAGTCGCGCTGCGTCGCCCTCGCCCGCGCCATGGGCGCCCAGGGCGTGCAGAACGGCGGCATCGACGGCGCCAGCGTCGTCGGCTCGCGTGCCCGACGGCATGCGCGAGCTGCTCGCCGAGAACCTCCTGGTCATGCTCCGCGACCTCGAGTCGTGCTCGGGCAACGACGCGCTGGTCAGCGAGTCGGACATGCGCCGCACCGCGCACACCGTGCCGCTGTTCCTCGCCGGCTCGGACTTCATCTTCAGCGGCTTCGGCTCGATCCAGCGCTACGACAACATGTTCGGCCCCAGCAACTTCAACGCCGAGGACCTCGACGACTACCTCGTGCTGCAGCGCGACTGGGGCGTGGACGGCGCGCTGCGGCCGGTGACCGAGGACGGCTGCGCGCCGTGCGCGAGCGGGCGGCGCGCGCCGTGCCTGGCCGTGTACCGCGAGCTGGGGCTGGCGGACGTTCACCGGACGGACGCACGTGGCGCGAGGTCGTCGCGGCCGCGGGCTCCAAGGACGTCACGCCGCCGGACCCGCAGGCCGTCCTGGCGGCGTCCGACGCGATCATGGAGCGGCAGACTCGGGATCCTCGACGTGGTCCGCGCCCTCTGGGCGACCGGCTACGAGGAGGAGGCCGGGCGCGTGCTCGCCATGGGGCGCGCCCGGGTCGCCGGCGACTACCTGCAGACCGCGGCGATCTTCGACGAGGAGATGCGTGCCTCTCGAAGGTCACCGACCCCAACGACTACCAGGGGCCCGGCACCGGCTACGAGGTGCCGGCGGCGCGCCGGGAGCAGATCGCCGCGCATCCGCCAGCAGCGCTCGCGCGCCGACCTGCTGGCGCGGCACGCCGCCGGCGCGTCCGGCACGCCGGAGCCGCCACGCCGGCCGCTTCCGGCTCGTCGAGCGCGGCGCGGCGCGGCCGGGCGTCGGACCCGCGCGAGGTGTGCATCGGCGTCTCCCCGGCCCTCGCCACCAAGCTGTGGTTCACGATGTCCGGCCTGCCGGTCGGCGAGGCGCTGGCGCAGATCGTCGCCGGCATCGAGGAGGAGGGCTGCGTCGGCGCGCGTCGTGCGCGTGCCGTCCACGGTCGACCTCGGCGTGATCGGGCTGACGGCCGCCGAGCTCGCCGGCTCCGGCGTCGGCGTCGGGCTGCAGGCCAAGGGCACGGCGCTCATCCACCGCAGGGGCCTGCGCGCCGCTGGCCTGTCTCGAGCTGCTCTCCATCGCGCCGCTGCTGACGCCGGAGATGTACCGCGAGCTCGGGGCCAACGCCGGCCGCTACGCGAAGGGCGAGCGGCCGGCCCGGTGCGCAACCCCTACACCGACCAGGCCATCGAGGCGCGCTACCACGCCGAGGTGGTCGCGCTGGTCGCCATCGAGCGCGGCGAGAGCGTGCCCGGCGCGCCGCCCGTGGAGCTGGAGGTGGAGCGATGACGCGGCGCGGGCGTCGGCGCCTCGTCCGGCGCGCGCCCTCAGCGGCCGGCCGATCGAGGAGATCACGCTCGAGGCCGCCGTGCGCGGCGACCTCTCCCCCGCCGACCTGCGCGTCCACCCGGACACGCTGCGCCACCAGGCGGAGGTCGCCGAGGCGCACGGCAACCCGCAGCTCGGCGAGAACCTGCGGCGCGCGGCGGAGCTGACCGCGCTGCCGCGACGACGAGGTGCTGGCGATCTACGAGGCGCTCCGGCCGGGCCGGTCCACGGCCGCCGGCCTCGAGGCCATCGCCGCGCGGCTGGAGGCGGCGCAGGCGCCGCTGTGCGCCGCGCTGGTGCGGGAGGCCGCGGAGGTCTACGCCCGCCGCGGCCTGCTCGCGACCCCCTGACCGCGGCGTCTATTCCGTTCCCGTCCGCGGGAGGCGGCGAGCCGGCCGGTCGCCGGACCCGGGGGTCGACTGCGCCTCGGCGGACGGCCTTCGCGCGGACGGCGCCTCCGGCACGCCGGCGCGGGACCAGCTTGCCGGCGCCCGCGCGCACCCGCCCGGCGCCGTCGCGGACGCGCGAGGTCGCGCGACCCGCGCGCTGCGCGCCGTCGCGCACCACGCGGGCGCGGCGCGCCATGTCCCCGGCCATCGCCTTGGCCTTGGCCATGGCCTCCTCGGAGAACCGCCGCAGGTCGTCCTTGGAGACGAAGCCGGTGGAGTAGTACAGCTCCGCGGCGCGGCCGGTGATCCAGGTGCCGGCGAAGGCGACGGCGGTCTTGGGCACGATCCCGTAGCCGGGGATGAGCCCGACCAGTCCGCCGGCCACCTGCCGCCACATCACGGCGGCGCCGATGACGGGTGTGATCTCGATCATCCGCCGCTGGAACTCCGGCGGCGCCCCGAAGGCGAGCGCCAGCCGGTACACCATCATCGCCTGGTTCTTGGTGAGCACCACGGTGTCCGCGGCGGCGATCGGGATGTTGAGCACGGGCACCAGCGACGGCAGGCCCGAGGCGATGACGAAGGCCCCGTTGGAGAGGGAGACCTCGGTCGTCAGCTTGTGCGCGTAGTGGGGCCGCAGGCCGGGGACGCGGCGCGCGGCGGCGAGGCGGCGGTCCGGCGGCAGGGCGTCGAGCACGGCCGCCGCGAGCCGGTCGCGCGCGTCCGCGGCTCGCGGCCGGACGACGAGCGTGCGGCCCTCGTCGAGCCGGCGCAGCACGCTCCGCTCCGGCGCCGCCGGCTCACCGACGAGCACCAGCAGCCGGCGGCGCGGTGAGAGCGCCTCCAGCCGCTGGAGCCCGGCGAGCTCGGCGGCGTCCAGCGTCACGTCGGCGTGGAGCATCACGACCAGCAGGTCCGCCTCGCTGATGAGCCGCTCGCGCTCGTGCACCTGGTCGAGCGGCACGAACCCGAGGGCGGCGAACGGCGACGGGTACAGGTCGGGCCCCTTGAGCAGCAGGTCGTGAGCCTGCTTCAGGGCCTCCCGGTCGCCGACGCAGGCGAGGACGACGTCGTGCTCCGCCTCGCGACGGATGGCGGTGACGTCCACCTCGCGGATGGTCTTCCAGATACTGCCGAAATCGTTCCATTTGGCGCCTGCCACAGCCGCCTCCATCTCTCGGTGAATGCCCGGCTCGCGGCGTCCGCCGCGGGGGATGGCTCCTCAAGGGTACGCGATGAGCCGGCTCCGTGCCGCCCGGGGACGTGGCTCACGGTCACCGTGGGGATCCAGCGGAGGGCGCGGCTACTCCGTGAGGCCGAGCCGCGCCCGGTAGAGCGCCGCGTCGCCGGCGCCGAAGCAGCAGAACGTGACCACGCGCGGCAGCTCGTGCGCGGCCAGCCAAGTCGGCGACCGCGCGCACCGCGACCGCGCAGGCCTCGTCCTTGGGGTAGCCGTACACGCCGGTGGAGATGCCGGGGAACGCGATCGTCTCCACCCCGGCCTGCTCGGCCAGCCGCAGCGACTCGGTGTAGCACGAGGCCAGCAGCTCGGGCTCGCCGGAGGCTGCCGCCGCGCCAGACGGGGCCGACGGTGTGGATCACGTGTCGCGCCGGCAGGTCGTGGCCGGCGGTGATGCGCGCCTCGCCCGTCGGGCAGCCGCCGAGCGTGCGGCACTCGGCCAGCAGGCCCGGGCCGGCGGCGCGGTGGATGGCGCCGTCCACGCCGCCGCCGCCCAGCAGCGAGCTGTTGGCGGCGTTGACGACGGCGTCCACGTCGAGCCGCGTGATGTCGCCCTCGACGACGCGCATGCGGTCGCTGTCCATGCGCCATGGTCCAGCGTACCAGAGCGAGACGCGCCGGCGCCTTGCCGCGGCGTGAGACCAACGGCCGCGCCGCGGCGCGCGACCCGGGTATACCGCCGGCGGGGAGATCGCGTGCGGCGCAGGGAGGGGCGCGTGGGAGTCACGAGGCCCGGCCGGTCCGCGCGCGCTGCTGCTGCGGCGGCGCTCGCCGCGGCGCTGGCTGCGGTCGCGCTGCTCGTGCTCGGCGCCGCGCCGCCGCAGCGCGCGGGCGGGCGGCGAGTGGTTCTTCGTCCCGCACGGCGCGCACGCGCGGCCGAGCATCCCGGGCTCGGCCGCGCGGCTGGTGCCGCGCCGCCACGCGATCTGGATCGGACCGCGGCGGCACAAGGTCGTCTACCTCACCTTCGACGAGGGCTGGGAGGGCGGACACCACCAGGAGCCTGCTGGACGAGCTGGAACGCGCCCACGTCAAGGCGACGTTCTTCGCTCACGGCTGCTGGGTGCGCGACAACCCGGGCTGCGCGCCGCATGGCCAAGCGCCGGGCACCTCGTCTGCGACCACACGTGGTCGCACGCGCGGATGACGGCGCTGGCGGGCCGGCCGAAGGCCTTCGCCCGCCAGCTCGCGTCCACGCGCGCGCCTGGCGGCGCGCGACGGGCACGCGCATGGCGCGTACTTCCGCCGCCTACGGCGCCTACGAGCGCGCGTGCTCAGGCTCGCGCGGCGCCTGGGCTACACCACCGTCTTCTGGAGCTTCGCGCACGTGGACTACGAGGACGCCCAGCCGCCGGTCTGCGTGACCCGCGACGCGCCTGATCGCCGCGGCGTACCCGGGCACGCTGTACCTGCTCCACGCCTCGTCGCAGAGCAACGTCGCCGCGCTGCCGTCGGTGATCCACTGGCTCAAGAGACACGGCTACCGGTTCGGCACTGTCGAAGAATCGCATCGACTCCCGCGCGCCGCCCCAGCGATTCCACGCGGATATCGGAGCGGCCCAGTCAGATTTCGATACCGGCGCCCCCGGGTAGGACGTCCTGCGCGGGACCGCGAGTCCCGCACCAACCCCGAGTCGGGGGTTGACCGCACCGCTTGCCGAGAAGGGAACCGCCATGTCCTTCCAGATGAACCCCTGCCCGCATTGTCCGGCCGAGTTCGACTCCCTCAAGTCGCTCGAGCACCACCTCAAGACCCAGCACGATGAGACGCTCCCGGACGAGAAGTTCCGCTGTGCGACCTGCGACGCGGAGTTCATGTCGCACATGGAGTGGCTCGACCACGCGGAGGAGCACGAGGCGGAGACGACGGCTGCGCAGGAGACCACCGCCTGATCCGTCACCGCCGCGGGGTAAGCTGACCCCATGACGGATCGAGACCAGGAGGACGCCGCCCGCTGGGCGAGGCGCGCGCCCCACGTACCCGCACGCTGGTTCCTCCACTTCTCACACGTGCACGGGGTGCGGCACACGCAGCGCGTGCACATCCACGCCCAGAGGCTCACCGAGCAACTGGACTGGCCGCACGCCGACCGAGAGCTCGTCCTGAGCGCCGCCCTCTGGCACGATATCGGGCGCGAGGGCGACGGCGTGGAGCCGGCGCACGGGCGGGCCAGCGTCGCGCTCGCCGACGAGCTGGGCCTCACCGACGGGCTCTCCGTCGCGGACGCGGCGGTCGCGCGCTTCGCCATCGAGAGACACTCCCTGTCGGACGGCGGCGCAGAGCTGCGCGCCGCCGAGCTCGCCGGCGCGGACGACCCGGCGCGCCGGCTGGCGGAGCCGGAGCGCGCCCTCCGAGTCCTGTGTCTGCTCAAAGACGCCGACGCGCTCGACCGCATCCGGCTGGGGTTCGGTGAGTGCGCCGACCCGCGCCAACTGCGGCACCGTCAGACCATCGAGCTCATCGGCTTCGCGGAGGCGCTGTACCTGGCGCTCCGCTGACGCCTCCGGCGGCGCGCGCCCGCGCGCCGCCCCGCCGCGCAACGTCCACCCGCCGCGCGCGCAACGTCCACCCTCGTCACCCTCGTCCTCGCGCCCTCCGGCTGCTAGCGTCGGTGCCCCGCCGGGCGCGTCCCCTCAGCGCCCGGCGGGTCCTCGCCATGACGATCGCACCCGACATCCCGGCGCCCGGCCCGCGACTGGTGTTCTTCCAGGCGGAGAGCCGCCGCGACCTCGCGCGCCGCGCGGCGGCGGCCGCTCCCGGCGTGCGCTTCGCCTCCCGGCGCGACTGGGCGGACGACCCGGGCGAGCCGCGCCGGGCGCTGCTCGGGGGCGAGCCGGGAGTCGGCCTGTGGTACTGGGGCGGCACGGCGGACGAGTTCGCGGCCACAGCCGGCGCGGTGCTGCTCCGCCTCGTCCACCCGCTGCTCGCCCGCGGCCTGCCGTACTGCCTGGGCTTCTCGTTCGGACCCGAGGCGTTCGCCCCGCGTCCCGCACAGGTCGGCGAGACCGCCGCGCTCGACCTCGAGGACATCGGCCGCCTGCTCGCCGTCACGCCCGGCGCCGTGGCCGACGAGCTCGCGCACGGACCCGCGGTCGCGCACGGACCCGCCGGCGCCGGCCGGCCCGCGCGCGAGCCCGACGCCGTCCGGCTGGACGCCGCCCAGCGCGCCGCCGTCGAGCACAGGCAGGGGCCGGCGCGGGTGCTGGCTCCCGCCGGCTCCGGCAAGACCAAGACGCTCATCAGCCGCGTCGTCGAGCTCGTGGACCGCGGCTGCGACCCCGCCGGCATCCTCATGCTCGCCTTCAACCGCAAGGCAGCCGAGCAGCTCGAGGAGCGGCTGGCGGCGCTGGGCGTCCCGAGCACGCGCCGCCTCGGGGCGCCGGCGGACGCAGGCTCCGTCCGCCGCCGGCGCCGTCCCGCTCCCGGCGCCGCGGGCCTCCCATCCGGCGCCACCGGCCCCGCATCCGGCGCCGCGCCTCCCGATCGTCCACCCGGCGTCCACTGCGCCACCTTCAACGCCTTCGGCTACCGCTACCAGCGCGAGGTCATGGGCGCGCGCATCGCGCTGGACCACGACGGGCGCGCGCTCCGCCCCCTCATGGCGCGCGCCATGGAGACCGCGGGCATCTCGCTGCGCGAGCTCAAGCCGCGCCGCGGCAGCGACCCGGTCGGCGCGTTCCTCAAGGCCCTCGCCCGGGTCAGGGCCGCCCTCGAGCCACCCGACCAGGTCGAGGTCACCCTCGAGTGCCTCACCGAGACGCCGCTCGTCGAGCTCCCCTTCGCGCCGGCCCACATGCAGTTCACCCGCGCCCAGCGGGCGACAGGGACGCAGTCCTTCGACGACCAGATCTACTTCGCCGTCGCCGACATGCTGGCCGACCCCGCACACCGCTCGTTCATCCAGCAGCGGTTCGACCACGTGCTGGTGGACGAGTTCCAGGACCTCAACGGCGCGCAGCTCGCGCTGGTGGACGTGCTCTCCCGGCCCCACCGGCGCCTCTTCGTCGTCGGCGACGACGACCAGCTCATCTACGGCTGGCGGCAGGCCGACCCGCGCGGCATCCTCGAGTTCCACGCCCGGATGCCGCCGCGGCCGTTCTCCGCCACCTACACCCTGTGCACCAACTACCGCTGCTCCCGCGCGGTGGTCGAGACGGGCGCACGGCTGGTGGCCCACAACGAGGTACGGGAGGCCAAGGAGATCCGCCCGCGCGCCGGCGCGCAGGACGGCGCGGTGCGGTTCTTCGGCGCGCCGTCGTGGCCGGAGCGCGCCGCGGCCATGCGCGCGTTCCTGCGCGCGGAGAAGGCGCGGCTCGGCTGCGACTGGCGCGACCTCGCCGTGCTGTGCCGCTACCGCACGCAGCAGCTCCTGGTCGCGCTCGCCCTCGACGCCGCGGGCATCCCGCGCACGCCGGCGCTGGGCGCCACGCTGTTCACCCACCCGGCGGCGACGCTCCTGCGCGCGTACCTGGACCTGGTGCGCGCGCCCGACGACCTGCCGGGCCCCGTCCTGGCCGCGCTGCTCAACCGCCCCAACCGCTACCTGAGCACGAAGGTCGTGGAGGCCGCCGGCGCAGCCTCGCGGCCGTGGGCGCACGTGCGAAAGACCGCGGCCGAGGAGCCTCCGGCCGGGCCGCGGCCCCTCTCCACGCTCGTCGCGCTGGTCGCAGCCGCGCGCGAGCAGCTCGCCGCGGCCGTCACCTCCGAGGACCTCGTCTGGACCATCGTCGAGACCTTCGGTCTGGACGACCTCTGGGCCGCGGAGGCCGACGCCGCCGCGGCCGGCGCGCCCTCCGACGGCGCCGGCCCCCTCGACGTCTTCGACTCGCTGCTCCTGCTCGCGGAGACCTACCCGGACCCGGAGGTCTACCTCCGCACCTGGGACCGCCTCCGCTCCGACGAGGAGGCGCACGTGGGCGTCGCCGACGACACGCTCGCGCGCGAGGAGTCCGAGGAGGACAGGGTCGTCATCGTCACCATCCACGCCTCCAAGGGGCGCGAGTACCACTCGGTCGTCATCCCAGACTACGACTGCGACGTCTCGCGCTGGGGCCCCGCGGAGGTCGAGGAGGAGCGCCGCGTGGTCTACGTGGGCGTCACCCGCGCCCGCGACGCCGTGCTGTTCACCGTCGACACGTCCACCGGCTTCGTCCACCCATTCCTGCGCGAGCTGGTCGTGGAGCCGGAGCCGGGCGAGCACGAGACCCTCTCGGCCTGGCTCGAGGAGCCGGCCGGGGACCCGGACGGCACGCGGCTTGCCGGCACGCCGGACGACGCGCCCCGCGACCTCATCGCCGACCGCCTCGCCGAGATCGGCGTGCTCTTCCCCGAGCTCGTGCCGGAGGCCGCGGCGATGCGGCCGGCGACGCCGGAGCCCACGGCGACGGAGCCCGCGGCGGCGGCTTCAGGCGCCGCTACCGCGGCCACAGCCGCAGCGACGGCTCCGGCGGCGCGATGAAGTGCTTCGCCGTCGGCTGCGTGCCCGGCCTCAGGTACTGGCGCAGATCCTCCTGCAGCTCGAAGTCGGTGACGGTGCGCCGCTGGTGCTGGCGCACGTGCTCGTCCCAGCTGAGCAGCACGAAGGTCTCGATGTAGCGGTGGTCGCGGTCGGCGTCGCGGTACACCGACCAGTCTGTCGCTCCGGTGCGGCGGCGCGCCCGGCCCACCAGGCGCAGGGCGAGCAGGAAGTCCTCCTCCGCGTCCTCGCGCACCTCGTAAGCGACGACCACGAGCGCCGGGCTGTCGCCGTCCTCCGCGCCGATCAGAGGCGCCTGCGGCTCTGACATCGGCGCGGGGCTCAGGTCCACTTCGGCGATGCGGTCGAACCGCCACCGGTAGGTGAGCACGACGGCGAGAGCCAACGCGAGAGCCCCCGCCGCCCACGTCCACGGCACCCCGGTCCAGCCGGCCATCTTGCCCCAGAGGGCGCTGCCGAGCGCGATGCCGGCCGAGATCGCCGTGAGGTACAGCGCGAGGCCGCGCGCGCGGACCCACCGGGGCAGCACCTCCTGCGACGCGACGTTCAGCGTCGAGAGGCAGAACAGCCAGCCCACGCCGGCGACCACGCAGAACGCCACCGCCGGCGCGCGGTACGGCAGCCACCGCCAGCAGCACGAGGGCCAGCGCGACCAGCCCGCTGCCCAGCGCGAACACCCAGTCGGCGCTGAGGCGCTCGCGCACCCGCGGCACGAGGCCCGCGGTGGCGACCGCGCCCAGGCCGATGCCGGCATACAGGATGCCCAAGCCGCCGGAGCCCCAGTCCAGGTCCGCACTCGCGTAGACGGGCAGCAGCGACATGAGGCCTGAGCTCGCCACGCCGAACACGAACGAGCGCACCAGCACCCCGTAGAGGATGCGCGAGAACATCGCGTAGCGGATGCCGGCGCGGACCGCCCCGGCGAAGCGCTCGGGCGGCCCTACCTCCTCCTCGAGCGGCCGCTTCCAGCGCCAGAGCACGTAGACGACGAAGGCGAACGAGGCGGCGTTGAGCGCGAAGACCAGCCAGGGGCCGGTCGCGGCGATGAGCACGCCGCCGAGCGCCGGCCCGATCGCCCGGCCGAGGTTGATGTTGGCGCCGCCGAGCGTGACCGCCTGCTTGAGCTCCGCCGGCGGCACGATCTCCGGCTGGATGGCCTGCCAGGCGGGCGCGTTGAACGTGGCGCCCACGCCCAGGGCGAAGGTGAGCACCAGCAGCCAGAGAGGCGTGACGAGGCCCGCCGCCGAGAGCCCGGCCAGCGCGCCGGCGGAGACGAGCATGATCAGCTGCGTCACGAGCAGGAGCCGGCGCCGCTCGAAGAGATCGGCGGCGGCGCCGGCCACCACCCCGAGCACCACGACCGGCAGGTACGTCGCCGTCTGCACCAGCGCCACGACCACCGGCGACGCGTCCAGCTCCACCATGAGCCACGCGGCGCCCACGGCCTGCATCCAGGTGCCGATGTTCGACACCAGCAGGGCGATCCACAGCGCCCTGTACACGCGGTAGCGGAGCGGCGACCAGGCGGACATGGCCCCACCCTACCCGAGGCTCCGCCGCGCCGCCCCCGTCAGGACGGCCGCCGCTGCCGGCCCTTCTTGTCGGCGATGACGTTGGCCATGAACGCGGCCGACGGCTTGGCCGACTCGACGTCGGCGAGGGACAGCCCGTCCACGTCCGCCAGCATCGCCGCGCTCATCGCCACGCCCTTCTCGGCGAAGTAGCCGGCCGCCGGGTTGGCGTGGCGCTGCGTGCGCAACTCGGTGCGCTGCAGGTAGTAGTGGCTGATCATGTGGAACACGTCGCCCTCGCCCCAGCGGAACCACACCGCCACCGGCGCCTCGCCGTACTTCTCCTCGAGCTCGCGGCTGGTGATGAGCACCCGCACGCGTTCCTCGTCGACCACGGTGATGGGATACGACGAGCCCTCGAGCCACCACTGGGGGTCGTCCTGACCGTCGAGCACGCCCTGCAGGTAGATGTCGTCGTGGTCCTTGACCTCGATGCGCACCACGTCGTCGGGCGTCGGCCGCTTGCTGAATGCCAGCACGCCCGGGAACGCCGGTTCGATGACGTGCTTGAGCGCCCAGTCGGTGGTGAACAGGCTGCCGCCTGCCTCGACGAACGCGCGGATGCGGGTGATGGCCGCGGCCGGTACGTCGCCGGGGCAGTTGACGATGAGCAGCTGCTCCGGCCGCAGCTCCAGGCGGCTCACGTCCTGCGGCTGCACGAGCGTGTGCGGCACCTCGAGGGCGCCGAGCACGGACTCGACGTGGTCGTAGCACCCGGCGACCACGACCACGTCGCTTGCCTCGACCTCGTCAAGCACGCGGGCGCGATCTGGCGCCTCGCGGCGCATCCGGTCCTTGTGGATCGCCGCGGCGGCCCTGTAGGCCTTGTCTCGAGCTTCGCTCTTCATGGCTCCTCCTTCTGCTTCCGCGCCGGTCAGCGGCCCTGGCGCCGGCGGGCGCGCTCGCGCGCGTCGGCGATGCGCCAGTCCGGCATCGGGCGGCCCGTGGTCCGCGGGTCCGCGGCCTCGTCCCGACGCACGCCGCCGACGTCGAAGAACGCGGCGTGCACCGCGTGGCCGCGGTAGGTGAGGGCGGAGCCGAGCACTCCGCCGCCCTCGTAGCGCACGTCCCAGCCGAGGCCCGGGCTCTTGTACCGGCGCCCGGGCAGATCCGCGATGCGCTCGAGGAACGCATCTGCCACGGCCCTGTCGCCCGGCTCGCCGGCGCGCACCAGCGCCTCGAACGCGTAGCTGCGCAGCAGCTTCTCGTGCAGCTCCGCGTACTGCGGCGCCCGCGAGACGAGGTCGAGACCGACCACGCGGGCGCCGTGCAGCACCAGCACGCCCTGCTGGCCGTCCTGCAGCGGGAACGCGGCCAGCACGGTGTCGAGGTCCGCCTTGCGCGTCTGGTACGCGTCGCGCATGGCGCCGGTGGGCGACGAGGTGGCGTGAAGCGCGTGCAGCGCGTCCACCTCGTGCCACACGCGCCCCTGGTCCGAGCGGTGCCCCGCGCCGGACGCCAGATTGGCGCTCACGCTCTCCTTCATCGCGTACCGCACCTGCCGGTCGGCCACGACCTCGCTCTCGTCGAACTCCCGCGTGGCGTAGGCCCAGCGTCCCTGCTCGGTGCAGCTCACCGGCACCACCAGGCTGCTGTTGCCCCCGATCAGGATGCTCGTGTTGAGCACGCGGTTCTGCTTGGCGCCGCGGAGCTCCTCGCCGTCGAGCACGAGCACGCGCCGCTCTCCCTTGTTCTCGACGCGCAGCTCGGGCACCGACCCGCCCTCGCTCACCTCCGTGATCGCCGCCGTGCGCTCGGCGATGGCCTGCCGCAGCGTGACGTACGCCGGCCCGCCCGTCTCCGCCAGCCACAGCGGGAACACGCTCAGCGGTCCGTGGACCTGCCGCTCCCCGAGCTGCAGAGCCTCCACCAGCGCCGCCCCGTGCACGGCCTCGTTCGCTCCCGTCATGTCACACCTCCGTCTCCGTGCCGCCCGCCGGCCCGGCCCGGCCGGCGAGCGGCTCCTCCATCTCGTCACCGACGATGATGACTATCCATCACTTCTTCTCACATGGTCCCACATTGCGATGCTATTATAACATCATATGCAAGCACTGTAACGCGTGCGGTGATGCAGGACAGTGGGTAACGTCGACGTAAGAGTGATGCTGACTGTAGCGGACGGAGGGGACGGAACCGATGCGCGACGAGCATCAAGCACGGATCGGCGCGAGGATCGCGCAGCTGCGCGAGCGCCAAGGGTGGAGCCAGCGCGCGCTGGCCAGGTGGGTGGATCTCGACCAGTCGGCGGTGAGCCGCATCGAGGCCGGTCACCGCCGCCTCTCCGCCGAGGAGCTGCACCGCTTCGCCGACGCCCTGCACGTCTCCGCCGACGTCCTGCTCAAGCGGGACTTCGCCATCCAGGACTCCGCGCTCGAGGACTCCCCAGCCCCTTGGGCCGACGCCGCAGACGAGGAGCCGGTGCGGAGGATCGCGGCTCCCTTCGACCGGGGGGAGTCGCCCTTCCTGGAGTCGTCGTCGAGCACGCAGGCCCTGTCGGTGGACGACCGGTCCGCCCGGTCGCCGTCCCGGCCGGTCCCGGCCCCGGCGGAGCCGCTCGAGGCGGGACGGATACAAGCGTTCGCCCGAGATGCCGAGGCGGACCTCGACGCGCTCGCCGCTCCGCAGCCGTCCGCTCGCCACGCACCGCCACGCCCGGGCGCCCTGCGCGGCGCCGGGCTGCCCGCCGAGGTCGACGCCGTCGCCCGCGACTGGACCACGCTGCGCCTGCTCGCGGAGACCGAGGGGCCGGCGCAGCGCTGGAGCACCGGCCACTCCGCCGAGGGCAAGCCGGAGCGGCTGGCGCACGTCGCAGCCTCCCTGCGCCCGGGCGCCCCCGCCGGTGACGTGCTCTACGACCGCGTCGCGCGTTTCTGGCGCAGCGAACTCCACGTGGAGTCCGACGACGGCCCCCTCCCCGACCTCGTCCCCCTGCTGGAAGAAGGGTACGGCGCGCAGGTGATCGTCGCCCGCATCGCCGGAGAGGCCGCGGACGGGCCGGGGGCGCCCACCTCCTCCGAGCGCCCCGTCGCCGCCGCCTTCAGCGCGAACGGCGTCCCCTTCGTCTTCGTCAACGCCGCCCGCCCGGTGGTCCTGCAGCGGTTCGCGCTCGCGCACGCGTTCGCCCACCACGTGCTCGGCCACGGCGACGTCGTCGACCGGCGCATCGAGTGGAGCCGCAACGTCCCGCCCGAGGCCGCCGCCAACGACTTCGCCGAGGAGTTCCTGGCGCCTGTCCGGGCCGTGCAGCGCTGGTACGAGCGCCGCGACCTGCCGCGCTGGGTCCGGCTCGAGGACCTGCTCGACCTCGGCAACGCCTTCGGCATCAGCGTCTGGTCGGCGCTGTACCGGTCGCGCGCCGCCGGGCGCCTGCAGGGCAAGCAGTTCCACGTGCTGAACGGCGAGCTGAAGCGGCTGGAGTGGGAGCTCCTGCCGCGCCAGTCGTTCCTGGGCGGGCTGCGCGACACGCTGTCGTGCCTCACTCCCGGCGAGACCCTGCCGCCGCGCGAGTTCGGAGAGCCGGCGGTGCTGCGCGTGCCGGCCGCGATGCGCGCGTGGGCGCTGACCGCGCTGCGGGGCGGCCGCCTGAGCCTGGAGGACGCGGCCGCTCTCCTGCGGCTCGACGCACCCGCGCTCGCGGAGCAGCTCGCGCGCCTCGGCCTGGAGTAGAGATCATCGTCGTACGGGTCTCGATTCGCGCCGGGGCCCGGCGTATGCTCCGCGCACCATCATCGGGCCGAGGGGGGTCTCGGATGTTCGACCGTGCTCATGTCCGCGCCACGGCGCACCACTCGCCGCGCCCTGCGCTGCTGCTGCTCGCGTTGCTGCTGGCGCTCGCGGCGCCGCTTCTGGGGGCGGCCGTCGCCTCGGCGGCCGCCGGCGACACGATCTGGGTAAAGCAGTACAGCTCCAGCGCCCTGGGCGACGCCTTCTCCGACGTGGCCCGCGGCCCCGGCGACGTCTACTACTGCGCCGGCATCACCCGCGCCACCGAGGAGTCGAGCGTGCTGGCGCTCGTCAAGTACAAGGCGGACGGGACGAGGCTCTGGGTGCGCACCTGGAAGCCCAAGGCGGGCGGAGGCGCGGCTGCGGTGAGTGTGCAGGTCGCACCGGACGGCGACGTGGTCGTCGCCGGCACCGCCGGCGTGGCGCCGCCGGCGTCGGCCAAGGGGCGCGACGTCGTGGTGCTGCGGTACAAGCCCGACGGCGTGCGCGAGTGGATCTGCCGGTGGGACGGCCCGGCGCACAAGGACGACTGGGTCGCCGACCTCGCGCTCGACGGCAAGGGCGCGGCGTGCGTGGCGGGCGTCACGCGCGGCGCCGCCTCCGGGCAGGACTACCTCGCGCTCGCCGTGAGTCCGGACGGCAAGGCCCGGTGGGCCTGGACCTACAAGGGCCCTGCGGGCCGCGACGCCGCCACGGCGGTCGCGGCCGACGGCGGCGGCAACTGGTACGTCACCGGGTCCAGCCAGGGCGCCGGCGGCACGCTCGCGGCCGTCACGGCCAAGATCGGCCGCGCCGGGGCGCACGTGTGGCTCAAGCGCCTGCAGTACGGCGCCGGCGGGCGGACCGCCGCGAGCGACCTCGTCTACCGCCGCGTCGGCGACACCCGGCGTCTCTACCTCACCGGCTCCGCCACGTCGGCCGCGACGGGCGGCGACCTGCTGCTCGCCGAGGTCGCCGCCAACACCGGCGCCAGGCTGCGCTCGGCGGTGGTGGACGGCAACGGCGACGAGGACGGCGGCCGGGCGGTCACCGTCGACGCCGTCGGCAACGCCTACGGTGCAGGCTGGACCACCGACGCCACCTCCAAGATCGTGCACGCTTACGCGGCGCGCCTCTCCGCCGACGGCAGCGTCGCCTGGGACCAGCCCGTGTGGCTCACGCCGGGTGACAACGAGGCGTACTTCGAGGCCATCGACCTGGACGCCGCCGGCAACGTCGTGTGCGGCGGCTACGCGGTGCTGCCCGACAAGGGTCCGGAGGCCTACGTGCAGTCGTTCTGGCCCACCGGCGGCCTCCGCTGGCTCAACATCTCGAGCGGCTCGGCCTCCTCGGTCGACATCTGCCGCGCGGTGCTCGCCAACGCGAGCGGCGTGTTCGCCGCCGGGCTGGTCACCCGCACCTCCAGCGGCCAGGACGCCCAGCTCAAGAAGATCGAGCCCTGACCTGACGACGACGGGGCGGCGGCGCCTGCTGCGCCGCCGCCCCGTCGTCCCCGGCCGCCGTCCTCGAGCCGCCTCAGAGCAGGTCGAGCAGCTCGCTCGGGTGCCGCGCCATCCTGTCCGGCTCCGCGTGGAGCAGGCGCTCCTCGCCGTGCCAGCCCCAGCATGCGCCCACCACCGCCGCGCCGGCCGCGCGGGCCTCGGCGACATCGCCGACCGTGTCGCACACGTACCACGGCTCCAGGTGCTCTCCGTAGCGGCGCCGCGCGGCCTCGATCTTGAGCGTCTTGCTCGGCTCCACGTCGCCGCCGATGACCTCGGCGACCCCGCGGACCTGCCGCTCCCCGAGGATGCGCTCCACATCCGCCGTGTCGCTCGAGGTGATCACCACCACGGGATGCGCCCGCGAGAGCCTTTCGATCACGTCGGCCATACCCGGGAACAGCTCCGGAGTGGGCCCTTCAACGAACGCCTGCTCGATGTCCGCCACGACGCGGTCGGGCACGCCGGACTCGGCCAGCGCGGCGAACCAGTTCGACTCCAGGAGGTCGCGGAAGGTGGCCGAGGTCGCGAAGTCGTGCAGCCCGTGTGCCTCGAGCGCGCCGACGAAGGCTGCCTTCTGGCCGCACCACGAGTCGGCGATCACGCCGTCGAAGTCGAACATGACGAGCTTGCGGCTGCGCATCCTCTCCCTCTCACTCCGGTCCACGACGCTTGTGCGCCACCGGCGGGAGAGTATAGCTGGGCGGCACGGGCGACGCCGCCCGGAGACCCGCTCCGGCGCCGCAGGTCAGAGCCGCAGGAACTTCTTCGCGCCGCTCTTGCCGATGATGCTCGTGACGGTCACATTGACGGCGCCCTTGCGGGTCCCCGCCGGCACCCGCACCTTGATCGCGTTGTTGCTCCAGCTCAGGTACGACGTGACCGGCACACCGCCGAACTTCACCTCTCCGCTGCCGCGGTACTTGCGGAACTGCCGGCCGGTGATGGTGACGACGCCGCCGACACGGCCCCGCGCCGGCGAGAGCGCGACGAGAGCGGGCAGGGTCCCCTTGATGCGCACGCTCACGCTCCCGGCCTCGTAGTCGGCGGTCGCGAAGTCGAGCCTCTTGTCGCGGTTGAAGTCGTCCAGGACGATCTCGATCGCCCGGCGCCCGGCCGGCAGGGTCTCAGGCGTGAAGTAGACGCCGTCGTGGTTCCCGCGCAGCACGTAGATGAGCGGAGGGCCGACGGGGTCCGAGTACTCGATGCCCGTGGTGACCACATCCGCGTACCCGTCGCCGCTCAGGTCACCCGCGGCGAGGCCGGCGAACCCGAAGCTGCGGCGCAGCCGGGGGTCGACATGAGTACGGGACGCCCGGACGAGGACCCCCAGTCCGTCGCCGAGGTACCCCTGGACCACGCCCGTGCCGTCCAGGCTTTCGAGGGAGACGAGGTCGGGCAGTCGGTCACCGTTCAGGTCGCCGGTGGCGATGCTGTTCGGCTCCAGGTACCCCTGGTAGACCTGCTGCGGCAGGAACCCGCCGGCGCCGTCCGAGAGCAGGACGGCGAACCCCTCGTAGTCGTCCCACTCGTACCTGGTCGCCGCCACGTCGAGGTGGCCGTCGCGGTCGAAGTCCTCCACGACGACACTGGAGCACTCTCCATCCGCGGGGAGGCGCGTCTCCGGGAGCAGACCGCCGGTGCCGTCACCCGCGAGCAGAGCCGGTCCGAGAGCGCCGCCGGTGAGCACGTCGGCCGCGCCGTCGCCGGTCAGGTCGCCGACCGCCACATCGCGCGGGACGTCCGCGACCGGATACGCACCCTCGAGGACGAACGTGCCGTCCCCTCTGCCCAGGAGGACGGCGACGGAGCCGGTCGTGGAGCCGGCGCTGTCCACGGCGCCGGCGGTGACCACGTCGAGCGCGCCGTCGCCGTTCAGGTCGCCGAGGGCGATCGACCGCGGCGCGTCGCCGGCGGGCACTCTCGCAGACGGGGCGAAGCGGCCGTTGCCGGTCGCGAGCAGGACCGCGACCGCTCCGTCGGCGGCGGCGGAGTCGCTCCCCGCCACGGCCACCGCGATGTCGGGCAGGCCGTCGCCGTTCAGATCGCCGGTCGCGAGGTCGGCCGGGTGAGAGCCGACCCGGTAGTGGGCCGGCGGGGTGAAGGTGAGCGCGCCGGCCTGCGCGGCGCCGAGCGCCAGACACACGACGACGGCGAAGAGTGACGCGGTGACCTTGACGGCTCTCATGGGGACCCCTCCCTCGCGACGTTCCGCATCCCGGTCACCGTCAGCCTACTCCCTTCCCCGGACCGGGACGAACCCCCGGGGCCCGGCGCGCAGCCGCGCCCCGGAGCGGAGACCGGCTCCGGACAGCACGAAGGCCCCGCCCGAGGGCGGGGCCTTCGCGCGTCACTCGGCGCCCCGGTCTCCCGGGGTCACAGTCTCTTGTCAGGCCATCTCGTGGTACTTGTACGAGATCTTCACCTTGGTCCGGTACGCGACGATCTGCTTGCCCTCGATCTTCATGTCGAACTCGACGGCCTCGGCGATCCGCAGGTCCTCGCGGTGGATGCCGGCCTTGTCCACGGCGTTCCTGGCCGCCTTCTCCCACGACTCCGAGCTCGAGCCGATGACTTCCATCACCCGGTAGACGCTGTCCGACATGGCGACTCCTTCTCTCGTGGGCGTAGTGAGATGGTGAAGTATCTTAGCCGGAACCGCCGAAAACGGAACCCCCCGGGGTACCGACGACGCGAACATCTGTCCGCCCCGCCCGCTACTCTCACTCACGGACGCCGCCGCGCCGGCCGGTCCCGGCCGGCTCCCCGACACGGTCGCTGCAGACCCCGTCCCGGAGCTGCGGCGGCGTCCGCCCTGTCCCCGCTGAGAGGAGGAGCCGCCATGCCAGCACCCGATCCCCCGCCCGGCGGCGAGTCCCCGCTGCCCTTCATCGTGCCCGGCTCCTGCTCCCCGGTGCGCCATCCCGGGAGCGGGCCGGTCGTCGCCGTCCCGGTGGACGACGAACTGGTGTGGGTGGCGCGCGTGCCAACCGCGGCGCTCGGGGCGGCCCGCCGCTCCTCCCCGGCCGCCCTCGTCCACCTGCACGTGCAGTTGGCACAGGAACTCGCCGAGGCGCGCGGCGAGGCGCTCGAGGCCGCCCTCGCCGAGGCCGACGTCATCGAGGCCGCGGCGCGCGCCGTCGCCGGCTACCTCGACGACCTCCCGGACCTGCCGTTCGTCGGCGAGCCGTTCGGCGGCGAGGAGGGCACCGACTGACGCCGCCGGCCGACGCGAGCGCCCGCGGTCCGGCCTGAGAGGTCCCCCACCTCGTCCATGCAGGTCCATCAGCCTGCCCGGACCCGATTTCCGCTCAAGCAGGCGAGGGGGACGGCCGACGCCGTTGAAGCAGGACGTCACCCCCCGCCGGAGCTAGGGATCGTTCGCCCTCCGGCGTCTGAGGGGTGAGGGACCACCGAGCAGATGGAGGTCGGCTCTGCGACTCGCTCGCACGCGCAGGCAACGACAGATCCGTGTCTCGAGCATCGGGCTCGCCGCGATCTCGGTCGCGGCGGCGTTGCTGGCGGCCGCATGGGTCGCGCCGCGGGCCAGCGGGGCGGCGGCCGCCTGGATGCAGACGCAGCCGGTGAGGCTGCACAGCATCGGTCTGCCGGACGGCGCTCGGCTCGGTGTCGCCCGAGCCTCCGGCAGGGCTGTAGAGGCTTCGCCGGTGCTCGACGCCGGCGAGGCCTTCAGCGTCGCCGCCGTCCTCTGCGACCCCCCGCCGGCCGGCGTCGTCACCATCAGGATCCGCACGAGCGCGAAGGGCACGGCCTGGGGCCCCTGGACCGCCCTGCCGCTCGAGGTCGTCGACGAGGGCGGAGCCGTGCGCGCCTACACCGACCCCGTCTGGACCGGCGAGGCGAGGTACGTCCAGGTCAAGGCCGCGGGCGGCGCCGGCAGCCCGGCGGCGCTCACCGGCGTTCGCCTCGTCGCCATCGACCCCACGCCCGACGGGGGCGTCGCGGAGCGGCTCACCGGCGCCGTGCGCCGCGTGGCCGCCGCCGTCGCCGGCATCAGCTTCGACCAGCCGGCCGTCGCGGCGTCCGGCGCGCCGGTCATCGTCACCCGCGCGCAGTGGGGCGCCGACGAGCGCCTGCGCTCAGGCTCACCCTCCTACTCCCCGGTCAAGATGGCGTTCGTGCACCACACGGCCGGCAGCAGCACCTACACTCCGGCCGACTCGCCGGCGCTGGTGCGTGCAGTCTACGCGTACCACACGAGGAGCCTCGGCTGGAGCGACATCGGCTACAACTTCCTCGTCGACCGGTTCGGGACCGTCTACGAGGGCCGCTTCGGGGGTGTCTCCCGCGGCGTCGTCGGCGCGCACGTGCTCGGCTTCAACACCGGTAGCGCCGGCATCTCCGTCATGGGCACCTACACGGACGCAGCGCCGCCCGCCGAGGCGGTGGCGGCGCTCGAGCGTCTGCTCGCCTGGAAGCTCGGGGTCGCCGGCCTCAGCCCGTCCGGCACGGCGACGCTCACCTGCGGCGCCACCGAGAAGTACAGGCAGGGCGCCGCGGTCACGTTCCCCGTCATCGCCGGCCACCGCCAGGCGAACTACACGGAGTGTCCCGGAGAAGCCTTCTACAAGCTCCTCCCGGCGGTGCGCGCCAACGTGGCCAAGCGCATTGGCGCGGCGCTCACGGCGTCGCTCGCCCCGGGCGCAGCGCTCGTCAGCCCCAACGGCGACGGCGTGCTCGACACGGTCGAGTTCTCCGTCGCTCTCTCCGCGGCCGCGGACTGGCGGCTCGTCGTCCGCGACGCCGATGGCCGGGCCGTCGAGTCCTGGAGCGGGCAGAGCGACGCGGCGTCGATCACGTGGGACGGCGCCTCCGGCGGCAAGCGGCTGGCCGACGGCGCGTACACCGTCGAGCTCAGCGCCGGCGCAGACGAAGCCTCCGCCGCCGCGACGGTCACCCTCGACACGACGGCGCCGCGACTCGCCGGCGCCTCCGCCGCACCCCTCACCTTCAGCCCCAACGGCGACGGCCAGGCCGAGACCACGAAGGTCACCTACAGCCCTGCCGAGACCTGCAGTGTGCGCGTCGGCATCCTGGACGCGGGCGGCGATGTCGTCCGCTGGCTGCACGGCTGGCGCGCGAAGCAGGCGCAGGAGTACCCGGTCACCTGGGACGGCCGTGCCACGGCCGGCGGCGGCCTCGTCGCCGACGGCGCCTACCGGTTCGTCATCGAGCGCCGCGACGCGGGCGGCAACATCGCGCGGCAGGGCGTCAGGGTGCTGCTCGACCGCACGCTCGGCTTCCCGGCGACCGGCCCCACCTCGTTCTCGCCCGACGGCGACGGCGTGCTCGACAGCACCCGGCTGGGATTCCGGCTCACCCGCGCCGCACGCGTCTCCATCAGCGTGCACGTCGCCGACGAGGTGGTCCGGACGCTGAACCTCGGCACGCTCGCCGCAGGCAAGCACACCACGGTCTGGGACGGCAAGGCCGGCTCGGGCGAGGCGCTCGCCTCCTGCCGGCCCACCTTCGTCGTCACCGCAGTCTCGTCGGTCGGCGAGAGCAGCGTCGGCAGGGGCCTCGTCGTCGACCTCACCCCTCCGCGCGTCTCCGCCACGTCCGCCAGGACGGCGTCGGCCGGCGTCTCCACCCGTCTGAGCTTCAAGGTCACCGACGCGTTCAGCGCCAAGGCGGACGTGACCTGGGCGGTCACAGACGCTAAGGGGCGCCGGGTGGCCTCGGGACGCGCCGGCAAGCTGCCCACCGGCAAGACACTGAGCGTGACGTGGCGGCCGGCGGCGCGCGGCGTCTGCACCGTGACGTTCCGCGCCACCGACCTCGCCGGCAACCGTGAGGCGGCGCCGGCGAGCACCGTCGTCACCGTACGCTGACCGAGCGGAAGGAGCAGGCGGGCTCGGTCTGCGTCCGCCCGCCCCCCGTGTCCCCGCCCGTCAGTACGCCTCGGGCACGAACGTCTGGCTCTCGACCGGCGGCCGCACGTAGCCCTTCTCGGCCGGCCGGTCGGCCAGCTTGAGGTTCTTGTGCGTGACGTCCTCGTAGGGGATCTGGCCGAGCAGGTGGTGGATCATGTTGAGCCGCGCCCGCCGCTTGTCGTCGGCGTTGACCACCCACCAGGGAGAGTCCTTGGTGTCGGTGTAGGCGAACATCTCGTCCTTGGCCTGCGAGTACTCCAGCCAGCGCATGCGGCTCTCGAGGTCCATGGGGCTGAGCTTCCAGACCTTGAGCGGATCCTTGAGGCGCGCCTGGAACCTCTTCTCCTGCTCCTCGTCGCTCACGCTGAACCAGTACTTGAGCAAGATGATGCCGCTGCGGATGAGCATGCGCTCGAACTCCGGGCAGGTGCGGAAGAACTCCCACACCTCGTCCTCGCTACAGAACCCCATGACGCGCTCCACGCCCGGGCGGTTGTACCAGGAGCGGTCGAAGAGGACCATCTCGCCGGCCGCGGGGAGATGCTCCACATAGCGCTGGAAGTACCACTCGGTGCGCTCGCGCTCGGTCGGCGTGGCCAGAGCGGCGATGCTGACCACACGTGGGTTGAGGTGCTCCGTCACGCGCTTGATGGTGCCGCCCTTGCCGGCGGCGTCCCGGCCCTCGAAGATCACCGCGACACGCAGCTTGGCGTGCTTGATCCACTCCTGGAGCTTGACGAGCTCGACCTGCAGCTTCTCCAGCTCCGCTTCGTAGACCTCGCGGTCCATCTTCTTGTGGTGACCGGACTTCTCGCCGGGGGGCGTGCTCATGTCCGGGAGCGGACCTGACGACTCGGGGTCGGCCTTCTTCCTGTCTTTGGACTTGTCGGCCATCGAGCTCCCCCTCACGCCGGTTCCAGGACCGCAACATCATAGTGCAGGTGGAGCGCATTCTGCCCGTTCCGCCGCCTCTTGCCACATCGCGGCTGGTGTATCCTTCTCGGCGAGCGAGCAGCGCGGAAGTGGAGCACCTGTGGAGCTGTCTGAACGTCCTCTCGAGGCCGAGCTGGCCGAGATCGCAGAACGAGCTGAGCCGGGGCGCACGGCGGGCCTCGCCGTGCGCCACTGGGGCTGGGACGGCAAGGGCGGCGCCACGCTCGAGGTGACGGGCCGCGAGTTCGGCGGCATCACGCGCGAGCGGGTGCGGCAACTCTGCGAGCGTCTGGCGGCCAGGCTGGCCGGCGCCGCTCCCGAGGCGCCGGCTCTCGACCGCGCACTCGTGCTCGCCGCGCACGGCGCGCCCACCACCGCCCACGACCTCGCGCGCCGCCTCGCGGACGCGCGCATCGCGGCGCAGCCGTTCGACCCACAGGGCCTGCTCACCGCCGCAGACGATCCTCGGGCGCGAGCCCACCTTCTCACTCGAGACCGTCAAGGACGTGCGCGTCGCGCTGCCCGACCCTCCGGACCCGGCCAGCGACACGACCGCCGTCATCGCCGCGGTCGTGGACGCCGCGCGCGCCGGCGTGCGCCGGGCCGGCGCGGCGCGCGTGAGCGAGGTGACCGGGCGCGTGGCCGCCGACCTCGCGGTGTGGGTGGAGGACGACCTCGTCACGGCGGTGGTGTCGGAGCCGGGCGACTTCGTGTGGCTGGAGCGACGGACGGGCTGGTTCTACCTGCCGTCGGTCGCCAAGAACGCCGTCGCCTCGCGCGTCGCCAAGGTGCTCAGCGTCTGCGACGCCGTACGCCTCGCCGACCTGCACGCCGGCATCCGTCGCGACGAGCGCATGCGCGACTTCGTCATGCCCGAGTACATCCTCGGCGAGCTCTGCGGGCGCCTCCCCGGCGTGCGCCTCGAGGGTGACGTCGTGCTCGCCGACCCGCGCCAGGCCCCGGAGGACGTGCTCGAGACGACCGAGCTCACGCTCTTCCGGGTCCTCGCAGAGGCCGGCGGAGAGGCAGACCGGCACGACCTGGAGGCGGCCTGCCTGGCCGCCGGCATGAAGGCCTCGAGCTTCAACAACCGCATCGCCTACTCCCCCATCGTCGCCGACCTCGGACACGGACGGTACGGGCTGCGAGGCCTGGGCGGATCCGACGGCGCGATGCGGGAGATCCGCCGTCTCGCGCAAGCGGGCCCGGGCGACGCGGACATCCCGCGCCCCGGCGACCTGTCCTCGTTCCGGGCTCCGCCCCGCCGCTAGGGACCGGCCGTGCTGTACTGGCGCATCGCCGCCGTCGCCTGCACCGCGCTCTTCGTCTTCGCGCTGGTGTGGCTGTACGGCGTACGGACCAGCCTCATCTGGGCGGCCGCCATGGCGGGGTTCCTGTTGGTGCTGTGGGCGGCCACGATCCCGCTGCGGAAGCGGCAGCGACGCGTCTGGCGCGAGATGGGCCTCGGGCGAGACGGCCGGCCGCTGCCCGAGGAGGAAGAAGAGTCGCCCGGTGGCCCCACGCCTCGAGGAGCCGGCGAGTGACCGCCCCGTCCGGCATCGTGGGCCGGCGGTTCCCGAACGTCGCCGGGCGCGCGCTCTCCGGCGACGAGGTGCACCTGCCGGACGACCTCGCCGGCGCCCCTGCGCTCCTGCTCTGCGCCTACCGGCGCGGTACGCAGGCCGACGCCGACCGCTGGGCCGCGTTCGCCGCCGCGGAGCTCCCGTCACTCGTCGTCTACGAGCTGCCGATCATCTCCTCGCCGCTCTGGCGTCCGTTCCAGGGCTGGATCGACGGCGGCATGCGCGGAGGCGTGCCGCCGGCCCTGTGGAGCCGCACCGTGACGCTCTACGAGCAAGGCGCCGCCGCGAGAAGCTTCGTCGGGGACTCGGGAGGACTGCGCACCCAGGTGGTCCTGCTCGACGCCATAGGCGTGGTCACGCTGCACGACCCGCGCGGTTTCAGTGAGGCCGGCGCGAAGGCCTTGGCGACCGCTGTGCGCGCCCTCGGCGTCTGACCCGGCGGACGCGCGGCGTCAGCCGCCGAAGAAGTCGTGCGTCAGCTCGGGCGCCAGGATCGTGAGCAGCTCGGCCGGCGCGGCGGCGATACGCTCCGCCCCGGCCTCGTGCAGCAACTCCGGCTCGTGCCAGCCCCAGGCGACGCCCACGGGCGTCGCCCCGGCCTCACGAGCCTCGCGGATGTCGCCGGACGTGTCGCCCACGTACCAGTAAGTCGCCTGCCCGGGGAACCGCTCGCGCAGCGCGTGGATCTTCTCCACCTTGCTGCGCGCGGTCTCGGCGCCGGCGACCTCGGCCACTCCGCTCACGTTGTGGCCGCGCAGCCAACCCTCCACCACGTCGTTGGGGCTCGAGGTGACCACCACGACCGTGCGCACATCCGCGAGCTCCGCGAGCACCTGCGGCATCAGCGGGAACGGCTTGAGCCAGTGCCGCGCGCGGATCAGGGACGCGCCCAGCCGGCGGAGGACCTCCGCCACCTGCGCGTCCGGCACGCCGCGCGCCCGCATGCTCGGCGTAGAAGTTGTCCTCCATGACGGCGAGCAGATCGTCCGGCCGGGTGAAGCCCTCGACGCCGGCGGCGGCGCATGCGTCGATGAAGGCAGTGCTGAAGATGTCGAGCGAGTCGACGATCACGCCGTCGAAGTCGAACATGACGAGCTCTCGGCGATCCTGGTCCACGGTGATCCTCACTCTCGGACGAAACGACGAAGGCCGGCCGGCCGCTGACGCGGCCGGCCGGCCCACTCACAGACTCAGTAGTGCAGTCCGGTCTTCTTCTTGAACTGCTCGACGCAGTTGATCTCGATGTCGAGCAGCTTGGCGATGCGAGCTTTCGCCGCGATGCCCTTGGCGACGCCCGGCACACCCGTGATCGTCCCGATGTCGAGCTCCTCCCTGAGAAGCCGCATCGTGTGGGGATCGCTGAGGTCCAGCGGGGTCACGTGGAGCTTGTCGGCGACGTACTTCTTGGCTTCGTGGATCCTCATCTTCTTGCTGAGCTGCAGACGAGCAACGAGATCTCCCGCTGCCCGGATGCCGCCCATGGACGAGGCCAACAGATGCGCACAGTGCATGCCGGCTGGGTCACCGGTACCCACCTACAACCCGTCGGCCTTGCCGATCTCGATCATCGCCGCACTGCAGCGGGTCACGACGTCGACCGCGGGGGTCTCGAACATCGGCACACCGCCGACGCCCATGCCCACGTTGGGGTGGATCGGGACCTTGGCGATGTCGGTGCACGACTTGACGAAGACGAGCGCCTTGCCGAGGTTCCACGGCGTGGACTTCTTGCTGTTGGTGGTGCTCACCGGGCCGAAGATCGAGACGCCGGCCTCCTCGCACACCTGCAACTGCTGGTGCGGCCACATGCCGGCGAGCCGCTTGCCGTTGTACTCGATGGTGCCGTGCACGCCGGTCACCATCTCGGTGGACATGCCGATCTCGACCGGCAGGCCCGTCTTCTTGGCGACGTGCTCGGTGCTCTTGAGCACGGCGGCGAACTCGCCGTCGCCGGTGGACGCCACGGTGTCGTAGTCGATGCCGTCGGCGCCCATCTCGACCATGCAGTCGCTCATCTCGATGCAGTCCTCGAGACACTTGACGCCGGCGGCTTCCTGCGTCTCCCGCGCCTCCTTGATCATGCCCTTCTGCATGAGGTCGTACGGGTTGTCGAACGGGCCGTCGGTCTTGAAGTACAGGCCCAGGTTCGGCATGAACCCGTAGAGCAGCGGGAAGATCGTGGTCTCCATGAGGATCTCGACGTGCAGCATCTCGAGCTTCTTGAGGAACCGCTGCGGCTTCACCGAGTAGTCGTTGTGCGAGACTTCCATGGAGTCGAAGCCGAGCATGGACTCGTAGAGCCGCACGCCGACCTCGCGGTTGACGGGGCGACGACGCCGCTGGACATCTGCGACGAGTTCAGCGCGTTGACGCACCCGTCCTTGGTCATGACGACCTCGTTGCCGCGCTGCACGCCCCAGATGCGCGTGGGGGCGGCGAACATGTCGACGAGGAAGTCGATCTCGTTCTCGGTCAGAGGCGGAACCTTCGCCTTCTTGGCCGCGAACTCCGACCCGTCGATGAACTCCTGGCGGAGCTCGTCCATGGTGAACTCGACGTTCGAGTTGTCACCCATTCTCGTCAGGATCTTTGCCATCTATACGGCCTCCACTGTGTCGCTGTCAGAAGTCCCAGGCCGTCCCGGGGGGTCTGCGTATCCTGTCTGCTCTGCGTGTGCGTCTCGTGAGGGCGCCGGCGGCGGCTCTGCGGCCGCCGCCGGCGCCTGGTATCGCATCGCCGCTTCGGCGAATCCCGCTGTGTTACTCGACCGGGATCTCCTTGGCGACGGCCTCGAGCTCCATACCCTGCTTCTTGCGGACCATCCAGGCGATGAGCCAGATCACGACGCCCGCCAGGTAGAGGGCGCCCATGAAGACGGCGGACTCCCACAGGTTGATGTAGTAGACCCCGTCGGGATCCCAGATGTACATGAAGATGTTGAAGACCAGGAAGGCGCAGTAGATGGCCGCGATGATGGCCATCCACGGGATGCCTCCGAGGCCCGACTTCGGCAAGGCGCTGTTCTCCCACACGGCCTTGGCACGCCACTTCATGACCATGAAGGCGAGCCCGCTGAAGAGGAACATGATGATGATGCCGAACGTCGCATCGAGAGTGAAGAGCTTGACGACCGTGACTCCGTACTCGTCCACCGTGGGGGTGTACGCGTAGAGCGCCGCCACGATGATCGACGGGATGGTCATGAGCAACAGCGCGACGACCGGCACGCCCCCGGAGGTCACCTTGGCGGCGCCCTCAGGCAGGATGCGGTCGAACGCCGAGGCGAAGATCATGCGCGTCGACGAGAGGAAGAGCGTGCCGAACCAGCCGAAGAGGAGCAGGCTGATGGCGGCGATCAAGATGACCTGGAACGCCGCGTTGGGGACGATCCAGCTGATCATCGCCGTCGGCGAGATGTAGTCGCCGCCGAGCGGGGAGATGCCCCACCAGAACGCCGCCATGGTACCCATGAAGGCCTGATAGCCGACCTTCCAGGTCATGAGCGCCAGGAAGCACAGAGCGATGACCGTCGGCACGAGCAGCCCGCCGAGCATCTGGTAGATGTTCTTGCGGAAGTCCTTGGCCCCGCGGACCTCGCCGTAGAGTGTGGCGCCCCAGTTCGGCCACGCCATCCAGAACAGCATGAAGGGGATGAGCGCCCAGGTGGCCCAGCTGAACCCGCCGCTGAAGGTCGAGGTAGGCATGCCGGTACCTGCGCCGACCGCCTCGATGGCCTCGAACGCGCCGGCGTTCTCCTCGCCCTCCACGACGACCAGGTTGCCCTCGTCGTCGTAGACGAACAGGCCTGCTTCGTCCTGCTCGTACTTGGTGAGGTCGAGCAGCCCGACGTCGCCGCCGTAGTACTTGTCGGCGGCCTGGTTGAACTTCTCCTTGAAGGTCTCGCCGGAGGTGACCAGCAGCAGGATGCCGCAGACGATCACGCCGGCCAGGCCGATCCACATGGCCCACTTCTGGAAGTTGGCGTAGGTCTTCATGCCGACGGCGACGAGGATCGAAGCGATCGCGATCACGACGAGCGAAGCCACGAAGATGCCGGTGCGGGTGCCGAGCCAGTCGGCGCCGCTGTTGAAGCCGATGATGCGGAAGATCGGCTTGATGGTGGTCTGCACGCCCATGTCCGCGTAGATCGGCGTCCAGAGCCACAGGATGAACCACCAGCCCACGCCGGCGATCACAAAGCCGACCGAGCTGTGGAAGATGCGTGTGATCCAGACGTAGTCGCCACCCGCGCGCGGCATCGCCGAGATCAGGCCCGCGTACACCACGATCTCGAAGACGATGAAGATCGCGGTGATGACGATCGCCCAGAACAGGCTGCCGCCCGGGATGAATGTGGCGTAGGCGAACGACCAGATCGCGAGGAAGAGGTTCACGGAGAAGAACGAGTACCGGAAGCCGTCCATCGACGACCAGCCCTTCACCAGGCCGCTGGCCTTGCGGACGAACAGCGTCTGTTCGCCTGTCTTGCTAGCGTCAGTCGCCATCAGCTAGTTCCCCCTTTGTCCATGGTTACCGCGGTGCGCGAGGCGTGCGACCGAGGCCCTCCCTTGACCGACCACCGGGCCCTCACCCGGATGTCAGCCTGTAGCGCTTGAGCTTCTTCTTGCCATCGAGGTCGACCACACAACCGGCGACCATGCCTTCCGTGTACGAGCTCCCCGGGTTGATGGCGAGCGTGCGGCCGATGCGCACGGCGGCACGGCTCTCGTGGATGTGCCCGTGCAGAGAAAGGATGGGCTGGACCTCTTCGATCACCTCCCTGACGGCCTTGGAGCCGACGTGCGCCGAGTCCTGACCCTGGACCGTCAGCGTCTCCCAATCGATCTTGGGGGCGACGTCGAGCTGCGTGTCGTACGGCGGCGCGTGCAGGCCGAGGACGAGCCGCTCAGGCTCGACCGTCGCCTGCTTGACGATGCCCAGGATGCGCTCCTTGAGCTTGGGCTCGTCCTCTTCGCGCGGGGTGTCCCACGGGGTGAGGTTGGTCCAGCCGCTCGAGGCGAGCTGGTAGCCCTCGGGCAGGTCGAGGACGTTGCCCTCGCCGACGTGGATGTACTTGGACGTCTTGAGGATCTCGTCGATGTCGTGGCGGTCGTCGTTGCCGGGGCACACGATGCACTGCGTGAGGCTGGTGGCGAGTCTCGCGTCCGCCCACTCGACCCACATCTCGACCGTCTTGCGCATCTGCTCGTGGAAGAGCTCCTCGAGCTTGTCCTCGTCACTGGTGTACTCGTCGCGCTCGTCGGGCGTGAGCGCCACGGGGTAGTACCCATGATCGCGGATGAGGCGCTCTCCCTTGGCGAGCTCGTCGGCGCCCTGCAGGTCGTGAGTGATGTCGAGCATGTGATAGCGCCACTGCTCGGGCCCGGTCTGCACGATCGGCACGATCGCCTTGCCGGTCATGTCCCCACCCAGGATGAGCACGTCGGCCTCGTAGTGCGCAGCCGAGTTGATGAACTTGCGCCAGCAGACCTCCGAGCCGTGGACGTCGGTGGCGAAGAAGACTCTTACCGTCACGCCGTACCCCCTTTCGCCGCGTACGCGGCTCGTAGACGGATGGTTGTCACTGCAGGTCGAGCCACTTCTGGTAGTCGGGGTCGCCGACGACGAGCTCGGCGCGGCCGACACGCCAGCGGCCCCACTCCATGTAGTCGAAGTCGATGTGCGAGACGGTGTGCTGGATCATCGCCCACACGCCCCACCACACTCCCGAGAGCGCCTTGTACAGCATGAGCCGGCCGAAGTACCTCTCGTCCATCTCGCCGCAGTAGGTCTCGATGATGAAGCGCTCCTCCTCGCGACTGAAGGGGTGCTCCATGACGAAGTCGCCGAGGTCGAAGTACGGATCGGTGGTGCCCCCGTACTCCCAGTCGATGATCCACATCTTGCCGGCGGCATCGACGATGAAGTTCTCGCTGAGAAGGTCGTTGTGGCAGGCGACCGGCTTCACCGGGTTCCTCGCGGTCGCCTTCTCGACGTCCTCCATGGCGGTGAGCATGGCCTGCAGCCAGTCCGGCCAGGGCGTCTTGAGGTCCTTGGCGATCTGCGTGTACTTGCGGATCATGTCGAAGAGGTGGATCTGGTTGTTGAAGGTGGCGCCCTCGTGGAACACCTTGACGGTCTCCACGACCTGCTTGAGGCGTTCGGGGTGACCGGCGATGGTGTCCTGATGCATCACCTCGCCGTCGACGAAGTCGATGACGAGCGCGCCCTCAGGGTCGATCTTGTAGGCCACGGCCGGGCCCACCCCGCACTGGGCGGCCTGGATCATGCACTCGCGCTCGACGTTGCGGTCGATGAACATGTCGGTGCCGATACCTGGCACGCGCATGACGTACTTCTTGCCGCCCTTGTCCGGGCCGCCGTCGATCCAGACGATGTAGTTGTGGTTGGTGATGCCGCCGCCGAGCTCTTCGTAGCGGACGTCGTGACCCTGCCAGTCGGCGATGCGCGCGATGATGTCCTCGGGCGTGAGGTGAGCCTGCTCTCCCATTCGTCCTGCCTTTCCCTTACGAGCGGCCCTCCGGCCGCGCAGATGGCATTGCACAACGAGAAGAGGCGCCCACCGCGCGCCGGACCGCAGCAGGCGCCATCCCCGCCGCCGTCAGGCGGGCGGGGATGGCGCCGGAAGAGAAGCGTCGCTGGAGGCGCAAGCTCACGAAACGGGGACCTCGAGGCCCATGCCGGCGAGCTCCTCGCGGACCTCGTCCATGGCCTTCTGGTACTCGGCGTTCTTGATCCGCTTGGTCTGCATGTCGTAGACCTCCTGGAACGTCATGCCCTTGTCCGGGTCCTTGAGCTTGTCGCCGAAGAGCGGGAAGAGCTTCTGCGCGATGGGCTCGGCCTGGGCGCGCGTGAGGTTCGAGGCGGCGAGCCCGATCTCCGCGTGGAACTTGTGGTCGTCCGGGACCAGGGAGTCCGACTGGACGGCCATGGCGGGATGCCCACTGAACACGTTTCCACCGGAGGTCACGACCGCGAGCATATAGCAGGCCATTTCGTAATGGTACTGCTTGGTGCCCGAGCCGCCGCCGAGGTACGGCAGGTTGACCATCGGGTACTGCATGTTGCGGCCGATGGCGGCGTTGGACATGGCGATCGCCCAGATCAGCGGCTTGGTGGAGCTGAGATGCAGCTTGCTGTGCAGCGGGGCGTTGTAGTGGTAGCTGCCGCGGAAGATCAGGTTGCCCATGATCATGTACGCGGTCGCCTGGACGGCAACGCCCTCGGCGCCGCCGGCGTAGCCGCCGAAGAGCGGCGTGCTGGTGGAGCCGATGTTGGCGCTGATGCTGTTGTAGAAGGCGACCTTCTGCAGCGCCTCGTAGCCGACCACCATCTCGCTGAGGAAGTCGATGAGGAAGCCGTCGCTGGTGCGGAAGCCGAAGTCCGGGTAGCTGGCGGCGAACATCGACGCCGGCTGGGACGCGGCCGAGATGCCGTTGATGATCGGCATGCCGGCGCGGCCGGAGCGGCGGGTGCCCTCACGCGCCAGGCGCACGGTCTTGCAGGCAGAGAGGATCTCCTGCGGCGAGCGCACGCGAGAGTCCTTGCCGCGCAGGTGGAGGATCGAAGGCACCGACACCGAGTTGACGATGTTGTAGGACGCCATCTTCTCGACGGTGTCGACGAACACGCCCTCGTCGGTGGTGTAGATGCCGCCGCCGATGTGCACCCACGGGCGGTCGTCCGTGGTGTCGGGGCGACGGCCGTACATGGTGTTGCGCTCGCGACCCTCGCCGAACGTGGTGGCCTTGGGGCACTCACGGTTGGCGATCTCGATCTCCTCGCGCGTGAACTGCATCACGCGGTTGGTCTCGGGGCAGTACGCGCCGGCCTCGGCGATCAGGTCGACGGCGGCCTCGAACACGGCGTCCACGAGGGCGTCGTCGGTGTTGACGATGGTGCTCTTGTCCCACTTCACCTTGTGGCGCGCGATGACCTCGGTGAGCTTGGGGACGTAGCGCTTCATGTAGTAGTCGGTCTCGGAGGTGAGCGGGCCGATCTCGGCGCGATCGAAGACCTCGATAAGGTCGATCATGTCGTGCTCCTCGCAGTCGGGGGTCGTCGGGCCGGTCTCAGCTGACCAGCTTGGCGGACAGGGTCACGGCCTCGTACGCCGTCGCGGCCCAGCCGTCGGCGCCGATGGTGTCCGCCCACTCCTTGGTGGTCGCGCCGCCGCCGATGATGACCTTGAACTGGTCGCGGGCGCCCTGGTCCTTGAGGGCGTCGATCACGTCGCGCTGGCCGACGAGCGTGGTGGTGAGCAGCGCCGACATGGCGATGATGTCCGCGTTGACCTCTTTGGCCTTGTTGACGAACGAGAAGAGGTCGACGTCGATGCCGAGGTCGTACACCTCGAACCCGGACGTCTCGTAGAGCAGCTTGAGGATGTTCTTGCCGATCGAGTGCAGGTCGCCCTTGACGGTGCCGAGGACGATCGTGCCCTTCTTCTCACCCTCGCCGCCCATCTCCTTGATCTTGGGCTCGAGGATCACCATCGCCGCCTGGAAGGCGAGAGCCGCCTGCATCAGCTCGGGGAGGAAGATGTCCTCGCACTCGAACTGCTCGCCGATCACGTTGAGGCCCGGCAGGAGCCCCTGGTCGATGATGGACTTGGCGTCGACGCCGTCCGCGAGCGCGGCGTTGACGGCGGCGAGGACCTGGTCCTCGTCCTGGTCGATGATCGACTGCTTGAGCTTGTCGAAGTGGTCTGCGTCCGCCATGGAATGCACCCCTTGGTCCGTTGAACGTTGCGGCCGCCCTCCGGCGGCCCACCGTACCTCGATCTCGTCAGTGGTACTCTGCCAGCGGTGTCGCGTCTCCGGCGACAAGGCCGGGGAAGCGGTCTCTGATCTTCGCGTCGAGGCCGGCGTCCCACACGGCCTCGTTGGGCTGCGCCAGGATGCGGCGCGCCTCGTCCATGGCGCGGTCGTGGATGCCGGGCTTGCCGGCCGCCTCCCACTGGGCGCGCATGTCGCGGTTGGCCATCCTGGTGAGGACGGCGGTGGTCTTCATGCGCGCCTTGGTGTGCTTGCGCTTCATGTAGTCGCCGCCGGGACCCACCGCGGCGATCTCGTCGAGCGCGAGGTTCTCCTCGCTGAACTCCAGGCCGCGGTAGGCGCGCTTGTCCATGAGCGCGATCTCGTTGTCGACGACGGCCTTGCCGAAGTCGAACGCCATGAGCGAGCTGAAGAGCCCGCCCATGTTGAGCAGCGTGGCGCCGGCAGCTACGCCGAGCACGGTGTTCATGCCGGTCTCGAACCCGGCCTGGGCGTCGTTGGAGTGCGCGTTGGTGAGGCCGATGTAGCCGCCCGAGGGCACACCGTAGAAGCGCGCCAGCTGGGCCTGCGCGGCGAGCAGCATGCCGGTCTCGATGGCGCCGGGCGCGTAGGCGCCGGTGCGCATGTCGGCCACAGTCGGCAGGCTCGCGTAGATGACCGGCGTGCCCTCCTTGACCATCTGCTGGAAGACGGTGATGGCGAGGAACTCGGCGTTGCCGACCACGAGCGTGCCCATGAGCGTCATCGGCGAGGTGAGCCCGGCGTTGGGCACCACGGTGGTGTACACCGGCAGGCCCTGCTCGGTGAGCCACATGACGGCCTCGGTGGAGTCCACGTCCATGGTGAGCGGGCTGACCATGGGGCAGTAGTGGTGGTTGATGCACGGCCGCTCGGCGTAGGCCTCCTTGCCGCCGGCGATGAGCTGCCCGAGCTCGACCACCTGGTGCAGGTCGGCCATGTTGGGAGTGTTGCTGCGCACCGGCTTGAGGCAGTTCTTGAGCGCCGGGTAGAACCGGCTGAGGCTGAACTGCCCCTCGGGCGCGTCGTCGGCAAGCGTGGAGATGCTGAAGACGTCGAACCCGGGCAGCTCGTTGATGAGGTGCGCGATGTTGGCGATGTCGGTCGACGTGGCGCGGCGCTCGACGCCGGTGACGGGGTCGACCACGTTGGGCGCCGACGAGCCCGTCACGACGATGGGGCCGCAGTCGGGGATGGTGCGGTCGTACTGGGGGTCGCGGCCGCGGAACGTGAAGCTCGGCGGCGCCATCTTGCGGTACTTCTCCACGACCTCGGCGGGGAACCGCACCAGGCCGGTGTCGTCGTCGACGATGCAGCCGTGCTTCTTGAAGACCTCGCGCGCGGGCGCGAAGTGGGCGAGGATCCCCACGGTCTCGAGGACCTCGAGTGAGGCCTCGTGCGTGCGACGGACCTCAGCCTCGGTGAGCAGCTCGACGTACTTCATGCGCTCATGCCTCCTCTCCCCCTGCGACCTCGGGCACCGGCGACTGCGACCTGGCGTGCGTCGCCATGGCGGCGAGGTCGTCGAGGTGCGCCTCGATGAAGTCGACGAACGCCACGTTGTGCTCGAGGAAGAAGAGGTACTCGTCATCGTTGGGGTCGCGGTCGATGTAGTAGGCGACGATGTCCCAGCTGACCACGTACAGGGCGGCGATCGCCAGCATGCGCGGCAGCGCGGCCAGCTCGTCGTCGGTGACAGGTCCGGGGGCGGCGGCGCGGGACGCCTCGTCCTGGTAGGCCTTCAGGAAGATCTCGGCCTTGTCGATGCGGAGCTCGCCGTCGTCCTTGTCCTCCCAGGAGGTGCAGAAGTAGACGATGCCGATGGCGATGTCGAAGAGGCGGTAGTCGAGCTTGGTCCAGTCGAAGTCGAACAGGCCGACCCCGTGCTCGTCGCGCCACTTGAGGTTGCCGGGGTGGTAGTCGTTGAAGGTCGGGCACCGCGGCAGTCCGTCGAGGGCCGGGGCGAGCGCGAGCCCGCGGTCGATCGCCGCGAGGATCCCCGGCAGCCGGTCGAGGAAGTAGTGGTCGTACTTGGTGCCCGTGGTCTTGCCGGCGTAGCCGGTGAACGTGCCGGGCATGGTCGCCAGGTACTCCATGATGGGCGGCTGCTCGCGGTACAGGTCGCCCGGCTCGAAGTCGTGGGCGGCCTGGTGGAAGCGCGCCAGGATGCGAGCGCCGTCCGCGTACTCCGCGTCTGTGCAGCGGTTCTCCGTCCAGCTGTACTTGTCCTCACCGGTGAGCATCTCGTACACGGCGAAGAAGCACTGCACACGCTCGGCGCCGCGCAACTCCTCGCGGGTGACCAGCGTGTCGCCGCTCCGGGCCTCGAACACGCGCGCGGGGAGCTCGAAGCCCTTGTCGCGTATGTGGCGGACGAGAGCGTGCTCGTAGCGGATCTCGCGCTCCACCGTGCCGTGCTTGTACTTGCGCACGAAGTTGCGGCGCTCTCCCTCTCCGTCCCTGGTGATCACGGCGAAGCTCAGGTTCTCGAACCCGCCGAAGATCTGCTCGACGCGCACGACCTCGCCGAGGTCGTACTCAGAGGCCACGACCTCCGCGAGCTGGCCGCTGAGGAACTCGACCCGCAGCTCGTCGCGCAGGGTCTGGGCATCGGCGGCGACGCGCACCGCCATCTCGTAGAGCTCGTTCGCCTTCGCTATGTCCACACACCCTCGCTTTCAGCCTGCATTGATCCGTGCCCGCGTGGTCAGACGACCACGCAGCGCAGCCCCAGACGCACGATCTCGTCGCGCACGCCCTGCTCGACGCCGTCGTCGACCATCACCAGGTCCACCTGGTCGAGGGGACACACGACGACGTCGGCGACCACGCCGATCTTGGAGTTGTCGGCGAGCGCGATGACCTCGCCACGCGTGGCGGCGATCATCGCGCGCTCCACGCTGGCCATGCTCATGGTCGGCGTGGTGAGTCCTTCTTCCAGGTCGAACCCGTCCACGCCGATGAGCATCTTGCCGGCGTGGAAGCGCGCGATGTGCTCGATCGCCAGCGGCCCGCTGACGGCGTTGGAGCGCGGGCGATACAGGCCGCCGGCGAGGACGACCTCCACGCGCAGCCCGCGCGCCTCCTGCACGGCGCCGACGTTGTGAGTGACGATGCGCGCCTCGAGCGCGGGATCGATGTGACGGATCACCTGCGCGGCGGTGGTGCCGGAGCTGAGGAAGACGGTCTCTCCGGGCTCGATGAGCGCTGCGGCGGCGGCGGCGATGCGCCGCTTCTCCTCCGCGCTCGCGCTCTCGCGCTCCACGTACAGAGTCTCCTCCGCCATGTGGCGCTTGAGCACGGCCCCGCCGTGCGTGCGCACGAGGACGCCCTCGGCCTCGAGACGCTCGAGGTCTCTGCGGATGGTCATCCCCGAGACGCCCAGGTCTTCGCTGAGCGAGGAGACCCTCACGGCCCGGCGCTCCTTGACCAGGTCGACGATGCGAGCGCGACGCTCCGCAGGGATCATCTCGTGGACTTCCGGGACTTCTGACGACACAGCTGTTCCCCCAGTACGTGTCTGCGGCCCGGCAAGACCGAACAAAGTCGAACACATCTTAAACGTGCCACCACAGGTGTCAAGCGTGATGAGGGAATCCGGGCGGCGGCAGGCAGCTCACAAGGCGGGGCGTCGTCCGCACATCCGCGCACACACAAACCGGGGTGAGGCTGACGATCGACGGTCCGCTGCGCTCCGGACAGAGTGAGGAGACCTGACGGCCGGGCGTTGGACAACCCGCTCTTCGCTTCCTGCGCCGGAGGCTCCCACTGTTCACATCCCACGACGCCCGGCCGCTCCCCGTGTCACCACGGGTCGGTCTGGATCCAGCGCTCAGATGCATGTGAATCCGAGCACATTCGAGCATATCCGAACGAAGTCTAACGCGTTCTGCACACGCGTCAACCCGGTTGTGCGAAAGCGAGAGAAACAGGAAGCACGCGACCAGGACGCACAGGCCACAGGTGCGCGCACGGCCTGCGACCGGGGATCAGTCGCCCTGGAACGCCCAGGTGTACGAGGGATCCCACCAGGCGTGCCCGTATCCCTGGCGGATGGCCAGCGCCGTGGCTTTGATCTGCGCTGCGCCGTCGGTGACGGCGGACGACCGCCACGGGTTCCAGCTGCCCTTCCAGGTCGTGGGAGCGTACTGGAACAGGCCGTAGTAGCCGCCCGGGCCGACGACGGTCGCGGAGCCGCCCGACTCGATCATCATGAGCCGGTACATACCCCGCGCGCTGACGCCGTTGCTCGCCGCGGCGCTCTGGATGAGCGGCCACCACGGCCCGGAGCCGTCGTCGTCGCCGCCGCCCCCCTGCTGCGGCGGCTCGACGGTCGGCGTGGGAGCGGGCGACTTCTCGGCGGCGTCGGCCACCAGGCGGCGGATGTCGGAGCGCACCCCGGAGAGCGCTGCGCGACGCTCTTCGAGACGCGCGCGGATGGTCGTGAGCCCGGCGCGGCGCGCGGCGACCAGCCGCTTGTGTGTCTTCTCGTCGGCGGCCAGCGCCGCCGCCCGGTCGGCGAGCTCTCGCTTGGTCGTCTCGATGGTGCGCAGGATGTCTCTGTCCGAGCGCGCGAGCGTGCGCACCATGGTGAGCTGCGTGAGCAGGTCGCTCATGTCGGCCGCACCGAACACGGCGTCCATGGCGGTGACGTTCTCGTGCTTGTACATGGTGACGGCGCGCGCGGCGAGCGTGTCGCGCGCCAGTCCGAGCTCCTTGTACGCCAGGCGCTGCTGCCGCTGGTTCTCGCGGATCTGCCGGCGCACGGCGTCGAGGGCGCGGGTCGCGCGCGAGTACTCGTTGACGGCGGCGCCGATCTCGGCATCCAGGCCGGCGATCTCGGCGGCGATGGCACGCGCCTTATCGCGGTTCTGCTGCAGCGCGCCGGTGCGCGCGTCCGCGGATGGAGCGCTCACCACGACGGCCGTGAGCGCGCAGAGCGCGGCCAGGGCGACCAGCGCCAGACGCCGTATCGGATGCAGGTACTCCAGTGCGCCTCCTCGAGAGGCGGACGGCTCACGCCGTACCGTGTCCCGGAGCGTGCGTGTCAGGCCGGACGCTACGGGGGTAGAGGCGAAACCTACCACTCGCCGAGGGTGAGGCTCAAGCGCAGGAATCCGTGAGGCTCCGTCGACGCGTCGGTATGCGACGTCTCACTGTCCGCATCTGTAGGACCCGGCAGTCCAGGGACGTCACCGTGTCGTATTCGGCATATCTGTAGATGATCGGCCCTGGTGCTTGACAGTCATTTCAACGGGTGATGAACTCAACGTGTGTTGAACACGCCGCGATCATGATCAAGGGAGGCCGGGGTGCGTGCCATCGCCGTCAAGGAGTTCCGGGAGCTGCGCCGCGACCGGCGCACCCTCGCGATGCTGTTCCTGCTGCCTCTGGTCTTCCTCGTGGTCTTCGGCTACGCGGCGAGCTTCGACGTCGAGGAGGTGCCGACCGTGGTCGCCGGACCGCAGGCCGCGGCCGCGGCCGCGCTGCTGCCCGCCGCCTTCGACGTGCGTTCCGTCGCCGCGGGCGGGGACCGCGCTGCGGCCGAGACCGACCTCCAGCGCGGCGAGGCGGTCGTCGGCGTGGTCACGCCCGCCTCGCCCACCGGCTCCGTGGAGGTGCTCATCGACGGCACGGAGCTCTTCGCCGCGCAGGCGGCGCTGCGCAGCCTGGCGGAACTGGAGACCCGGGGAGCGCCTCAGGCCGCCTCGACACCGAAGGCGCAGGTCGAGATCCTCTTCAACCCCGACCTGCGCACCGCCGTCATCATGATCCCCGGCCTCTGCGGCATCATCCTCGTGTTCGTGGGCACCATCGCCACGGCGCTCGGCGTGGTGCGGGAGCGCCAGTCGGGCACCATGGAGCAGCTCGCCGTCATGCCGTTCCGCCCGCGCGACGTGTTCTTCGGCAAGATCGCTCCGTACCTGCTCATCGCCGCGGCCGACATGGCGATCGTGGTCGTCGCCGGCATGCTGCTGTTCGACGTCCCCTTCCGCGGGTCCGTGGCGACGTTCGCGCTCGGGTCGCTGCTGTTCCTCTTCGTCACTGTAGGGACCGGCGTCGTCATCTCGAGCGTCTCACAGACCCAGGCGCAGGCGATGCAGCTCGCTGTGTTCACGATGGTGCCGCAGTTCCTGCTGAGCGGGCTCTTCTTCCCGCTGTACTCCATGCCGTGGGCGGTCCGCTGGATCGGCTATCTGCTTCCGCTCACCTGGTTCA
The DNA here is from genome assembly GCA_963793605.1 of uncultured Thermoleophilia bacterium. Taxonomy (GTDB): domain Bacteria; phylum Actinomycetota; class Thermoleophilia; order UBA2241; family UBA2241; genus CAIXSE01. The sequence goes on from CAWCAH010000010.1 coordinate 76,131, forward strand.
TCAAGGTCGCGCGCGGCGTGATGGTGCGCGGCACTCCCATCGACGCGCTGTGGCTGCCGCTGCTGGTGTTGACGGTGATGGCCGCGGCGGTCTTCATCACCGCCACGCTCCGGTTCCGCCGGGACCTGGCGCCGGCCGGGGACGGCGGGGGCCGGCGCACCGGCGGCGCGGAGCACTCCGGCGCGACCGCCGGCGACGCGGCGGAGGCCGGCCGGGCGAAGGCCGCGGGAGACACCGCGTGAGCGCCGCGATGCCGGCGCCGGCGCGGTCGGTCTGGGGCGTCAGGGACCTCACGGTACGGTACGGACGGCGCACCGTGCTCGACGGCGTGACGCTCGAGGTCGAGGCCGGCCGGGTCGCGACCGTCATCGGCGGCGACGGCGCCGGCAAGACGACGCTGCTGCGGGCGCTCGCCGGCGTCATCAGGCCGGCCGGCGGCCGCGTGCTGCGGCCGGACCGCCGGCGGATCGGCTACATCGCCGGCGCCTCGGGCCTGTACGACGACCTCAGCGTCGACGAGAACGTCGCCTTCGTCGCCGCGGCCTACGACCTGACGCGCGACCAGCGCGACCGGCGCGTCGCCGAGCTCTTCGCCCGGACCGGCCTGAGCGGCACCGGCGACAGGCTGGCCGGCCGGCTCTCCGGCGGCATGCGCCAGAAGCTCGCGTTCGCGCTGGCGCTGCTGCACCAGCCGGAGCTGCTCGTTCTCGACGAGCCAACGACGGGCGTCGACCCGGTCAGCCGGGCCGACCTGTGGGGGATGATCGCCGAGGCGGCCGCGGCCGGCGCCGCCGTGGTCGTCTCCACCACGTATCTCGACGAGGCGAGGCGCGCCTCCACGATCCTCCTGCTCGAGGACGGGCGCGCGGAGGGCGACGTCGAGCGCGCGCTCGCGCGAGATGCCCGAGCGCCCGCGCGCCACACGGACGCAGACGCGGGCGCCGCCGGGCGCCGCCGGCGAGGTGCCGAGCCGCTCGCCGCAGCCCGCGGAGCCGTGCTCCGCTTCGGGGCCTTCACCGCGGTCGCCGGCGTGGATCTCGAGGTGCGTGCCGGCGAGATCGTCGGTCTGCTGGGCGCGAACGGCGCCGGCAAGACGACGCTCATCCGGCTGCTGCTCGGCCTCCTGCGGCCCACCTCCGGCAGCGTCGAGCTCTTCGGCCGCCCGCCCTCGCGCGAGTCGCGCGCGCGACTCGGGTACGTCCCCCAGGGCCTCGGCCTCTGGCAGGACCTCACCGTCGCCGAGAACCTGGCGTTCTCAGCGGAGTCGTTCGGTTCGCGGCAGCCGCAGCTCGAGCCGGACCTCGCCGCCACCTCGACGACCCTCGTCCGCGACCTGCCGCTCGGCCTGCGCCGGCGCCTCGCCTTCGCCGCCGCCCTGGCGCACGAGCCGGACCTGCTCGTCCTGGACGAGCCCACGTCCGGCGTAGGGCTCGGCGCGCGGGCGGCGCTGTGGGAGACCGTGCACGGCGCCGCGGCCGGCGGCGCCGGCGTGCTCGTCACCACTCACCATCTGGAGGAGGCCGGCGAGTGCGACCGCCTCGTCCTCATGGCGGGCGGACGCGTCGTAGCCGAGGGGACGCTCGCGGCGATCGTCGGCGACGGCAAGGCCGTCGCCGTACACGCCGCGCGCTGGGACCAGGCGTTCGCGGCGCTGGGCGCGGCCGGCCTGCCGGCCGCCCTCGTCGGCCGCGACCTGCGCGTGCCGGGCGCCGACCTGCCTGCCGTGCGCGCCGTCCTTGCGGCCGCCGGCGCCGAGGCCACGCTCGAGGTCGTCCCGGCCACCTTCGAAGAGACCTTCGTCCGGCTCGCCATGGCGCAGCCGGACCACGCCACGCCTGCACCCGAGAGGACCACCACGTGACCGACCAGATCTCCATCCCCAGACCAGGGCCACCCGCGCAAGTGGTGGATCCTCGTCGTCGTCAGCCTCGGCATGTTCATGGCCTTGCTCGACGTCACCATCGTCAACATCGCCATGCCGGCGATCATCACCGACCTCGACACCACGGTCACCGACGCCTCCTGGGTGCTCAACTCCTACAGCCTCGTGCTCGCCGTGTTCTTCCTCTCGATGGGGCGGGTGGCGGACAAGTACGGGCAGAAGCGCGTGTTCATCTTCGGGCTCGTCACCTTCACTCTGTTCTCGCTGCTCTGCGGCCTGGCGCCGAACATCGAGTGGCTCGTGGCCTTCCGCGCCGGGCAGGGGCTGGGCGGCGCGGCGCTGCTCACCATCTCGCTGGCGATCGTGCTGGGGGCGTTCCCGCGCCGCCAGCAGGGCACGGCCGTGGGCATCTGGGGAGCGCTCGGTACGGCGGCCGCCGCGGTCGGCCCCGCGCTCGGCGGCGTGCTCGTCAGCTACGGCCACTGGTCGTGGATCTTCTTCGTCAACATCCCCATCGGGATCGCGGCCGTCATCGCCTGCGCGGTGGTCATCCCACGCAGCCGGCCGCACGCCACCGAGGGCGGCATCGACATCCCCGGCATGCTGATCTCCGGCGTGGGCCTCTTCTGCCTCACCCTCGCGCTCGTCGAGGGCGACGCCTGGGGCTGGACGTCGGCGACCATCGTCGCGCTGTTCGCCGTGGCCGCCGTCAGCTTCCCCGTCTTCATGTGGTGGGAGACGCACACCGCGTCGCCGATGTTCCCGGTGAGCCTGCTGCGCATACGCTCGTTCACCGCCGCCAACACGGCCATCCTCTTCATCGGGCTGGCCATGGGCGGCACCTTCCTCATGCTCGTGATCTTCCTCGTCTCCGTACTCGGCTACACGGAACTGCGCGCCGCCCTGGCGATCACGATCATGCCCGTGGTCGCGCTGCTCGTCGCCCCAAACGCGGGACGCCTCAACGACCGCATCGGGCCGCGCTTCCCGGCAGCCGCCGGCGCGGCCTGCTTCGGCATCGGGCTGACGCTCATGGCCCAGCTCGGCGGCGACACCGAGCTCCTCGACGTCATGTGGAGGGTCGTGTTCCTCGGCCTCGGCATGGGGCTCGCGATGCCGACCCTCTCGGCGGCCTCCGTCGCCTCGCTGCCGCCCCAGGTGCGGGGCGTCGGCTCCGGATCGCTCAACACGATGCGCCAGGTGGGCTTCACTGTGGGCGTGGCGCTGGTGGTCGCGATCTTCTCGCACTCCGTGGCGCAGAACGCGCGACAGGCGACCCGGGAGGCCGCCGGGCTCATCGCCGCGTCGCGGCAGCTCGGCCCGGCGGAGAAGGGCGCCTACACGGCCACCCTCATCGAGAACGCGAAGGCCGCGGCCGGCAGCGGCGGCGGCGCGGCCCAGATGACCACCGTCCCGCTGAAGGGCGCCCCGCAGCCTCCAGGCGCCTCGCAGAGCACCTACCGGCGGCTCAACGCGGCGGTCGCCAAGCTCTACCGCGACGACATCGCCGAGTCGTTCTCCTGGCCGTTCTACGCGGCTGCGCTCGGCGCCTTCATCGGCATCTTCCCCGCGCTCCTCACCGGCAAGAGGCTCGGGGAGCACGCAGGGCACGAGGAGCTGACGCGGCAGGAGCGGATCGAGGCCATCGGCCGTGCGGAGGCCTCCGAGGCCGGCGAGCCCCTGCCCTCCGACACACCCGGGGCGAGCGATGGACACTGAGCCCAGGAGGGGCGGCCGCCGGCCGGGCGAGAGCTCGGCTCGCGCCGACATCCTCGAGGCCGCGCGCGCAGCCTTCGCCGAACACGGCTACGACCGCGCGACCATCCGGGACATCGCCGGGCGGGCGGGCGTCGACCCGGCGCTGGTCATGCACTACTTCGGCTCGAAGGAGGCTCTGTTCTCCGCCGCCCTCGAGTTGCCCATCCGGCCCAGCGAGGTGCTCGCGCGCGGCATGGCGGCCGGGCGCGACCGGCTCGGTGAGACCATCGTCCGCACCTTCCTCGAGGCGTGGGACGAGCCGGAGACGCAGGTGCGCCTCATGGCCATGCTGCGTTCGGCGCTGACCAACGAGGCGGCCATGGGCATGATCCGCGACCTCCTGGTGCGCGAGGTGTTCACGCCGGTCACCGAGGCCCTCGGAGTGCCGGACGCGCAGTTGCGGGCCACGCTCGTCGGCTCCCAGCTCGTCGGCCTCTCGGTGCTGCGCTACATCGGGCGCATCGAGCCGCTCGCGTCGGCGTCCGTGGACGACCTGGTGGCGGCCGTCGGCGCGACGGTGCAGCGGTACGTGACGGCGGACCTGGCGGCCGGCGCGGCGCAGTCCCCGGCCGGCGCCGCGACCGGATCCGACCCGCCCGCTCAGATGTAGCGCGAGCGGAGCGCCGAGGCTGCCTGCAGCAGCTCGTCGGCGCTCGGCTGCTCGTACCCCTCGAAGCGCTCGTCGAGCGCGCGCCGGCGGCCGGCGTCGTCGTAGTCGGCAAGACGACGGAACACGCCGAGCCGCACGCCGACGGCGAACGCCGCCTGGTCGTCGTGCGGCCAGCCCAGGTAGTCGTCCAGCAGCGCGATGAGGCGGCCGCGGTCGCGCGGCAGCGAGCCCTCGAGCTCCTGCAGCAGGTTCAGCATGTGGTCCGAGACCAGCCGGAACGGCGCATCACCGACCTGCTCGAGCAGGTCGCGCAGCTCCTGCGCGACCTCCACGTCGTCGGGCAGGACGAACTCGCCGGCCGCCGCGCGCGCGCCGAGCGGCGTGCTCGGCACCACGGCGGCCGTGCGCAGGCGCACGACCAGCGGGTTGCCTGCAGGCGCGGCCCCCGCCACCTCGCGGATCACGCGGGCGGAGCCCGCGACGTGCGCGGCGGCGTCCGCGCGCCCGCCCAGCCCCGGCATGAGGTAGAAGCAGAGCTCGAGGCCGGCCTCGAGGACCTTACGCCCCGCCCCGATGAGGTCCCCGCTGGTGCAGCCCTTGTCGATCGCCATGAGCACCTCGTCGGCGCCGGACTCGAGGCCGAGGTGCACGCGTGTGAGCCCGGCCTCACGGAGCAGCGCGAGGTCCTCGGGCGCGCGCCGCGCCAGCGTGCTCGCGCGCCCGTACGTGGTCACGCGCTCCACCGTCGGGAAGCGCTCGCGGACACGGCGGATGACCGCCGCGAGCTTCTCCGGCTTGACCGCGCACGGGTCCGCGTCCTGCAGAAAGCAGGTGCGCGCCCCGTCGCCGAGGAACAGCGACACCTGGTACGCCTCGGCCGGCACGAGCCCCTCGCGCACGGCGTGGACCCCGCGGCGGCGCAGCACCTCCGCGGCCTCGGCCATCGCGTCCACGTCGGCCAGCACGTCCTCGACGGGACGCAGAGAAGACTTCGCGCCCTTGTACACGGGGCAGAACGTGCAGCGGTTCCACGTGCAGTTGCGGATCGTCCGCACCAGCAGGCTGTGCGCCTCGCTGGGCGGCCGGATCGGCCCCTGCTCGAACGACGGCGTGGTCACCGCAGTGCCCGCGCGGCCCGCGTCACGGCGCTCAGTCGATCCCGAGCCGGCGCAGGATCACGCCCACCAGGTCCATGAAGACCATGGCGACCACGCCGATACCCAGGATCACCAGCCACACAGTCCCCGAGATGCCGGTCGTGTCGAACGCCGTGTTCATGAACGAGGTGTACGTGAAGAGCACCTGGAGCACCGCGACGACGGCGACGCCGAGGAGGATGATCCAGTTGCCGAACGGGTTGTAGGTGAAGAGCGAGCGGCGCAGCGAGCGGCACGCGAACAGGTAGAAGATCTGCACCGACATGAAGACGTTGACGGCCGCCGTACGCGCCGCCTCCTCACCCAGGTCGCTGCTCAGCGCCCACTCGAAGACCGCGAAGGCGGACACGAGCAGGATCAGCCCGGCGACGACGATGCGCACCAGGGCGCCGCGCGAGACGATGGGCGACCCCGGCGCGCGCGGCGGCCTGTCCATGATCCCCGGCTCCTTGGGCTCGAAGGCGAGGCCCAGGCCGAGCAGCACGGCGGTGATCATGTTGATCCAGAGGATCTGCAGCGGCTCGATCGGCAGTGTCGTGCCGATCATGATCCCGGTGAGGATCACGAGCCCCTGGCCCACGTTGGTCGGCAGCGCGTAGGTGATGAACTTGACGAGGTTGTCGAAGACGCCGCGGCCCTCCTCGACGGCGGCCTCGATGGAGGCGAAGTCGTCGTCGGTGAGCACCATGTCCGCCGCGTCCTTGGCCACGTCGGTGCCGGTGATGCCCATGGCTACGCCGATGTCGGCCTGCTTGAGCGCCGGAGCGTCGTTGACGCCGTCGCCGGTCATGGCGATGACCTGGCCCTTGGACTGCAGCGCCTCGACCAGGCGCAGCTTCTGCTCGGGCGTCACACGGGCGAAGACGTTGGTCCTGTCCGCCACCTCGATGAACTCGTCGTCGTGGAGCGCAGCCATCTCGGCGCCGGTGACGGCGCCGTCGCCGGCGCCGGCGATGCCTATCTCCTGAGCGATGGCCGCCGCCGTCACGGCGTGGTCGCCGGTGATCATCTTGACGGACACCCCGGCGTGGTGGCACGCCGCGACGGCGGTGACGGCCGCCGGCCTCGGCGGGTCCATCATCGCCTGCAGGCCGAGGAAAGTGAGCCCCCCGGCGACGTCGTCGTGGCCGATCTCGTCGGTGCCGGCGTCCGGCGTGCCGCGGGCGAAGGCGAGGACGCGCAGGCCTTGGGCGGCCAGCGCCTCCACCTCGTCGTGTACCGCGGCGGCGTCCAGCGCCGCCGACTCGCCGGCGGCGTCCAGCGCCGCAGAGCAGCGCGCGAGCACCTTCTCCACCGCGCCCTTGACGTAGATCACCCGGCGGCGTTCGCCGGCGTCGTGCAGGGTCGCCATGTATTGGTAGGCGCTCTCGAAGGGGATCGCGTCCAGACGCGGCAGCGCGGCGTCGCCGGCGGCCAGGCCGGCCTTGGCGGCGCTCGTCAGCAGAGCCGCCTCGGTCGGGTCGCCGGCCACCTCGTACCGCCCGTCCGTCTGGTTCAAGGCGGTGTCGTTGCACAGCAGGCCGGCCAGCAGCACCTCTCGGGCGGCGGGCGAGGGCGCGGGCTCGATCTCGCCCTCCGGGCCGTACCCGACGCCGCTCACCTTCGACTCCTGCCCGCCGGCGACCAGGCGCTGCACCGTCATCTCGTTCTGCGTGAGCGTGCCGGTCTTGTCCGTGCAGATGACCATGGTGCTGCCCAGGGTCTCCACGGCGGGCAGCTTGCGGATGATGGCCCGCCGCTTGGCCATCCGGTTCACGCCGATCGCCAAGGTCACAGTGACGGCGGCGGGCAGGCCCTCCGGGATCGCCGCCACGGCCAGCGCGATGGAGGCGCGGAACATCTCGACGAGGTCCTCGCCACGCACGAGGCCCACCACGAACGTGAGCCCCGCGAGGCCGACGATCACGACCAGCAGGATCTTGGAGAACTGGTCGATCTTGCGCGTCAGTGGCGTCTTGAGGTCGTGCGCCGACTGGATGAGCTGGCTGATCTTGCCGACCTCGGTGCGGTCGCCGGTGCCTACGACGAGGCCGGCGCCCGTGCCGTACGTGACCAGCGTCGAGGCATAGGCCATGTCGACCCGGTCGGCCAGAACGGCGTCCCGCGGGACCACTGCGTCGTCCTTCTCCACGGGCACCGACTCGCCGGTGAGCGCCGACTCGTCCACCCGCAGGTCGCGGGTGCGGAAGAGGCGCAGGTCGGCCGGCACTTTGTCGCCCGCCTGCACCAGCACGAGGTCGCCGGGGACGATCTCGGTGGCGGGGAGGCGGAGCTGGTCCCCGGCCCGGATCACCGTGGCCTCGGCCGTCATGGCGCGGCTGAGCGCGTCGATGGCCGCCACCGCCTTGGCCTCCTGGAGGTAGCCGACGATGGCGTTGAGCAGCACGACGCCGAAGATGACGATGGCGTCGACCCACTCGTCGAGGAAGATGGTGACGATGGCCGACACGAGCAGGATGAGGACCAGCGGGTCCGTGAACTGCATCGCGAAACGCCGCAGTGGACCGGGTCCCTTGGGCGGGGTGAGCTCGTTGAGCCCGAACTGGGTGCGGCGGTGCTCGACGGCGAAGCGGTCGAGGCCCTCCTCCCTGTCCGTCTCCAGGAGGTCGGTGACCTCCCGCTCCGGAAGAGCGTGCCAGTGCTGGTCGTCGAGAAGTTGGATGGCGATCCCTCCCTGTGCGGCGGCCGGTGCCCGATGATGATACCCGAGCACCGGCCGCCTTCGCTCGCCGGGCGTGCGCGCGCCGCTTCGCCGGCGCGCCCGCCCCCTCACTCGTAGTGGATCGCCTGCAGGATGTCGATCCTCGCCGCCCGCCGCGCCGGCAGGATGGCGGCGATCACGCCGACGACCACGGCAAGCACCAGGAGCACGACCAGCTGCGTGACGGGGATCGAGAAGGTGATCCCCTGCCCCGCGAAGCGCGTCACGACCACCCAGGCGAACACGATGCCGACCACGATCCCGAGGATCGCGCCGATGATCGAGGTGATGACGCTCTCGTAGCGCACCGTCGCGCGCACCTGCCCGCGCGACATGCCGATGGCGCGCACCAGGCCGATCTCGCGCGTGCGCTCGTACACCGCCAGCACCAGCGTGTTGACGATGCCGAACAGCGAGATGATGACGCTGAGCGCGAGCAGGCCGTAGATCAGCAGGAGCAGCTGGTTGACCAGGTCGACGGTCCCCTCCTTGTACTGCTCGGCGGTCTGCACCTCCGCCGTGGGAGCGGACTCCAGCGCCGCCTCGATCGCCTCCTGGGTGGCGGCGAGGTCGGCGCCGGGCTGTGCCTTGGCGACCACCATGAAGGTCTGCGGCGTCGGGAACAGCGCGTCGTACCCGGAGGAGCTCACCACGATCCCGTTGAGCATCATCGGGTCGCGGTAGACGCCCAGGATCTTCAGCGACGCCTGCTTGCCCTCGACGGTCGTGACCGCGATCGTCTCCCCCGCCTTCACGTCGCCGAGCGAAGCCGCCGTCTGCTCCTCGACGATCGCGCCGTCGGTGCCCAGCTGCGCGAGCACCTCGTCGCCGCCCTCGATCCAGTCGAAGCTCCAGACACGCTCGATGGCGCTGGGGTCGATGCCCCAGACCACCGGCAGCGACCCGTTCTCGGCCTGCACCTGCTGGGCGTCGAGGGAGACGGCGGTCGCGACGCCCTGCACGGCCTGCACCTTGGCGGCCGTGTCGTTCGGGATGGTCATGAAGTTCTTGCTGGCGACGACGAAGTCCGCGCGCACCACGCGGTCGTAGCTGTCGATGAAGGAGCTCTTGAGGCCCTGGGCGAGCACCGCGACGAACACGACCACGGCGAGGCCGATCATGAGCGCCGCCGCCGTGAGAGCCGTCCGGCTCGGGTTGCGGCGGCTGTTGTCGCGCGCCAGGCGGCCGCTGATGGGAGAGAGCTTCTGCAGCGGCCAGCCGAGCCCCGCCGCGAGCGGGCCCACGAAGTAGCGGCTGGCGATGGCGACGGCGACGAACACGAGCACGGCGCCGAACGCGATGGTGCCGAGCCTGATGAGGGTGCCGCCGGGTCCGTACATGCCTCCGGCGATCAGCAGGCCGCCGAGGATCGCGACCACCACGGCCAGCGCCGGCATGAAGCGCGCGAAGCGCGACGGCGGGAGCACGGCGCCCTCCTGCAGCGCCGCCATCGGCGGCACCCGCGTCGCCCGCGTCGCCGGGATCACCGCCGAGAGCACCGTGACGATGATGCCCACGCTGAGGGCGATGACGATGGTGCGCGGCTGCAGCACGAGCCCGCTGCGCGGGATGTCGAAGCCGGCGGACTGGAACACCTGGTTCACGCCGGCCGCGACCCCCAGCCCGGCGAAGAGCCCGAGCACGGAGGCGAGGACGCCCATGACGAGCCGCCTCGCCGGTGATGCTCCAGAGCACCTGCGCGCGCGAGGCTCCGAGCGCGCGCAGCATCGCGAACTCCCGCCGCCGCTGCGCGACGGTCATGGAGAACGCGTTGAAGATGATGAACGCGCCGACGAGCACGGCGATGCCGCCGAAGCTGAGCAGGACCGGCCGCAGGAACGCGCCGATGAGGTCGCTGAGCTGCTTCGTCTGGTCCGCGGCGGCCTGGGCGCCGGTCTTCACCTCCGCGTAGGCCGGCACGACCTCCCGCACGCGCTGCGCCAGCGTGTCGGCCGAGACACCGGCGTCGGCCTTCAGGTCGATCTCGGACAGCCGCCCCTCCATGCCGAACCAGCTCTGCGCGTCCTCCAGCGTGGTGTGGATGAGCAGCGACCCGCCCAGCGACGACTGGGCGGCGAACTTGAACACGCCGGAGACGGTCGCCTCGTGGGCGCCGTCGCCGGTGATCACGGTGATCGGCGAGCCAGGCCCCAGCTTCTCGTCCTCGGCGAGCTTCTGGATCACGGCGACCTCGCCGGACTGCTCCGGCGGGCGGCCCTCGATGTACTGCGGCGGCGCGATGTCGTTGGGCGAGTAGGAGAAGAAGAGCGTCGGCGAGCCGCCCGTCTCGACGACCTTGCCGTCCACGGCCACCGCACCCTGCCCGGCCACGTAGCCGAACGACGCGGCGACGCCGTCGACGGCGTCGACCTGCTGCACCAGGTCCTGCGGCAGTCCCTCGGTGGCGCCGGTCAGCTGGCCCGAGAACTCGGCCCGGCGCGTGACGGTCACGTCGGTGCCCTTGTAGGCGTCGGTGAAGACCTCCTGGAAGCCGCGGTCGATCTGGTCGGTGAGCACGTAGGTGCCGCTGATCATCGCCACCCCGAGGAGGATGGCGAGCGTGGTCAGGAGTGTCCTGAGCTTGTGCGCCGTGAGGCTGCGCCAGGCGATGCGGACCATCAGACGTCCTCGAGCGATTTGATGACGTCGTAGATGTCGTCGCGGCCGAGCCGCCCGCAGTCGTGGGCGATGGCGCCGTCCTTGAGGAAGACGATGCGGTCGGCGTAGGTCGCGGCGTGCGCGTCGTGCGTGACCATGACGATGGTCTGGCCCATGGAGTCACGGGAGTGGCGGAGGAGCTGCAGTACCTCCTCCCCGGTGCGTGAGTCCAGGTTCCCCGTGGGCTCGTCGGCGAAGAGCACGGCGGGCCGCGAGGCCAGCGCGCGGGCGACGGCCACGCGCTGCTGCTGCCCTCCGCTGAGCTCGGCGGGCTTGTGCGTGAGCCGGTCGCCGAGCCCGACGGTCTTGACCAGCTCGTCCACCCAGTCCTGGTCGCCCTTGCGCCCGGCGATGGTCAGCGGCAGGCTGATGTTCTCCGCCGCGGTGAGCGTCGGGAGCAGGTTGAACGTCTGGAAGATGAAGCCGATCTGGTCGCGCCGGAGCTGCGTGAGGGCGCGCTCCTTGAGCGCGGTGATCTCCTGGCCGTCGATCCACACGTTGCCGGCCGTCGGCCGGTCGAGACCGGCGAGGATGTGCATCAGCGTGGACTTGCCGGACCCGGACGGGCCCATGATCGCGGTATAGGCGCCACGCCGGAGGTCGATGTCCACGCCGGCGAGCGCGCGCACGAGCGCGTCGCCTGCCCCGTAGTCGCGCTCCACACCGCGCGCCTGGACGACTGCGTCCTCGAGGCCGATCGTCGTCCCGGCCTCGCACGTGGCGGGCGCGACGCCCTCTTGCTGCACGATCGTCGTCTCGGCGTTGTCGCTCACGTCGTCTCCCTTGGTCGTCGCCGCCGGTAGCGGCACGTGGTGGGCCGCGCCTCCCGGCGCGGCCCACCACCTGTTGTTGTCAACTATCCCGCGAAGGCGGTCCGGCCGAACCAGACCGTCGTCGCAGGGTCTACGCCTCTCACTCGAGGTGATCCCCCTCAGCACCCGTGGGCGGCGCCGGCTCGGCGGGCGGCGCCGGCTCCACGGGCGGAGCAGGCGCGGGCACACCGGGCGGCACGGTCGCCGGCTGCGGCACGGTCGCCGCCGGCGCCTGGCCCGCGCTCATCGGCACGTCCGGCGCCGTGGACACGATCGGCGTGATGACGGAGGCCTGGGCCGCCGCGCCGCCGGCCGCCGCGTACTGCGCCGCCACGGCCGCCTGGGCGGCCGCCTGCGCGGCGGCGGCCTCGCGCCGGCGGCTCCGCCAGTCGGCCACGGCCATGACCGAGGCTCCGAGACCGAACAGCATGAGGACCAGCATGAACAACTGCCCGGCGACGGGGATCTGCGAGACGACGGTCGTCCCGACGACTCCGAGGGTCACCGCGAGCATCAGGTTCTCCTTGCCGCCGAACCCGGTGATGACCTTCTGCGCGAGGAACGCGGCGGCCCCGGTCACGGCGAAGAAGTAGGCGAGCAGCACGAACAGCACGTAGGGCAGCACCAGCAGAAGCCCGATGATGCTGATGACGAGCACCAGCAGCACCGCAGGGGCGAGCACGAAGAAGACCAGAGCGCCCCAGCCGAGCGACGCCCACGGCCGGCTCCCCACGTTGCGCTGCACGGTGCGCAGCTGGCCCGGCATGAGCGCCGCGATGACCAGCGCGAGCACCAGGCAGAACGCGGTCTGGACCACCCAGCCGATGAAGCTGAAGCCCGGCCCGACGAGGATGCCCCTGGCGGCCAGCCCGAAGGCGCCGCCCACGTCCACACCCTGGAAGGTCTGCGTCTGGCCCACGACCTCCGCCCCGGGCGCCTGCGTGAGCTTGCCGCCGAAGAGCACCAGAGAGGCGTCGCTGGGTTTGAGGTCGCTGCCGAGCACGGCGTCGGGCCCGACGGTGACGTCGCCGCCGAACGCGACCGTCGAAGTACCCACCGTGCCGCGGATCGTCACGTCGCCGCCGAACGCGACGACCGCGTCGGTGACCGTGCCGTCCACGGTGATGTCGCCGCCGAACGCGACGACCGACGGGGTCGTCGTGCCGGCCGGCACGACGACGTCCTCGCCGAACTGGACCTCGGCGCCGCGCTGCAGCACGATGGCCGGCTCGCCCGAGGGGGACCTGGAGGCCTTGGCCGCGGGCGACTTGGTCTTCGCCGGAGACGCGGCCTTCGCCTTGGGCGTCTCCGTCGCCTTCGTCCCGGCGTGCGCCGGCCCGGCGACCACCAGCCCGAGCACCACCATCAGGGCGGCCAGCGCGACCAGCACCAGGGCCGGCGCGAGGATGTGCGAGATGCGGTCCTGCCTCATGGTCTCACCTCCGCGAGCCCTCATGACAGGCTCGTCTCGTCGTCTGGGAGTGCGTCGCCCGGCTGCGGCGGCACGGTCGCGAGAGGCGCGACCGGCGCCACGGGCGGCTGCGGCGGCACAGGTCCGCCGGCCGCAGGCGGCACAAGCTGCGCGCCCGCCGCCGGCGCGGTCCCGCCGCGGAACATGACCTCGGCCCAGCGCGCGCAGATCCAGCTCCACCCGTTGAGCACGTGCAGGGAGACGAAGAACACGAGGACGCCCAGCGGCACCGCCAGGATGCCGAACCAGAGCGGGGGCACCCACGTGCCGTTGACGATCGGTACGTCGAAGAGCGCGAAGAACGGGATCGCCAGGAACCAGCCGACCGTCGACGCCGCGACGACCAGCAGAGTGAACGAGATGGTGCCGAAGACGAGCTTGGCGAACAGGTACAGGAGGTCCATCCAGGTGGCTCCGCTGCCGAAGTGGGCGCGCAGCTTGCCCCAGATGCCGTCCACGCGCTCCCACTCCCTCGGCATCTGCGGCACCGCCGCGCCCAGCAGGTACTGCGCCTGCAGGCGCTCGAACGCGCCGAACAGCCACCACGCGCCGGCGACCACGAGCAGGATCGGGATGCCCACCCAGACCACGACGAGGCCCACGCCCACCGAGAGCCCCGTGACCAGGAAGGTGAAGTAGAAGAGGCCGAGCGGGAACGCCAGGATGTGGAAGAGGATGCCGAGCCACGTCTGCGGCCGCACCACGACGCCGAAGAAGCGAGTGAGCGCCGAGTCGTTCAAGGGGTGACCTCCAGCCGGATTCCGCAGTGTGCAGGTGAAGCGTAGCTGCGGGACCGGCGCGAGTCGTCACCCCGGGGCGGGAACATCGGCCGACTGCTGGTGGGATTCGGGCGCCGGCCGGCATACCCCCCTGGGGGTACGAGGCCGGCGCCGCGGGCTCACTCGGCCGGCGTCTCCCCCGGCCGCACCAGCCCGATCTCGTAGGCGAGGATCACCGCTTGCGTGCGGTCGTGCAGGCCGAGCTTGGCGAAGATGCGCTTGACGTGCGTCTTCACCGTGCCCTCGCTCAGGAAGAGGTGCGCGGCGATGTCGCCGTTGGTCATGCCGCGCGCCACCAGCACGAGCACCTCGCGCTCGCGCTCGGTGAGGTCGTCGATCTCGCTCGCGTCCCGCGAGGCTGCCGCGTCGGGCCGGCTGCGGAAGTTCTCGATGAGGCGCTGTGTGACGCTCGGGGCGAGCAGCGCCTCCCCCTCGGCCACCACGCGGATGCCGGTGACGAGGTCCTCGGCCGGCGTGCGCTTGAGCAGGAACCCGCTCGCGCCGGCCTTGAGCGCCTCGTACACGTACTCGTCCAGGTCGAACGTGGTGAGGATGACGACGCGCGAGCTCTCGTCACGCCCCAGGGCGACGATCTCGCGCGTCGCCTCGATGCCGTTCATCCTCGGCATCTGCACGTCCATGAGCACCACGTCCGGGTCGAGGCGCCGCGTGAGCTCGACCGCCTCGGCGCCGTCGCTCGCCTCACCAACGACCTCGATGTCGTCCTCGGTCTCCAGGATGAGCTTCAGGCCCGAGCGCACCAGCTGCTCGTCGTCGGCCAGCACCACCTTGACGGTCATGTCCCCTCCGTTTCCCCGGTGAGACGCGGCGCTCCGCCTCTCACCTCAGGACCTCGTCGCCAGAATAGGGCAGCCGCGCGCGGACGCCGAACCCGCCATCGGCGCGCGGCCCGGCCTCCAGCTCCCCGCGGAACGTCGCCACACGCTCGCGCATACCGAGCAGCCCGCGGCCGCCGCCTGCGGCCGCCGCCTGCGGCGTCATGCCCTTACCCTCGTCGAGCACCTCGATGGCCAGCGCCGCCTCCTCGTACGTGACGTGCACATCGGCATGCGTCTTGCCGGCATGCTTGAGCGTGTTGGTCAGCGACTCCTGCACGATGCGATACGCCGTCAGGTCGAGGCTCGCGGGGAGCGGCCGCTCCTGCCCGTCCACGGTGAGCTCCACCGGCAGGCCGGCCTCGCGGACCTGCTCGCACAGGGTCTCCAGCTGCCCCATGCCCGGAGTGACATCCACGGCCACGGCCTCATCGGGAGCGCGGAGGATGCCCAGCATGCGCTCGATGTCTCCCAGCGCCTGGCGGCCGGCGGTCTCGATGGACTCGAGCGCCTCACGCGCCAGCGCCGGCTTCTTCTCGATCACGCGCTGTGCGGCGCCGGCGTGCAGCACGACCACGTTGAGCGCGTGCCCCACGCTGTCGTGCAACTCGCGCGCCATGCGGGCGCGCTCCTCAGCCACGGCCTCGCGGGCGCGCGCCTCGCGGTCGGCGGCGAAGAGCGCCGCCCGGCGCTCGGCGCGCTCGATGCTGCCCCTGTAGATGCGGATGACGATGGCGACGATCCAGATGATGGAGAACGACACCCAGGTCGTGACGATCTCCTGCCACGTGGCCGACGGGAGCACAAGGATCGTCAGCACGAACCCGGCGACGACGATGACGCTGGCGGCCACGGACCGCTTCCACTCGTCGAAGGCGACCGTGGCGAATGAGGCCACCACCACGGCGCCGATGGCCGCCATGGTGTACTCGTAGCCCGCCAGGGCCTGCGCGCAGACCAGAGCCACTGCCACGCCGAGACTGGCCAGCGGCGACCACCAGAGCGCGGCAAGACTGAGGCCGCTGGCGACGGTGAGGATGATCAGAGCCGGTCCGTCCTGCTGGTAGCCCGCGGGCACGGACCCCCGCACCAGCAGTTCGACCAGGCCCGCAGCGGTGAACACCAGGGCGAGGAACACGCTGATGGGCACGGGATCGAGCAGCGGAGGACGCCGGCGCGGCGCAGGGACTGAGGCCGGCGCTGCGAGGATGTCGGCTGGGCGTTCCACGGCCCGGAGTATAGGCGAGATGAGGCGGTCCGGTGGACTCAGCCCAGCAGCGCGTGCACCACGGCGATCCCGTCGGCCGCGTCGGTGCACCAGCCGTCCGCGCCCGTGTGGTCGGCCGTGCGCTGGTCGACGGCTGTCCCACCGATCACCACCGGCAGGCGCCGCTCCCATCCGGCGGTGCGCGCGCGCACGAGTTCGATGGTCTCGCGCGAGGCCTCGAACCCCGTGGTCAGGAGGCACGAGAGCCCGAGCACATCGGGCCGCTCCGCGACGACCGCGTCCGCGATCGGCTCCGGATCGACGTCGACGCCCAGGTCGACGACGGTGAAGCCGCGGGCCTCGAGCAGCGTCACCACGATGTTCTTGCCGATGTCGTGGATGTCCCCCCTGACCGTCGCGATGACGACCTTGCGCGGATCCTGCGGGCACTCCGAGGCCGTCATGAGGGGGAGCAGGATGTCCGCGGCCTGGCGGAGGATCTCCCCGGCCATGATGAGCGCGGAGACGAAGTACTCGCCGCTCTCGTACATCTTGCCGACCTGCTGCATCCCCACCCGGCACTCCGCCATCAGCGTGCCCGGGTCCTCGCCGGCGGCGAGCCGCTCGCGGATCGTTTCGAGGCTGCCGCGCTGGTCCATGGCCACGATCAGTCCGGTCAGGTCGGCGGCGGACGAAGGAGTCATTCGCTCGCCCCCGTCTCTACATCCGGGACGCCGACCGTCGTCGAGAAGTCGAGGCGGTCAGACCTGCCGACGAACCGGCCCCAGCTGACCGGCCGGTCCTCGAAGTCGAAGAAGAGGTGCTCGACCACCCACGCCGGCTCGCCCGGCTCTTCACCGAGGTGGGAGGCCTCGGCCTCCCTGAGCGTGGAGGCATGCAGCGCGAGGCGGCCGTACTTGAAGCCGGACTTCCCGGCGTTGGCCAGGAGGTCGCGCAGCGCAGTCACGCCGTACTCGGCCTCGACGAGCGGACGCCGGGGGTCGAAAACGAGATACTCGCTGTGGTAGAAGACCGGCTCGCCGGCGCTGCTGAGGACGCGCTTGATGGCCACCACGGGGGACTCGGCGTCGAGCGCGAGCTTGCGGCACACCCGCGGGGAGGGCGGCACGATGCGCGCCAGGACGATCTTCACGGTCGTGGCGTCGTCGTCGACGAGGCGGCGCAGGCTGCCGAGGTCGAACGTCGCCGCCCCGAGCTCCGGAGCCTTGACGAAGGTCCCGCGTCCGTTCTCCGTCGTGACCACGCCGTCGCGCACCAGCATCGCCACCGCCCGGCGCGCCGTCATGCGGCTGACCCCGTACAGCTCGCAGAGTCCGGCCTCGGAAGGCAGGCGGTCGCCGGCCCGATACTCCCCACTGACGATGCGCTCGCGCACGCCGCGGGCGACCTGGGCATACGGGGGCTCGAATGATGAGCGATCGACGGGCTTGAGCTTGCTCACGCACCCTCCGGCCTGGACTCTACGCTGCCGTACATGCTCGGATTCTACCATAGCTCCATACCTGTCTAGACAGCTATCCAGGCGTGTGCTAGTGTGCTCCATCAGCGACGAAGCGAGGGGGACGGATGCCTGAGGAGCTCAAGGATGCGATCGTGGGGCTGCGCATGGACGAGGCGCTGACGCTCGCAAAGACCATGGTGGAGGGCGGCATGGACCCGCTGGCCGTCATCGCCGAGGGCAGTGAGGCGATGCAGGAGATCGGCCGCCGCTTCGCCCAGGGCGAGGCGTTCATCCCCGAGCTCATCATGGGCGGCGAGATCATGAAGAGCCTCTCTCGAGAGGTGCTGCCCGAGGGCGGCGGAGCAGGCTCAGGCGGCTCGAGGGGCACGGTCGTCATCGGCACGGTCTCCGGCGACATCCACGACATCGGCAAGGACATCGTGGCCCTCATGCTCGGGATGGCTGGGTTCACCGTCCACGACCTCGGCACGGACGTGCCGTTCGAGGACTTCGTCGCCGCCATCAGGGAGCACGACGCCGACGTCGTGGCGCTGAGCGGACTGCTCACCTTGGCCTTCGAAGCCATGAAGAGCACCGTCGACGGCATCGCGGCCGCCGGGCTCCGCGGCAGGGTCAAGATCATGATCGGCGGCGCCCCGGTCGACGAGAACGTGCGCGCCTACACAGGGGCCGACGGCTGGGGCGCGGACGTGAGTCAAGCCATCACACTCGCCACCGAGTGGACCGACGGAGGCGCCTGATGCAGCACGCCGCAGGAGAGAAGATTGGGGACCGCCTCATCGCGGACTGGGTGAGCGGTGCTCACCTGCACTTCCAGAGCGACGCGGCCAGAGAGAGATACCAGGCCAGAGCGCAGCTCATCGTCGACACCATCCGCCTCAAGGACACGGGCCGGATCCCGGTCATCCCCGCCGCCACGCAGAAGTTCGCCCTCGACTACGAGGGGGTCACGTTCAGGGAAGCGATGACCGAGTTCGACAAGACGTTCGCGGCCTACGTCCGTCAATACGAAGACACCGATTTCGACGCCTACGCCGGCCCCGAGTTCATCTTCCCGGCCGGCATGTTCGAGGCGCTCGACTGGAACCGCGTGCGCCTGCCGGGGGTCCACCTGCCCGAGGACAAGTCGTTCCAGTTCGTCGAGGCCGAGTACATGAAGGCGAACGAGTACGACGAGTACCTGGACGACCCGTCGGACTGGGTGCTGCGCAAATACCTGCCCCGCCTCTCCCCCAGGCTCGAGCCGTTGGCGCAGCTGCCGCCGCTGCGCAACATGCTCGTGTTCCACCAGGGCCTGCCCGACCTCGTGCTGGCCGCGGCCGAGAATCCCGGGGTGGTCGACGCCATGGCGGCGCTCAGAGAGTCCGGCGAGGCCGTGCAGGAGTGGTCCGCGTACCTCGGGCGTCTCGACCAGGACCTGGGCGGCCGGCTGGGGCTCCCGCGCCTGCTCGGCGCCATCGCCGCCGCGCCGTTCGACATCATCAGCACGTACTACCGCGGCTGGCGCGGCGCGATCGTCGACATGTACACGCAGCCGGAGAAGATGAAGGCGCTCATGGAGCGCCTGCTCCCCTGGCAACTGCAGTACGGCATCGACGGCGCCAAAGCGCTCGGGCACCCGATCGTCAGCGTCTACCTCTACAAGGGCGCCGACGGCCTCATGTCCGACGAGCAGTACGAGGAGTTCTACTGGCCCACGCTCAAGAGGCTCCTCCTCGGCCTCGTGGACGAAGGCCTGCTCGTCTGGGTCTTCACGCAGGGCAAGTACGACTCGCGTCTGCACCACTTCAAGGAGATCCCTTCGGGGACATGCCTGGTCCACCTCGAGAGCGGCACCGACGCCGCTCTCGCGAAGGAGGTGCTCGGGGGGTCACAGTGCATCGAGGGCAACGTGTCCAGCGCGCTTCTCGCCGCGGCGCCTGTGGACGAGGTCGAGGCGTACTGCCTGAAGCTCGCCGAGGCCTGCGGCGCAGGCGGAGGCTTCATGATGGACTTCTCCGCCTTCCTCGACGAGGCCAAACGGGAGAACGTCAAGAAGATGATCGAGGTGGCCAGGCGGCACGGCACTCAGGGGAATCACTCGTGAGTTGGTGGAGGCGGCGGGAATCGAACCCGCGTCCACGGACGCCCAAGCGGAGTCTCTACAGGCTTAGCCGTCGCTTTTGATCTCGCTCGCGGCCCCCGCGTCGGCCGGGTGCCGTCTGCCAGTCCCGATCAGTCTCAGGTGCGCTCGCTCGGAACAGCGCGACCGCACCCCAGCCCGCTTGATGACACCGCGAGCCCCGGCCGCGGGCCGCCGGGTGCGATGCGTCACCTAATTACTTAGGCGGCGAGTGCGAGATTGTTATTCTCGGCAAGTAGTGTGTTCCGGCAGTTTAACGAGGCCACCGGACCTCGGCCTGCTGCTCCCACCCAGGTACAGCCCATGTCGAGACCTGTTCGCCCCCAACTGGGCAGCCTTGGTGACTGCTGCTCACTCAGTATACCAGCCCCAGAGACGGCAAGACCGCGGCTCTGCCGCGGTCTTGCCCGCACGACTCAGGAGTCGGTCGCCGTCAGTGTCGGGTGTCGCTACGCCGCACCCGACGTCGACCCGCCTGCGGCGGTCAATCCTCTACGGTCTGCACCTCGCGACGGTCGCGGCGGCGGAAGTACATGTTGCGGCACAGCGGGCCCTCGCCCGTTGCGTAGCAGCTCTGCACCGCGATGGAGCACTGGGGCAGGGGCTGCTGCGCCACCTTGACCACCCCGAAGCCACCCTTGCCGCGCTCGATCTCCTGGAACATCTTCAGGTCGATCTCGTGGGGGAACACTTTCTCGATGCAGCCGAAGAACGTGTTGCCGTCTTCCTTGAACGCATACAGGAACCGGCAGTTCATGGCGAGGCAGGCCGCCGGGTAGACGACCTTCTCACACTGGGCTGAGCATTCCTGACATTCAAGCTGCTCTTCAGACAAACGGATCAGCCTCCTAGACAGCACAACGGCCGGCGTTCGGGTGCCGGCCCGCGAGCATGGTAGCACGGGCTCTCAAGCCTGAACAGGTCTCTTAACGTCCGCTTAACACTTCGCAAACGAGGCCGACGGCGGCCGGCCCATCTGCGATTGTGCCCGTCCGCACAACTTCTCATTGACAAAGCATCACCGCGATAGTGAAAATGGTCACGTTCTGCCGTCGCCGACTGGGGAAGGCGCCGGCTCACTCGCTTGCCAGGACAAAGGGAGGTGGCGGACACGCAATGGACGCCGTACTGCTCGCACGCATCCAGTTCGCGTTGACCATCGGCTATCACTTCATCTTCGTGCCCATCAGCATCGGCGTCGGGATGATGGTGGTGCTCTCCGAGCGTCGACACTACAAGACGGGGATTCCCGCCGACAGGGCCGCCTCCAACTTCTGGATCAAGCTGTTCACGGCCACCTTCGCGATCGGCGTGGCCACCGGCATCACGATGGAGTTCGCGTTCGGCACCAACTGGGCCGAGTACTCGCGCTTCGTCGGCAACATCTTCGGCGCCCCGCTGGCGGCCGAGGGCCTGATCGCCTTCTTCCTCGAGTCCACCTTCCTCGGCATCCTGCTGTTCGGGCGCAAGAGGGTCTCCAGGCGCTTCTACTACATCTCCGCCTGGATGGTCTGGATCGGCTCGCTGCTCTCCGCCCTCTGGATCCTCATCGCCAACTCGTGGATGCAGACACCGGCCGGCTACGAGATCAAGGACGGCAAGGCCGTGCTCACGAGCTTCTGGGGCGCGGCGCTCAACCCGTCCATCGGGCCGCGCTACTTCCACACGGTGGCCGCGGCGCTGCTCACCGGCTGCTTCGTGGTCGCCGGGGTCTGCGCCTACTACATGCTCAAGAAGCGCCACGCGCAGTTCGCGCGCCAGGCGATGATCTGGGCGGCCTCGGTCGGCCTCGTGCTGGCGATCGCCATGCCGTTCCTCGGCCACTGGGGCGCCCTCGTCGTCGCCGAGTACCAGCCGATCAAGATGGCCGCTTTCGAGAACATCGGCGACACCCAGAAGAACGCCCCCCTCTATCTGTTCGGCTGGGTCAACAGCGCCGGCGAGACCACCGGCATCGCCATCCCAAGCGGACTCAGCCTCATGCTCGGCATGAGCCCAGACCACGAGGTCACGGGGCTCAACAGCGTGGCCCCGGCCGACAGGCCGCCCGCGCAGATCACGTTCCAGAGCTACCATCTCATGATCGCCCTCGGGTTCCTGTTCATCCTCGTGTTCCTGGTGGCGATCTACCTGCACTGGCGCAAGCGCCTGCAGAACGCGCGCTGGTTCCTCTGGGTGCTCATCGCGTGCATCCCGCTCTCGATCATCGCCATCAACATGGGCTGGACGGCCGCGGAGGTGGGCCGGCAGCCGTGGGTGGTACAGGGCCTGATGCGCACGACCGACGGCGTGTCGCCGCTGGTCTCGGCGGGTGAGATCTGGACGACACTCGGCCTCTTCGGGCTGATCTACCTCGTGCTCTTCATCGCCTGGTTCCGCATCTTCACCGGGATCATCAAGAAGGGTCCCGAGGACACGGCCGAGATGCTCGAGGCCGAGAAGGCCGGCGCCGACCCGATCACCCCCGAGACGACCGGTCCCGCCCCCGCGGGCGCGGGGAGGTGACGAGATGACCCTGGCCAACATCTGGTTCGTCCTCGTCGCCGTGCTCCTCACCATCTACGTGATCCTCGACGGCTTCGACCTCGGCGCCGGCGTGCTCTACCCGTTCATCGCCAGGGGCGAGGACGAGAAGAGCGTGGTCCGCGCCTCCATCGGCCCCGTCTGGGACGGCAACGAGGTCTGGCTCCTCACGGGCGCCGGCGCGATCTTCGCCGCGTTCCCGATGGTGTACGCCATGACCTTCAGCGGCTTCTACCTCGCCATCATGCTCGTGCTGTTCGGGCTGATCCTGCGCGCGGTCTCGCTCGAGTTCCGCCACCGCGACAACAGCTGGAAGACCGTGTGGGACGGCGCCTTCTTCGTGGGCAGCCTGGTGCCGTCGCTGCTTGTGGGCGTCGCCCTCGGCAACGTCATCCGCGGGGTGCCCATGGATGCGCAGGGCAACTACATCGGGACGTTCCTGGACCTGCTCAATCCGTACTCGCTCCTGGTGGGCGTCACCGGGCTGGCCCTGCTCGTCCAGCACGGCGCCGCCTGGATCTCCGTCAAGGCGGACGGCGAGTTGCACGACCGCGCGTGGCGTTACCGCAAGGTGTCGTTCTGGATCTGCGCGGTACTCGCGGTCGCGACGTCGCTGGCGACGATCTTCACGGTCTCGCGAGCCTCGGACAACGTGTTCGGCAGCGTCGTGGGCTGGCTGTTCCTGGGCGTCTTCCTCGTCGGGGTGCTCTACACGGTCTGGCAGATGTACAAGGGCGGCGAGCTCCAGTCGTTCGTCGGCTCGGCGATCATCATCATCGGCCTGGCCGGCATCGCCGCCGTGGGCAACTTCCCGGACATGGTGCCGGCGCGCGGCACACCGGCGGCGACCAGCCTCACCGTCGAGCGCGCCGCCTCGGAGGACCTCACGCTCACGGTCATGCTCATCCTGGCCGTGATCTTCGTGCCCGTCGTCCTGATCTACACGGCCCTGATCTACAAGACCTTCTGGGGCAAGACCAAGGCGGGCGACGCCGACTACTGAGCCGGTCACAGTGTGAACTGATTCACACACCGCTCGATTGTGAGAGGGCGGTGGGCCGAACGGCCCACCGCCCCTTTTTCTCCCAAAAGCGCTCACCATGTGAACACCTTCGCACGACGACCTTGACAGTTCCCCCCGCTTGGTACTGAATGGCCTTCAATACGCGCCAGCGTAGGCCAGTTGGGCTAGCAAGGGGGGTTCTCGTGCCAGACGAAATGTCCGCTTCACCGCCGGTGAAAGAAGAGCTGGACCAAGACACCAAAGACCTGCACGCGATGGGCTACGCTCAGGAGCTCGACCGCTCCATGAGCAAGTTCTCCAACTTCGCGGTCTCCTTCACCATCATCTCCATCCTCTCGGGCTGCCTCACCCTCTACGGGTACGGCCTCCTGCACGGTGGCCCGCCGGTCATGCTCTGGGGCTGGCTGCTCGTCGGCGTGCTCGTGCTGTTCGCCGGCCTCTCGCTCGGCGAGATCTGCTCGTCCTTCCCGACCGCCGGAGGCCTGTACTACTGGGCCGCCAAGCTCGCTCCCGGGAACAGCGCCCCGGTCTGGTCCTGGTTCACGGGCTGGTTCAACCTGCTCGGTCAGGTAGCAGTCACCGCCGGCATCAGCTTCGGCTGCGCCTTCTCCATCTCGGCGTTCATGTCGCTGCTCACCGGCAGCTCGACGTGGCTCGAGCCCTACGCGACGATCCTCATCCTCGCCGTGGTGCTCGGCATCCAGGGCCTGCTCAACACCTTCAGCGTGCGCCTGGTCGCCCTCCTCAACGACGTGTCGGTGTACTGGCACCTCATCGGCGTGGCGATCATCTTCGTGCTGCTGTTCTGGGCGCCGGAGTCCGGCACGCACCAGTCGGTCAACTTCCTGTTCGGCTCCGAGGGCTGGCAGGCGTTCGAGGGCCTCTCCGGCTTCACGATCCCGCTCTACGTGTTCCTCATCGGCCTGCTGAACGCGCAGTACACGTTCACCGGCTACGACGCCTCGGCGCACGTCTCTGAGGAGACGATCAACGCGCGCATCTCGGCGCCGAAGGGCATCGTCAACTCCATCTGGATCTCCATGATCGCCGGCTTCATCCTGCTGCTCGGCGTGAGCATGGCGATCCCCACGGAGTGGCCGCAGACGATCAACGGCATCGAGTACACCGGCTACGACATGCTCGCAGTCGACCTCGTGCCGTGGGCGACCATCTTCGAGTACGCCGCGGGCCAC
>CAWCAH010000011.1:0-132994 GCA_963793605.1 uncultured Thermoleophilia bacterium
TACGGGTACCGCGACCCGTCGCTCTCGATGTACGTGCCGTACTCGCCGCGTGGGTTCTCCTGGCCGACGTAGGCGGAGCCCGGCGGCGGTGTGATGACGTAGGGCGCGCGCAGGGAGCCGAGCTGGACCGGCCCCTTGGGCAGCATGTCCAGGCACTGCTCGATGATCTTGAGGCTCTCGCGCATCTCGTCCATGCGGCAGCGGTAGCGGTCGAAGATGTCGCCGTGCTGCGCGCTGACGACCTCGAAGTCGAGCTCCGGGTACACCGAGTACGGCCGGTGGCGGCGCAGGTCGAGGTCGATGCCGGACGCGCGCGCGTTGGGGCCGGTGATGCCGTAGTCGACGACGTCCTGCTGGGTGATGACGCCCTTGCCCTGCGTGCGCTGCAGGAAGACGGCGTTGGTGTCGACGAGCGCCTCGTACTCCCTGATCTGTTTGGGGAACATCTTGAGGAAGTCGCGGCAGCGCTCGACCCAACCGTCCGGCAGGTCGTAGCGCACCCCCCCGAAGCGGTAGTAGTTGAACATCATGCGCGCGCCCGTGAGCTCCTCCATGAGGTCGAGGATGATCTCACGGTCGCGGAACATGTAGAACACCATGGCCGTGCCCAGCGGCGAGAGGTCGGCGGTGAAGGTGCCGACCGCCACCAGGTGGCTGGCGATGCGCATGAGCTCGCCGGTGATGACGCGGATGAACTCCGCCCGCCGCGTGACCTGCATGCCGGCGAGCTTCTCGACGGTCATGACGTAGGCCCACTCGCAGTTGATGCTGGCGAGGTACTCGGTGCGGTCGACGATCGGGATGTACTGGAAGTACGTGCGCCGCTCGGCGAGCTTCTCCTTGCAGCGGTGCAGGTAGCCGATGACGGGGATGACGTCCTTGACGAGCTCCCCGTCGAGCGTGACGACCAGGCGCAGCACGCCGTGGGTGCTCGGGTGCTGCGGCCCCATGTTGACGACGACCTCGTTGAACTCGAGGCCGCCGAGGTCGGAGCCCTCGCCGCGCGCCGTGGCCTCGTCGATGCGGCGCAGCGCGAGCTTCACGGCCTCGTCGGGCTCGGGCGTCTCGAAGTGGTCATACATGCGGGTGGTTCTCCGCGAGGTCGACGTAGTCTTTGCGCAGCGGGTGGCCGACGAAGTCGTCCTTGAGCAGGATGCGGCGCAGGTCGGGGTGGCCGACATAGCGGATGCCGACCATGTCCCAGGCCTCGCGCTCGTGCCAGTCCGCGGCCGGCCAGATGTCGCACACCGTGTCGACCTCGGCCACGGCCCTCGGGACGGTCACGTGCAGCTCGATCCAGGTGTTCGTCTTCCACGAGTACACGTGGTACACGGACTCGAGCGCGGCGCGGCGGTCGACGCCCGCGACCCAGTTGAGCGTCTCGTACCCGACCTCCGGGTCGGCCTTGAGGCGCGCGGCGACGTCTCTGAGCTTCTCGCGCGCGACCTTGGCCACCACGGTGTCGGGCTCCTGGATGCGGACGTCCTCGAGGTCGGCGCCGAAGCGCTCGACGAGGAGCGCGCCGATGGCGTCCATGCTCATGGGGTTGCTGCCGACGACCAGACCCATGCGCTCAGGCCTCGTCCGGCGTGGTCACGCCTGCCGCCGGGGCGGCCTCGTCGGCGGTGAACAGCTCGTAGCCCGCGGGCTTGCCGGGGACGAACTTGTGCTGCTGGATCTTGCCCTGCAGCTCCAGCAGACCCTGGAACAGCGCCTCGGGGCGCGGCGGGCAGCCGGGGATGTACACGTCGACCGGCACGATCTTGTCGACGCCGTTGACGACGTTGTAGCCGTCGTAGAACGGCCCGCCGCTGGTGGCGCAGGCGCCCATGCTGATGACCCACTTGGGCTCCGACATCTGGTCGTACAGGCGCTTGAGCACCGGCGCCATCTTCTCGTTGACGGTGCCGGCGACGATCATCAGGTCGCACTGACGCGGCGTAGGGCGGAACACCTCCATGCCGTAGCGGGCGATGTCGTAGCGCGCGAAACCCGAGGTGAGCATCTCGATGGCGCAGCACGCCAGGCCGTAGGTGAACGGGAAGACCGAGTGCGAGCGCGCCCAGCTGAAGATGAAGTCGGCGGTGGTGGTGATGACGTTGGGCTCGCTGAAGTGCTCGAGCTTGGGGTACCTGACCGCCTTGATGCGCTCGCTCATGCCCACTCGAGGGCCCCCTTGCGCCAGGCGTACAGCAGCCCGAAGGCGAGCACGGCGATGAACAGCAGCATCTCGACGAACCCGGCTGTGCCCAGCGAGCGGAAGACGATCGCCCACGGGAACAGGAAGGCCGCCTCGACGTCGAAGACGAGGAAGAGAAGACCGAAGGTGAAGTAGCGCACCGCGAACGGCTGCCAGGGGTTGCCCACCGGCGGGATGCCGCACTCGTACGGCTGCAGCTTCTCCGGCGTGAGGTGGCTCGGGTTGATGAGCTTGGAGAAGAGCAGGATGACGACGACCAGAGCCGCTCCGGCGACGATGAACAGCCAGACATAAAGCCAGTCGGTGAGGTATGCGTTCGTCATCAGATGCCAAGACGCCGGTGGCTGCCCCCTCGGCCGCCCCCCCGACGTGGGCGTACTCTACCAAAGCGCCTTCCGGCGATGCAAACCCGGACAGAAACCGGTGGGGGTATACGCCGCCCAAGGTGATTTGCAGGGAAATCGAGCGAGAATGCGCCTGTACCCTCACGTATGCGCGCGCCGCCGTTCGCGGCGAAGGGGGGTCGCGTTTTGATTTCGCGGCCCGCTGCCCGTACCATCGAGCGGCACTGATACCCCCCGAGCGGAGGGACCCCCGTGAGCATCGGCCCCGCCGAGATCATCATCGTCCTCGTCATCGCGCTGCTCGTCTTCGGGCCCAAGCGGCTGCCGCAGATGGGCAAGTCGCTGGGCAAGGGCGTACGCGAGTTCAAGAAGGCGGCCGAGTCCGCCAAGTCCGAGCTCGGCCTGAGCGAGGTCACCGACGGCATCAACGACATCAAGTCCACGTTCACCGATCCGGTCAAAGAGGTCACCGGGACCTTCACCGACCTCAAGAAGAGCGTGGACGTCAAGGCGGCCATCGAGGCTCCCGTCGGCGCCGCCGCGGTCGCCGGCTCGAGCGGCGTCGCGGGAGAGACCGCTGTCGAGACGGTCACCACGCCGGACGTACCCGTCCTGCCGGGCCTCTCCAAGCCCAAGGCCGTGCCGGCGCAGCCGGCCGGCGTGGTCGACGCAGGCCCCGAGACGCCGGACGTCACGCCGGCGACCGTGTTCGCCGATGTGACGCCGCTGCCGGCGCCCGAGGCGCCGCCGGCCGAAGCGCCCGCCTCTTCCCCGGAGTCCTGACCGCATGGCGCTCACGCCCGAGGACCGTCTCACCCTGCTCGAACACCTCGACGAGCTGCGCAAGCGGATCTTCGTCTGCATCCTGGCCGTGACGGTCGGCGTGCTCCTCGCGGCGCTCTTCAACAGCTTCGTGTTCGAGGTCCTGCTGCACCCGCTGCGCGTGGTGCCCAACCTGCCCGAGTCGGCCACCGAGATCACCACCTTCAGCCCCTCCGAGCCGTTCATGGTCAGCCTCAAGGTGTGGGTCGTCGGCGGCCTCATCGTCGCCGCGCCGATCCTCATCTACGAGCTGTGGGCGTTCCTGGCGCCGGCGTTCACCGAGGGCGAGAAGAAGTACTTCTACCCCGTCGTCTTCGCCACCACCGTCCTCTTCTTCGCCGGCGTCGCGCTGGCGTACTTCCTCGTGCTGCCCAAGGGCCTCAACTTCCTGCTCAACTTCAGCTCCGGGTTCTTCAACGTCCAGCTGCGCGCACAGGAGTACTTCACCTTCATGGCGCTCTTCATCCTCGCCTTCGGCGTGGTCTTCGAGCTGCCGGTGGTGCTGGTGCTGCTCGCCAAGGTGGGCGTCATCGACGACAAGTTCCTCAAGAAGAACCGGCGCTGGGCGGTCCTCGGCATGGCGTTCGCGGCCGCCGTCATCACCCCCAGCCAGGACGCCTTCAGCATGCTGGCCATGTTCGTCCCGCTGTACGTGCTGTACGAGATCTCGATCGTGATCGCCCGGTTCGTGCAGCCGAAGAGGGAGGACGCGCCCGCCGTGGAAGACTCTCCGGGCGAAGGCGACGGCCCCGCGGCGAGCGCGCCTGCGTGAACCGAGGCGCGTCGGGCGGCGTCTCCAGGTCTCCGGGGCACGACGCCGGCCCACGCGCCACGCGTGAACGCGCCCGGGGCGCGGCGCGTCTCTCACCCCGGTACAATGGGGAGCCATGGCTGAGTACACGAGATACAGCGTAGAGCCCGAGGACATCCCGCGGCGCCGGCGCGAGCGCAAGAAGAAGGCCGACAAGTCGCGCAGCCGCGTGTGGCTCATCGTCAAGCTGTTCGTCGTCGCCGTGCTCCTCGCCCTCATCGCCGGCCTCGCCATGGCCGGCGGCGCCATCTTCGCGCTCACGCGCGACCTCCCGGAGCTCGATGAGCTGGAGCGGAACAAGCTGGCGGTCAACACCACCATCTACGACCGCACCGGCAAGGTGCTGCTCGCCGAGCTGCACGGCGGCGAGAACCGGGTGCTCGTGCCCAGCGCCAAGATCCCGGACGTGATGAAGGAGGCCACCGTCGCCGTGGAGGACGAGCGCTTCTACGAGCACCACGGGGTCGACTACCAGGGCGTGGTCCGCGCTCTGGTCCTCAACCTGCAGGCCGGCGGCATCGTCCAGGGCGGTTCCACCATCACCGAGCAGTACATCAAGAACGCCTACGTCGGTGACGAGCGCACCTACCAGCGCAAGCTGCGCGAGGCGGTCCTGGCGTGGCAGCTCGAAGACAAGTGGACCAAGGACCGCATCCTCACCGCCTACCTCAACACGGTGTACTACGGCGCCGGCGCGTACGGCGTCGAGGCGGCGGCGCGTACGTACTTCCACAAGCACGCCTCCCACCTCAATCTCAAAGAGGCGGCGATGCTCGCGGCGATGCCCAAGTTCCCGTCCGCCTACTCACCCACCACCGACCCCGAGATGGCCAAGCAGCAGCGCGACAAGGTGCTGCAGCTCATGGCCGACCAGGGTTACATCACCCAGGAGCGCGCCGACAAGCAGATGGCGAGCAAGCTCCACGTGTACAAGCGCCCGCCCAACGCCAACAAGAGCATGGCCGACTACTTCGTGGACTACGTCACCCGCCAGCTCACCAAGAAGTTCGGCTCGGCCACGGTGTTCGACGGCGGCCTCAAGGTCATCACCAGCATCGACGTCGAGTGGCAGCAGGAGGCGATCGACATCATCAAGTCGACCACCTCGCCGCTGGACTTCGGGTTCAAGCCCTCCGCGGCACTCGTCGCCATCGACCCGGCCAACGGCTACATCCGCACCATGGTCGGCGGCCTCGACTACAAGAAGCAGAAGTACAACCTGGCGTGGCAGGCCAAGCGCCAGCCCGGCTCGTCGATGAAGCCCATCGTGCTGGCGGAGGCCGTGCTCCAGGGCATGAACCCGGACTCCACCTTCTACCAGTCCAAGAGCCCCATCATCATCCCGATGGGCGCCTACGCCGAGCCGTGGGTGGTCAACGGCGACGGTCCCGGCGGGCCGGAGAGCGTCTCCGCAGCAACGACGATCTCCGACAACGTCGTGTTCGCCCAGCTCAGCGTCGACGTCGGGCCCGAGAACTCGGTGGACATGGGGCACAAGCTGGGCATCACCAGCCCGCTCGACGCCGTACCGTCCATCACCCTCGGCACCTCCGGCGTCACGCCGCTCGAGATGGCCGACGCCTACGCCACGTTCGCCGCCAACGGCATCCACCACAAGCCGCAGGCGATCGTCAAAGTCGAGCGGCGCGGCAAGCTGATCTGGAAGCCCACCACCAAGGGCAAGCGCGTCATCCCTGCGGGCGTGGCCAGCGTCGTCACCCAGTGCCTGGAGCGCGTGGCCTCGGGCGGCACGGGCTCTGCCACCGGCTCGTACTTCCCGTACCCGCGCGCGGGCAAGACCGGCACCACCGAGAACGGCTGGGACGTGTGGTACGTGGGCTACACGCCCAACCTGGCCGCCGCGGTCTGGATGGGCGACGCGGAGAAGAACTCGCCCATGGACGGCGCCTACGGCGGCACCTACTGCGCGCCGATGTGGGCCAAGTTCTACGCCGAGGCGCTCAAGGACGCGTCACACCCGAGCTTCAAGCGCTTCCCCTGGTCGTTCGGCGACTGGAAGAGCGAGTTCTCCGTCGGGCCTTCGGCGTCGGCCTCCGCATCGCCCAGCGAGAGCGGCACGCCGAGCCCCGGCGCGACCCAGACCATCACGCCCAAGCCGCAGCCGACGACGCCGAAGCCGAAGCCCACCACGCCCAAGCCCACGCCGACGACGCCGAAGCCCACGCCGACGACGCCGAAGCCGACACCGACGGGCACACCGACGGCCGGCCCCAAGCAGGTCATCCAGGCGCTCGTCACGCCGTACGACGTGGCGCAGCAGGTCGCGCTGATCGGCGCGGACGGTCGGGCGCCGAAGACGGGTGACGGCGACACCGGTCTGGCCGGCGCGGCCGCGCGCTGGGTCGCCGGCCTGCTCGGTCTCTGAGGGCACGCGCACTATGATGGGGGCCGCGCAGCCGCGGCCGCCGCAGGCGCGCCGCGGCGCCTCACGCCACCGACACCAGGAGCCGTGCCGTCGCCGCGCCGTCAGTGACCGCAGGAGCTGAAGCCACCCGCCCGGCGGGGTCCACCGGCTGGACCGTCGCCGTGCTCGCCGCCATCGCCCTCTTCGCCGTGCTCGCGAGCGTGACCGTCGTGCAGCGACACCGCGACTACCGCACCTACCGCAACGACCTCGGCAACATGGTGCAGGTCGTGGACAACACCGCTCACGGGCGGATCCTCGAGATGACCGGCAACGACGGCCGTCAGATCAATCGCCTGGCCGCGCACGTCGACCCCATCCTCGCCCTGTTCGCGCTGCCGTGGCTGGTCTGGCCCGACCCGGCGGTGCTGCTGATCCTGCAGGCGGTGCTGGTCGCCCTCTCCGCGTGGGCGGTCTACCGGCTGGGCCTGCGCGCGCTCGGCGACCCGGCGGCCGCGGCGCTCTGCGCCATCGCCGCCCTCCTCTACCCCCCGCTCCAGTTCGCGGTGCTGGACGAGTTCCACCCGGTGACGCTCGCGATCCCCTTCCTGCTGTTCGCCTTCGTGTTCCTCGAGGAGGACCGGCGCTGGCTCGCGCTGCCGTTCCTCGTGCTTGCCGCCCTGTGCAAGGAGGAGATCCCCGCTGGTGATCGCGCTCATGGGCGGGTACTTCGCGCTGCGCAAACGCAAGCTGTGGCCGCTGCTGATCACGGCGGCCGCCGGCGGGTACTTCCTGGTCGCCGCCGGCGTCGTCATCCCGTACTTCAACAGCGGCGCCGGCAGCGCGTTCCTGGAGCGCTACGCGGACGGCGAGGAGACCATGCGCAGCCTGGCCACGGGCCTGCTGACGCACCCGTGGCGCATCCTCACCACGCTGCTCGCGCCTTCGGGTCTCGCCTACCTGGCCAAGCTGCTGTGGCCGTTCGGCTTCACCTCGCTGCTGAGCCCGCTCACGTTCCTCATCAGCCTGCCCGAGCTGCTCATCAACCTGCTCTCCAACAAGTCGCAGCAGCAGTCGATCGCCTACCACTACGTGGCCGGCGAGGCGCCCTTCGTGATCGCCGCCATGGTGCTCGGGCTGCAGCGGGTCGGCCGCTGGCTGGGGCGCCGGTCGGCGAAGGGCCGGCGGGCGGGGCCGCACCGGCTCCACCGCCTCCTGGCGGTGATCGTCGTGGCGATCGCGCTCCTGGCGACCCTCACCGTCGGTCCGCTCTCGGGCGCGCGGCCGGGCTGGGGCAAGACGCTCACGCCGGAGCACAGAGCGGTGATCGCGGAGGCGCTGGCGACGGTGCCGGACGGCGCCTCCGTCTCGGCCGACCAGGCGCTCGGCGCCCAGCTCTCGGAGCGGGAGCGCATCACCATCTTCCCGCTCCTCGGCGGCGTCGACTACGTCGTCCTGGACAGCCAGGGGCGCTACGGCCCCCGGCGCGCCCGGGCCCTCGAGAAGCTGCGCGAGAACGCGGACTACGAGCTGGTGTTCGAGCGCGAGGGCGTGCTGGTGTTCAAGAAGAGGTAGCGGGGCGGGGCGCCCCGCTGCCGGGCGACCGCGGTCACCAGGTCTCGTAGCGCTCCGACCCCTTGCGGTACTCCTTGACCTGCTCGCCGAGACCGTCGGCGATGGTCATGATGCGGCACGCCATCTCGAGCACGCTGGTGAGCTGGTAGGCCTCCTCGAGCAGGTGGCCGATGGCGAACGGCCCGTGGCCGCGCAGCATCACGATGTCGTACTCCTTGAGCCACTTCGGCAGCAGGTCGGCGACCTCTTTGGACCCCGCGGTGAGCTCGGTGTGCACCACCGGGACCTTGTGCAGCAGGTAGGAGCCCTCGCTGTCGATGGGGACGATCTCGTCGCACATGAGCGAACGCGCGATGGCGTAGGGCGGGTGCGCGTGCACGATCGCCTGCGCCGCCGTGCCCTGGTAGATGGCGCGGTGGACGTTGATCTCGGTGCTGGCGAGCATGACGTTGGCGTCGTTCTCCTCGAGGCCCGTCTCGATGACGTCCCGCTCCTCGAGACGGGCGAGCATCGAGCCGCGACGGGTGATGAGGATGCGGTCGCCCATGCGCACGCTCAGGTTGCCGCCGTGCGAGCTGATGACGCCGGCGACGAAGAGGTCCCGGCCGATCTGGCGGAACTGCTCGAGGACGGCCGAGCTCACGGGGCGGCCGTCCCGGCCGGACCGGCGGCTTCCGTGCGCGCCCTGGACGCGGCGCCGGGGCGGGCTGCGTCCGCGGCACGCCGCTGGCCTGGCGCGACGCCCGCCGCCGCGGCCGCGTCCGGTGAGCCCGAGGCGCTCCAGCTTGGCGGCCGAGGGCACGCCGCCCTCGTCCCAGCCGCGCGAGATGTAGTACTCGTCGAGCATCGGCGGCAAGTCTACAACCTGCCCCGCCGAGGGCCCCTCCGCCACGGGCTCGCTGAGCAGCCGTGGCGGCAGCGTGTCGTCGGCGCGCGCGAACCCGGCGGCCAGGTTGAACAGCCGCTCGGCGTTCCAGATGCGCTCGCCGAGCAGCAGCAACTCCTGCGGCTCCACCTGCTCGCCCCAGACGGCGCTGAGCTGGCGGGCGTAGTAGTCCTCCTTCATCGCGAAGGCGGTGAACTTGCAGACGCTGAGCGAGTCGAGCACGGCGTTGAGGTTCTGGAGGTTGATGAGCAGGCCGGCCTTGCCGAGCGTGGCGAAGCGGTCGACCATCTTGGGCACGCCGAGGATCTCGGGGCCGAGCATGTTGGCGCGCAGGTGACAGCCGCCGCGGTTGCTGGTGGCGTAGGCGAGGCCCTGGGCCTTCATGCCGCGAGGGTCGTAGGCCGGCATCTCCATCTGCTTGACGCTCATGGAGAGGTCCGGGCGGCCGTGGAGCGCGGCGAAGCGCGCCGAGCCGAGCCCGAGCTCGGCGCCGAGGCCCTCGCCGGCGGCCGTCGCCTCGGTCAGCTCGATGATCGCCCGCGCGTCGCCGAACCGCGGGCCGCCGGGCAGCACGCCGATCTCGGCGAGCTCCATGGCGCAGGCGATGGTGGAGCCCATGGTGATGGTGTCCATGCCGGCGCGGTTGCAGGCGTAGTTGGCCTGCACGATCGCCGTGAGGTCGCTCACCCCGCACTGGGCCCCGAACGCCCAGATGCTCTCGTATTCGGGGCCCTCCCCGCTCTCGCCGCCCGCCTCGGTGCGCCGGGCGCAGCCGATGATGCAGCCGCGGCAGGCGGACCGGCGCACGACGTGCTCGCGCTTGAGCGCCTCGCCGGAGATGGCCGCGGCGCCCTCGAACCGGCGTCTCACGGTGGTTGCGCGTCGGCAGAGCCCCGGCCTGGTCGAGCACATTGACGAGCACCGACGTGCCGAACTCCGGCAGCGCCGTCGAGGTGATCGGGTTGGACTTGAGCAGCTTCTCGGCCTCGTAGACGATGAACTCGAGGCGCTCGGGGTCGGCCACCGGCGGCTTGTGCGCGCCGCGTCCGTCGACGACCAGCGCCTTGAGCCGCTTGGAGCCCATGACGGCGCCGAGGCCGCCGCGGCCGATGGAGCGGCCGCGGTTGTTGACGATGCTCGCGAACAGCACACCGCGCTCGCCGGCCGGGCCGATGACGGCGGACTCCGACCGGGGGTGCAACTCGCCGAGCCGCGCCAGCGTGGACGGGACGTCGAGCCCCCAGAGGCCGGCGGCGGAGCGCAGCGCGGCGCCGCCGGGTCCGGCCAGCGGCTCCGCCGGGCCGTGCCGGTCGCGAGCGTCGGCGGCCGCGTCGAGACCGATGGTCACGTAGCCGGGCGCGTCCAGCGCGCCGGTGACGATCAGGTAGTCCCAGCCGAGGCGCCGCAGGGCGTTGCCGAAGTTGCCGCCGGAGTTGCCGTCGAACACCGTGCCGGTGAGCGGCGAGCGGCTGGTCATGCTGTAGCGGCCGCTCGCCGGCGCGCCGGTGCCTGTCAGCGGGCCGGGCGCCAAGACGAGCAGGTTCTCGGGCGCGAGCGGCTCGACCTCGTACAGCCGCTCGCGCAGCGCGAGGAAGGCGCCGAGGCCGCGCCCGCCGAGCCACAGGCGCGCGACCTCGGCGGGCAGCTGCTCTTCACTGCTGGTCCGGCGGGAGAGGTCGATGCGCAGGCCGCGGAGCGGCCGCAGAGCTGAGGCGGGTGGGGTCACCCGGCGAGTATAGACGCTCGCCCTGCCCGGGACCGCCCGCCGGGGCCGGGAGCGAGTCAGCCGGCGGCCGGAGAAGGGCCGGCCAGGGCGCGCCACTCGCTGAGCGAGAGCGCCGACTCCACCATCTGCGCGCCGTAGCAGTGCCGCATGCCCAGGCGCCGCATGCCGAGCTTGTCGAGCACGTGCAGCGAGGCCGCGTTGGCGGGGTCGGCCACGGCCACCACGCGCTCGAGGCGCAGGCCGGCGAACGCCCAGCGCAGGACGGCGCGCGCCGCCTCCGTCGCGTAGCCGCGACCCCAGGCGGCGTGCGAGAGCGTGTACCCGAGCTCCACGTCCGGGCCGCCCTCCAGGAACTGCAGCCCCGCCTCTCCGACCACGCGCCCCGACGCGCGCTCGGCGACGGCGAGGAGGCCGAACCCGTGGTCGGCCCAGTGCCCGTCGGCGGTGCGCATGAGCGACCCGGACCGCGTTGCCGGTGAGCGGCCGGCGCTCGGCGCCCACGTAGCGCATCACCTCGGGGTCGCCGAACGCGGTCAGCAGCGGCCCGAGGTCGGGGCCGCCGAACCGGCGCAGCTCGAGCCGCTCCGTGCGCAGCGGCGGGCGGGCCGCCGCCTGCTCCGCCCGCCAGTCGGCGGCGGCCAGCTCGTACTTCTCCCAGCGCCTGCCCCAGTACTCGGCCTCGCCGAGCGCGCGCAGCCCGAGCTTGCGGAGCACCGTCAGCGAGGCGCCGTTCTCCGGCTTGGCGATGCCGACCACGCGCTCGAGGCCGGCCTCCTCGAAGGCGTAGCGCAGCGCCGCCGCGCCGGCCTCGGTCGCGAAGCCCGCGGCCCCAGGCCGCCGGCACCAGCGCGTAGGTGAGCTCCACGTCCGGGCCGCCGTCCAGCGGCTGCAGCCCGGCGATGCCGACCAGCCGCGCCGTGCCGCGCTCGTTCACGCGCCACTGCGCGTAGCCGAGGCGGCGCTGCATGTCCGCGAGGTGCGCCGCCCACTCCGCCGGCCTGCCGCGAGGTCCGCCGGCGGCGCGCTGTTCCAGTACCGCATGACCTCGGGCGCCGCGAACACGGCGTACACGGCGGCGCCGTCGGCGGCGGTCAGCGGCCGGATGGACAGCCTGCGGGTGCGGAGCGGGAAGGGCATGGAGCAAGGATACAGGCGGGAACGCCGACGGCGGCGGGAGGAGCTGCCCTGCAGCCCCGCCCGCCGCCGTCCGGATCACCGTCGCCGGCGACTCGCCGCCGTCCGTCCTCGTCCGGCTACAGCGCCTTGCGCTTGTCGACGACGCGCACGGCCTTGCCCTCGGAGCGCTGGATCGTCTTCGGCTCCTTGAGCTTGACCGCGCACTGGATGTTGAGCACGTTGTAGATCTGCGCCTGCACGCCGCGCTGGAAGCGCTCCAGGTCGCCCATGGTCTCGGCGAAGAGGTCCTCGCCCACCTCGACCCACACCTCGATGATGTCGAGGTAGCCCTTGCGGTCCACGACGATCTGGTAGTGCGGCTCGATCGACGGGATGCTCATGAGCACCTCTTCGATCTGGCTCGGGAAGACGTTGACGCCCCGGATGATGAGCATGTCGTCGCTGCGCCCGATGGGCTTGCTCATGCGCACCGAGGTGCGGCCGCAGGCGCACGGCTCGGCGATGAGCGTGCACAGGTCGCGGGTGCGGTAGCGGATGAGCGGCTGGGCCACGCGGCTGAGCGTGGTGAAGACGAGCTCGCCGACCTCGCCGTACGGCAGCGGCCGCAGCGTCTCGGGGTCGATGATCTCGGCGAGGTAGTGGTCCTCGTTGACGTGCATGCCGGCCTTGCACAGGCACTCGTAGCCCACGCCGGGGCCGCCCATCTCGGAGAGGCCGTAGATGTCGAGCGCGTGCTCGCCGAGGCCGGCCTCGATCTGCACGCGGAGCTCGTTGGTCCACGGCTCCGCGCCGTGGAAGCCGACGCGCAGCGGCAGGTCCTCCGGCCGCAGGCCGCGGTCGCGCGCCGCGTCGGCCAGGTACATGGCGTAGGACGGCGTGCAGCTCAGGGCGGTGGCGCCGAAGTCGCGCATGATCTTGAGCTGCCGCTCGGTGTTGCCGCCGGAGATGGGCACCACGGTGCAGCCCAGGCGCTCGGCGCCGAGGTGCAGGCCGAGCCCGCCGGTGAAGAGGCCGTAGCCGAACGCGTTCTGGAGGAGGTCGCCCGGCGCCACGCCGCCCGCGGCGAGGGTCCGGGCGATCAGGTCGGCCCAGAGGTCGATGTCGCCGCGCGTGTACCCGACGGTGGTCGGGTTGCCGGTGGTGCCGGAGCTGGCGTGCACGCGCACGACGTCCTCGCGCGGGCTCGCGAACATGCCGAACGGGTAGTGGTCGCGCAGGTCGATCTTGGTGGTGAACGGCAGGCCGGCGACGTCGCCGTGGCCGGTCACGTCGCCGGGCTTGACGCCGAGCTCGTCCATGGCCTTGCGGTAGAAGGGGACGTTGCTCGTAGGCGTTCTGGAGGGTGGCGCGCAGGCGCTCGATCTGCAGCGCGCCGAGCTCGCTCCGTCGGCAGCGTCTCCGCGGCCGGCTGCCAGTACAGCCCGCCGGCCGCGTCCGTGGTGAGGTGCTCTCGTCAGCCGGCTCACAGCGCCCGCACCTCCGCGTCGCTGAGCATCGCCACCTTGTCCTTGAGCAGCTCGACGGCGCGGTCGATGTCGCGCACGGCGAAGCAGATGTTCCAGAAGGAGATGCTGTACAGGTAGTCGATGGAGACGCCGGCGTCGCGCGAGCTGGTCGAGCACGCCGGCGAGCCCGCCGGGCACGTCGTCGACCTTGACGCAGATGACCTCGGAGAAGTGCGTGGTGAACCCGGCGTCGTGCAGGAGCTCACGGGCCCGGTCGGGGTCGGTGAGGATGAGACGGACGATGCCGTACTCGGCGGCCTCCGTCGTGGAGAACCCGCGGATGTTGATGCCGGCCTGACCGAGGATGTCCGCCACCTCGGCGAGACGCCCGCTGCGGTTCTCGAGGAACACGGTGAGCTGCTTGACCTTCACGACTCGGCCTCCTGGGTCGCGACCGCGGCGCGCCCGAGCTCGAACGCGCGCAGAT
Organism: uncultured Thermoleophilia bacterium; assembly: GCA_963793605.1. Lineage (GTDB taxonomy): Bacteria > Actinomycetota > Thermoleophilia > UBA2241 > UBA2241 > CAIXSE01. The sequence goes on from CAWCAH010000011.1 coordinate 13,799, forward strand.
TGACGTCGAGGATCTTGGCGGGGACGGCGGCCTCGAGGCCGCGCCGCCAGTCTTCTTCGCTGAACGGGAGCACGGCGGAGGCGGCGCCGAGCAGGGCCACGTTGACGGCGCGCAGGGTGCCCGCCTCGCGGGCGAGCCCCTCGGCGTCGAGCGCGATGAGCCGCACGCCGTGCCTCTCGGCCGCGGCGGCCAGATCGTCCGGGTAGTCCTCCTCGCGGCGCAGCACGCTGCCGGGAGTGATGCGCGTGGTGGCCGCGCAGACCATCGTGCCGCGCGGACCCCAGCAGGCCGAGCCCGCGGATGCCCTCGAGCAGCTCCGTGGCGATGACGACGTCCGCGTGCGGCGAGACCGGCGACCACACGTGCTCACCGAACCGCACCGTACTGAGCACGCTGCCGCCGCGCTGCGCCATGCCCTTGACCTCGCTGGCCTTGACCTCCAGGCCGGCCAGCGACGCCGTCTCGGCGAGGACCGCGGCGCCGAGCAGGATGCCCTGGCCGCCGACCCCGACGAGCGAGACGGTGGTCGTGCCGCTCACGTCCCGCCGCCCGCCGGCTCGAGGGTGAGCGCCTTGCGCTTGCACACCTCCACGCACAGGCCGCAGCCCGTGCACGAGTCGAGGATCTCGATGAAGTCCTCACCGGGCGCGATGGACGGGCAGCCGATATCCACGCACAGGCCGCAGAGGTTGCAGCGCTCCTCGTCCACGCGGACCTCGCCGGCCACCTCGCGCGTCATGAGCACGCACGGCGCCAGCGCGACGAGGACCCCGAGTCCCGGCGCCTTGGCCTCGGCCTTGACCGCCGCGTCAAGCGCCTTGTGGTCGTTCGCGTCCACGGTGACGCAGCGCACGCCGATGCCCTCGCAGAGCTTCTGGATGTCGACCGTCGGGCCCCTGCGCGCGGTCCGGGTGCAGCCCCGTGCCGGGGTGACCCTGGTGACCGGTCATGGCGGTGGTGCGGTTGTCCAGGACGACGAGCATGCCCTCGACCTCGTTGTAGAACGCGTCGATGAGCGGCGTGACGCCGGAGTGGAAGAACGTGGAGTCGCCGATGACGCCCACGGCCGCCTTCTTGCCGAGCGCCTTGTTGAAGCCGGCCATCATGCCGACGCTGGCGCCCATGCACAGGCAGCTGTCCATGGCCAGCAGCGGCGGCAGCGCGCCCAGCGTGTAGCAGCCGATGTCGCCCATGGGCGCGAGCTTCTGCTTGCGCAGCGAGGCGAACACCGAGCGGTGCGAGCAGCCCGGGCAGAGCACGGGCGGGCGCACCGGCAAGCCTGCCGCCCGCTTGGGCGGATCCGCCAGCTTGGGCGCCGGAGGCAGCACCGGCCTGCGGCGCCGCGGCGGCTTGCGCAGCACGTAGGGCTCGAGCGCGCGGAAGACGGTCTCCTGGTCCAGCTCGCCGTCGGCCGGGATGGCGGCCTTGCCGACCACCGGCAGGCCCAGAGCGCGCACCTGGTCCTCGAAGAACGGGTCGAGCTCCTCGACCACCGCGACCCGCGAGACGTGCTCGTACAGTCGCGTGACCTTGGCGTAGGGCAGCGGGTGCGACATGCCCAGCTTGAGGAACCAGGCCTTGGGGAACGCCTCGCGGGCGTAGGAGTAGGCGATGCCCGAGGCGATGATGCCGAAGTCGGAGGAGCCCGCCTCCAGCACGTTGAGCGGGCTCTCCTCGGCGCGCCGGCGCAGCTTCTCGAGCCGCTCCAGCACGACGCGGTTCCTCTGCCGTGCGTACTGCGGGACCATGACGTACTTGCTGATGTCCCGCGCGTAGTCGCGCGGCGGCGCCTCGACCGGCACGCGCGGCAGCACCTGCCCGCGGCCGTGGGAGATGCGCGTGGTGGTCCGCAGCATCACCGGCGTGTCGAACTCCTCGGAGAGCGCGAACGCCTCGGCGACGAAGTCGTAGGCCTCCTGGCTGTCCGACGGCTCCAGCATCGGTATCTTGGCGAACCTGGCGTAGTTGCGGTTGTCCTGCTCGTTCTGCGACGAGTGCATGCCGGGGTCGTCGGCGCTGATGATGACGAGGCCGGCATTGACGCCGGTGAGCGAGAGCGTCATGAACGGGTCGGCGGCCACATTGAGGCCGACGTGCTTCATCGTGACGATGGTGCGCACGCCGGCGAGCGACGCGCCCACGGCGGTCTCCAGCGCGACCTTCTCGTTGACGCACCACTCGCTGTGGATGCCCTGGAGCCTGGCGGTCGCCTCGATGATCTCCGTGGACGGAGTGCCCGGGTAGCCGCAGGCGAACCCGGCTCCGGCGCGCACGGCGCCGTGAGCGATGGCCTCGTTCCCGGAGAAGAAGAGCTGGCGTTCCATGGGGAAGCGCATTCTACCCGAGGCTGCATCCCCGGCGCCACTCGAGATCGGCCCTCACAGACCCCGGCGGCGGCTGCGGGCGGCAGGCGGGCTGATGATCTTGCCCGGCGCGCGATAATCGTCATCCTCACACTCAAGAATCACCCTCAACCAGACCTTGAAGGATTCGCGATCCGGTGGCAGAATAGTCACGGCATGCAGCGCGCAACCTTCACGCCTCGCATGACTCGGACGGCGGCTGAGTGAGCCGCCAGCCTCGCAGACGCCGCGACCCGGCGCTGCTGCGGGCACGCTACCGGACCCTCTTCTTCCTGCTGCTCGCGCTGGCGGCGCCGGCGCTCGGGCACCCCGGCGCGGCGGCGCCCGCCCTGGCCGGAGTCCTCATGGGCGTGTACTCGGTACGGGTGGCGCGCATAGCGCCCCGCCGAGCTCGCGCACACCTTCGTCGTCCTGGACTGGGCGCTCCTCGGCGTCACGCTCGCGCTCTCCGGCGGCGCCGAGAGCTGGCTGCTCCTCGCGGTGCCGTTCCTCGTGCTCGGCCAGCTGGCCGGGGCGCCCCGTGAGGAGTGGGTCTTCCTCGCCGGGCCGTCACTGCTTCTCGTCGTGATCCTCGCCATCGCCGACCCCGCGCTCGCGCGGGAGCCGGTTCCTCTCGGTCGCCAAGGTCGTGGTACTGGTCGCCGGCGGGTGCGTGGCCGCGACGCGCCTGCGGCGCACGCCGGCCGCGGCGCACCGGCGCGAGCCGCACGCGCCCAAGGTCGACGTCAGTACCGGGCTCTCCACTGCGGCGTGCCTGCCGGAGTTCCTCGAGAGCGGGACGGCGGCCGCGCTCGAAGAGCACCGGCCGCTCAGCGTGGTGTACCTGCGGCTGGAGCACTTCGAGGACAGCCGCAACTTCCTCGGCGCCGAGGGCAGCGAGGAGCTGGTCCGCGGCGTCGCCCGGCGCGCGGAGCGCCGCACCGGCTCCGACGGGCGCGCCTTCCGCGTCAGGCCGGACAGCCTCGTGCTGGTCCTGCCCGGCCTGTCCCTCGCCGAGGCGCGCGCGACGGCGGCAGAGCTCGCGCACGACGTGAGCGCCAGCCTCATCGGCGGGCGCCGGCAGACGCTGGCGACCGGCGCCTCCTCGTTCCCGACCGTGCGCCGCATCGATGACCTCCTGGCCGCGGCCCGGGACGAGGCCCTGCCGGCCCGGGTCTCCACCGAGGTCGCCGGCACCGTCATCCCGCTGGCGGCGGCCCAGTAGCCGATGCGTCTTCGGTCCTTCGCCGGTCAGACCGGCCTCGCCGCTCGATGAGCATGCGGGCCGCTCCCACGGCCCGCGTCTTGCCACTCCCCATGCGCCTCGCTAGTCTGAGGCTGTGGAGATCGACATCAGCAGCCTGCAGGTGCCGGAGGGCGTGGCCGTCCAGGTCAAGGTACGGCTCTCGGGGCGTGAGAGCAGCCGGCTGTTCGTGAGCGGAGACACGCTCCTGCAGCTCCCGCTGGAGGGCGCGCTCCCCGACCCGGACGGCTCCCCCGTCCCCCGCAGCAGCATCTACCTGAGCGAACTGGCCGGCAGGCGCGACGGCCTCGTCCGGATCTTCGCCGCCGGCGGCGACGCGGACGCGTTCTGCCGCCGCCGTGCGCACCCAACTCGAGACCGCCTTGGAGGCGTCATGACCGAGCAGGCCGACACCCTCGCCGCCCAGCTGGCCCCGTACCGGCAGACGCCGGGCATCGTCGCCGCGCTGCTCGTCTCGCGCGACGGCTTCGTCGTCGCCGCCGACACCGAGCCGGAGTTCAAGGCCGACGCCGTCGCCGCCCAGGTGGCCGGCGTCATCGACATCGGCGCCCGCCTCGCGGCCGAGCTCGGCCGGCCGGGCGCGCGCTACATCTCTCTCGACCTCGACGGTCTCAACGTCGTGCTCGCCCCCTTCGACGGCGAGTTCATGCTCGTGCTCGCGGGTCTGCCCAGCGCCCTCACCTGCGACTACCGCCTCGTCAAGCCAGGCGCCTGACCGCCCTGCCGCACCGCGGCCGGACCGACCAAGGAGAACCTCATGGAAGACGCGGTCGAACAGCTCGACAACCTGGCGCGGAGCGTCGGCGAGTGCACCCGCTGCGAAGAGCTCGTAGCGAGCCGGCTCCGCGCCGTACCCGGCGGCGGCCACCCCCACTGCTCGGTGATGGTCGTCGCGCTGCACACGGACCCGCAGGACGAGGAGGACGGCGGTCTGGCCGGCGAGACGCTGCTCGCCGACCTCGCCGAGTTCATGCCGGCCCTCGCCGACAGCCGCGACAAGGTGTACGTCACGGCTCTCGCCAAGTGCGTGCCGCGCAGCGACTGCGCCGTGCGCGGCCCGCTCCCCCAGGAGCTGGGCAACTGCTACCCGTACCTCTCCAAGGAGCTCACCATCACCACGCCGCACTACGTGCTCACGGTGGGTGAGGAGACCACGCGGTTCCTGCTCGGCAAGCTCTTCAAGGACCAGCCCTACGAGCCGGGCGACTCGCTCGAGCTGCGCTTGTTCGACAACCCCGCCTTCAAGGTCGTGCCGGTGGCGACGCCGGACGAGCTGCGCGAACGCGACCCCAAGGCACGCGAGGAGTACGTCAAGCGCCTGCGCACGCTGGCGCAGGTGATGGGGCTCTAGAGACGTTCCGCCTGGAGGCCGCCGGTGCGGGCGCGCAGCGCCCCCGCCGGCGGCCTCCGTGCGTACGCCTCCGTCGAGGCAGGGCGTCAGCGGCCGCCGAGCTCCCGGCCCGCGGCCGCGATGACGGCGGAGATGTGCTCCTCCGCACCGGCGGGCAGCGGCGCCGGCCTGTGCGTCGCGAGGATCTCCTCCACGGCAGCCGTGGCCCGCTGCACCTCGGCCGCCTGCCGCGGCGCTGAGGTGCGCGCCGCGCTCCAGGCCTCGAACGGCTCGCGCTGCAGCAGGCGAGGAGACAGCAGCTCGCCGCGGCGGAGGTGGTCACGCGTCTCGCGGGCACGCAGGTAGTGGCCGCCGGGACCGACTTGGCCGACGAGCTCCTCGAGGAGCCGCTCGTCGTCCACCTCGAAGCCGGCGCGCACGCGCCGGCACTGCCGGAACAGCTCGCAGTCGAGCAGGATCTTGGGCAGCGAGAGCATCTGCGCGCCGTCGTGCATGCCGGCGCCGCAGAGCAGGTCGGGGTCCATGAGCGCCGAGGTGAGCGCCGTCATGCCGGCCTCGGCGCCGCTCATCATCGAGAACTCGTTGGCGTCGCCGGTGAGGCCCGTCGCCATGACGGGGAGCTCGTAGCGCCGGGCCAGGCCGACCATCGCCTGCGTGATCAGCACCGACTCCGGAGCGGCGGCGGCGTAGGCGCCGGAGCGCATGTCGAGCACGCCGGTGTCGGCGACGTAGATGCAGCCGACCCCGGGCCGCGCCAGCTGGAAGAGGACGATGGAGCTGAGGATCTCGGCGTTGGCCTGCATGACGGCGCCGGCGAGCGTGACCGGCGCCGTCGCCCCGGTGAGCCCCATGCTGTACACGCACATCGGCACGCCGGCGCGCGCCAGGGCCAGGCCGGCGCCGATCATCTCCGGCTCGTGCTGCAGCGGCGGCACGGGGCAGTAGACGATGGAGAAGAACGGCCGCTCCGGGTCCCAGCGGCCGCCCTCCGCGGCCGCCGCCAGGATCTCGAGCACGAACTCCGCCTCCTCGGCGCGCTGCACCTCGCCCTGGATGTGCTTGCCCGTGTGCGTGAGGCAGGCGACGAGCTCGTCCAGCACCTGGGTGTTGGGCGGCGCGTCGGCGGCGCTGACGATGTTCCAGACCACGCCGACCTCCTCCGCCGCGTCGGCGACGAGGCTGGCGTCGGCGAGGTCCTGCATGGTCGAGGGACGACGCTCCCCGGTGCGGTGGTCGAGCGTGTACGCGCCGGTGCCGTCGAGCGTGAGGTGCACGTCGGTGCCGTCGCAGCGCACGTCGTGCGCGGGGTCGCGGCCGGCGAGCAGCACGTCGCGCGGCGCGGCCGCAAGCGCCTCCTCCACCAAGCCGCGGCGGGATGCGCACGAGGCCGGTCTCCGCGTCCACGGCGGCGCCGGCCTCGGCCAGCAGCGCCTGCGCGCCGGCGTCGGGGAACACGACCCCGACCTCGGCCAGCACGCGCAGGCTGGCCTCGTGGATCGCCTCGACCTCCGCGGGCGGCGCCGGCCCGATGCGGGGGATCACGGCACCACCACGCGCAGCGCGCGGGGCACGACCCTGCACTCCATCGGCAGCTTGCCGGCGATCTCGCCGTCTGTCTGCACGAGCACCTCCTGGCCCTCCTCGACGGCCTCGATGACGGCGCGCTCCGTGCGGAAGTACTCCACCTTGGGGTGCGTGATGTGAGCGTTGATGAGCGCCGTCACCCAGTACCACACGGTGCTCACGAGTGACTTGTCCTTGAGCACGCAGACGTCCAGGAGCCCGTCGCGCATGTCGGCGAGCGGGGTGATGCCGAACGCCCCGCCGTAGTTGGAGGAGTTGCCGAACACGGCGAAGTAGCCCTCCACCGTGCGCTCGTCGGTCGTGACCCGGAAGAGAGGATCCTCGTGCGTGAGGTAGGTGCCGAGCCCCTGGACGGCGAACGCCGCCTCCTTGAGCGCCTTCTTCATGACGGGGTTGAGGGAGGCGACCACGGCGGCGTCCATGCCGACGCCGGCCATGAGCCCGAAGTAGCGGTCGCCGGCCAGCCCGAGGTCGATCCAGGAGATGTTGCCGGAGCCTGACCCCAGCAGCTTGACGGCGTCCGGCGGCTCCAGCGGGATGCCGAGCTCCATGGCCAGCACGTTGACGGTGCCGGTGGGGATGATGGCCAGCGGCGTCTCGCTGCCGGCGAGGCCGTTGATGGTCTCGTTGACGGTGCCGTCGCCGCCGCAGGCGGCGACGACGTCGAACCCGGCGGCGACGGCCTCGCGGGCGAGGCGACTGGCGTCGCCGGGCCGCTCGGTCTGCAGTTCCTCGACGGTGTACCCGAGGCCGCGCAGGGCGGCGAAGATGAGCGGCATGTCGCGCCGGTACCCGCCGCCGCCGGAGTGCGGGTTGTAGATGGCCGCGAGGCGCTTGCCGTGGAGGGTCATGCCGGCCGCTCCGGGCCCGCGGGGAGCGGCTCCTCGGCATCCGTGGAGAGCCGCACCAGGGTCTGGTACCCCGCCGCGCGCGCGAGATCCGCGGCGTGGTCGAAACCGTGCCCGACGTCGACAGGCTTGTGCGCGTCGGAGCCGAGCACGAGCGGGATGCCGAGCGCCCGCGCCTCGGCGAGGAGCCCGGGTCCCGGGAACGTCTCGCCGATGGGCTTGCGCAGGCCGCCGGTGTTGATCTCCAGGCACATGCCGGCCGCCGCCACGGCGCGCAGCGCCGCGGTCGCGGCGGCCGCCACCGCCCCCGAGTCCGCCGGCGGCCCGAACTTCTTCGCGTGGTCCAGATGGCCGACCACGTCGAACAGCCCCGACTCGGCCAGTCTGCCGCGTCAGGTCGAGGCTCTCAAGGTGGATGCGGTCGATGCCGTAGGCCGGCAGCCTGTCGACCATCTCGGGGTGGTCGAACCCGAACCGGTCGCCGACGATGTGCACCGAGCCGATGACGTACTGGAACGGGTACTGCTGCAGCACCGCCGCCGTGTCCTCGAGCGTCTCGGGGATGAAGTCCGCCTCGATGCCGAGCAGGATGCGCAGGTCCGCCGCGTACTCCCGCGCGAGCCCCTGGACCGCGGAGCAGTACTCGTCCAGCTCATCGACGCGCATCGCCCAGTCGTCGGTGAGGTCGTGCAGAGGCTCCCAGCCGCCGAGGAACGGCAGGTGGTCGGCGAACCCCATCTCCCGCATGCCGAGCCGGGCGGCGCGCTCGACGTACTCGCGCGGCTCGCCCTCCGCGTGACGGCACATACGCGTGTGGATGTGGTAGTCGGCGATCACGTCACTGAGGCCCCAGCGGTCGTGAGGACTGGTGCGGGCAAGCTTACACCCGGCGCCCTCTGCCGGCGGCCCGGCCACCGGTGCTGCCGGGACGGCGGGCGCTGCGGCGCGGAGCCCGCCGCGCGAACAGCAGGACGAGGACGAGGCCGGCGACGAACCCCCCGACGTGCGCGAAGAACGCGACCCCGGCCTCGCCCGAGCCATACGTCGCGAGGCCGCTCACCGCCTGCACCGCGAACCAGATCAGGAGCAGGATCCACGCCGGCACCTCGAAGACCGGCCACACGACGATGAGCGGGATCACCGTGAGCACACGCTGCCGCGGGAACAGGACGAGGTACCCGCCGAGGACGCCGGCGATGGCGCCGCTCGCGCCGATGAGCGGCACGTCGCTCAGCGGCGCCGCCAGCACCTGGGCGGCGGTCGCCACGAGGCCGCAGGCGAAGTAGAAGACGACGAACCGCGGCCGCGTCATCGCGTCTTCCACGTTGTTGCCGAAGATCCACAGGAACCACATGTTGAAGATGAGGTGCAGCCAGCCGCCGTGCACGAACAGCGACGTGAACAGCGTCGCCGGCCACGGGAACCAGGCATGCGGCGGCACGTCCACGTGGCGTGTGATCTCGAACGGCCGCGCCCCCAGCAGGTAGTACCAGCCCTCCAGAGTGACGCCCCAGCGCGGCAGCGCCAGTTGCGCGACGAAGACTGCCACGTTGGCGGCGATGAGCGCGATGGTCACCGCGGGCAGGCGGCGAGTCGGGTTGGCGTCGTGAAGCGGGATCACTGCGCCGCGAGTGTACCCGCCGCAGGGCGCCCCGGGGCGGCGGCGGTCGCTTGACACTCACTTCGGTACCCGTATCATTCGGGTACCGAAGTGAAGCAGGACGACCAGGACAGACACGTGAGACCCGAGGACGTCACCGAGCGAACTCGCCCGCCTGCTCCCCGAGCTGGCGGTCGCGCTCTACGAGTCGGCGCCCCACGCCGGACGCGGGGAGCGGTCGCCGGCGACGAAGCAGCTCACCGGCCGCCAGCTGGAGGCCGTCGTGTTCCTCTCCCACCACCGGCGCGTGACCATGCGGGAGTTCGCCGACGGGCTCGAGATCTCACCGGCGGCGGCCACGGAGCTCGTCGCGCGGCTCGTCGAGAGGGACGTCGCGCGCCGGGAGACCGACCCGGCCGACCGGCGCGTCGTCCACGTGCGTCTCGCGGGCGAGGCGGAGCGCTACGCCGAGACCATGCACGACGCCTGGCAGCGCCAGATCGGCGTCGTCTTCAGCCGGTACCCCGGCATCGACCCCGACACCCTGGTCGCCTTTCTCGGCGACCTGATCGACCAGTTGAAAGGGCGGACCACGACATGAGCACGCAGACCACCGCGGCACAGGCCGAGGCCCGGCCGGCCGGGCCGGCCCGCAACCCCTGGGCCGTACTGGCCGTGCTCTGCCTCGGCCTCTTCATGATCCTGCTCGACGGCACGATCGTGAACATCGCCATCCCCCACATCCAGGGCTACTACGACACCACGTACAGCAACATCGAGTGGGTGATGAACGCCTACATCCTGGCGTTCGCGGTGCTGCTGGTGCCGATGGGCCGCTTCGGCGACCTGTGGGGCCGGCGCAAGCTCTTCCTGGCCGGCATGGTGCTCTTCACCCTCGGGTCGCTGGCCTGCGGCCTCGCGCCGAGCATCTACCTGCTCATCGCCTTCCGCGTGGTCCAGGGCGTCGGCGGCGCGGCGATGATGCCGAGCACCCTGAGCATCATCGCCACCGTCTTCGCACCCGAGCGGCGAGGCGCGGCCATGGGCGTCTGGGGCGGCGTCTCCGGCGTGGCCTCGGGGCTCGGCCCAGTGCTCGGCGGCATCCTCATCCAGTACGTCACCTGGCCGGACGCGGCCGCGAGCTGGCGCTGGATCTTCCTCGTCAACATCCCCATCGGCGTCATCGGCGTGATCCTGACCTTGCGCGTCGTCCCGGAGAGCAGGAACCCGGCGGAGGTCAGGTCGCTGGACCTGCCCGGCGTCGGGCTGCTCACCGTCTCCCTGTTCAGTCTCACGTTCGCGCTGATCGAGGGCCAGAACTACGGGTGGACCTCGGCCACGATCCTCGGCCTGTTCGCCGGCGCCGTCGTGGCGTTCCTGCTCTTCTACCGGCGCGAGCACCGCGTGAGCCAGCCGCTGATCGACTTCTCGCTGTTCCGCAGCCTCAACTTCGCCGCCGGCAACGCCACCGGCCTGCTGCTGAGCGCGGCGATGATGGGCGCCTTCTTCACGATCCCGATCTTCCTGCAGTCGGTGCTGGGCTTCAGCGCCATCAAGGCGGGCCTGGTCATGGCGCCGATGTCCGTGGTCATCATCTTCGCGGCGCCGCTGGCCGGCATCCTCTCCGACCGGCTCGGCAGCAAGTGGATCGTGGCCGCCGGCATGTTCCTGCTGGCCGTCGGGCTGGCCTGGATGGCCGGCCTCTTCCCCGGCGTCGACGGGATCGACCCGCAGACCACGTCGGGCAGCCTCCTCGTGCCGTTCCTGCTCTCGGGCATCGGCATCGGGCTCGCCGTCGCCCCGGTGACCTCCGCGGTCATGGCCACGGCGCCCAAGGACCGGGTCGGCAACGCCTCCGGCGTGCTCTCGACGACGCGCCAGGTGGGCAGCCTGATGGGCATCGCCATCCTCGGGGCCGTGCTGCAGAACAGGGTCACGGCCAACATCACCGAGGGCGTCCAGGCGATCAGCCAGATCCCCGAGGCGCTCAAGCAGAAGATCGTCGTCGCCGCCACGAGCGGCTCGCTGCAGATGGGCGCCCCGAGCGCCGGGGCAGGGCTGCCGAAGACGGCTGCGGCGATGCTCGAATCGCTGTTCAAGGGCTGGTTCACGGACGCGATCGCCAGCGCCTTCATCGTGGCCGTGGTGCTGGCGGCGATCGGCGGCCTCTGCGCGCTCCTGCTCACCAGTCACGTGAATGACGCGGAGGCAGTGGAGGCCGGGTCGCCGGCGCCCGCCCGCGGCGCCAGGGAGACGGCTCGCGCGGAGACGGCGGCGGCTGAGGTCGACGCCGTCTGACGGGGTGAGCGACGGGCGACCGCGACGCCGGCGCGACCCCCGTCGCCAGCTCCGGCAACACCGGGTCGCCGGCTCCCACGCCTGCGCAAGGAGAAGCGCCGGGCAACGGCGAATGACTCGCCAGCCCTGGTGGTACCGTCAGGGCACAGGAGGAGGTCTTTGATGCCCGTCACGACGAGCGCACCCCCGCGCGTCATCGTCATCCCTCGCCAGCTGGAGGGGTACTTCTACGACCGGCTCTCGGCGCAGTTCGCCGGCCGCGGCGACGTACGTGTGGTCGTGGACCGCCGCAGCGGTGAGCGCCGGCGCCCCCGCTACGTCAGCGGCGCCGGCCCCTTCACCGAACGCCGGCGCGGTGAGCGGCGCGACGAGACCCCCGTGTGGTCGCTGCCCGAGATGCCGTTCTCAGCGTCCTGACGGCGGGGCCCCGCTAGATCCAGCCGTTCTCCCGGCTGACGATGACCGCCTGGGCGCGGTCCACCACGTTGAGCTTGTGGTACACGTTGTGCAGGTGGTTGCGCACGGTGCTCTGGCTCAGGTCGAGCGCCCGCGCGACCTGCTTGTAGGTCTTGCCGCCGGCCAGCAGGCCGAGGACCTCGAGCTCGCGCTCCGTCATCGGGTTGGGCACGTCGCCCTTGGGTGGCCCGAGCTCTCCGAGGTGCACCTTGACCCGCGCCAGCAACTCCTTGATGTGGAACGGCTTGGTGATGTAGTCCGCGGCGCCCTTCTCGAACCCCAGGAGCTTGTCGTTGATCTCACGGCGCGCCGTGAGGAAGATGATCGGCGAGCGTAGTCCCACTGGCTTCTCGCGCAGCTTCTCGTACACCGTGAACCCGTCCATGTCGGGCATCATGATGTCGAGCAGCACGAGGTCGGGAAGATACAGGCCGCCGGCGCGGAGAGCCTCCCCGCCGTTGGCGGCCGTCTGGACGTCGTAGCCGGTGACCTCCAGGGCCTCGGCGACGAGCCTGCGGATATCCGGCTCGTCGTCCACCACGAGGATTCGCTTCGCCATCTGTTCACTCTCCTGAAGCCGGGGTCGGGGGCCTCGACCGTTCGTCGTACCACCGGAGGTCGCCGGACTGCCCGGACTCTGCGGGGCTCCCCTCTGGTGGCCCCGCCGCTTGCTGATTCGGGCGGCGCTGCCGATTCCCTCCGACCGGCGTTCTCACTATCGGCAACACCCGGACGAACCTTAGCTCATGGGGCGTTGCCCACGCAGGGGCACTGCCGTTCGCGATCAGCGGATCAGGCGGTCGCCGAAGGCGATCAGGAGGGCCACCACAGCCACGACCACCACGGCGGCGGCGGCGATGTCCCCATAGCGGTGCGTGCGCAGAGCGTTGCGGGTGAGCGTCACCAGGCCGTACACGGCGACCAGGAGCCCCGCGACGCCGGCGATGAGGATCACCCAGTTCACGACCGCCATCGTACACGGTCCCGCCGATGAGCGAGACGGCGAGGCAGGATGGAGCGCGCGGGCGGACGCCGTGGGGCGAGGGGGCGGAGCGGCGCGAGCCGACGCCGCGTCAGACGACGAGCCGGCCGGCGAGGAACTCGAGCGGGTGCACGGCGGCGCGGCCGCCGAGGTCGCGGACCTGCGTGCGGCACGACGTGCCCGTCGCCAGCACCGCCGTCTCCCTGCCGGCGGCACGTACCGCCGGCAGCAGCCGCCGCTCCGCCATGGCGACGCTGAGCGCGTAGTGCTCGGCCTCGTAGCCGAAGACGCCGGACATGCCGCAGCAGCCGGCGTCCGGGTCCTCGACCTCCAGGTCCGGCACCGCCGTCAAGGCGGAGACGGTGGCGGCGGCGAAGCCGAGCGCCTTCTCGTGGCAGTGGCTGTGGAGGAGGGCGCGGCCGCCGGCACGGAAGTGCAGGCGGCCCTCCGCGGCCAGCTCCGCGACCAGCGCCAGCGCCGGCCGGCTCGCGGCGGCGACCTCCGCCACGCGCAGGTCGCCGGGCAGCAGGCGCGCCCAGTCGTCGCGCACCATCGAGAGGCACGACGGCTCGACGAAGAGGACGTCGGCGCCGGCCGCGGCGAGCGGGTGCAGCGCCTCGAGCGCCCGCCGCGCTTCGCGGCGCGCCTTCTCCGGTTGCCCCGTGGACAGCGCCGTCCTGCCACAGCAGCCGGCGTCGGTGAGCTCGAGGTGAACGCCGGCGGCGGCAAGCAGCCGCGCCAGCGCCTCGCCCGCTCCTGGCTCCTGGAACTGCACGAAGCAGTCCGCGAAGAGCACGGCGCGGCGCGCATCCCGAGCTGGACCGGGACGACCGGCAACGAGCGCGAGGCGTCGCGTGAGCGGCCGCCGCACGAACGCCGGCAGCGGTCTCTCGTGCGCCACACCGAGCCTGTCGGCCACGAGACGGACGGCCCGTGTGCGCGCCAGAGCGTTGACCAGCGGCGCGGCCGGCGCGGCGAGCGCCGCCAGTCTGCGGAAGTCGCCGATGCCGCGCGCGAGCGGCGGCACGCCCTCTCGCGCGCGCACCTCGGCCAGCCACTCCACCTTCAGCGCCGCCATGTCGACGCCGGCGGGGCACTCGGTCTTGCAGGCTTTGCAGGCGACGCAGGTCCCCAGCACGTCGCGGAACTCGCCCTCGCCGATGGCGGCGAGCGGCACGGCGCCGCACACCACACCCTGCAGGGCGTTGGCGCGCGCCCGCGTGGAGCGCGCCTCGTCGCGCGTCGCGGCCGCCGGCGGGCACATCGTGCCGGAGGCCTTCTTGCAGAGCCCGGCGCCGAAGCAACGCTCGACCGCGGCGCCGAACCCGCCCTCCGCGGCATAGGAGAGGCGCGGCGCCCAGGCCCCGTCTCCGCGGTAGTCGGCGCCGAAGCGCAGGTCCTCGGTCACGCCTGGACCGCCGACGACGACGCCGGGGTTCAGCAGTCCGTCCGGGTCGAAGGCGTCCTTGACGGCCGCCATCGCCTCGTAGAGCTCGGGTCCGAGGAGCCGGGGCAGCAGCCAGCTGCGCGAGCGCCCGCAGCCGTGCTCGCCGGAGATCGCGCCGTGGTAGCCGGCGACGAGCGCTCCGACCTCGCCGGCCAACTCCTCCATGCGCGCGACGCCGCCCGCCGTCTTCAGGTCCAGGAACGGCCGCAGGTGCAGGCAGCCGGCCGAAGCGTGACCGGTGAAGCTGGCGCGCCCGCCGTGGGCGGCCACGATGCCCTGCAGGTCGGCGACGAAGTCGGCCAGCCGCTCGGGCGCCACCGCGGTGTCCTCGACGAAGGCCGCGGGCCGCTCCGCGCCCGGCGCCCCCATGAGCAGCGGCAGGACGGCGCGCCGCAGCGCCGCGGCGTCGGCCAGAGCCTCGGCCTGCTCCAGCCACACGGTCTGCGCGGCGCCCAGGCCGCCGGCGAGCGCGCGGAGCCGCGCGAGGCCGGCGCGCGCCTCGTCCTCACTGCCCTGGTACTCCACCGTGAGCAGCGCCGCGTCCGCGCCCTCGAGCAGGGCGGCGAGGCTGCGGTACCGCTCGAGGTTCGACGCCCGGCGCAGAGGCTCCAGGTCGAGGAACTCGACCGCCGACGGCGCCGTCTCGAGGATCGCGACGTTGGCCTCGAGCGCGGCGCGCAGGGTCGGGAAGGAGAAGGCCGCGCCGACGCGGCGCGCCGGGCGCTCGTCCAGCGCCACCTCAAGGCCGGTGAAGAGCACGAGCGTGCCCTCCGACCCGGCGAGGAGCCGGCCCAGGTTCGGCTCGGGCGCGAGCAGCTCGCGCAGGTTGTAGCCGGAGGTGCACCGGCGCGTCCGCGGGAAGCCGCCGGCGATGGGCTCGCGGTACCGCTCGCGCACCCGCGCGAGCGCCGCCGCGAGCCTCTCCCCCGCCGGCCCGCCTGCGCCGGAGGCGAGGTCGCCGGCCTCTGAGGGGCCGAACGTGACCCGCTCGCCGCCGGCGAGCACCGCCTCCAGGCGCAGCACCTTGTCTTTGCTCTCGCCGTACACGATGGACCGCGAGCCCGACGAGTTGTTGCCCACCATGCCGCCGATCGTGGCCTGGTCGACGGTCGACGTGTCCGGCCCGAACTCGAGGCCGTGGCGTCCCGCGGCCTCGTTGAGCGCCGCCTGCACCACCCCGGGCTCCACGCGCGCGCTGCGCCCGTCCGGGTCGATCTCCAGGATCCGGTCGAGCTTGAAGCAGTCGACGACGATGCCCGCCCCGACGGCCTGCCCGGCGACGCTCGAGGCCGCGCCGCGGGCGCACACCGGCAGGCCCGTCTCGCGGGCCACCTCGGCGGCGGCGGCGAGGTCGTCGGTGGAGCCGGCGACCAGCACGACCTCCGGGACCACGCGGTAGCTCGAGGCGTCGGTGGAGTAGAGCCAGCGGCTGAGCGGCGTGGTCCGGACCTCGCCGGCGACGCTGCGTCGCAGCGCCTCGGCTGCGGCGCGCCCCGCTGAGGATGGCTCGGGGATGCGGTGACGGGCGCTCATGCGCCAAGGATATCGCGCCGCCCGTCAGAGGGGCCGCGGCGCCCCACGCCTCAGACCCCACCCCGGTTCGGCCCGCGGGTCAGAGCCCGCGCGAGCCGATCAGAGCCCGCCGGGACTGAACGACGGCATCCAGCGCGAGAGCTGCTGGAGCACGCCGAACATCATGAGCACGCCGAACACGATCAGCAGGACTCCCGCGGTGACCTGGACGCCCCGGTAGTGGCGCTTGATCCAGCCGAGCCTGCGGCTCATCCAGTCGAAGGCGAGGGCGGCGAGCACGAACGGCACGCCGAGCCCGATGGAGTACACCAGGAGCAGCAGCGAGCCGGAGACCGCGCTCTGGCTGGTGGCCGCCATGGAGAGGATCGCCCCGAGCACGTACCCGACGCAGGGCGTCCAGCCGATCGCCAGAGCCGCGCCGGTGAGGAACGCTCCGCCCGCACCGGCGCGCCGGGGCGCGACCTTGAGCACCGGCTCGGGGAGGTGGATGACGCCGGCCACCACGAGGCCGCTGAACGCGATGAAGGCGCCGGCGACGATCATCAGCACGTCGCGGTACTCGAGGAGGAGCCGGCCGATGCCTCCGGCGCCGGCCCCCATGACCACGAACACGGCCGTGAACCCGGCCACGAACAGCAGAGAGGTCCCCAGCAGGCGCCGGCGGTGCTCTCTGCCGAGGTCCTCGACGCCGACCCCGGAGATGAACGACAGGTACACCGGCAGCAGCGGCAGCACGCAGGGAGAGACGAACGACAGCAGCCCCGCGGCGAAGGCGAGGCCGATCGCCGTGAGGCTGAGCGAGGTGATCTCGGCGGCCGTCATGGTCGCTGGCTCGCCGCGCGAGTCAGTGCGAGACCCGCGTCACTGCGCCTTGGCGAGCGACGCGTTGAACCGGTCGAGGGTGGCCGCGCCGACGATGCGGTCGACCTCCTCGCCCTGGGCGTTGTAGAAGATCGTGGTGGGGTATGCGGTGATGGCGGTGTCCTGCACGATCGTGCCGTCGTCGAGGACCAGAGGGAAGGTGAGCCCGAACTCCTCCATGAATCCGACGGCGCCGTCCTCCGTGTCCTCGCAGGCCACACCCACCACCTGCACCCCGGGGTTCTGCTCGGCGAAGGCGGCCAGCTCCGGAGCCTCGGCGTTGCAGGGCGGGCACCAGGAGCCGAACATGTTGACCACGAGCGGCTTGCCGGCGAAGTCGGCGACCGAGAAGTCGGCCGGCGTCAGCACCTCCCCGGTGAACTCCGTGGCGGACGCTCCCGACCCGGCGGCGTCCGCCGAGTTCGCGTCCGACGACGAGCGGGAGGTGACGACGAGAACCGCGGCGACGACCACCACGACGGCGAGGACGAGCAGGCCGAGCGTCTTGGTCTTCATGGTGTCCCCTTCTCTTGCGGGTGCCCGTCTCATCGGGTCCACTGCGACTCAGGTAGAGTTTACTCTGTCGGCGTAGTGCTTGCGCGCGGCTGCCGCACGGAGCTATCATACCCCCTAGGGTATTCAATCCACCACCGCGATGGAGGGTCATGGCGTCCTACGATCTGGTCTGCGACGCGTGCGGGCACGACTTCGAGGTCTTCCGACAGGGGTTCCTGAAGGACGAGGACCGCGTCTGCCCGGACTGCGGGAGTGAGGAAGTCCGTCAGAAGTTCACCAGCTTCCTCAAGAACATCGGCGGGGCGAGCAGCTCCGGCGGCGGCTGCGCGGCTCCGTCCGGCAGCGGCTTCGGCTGAGGCTGATCACCGGCGGCGCGGTCGCGCCGCAGACGAGTCACCAGGCGCCCGGCGGCCCTTGCGGCCTCCGGGCGCCTGCAGGTTGTACCGGTCTCCCGTACCGGGGTCGCCGTACTCCCATCCTGACTGTACACTCGGACGCACCATGGGGGGCCGCGTGGGGGCACGTGACCCTCCTTCTTACCGCGCGTCAGCAGAGGAAGGGAGCGGCTATGCGGAGAGTCCTGCTGGGGGTAGCGCTGGGGGCGCTGCTCACGATCCTCGCGGCAGCGCCGGCCGGCGCCGTGCCGCCCAACGAGATCCTGATCGCCAAGAACCTGCAGCGCCTCGGTGTGGTGCCGAGCTACGCGACGCCGGGTATGGCCCGGGCGGCCGCCAGGGTGCTCGCGGCCAAGGGGACACAGCACCAGGCCAAACCGGCCGCAGGTACCAGGACCTCGGGCGCCGCGCTCGGCAAGTACCTCCGCGCGCGCGTCGTCACCGGCAAGGCGGCGAGCACCTATGCCACCAACGCCCTGGTGCTCCTGGTCGAGTTCGGCACGGGCGCGTGGCCCGAGGGCGACTCCACCGACCACTTCATGGACGGCCCACTGCACGGCTCCATCAGGCCGCCGGCGCCGGACGACAACGCCACGTTCTGGCCGGGCGACTTCAGCCCCATGCACTACCAGCAGATGCTCTTCGGCAACTCGTACCCGATCTACGGTGCGCGTGCCGCGCTGGACAAGAGCAGCAACCAGGTGGCCAACGCGGCCGGCAAGAACGGCCTGCCGTACATCACCTGGATGCGCGGCTCGAGCGACGACACCATGCGCAACTACTACCTGGAGCAGTCGCACGGCGCGTACACCGTGCAGGGCGACATCCAGGACTGGGTGACCCTCGAACTGCCGGAGTCGTGGTACGGCGCCGACAGCGACCCGTGGAACTCCACCGACGACCTCACGGGCCCGGTCTGGCGTGTCGCCCGTGACGCCATCGTCAAGTTCGCCGCGGACAACCCGGACTTCGACTGGGCGCAGTACGACCAGGAGAACCCCTGGGGCATCACCGGCTCGGACTTCTCCCAGGCCGACGGCTACCTCGACCATCTGATCCTCATCCACGCCGGCAGCGACCAGTCGGCCGGCGGCGGCGCCCAGGGCAGCGACGCCATCTGGGCGCACTCCTGGGGCATCTACGAGAACTACAGCGGCGGCCCCGGCGACGGCCCCGGCATGATGATCCCGGGCACGGACGGCCTGGGCCCGCAAGGCCTCGGCATCTGGGCCTACAACTACACCATCAACCCCGAGGACGGCGACGTCGGCGTGTTCTGCCACGAGTTCGGCCACGACCTCGGCCTGCCCGACGAGTACGACTACGCCAGCGCCACCGGCGACGCCACCAGCGGCTTCTGGACCCTTATGGCCAGCGGCTCCTGGCTCGGCCGTGAGTGGGGCCTCGGCACCCAGCCGGCCGCGATGAACGTCTGGGACAAGTACGCGCTCGGCTTCGTCGAGCCCAGGGAGGTCAAGCGGGGCAAGGACGTCACCGTCGAGCTCGAGGCCGCGGCCAAGGGCGACCCTGCCAGCGCGGGCGTCAAGATCCAGTTGCCGAAGGCGAACCACACCATCCCGCTCAGCGGCAAGGACGGCGCCATGGAGTGGTACTCCACCATGGGCAACGACATCGACGTCTCGCTGACCACCAAGAGCGCGGTCGCCGTGCCGGCGGGCGCCGACCTCACCTACCGCACGTGGTACGAGATCGAGGCGGGCTACGACCACGGCTTCGTCGAGGTCTCGGACGACGGCGGCGCCACGTGGGACACCCTGGTCGACTACAGCGACGTGGACACCGGGCACTGGGCCGACACGCAGACCGTCGACCTCTCGGCCTACGAGGGCAAGGACGTGCTCGTGCGCTTCGAGTACTACACCGACGGTGGTGTGGCGCTCCGCGGCTGGGAGGTCACCGACGTCATGGTCGGCGCGACCGCCCTCGGAGAGTCGGCGTGGGAGACGGACGGCTGGGTGCGCGTGGACGGCGAGTGGAAGCAGAAGACCGAGCGCTACTACATCGCCGAGTACCGCAACTACGACGGCTCCGACGCCAGCATCAAGAACTGCTACCAGTGGAACTACAACTACGAGAGCTGGGTCGACTGGTTCAGCTACAACAAGGGCCTCCACCTCATCTACCGTGACACGTTCTACATCGACAACGACGTCGCCCTGCACCAGGGGCACGGCGGGTGGATGGTCGTGGACTCCCACCCCAAGCCGATGAGCGTGGAGTACTCCAACGGCCCGGACGGCTATGTGGGCTACTGGCGGCCGCGCATCCAGGTGAGCGACGCCTCGTTCAGCCGTAAACCGACCCGGACGCAGAGCGTCTACTTCGTCGACTACGACCAGGGATGGGGAGTCGGCGAGGACGTCGTGCCGGGCAAGGCTGCACAGTCCACCTTCAACGACAGCAAGACCTACTGGTACGCCGAGGCCCCCGAGGCCGGCGTCAAGATACCGCGCGACATGGGCGTGCGCATCATCGTCAAGTCGATGACCGACGACACGATGACGATCCGGGTCGACAACGTGAAGTGACCCGGCGCCTGCGGACTGTTTGACCGCGAGAGGGCGGGGCGGCCGGAAGAGCCGCCCCGCCCTCTCGCACGTACGCGCCGGCCGGTGCGCGGCCACGGGTCCGCCCGGCCGACACGCGGCCGCCGGTCCGCCCGGCTGATAGCATCGCCCCCATGCGCGTCCTCGTCACCGGCGGAGCCGGCTACATCGGCAGCGTCATCGTCGCGCGCCTCACGGCGCGCGGCCACGGCGTGGTGGTGTACGACGACCTCTTCCGTGGGCACTCCGCAGCCGTCCCGGACGGCGTGCCGCTGGTGCGCGGCGACGTGCGCGACGCCGCCGCCGTGCGCGCCGCGCTCGAGGACGGCGGCTGCGAGGCCGTCGTCCACATGGCCGCGCTGGCCGAAGTCGGCGAGTCCGTCACCGAGCCCGACTGGTACCGCAGCGTCAACGAAGAAGGCACCGCGGCGGTGGTCCAGGCGGCCGTGGCCGCCGGGGCCGATCGCCTCGTCTTCAGTTCCACCGCCGCCGTGTACGGCGCTCCGGAGCGGACGCCGATCGACGAGGACGACGCGCTCGCGCCGGCCAACCCGTACGGAGAGACCAAGCTCGCCGGGGAGCGCCTGCTGCAGCAGGCGCGGGAGCGCGGAGAGCTCGCGGCCACCGCGCTCCGCTACTTCAACGCCTGCGGCGCCGACGGCGCCTGCGGCGAGGACCACGAACCCGAGTCACACCTCATCCCGCTCGCGCTGCGCGCCGCGCGCGACGGCACGGCGATCCGCGTGTTCGGCGACGACTACCCGACGCCGGACGGCACCTGCGTGCGCGACTACGTGCACGTGGCCGACCTCGCCGACGCGCACATCGCGGCGCTCGAAGCGCTGCCCGCCGTGCAGGGGTCGTTCAATCTCGGCACCGGGGCCGGGGACTCCGTGCGGGCCGTCCTGGACGCCGTCGAGACGGTCACCCGGCGGCAGCTGCTTCGCGAGACGGCGGCGCGGCGCGCGGGCGACCCCCCGGTGCTCGTGGCGAGCAACCGGCGGGCCGGTGAGAAGCTGGGCTGGCGTCCGCGGCGCAGCCTCACGGACGCCGTGACCGACGCTTGGGCGTGGATGCTGGCGCACCCGGACGGGTACGCGGACCGCTCGCGCTGAGCGGCGGGCCGCGGCGAGCGCCGCCGCGGCTCCGGGTCAGGCGACGGGCGCCGGCTCCGGCGCGAGCGACTCGAGCGTGATCGAGCCGAGCACGTCCATGAGCTGGCTCTGCGCACGGAGCCATGCCTCGTGCGTAGCGCACGAGGCGCTGCGCGCGCAGTCTTCGGGACTCAGGACGCACTGGTTGACGGAGATGGGACCGTCGACGGCCTCGATGACCTGCTGCATGGTGATCTCCGAGGCCGGGCGCGCAAGCGCGAAGCCGCCGTGCGCGCCCCTCTGCGAGACGGTGAGGCCGCCGCGCACCAGGCTCTGCAGGATCTTCGCGAGGAAGCTCTCCGGGATGTCCTGAGCCTCGCCGATCTCGTGCAGAGAGGCGATGTGGCCTTCGGGGAAACGCGCGAGATAGGTCATCGCCCGAACGGCGTACTCGGCGCCGCGTGTGAGTTGAAGTCCCATGGACCTTCGCTTTCGTCAGAGACCGGACAGAAACGGTCTAAAAGGAACTGTATCCTTCCGGCCTCCGCCGGGTCAACCGGCCGGGGGTCATGTTAAGCGGCCGTTAAGGTTTGGAGAAGAGCCGCTCGTCCCCGGCGAGATAGTGCCGCTTTGCGGGCAAAACCCGGTCGCGGTCGCCTCCGGCCGGTGCTATCCTGCCAGAGGCGCGTCAGCGCGCCCCCCACCGGAAGGACGAGAGTGAGACGATCCCTGGCCTTCATCGCCGTCGCCGCCGCCGTGGCCGTCGCCGCCGCGGTGGTGGTCGCCGGCATGAGCTCCGGCGGCGACGCGGACGCCGGCGCCGCCGCGGGCCCGGCGCCGAGCGCCCTGCCCTCCGGGCACCCCTCCATCGCGGCTTCGGACGACGAGACGGCGGACCCGCACGGCGGCGAGGTCGCCGGGGACGAAGCCGACGACAAGCCCACTGACGACGCCCTCGCCGACCTCGAGGCCAGGCGTGACGAAGACCCGGACGACGTTGAGGCGCTCCTCGACCTCGGCGACGCCTACTTCATGCGCCAGCACCTGCAGCAGGCCGAGCGCGCCTACACCCAGGCGCTCGCCCGGGACCCGGAGAGCGCCGGCGCCCAGGTCGGGCTCGCCATGGTGTGGCACGCGGAGGGCGAGTCGAGACGCGCCGAGACCGCTCTCACCGCAGTGGTCGAGGCGCACCCGGACGACCAGGAGGCGCACTACAGCCTGGCGATCGTCTACTTCTCGGCGGGACGCGTCGACGAGGCCAAGCGGGAGTGGCAGACGGCGGCGCGCATCGACCCCACCACCACCACCGGGCGGCGCTCGCAGAGCTTCGTGGACCTGCTCGAGGACCAGGAGTCGGCGGCGCCTGCCGCCGGCGACTGACCGCTACTCCACCCGCGCGCCAAGTACGTCGCGCATGTGCGCGAGCGCGAACCGGTTGAACTCCTCCGCTTCGTGCCCGGGCGCGTCGTACGTCTCCACAAGCCCCTCGTGCACGAGCACGTCATAGCCGAGCGCCCTGAGGCCGGCGACGGTGTGCAGCACGCAGATGTCGGTGCACACCCCCGCGACCTCGACGAGCTCGGGAGCGAGCCGCCCGAGCACGACATCGAGATCGGTCCCGTGGAACCCCGAGAAGGTCGTCTTCTGCACCACTGTCCCGTGCGCGGCGAACTCCTGCAGTTCCGGGATGATGTCGTTCTCTCCGGTCCCCGCGACGCAGTGCGCGGGGAACATGCGGAACTCGGGGTCGTCGGGCGCATGTGTGTCCATGAGGAAGAGGATGTGAGCACCCGCGGACTCGGCCTCCCGGAGCAGTTCGCGAAGAGGAGCGACGATCGCGTCGTAGCGGGGGCTGTAGAGCGCGCCGCGGCGACAGAAGCAGACGAGCATGTCGACCACGATGACGACCCGGCGGGCCGGGACGGCCTCGCCGCCGGGCTGCTGCGCCTCTTGACTGTCCATACCGGTCGGATACCCCGGCGGGGACCCTAGGTCACACGCTCGAGCCGGGGGTTTGGCCGGTACCTGCGCCCGACCTTGGCGCACGGCCGGCCCTCGACCAGGACGACGTCGGCGGTGAAGTCGGTGTTGCCGCGCAGCAGGCTGCTGCCGACCCCGTAGGCGTCGGCCGGCACGCCGGCCTCCTCGAAGCTCCGGATGCGCTCCGCGTCGAACCCGCCGCTGACGACGATGTTGACGTGCCGGAAGCCCTCGTCGTCGAGCGCGCGGCGCACGGCGCGGACGAGCTCCGGCGCCACCCCGTTGGGGCGGAAGGCGCCCATCTCGTCCCAGAGCGAGCGGTCGACCATGGTCTCGCTCGTGTCCAGGCGCACACCCCAGAGGCGCTCGCCGAGCGCCCGGGCGCAGGCGAGGCTGGTGGCCACGCAGTCGTTGTCCCAGTCGACCAGCGCGGTGACGTTGATCTCCGGGTAGTGGACGTCGGCGAAGGCGGCGGCGGCGGCGACCGTGTCGCCGCCGTACGCGGCGATCAGGGCGTGCGGCACCGTCCCGATGCCCTTGCCGCCCCACCAGGAAGCCTGCGCGTCGGTGCTCACACCGATGGCGCCGGCGACGTGCGCGGCGTACCCGTCGCCGGTCTGCACCCGGTAGTGGTCGAACCGCGCCGGGAAGAAGAGGATCGGCTTGCCGCCGGCGGCGTCCGCGACGCGGCGCACGTTGGTGCTGATGAGCGTGCGCCGTGAGAGCACGCCGAGGTACACCGTCTCGAGGTGGGCGAAGAGGCCGTAGTCGCCCTCGACGGTGAGCACCGTCTCCCAGGCGGAGAGCTCGTCGCCGTCGTGGAGGGCGTGCACCTCGAGGTCCTCCCAGCCGTCCCGCCACACACGCTCTGTACCCTCGCCCTCGTAGCGCCCCGAGCAGAGGCGCAGCATGGCGAGGGCCTCGTCCATGCCGCCGAGGACGGCGCCGTCCCTCTTCTGGAAGACCTGCATGGTCACGCGGGGGTGCAGGTCCTTGGCCTCGAGCACGCGCTTGGCGCCGTTGAAGTAGGCGTCCGTGTAGTAGCCCTCCCGCAATCTCTCGATGGGGAGGGCGAAGACCTCCGGGGAGAGTCGTGGCCGTGACATGCGCGGATTGTACCCCGGCGCGACGCGCCGGGGCGGCCGCGCCGGCCGGCGCTCAGAGCCCGAGCCGGCCCGTCGCGACGTCCAGCATCCGCGCCGGCGTCACCTCGAAGCGGAGCGTGTAGTCGCCGGCCCGGACCAGCGTGACGTCCATGAAGCGGTCGGGCCGCGGCGTGACCACTCCCGGACCGCCCTCGAGCACCCAGTACGGCGACGAGGTGAACTTGAGCCAGTACGTCCCGGGCTCG
This sequence comes from uncultured Thermoleophilia bacterium, assembly GCA_963793605.1. Classification (GTDB taxonomy): domain Bacteria; phylum Actinomycetota; class Thermoleophilia; order UBA2241; family UBA2241; genus CAIXSE01. The sequence continues at coordinate 38,268 of CAWCAH010000011.1, forward strand.
CTCACGCTGAAGTCGATGCGCTGGTGCCCTACCCGCCGGATGGTGCCCGTGCCGGCGCCGGGGGCCTGCGGCTCCGGCACCAGCAGCGGCTCCGCGTCCAGCAGTTCGTAGACGCGCCAGGCGCCCGTCTGCTCCACGAGGGCGAACGCCGGCGAGCTCTCCAGCAGGCGCGCCTCCCGCTTGCTCCAGGGGTCGAGCGGACCCTCCGCCGGCGAGAAGATGTACCTGACCCCCATGCTCTGCAGCCAGTCCACGTACTCGGCCGCGTCGTACGGCGTGTAGAACATGCTGTTGTGGATGGCGTCCGCCTGCCGGTACCAGCCCCGCGTGATGGGGTAGCCGGCCTCAGGGAAGTAGAGCGCCTCCCAGTGCCGCCGCAGCGCGACCACGTGGAAGCGGTAGTCGGGGTCGTAGAGCTCGCGCGCCGTCGCCAGCGCCGGAGCGAAGTAGGCGCGCGTGGTCTGCGGACGCTCCACGGTGTTGAGGAAGTGGCTGGTCGCGGTGGCGACCTGCAGCAGCGCGAACGCCACGATGGGGATGATGGCGAGGTCGCCGTAGCGGAACGGGCGCCGCAGCCGCGTGTGGCGCAGCAGCAGGAGCAGCGGCAGGCCGAAGACCATGAAGAACCGGCCGATGTTGTTGCCCAGCGGGCTCCCAGGGGTGATGAACGACCCCACGCAGAGCGCCGCATACACCAGGAACAGTACGGCGAACGGCCGGCGAGGATGCGCGGCGTTCACGCCGGCCAGACCGAGCCCGACGAGCGCGAACCCGAGGTACACCATGAGCTGTGAGGTCTCGTTGAGGTAGGCGCCCGGCTCGGAGAAGGTCCAGCCGAGAACGAAGCGGACCACGACGGCCGGCGCGAGGACGGCGGCGAAGACCAGGTACCGTCGCCGCGCCGCGCGGCGCGCGATGAAGTCGGTGAGCACGAACGGCGCCACGACGACCAGGCCCATCGGGTTGGCGAAGATCCCGATCGCCACCGGGAGCGCGGCCCAAACGGGGTGCCGCCGCGCCAGCAGCGCGAGCCCGGCGAGCGTGAGCGCCAGCGCCAGCACGAAGGGATCCTGCCCGTGGGCGAGGTACAGCGTGACGATGAGCGCGAGCCCCCAGGCCGGCCAGACGTCGTCGATCCGCCAGAGGTCGCGCACGTAGACGTAGAAGCTCACGGGGATCGTGCCGGCCGCGACCGCGACGATCACCGCGCCCGAGACGTACTGCGCCAGCCAGTAGAAGACGAAGCCGTAGGTGATGGCGCCGTAGCCGCCGCCGTACCAGTACGTGTCCCAGAAGATGGAGTCGCCGCGGCGGAGGAGGAAGACCTTGTAGGCGTGGGCGGCGTCGTCCCAGCCCGGGACGCCGCCCACCTCCATCAGCACCGTGACCAGCGCCACCGACGCCGTGGTGACGAGCCACAGCGTGAGCAAGCCGCGGCGCGTGCGCAGCCAGGACTCGGCGGTGGAGAGCCTCACGCGTCCGGCGCCGCCGCCCGCATCGCGGCGACGAAGCCGGTGGCGAGACCCGGCGCCGCCGGCAGGGACGGGACGAGCGTCGTGGCCAGGCAGCGCTCGTGCACGAACCCCTCGACCTGGCCGTCGTCGCGGCCGCCGAGCCGCCACGCGAACGCCTCCTGCTGCAGCGTGAGGAACTCGAGGTCGAACAGCTCGTACAGGGTCACCTCGCCGCGCAGGTAGGGGTTCTCGCGCGCCGCCGTGGCGCTCACGTAACGCGGCCGCTCGTACCACTCCAGGAGCTCCGCCTCGCCGGGCAGCACACCGGCCAGCTCATGCGTGCGGCCGCGGCTGTCGGCGAGCCGGCGCAGCAGCAGCAGGGCGCCGCCGCCCAGCGCCAGCGTGGGCAGGCCGGCCGCGACGGCGTCTGCGAACGACGCCTTGAGCCCCTCGTTCGCCGCGAACGCGGCGACGCTCTCCTCGTCGAGGAGTCCGGCGATGTACAGTCCGGCGACGCCGGCGGGAAGCGCCTCGTCCCGCTCCAGGTGCACCGGCACGAGCTCGAGACCCTGCGCCTTGAAGAGGTCGATCGCCTCGAGAGCGAACGGCTCCAGCGGCGGCCCCCAGGCCACGGCGAGCTTGAGTCCGGCGGCGGCGGGCAGCGGCGCGAGCAGCCGGCGCGGCCGCGCCGGCAGGAACCCGCGCCGCGCGGCGGCCGCCTCGAGCCCCGCGCGGTCGAGGTACGTGGCCGCCTCACGGCACAGCGCCGCCTCGCCGCCCTTGACCGGTTGCGGCCCGATCTGCCTGAGCGCCCCAGAGACGCCCGGGCCGTACTGCCGCGCGAACTGCTCGCTGAGCTGCGGCGGCACCCAGCCGAGCACGGGCAGCCCGGCGGTGTCCTCGATGAGGCCGCGCAGCCCCTCGGCGCGGCCCCGCTCGTCCCCGCCCACGACGACGACCCCGGCGAGCTCGAGGCCGCGCACGAGTCGCTTGAGCCCGCAGGCCCACGCGCCCACGGTCACCCCACGCTCACGCGCGTCGATGACGAGCACGAGCGGCGCGTCCAGCGCGAGAGCGACGTCGAAGGGTCGCGACCCTTTGACGCCCTCCCAGCGGTCGAGCGCCGGCTCTACGGCCACGACCGCGATGAGGTCGGCTCCGGAGGCCCAGAAGTCGTACAGCTCGCCTGCCGCGGCGTCGTCCAGCAGCCTCGGGTCGAGGACGCGGGGCGTGCGCGTGGGAGCACCACAGAGGAGTCGCCACAGGGGGAGGTCGGCGCCGAGGAGCACAGGGCGGACGGCGCGCTCGTCCGCGAACGCGGCGAGCAGGGCGCCGGCCACCAGCGCCACGGCAGGGCCCGGCTCGAGACCGCACAGCACCAGTCGAGGGGCGGACATGACGGGCGTCCTCCTTTGGGCCGGCGGGCTCCCGCAGACGGCGGCGGTCGGGCGACCCGGAGGGGATTCCGGGGGCCGGGGATAGAATACCTCACCAGCCCTTCAGGAGGAGGACCGACCCACCGCATGGACCTGCGCGAACAACTCCACGACGCCATGTGGGTGCGCGTGCTGTTCACGCTCGCGCTGCTCACCGGCGTCCTCTGGGTGCAGATGGACCACCACGGCTTCGTGGCCGGCGAGGCGCTCGTCGGCGTCGGCCTCGTGGCGCTGGTCAACCTCCCCATGTACATCGTCGAGCGCCGCCTGCAGGTGCGGACGGCGGCGGCCGTGATCGTCGTCACGGACCTCGCGCTCGTGACGGTCGCGCTCGTCTTCGCCGGCGGCGCGCTGAGCGCCGAGGGCATCTTCTACGTGTGGCCGATCGTGTTCTCCGCGGTGTTCCTGCCGGCCTGGGCTCCCTACGCCGCGGCCGGCGCCGCCAGCGCCCTGTACGTCGCCGTCTGGGAGCTGCAGCACGTCGGCTGGCTCTCGGTCTCGGCGCTCGTGGACGAGATCCAGGTGCCGCCCAACTGGATGCTCATCACCGTCTTCCTGCACATCGCCGCGTTCATGCTCGTGGCGCTGCTCAGCGGCCGCCTCGCGCAGGCGCTCATCGGCAGCACCACCGAGCTCAGCGAGGCCAAGGCCGACACCGAGCAGCAGCTGCGCCGCATGCAGGCCACCAACGAGCAGCTCCGCGTGATGAGCGAGAGCAGCCGGGCGTTCCTGCGTCACCAGGATGTCGCCGGGCTGATGCCCGAGGCACTGGAGCAGATCTCGGGGGCGACGGGGGTGCGCACCGGGTTCGCGCTCATCCTCAACCACAACTCCGGGCGACTTCGACGAACGCGCCGCAGTCGGCGGCATCACGTCGGACGAGGTCCGTCGCTACAAGGAGCTCGGCCTCATGGAGGTCGCGCGCGCGGGCGCGCGGCGCCTCGACTCCGTCACCGACCCACAGGTCGGCCGCCTGCTCAAGGCGATGGAGAAGGACGGCTACCACGGGTTCCTCGTCGCGCCGCTCGAGGCCAAGCACGAGCTGCTCGGCGTCGTCTGCCTGCTGCACCGCGCCGGCGAGGCCGTCCCCGAGGCCGCGGTGGCCACCCTGCGCGCCCTCAGCGACCAGGTCGCGCTCGTCGTCCGCAACATCCAGTACAACGAGGAGCTCGCGCGCAAGAACGAGGAGCTCACCCACCTCGACCAGCTCAAGAGCGACTTCATGGCCACGATGAGCCACGAGCTGCGCACGCCGCTCACGTCGATCATCGGCTACAGCGACATGCTCCTCAGCGGCATGACCGGCGAGCTCAACGAGAAGCAGTCGGCGTTCGTCGACAGCATCCTCAAGGGCGGCGAGTCGCTGCTCAACCTCATCAACGACGTGCTCGACCTGACCAAGATCGAGGCGGGCCGCCTGGAGCTCAACCGCGAAGCGGTCGACCTGCGGGCGGCGCTCCTCGGCGTCCTCCCGGTGGTCAAGCCGCGGGCGCAGGACAAGCGGATCCGCATCTCGACCTTCCTGCCCACCGACCTGCCGCTGGTGTGGGCCGACCCCGGCAAGCTCAACCAGATCCTGCTCAACCTGCATCACCAACGGCATCAAGTACACGCACGAGAACGGCAGCGTCAGCGTGGAGGCACGCACCATGGACGACTTCGTGGAGATCTGGGTCAACGACACCGGCATCGGCATCGCCCGGGAAGACCAGGACAAGGTGTTCCAGCGGTTCACGCAGATCGACTCGTCGGCGACGCGCTCCCAGGGCGGGACCGGCCTCGGGCTCGCCATCGTGCGCGAGCTGGTCGAGCTCCACGGCGGCGCCATCCGCATGCAGAGCAAGCTCGGAAAGGGCTCCAGCTTCATCTTCACCATGCCGATATCAACCAGGCCGGCCGATCCACTGGCCGCGGGCAAGATCAGTTAGAGGGAGGAGCGCAGAATGGCGAACGCCATCCTGGTCGCCGACGACGACCCAGACATCCTGAGCATCGTGAGCATGTCCCTGGAGACCCAGGGCTACACCGTGCACAAGGCCACCAACGGCCGCGAGGCTGTGGACCTCGCCCGCGAGCATCACCCCGACCTCGATCCTCATGGACATGATGATGCCCGTGGTGAGCGGGTACGAGGCGGTCGGCGAGCTCAAGGCCGACGCGAGCACGCGGGACATCATCATCGTCGGCCTCTCCGCCAAGGCCATGGCGACAGACATGGAGCGGGCCACCGACGCCGGCATCGACGGCTACATCACCAAGCCGTTCCGCATCGCCCAGGTCCTCTCCGTGGTGGAGAGCTACCTGCAGTACAGTACGGCGCCGGCAGGAGCCGGCGCCTCCGCGGCGTATGGTTCACGTGATGAACACGCGGCACCCCGAGTCCCCCGCTCCGCAGCCTCCGCTGATCTGCGTCGCCGACGTCGACACGCGCCTGAGCTGCAGCTGCTACTGCGCCGTCTGCCCGTACTACCTGCGCGACCGCCGCATCGGTGAACGGCGCACACTGCCCCGCCCCACGCACGACCGCCGCATCCTCAGCCGCTTTCGCGGCTGACGCCGCAGGCTCGCCTCCCGGCAAACGTCCCGGCTCAGCACGGTGCGCATATCATGCTCTCTCGACAGTTGCCGATACCGAGGAGTGGCAGGAAGCCCCCGAATCGAGGCCCGTCACGGCCACCGCCACCTGAGCAGAGGCCGGGCAGCAAGCCCGGATACGACCGAGGCATCAGCCTCGAGCTGAAGACGACGGCCGTCGTCGCCGTCGCCGTCGCCGTCGCGTTCCTCCTCTTCGCGTTCGTCATCGACAGCGACTCGCTGTGGGCGGTCGCCGCCGTGCTCCTGGGCGTGTTCGCCGTGATCGCGGTGGTGTTCGACCTCTGGGTGTACCGGCCCGTCAACGGCCTCATCTCGCCGCGCGCGCAAGCGGCTCGGCGGCAACTTCGAGCGCAGCGACCCGCGCTACCGCGACGAGATCCGCGAGCTCGGCTACCTCGTCGGCACGCTCATCGCCGTCTTCACGGCCTCCGAGGACAAGGAGTGGGTCTCACAGGGCATCAAGGACGACCTCATGCGCGTGCAGTCGCTCAACCGCCAGCTCATGGACGTCGGGATCCTCGGCACGCGAGATGAACGCCGCGCTCCCGTACCGCGAGACCGTGGAGCGCGTGCTGTCGCGCACCCGCTCGTTCCTCCACGCCGACTTCGGAGCCCTGCTGCTGCTGGACGCCGAGGCGCGTGCGTTCTCGCTCGAGGGCGCGCAGGGCGTGCTCACGCCCACGCTCTCGGCCGAGTGCTGCGCCTTCACGCCCGACTGCCCCGTGCGCCAGGCCATCGCCACGCGGCGAGATCACCCGCGTCGAGGGCCACACCTGCACGCTGTTCCCGCACACCATGACCGCACCAGCTGGTCATCCCGGTCCAGGTGGAGAACGTGGGCGACATGGCCCTGCTCGCCACGTCGACCAGCGGCGAGTACGCCGGACCTGCTCACCCTGGACATCCTGACCGCGCTCCAGAACCACGTGCAGAGCGCGCTCACCAACGCCCACAAGTACGACGCCATCCGCCGCCAGGTGGTCACCGACCACCTCACCGGCCTCTACAACCGGCGCTACTTCATGAACCGCGCCGGCGAGGAGATCGAGCGCAGCCTGCGTCACCAGGAGCCGCTCAGCGTGCTGATGCTCGACATCGACCACTTCAAGCAGTTCAACGACACCTACGGGCACGCCACCGGCGACCGCGTGCTGCAGACCGTGGCGCGGGCGATGAAGGACGCGCTGCGCAAGCCCGACATCTGCTCCCGCCACGGCGGCGAGGAGTTCGCCGTGCTGCTGCCCAACACGCCCGGCGAGAACGCCTACTTCGTGGCCGAGCGCGTGCGCAGGACGCTCGGCGGCACGCGCTACACGGGGCTCGGCCTGCCCGCCGAGGTCAACATCACCATCAGCGTGGGCGTGGCCACCTGCCCGCGCGACGCCACCGTGCTCGACGAGCTCATGGAGCTCGCCGACAAGGCGCTCTACCAGGCCAAGGCGAAGGGCCGCGACCAGGTCGTCCTGTGGGGCGCGCCGAGGAGCGCGACGCGCGGTCAGGAACTGAGCGCGAGCCGCCGCGGGGGCGCGGCCCGAGCGCCCATGCCCCAGGCGATCACCGCCGGCGGCAGCGACCCCCAGGCGAGCAGCTCGTCGTGGAACGCGCGCAGCGTCGCCGCCGCGGGCCGCGCGGTACAGCGCCGCGAGACGCTGCACCTCGCGCCGGCCGAGCAGGTAGCTCATCGGCTGGCCCGGCTCTTCGGCGTAGCGGCGGCACTCGAGCTCGGCCTCCCGGCCGGTTCATGTGCGCCTTGCCTCGACCAGGAGGTCGACGGCCTCGCTCGAGGTCCATGCGGCCCGAGGTGCAGCTCGACGTCGATGACCACCCGGCAGGCCCGCCAGGCCTGGTCGTTGAGGCGCATGAGCCGCACGGCCGGGTCGCCGAGAAAGCCCTCGCGCTCCATGAGCTCCTCGCAGTAGAACGCCCAGCCCTCGACGAGGATGTTGCCGCCGCCCGTGCAGATGTAGGCGATGCGCCGCGCCAGGGTGGGCGCCGCGGTTCGCGCTCACGAGCTGCAGGTGGTGGCCGGGGTAGGCCTCGTGCACGCCGGTGGTCGCGCAGCGACGCGCACGGGGTGGTTGCGCATGGCCTCGGCGAGGTCGTCGCCGGCGAGACCGTCAGCGGCGGCGGCGTGACGTAGTAGAAGCCGAGCTGGCGCGCGTCGAAGGGACCCGGCGGCTCGTACGCCGCGAACGGGAGCAGGCTGCGCAGGAACGGCGGCGTCGGCGAGCACCGCGAGCTCCTCGCCCGTCGGGCAGCGACGACGATGTCGTGCTCGACGATGTAGCCCGCGCGGCTCGCCGACGGCGTGCTCGTAGGCCGCCACGAAGCCGTCCGGCCGGCGGCGTGGCGTCGACTGCGCGGCGGCCACGGCGGCGGCTGCGTCGGCGTAGCCCAGCTCGCGGCCGCCAGCTCGCGTCCATGCCGGCTCACGTCTCGTCGAGCACCTCGCGGCCGTAGGCGGCGAGCTCCTCGGGCGTCTCGTCCGAGGCACGTGCTCCCAGCAGCAGCACGTCCGCGATGACGTCGGGCCGGCGCCGCACGCGGCGGCGGCGCGTGGGCAGCGAGCGTCGTCGCGTCAGGTAGACGCGCGAACGCCTCCGATCGCCGTCGCACGGCCGCGCCGACGGCGCCGTCCAGCTGCCCCGGCCGGCCCGACGCCTGCGCGAAGCCCGCACCGTCGGGCCGAGCAAGCTCGAGCAGGCCGTCGGCATAGTCGATGCCGGCCTCGACGGCGGCACGCGGACAGGCCCGGCTCGAGGTTGTCGCGCGCCTCGTCGAGAAGTCGCGGCACGGCCGCCAGCCGCCCGGCGAGCGCCTCCACGCGCTCGTCGAGCCGGCCCAGCTCGCGCACGAGCAGCGGGAACACGCCGAAGACGACGTCGAGGTACGGCGCCGGGGTGGCGCTCGGTGCGCCCGGCGCAGTTCGAGCAGGCGCGAGCGGGCGGCGCACGACCTGAAGCGCCGGCGAACGCGTCGACGGCGTCGCCGTCGCGCGGCCGCCAGCAGCGGCGGAGCGCGCGCTCGTGGGCGTGGAGCAGCTCGCAGGCGGGCCGCGCGACGCGGCCGCGCGACCAGGCCGGCAGCCGGTCGGCGCCCCGCCGTGAGCCCGAGCGCCGTGCCAAGCACGGGGTCGTCGGCGACGAGGTCGTCGAGAAGCGACCGGATCGCCGCCTCGACGCGCGCACGCGGTCCTTGAGTCGGAATGTGACTCGTTTCGCTCGACCGGCGACTCTACCGACGCGCACCGGTGGGGCAATCGGTACGTTGTGGGTCACGCGAAGGGTAGGTCACCGCAGGTGCGGTACAACGCGGTACGAGCGCAGGAGATGTACGTGCGGAGGGTAAGGTAGTAGCAAGTAGTAGCTACTAGTAACTCTGCGTGAAGAGCTACGCAACGGCGGGAGCCGCGGTCAGTGCTCTTTGGGGCTGCTGCAGGTAGTCGATGAGCGGCTCGGTGTCGCCGCCCATGATCTTGTCGACGAGCGCGTCGAGGATGCCCCGGGCGACCTCTTCGTCGGTGACCTTGGGCCGGTACACGTAGGCCGCCTGGGACTTGTCCTGCTCGAGCAGGCCCTTGGCGGCCAGGTTGCGCAGCACGCTCATCACGGTGGTGTAGGCGATGCGGCGGTTCTCGCGCAGATCCTCGTACACGTCGCGCACGGTCACCTCGCCCTTGTCCCAGACGACGCGGAGGACGTCCGCCTCCAGCCAGCCGAGACCGGTGAGGTCGCGGCTGCGGTCACGGCGCTGCCACGCTGGGGGCTTCGCGTCAGACATCAGGACCTCCGTCCGACTGTCGACGATTTCGAGACGGTGAGGACGGGATTCCCGAGGGCGGCGCCGAGGGAACCGCCGCCGTCGCTTGCCGCCAGGTCACGGGAGGACCAGTCCAGCGTTCGACTCTACTGACCGTACCGGGCGTAATGCAAGACGTGCCGGGGCGCTGGAGACACCGGGTATACTGCCATCGGACCGAGCAACGGAGACTGGTGGGCGGCATGACGCGACAGTGACCGGACGCCTCGAGCGCTGAGGAGCTCGCCGCTTGGCGCGGGCTGCTGCGCGTGCACAGCGCCCTGCTCCACGAGCTCGACGCCGACCTCCGGCGGCGGACGGCCTCCCGCTGCGCTCCTACGAGGTGCTGCTCCTCCTCGAAGACGCGCCGCAGCGGCGCCTGCGCATGAGCGACCTCTCGCGACTCCGTGCTGCTCAGCGCCAGCGGGGTGAGCCGACTGGTCGACCGGCTGGAGCGCGAGGGGCTCGTGCGCGCGGCGAGCGCTGCCCCGAGGACGGTCGCGGCTACTACGCCGTGCTCACCGACGCCGGCGCGGCCAAACTGCGGCAGGCGCGCGCCACGCACCTCGCCGGCGTGCGCCGCCTGTTCCTGGCAGGCTTCGGCGGCGACGACCTGCTCCAGCTGGCCGCCTACTGGGACAGCTGGTGCCGGGCGCCGCCGGCACGGACGCGGAGTGGCGGCGCACAGCGCCGGGCAGCGAGGAGGTCCTCGGTGCCTGACGTGGTGGTCGTCGGCGCCGGCGTCTCCGGCCTCTGCTGCGCCCGCGAGCTGCACGCGGCCGGGCTCGAGGTGCTCGTGCTCGAGCGCGGCGACCGCCCCGGCGGGCGCGTGCGCACCGACGACGTGGACGGCTTCCTGCTGGACCGCGGCTTCCAGGTGCTGCTCACGGCGTATCCGGAGGCGCAGCGGACGCTCGACTACGAGCGCCTCGGCCTGCGCGCCTTCGAGAGCGGGGCGCTCGTGCGCAAGGACGGCAGGTTCGCGCGCCTCGCCGACCCGACCCGGCACCCGTTCCAGGCGCTCGAGAGCCTGCGCAGCGCGCCCGGCAGCGTGCCGGACAAGCTGCGCGTCGCGCGCCTGCGGCGACGCCTCTCCGGCGGGTCCATCAACGAGATCCTCACGGCGCCACAGGTCACGACGGCTCAGGCGCTGGGGCGCGAAGGATTCTCACCGGCCTGATCGAGGCGTTCTTCCGCCCGTTCCTGGGCGGCATCTTCCTGGACCCCTCGCTCGAGACCTCGAGCCGCCTCTTCGCCTTCGTCTTCAAGATGTTCTCGGAGGGAGAGGCGGTGCTGCCGGCCGCCGGCATGGAGGCGATCCCGCGCCAGCTGGCCGAGAGCCTGCCGGAGGCGGCCGTCCGCTACGGCGCCACCGTCGAGTCGGTGGGCCCCGGCGGCGTCGTCCTGGCCGGCGGCGAGCGCGTGGAGGCGACCTCCGTGGTGGTCGCCGCCGAAGGCCCCGAGGCGGCGCGGCTCACCGGGCTCGTCCCGGCGCCCGCCGCGCGCGGCGTCACCACGCTGCACTACGCCGCCGACCGGTCACCCGTCGGCGAGCCGGTCCTCGTCCTCAACGGCGAGGGCACCGGGCCGGTCAACGACCTGTGCGTGCCGAGCGACGTGGCGCCGAGCTACGCGCCGCCGGGGGCGGCGCTGGTCTCGGCCACCGTGCTCGGCATGCCGCCGCTGGACGACGCCGCGCTCGACGCGGCGGTGCGCGACCAGCTGCGCGGCTGGTTCGGCGCGCAGGTGGACGGCTGGCGGCTCCTGCGCGCTCTCCGCCTGCCGTTCGCCCTGCCCGCCCAGCCGCCGGCGGCGCTCACTCCGGCCGAGCGGCCGGTGCGCCTGCGCGAGGGTCTCTTCGTCTGCGGCGACCACCGCGACACGGCGTCCCTGCAGGGCGCCATGGTCTCCGGGCGCCGCGCCGCGGCCGCGGTGCGCGGCCTGGACGCGGCCCCGGCCTGCGCGCTCTGACGGCCCGTCCCGCCGGCACCGCCGACGCGCCGCTCCCGCGTCAGGCCTTGCCGAGCAGCACGCTCAGGCACATCACCGCGAGCACGACTGCCGTGATCAGCACGTAGCGGCGGTCGCGCTGCCGCACGAACACGACGATGGAGCCGGCGACGCGCACGAACGGCGTGGCGATCAGGACGATCGAGCCCAGCGAGAGATACGCGGCCGGGTCGAGCGCCGCGAGCCGGGCCGGCAGGTCGGCGAGCGGCACCACGCGCGCCGGCAGGCCCTGCGGCGTGCCACGACGCTCAGCACGAGCCCCGCGGCCATCAGCGCGACCGCGAGCACGATGCCGGCGCAGCAGGACGCGCCGGACCAGGCGCTCCAGGGGTCCATGACTGGTGCCGCGGCGGCCGGCCGGCTCGTCGCTGCGGTCGTCGCTCACACGCACCACCCCCAGCCGCCTTGAGGATCATGAGCACGGCGAACACCGGCAGCACGATCTCGAAGGCGATGAGCAGCACACGCGTGGGCAGGTGGATGGCGAGCCGGGGCCCGAAGCGCGCGCCGGCGAGGATGCCGAGCGCCGCCGGCACCACCCAGTGCGGGTCCATGTAGCCGCGCCCGTAGAAGATGGCGGCGCTGGTGGCGGCGGTCACGCCGATCATGAGGTTGCTGGTGGCGATGGTCGCCTTGAGCGGGACGCCCATGAGCAGGTTCATGATCGGCACCTTGAAGGCGCCGCCGCCGACGCCGAGCAGCCCGGAGACGTTGCCGGCGACGAGGCAGAGCGCGAACCCGATGCCGAGGCCGTGGACGCCGTAGCCGACCTCGCGGCCCGCGGCCGGGTCGTAGTAGGAGCCTCGAGCATGACCGGTGCCGCGACCGGCACGACGTCGCCCCGCGGCGGCCCATCTGCCAGGCCACGTAGACGAGCAGCACGGCGAACGCCACCTGCAGGACGCGCCCGTCGACGAGGATGGCGGTGATGCCGCCGGCGATGGCGCCGACGGTGGTCGCGACCTCGAGGAACATGCCGAGGCGCATGTTGGTCATGCCGCGCGCGGCGAAGGTGGTCTGCGCCATGGACGACGTGGCGATGACGCAGACGATGCTGGTGGCGATGGCCGTCTTGATCGGCACGCCGAACGCCAGGCTGAGCACCGGGACCATGATGACGCCGCCGCCCACGCCGAGCATGCTGCCGAACACGCCGGCGAAGAACGCGATGACGAGGATGCCGATGAGCGCCGCCATGGGCGGTACTCTACACGCGCGCCGCGGGCCGTCGGACCCGGACTCGTCGCCCGAGGGCGGGCGGCGCAGGCGCTTGGCGGCCGCCCGCCGCGTCTTCTCGGCGAGGCGCCGCTCCTTGGCGGCCCGCGGAGGGCCGCGTGGGGCGGCGCGGCGGCGGAGGCGGCTCGTTCAGCCGCCGCAGCTTGAGCCGCAGGCGGCGCAGCGCGTCCGTCTTGTTGAGGTACTGGCTGCGCTGCGCCCGGCTCGTGACGGTCAAGCCGGTGGGCCGGTGCACCAGCCGCACGGCGCTGTCGGTGACGTTCTGGTGCTGGCCGCCCGGGCCGCCGGCGCGGAACGTCTGCACGTCGCACTGGGCGAGCAGGGCCTCGTCGCTCTCGGGGATGTCGATGGGTCCGTCCATCGTGCCTCGAGCCTACCACCCGCCGTGATAGCCTCTGGCCATGCTCGGCATCGCCCTCGCCCTCGGCGCGTCTGCTCTGCTGGGGCTCCGGCGACTTCCTCGGCGGGTTCAGCACGCGGCGCGCGAGCCTGTGGGCCGTCATCATCGGCAGCCAGGCCGTGGGGCTCGCCGGGGCGGCGCTGGTGACCCTCGGCACCGGCCACGGCTGGCCCGGGCTCCAGGCGCGTCTGGCCGGTGATGCTGGGCGGGCTGGCCAGCGTGATCGCCATCTCCTGCTTCTACAAGGCGCTGGCCATCGGCACCATGAGCATCGTCGCGCCGATCAGCGCCACCAACGCCCTGATCCCCTTCGCCGTCGGCATCGCCGCCGGCGAGCGGCCCGCCGCCGTCCAGCTCGCCGGAGTGGCCCTGGCCGCAGTCGGCGTGATCCTGGTGGCCGTCGAGCCGGCGCGCCGCGGCGAGACCGTCGGCGTGGCCGCCCTGCCCGGCGAGCCGGCCGTGGAGCCGGAGGCGGCGCAGGCGCTGTTCCGGCGGGAGGCCGCCGGCGCCGGCCGGCACCGGCCTGCCGGCCGCGCACGGAGCCCGGCGGCGCGGCTCCGCGACCCTCGCGCCGCGCTCAGCGCCGCGCGATCGCGCTGGCGCTCCTCGCCGCGGTCTGCATGGGGCTCGTGCTGATCGGCTACGACGCCACGTCGCCGCTACGACCCGCTGTGGGCCATGCTCGGCGGGCGCCTCTCGTCGGCCGTCCTCTTCGCCGTCGTTCTTCCTCGTCCTGCGCCCGCGGGTCAAGCTGGAGCGGTCGGCGCTGCCGTTCATCGTCGCCGTCGGTGTGCTCGACACCGGCGCCAACGGCCTGTTCGCGCTGGCCACCACCCAGGGCTACCTGAGCCTCGTGGCGGTGCTCGGCTCGCTCTACCCCGTGGTGACCGTGCTGCTCGCGTTCGGCGTGCTGCGCGAGCGCATCGCCCGGCACCAGCTCGCCGGGGCGGCGGCGACGCTCGCCGGCGTCGCCCTCATCGCCGCCGGATGACGCACGCTATCGCCGGACGTCCTCCCCGCTGCGCGGCGCCGGCGGCGAGCCCGTCGACCTGCGGCGCACGCTCGGCTCGCACGGGGTCGCGGAGCTGCCGCCGATGTACCTGGACGACGGCGGCTCGAGCGCCACCGTCACGCTGGGCACGCCGGGCGGGCCGCGCACGGTGCGCCTGGCGCCGGCGCGCCGGCGAGGCGGACGCGGACGCCGCCGGACGCTGCAAGCGCCCGGCCCTCCTCGCGGTCACCGTCGCGGATGCCGGGCCGCCGCCCGGCGAAGCGGAGGCGGCGGCGGTCGCGGCGACGGTCCGGCGCATGCTCTGCCTGGACGACGACCTCAGCGGCTTCTACGCGGCGGTCGCCGCGCGACCCGGACGCTCGCCTGGGCGGCGCGCGGCGCCGGGAGGCTCCTGCGCAGCCCCACCGTCTTCGAGGACGTGGTCAAGACGGTGTGCACCACCAACTGCGCCTGGTCGGCGACGGAGCGGATGGTCGGCGCCCTGGTCGGCCGGCTCGGTGAGCCGGCCCCGGGGGCGCCGCCCGGACGACGTCGCCGGCCGCGCGTTCCCCACGCCGGCGGCGATGGCGGCCGCCGGCGACGACTTCTACGCGGAGCGTGGCCCGCGCCGGCTACCGCGGGCCGTACCTGCGCGCCATCGCGGCGCCGGGTCGCGGCCGGCGAGCTCGACCTCGAGGCGCTGCTCGCCGCCGACCGGGACGAGCTGCCCGACGAGGAGGTCGCGAGCATCCTGCTCGCGCTCCCCGGCGTCGGGCCGTACGCGGCGGCCCACATCATGATGCTGCTGGGCCGCCACTCCCGCCTGGTGCTCGACTCGTGGACGCGGCCCAAGTACGCGCGCCTGCATGGGCAAGCCCAAGGGCAGGCTGGTCGCCGACCGCGACCATCGAGCGCCGCTTCCGCCGCTACGGCGGGTACGCCGGGCTCGCGTTCTGGCTGTTCCTCACGCGCGACTGGGTGGACGACGGCGCGGGGCGCGCCCCGGAGCAGCTGAGCGCCGGCGAGCCGCGGCTGACGGCGTCAGGGCGCCGGGCTGGGCGAGGCGCTCCCGCTGCCGCCCATCCCCCAGTCCTTCTCGATCACGTCGAGCACCAGCCCCGCCATGAGGTCGCCGCCGGCGCGCGAGAGGTGGATGCCGTCCGGAGCGCGCATCAGGATCGAATCGCCGTCCTCGTCCTTGAGATACTCGGCGTACGAGCCCTTCTCGTTGGAAGCAGCTTCCAGGTGCTGACGAACGTCACCCCGGGGTGCTTCTTGGCCTCGGCCTCGTAGATGTGGTTCATCATCGCGATGCGCTCGCGGTAGCCGAAGTCCTTCATGATGGGATTGCCGACCCAGTAGACCCGGCGGCCGCCCTTGGTGAGGATGTCCATCGCCTCGCCGACGCGCTGGGCGTAGACCTCCTGCCAGGCCTTGGTGCCGACCTTGAGGACCTTGCCCTCGTAGTAGGACGTCCTGGCCGTCGTTGGCGCCGAAGAGCACGGCGACGGCGTCCGGCTTGTAGTCGACGATCTGGTCGACCATGCGCTGCGGCCAGTCGAAGAAGTCGGGGCGGCTGAGCCCGCTCGAGACCTTGTAGTCGTTCTTGGCCTTCACGAGCCCGGTGGCCTCGGAGAGGTTGACGAGCGAGGAGCCGAAGACCTGGTCCATGGAGTCGCCGGCGACGTAGAGGCGCAGCGGCTTCTTGGCGGTGATCGCGCGCGGCCAGAGCGACTTCTTCGTCTTCTTGACGTCGGCGAGCGTGTGGTGCGGCTCCTCGCCGCGGCCGAGCGCGGTGGCGACGCCGCGCGCCGAGGTCGTCGGCGCGCACCAGGCCGCTCAGCGCCGGTCATCGGCGTGAGCAGCGCGAGCTGGAGCGGTGCGCAGGGCGCCGTAGGGCCGCGCCTCGACGTCCTTCTTGATGTTGGCGACGTCGAACAGACCGGCGAGGAAGAACCCGAGCAGCATGGCGAGGAGCACCGCGCCGGCCGAGAGGCGGCGCCGGCGCGGCCCCTTGTGCCGCTCCGGCAGCGGCCCGATGCGTCTCGCCGCCGCGCGGCGCCTCGGGTTCGAGCCACTCCTCCCACTCCTCGGACGTCTCGTAGCCGTCATCCGGCTCGTGGCGGCTGCGCCGGTCGCCGGTGGGGTACTCGGGCGCGCGCCAGTCGCCGGAGGCGCGCGCGTCACGGCCCCGCCGGCTCGCGCCGGCGTCCTGCCGTACCGACCGGCGCCCGTCTCGCGCTCGTACCTGCGGTCGAGGGCGTCGCGCTCCGTGCGCGCGCGGTCGTCCCCGCGCGCGCCGGGCGCGCCGGCCGCGCCCGCCGCGCCGAACTCCCGCACGCGCCAGTCGCCCGGCACCTCGTCGGCCGGCGGCCGCGGCTGCTCGCGCCTCGGCGGCCGCAGGTCCCAGACGAAGAGGTCGTCGTCCGGGCTCGCCGCTCGAACGGCATCCCCATCTGCCCGGGTACTCGCCCTCGTGAGGTCCGTCGCCGCTCATCGCCCTCGTCCGTCATCGCTCGTCCGCTCCTCTCAGAACTTGAAGTACAGGAACTCCGCCGGCCCCACCGGCCCCAGCACGTCGATCAGGAACAGGGCCACCGCGAGCACCAGCCCCTGGCCCGACCCAGCCGATGCGGCTGAAGCTCGCCTCGAGCCCCTCGATGGCCCGCCGCGGCACGTACTGGATGGCGATGCCCAGCACGCACAGCGCCACCACCGGCAGGGTCACCGCCGCGCCGATCGAGCCGAGCCCGGCGACCAGCCGCCACAGCACCGCGAACGCGTTGGGCAGCGACTCGGCGCGGAAGAACACCCACGCCACGCTCACGAAGACGAACACCCACAGCCGCTGGAGCGCCCGCGCGCCCGGCGTCCGCCCGGGCTCGGGCAGTCCTCTCGAGTGACGCGTGTCCATGCGCGCCCGTTCGACGGCCAGCCCCGTGCCGTGCATGAGCCCCCAGAAGACGAACGTCCACCCCGCCCCGTGCCACAGGCCGCCGAGCAGGAAGGTGAGCACCAGGTTGACGTAGGTCCGCCCCGTGCCCCTTGCGATTACCGCCCAGCGGTATGTAGAGGTAGTCGCGCAGCCAGCTGGACAGGGTGATGTGCCAGCGGCGCCAGAAGTCCTGGATGGTCCGCGACGTGTACGGCGCGTCGAAGTTGGCCGGCAGCTCGAACCCGAGGAGCAGCGAGATGCCGATGGCGATGTCCGCGTAGGCGCTGAAGTCGCAGTAGATCTGCACCGAGTAGGCGACGATGCCCCACAGGGTCTCCCACGACGAGTAGGTCTGCGGCGAGGCGAACAGCCCGTTCACGATGTGCGTCGAGAGGTAGTCGGCGATCGAGCATCTTCTTGATCAGGCCGCCGAGGATGAGCACGAACGCGCGCGACGGAGTCCACCGTGTGCGGGTTCCGCGGCGAGGTGAGCTGCGGCAGGAACTCGCGGGCGCTGGCGATGGGGCCCGCGAGCAGGTACGGGAAGAACGCCGTGTACACCGCGAAGTCGAGCGTCGGCGCCGGCGCGAGCTGGCCGCGGTAGATGTCGATCACGTAGGTCAGCATGCGGAAGACGAGGAAGGAGATGCCGACCGGCAGCAGGAGGCGCAGCAGCGGCAGAGGCGCGTCCATGCCGAACACGCCCAGCACGTCGTTGAGGTTGGCGGCGAAGAAGTCGAAGTACTTGAACACGCCGAGCGTGACGAGGTTGGCGGCGACGGCGAGGACGACCCAGCGGCGGGCGGCGCTCCGCGAGCCGCGCCGCCCGCTCGACGACCCATGCCCCTGCCCGCCGAGGGCCCGGTGCACCTGCACGCCGGCGGCCTGGTTCACCAGCGTCGCGCCGACCAGCAGGAAGATCAGCCGCCAGTCCCACCACCCGTAGAACACGTAGCTGGCGGCGATGATGAACCACTTCCACAGCCGCAGCCTGGGCATGAGCACCCAGTTGAGCGCGTAGACGACGAGGAAGAAGAGCGCGAACGTGATGGTCGGGAAGAGCACCCTGCCGCCTGCCAGTCACCGGGACGCGCGAGGCACCGCGCCGGCCCCGCCTGCTGCTAGCGGATGCTACACCAGCGGGAGCGGGCGGCGAAGGGGCTGCCGGGGTCCTGCCGCCCGGGTCTGCAGCGCCCGGCCCTGCGGCCGCCGGCCCTGCGCCGGCCTCGGTCGCCCGGCCGCGCCTCGGCGGTCGGTGGAGACGGGGTCAGGGGTATGTGCTCTCGGGGTGTGAGCCTTGGATGGCGCCACCGAAGGTGCCACCGAAGGTGCCACCCCGCGGCGCGCATACCACCCGGGACCGCCGAAGCGACGCAGCACAGGTCCGGGCGGAGGACGTCGCGCGGCGGGCGTCACGCGGTGGGCGTCACGCGGCGGACGTCAGGGCGCCGGCGTCGCCGACTTGGACGGCTTGGGCGAGGGGGCCGGGGACCGGGCCTCTCGCCCTTCTTGGGGAACCACTCCTTCTTGATCGCGTCCAGCACCGCAGTGGCGATGATCTGGCCGCCGGCGTACGTGAGGTGCTCGCCGTCCTGCTCGCGCGCCTGCACCGTCTTGCCGTCCACGCCGGGCAGGTACTGCGAGTAGGCGCCGTTCTTGGAGAGCAGCGCGTACGCGTCGATGTACTCGACGCCGAACGTCTTCTCGGCCACGCTGCTGTAGATGTCGTTCATCAGCCTGACCTGGTTGTTGAACGACGTCTCGGGCATCACCGGCTGGCCGATCCAGTACACGCGCCGCACGCCGCCCTGGAACAGCAGGCCGATCACGTCCTCCACGCGCTTGCGGTACTCCTTCTTCCAGCCGTCGCTGCCGAACTGGTGGATCTTGCCGCGACGCGGTCTGCACGCGCCTGGTTGTCGTTGGCGCCGAACATCACGGCGGCGGCGCCCGGGTCGAAGCCCTTGACCTGCTGCTGTATCTGCGCCGGCCAGTTGAAGAAGTCCGGCCGGCAGAGGCCCGTCGAGATGTGGTAGTCGAGCTTGGGCTTGATCAGCTTGGTCTTGTTGGAGAGGTTGGTGAGCGCCATGCCCGGCAGGCCCATCATGGAGTCGCCGGCGATGTAGAGGTGCATCGGGTGGCCCTTGTAGGGCTTGGGCAGCGGCTTCTCCTGCAGCGTCTTCTGGGGCTTGTCGCCGTTCTTGCCCGGCTCGTCGTCGCCGCCCTTGGTCGGCGTGGGGGTCGGCACGACCACGACGACCTGGGGCGGCCCGGCCGGACCCGGGTCCGGCTTGCCGAGCACGTCCGCGGTGAGCTTCGCCGGCCGGTCGAGGAAGAACCAGTGACTGACACTGGCCAGCGGGTCGACGAGGGCGAGCCGGAAGCTGCGCTCGCCCCCGAACGGCATCTCCTGCGCCGTCTTCTGCATCGCCGGCGCGTTGAAGAGCGCGCCGAGCAGAAGCGCCACGAGCATGGCGACGAGCGCGCTGGCCGCGGTGCGGCGGCGGCGACCGTAGGGCAACTGCTCGTCCTGCCCGCCGTCCTGGGACCGCGGGCCGTCCCGGGGGTCGTCGTGCGGCGGGCGGCCGCCCTGTGCCGGGCGGCCGGGCTCGTTTCCGCGGGTCCGTCGATCCGTCATCAGAACTTGAAGTAGAGGAAGGCGGCCGGGCCAACCGGGCCGAGGATGTCGAGCAGCATGAAGCCCACGGCGAGGGCAAGGCCCTGCAGGGCCGGGTTGAACCTCGAGAACCCGGCCTCACCGCGCTGCCAGACCGACCGGGGCACGTACTGCACGCCGATGCCGACTGCGATGGCCAGGAACACGCCGGGCGTGACGGCCGCGCCGATGGAGCCCCAGCTCTCGAAGAGACGGCTGATGACGTCGACCGCGGAGCCGAAGCTGTCGGAGCGGAAGAAGATCCAGGCGAAGGTGACGAAGGCGAAGGTGCCGATGCGCGGCCACACGGCGCCGTGCCACGGGCGGCGGTCGTACTCGAGAGGAGGCGCGGCGGGGCGTGCAGGGGCCGCGCCGGAGAAAGCCGCGGCGGGGCCGGCCGGGGCCGCGCCCGGTGCGAAAGCGGCCGCGCCCGGGCCGTCGGCGGCCGCAACCTGGCCGTCCGGCAGCGGCGTCGCCTCGGCGATGCCGTCGAACGCCGCCGCCAGGTCCTGCCGCTGCCGCTGCACCACGCGCGCGCGCTGCTTGCGCTTGTCCACGCGCGCGTGCTCGACGATCAGGGCGCCGCCGTACAGGAAGCCCCAGAAGATGAACGTCCAGCCGGCGCCGTGCCACAGGCCGCCGAGCACCATGGTGAGCATCAGGTTGACGTAGGTGCGCGCCTTGCCCTTGCGGTTGCCGCCGAGCGGGATGTACAGGTAGTCGCGCAGCCAGCGCGAGAGGGTCATGTGCCAGCGGCGCCAGAACTCCTGCACGGAAGCGGCGGTGTAGGGCGCGTCGAAGTTGTCCGGCAGCTTGAACCCCAGCAGCAGCGAGATGCCGATGGCGATGTCCGCGTAGGCGCTGAAGTCGCAGTAGATCTGCACCGAGTACCCGATGATGCCGACCAGCACCTCGAGCGACGAGTACTGCCCCGGCGTGGTGAACACCCCGTTGACGATGTGGGTCGCCAGGTAGTCGGCGATCAGCATCTTCTTGATCAGGCCGCCGAAGATGAGGAAGAACGCCCGCGCGGTGTCCACCTGGCGCGGGTCGCGCGGGCCGTTCAGCTGCGGCAGGAACTCCGACGCGCGGGCGATGGGGCCGGCGGCGAGGTACGGGAAGAAGGCCACGTACACCGAGAAGTCGAGCAGCGACGCCGGCCGCAGCGTGCCGCGGTACACGTCGATCACGTAGCTGAGCACGCGGAACGTGAGGAACGAGATGCCGAGCGGCAGCACGATGCGCAGCAGCGGCAGGTCGGCGTTCAGGCCGAAGGCCTCGAGCGCGTTGACGGCGGAGGTGACGAAGAAGCCGTAGTACTTGAACCAGCCGAGAACGCCGAGGTTGGCGGCGACGGCGGCGGCCAGCGCCCACTTGGCGGACGAGCTCTTGGAGCGCAGCCCCGCGATCCAGAGCGCGAAGAACTGGTTGACCACCGCGCTCAGCACCAGCAACAGCACGAAGCGCCAGTCCCACCAGCCGAAGAAGACCAGGCTGACGACGAGCATGAACGGCTTCCACAGCGTCTGCCGGGGCATGAGCAGCCAGTTCCCGACGAAGACGAGCAGGAAGAAGACGGCGAATGTGATGGTTGGGAACAGCATGCGGCGAGTCCGGCTCCCCAGTCTAGGGAAAGGGACGGCCGGTCGCCAGCCGGGGTTCGGCCGCGGGCGCGGCTCGAGGGGTATGTGCTCCGGAGGTCGGCGTCGGATGTGGCGTCGGATGTGGCGTCGGATGTGACGTCGGATGTGACGTCGGATGTGACGCCGACCCCCAGACGACATACCTCCTTGCGGCGCCCAGGTCTGTTGCTCAGGTGCGCTCCGCGCGGCCCGGCGCTCAGGCGTCAGGCGCGGTGCGCACGGTGCGGGCGCGGATCCCGCGCGGCGTGCCCCGCTCCATGGCGGGTGCGCCGGCCCGAGCAGTGCGGGGCGCACGCGCGACGACGGCCTCGCATATCATTGCGCCGTGACCGAGCCTCCCGTCTTCACCCAGAACGAGCTGCGCGAGGGCTTCGTCGAGTTCGCCTTCGGCGAGCCCGACCCGGCGCTGCTGCCGGTCGGGCTGGTGCGCGACGCGGCGGCCCGCGCGCTGGCCGCGCCGGACGCCGCCGGGGCGCTGGCCTACGGCTCGAGCCCCGGGCCGGAGGCGCTGCGCGCGCACATCGCCGCGCGCACCACGGCGCGCGAGGGCCTGGCGCTCGCCGCCGGCGACGTGCTCGTCAGCGGCGGCAACTCCCAGGCCCTCGGCCAGGTGCTCACCGACCTCACGCGGCCCGGCGACGTGGTGTTCGTCGAGTGCCCCACCTACAACCTCGCGCTCGGCATCATCGCCGACCACCCCGTGGACGTCGTCGGCGTGCGCGTCGACGAGCAGGGCCTGGACGTCGACGCGCTGGCGGAGGCCGTGCGCGAGGCGCAAGGCGTGGGGGCACCGCCCGCGCCTGCTGTACACCATCCCGACGTTCCACAACCCGGCGGGCGTGAGCCTCGCGCCCGCGCGCCGCGAGCAGCTGCTCGAGCTCGCGCGGCGCGAGGACCTGGTGATCGTCGAGGACGACGTCTACCGCGAGCTCGTGTACGACGGCGAGGCGCCGCCGGCGCTCCGCGCGCTCGACCCGGAGGCGCCGGTGGTGCGGCTCGGCTCCTTCGCCAAGTCGCTGGCGCCCGGGCTGCGCCTGGGGTGGATCGACGCGCCGCCGGAGCTGCGCGAGCAGCTGAGCGCCGACGGCGTGCTCGAGAGCGGCGGCTGCGTCAGCCAGTTCTCCGCGCACGTCGTGGCGGCGCTGCTCGAAGCCGGAAGCGTACGGCGTACACGTCGCCGCCCTCCGCGGCGCCTATGCCGCGCGGCGTGACGCGCTCGCCGGCGCGCTGCGCGAGCACCTGCCGGCCGGTTGCCGCTTCGCGGTCCCGGCCGGCGGCTTCTTCATCTGGGTCACGCTGCCGGAGGGCCTCACGGCGACCGCGCTGCTGCCGGTCGCCGAGCGGCACCGCGTCGGCTTCGCGCCGGGCGCGCGCTTCTGCGCCGACGGCGACGACCGCAGCCTGCGGCTCGCCTTCAGCCTCTACGGCGCGGACGACCTCGCTGAGGGCGGCCGCCGGCTGGGCGCCGCGATCGCCGAGACTCTCGGGGACCTGTGAGCGGCTCCCGGCCAACGGGAGTGCCGGCCTGCCGGCGGCGGGCATGCCGCAGGCAGTGCGGCGCGGCACCCCGCGCCCTCGCGAGCGGAGGACGATGACGAGCAACGAGACGCCCACGGGCGAAGTGCCGGACGACGCCGCTCAGGCCGATCCCGACGACGGCGCCCAGGCCGGACCGGACGCCGCGGCGCCGGCGGACGAGCCCGCCGCGGAGCCGGAGCAGACGTCCGCCAAGGCGGCTCCCGGCGCCCTCGGAGGCGTGCGACGCGCGCTCGCCTCACAGCGCGCGCCGCGCCTGCGCACCGGCATCGCCGCGTTCCTCGTCGTCGCCGCCCTGCTGGGCGTCCTGGTCAGCGCGCTGGCGCTCTGGGCGCACACGGTGGTCTTCGACACCGCCGCCTACGTGCGCGTCGTCGCCCCCGTCGCGGGGGACCCGGAGGTGCGCGCCGACGTCGCCGAGTACGTCGCCGCCAGGGCAGTACAGGCGGTCGACCTCGAGGCCCGGCTGGAGGACGCGCTGCCCGCCGAGGCCGGCCTGGCCGCCCCGGCGCTCACACGCGCCCTCCAGCAGTTCCTCGTCGACGAGGTCGAGAGCTTCCTCGCCACCGACCTCGCGCAGCGCCTGTGGGCCTCCGTCAACCGCCTTGCCCACGAGCAGCTCCTCTCGGCGCTGCAGGACGACAACCGCTTCGTCACCGTGGGCCGCGCCGACGTGAAGCTCGACCTGCTGCCGCTGGTCGCGGTCGCCCTGCAGAAGCTGGAGGACAGGATCCCCGGCCTCCTCGGCAAGGACGTCACGCTGCCGCGCATCGACCCGGCCACGGCGCCCGGGGACATCCGTACGCTGCTCCAGGACGCCCTCGGCCGCGAGCTCCCCGCGGACTTCGGCTCCGTCACGCTGCTGCGTGGCGACGCCGGCTACGAGGCCAGGCGCGCGCTCAAGCTGTTCAACGACCTCGTGATCGTCGTGGTGGTCCTCACTGCCGCGCTGGTCGCCGCGTCCCTGCTCGTCTCGGTGCGCCGCTGGCGGACCGCCCTCTGGCTCGGCCTCGGCGCGCTCGTGGCGTTCGCGGCCGCGCGCGTCGTCGAGGTGCAGCTCGAGCGCGCGGCGGTCGGCGCGATCAAGTCGCAGGGCGGCGCCGCGGTGGCCCGCTCGGTGCTCGGCTCGGCGATCGCGAGCCTCAACGGGTTCCTGGTCTGGATCGCCGTCGCGGGGGTCATCGTCGCGGTCGCCGCGTTCCTCGCCGGACGGCGCACCTGGCTGGACGCCATGGGCCGGGGCTTCGCCGAGCTCTTCGGGGTGTCGTCCGACCTCTCCACGCCGGACACGCGCGCGGGGCGCTGGCTCGCCGGGCACCTCGACGTGCTGCGCGTCGCGGGGGTGGGAGTCGCCGTCGTCGTCCTGCTGTTCGTCACCGGCTCCCCGGCCGGCGTGGTGATCGTGGTGCTCGCGCTGGCCGCCTACGAGCTGGCGCTCACCACGTACGGCGCCGGCGTGCCACGCGAGCTCGACGAGCCGGCGCCGGACGAGACGGCGGACGGGGGCTCAGAGGAGTCCGCCGGCTGACGCGAGAGCTCGGGCCGCGCTACACCCGCGAGCGGCGCGACCCGTCCTTGGGCCCGCGCCCGCGGTCGCGATGGTGGCCGTCCCGCCGCGGCAGCGAGAGGTGCGGCTTGCCGCCGATGACGTCCCACACCGCGTGCTTGCGGCGCTCCCACAGCTGGTGGAAGCTCTCGTCCCGCCGCAGGGCCCTCTCCATCTTCGCCGCGCTCGCGGCGTACTGACGCCGCGCCCACGGCGACCCCGGCTTGGCCAGCCGGACGGCGCCCACGAAGGCCACCGGCGGGAAGAAGATGCCCACGGTGCCTACGAACAGCTTGCCCTTGAGGTAGCAGACGACGACGAACACCGCGCCGCTCAGGATGAGCGCGGAGAGCACCCAGCGCGAGAGCGTGATGTAGTCTCCCAGCTCGCTGAACGTGCGCGGGAGCAGGCCGGTGAGGAGCAGCGTGATGAACGTGACGCCGAGGATGATGGCGTCGATGCTCTTACGGCCTTCGCCGGTCCAGTACACGTCCTCGAGGTGGAGGACCAGCGCGAACTCGTCGAGCGTGAGCGCGGCGCCGGCGCCGAAGACGAAGGCGATCATCTCCACCCACGGGCTGCCGGGCTGGACGGCGAACTCGAGGATGCCGGCGACGACCATGCCGATGATGCCGAACACGGCGTGGTGGATGTGCAGACCGCCCGGGGTGACGATGCTGCGCAGGTGAGGCGTCGAGCCGCCGCGGCGGCGCGCGAGGCGCGTGTTGAGGCGCACGAACAGGAACGTGACGATGAAGCCGCAGAGCAGCACGAACAGCGGCCGCTTGGCGTCGTCGAGCACGTTCCCGGGGATGGCGGCGAGCAGAAGGGTCATGGCCCTTTCATTATCCTTCGCCGGGGGACCGGCCAACCATCGCGTCGGGCGGGCCCGGCGCGCAGGGGCGCCGGCGATGGGCCGCGCGCAGGGGGCGCACTGCGAGGAGCCGCGCGCCCGGGGAGCCGCGCGGCGTCAGAGCGCGGACGCCGAGGGACTCGCCTCCGGCGACCCGCTCGGCTCCTCCGACCCCGGCGGCAGCCAGTCGGCCTTGATGGCCTTGAGGACCTTCTCGGCCAGCAGTTCCTGGCCCTCGACGGTGAAGTGCACCTGGTCGGCCAGACGCAGGGACGGGTCGAACGACCCATCGGATGTGGTGTAGAGATCCCAGATGTCGACGTACTCCGCACCGGGTCGCTTCTCGGCCTGCTTCTGGAAGACCTTGTTGATGAGCTTCATGCGCGAGTTGCGCCAGTCCTCGCCCATGATCGGCATGCCGACCCAGTACACGCGGCGCACGCCGGCGTCGAGGAACGTGTCGATGATGTCGCCGACGCGCTTCTCGTAGGCCTTCTTCCAGGCCATGTCGCCGTACGGGATCCACTCGCCGTCGTCCTGCGAGACCGACTGGGTGTCGTTGGTGCCCATCATGATCACGGCCGCCTGCGGCTTGGCCGACTTCACGACCGTCTCGATCTGCTGCTGCCAGTTGAAGAAGTCGTAGCGGCAGATGCCGCTGGACTCCTTGTAGAAGGTGATGGGCTTGAACACCCTGGTCTCCTGCAACAGCGGGTCGAGCGAGAACCCGAGCTCGCCGCCCATGGAGTCGCCGCCGACCCAGACGCGCACGGGGTCGGTCTTGCTCGCCACCCACACCTTGGGAGGCGGCGTCGTGGGTGTGGGCTTGGGTGTGGGCGAGCCCTCGGCGGCGGCGTTGTCGCCGCCCCCGGCGCCGGCGCCGCCATCTCCGTCCCCGCCGCGCCCGCGTACGACGACCACGGCGGCGACCGCGACGGCAACGACGAGGAGCACGACGACGAGCACGAGGAGCCGGCGCCGGGCCTGCTGCTTGCGCCGGCGCCGCCGGTCGTGGTGCGAGGGGGACGAGTACGTGGTGTAGTTGCCGTTCTGCATGCGCTCAGGACCTTCCCGGCGAGTGTACAGGAAGGGCATTCGCGACGCCGCGGCGGCAACCTGCCCCGTACGAGGTAGGACGCAGCTCGGCGCGCGCCGGTTCGCCGTCTCGCTGCGCCGCCCTCCCTGCCGTTTCGGTCGCGGCGTCTCTGGGATACAGTTCCGGCAGACCATGAGCGACGCGACCACCACGACCCAGCCCCCCCAGCCGAGGCGACGCCGTCTCCTCGAGGACTCGCCGCGGTTCGCCGACAGCTTCGGCCTCGTCCTGCTGCTGCTCGTCGTCAGCTACTTCGTCATCGCCGTGGCCGGCAACGGCGACGCGGGGCGCATCGCCTCCATGATCATCTTCGCCACCACCACCTGGCTGGCGCTGCGCGCCTCACAGGTCAAACGGCGGATCCTGCGCATCGCGCTGGCGCTCATCCCTCTGGCCACCGTGCTCGCCATCGTGTTCGTGCTCGTGGGCAACGAGGACACCGCCATCGTCGTCAACAAGCTGCTCACGATCCTGCTGGTGGTCGTCGCGCCGGTCGCGATCCTCAAGCGGCTGGTGGCGCACCCCGTGATCAGCCTCAACACGTTCTACGGTGCGGTGTGCGTGTACCTGCTCATCGCGATGTTCTTCGCCACGCTCTACGGCCTCATCGCGATCATCTCCGGCGACCAGTTCTTCGCGCAGCTCAGCGATGTGACGGTCAAGGACACGCCGGCCGTCGACTACCTCTACTTCAGCTTCGTGACCATCACGACGACGGGCTACGGCGACTTGACGGCGGCCACGGGCGTGGCGCGCATGACCGCCGTGCTCGAGGCGATCTTCGGCCAGCTCTACCTCATCACGGTGGTCGCGCTCGTGGTCCAGAACCTGGGCCAGAAGAGCCGGCTCGGGCGCAAGATGGAGGAGGAGCTGCAGCGCACCGACCCGGAGAGTGCGGCGACGCAGGAGGCGCCGCTGACGACGCTCCGGCCGCGCCCGGCGGCGGCGCCCGACCGTCCTAGCCCGCGAGGCGGCTCACTCGCCGTCGCCGGACGGCGCCCTCCCCGCCTCCGCCTCCTTCTTGGCAGCGCGAGCATCCTCCTCGAGCCGCTCGGCGGCATCCATCTGCCGCTCGCGCGCGGCCTGCCACAGGAACAGCGCCAGGCCGGCGATGACGGCGGCCGAGGCCGCGCCCAGCGAGAGGATGTCGCTCTTGCCGTCCCACGTGAGCGCCGTGCCGAGGAAGATGACGGCGATGGCCACCACGACGACGCCGGCCAGGAGCTCCTTCAGCTGGCCGAGGTCGTGGATGCGCAGCCAGCCGGGCATCGGGATGCGATCGTCGACGAAGAGGCTGTACAGGCCGAGGGCGAGCACGTACAGCACCGTGGCGAGCAGCGCGTAGTCGGCCTGCTTGATCAGCTTGCCGATCATCTCGTTCTGCGACATCCCGTCGTAGCCGATACCCATGGCGTGCAGGATCGTGATCACGGTCGTGATCATGGTCGACACCATGACCGCCATGAACGCGAGGAACAGGCTCACGGTGGCGATCAGGACGAAGAAGCGGCTGGACGCGACCATTCGCCCGATCATCAGCGACGGGCGCCTGGGCTCCGGCCCCTGGGGAGATCTGCCGGCCTGCGCCGGACGCTCCGTCGCCGGCTGCGGACCTGCGCTCATCGGCTCCCCCTCAGTCATCAGTACCGCAGGCGTCGGCGCGCGGCGTGCGCACGACGAGCCAGTACGCGAGCGCCATGGCCGCGACCACCGCCGCGGTCGCGTAGATGTACTGAGGACCGGTCGTGGAGTAGTCGAGGATGATCACCTTGCGGGCGATCGCCATGAGCGCCGTGGCGAGCACGATGCGCACGTGGATGACGTCGTCGCGCAGGTAACTGACGATGTTGACGAAGATCTCGATGGCGATGAGCACGGCCATGAAGGCGCCGAACGTGGCGAGGATGTCGGTGATCTCCAGGAAGCCCTTGGGTTCGCTCATGAGGCGCTTGTACAGGACGTAGCAGACATCGGCCACGCCGAAGACGATGACTCCCGTCATGAGCACCGCGAGCGCCCGGACCGCCATGCGGATGACCCAGTGAAGACCCCTGACGAGGGGTTCGTCGTCCGCCCGGAACTCAGCCACCCGTGCACCTCCCGGCATCGCTGCCGCCCAAGGCCCGGCATCGCCGCCGAGCGCGTCCCTGCCCGGTTTCGGCGCTGGGCGGAGCTTCCCTCTGTACCTGCCCGCCGCCGCGCTGTTCGCCTGGCTGAGAGGCTGAGTCAGATCCCTCAGCGCAGCGCGCGCCGCAAGGCCAGCGCCTGCACGATCGCGCCGATGCCGAACAGCAGCGCCGCGAGGCCGACCAGGATCATGAGGATCGTGACCGTCGGTCCGGGCCAGATGATGAACACCAGGCCGATGACGGCGACGATCGCGCCGAACCCGACCACGGCGCCGTAGCCCTCGCCGCGGGCGGCGATGGCCGCCACCGCAACGGAGACGCCACTGATGAGGAACGCGAGGCCGATGATGACCGCCACGGTCTTCACGGAGGCCTCGGGCCAGGCGATGAGCGCGATGCCCAGGATGATGGCGACGACCCCGGCGATGATGCGCCCGGTCTTGCCGCCGCCGCCGATGAAGAACTGCAGGATGCCGGCGAACAGCAGGAACAGGCCGGCGAAGATGGCCACGAGGTGCACACTGCCCCAGATGTTGGCCAGCACAAGGATGCCGAAGACGACGGCGACGACGCCGACGGCCAGCACGAGGCCCCAGGCGCCGCTCGCGGCCTTGCGGCCGTCCACGACGACCACCGTCTCGCTCACGACCTCCGGCTTGGGCCGCTGGTCGTTGCCGTTGTCACTCATGTGAACCCCCTTCTCGGGCGCGCTCAGGCCGTCACCCGCTGGTCTATTCCCCGAGCACCTTGATGATGAGCCGCTTGGAGCGCCGGCCGTCGAACTCGCAGTAGAAGACGGCCTGCCACGGCCCGAGGTCGAGCCGCCCGTCCGTGACCGGCACGATCACCTGGTGGTGCATCAGCAGGTTCTTGAGGTGGGCGTCGCCGTTGTCCTCGTAGCCGCCGCGGTGGTGGCGGTAGTCGCCTCCGTCGGGCAGCAGCTGCCGGGCCACGTCGTCGGCCGGCGGCTGCCAGGAAGGCGGCGCCAGCTTGTCGAGCCACTCCAGCGCGTCCTCCTGGATGCCCGGCTCGTCGTCGTTGATCCACACGCCGGCGGTGATGTGCATGGCGGCGACGAGGACCATGCCCTCGCGGACGCCGCTCTCGGCGACGGCCTCCTGCACGTCCTCGGTGATGCGTACGAACGCGCGCCGCTCGGGGACGTGGAACGTCTTGTAGACGGTGTGGGACTTCACCTGCTCACCCGGGCCCTCGGCGCCGCGCTCAGCCTTCGTCGTCCGCGCGCCGCGGGATGCGCACGAAGCGCACGTCGAGCCCGGAGTGCCCGGTCTCGACGATGGCGATGGTCGGGTCGTCGTCCTCGAAGTGCGGCGCGCTCGCCGAACCGGGATTGAGGAAGAGTGTGCCGTCCACCCACTCCACAGCCGGCAGGTGGTCGTGCCCGCACACCACGAGGTCCGGGGAGTCGTGCTTGCCGACCCCGTCGATCTTGCCGAGCGCCAGCCGCTTGAGCAGCCGCTTGCGCTTGTGGCCGATGATGAACCGGACCCCGCCGACCTTGCCGGCGACCTCCTTGGGGAGCTTGCCGAGCTTGCCGTCGTCCATGTTGCCGGCGACGGCGGTCACGGGAGCTACCGCGGAGAGCGCCTCGAGCGTGTCGGCGTCCATGATGTCGCCGGCGTGGATGATGTGGTCGACGCCGGCGAACTCTACGAGCACCTGCGGGTCGAGGTGACCGTGTGTGTCGGAGACGACTCCGATGCGCACACTCTCGCTCGACTTGACCATGACCCTCCTCCGATCCGGATACAGGCCGCAATCATCCCACCTGGGCCGTCCCCAACGCCAGCACTCTGCCCGCTTGCGGGGTCCCCGGAACCTCCACCGTGCCCCGGGGACTGGTCACCTTCGCGCCCGGGTACTACTCTGGTCGGGCGCGGAGGCGCCGCGTGAGTGTCGAGACCGGGAGGACGACCATGGCGACTCGCAGCGAGAAGGGCAAGGCGACCGGCAAGGCCGGGGCGACGAGCAAGGCAGCGACCAAGGCGAAGTCGGCACCGGCGGCGGCGAAGCCGAAGGCCGCACCGAAGACGAAGGGCGCGGCCAAGGCCAGGCCGGCGGCGAAGACGAAGGCCGCGTCCACTGCGGCCGCCGCCCCAACCCGGGTCGAGCCCGAGGACGCCGGCTGGGTGCCGGCGCGACGCGCGCAGCCGGCGGCGAAGGTGGTGCGTCCCAAGCCGGCGACCGCCGCCACCGCGGCTACGCCCGCCAGCATCCGCAGGCGCCGCCGCGCCACGCGCGAGGAGCGCGCGGCGGCAGGCAAGGCCCAGCGCCAGGCGGTGCCCCTGGAGGCGCTGGGCGCGTTCGAGCCTGCGGACGGCACGCGCGACCCGATCGCGATCCTCGAGCGGCAGGAGAAGGACCGGCTCCAGTTCCTCCTGCCGGTCCGCCACGCGCGCATGCTCCAGAACGCGTTCGGCTTCTATCGCGGCGCCCCCGCCGTGATGGCCGCCGATCTGGGCGCCGGGCTGCGCACGGACCTCCAGGTCCAGCTCTGCGGCGACGCCCACCTGCTCAACTTCGGCATGTACGGCTCGCCGGAGCGCTCCCTCGTCTTCGACATCAACGACTTCGACGAGACGCTGCCGGGACCGTTCGAGTGGGACGTCAAGCGGCTCATCACCAGCCTCGTGGTGGCCGCGCGCCAGAACGGTATCAGCGGCAAGAAGGCGCGCGGCATCGCCCTGGCCGGCGCGCGCTCGTACCGCACCTTCATGCGCCGGTTCGCCGAGCTCGACACGCTCACCATCTGGTACACGCAGCTCGGCGTGGACCGGATCCTGGACGGCATCCACGACCCCGACCTGCGGGCGGACTCGGCCAGGACGGCGGCCAAGGCCACCAGCCGCGACAGCGCCCAGGCGGCGTCCAAACTGAGCACCGTGGTGGACGGCGAGAGGCGCATCACCAGCGCGCCGCCGCTCATCATCTCGCTCCGCGACGTGCCGTTCGGGATGATGCCCAAGGACATCGAGCGCGCGACGAAGATGAACTACGACACCTACCGCAGGTCGCTGCGTCCGGACGTCAAGGTGCTCGTGGACAGGTACCGGCTCGA
The DNA here is from genome assembly GCA_963793605.1 of uncultured Thermoleophilia bacterium. Taxonomy (GTDB): domain Bacteria; phylum Actinomycetota; class Thermoleophilia; order UBA2241; family UBA2241; genus CAIXSE01. The sequence goes on from CAWCAH010000011.1 coordinate 69,661, forward strand.
CGACATCGCGCTCAAGGTCGTCGGCGTCGGCTCCGTCGGCACGCGCTGCTTCATCGGCGTACTGACCGGTCACGACGAAGACGATGTGCTGTTCCTGCAGGTCAAAGAGGCGGTGCGCTCGGTGCTCGAGCCCTACCTGCGCCGCAGCCCGTACAAGCACCAGGGCGAGCGCGTGGTGACCGGCCAGCGGCTCACGCAGTCGGCCAGCGACATCTTCCTCGGCTGGAGCCACGGCCCGGCCGGCGGGGACTTCTACTGGCGCCAGCTGCGCGACTGGAAGGGGTCGGTGGACGTGGCGACCATGGATGAGAAGCACCTGCTGGCCTACGGCGAGCTGTGCGCATGGACCCTGGCCAAGGGACACGCGCGCTCCGGTGACCCGGTCGCGATGAGCTCGTATCTGGGCAAGAAGGACCGCTTCGACGTGGCGCTGGCGGACTTCGCGGAGAAGTACGCGGACCAGAACGAGGCGGACTACGCGGCCCTTCGGCAGGCGGCCGAGGACGGCCGTCTGGAGGTCGCCGAGGTCTTCTGACCGGCCCCGGACTCCCGCACGGGGATCAGAGGAACCCGCCGGGCACGCCGGGTCCGGAGAGCTCGGCGGGATCGTCCCTGTCGCCGGGCCATGCCGGCCAGCCGTGCTCCGCGTGGCCGGCGTGGCCGGCGAGGGTCTCCTCCACCGACAGTCTCTCTCCGGGCCGCAGCAGCACCGTGTGCACGTCGGGCTCGAGGTCGGCGGCCTGCGCCATGAAGAGGAACGGCGCGCGGCGGTGGAAGTCCGGGCCGAAGCGGAAGAACGCGGTGCCCGGCAGGTGGTAGGTGCCCCAGTGGATGGGGACGACGAGGCGCGGCCGCAGCAGGCCCATGGCCTTGACGGCGTGCCGCGGGCTCATGTGCTTGAACTCGGGCATCAGCGGCCCGATGCCGGCGATCGGCAGGAGCGCGAGGTCGAGGCGCTCGGGCCAGATGTCGGCGATGCCGGAGAAGAACGCCGTGTCGCCGGCGAAGTACACGCTGTGAGACCCCGAGACGACGTAACCGAGGCTCGGGGTCCTCGCCGCCAGCGGGTGGCGTGTGCCGCGGTGCTTGGCGTCGGTGCCGACGATCTCCAGCGGCCCCAGGCGCAGCCTCTCCCCCGGGCTCATCTCGTGGATCTCCCTGAACCCGCGCCACCTCAGCGAGAGCCCGGCTCCCACCGGCGCGACGATCGGCGTGTCGCGGCGGAACAAGCGCAGCGAGCGCGGGTCGTAGTGGTCCAGGTGCAGGTGGGAGATGAGGATGACGTCCGGATCCGTGAGCGGCTCGGTGATAGGCCGCGGCACGCGCCGGTACAGCGGCCCGACCAGCCGCCGCAGCACGGGATCGGTGACGATGCGCATGCCGTCGATCTCGATCACCGTCGAGGCGTGACCGAGGAAGGTCACGCGCGTGCCTGGAGCCAGCGGCTGCGCGCGCGCCGGCAAGGGCTGGATCTCAGTGGTGCGGGTGACGTCCTCCATGGTGCTCATTGTACGGTCGCCGCCCGTCCGCCGCGCCAAACCCCACGACTCCGTCCGCAAACGGCGCGGCCGGGTGTCGTCGCGTGCTCATCGGGTAGGACGTCGGGGACCGAAGCGCGGTGACGGCAGGGGCTCACGCCAGAGAGGCGACCCGTCGCCGCCAGGAGAGGAGTGTCAATGGACGAAGACGCAGTGTTCCTGTTCATCGCCACCTACGACTCGCCCGAGAGCGCCACTGAGGACTACGAGGCGATCAAGCTGCTCCACAAGGACAAGGTGATCGGCACCTACGACGCCGCGATCGTCACCAAGGGCGAGAACGGCAAGGTCCACGTGAAGAAGCACGAGAAGCCCACCCAGCACGGCGCCTGGGGCGGCGTGGCCGCCGGCGCGGTGCTCGGCCTGCTCTTCCCCCCCGGGATCCTCATCGGCGCCGCCGCAGGCGGGCTGATCGGCGGCGCTATCGGCCACTTCTGGAGAGGCATGTCGCGCAAGGACGTGCTGGAGCTCGGCGAGTTCATCGACGACGGCCAGGCCGCGCTCATCGTGGTCGCGGAGTCCAAGATCCAGGCGGAGATCGACAAGGCCATCAAGAAGGCCGACAAGCGGATCACGCGGCAGATCGAGATGGACCGCAAGGCCTTCGAGAAGGAGATCAAGGAGGCCGCCAAGGCCGCCGAGTGAGCGCTGCGCGAGTCTGACCGGACCACGTGACGGCCTGACGCCTCCGTTCCCATTCCTGACTGCAGCAGAGGGATTCCACTGTCCAGACGGTGGGTACTCTCGACGCGAGCGAGCTACCGTCAGGGGCAAGGAACGGAGGCGTCATGGCCACCATCCAGCAGCAGATAGAAGTAGCCGCCGAACCTCCTCTCGTAGCCTCCAACTGGGCGCGATTCATCCGCTGGGCGCACACCGGTCCCGGTCACCTCGTCTGTGACGAGCTGGCGTGCGTCGACGCGGTACGGTCGGGGCTCGTGGACTTCGTACCGGCGGCCAACGGACGGACCACGGTGATCTTCCGCATGGAGCAACCGGACGCCGGACCGGCGCCGGAGGAGCTCAAGAGGCAACTCGGCCACGACCTCGTGGTGTTCAAGGACTACATCGAGCGCAGCGGCCTGGTGGACCACAAGCTCACCGAGACCGACAGGGCGGCATTCGAGATCGAGTCCGGGCGCAAGGGAGACAAGCCGCGCCACACGCGCCTGAGCAGCGAAGGCGACACAACGTTCTGGCGCAGCCACTTCCCCACGTGACCCGGCCGCCGTCGTGAGCCGGGGCGCGGGAGGCGACGCGCAGGGGAGCGGGGGGCTTCTCCCCCCGCCGCTCTGCGCGTCGCCTCCTTCAACGTACGGACCGGCCTCAAGCCGGACGGCCGGCACAGCTGGCCGCTGCGGGCCGGCGCGTGCGCAGCGGCGATCGCCGGCCTCGACGCCGACGTCGTGGGCCTCCAGGAGGTGCGGCTCTTCCAGGAGCGCGGGCTGGCGCGCCGCCTGCCCGGCTACGCCGGCGCCGGCGCCGGCCGCGACGACGGCCGCTGCCGCGGCGAGCGCTGCACCGTCGTCTATCGCACCGCCCGCCTGCGGCTCGAGGACTGGACCGTGCGCTGGTTCTCCGACACGCCGTGGCTGCCGGCCTCGCGCTCGTGGGGCAACCCGATCCCACGGATCGTCACGCTCTGCCGCTTCGCCGACCTGCGGACCGGCGCGGCGTTCGGGCTCGCGGACCTGCACTGGGACGGCGCCTCCGCGGTCTCGCGACTGCGCGGCGCGGAGGCGCTCCTCGGGTGGCTCGACCCGGCGCTGCCGTGGCTGGTGGTGGGCGACCTCAACGCGACCGCCCGAGACCCGGCGGTACGGCACCTGACCGCTGCGGGCCTGACCGACACGCTCGCCGAGCTCGGCCCCAGCGGCCCGCTGGCCGCGACGCACCACGCCTGGGACGGCTCCACCGGCGGCACCCGCATCGACTACGTCCTCGCGGATCCGCGCTGGGAGGTCCTGGACGCCCGGATCGACCACACGCGGCCCGGCGGGCGCCTGCCGTCGGACCACTGGCCGGTAGTGGCCGACGTCGCGTTGAGGAAGGCGTAGACTCCGGCCCATGGACCCGACCCTCCGCCGACTCGAGCCCGGCGACAGACCGGCCGCGGCGCGGCTGCTGGACGACGGCGTCGGCGCCGGCTTCTGGAGCTTCTGCCGGGGCGGCGACGACCTCTCGGCCGCGGCCATACACGAGGAGGGCCTCGCCGGCGTCGTCGTCGCCGCGCTGGAGCCGGCCGGCGAAGAGGACGTGCGACTCGTCTTCGGGCCGGCCGCGGGCGTCTCGGCCGGCCGGCCGGTGCTGCATGTGCGCGCCGTCGCCGTCGCACCCGAGGCGCGCCGCGCGGGACTGGGTCGGCGTCTGCTCGCGTACGCCGAGGACGCCGCGACCGAGCGTGGTGCTCCGGCGGCCTTCCTGTTCGCCTGGCTGCCGGCTGGGCGGCCGGAGCCGCCGGCGGTGAGGCTGTACGAGGCGGCCGGCTACGAGGCCGGCCGCGACATCCCGGACTTCTACGCCGCCGGTAGCCTGGCCTCAGGCGCGGAGTGCCCGTACTGCGGCGCGCCGCCGTGTCGCTGCGCGGCGCGCCCATACGTCAAAACGCTGGCGGCGCGCTGAGCGACGGCCACAAGCCTCGCCCGCGGTGCGGTCGGTCAGCGCTCGGCCTCCGGCGACCACGTGCGCCGCTTCGCCGCCCACTCGGCGTCGTCGCGCCACACGAACGTGTCGTTCTGCAGGTCGTGCAGCGCCATCGTGATCTCCTCGCGAGAGTTCATCACGAACGGTCCGTACCTCGCGATGGGCTCCCCCAGCGGCTTGCCGCTGATGAGCAGGAACCGGACCGGCGCTTCGTCAGCCTCCACGCGCACCTCGTCACCGTCGCCGAAGACGGCCATCTGCGGGGCGGCGAGCAACACGCCTTCCAGCTCGCCGCCGTAGCCGAGGTCGGCGGCCACACCGAACCGGCCCTCGCCCTCGAAGGCGTACGCGAGGGCCGCGTGCCCCCGCGGCACGGCCTGGGTGAACCGCGTCCCGGCCGGCAGCGAGACGTCCAGGTACTCGGGCTCGGCGTAGATCTCCGTCACCGCGCCGCGCACACCGTCCACCTCGCCCGCGACCACGCGTACCACGACGCCGTCGTCGCGGCGCACCTCCGGGATGCTCGCGGCGCTCACGTCCTGGTAGCGCGGATGCGACATCTTGAGGTCCGCCGGCAGGTTCACCCAGAGCTGGAACCCGCCCATCCGCCTGTCCTCACCCGCCTGCGGCATCTCCTCGTGCATGATGCCGCCGCCGGCGGTCATCCACTGCACGTCGCCGGCGCCGATGCGCCCCGCGTTGCCGATGCTGTCGCGGTGGTCCACCTCGCCGGCCAGCATGTACGTCACGGTCTCGATGCCGCGGTGCGGGTGCCAGGGGAACCCGGCCAGGTAGTCGGCGGGGTCGTCCGAGCCGAAGTGGTCGAAGAGCAGGAACGGGTCCACGTAGTCCAGCGCCGGCGTGGCGATGCTGCGCTTGAGGCGTACGCCGGCGCCTTCCAGCACGGGCTGCGGGGTGACGACGCGAGCGACGCTGCGTACTTGGGCGGCCATGGGAGGTCCTCCAAAGGATCGGTTGCCCAGTCGGATGCCCCGCCCGGCAGCCGGGCAAACCGTCGACGGCGGGCGGGCGCAGGCCCGCCTCAGAAAGGCCCGAGCCCGGCCTCGCTCAGCGCCTGGAAGCTGATCACGGCGAGCAGGACGTCATCGCCAGCTTGGGGTCGCTGCTCACGTAGTAGAACCCGAGTCCTATCGCCACGCCGCCGGCGCTGTAGGTGAGGATCATCAGCAGACGTGCCACTCCGACTCCCTTCGCACCGAGCCGTCCCCTCCGGACGGCCACCCCGCCTGAGCCTGCCCGCGAACTGAGTCGACGACGCCGGGAGACTCACCAGGGAGTCACCTCGAGAGGCGCCGCACGTCCAACCATCACCCTAAGCTTGAGGCTGAGAGACCACCGGGACGGCTGACGCGCTCAGGCTCCGGGCACACGCCTGGCGGGGCGGCTGCGGAGCCGCCAGGCGAAGCCGGCCAGCCGCGCCTCGTCGATGGGGTCGCCGTCGTTGTAGACGAACAGGACCGGGAGGCCGGCCTCGCGCCGAAGCTGCGCCTCGGCGATCAGGGCCGGCCCGCACCCTCGTGGCGCGACCGAGACCACGCCGTCCACGGGCTGCGTGCGCCAGGTGAGCAGCGCGCCGCCGACCGCCGGGATCGTCTCGCCGAAGGGGTACGGCGCGACCAGCCGGCGACTCTCCTTGTCCACCTCACGCACCTCGTTCCAGAACACCCACGGGTGCTCCGTGCGCACCGCCTTGACGAGGCGTCCGACCACGTAGCGCATCGTCCCCAGGGTCGCCTCCTTCTCGGGCAGCTTCTTGAGGGCGACGCCGTCCTGGATCTGGCGAAGCTGGAGCAGCTCGAAGAACGCAGCGTAGGGCTCGAAGATGACGCGCAGGCCCAGGTCGGCCAGCTTGCGCTGCAGGTCGTCGTTGCCCCACTCGTCGACGCGCAGGTAGAGGTCGCCGCAGAGGTACACGTCGCGCAAGCTCGCGGTCCTGGCGGCGTCGCGCGGGAGCTCCTTGTAGGCGCGGGCCGCGCCCGCGAGGAGCTCCTCGACCTCGGCGCAGAAGCGGAAGGCCCCGGCCACGTTGCCGGCTGTGCCGGCGTCCGGGCGGGGCTGCTCGAGCATCGTCTCCAGGCGGTCCGAGTACTCGCGGAACAAGGCATCGCTCGCCCCTCGCTCCGCCTCGTCGGCGAAGCTGTAGAAGCGCAGCATGTTGAGCACGTCCACGGCGACGAGGGCGATCCAGACGACGGGCATCATGCGCACGTTGCTGGTGACGAGGCTGAAGTCGGCGACCTCCACGTGGTCGCTCAGGCCCAGCCGCTCCAGGGAGATCTGCTCGGTGAGCGGGAACAGGTTGGCCCGGCACGCCTGGAAACCGTTGCCGGCACTCAGGAACAGCGCCTTGGTGCCGTCCAGACGCGCCGCCTCTTCGTCGAGGAAGCGCGCGAAGCTGCCCCAGATGAGCTGGTAGGGCAGGCACTCCTTGCCCGAGCAGGCGGCGCCGGCGGCGCGCAGGGCGGCGGCGTCCGGCTCGCCGACGTAGGAGGCGTCGTACCCGGCGCCGCGCATCGCCGCCGCCAGATGACGGCCGAGACCGCCTCCGACGTGGCCGAAGTAGAAGCGGTCGTAGCCGGCGTCCAGGCTGCGCGGGAGGCGCCCGTCGAGGCGCGCGAGGCGCGCCTGCAGGCCGGCGCCCGCCGCCGTATGCTCCGCCGGGACCTGCGCCGGCGGGGCGGCCGCCGCGGCGACGGCCTGTTGCCGGCCGGCCACCTCGGCGGAGGCGTCGCGCCATCGCCGCACGCTGTGCAGGAACGCCTGCACGCGGGTCACGTAGCCGGCCTTGCCGCCGTGGCCGTCGCTCTCGAGCACTGCGTGCGGCCAGTCCTCGGTGAGGTCCGCGAACAGGTGCTCGATCATGGAGTTGGGGCCGCACCCGTAGGCTCCCAGCAGCAGCGGGAACACGTCGCCGGCCGCGGCGCCGGCGGCTGTGGCGCGCAGCGTCTGCCCGGCGCTCGCCCAGTGCACCCTCTGCAGCCCCGAGCACGCCCTCGGGCACCGGATAGCAGTCCAGCGGCAGAGGCACGGCGCCGTTGGCGGCGACGAGCTCGTGGATGCCGGCGTCGAGCACGGCGTCGTGGATCACGTGGGTCTCCCCGGCGAGCAGCACCACCGGGTAGCCGTGCTCGCGCGCCCACGCGAGCGCGTGCTCGCCCACAGCGCGCAGGCCCGCCTCGAAGCGGCGCTGCGAGCCGCGCGCCGCCTCGTAGGCGGCGTCGAACTCGGACGGTCTCGGCGAGGGCATGCCGGCCGCCTTGGCCAGTGCCCGCATCGCGCGTGAGAGCGAGCGGATCACGCGCGGTGCGTCGAAGCCGTCGCCCTCCTTCTCGAAGAGCGCCGGCCGCAGCACGCGCTTGCGCGAGCCCTCCGCGTGCAGCGCGCGCCCCACCATGTCCGGCGCGCCCTGCGCCATCGGGCAGGTGTACGTGCGCGCGCCGGCGTTGGGCAGCGGCAGGTGGACGAAGATGGGCGCGAAGAGGACGTCCACGTCCGCGCCTGCGAGCCCGTGCAGCAGCTTGACCGGCGCGCAGGCGCCCGGAGCCGCGCAGTGCCGGTCGCCCTCGGCGAGCGTGTCGCGACCCGGGCGCAGCACCTCCACCCGGTGGCCCAGCCGCCGCAGGAGCGTGTGGAAGAACGGGAGCGTGTCGATGAGGTAGTGCGCGTAGGGCAGACCGACGACGAAAGCGGCGGAGCCGGTCTCGGGGCCCGCCGAGCCGGGGTCCACGCATGCGTCGCCGGCCGCTCGCGCTCCGGCGCCCTCCTCCTCCAGCAGGGACGCCAGCAACGCTTCTCGCTCGCGGTACGGGTTGGGGGCATCCCTGGGCAGCTTGTCTCCGGCCGCCGAGACGTCGTCGTACTTGGGGCACTGCCCGCCGCTCACGATCTTGGCGGTGGACCCTCCCAGGTCGATCTCGGCGAGCTCCAGATGGCAGCCGTTGAGGCAGTCGCGGTCTCGGCACTGGAACTCGCGGCGGCCGGCGACGCGCGCCTCGAGCACGCGGGAGAGGTCGAGCGGGGCGAGAGCCGCGGACCCCTCGCCGTCGCCGTCCGCGGCCGGCCCACCCGCGAGCGACCGTGTGGCGAGCAGCGCGATGCCGATGGCGCCCATCGCACCCGGGTCGGCAGGGACCACGACCTCGCGCTCGAGCACCGCCGCGAGCGTCCGGGCCAGAGCCGGGTCGCTGGCGGGCTTGCCCTGGAAGAACACGCGGTCCAGCAGCCGTCGCTGACCCATCACCCGGCTGCGGTAGTTGCGCACCACCGAGTGCTGCAGACCGGCGAAGATGTCCTCGCGGCGGAAGCCGTCACCGAGAGCCTCGGCCGCCACGTCGGCGACGAACACCGTGCACGTCTGGCCGAGGTCGGGGGGCCCCTCGCTGCGCGCGGCCAGCCGCCCGAACTCCACGATGTCGTCCACGCCGTGGGCGATCGCCTGCTCCTCGAGGAACGAGCCGGTGCCGGCGCTGCACACACGGTTCATGTCGGCGTCGACCACGCGGCCGTTCTCGACGTTGATGAACTTGGCGTCCTGGCCGCCGATCTCGACGATGGAGAGGCTGCGGCCGCCGTCCGCGTCCAGACCGGCGGCCGCCGTCGCGTGCGCGACGATCTCGTTCTGCACGATGAGCCGCTCCCCGAGGCCGGGGAACGCGGCGCGGAAGACCGCGGCCGCGGCGTCGCGTCCGGAGCCTGTGAGCCCGACCGCGACGACGGGGTTCGGCGCCATCTCGCCGGCCTCGGCCACCAGCGCCTGGGCAGCCTCAACGGGATTGCCCTCGGTGCGCCGGTAGACACTCGCCAGCACAGCGCCCGAGCGGGCGTCGACCAGCGCGGCCTTTGAGCCTGTGGAGCCCAGGTCGAGACCGAGGACGGCCGGCGCGGCCGGGTCGGACGAGGCGGCGTCCTCATCGCCGAGCCGCAGCACGGAGCCCGGTCCCCGGTGAGCGGGCTCGAGGCGGCCGATGCGGCTGCGGACAGGCCGCACGAGCTCGCGCGGATCGGCCGGGAACCGGCGGCGCTGCCGGCTCTCCGCCCAACTGCGCGGCGAAGTGCAGCGCGCCGAGCGCCTCGAACAGGCCGGCCTGCTCCGCGACCTCCACCGGCGCCTCGCTGAGAGCGACCACGCCGGCGGCGATGGGCGTGATGAGCGCCCCGTGCCCGACGAGGACCACGGGGCCGTCGATCTTGCTCTTGTCGTACAGGCTGTGCACGTTTCGGGCGACACCCTCGAACAGTCCCTGGAAGATGCGCCCGTGCGACTCCCCCTGGTTGGCGAAGTGCGTGAGCTCGCTCTTGGCGAACACGGCGCAGCGGCTGGTGACGGTGACTCCGTCGGGGCTGGCCTGGGCGAGCGCGACGGCCTCGTCGAGCGAGCGGCCGAGGCGGGCACACAGGCCCTCCACCGTCTCGCCGGTGCCGGCCGAGCAGCGCTCGTTGGCCTCGAAGCGCACGACGCCGGCGGCGTCCCGCGTGAGCACCGAGTAGCCGCCGCCGCCCACCCGGACCACGTTGAGCGGACCGTCGGGGTAGACCCAGGCGGCGGCGTGCTCCTGCGCGATCTCCTCCGGCACCCCGCCGACGGCCGGAGCGCCGAGGCGCTCTCCATACACACCGGTCGCAGCGACACCGGCCAGGCGGCCGGTGTCCAGGTCCCGATACACCTCGATGAAGGGACGGAGCGGGTCGCCGAGGTGGCGCTCCGCGCACGTGTGCACGACGCGCAGCTCGCCGTCCGCGCCGAGCTCACCCACGGCCACGCAGGTCGTGACCTTGCCGAGGTCGACGCCGACGAACAGGGGGGCGTCTGACGGCGCAGCCGATGATCCGGGCACGCGGTCGCTGAGGGGAGTTGCGGAGGGGTCAGTCACGACCCCTGCTTATATCAGACCGGATGAGGTCCGGACCATCCGCCGGGCCTCCGCACGCGGGTCAGGTCCCGCGCCGCTCCGGTCCGGAGGGCGCCCGCCGCTCGCGACGCCGGTCCTCCACGCGCTCGGCGCGCCCGACGAGCTCCAGCCACCCGGCGCCGCCCAGCCGCGCGTCGCCGAGCGAGCGGGCCAGCAGTGAGACGAGGTCGTCGTCCGGCTCCGTCATCCACGAGGGGGTGGATCCCTCGGGGACTTCGGCCGCGCGTGCGCGCCAGACGTCACCGTCGTCCAGGATCAGGTAGCGGTCGCCGTGGGTCTCCGGCCGGCGGTCGCCGACCAGCCAGCCGCGTGCCTGCGGACCGGCCTGGGACGATGCGTCCTCGTCGAACACCACCCCGCAGTTGGGAGCGCGTCCCGCGACGCGCATGGACAGCGTCCAGTTGGTGGTGACCTCGCGCAGCTTGCCGCGCGGATCCCTAGGGCGATACGTGGTCACGGCTTCCTCCTTGCCAGGCATGCGGGAATTCTGCTCTCAGGAGGGTGACGATGCAAGGACGATCACGGTGCGGAGGTACGCCCGCGTAGCCTCGGCGGGGTACAGTAGCGAAATGGACGACGACACGACATACGATCCTGAGCTGGAGCGCCTCCTCGACGACGCCTGGGAGGCGCTCGAGGACGGAGACCTCCGCGCCGCGAAGCGCGCCCTGAGGACGGCGCGCGAGACGGCGCCGGACGAGCCGGCGGTGATCGAGCTCGAGGCGTCGCTCGCACTCGAGCAGGACGACCCCGAGAAGGCGCTGGACGCCTACCGGCGCTGGAGCGAGGCCGACCCCGACGACCCGGAGCCCTGGATCGGGTCGGCGGAGGTCTACGTGGAGTTCGGTGAGCCCGGTGAGGCCGCGCGCCTGCTGCGCGAGTTGCTCGCCGGCCCGCCCCTCGACCCACTCGACGAGGCCGACGCGCGACACCTGCTCGGCGTCGCCTGCGAGGAGAAGGGCGACACCCGGGGGATGGTCAAGGAGTGGCTCGCCACCCTGCGGCTCGACCAGTCGAACGACGAGCGCGAGCCGCGCATGCGCGCGCGAGGAGTTCGAGCGGCTGGCGGCCGAGGCGCTCGACGAGCTGCCGGACGAGATCCTCGCGCGGCTCGGCAACGTGCCCGTGTTCGTCGAGGACCGCCCGTCCGAGGCGCTGGTGCTCGAGGGCCTCGACCCGCGCACACTCGGCCTCTTCCACGGCATCGCGATGCCGGACCAGTCGGTGCTCGGCCCGGGCCCGGACATCGGCGTCATCCACCTCTTCCAGCGCAACCTGGAGCGCGAGGTGGAGGACGACGACGAGCTGGCCGAGCAGATCCGCATCACCGTCCTGCACGAGACGGCGCACTACTTCGGCGCCGGCGAGCAGGACATGCACCGCTTCGGCCTCAACTAGCTCGTACGCGGACGGGGCGGCCGGCGCCTCGCGCCGGCCGCCCCGTCCCTGCGTCAGCGGGTGACGTCTCCTTCTACTGGACGTTCACCACGGTCATGTAGACGGCGCCCGGCGTGCCGCCGTCACCCGGCGGCTGCTCGAGCAGCACCAGCTGGGCCGTACCGGCCGCCAGTGCCTTGAAGTGGAACACGGTCGCGCCCGGGGCGCCGGGCATGTCGGTCGTCGGCGCCTCGGTGGTCGGGTCTCCCTGCTGCTCGACCACACCGTCGGGGATGACGCTGCTCACGGTCCAGGCATAGCCGGTGGACGCGGTGTTGCTCTCGATGGCGATGTCGAACAGCTCGCCGGCCTTGACCTCGATCGGCTTGGCCACGTGACGCTCGTTGGCGTGCACGGTCACAGGAGCCTTGCCCTTGCCCACGGTGGCCGAGAGCGCGTAGGCCTGGGCGGGATAGCCGCTGCTGCCTGTGGCGAGCAGAACCGGGGTCGCCACGCCGTGGTGGCCGGCCGTGAGGGAGATGACCACGTTCTTGCCCTGCTTGACCGGCTTGGCGGCGATCAGCTGCTTGGTCGAGGCGGGCTTGCTCCAGGCGCCGGCGCTGGCGGCCAGCTTGAGCTTGATCGTGTCGCCCGGCAGCACGTGCACCGAGTCGGCCGGGTCGGACGGCGCGGCCGCCACCGTCTTGGGCGTGAACCCCGGCTTGGCGGCGACGTCGACCTGCCACGTCTTGACGGGCATCGCGTCGGCGGGCACGGACTGGTAGTTGGCGATGAGCGGGGCCTTGCCGGCGCCGACCACGCTGAACGTCCACACCATCTTGCCCTTGGAGCCCATCGTGTCGTTGTTGGGGAAGAACTTGGGCTCGCCCACCTGCTTGAGGACCTTGGCGTTGGGCTTCTCGAACTTCCACTGGAAGTCGGTGGAGGGCTGGTCCATGAGCGAGACCTGGATGGTGTCGCCGGCCTTGGCCGGCACGTTCTGCTGGTCACTGTGCTTGTTGAGCTGGTGGGTCACCGGCGCCGCCGGCGTCTTGAGCGCCACCGGGAGCGCGAAGGTCTGCAGCGGCGGGTCGCCGGTCGGGCGGTTGACCATGACCAGCGTGGTCGTACCGGCCGCGGCGCCCGCGAACGTCAGGGTCTGCTTGCCGCCGGAGTACTTCTGGCTCAGCAGCTTGAGCTGCGGCGCACCGCCGATCATCTTCCAGGCGTGGCGGCCGCCGTCCGACGCGTTGGTGATGGTGACGAGGAGGTTGTCGCCGGTGCGCATCTCCGCGGTCTCCGCCGTGTACTCCTCACCGGCATCCACGTTGACCGGCACGTGGCCGGCGCCCGCGTTCACGACGAGCGCCCAGGTGGCCCCCGCCGCGCCCTCGGCCGGCGGCTGGTACCAGAAGCCGACCTCGTCCATGCCCTCTTCCATGACTTCAAAGGTGAACTGGGTGTGACCGGGCGCCCCGGCCAGCTTGCTCTTGGAGGCGACGATCTTGGCGTCGCCGACCTGCTTGAGCACGGAGGCGTCGCTGAGGTCCTGCGTGACCCACTGGTAGCCCGTGCTCGAGTTGCTGTGCAGCGTCACCGTGATCGTGTCGCCCACGCGGGCACGCACGACGCCCGGGAGCTGCGACTCGGCCACGTGCGTCGTGCTGACGGCCGTCGGGCTCGGGCTCGGGCTCGCGCTGGCGCCCGACGAGTCGCCCGTCGCGGTCTCCCCGCAAGCGCTCACCGAGAGCGCCAGAAGAGCCGCCGCCCCGATCGCCCCTACGACTCCGATCTTCCTGCTCACGTCCCACCTCCGTTGACTCCTCCTGCAACGGGAGGCCACCAGCCCGGTCGACCCCACCGGCGGCGCCCGTCATGCCCATGCTCGTGACGCGTAGTCCGTCTCGACAACGGCTCACCGGTACTTGAACGTTCAGCGGCGGTCGGCGGTCCTGAGCGTCACTGAGCATTGTGTTCGGCGTGCGGGTTCCCAAGGAGAATGGGCACGCGGCCCCAGAACGAGGCTGGACTGGGCGGATGTTCCAGCTCTGGGCGGCCGGCGGAGGGCGGTCAGGCGGTGGCGGGGAGGCCGAGCAGCTGCAGCGCGCGCTTCTTGAGCGCGCTGCCGATCTCGGCCTTGGCGGCCTCGTCGGCGCCGCCGCCGATGAGGAACGCGTAACCCTCCTCGAGGGCCTTGACGGTCACCGCGAGCTCGTGAGCGTCGTCGGCGCCGACGTGCCCGGCGGCCATGCACTCGGCGATGGTGCCCTCCACGAGCTCCAGGGACGTCTCGTAGAGCGCCGCGTAGCTCTTGCGCACGGCGGGGTGGCGCAGGCTCACGTAGAAGCACGCGTAGAACACGCTGTCGTCGAGCAGCTGGTGGTACTCGGGGTCGAAGAACGTGTCGAGGATCGCGACCAGGCGCGCGCGCGGATCGGGGATCGCGGCCAGCTTGTCGCCGTAGCCCAGGCGGTACTCCTCCAGCAGGTAGTCGACCAGCTCGATCGTCATCTGCTCCTTGGTGCCGAAGTAGTGGATGAGCAGACTGGGAGGCGCGTCGATGCGCTTGGCGATCTTGGCGATCGAAGCGCCCTGCAGGCCCTCGTCCTTGAGCACCTGGTAGTAGGCCGCCAGCATCTCGCGCCGCCGCTGCCGCGCCCACTCCTCGCGCCTCATCCCGAAGCCCCCACGATCGTCGTCTGCATGCCGGCACTCTACCGGTTCAGGGCGTCGCCTCCAAGGAGTCGTTCAAGAACTGAATGGTCGCTCATAAGTTGACTGAATACTCGGTCAATGTTACCGTGCCGGACAGCCGTGACCCGCCTCACCGTGGAGGCGCGGTGAACGAGGAGGAACCCGATGGCCGCCATCCCGACCCAGACACAGCAGTCGCGACCCTGCGACCGCGACTCCCTGCGCGATCTGATCGCGCGCGAGCGCGCCACGTATGCCGAAGCCCACCCGCGCTCGAGAGATCTCTTCCGGCAGGCCGGCGACAGCCTGCTGGCGGGCGTGCCCATGAGCTGGATGAGCATGCTCACCGGCGACCACCCCCTGTACTTCGAGGGCGCCAGGGGCAACCGCATCACCGACGTCGACGGCCACACCTACATCGACTTCTGCCTGGGCGACACCGGCGCCATGGCCGGCCACTCCCCCGGCGTCGTGCTCGACGCCATCGACGCGCGCGTGCGCGGAAAGGGCGGCATCACCACTATGCTGCCGACCGGAGACGCCGCCCGCGTGGGCGCCGAGCTGAGGCGCCGCTTCGGCCTGCCCTACTGGCAGTTCTCCCTCACCGCCACCGACGCCAACCGCTGGGTGCTGCGCATGGCGCGCATGGTGCAGAGGCGGCCCTACGTGCTCGTGTTCAGCGAGTGCTACCACGGCACCGTGGACGAGACCATCGTCGTCGTCGGGCCGGACGGAAGCGCGATGAGCAAGCCGGGCAACGTGGGACCGCAGGTGGATCCGACCCGGACCACCAGAGTCGTCGAGTTCAACGACGTCGAGGCGCTGCGCGCGGCGCTCGCGCCGCGCGACGTGGCCGCGGTGCTCATGGAGCCGTGGATGACCAACATCGGCATCGTGCCGGCGGAGCCCGGGTTCCTCGAGGCGGTGCGCGAGCTGTGCGACGAGACCGGCACGCTGCTCGTCAACGACGAGACGCACACCTTCAGCGCGGGACCCGGCGGCGCCACCCGCGCGTTCGGCCTGCGGCCCGACATCGTCACCATCGGCAAGGCCATCGCCGGCGGCGTGCCGATGGGCGCCTACGGCGTGACCGAGGAGCTCGCAGCTCGTGTGCTCGGCGACCCCGACGCCGACCTCGTCGACCAGGGCGGCGTCGGCGGCACGCTCGCCGGCAACGCGCTTGCCGGCGCGGCGGCGCGGGCCACGCTCGAGCACGTCCTCACCGAAGAGAGCTTCGCGCACATGACGGCGCTCGCGACCCGCTACACGGAGGGCGTGCAGGCCGTGCTCGACGAGTACGGCGTGCCCTGGGTGATCGTCCAGCTCGGCGCCCGCGCCGAGTACCGCTTCACGCCCGTCGTGCCGCGCACCGGCAACCAGTCTCGCGCCGCCCACGACGCGGAGCTCGAGGAGTACATGCACCTGTACACCCTCAACCGCGGCATCTTCATGACGCCGTTCCACAACATGGCGCTGATGTGCCCGGAGACGAGCGCCGCCGACGTCGACCGCCACACCGAGGTGTTCGCCGCCGCGGTCGCCGAGCTGTACGGCTGACGCGGCCGAGAGGATCCGGTGGAGCGGGGCGGCGACGGGCCACCCCGCCCCTCCCGCTCAAGAGTCGAAGCCGAGGCCGAACCGGTCCAGCGACCGCAGCCACAGGTTGCGGCGGCCCCCGTGCAGCTCGGCGTGCTCGGTGGACCGGCGCGTCGCCTCGATCAGCGGGTAGAGCAGCGGCTCGGGCGGGAACGGGAGCGGCCTGCTGCGCACGAAGCCCAGCTCGGTGAGCTCCGTCCGCCGGCCCAGGGCGAGGTCGAGGGCCACGCGGGCGCCGAAGCGTGAGGCGGCGACGCCCAGCCCGGTGTAGCCGAGCACGTACGAGACGCGCCCGTCCAGCGCCGTCCCCCAGAACTGGCAGAAGCGCGAGCAGGTGTCGATCACTCCGGCCCAGCGATGGGTGAAGCGCAGGCCCTCGAGCTGCGGGAACGTGGTGAAGAAGTGATCGGCCAGCTTGGCGGACAGGTCGGGCCGGTCCTCGTACTCCACGCGGATGCGCCGGCCGCGGTAGTACAGCGCATCCCAGCCGCCCCACAGGATGCGCTGGTCCTCGGTGAGGCGGTAGTAGTGGAACATGTAGCCGGCGTCCGCCAGAGCCTGCCGGCGCGACCAGCCGACGGCGTCGAGTTGAGCAGGCGAGAGCGGCTCGGTCATGAGCGCATAGTCGTACACCGGCACGATGTGGAGCCGCAGCCGGCGCAGCAGTGGTTTGAAGGCGTTGGTGGCGAGCACCACGCGGCCGGCGTGCACGGAGCCCCAGGGGGTCCGCAGCTCCACGCCGGCCGCCGCGCGCTCGACGGCGGCTACGGGCGTGCCCTCGCAGATGCGCACGCCTCGCCGCTCGCAGGCGCGCGCCAGGCCCCACGCCAGGCGCGCCGGGTCGACGATCGCGGCGTCGTGGTGCCAGAGACCCGCGAGATAGGTGGGTGAGTGGATGTCCGCCTGCAGGGCGTCGCGGTCCAGCCACTCGTGGCCCAGCCCGACGCGCGCGTAGTGGTCGCGCTCCTCGCGCAATCCCTCGACCTGCCAGGCCGAGCCGGCGATGTCGAGCTCGCCGGTACGCTCCCAGCCGCAGTCGATGCCCTCGCGCACGATCGTCTGCCGGATCTCGTCGAGATTCTCGCTGCCGAGCTCGACGAGCCGCCGCTCCTCGCGCGGGAACAACGCGGCGCCCTGGGCCACGCCGTGCGTGAGCGAGGCCATGCAGATGCCGCCGTTGCGCCCGCTGGCCTCCCCGCCGGCGGCCCCGGCCTCGAGGACGACGACGTCGAGGCCGGGGTCCTGCTCCTTGGCGAGGAGCGCCGTCCAGAGGCCGGAGAAGCCGGCGCCGACCACGGCGAGGTCGCAGGAGACGCCGCCGGTCAGCGCCGGCCGAGAGGCCGGCGCCTCCGCCGAGTCAAGCCAGAACGGCGCCGGCCTGGCGTCCCGCAGCGCGCGCAGGGCCCCTGCGGGAGCGTCTGTGGGTGTGCGTGGTGTGAGCATGGGACCATCCTCCGAGCCTCGTCGCACCCGAGCCTAGGAGCGCGACAGCGGGCGCGTCAACGCGTTGACCAAGAGCGAGCAGATATCCGTCCGCCGGCGGTGAGGATTGAGCAGGTATCCTCTCTGGCTTCCAGGGCGGGAGGATGACAGCATGGCGCTGCATCCGGCGCTTCCGGCCGATCCACCAGGGGGGATCATGGAGGGCCAGCTCCGCAGGGTCCGGCTGCGGCTCGCGACCGTGGTCGTCATCATCTTCGTGTTCGTCTCCTCGGGGGCGTTCGGGCTCGAGGACATGGTGGGCTGGTCGGGACCCGGCATCGCCCTGCTGCTCCTGCTCGTGCTGCCCGTCGTCTGGGCACTCCCAATGGGCCTGGTGTGCGCGGAGCTCGGTTCGGCGATCCCCGAAGAGGGCGGCTACTACGTCTGGGTCAAGCGCGCCCTGGGCGAGTACTGGGGGTTCCAGTGCGGCTGGTGGTCGTGGCTCACCACCTTCGTCGACTCGGCCCTCTACATCGCCCTGGTCACCGACTACCTGCAGTCGTGGCTCGACCTCGACCCGACGGTGGCCTGGCTGATGGGCGTCGCGATCATCGCCGTGCTCGCCTACCTCAACATCCGCGGCCTCAACGTGATCGCCGTCAGCTCCATCGTCATGGTCGTGATCATCCTCACGCCGTTCGTCGTGCTGACCGTCCTCGGGTTCGCGAACTGGCACGGGGTGCCGTGGCAACCGTTCGTCTACCCCGGGCAGAGCGTGCTGACGAGCATCGGCTACGCCCTCGCGGTGGGCATGTGGATGTACTCGGGCTACGACTCGATGTCGGTGCTCGCCGGCGAGGTCGAAGAGCCTCGCCGGGTCATCCCTCGCGGGCTCATGATCGCGATGCCGCTGATCGTGATCTCGTACTTCGTGCCGACGCTCGCCGCCCTCGGAGGCGTCGGCCGCTGGGACGAGTGGACCACGGAGGGCGGCATCAGCTTCGTCGAGATCGCCGAGCAGCTCGGCGGGACGGCTCTTGGGGTGGCCATGCTGGTCGCCGCCGTGGTGAGCAACCTGGCCCTGTACCAGGAGTACCTGGCGCAGGGCTCGCGGCCCGCCTACGCGATGGCCGCGGACCACCTGCTTCCCCGCGTGCTCACGCGGACGCACCACAAGTACGGCACGCCCTGGGTCTCCATCGTCGTGCTCGCGGTGATCAACGCGGGGCTGGTGCGCTACGGCTTCGAGACGCTCATCGTCATCGACGTCTTCCTCATGATGTTCTACTACATCCTCATCTTCGTCGCGGCCGTGGTGCTGCGCGTGCGCGAGCCCGCGCTGGAGCGGCCGTTCCGGGTGTGGGGCAACACCGCGCTGCTGGCGGCGGTCTGCGCGCCGGCGGTGGCGATCGCGGTCATCGCGCTGTTCACCAACGGGACGGACTGGCTCGTCGGCGGGCTGGCCGGCGTGCTCACCGGGCCGATCGCCTACCTCATCTTCAAGCCGCTGTGCCGGCCCAGAGTGGCTCCTCGCGACGAGACGGTCGCCCCACGATGACGCCGGGGCGCCCCGCCGCGGACCCCGGCCCTACTCGCCGGCGTTGAACTCGGTCGGCTTGTTCTCGCAGGAGAGCGTCGAGAAGCGGCAGAGCGCACTCGGCGGCAGCAGCACCTCGTCACCCTCGCCGTGGTGCAGCACCCCGTCCACGCTCGCTGGCGCCTCGAGCCCGTAGTAGTCGTAGAGGCGCCCCTCGCGGTGCGCCGCGTAGTCCCTGCCCTTCATCGCGTTGGGTGCGCCGGTGAGCTTCTCCATGTCGTAGTGGACCTCGAGGCCGGCGTCGGTCACGACCACATCGGTGACCGGGATCACGCTGTGGAACCCCGGGAAGAAGCTCGTTTCGACGAGCAGCCAGTGCGGACGCCCGTCGTCGTCCACGTAGAGGTCGGTGATCTCGCCGATGTCCTTGTGACCCGCGTCGAGCAGGTGCCGGCCCTGCAACTCCTCGGCCGTAAGTGAGATGGTGGCCATCGTTCCCCCTCCGATCGTGCCCGCCGCGATGCGGGCTCTGGATTCCATAGGGGTGAGCTTACCCCCGCACAGCCGCCGAGAACGTCGACGCGCCGTACGGGAGACCGGGTCTGCCGACGCCCCTTCGCGAGCTCAGCGCACGGCGCCCGGGGCGACTGGCGCCTGTTACTGCAGCGGCTGGATGACGAAGGCGCCGTCGCCGGAGAGCCAGCCGACGAGCCCGTAGGCGGAGCCGTCGTCGCCGAGCGCATACGCGAAGTCACCCTTGGCCGGCTCGCCGGAGCCGGCGCCGCCGCCGCCCGAAAGGGCCTGCACGGCGGCGAAGCTCACGGAAGCGCCACCCCACGAGCGCAGTCCGGTGCCGCCCGCAGAGAAGGTGCTGTCGTTGAAGTCGAGGACGGTCTTGCCGTCCACCTTGCACACGATGTGCGTGCCGACGGCGCTCACGCTCACATCGTGGGCGACGCCGTAGATCGGGAACCCGGCGGGCATGACCCCTGAGGCGATCGGAGCCGACTCGGCGCCGTTGACGACCTTGCGCACGATGAACTTCTTGCCCACCCCGGGGTCGTATTGGAAGACATAGCCCGAGACCTTGGTCTTGGAGGTCCCGGTGGCCCGGAAGTAGACGCCGTAGCCGGACCCGCTCGCCAGCGTCGCCGTCGTGTCCACCTGTACGTCGGTCCACGACTGGTCGCCGAAGAGGACGCTCCCCCCGCTCGCGGGAGGCACGAGCCTGCCGTCGACGACCGACCACTTGCCGCCGACGATGGGGGCGCCCGCCGCGACGGACGCGAAGTCGGTGCGAGAGACGACGCGCTGCCGGAGTTGGCCATCGGCTTGCCGGTCCAGGGGTTGCGCGGCCAGGTGTCGAGATACTCGTTGCCGAGGTTGCCGGCGGTCGGGTCGGCGGGGGTGTACGTGACGTACTCCGTCGCCGGATAGGCGCCGCCGTGGTCCGCGGCGTAGGCCATCACGGCGGTCTGGATGATGTGCGACCCCTCCTTGACGGCGGCGTCCTTGGCGCGGTCGCGCTGCGCGGCATAGGCGGGGATGGCGATCGCCGCGAGGATGCCGATGATGATGACGACGATGAGCAACTCGATGAGCGTGAACCCTTGTGTGGCGGCGGCGCGTCTCTGCATTGGAGTGCCCTTCGATTCGGTGCGTTCGACCTATTGTGGTCGGAACAGCCGCGGCTGAGACTGAGACAATCGTCTAGATAGTATGTGCAGGAGTTCAGCCCAGGGCCACGGGCCAGACCACAACGCCACAGGGGTGCGCGCAGTCGCGCACGAGGCTAGGATTCAGGGCAGCCCGTCCGTTGCCGATGCACCGGACAGCAGTCCCCGAAGGGAGCTCATGACCACCGCCCGCCGCACCGCCCTCGTGCTTTGCGTCTCCGTCGTCGTCGCGCTGGGCGCGCTGCCGGGGACAGCCCGAGCGACGGCGACCACGCGTCCTGAGCTCGGCCCGCTGAGCCCCGCGTTCGTGGAGGCGCTGCACGACCCCATGGTCACCGTCGGGCTCGGCCGCGTGCCAAGCCCCGTCGAGGTGGTTGTCGACGCGGACGCCGCCGCGCCGGCGCGGGCAGCCCGCGCCGCGGAGCCCGCCACCTACGACCTGCGCGCCGAGGGCCGGCTGACCCCGGTCAAGGATCAGGGCAACTACTCCACCTGCTGGGCGTTCGCCAACATCGCCGCGCTGGAGTCCAGGCTCCTGTCGGCCATCCCCGCCCCCGACCCGGCCCCGGACTACAGCGAAGACAACATGGTCGGCCGCAGCGGCTATGGCACCTCCCGGTACTGGCGCTACACCTACGGCGGCTACGACTTCATGGCCGTCGCGTATCTCGCGCGCTGGGCCGGGCCTGTGGCCGAGAGCGACGATCCCTACGACGACGGCTCCGCTCCAGCCGGGCTGCAGGTGCAGAAGCACGTGCAGGGCGTCACGATGATCCCCGGTCGCGCCTCGGCGCTCGACAACGACCTCGTCAAGCAGCTCGTCATGCAGAACGGCGCGCTCAGTGTCGGCATGCACATGGACCAGGGGGCGTATCTGGACTGGGAGACAGACTCGTACTTCTGCCCCAGCGCCCAAGGCGAGAACCACGGCGTGACCATCGTCGGATGGGACGACGCGTACGCCAGGACCAACTTCAGCACCCTGGACCGGCTACCGGCCGGCGACGGGGCCTTCCTCGTGCGCAACACCTGGGGCGCCGACTTCGGCGACGGCGGCTACTTCTGGGTCTCCTACTACGACCGGTCCTTCGCCCGCGAGCAGGGCCTCGGCGGCCTCGGCGGCATGACGTCGTACTCGGTCGTTGAGGACGTCGACAACCACTCGCGTGTGTACCAGTACGACAAGCTGGGCGTCACCGCCCGGGCCGGGTTCCGCAGCACGCGCGTGTGGGGCGCCAACCGGTTCACGGCGGCGCAGACGCAGACCGTCTCCGCCGCCTCGTTCTACACCCTGGCCTCGGCCACCCGGTACGAGGTGTGGGCCGGCCGCTCGCTCAAGACACTCAGCAGGCGAGCCTCCGGCACGGCGGCTCTGCCGGGCTACGTGACGGTCGGCCTCGACACGCCGATGCCCGTCACCGAGGGCGCGACGTTCGTGGTCGCCGTCAAGCTGGTCTCCCCGGGCGAGACACACCCGCTGGCGATCGAGTACCCAGGCAGGAAGTGGATGTCCGGGGCGACGGCCAAGAAGGGGCAGAGCTACATCAGCCGCAACGGGACGGTGTGGCGGGACACGACGACCCTGTACGCGCGGAGCAATGTCTGCCTCAAGGCCTTCGCCGACTGAGGGTCAGGACGGCCGCGCCGGCGTGAGCGGCGCGCGGCCGTTCCGGCTCCGGGCGGTCATCTTCGACTTCGACGGCACGCTGACGCACCCGGGTGCGCTCGACTTCCCCGCCGTCAAGCGGGAGATCGGCTGCCCACCGGACGAGTACATCCTCGAGTGGATCCTCTCGCTGCCGCCGGGCAAAGAGCGCGACGCGGCGGCGCTCGCTCTGGAGCGCTTCGAGCTGGCCGCGGCGGACGCCTCCAGCCCCAACGCCGGCGCCGAGGATCTCGTCCGCCGGCTGCGTGCCCAAGGGCTCGCGGTCGGCGTGCTCACGCGCAACGGGCTCAGCGCCGTGGAGCGGGCGCTGCGCAGGTTCGACGCGCTCACTCTGGAGGACTTCGACGTCGTGGTGACGCGCGACGACGGCGAGATCGCACCCAAACCGGCGCCGGACGGCGTGCTGCACGCGGCGGCGGCCATGGGCGTGCCCGCCGCGGAGACGCTCGTCGTCGGCGACTTCCTGCTCGACATGCTGGCCGGGCGCGCGGCCGGCGCCGTGACCGCCTACCTGCGCAATCACGACGCGCCCGGAGACGGTGAGGCGGCCGAGCCCGCGGCGGCCGACTGCGACTTCGTCGTCGGCCGCCTCGGCGAGCTGCACGAGGTCGTGCGGCTCGGTCTGCCGCTCGCGCGCGGCAAGCTGCCCAACGAGCGGCTGGCCGCGTTTCTCGCGGGCCTCCCCGGCCACCCCACCCTGGTGGTGCCGCCGGCGGTCGGAGAGGACGTCACGGCGATCGACCTGGGGGGCGCCGAGCTCCTGGTGGCGCACGGCGACCCGATCACCCTCGGTGGTCACGACCTCGGAGCGGCCGCCGTGCTCGTCAACGCGAACGATATCGCGGCCGCCGGAGCGGAGCCGCGCTGGCTGCTCGCGACCGTGCTGCTCCCTCCGGGCACGACGCCGTCCGAGGCGAGAGCTCTGCTTGAGGGGCTCGCCGCGGCGGCCGCCGCGGCCGGCGTCACGCTGGCCGGCGGCCACACCGAGGTGACGGACGCGGTGACCCGCCCCGTCGTCTCTCTGACGGCGCTCGGCACCGTCGGGCGCGCCGAGCTCAAGGACAAGCGCTCGGCGCGCTCCGGCGACCGCGTGCTGCTCACCAAGGCGCTCGCGATGGAGGGCGCGGCCCTGCTCGCCGATGAGCTCGGCGAGCTCCTCCGCGCCCGCGGCATGAGCGCCGAGGAGCTGGGCGCCTGCCGCGCCCACAGGGCCCGCGTCAGCATCCTGCCCGAGGCGCGCATCGCGCGCGGGGTGGCCGGCGTGCGCGCCCTGCACGACGTGACCGAGGGCGGCCTCGCCGGCGCCCTGCGCGAGCTCGCCTTCGCGACCGGCCGCGGCGTACGCGTGCACCGCGACCGCGTGCCGCTCTCACCCGAGACCGTCCGCCTGTGCGCCCTCCTCGAGGCGGACCCGCTCGGTCTCATCGCCTCCGGCAGCCTGCTGATCTGCTGTGACCCGGCGTCGGCGGGCGAGCTCGTCCGCAGGCTCGAGGCCGCGGGCATACCCGCGGCCGACATCGGCGAGCTGACGGAGGAGGGCGCCGGCGTCGTCGCGCTGGAGCGCGACCGGCCGGCGCCCTGGCCGGAGTTCGCCACCGACGAGGCTGCGCGCCTGCTGGCGCGACACGGCAAGGCGGCGGAAGAAGAGTGACCCCGGCGGCGGCGGGTCGGGAGACCGCCCGCACGGCCGGGTGCGAACGCCCCGCACGGCCGGTGCGGACGCGGCCGGCGCAGCCCTAGAGAGCCGTGAGCCGCCAGTCGATGTTCATCTCGTCGCAGAGGTCGCCGAGCTTCTCGCGGAGGTCCGCGACGTGCGTCTCTGCGGGCACCGAGAGCACCAGTTCCATCTCGAAGAGCGGTGTGTTGGTGTAGGGCGCCGGGCGCAGTGACGAGTCCACGCTCTCGATGTTGACACCCATCCCGCCGAGGAGGTGCGCGACGGACTGCATGAGGCCGGGGTGGTCCATCGCCCAGGTGTTGAGCTTGAAGGGGAGCGCCGGGGAGCGCTGCGCCGCTCCGGCGTCCGCCGGCCGCAGTTCCGCGTGCACGTGGCTTTCGCGGCGCAGGGTGCCCAGGCCGTCTTGCAGGCGCGCCACGGCCCCCTCGCTGCCGGCGACGAGCATCATCATCGCGAACTGGCCGCGCAGGTTGACCATGCGGCTGTCCTCGAGGTTGCCGCCGCGCTCGGTGATGTAGCGCGTGACCTCGTCGACGAGACCAGGACGGTCGTCGCCGACGGCGGTGAGCACGGCATGATGCTGCGTCTCCATGGCAGAGACAGTACGGCATCGCGCGCCAAAGGCAAAGCCCCCCGTCGTGCCGGGATCAGCCTGCGAAGCCGCCCCTCAAACACGGCGTCTGAGGCGCGCCCCCTTGAGGTACAGTGAGAGGGTGACGACTCGCTTCAGAGCAGACCTCCACGTCCACTCCAGATACTCCGACTCGTCGGGGAGCGCGGGCATCCGTGCCCTGCGCAGCGCCGAGTCGTTCACCGACCCCGTCGAGCTGTACCGCGCTCAGCGCGCCCGGGGTATGGACTTCGTCACCGTCACCGACCACAACACCCTGGGCGGTTCACTGGCGATCGCGCACCTCCCGGGCACGTTCCTCAGCTGCGAGTTCGACACCTGGTTCCCCGAGGACGGGCAGCGCGTGCACGTCGTCGCCCTGGGCATCGACGAGCCGACGTTCGCCGTGGCCTCCGCGGCGAGGACCAACGTCCACGACCTGGTGGCGTGCCTGCGCGAGGCGGGCGTGACCCACTACCTCGCGCACCCGCTGTTCGACATGTCGCACCGGCTCACGCCGGACACGGTGGAGCGCATGCTGCTCCTCTTCAACGTGCTCGAGGGGCGCAACGGAGCGCGCACGAGCCGCTCCAACGGCCTCCTGCGCGCGATCGCCCGGCAGCTGACGCAGGAGCAGCTCTCCGAGATGGCGGAGCGGCAGGGCATCGAGCCCTACGGCGAGACGCCGTGGCGCAAGGCGCTCACCGGCGGCTCGGACGACCACAGCGGCCTCTACGCGGCGAGCGCCTACACGGAGGCCGGCGGCAACGGCACCCCGCAGGGCTTCCTGCGTGCCGTCGCCGCCGGCGACTGCACCCACGGCGGCGTCGACGGCGACTCGCGCACGCTCGCGCACAGCATCTACGCCGCCTCGTTCTGGAAGATCCGCGAGATCCTGCGTCTGGACGAGCACGAGGAGCAGAAGAGGGCCCTCGGCCTGCTGCGCAAGGGCTTCGGGCGCATCGGCCGCGACGTGCCGGTGCTCGAGAAGACGCTTCGCGGCGTGCGCAGCATGGCGCCGGGACTGTACCGGGACGGCGACCCACGCGGTCCCGCCTGGGAGGAACTCCTGGAGCGCGAGATCGGCAGCCTCCTCGCCTACCCGGACGGCATCAACGCCGTGGACGCGCGTGAGCTGAACCGGAGGATCTTCGTCGTCGCGCAGCGACTCGCCGACGATGTGATGGGTCTGCACCTGCGCTCGCTGCTCGACCCTCAGGCGCGCCTGAGCCTCAAGCAGCGGCTCCAGAGCCTGTACGCCGTCGGCATGGTCGCGTTTCTCGAGGTCCCCTACTACTTTGCCTGGAGCTTCCAGACCAAGGACCGGCTCCAGCAGGAACAGCTGCGCGTGTACTTCCTCGGCGAGCGGCGGCACGCGCAGCGGGAGAAGATCGCCGTGCTGTGCGGCTGGCCGGACTCGGGGATGTCGCAGCAGACTGCGGGACTGGAGGGCGCGGACCCCGTGTGCGCCACTCCGCCGCATCTCGACGTCGACGTCACGCTGGTCACCTGCTCGATCGACGGTGAGACGGCGCCGGCCGGCGTGGCCGACTTCCGCGCCTTGGCCTGGCGGCCCACCTTGAACGGCGACGGACCGAGCTGGGTGGTCCCGCCCCTGGTGGAGGTGGCGGACTTCATCGAGGAGGAGGGCTTCAGCGCCGTGCACACGGACTCGTCCGCCGGGCAGGGGCTGGTGGCGCTGGCCGCGGCGCGGCTGCTGCACCTGCCCGTCACCGGCGCGGTGGACCCGGCGAGGCTCGCGCCGCCTCGCGGCGCCGGCGACGTCGCCGGGCGCCTGCGGCGCCGCTACCACGCCTGGTTCTACGGCAAGCTCGACGAGGCGTTCGCGCCCACGCGCGAGGCTGCCAGGGCGATCGTCGCAGCCGGCGTCGAGCCGTCACGCATCACCGTGGTGCCGCCGGCCCCCAGCCGGGGCACGAGCGGCTGAGACCCTCCGTACGCAAGGGAGCCGCCGGCGGACCTCTGCGGCCCTCCGGCGGCTCCACTCGCGCTGCCTATTCCGCTTCGGCGAGCAGCGCGTAGATCTTCTTGCGCGCCTCGCGCAGGATCTCGAGCGCCTTCTGCGCGTCGTCGGCCGAGCCGGTCACCGCGACCTGCTTCACCGCTCCCGCGAGCTGGAAGGCGGCCTGCCGGAGCGCGAACCGCGGGTCTTGCTCCCCGCCTTCTCCGAACGGCGAGTCGCCGAGCTTCTCTTTGAGCCTGGCGGCCTCTTCGGCGCCGGCGTCGGTGAGCGAGAACACGCGCTTGCCCTCGGCCTCGTCACCCTTGATCAGCCCCTGGTCCTCGAGCAGCTGGAGCGTGGGGTACACCGACCCCGGGCTCGGGCGCCAGGCGCCGCCGCTGCGCTGCTCGAGCTGCTGCATGATCTGGTAGCCGTGCATGGGCTCGTCGGCGAGCGCGAGCAGGGTCGCCGCGCGCACGTCGCCGCGCTTGGCGCGGGAGCCGTGACCGCGGCCGAAGTGCGGCCCGAACCCGGGGCCGAACCCCGGCCCGTGCCTGTGGCCCCGGCCCTTGCCTTCACCCTTGCCTTCACCCTTGCCTTCGCCCGCGCCGCCGCCGCCTTCGCCGCGGCCGCCGGAGCGGAACCGGCCCGGGCCGCACTCGCCGCCGGGACCGCAGGCGCGCCGGCGGCGCCCCTGATCTTCACTGTGAGGCCCGCGTCCGCGGCCCTCCGTCTGCTGTGACTCGAACATGTCGTCCTCCTTGGACGGTTCTTGTACGCTGTAACACGATATATCGTAATGCATCGCTTACGAATGTCAAGCGCTTGCCCTGGTGAGCCGGCTGGATCTCGTTGGAGCCGCGCCTTCAACAGACCGCTTGACCGAGTCGTCATCCGTGGGTATACAAATGATTACTTCTAGAAGTGATTCATTATGATGAATGCATGTGGGAGGTCGAATACACAGAGCAGTTCGGCACGTGGTGGGGCTCGTTGGACCATGGCCAGCAGGAGCGGGTCGCTGCTGCCGTGGAACTCCTCGAGGAGCATGGCCCCGCGCTGGGACGTCCGGTCGTCGACTCCATCAAGGGCTCTCGGCATGCCATCTGCGCGTCCCGTTCGCATTCGACGCGCGGAGAGTGGCGGTCCTCCTGCTTGGAGGCGACAAGACCGGTCGGTGGAGTCGATGGTATGCCGAGGTGGTCCCACTTGCCGATCTTCTGCTCGACCAGCACACGCAGACCCTCACGAAAGGGAGGCCTCGCCATGAAGAGGACTGAACCGTCCAAGCAGGCGCAGCCCTTCGCGAAGCTCCGCAAGCAGATCGATGCCGACCCGGAGCGGCGAGCCCGGGTCGACCAGCACAAGCGGGCCCTGCTCGGGGACCTGCGGAAGAGCCTCGACGTGACGCAGGTCGTGCTCGCCGAGCGGCTGGACGTCACCCAGGAGAACGTCTCGCACATCGAGCGCGGCGAGGCCGACGTGCGGCTCTCCACGCTGCGTCGGTATGTGGAAGCTCTGGGAGGACGGCTGGAGGTCCGAGCCACCTTCCCCGACCAGTCGGTCGAGCTCGATCTCGACAGGACAGGCGTCAAGTGAACGCCGACGTACCGTTCCTGTAGAATCCCGGAGCCATGATCCGGTACCGGGACACCCGCGGCGCCATCGACGCGCCCCGCACCTTCACCGAGGCGATCCTCGAGGGCATCGCTCCGGGCGGCGGCCTCTTCGTGCCGGAGCGGCTGCCGTCGTTCAGCGTCGACCAGATCGAGCTGCTGGCGACGGTGCCGTACCACGCCCGCGCGGCGGTGGTGTACGAGGCGTTCGGCCTGGATGTCGAGCCGGCCAAGACGCGGGAGATCGCGGCGCGAGCCTACGGCCCCAACTTCGCCCACCCGGAGGTCGCCCCGGTGCGCGAAGTCGCTCCGGGGCGGCACGTGCTCGAGCTGTGGCACGGGCCTACGCTCGCCTTCAAAGACATGGCGCTGCAGTGCATGCCGCTGTACTTCAGCGAGGCGCTGGAGCAAGCCCACGCCAAGGGCGCCACGGATCTGGACTACCTCATCCTGGTGGCGACCAGCGGCGACACCGGCGTGGCGGCGCTCAACGGCTACGCGGGTCGCGCCCACACGCGCATCTGCGTCTTCTATCCGGATGCAGGCGTCTCGGCGCTGCAGGAGCTGCAGATGGTCACCCAGCCGGGCGACAACCTCACCGTGTACCGCCTCGCCGGCGACTTCGACGACTGCCAGAGCTCGGTCAAAGCCGTCTTCGACGACGCGGCCTTCGCCGCCGAGCTGGCCGAGCGCCACGGGCTGGCGCTCAGCTCGGCCAACTCCATCAACTGGGGCCGGCTGCTGCCGCAGATCGTCTACTACATGAGCGCTTACGCCGACCTCGCCGCCCGCGGCGTCGTATCGGGCGGCGCGTGCATGGACGTCTGCGTGCCCACCGGCAATTTCGGCAACATCCTCGCCGCCTGGTACGCCAAAGACATCGGCGTGCCCATCGGCCGCCTCATCTGCGCCAGCAACAGCAACAACGTGCTCTATGACTTCCTCTCGAGCGGGGTCTACGACATCGCCGCCCGCTCGCTGGTCAAGACGCCGTCGCCCTCCATGGACATCCTCATCTCGTCCAACCTGGAGCGGCTGCTGTACGACCTCACCGGCGACCCGCAGCGCATCGCCGGCTGGATGGCGGAGCTCAAGGCGTCGGGGCGGTTCGAGGTGGACGCCGCGACGCACGACAAGCTGAAGACGTGGTTCACCCCCGCGTGGGTGGACAACGACACCTGCCTGCAGGTGATCGGCCGTGTGCAGCGTGAGCAGGGGTACCTGCTCGACCCCCACACGGCCGTCGCCTGGGAGGCCGCGGAGCGGCTCGGCGGCGAAGCCCCGGTGCTGATCGCAAGCACCGCGCACTGGAGCAAGTTCGCCGCCGACGTGGTCCGCGGCCTCACCGGCGTCCCCGCCGGCGAGCCCGTGCCCGGCGCCGTCGACGACCTCGAATTGCTCGACCGGGTCGTGGACCTCGCGCCCGGCGCGAGCGTGCCGGCGCAGCTGCGCGCCGTGCGCGCGCGGCCGAGGCGCTTCGACGCGCGCGTCGAGGCCGGCCGCGAGCCGGTCGAGGCCGGCCTCAGAGAATGGCTGACCAAGGAGACCCCATGAGCGAACACTACAAAGGCCAAGGCGTGGGCTGGATCCACTTCGCCGGCATCTTCTTCCTGGTCGCCGCGGTGTTCAACGCCATCGCTGCAGCCTCGATCCTGACCCGGGACGAGCTGTTCGACGACAGCAAGCTCGTCGTCTCCGATCTGCAGACGTGGGGCTGGGTCTTCCTCGTCGTGGCCATCGTGCAGCTGGTCGCCGGCATCGTGGTCCTCCGCCGTATGCGCGCCGGCCGCGTGCCGGCCATCGTCATCGCCGTGATCGGCATGGTGGCCTGGTTCGTGGCCTGGTCGATCCTGCCGTTCTGGGGGCTCGTGATGATGATCCTCTACGGCCTCATCATCTACGCCCTCACGGCGTTCAACGAGTACTTCGAGTGACCCTAGGCGTCTGAGGCCGGCGGCGCTTCGCCGGCCGGCCCGGCCGCGGCGGCTGCCTCCGCGAGGCCGCCCTCCGCTCCGCCCGGCCGCCCGGCTCCTCCGGCCCCCGGCGGCCCGCCTTCTCCGCTCCCCGGCGGCCCCGCACCTCCGGCGCCGCCGACCGCCACCGGCGAGCCGTCGTCGAAGAGACCGGCCTCCTTCAGCTGGTGGTACGCGTCTACGACGATCTTGACGAACGGCGCGGCGAAGATGCCTCCGAGCGCGCCGGCCAGGATCGCCCCGCCGGTCGTGGCGAACAGCACCACCAGCCCGCTCAACTTGAGCGACGCGCCCAGGGCGAACTGCGAGACCACCGTCTGCAGCGGGCCGTTGGCGATGAGCACGAAGATCAGCATCCAGATCGCGTCGCCGACCCCGCCTGTGCCCAGCGCGACGAGCACGGCGAACGCGCCGCCGATGAACGCCCCGAACATCGGGATGTAGTTGGTGAACCACTGGACCACGAAGATGGTGAACGCCAGCGGCACGCCGATGACGAGCGCGCCGGCGCCCACGACGGCCCCGTTGAACAGGCCGATCACGGTGCTGCCCACGATGTAGCCACGCAGGAACCCGGCGCTGTTGGCGAGGATCCTGTAGCCCACAGCGGGCGGCACCGGCCCCATGTGCTCCGCGGCCCAGCGGCCGATCCTGCGCCCGCCGACGAGCACGTAGACGAGGATGTTGAGGCCGATGAAGGCGCCGAACGCGAAGGCCGCGAAGGTGCTGACCCCCGCCAGAGCGCTCCCGAAGATCCCCTGGGCCCAGCTGCCCAGGTTGCCGGTGAGCGTGTCCTTGGCTGAGTCGATGAGGTTCGGGTCGATGTCCAGGTCCTCGAGCGCCTGGTTGATCCACGTCACCGCTTCCTGGACCTGCGTCTCGATGGTCGGCCACTGCCGGACGATGCCCACGGTCATGAGCGCCAGCAGCCCGAACGCGCCCACCACGATGAGGACGGTGACGAGGAACGCTCCCCAGCCGCGACCGATGTGATGCCGCTCGAGCCAGTCGACCATGGGCAGGAACGTCGCGCCGAGGAGGACGGCGAACAGCGTGGGCACCACCAGCGTGGCGAGCGCGTGCAGGGCGTACGCGAGCCCGATGAGGACGATGACGATGCCGATGATGTACCAGCTGGCGACCCCGGCGCGCTTGAACCAGTCGGGGATGAAGCCGTGAGCGAAGGGCCTGGGCTCGGCAGGCGCCGCGACGGTGGAGGGCTCGCCCTTCGGCTCGTCCGCGTGCTTCTTGAAGAACTTCACCCCGTCCCCCTGCTCGCCGCCTCCGGTGCGCCGGACTGGCGCCATCCTACAAGATGGGCGAAGCGCCGGGCGCTGCGATAGGCTCGCCCCGTGGACAGGCTGTCGGCATACCCCTGGGAGCACGAGGGCGTGCGCGTCGAGCGCGAGCGCCTGCTCGTCGCGGGACGCGACGCGGAGGCGCTCGCGCGCGAGCACGGCACGCCCCTGTACGTCTTCGACGTCACCAGCGTGGCCGAGCAGGCGCGCGCGCTGCGGGACGCGCTCGCGCGCGCCGGCCTGCGGCCGCGCGTGCGGCTCGCGCTCAAGGCGCAGCGCGCGCCCGAGGTGCTCGCCGCGCTGCGCGCGCTCGGATCTCCCGGCTCGCCCGGCGCCGTGGGCGTGGACGTCTGCTCTCCCGGCGAGCTGCTCCACGCGCTGGCGAACGGGTTCGAGACCCAGGAGATCAGCTACACCGGCACCAACCTCTCCGGGCGCGACCTCGACGCGATAGTCCCCACCGGCGTGCACGTCAATCTCGATCTGCTCACGCAGATCGAGCGCTACGGGCGGCGCTGCCCCGGGCGGACGGTCGGGCTGCGGCTCAACCCGCGCGCCGGCGTCATGCGCGGGCACGAGGAGAGCCTGTACAGCGGCGGCCGGCCCACCAAGTTCGGCATCTACGAGGAGGACCTGGACGAGGCTCTGGCCGTCGCGCGGCGTCACGACCTCGTGATCGACACGGTGCACGTCCACCTCGCCAACGGCATCCTGGACGACGAGCTGCCGGCCTACGACGCCGCCCTCGCGCCGGTGGCGCGCATGGCGGAGCGGCTGCTCGACGCCGGCTGTCCGCTGGTGGAGGTCAACGCCGGCGGCGGGCTCGGGACGGCGCTGCTCCCCGGCGAGGCGCCTCTGGACCTCGAGGCCCTGGCCGGGATCCTCGCCCGGCGCTTCGGCCATCTCGGCGTCGCCGTCGGCGTGGAGCCGGGCGAGTTCCTCACCAACCTCTCCGGCGTGCTGCTCGCCGAGGTGGTGAGCGTGGAGGACCGGCTCGGAACGACCTTCGTCGGGCTCGACGTGGGCTGGAACGTCTTCAACGACCCGTACGTCTACGGGCGACCCTGCCACGCCGTCGTCGCCACCCGCGCCCACGCCCCGCGCGACCGGGTGGTCACCCTGGCAGGCCACATCAACGAGGGCAACGACCTCTTCGGCACGGACGTGCCGTTCCCGGATGTGCGCGAGGGAGAGATCGTCGCGCTGGCGTCCTGCGGCGGCTACTGCGCCGGCATGTGGACCGACCACTGCATGCGCCCGCGCGCCGGGATGCGGTACTTCGCCGACCGGGTCTGACGGCGCGGAGCGACGGGGCGCCGAGGGCCTCAGCGGTTCAGCAGGCCGGCGGCGAAGGCGAAGTTCACGCCGGCGACGACCGCGAGCAGCACGCCCGCAAGGCGCCGCCCCGTGACCCACGCCGTCACGGAGACCAGCGTGAACATCACGCCGCCGCCGATGGTCATCCACGCCACCAGGTCGACCCCTGACCGCACGCGATCCTCCTTCGTCCGCCGCGGCCGGAGCGCGGGCCGCCCGGGTAGTGTTCCCCGCCGGGGCGGCCCGCGGCAAGTCGCGCGGGTGGCAGGCGACTCCGGGGCGGGCCGCGCGGGGGTAGACGGCGCCGGCGGCAGGCAGCGCCGGCGACCCCCGGTTGCCCGCCGGCCCCCGCGGCGGCACACTGGGGCGGCCGATGCCCGACGCCGCCGACATGACCCGCTCCGACCCGGCCGCCGCTGCTCCCGACCCCGCGCCGGCCGCTCCCGACTGGGCGGCGGTGCTCGCCGCCGCCTCCGCGGCGGGCTGGACGGCGGCCGTGGTGGCGGCCGAGCGGCTCGACGAGGTGCGCGGCCGTGTGGCCGGGGTCCTCGCCTCCGGCGAGCTGCCCGGCCCCACGGCGGAGCACCTCGCGGACGAGACCGGGTTCGCCTGGCCGGCCGAGCTGCCGCAGGCGCGCTCGGTGGTCGTCGGCGCCACGCCCCGGCCGCTCACCCGGGCGACGCTCACGCTGCACGGCGAGCCGCGCGAAGTGGTCGTCCCGCCGCACTACGCCGGCTACCACACCGTGCCCGATGGGCTCGCAGCCGCCGTCGGCGCGGCGCTTGCCCCCGCGGGTCACCGCGCCGCGCGCTTCGAGCCGCCGCTCAAGACGCTGGCGGCGGCGGCCGGCCTCGCCCGCTACGGACGCAACAACATCGTCTACGTGCCCGGCCTCGGCAGCTACCTCATGCTGGCGGCGTGCGCCACGGACGCGCCGCCCCCCGAGGGAGCCCACTGGGGCGAGCCGCAGCAACTGGAGCGCTGCGAGCGCTGCAGCGCCTGCATCCGCGCCTGCCCCGGCGGCGCCATCCGCACGGACCGGTTCCTCCTGCAGACGGACCGCTGCCTCACCGCGGTCAACGAGTCCGAGGAGCAGATCCCGGACTGGGTCGACCCGGCCTGGCACCACGCCGCGGTGGGCTGCCTGCGCTGCCAGCAGTCCTGCCCGGAGAACGCCGCCGTCGAGCTCCGGGTCGCCGGCGCTGAGGTCTTCGACGAGGCGGAGACCGCCGCGATCCTCGCCGGCGCCGGCGTCCACGGCCCCGCCGTCCGCGAGAAGCTCGCGCGCTGCGGCCTCGACTACTCCCCCTCGCTGATCGCGCGCAACCTCAGGGCGCTGCTCAACCTCTGAGCGCCCACGCGCCTAGCCGGCGCGCGCAGCGGGAACGATGCAGATGTGGAGGCGCAGCCTCCGGGAGCCGCCCGGAGGAGGTCGGCGCTCTGGGGAAGGGAGTGGAGATGTCACACCCCATCGTCCTCGGCTACGACGGCTCGGCGTGCTCGTCGGCGGCGCTCGACGAGGCCATCGAGTTCGGTCGCGACACGCTGGGCGCCAAGGTCGTCCTCGTCTACTGCCACGAGCCGCCGGCTGGGCTCAGCTGTACGCTCGACCCGGGGTGCGCCGCGGCCAAGGAGCTGCGCGACTACGAGCGGCGCATAGCATCCGAGGTGGAGCCGATGCTGACCCGCGCGGCGGACCGCATCCGCGCGGCGGGCGTGGAGGCCGAGGTGCAGCTCGTGTGGGACGATCCCTCGCGCGCGCTGCAGGACGTGGCGCACCGGTGCGGCTCGCATGTGATCGTGGTCGGCTCGCACGGAGAAGGGCCCATCGCCGGCGCCCTCAGCCGGCGCACGCCGTTCGAGCTGCTGCACCACTCGGACGTCCCGGTGCTCGTCGTCCCGTTCAGGGAGGGCGGGCGCCGGCACTGAGGCACGGGGACCGTCGTCCGCGTCTGGCGCCCGGATGACACCGCGTCTCGCGCGAGTCGCGCTACTGCGTCTCGCGCGCGAACCCCCTCACGGCGCCGACCGCCGCCTGCCAGCGCCGGCGCAGGTCGGCCGCGCCGGCCTCGGTAGCCGGCGCGAAGCTCGCGCCGGCGCTCCAGAGGCCGGCGACCTCCTCCTCACTCTCCCAGACGCCTGTCGCCAGACCGGCGAGCCAGGCCGCTCCGAACGCCGTAGCCTCCGGCTGGCCGGCGCGCGTGACCGGCACGCCGAGCAGGTCGGCCTGGAACTGCAGCAGCAGGTCGCTGGCGGCCGCGCCGCCGTCCGCGCGCACTTCGGCCGGGGCCACGCCTGCGCCCTGGGCCTCGGCCTCGTAGAGGTCGGCGACCTGGAAGGCGATGCCCTCGAGCGTCGCGCGCGCCAGGTGCGCGGCCGTCGACCCGCGCGTGAGGCCGAGGATCCCGCCGCGCGCGTACGGGTCCCAGTAGGGCGCGCCGAGGCCGGCGAGCGCCGGGACGAAGACGACGCCCTCGCTCGACGGGACGCTCTGCGCCAGCGAAGTCGCCTCGGCGCCGCTGCCGACGATCCCGAGCCCGTCGCGCAGCCACTGCACCGCCGCGCCGCCGATGAACACGCTGCCCTCGAGCGCGTACGTGCGCTTGCCGGCGCGCTGCAACGCGACCGTGCTGACCAGGCCGGGCGGCGCGGAGGCGGGATCCTCGCCGGTGTGGAGGAGCAGGAAGCAGCCGGTGCCGTAGGTGACCTTGATCATCCCGCGCCGGGTGCAGGCCTGGCCGAAGAGCGCCGCCTGCTGATCGCCGGCCATGCCGGCGATGGGGACGGCGGCGCCGAGCAGCGCCGGGTCGGACTCGCCGACCACCCCGCTGCTGTCCACCACCTCGGGCAGCAGCGTGCGGGGCACGCCGAAGAGCTCGAGCAGCTCATCGTCCCAGCGGCCCTCGCGGATGTCGTAGAGCAGCGTCCGCGAGGCGTTCGTCGCGTCCGTCACGTGGCGGCGCCCGCTGCTCAGCCGCCACGCCATCCAGCAGTCGACGGTGCCGAACGCCAGCTCCCCGGCCTCCGCCCGTTCGCGCACGCCGGGCACGTTGTCCAGCAGCCAGCGGATCTTGGTGGCGGAGAAGTAGGGATCGAGCAGCAGACCCGTCTTGCGCCGGACCAGCGCCTCGGCGCCGGCTCCGCGCAGCTGCTCGCAGAAGTCCGCGGTGCGCCGGTCCTGCCAGACGATCGCCGGCGCCACCGGCTGCGACGTCACGCGATCCCAGACGATCGTCGTCTCACGCTGGTTGGCGATGCCGATGCCGGCCACCTGGGCAGCGCTCAGGCCGGCCTTGTCGAGCGCCCCTCGAGCCGTGGCCAGCTGCGCCTGCCAGAGGGCCTCGGCGTCCTGCTCCACCCAGCCCGGCCGCGGCGTGCTGAGGCCGGCCTCCTGCTGGGCGCTCGCCAGCACGACGCCGGCGGCGTCGATCACGAGCGCCCTCCCGCTCGTCGTGCCCGTGTCGAGCGCCAGCACCACCTTGCCCGTCGCGTCGCCCATGCCGCCCTCCATCGTTCGGCGCCCGCCCACAGGCGGGCGCTCATCCAGCGTGACGCGGCGCCCACGAGGCGGGCGCGCCCTCTCTTGGCCCGACATGATATCCCTCGCCGCCCCGTCTACGGGGCGCGCCCACCCCGGCCATCAGGTGAACACCCCATTTGTGAGTCCCACAACACACTCCACGGCCCCCCGGCGGGTACAGTGCTGGTGAAAGGAGTCGCAAGCTCCACGCGACCCGCAAAGCTCGTGGAAGGAGGAGCCATGGGCTGGAGGAAGATCCTCGAGGCGGAGCACCGGCTGATGCTCGAGGTCGCCGAGGCAGCCGATGCGGAGTGCCGGCACATCGAGCTCACCGGCGCCGTCCGCACCGACCTCGTCGGCGACATGATCGGGTTCTTCCGCTACTTCGGCGACGGATTGCACCACCCCAAGGAGGAGGCCCTGCTGTTCGCGCGCTGCCACCGGCGGGGGATGACCGACGACGACGAGCCGCTCGAGCAGATGATCGGCGAGCACGAGTGGTGCCGCGTCAAGCTCGACGGTCTCGAGCAGGACCTCGAGCGCATCGACCCCGGAGACAGGATCGCGGCCCTGGACTTCGCCTCCCGGCTGCGGGAGTACATCGAGGTCGCCCGCTGCCACGTCGTGGTCGAGGAGGAGGTGTTCTTCGACACGGCCCAGCACTACCTCACCGAGAACGACCGGCGCGAGCTCACCGAGGAGTTCGAGGCGGTGCACTGGGACGAGATCGAAGAGGGCGTGGCTTCGTACTGGGAGGACCTGGCCCACAGGCTCTGGGTCGCGGAGACGCGATCGGCCTGACGGACGCGCGGAGCTCCTCCAGACGGGCTCGCGACGGCGGAAGCGCCCAAGGTCGCGAGCTCGTCACCGGGCGGGGCCGCGACGGGAGCACGTGTCAGCTCCAGGCCGCGGCCCCGTCGCTCAGGTACGCGTGCATGTCGTCGGCGGCCTTGCGCGCCGCACCCATGGCGAGGATCACGGTCGCGGCGCCGGTGACGATGTCCCCGCCGGCCCAGACCTTCGGCACGCTCGTGCGCCCGGAGTCCGAGAACGTCCGGATGTAGCCGCGCTCGTTGCGCTCGAGGCCCCGGGCGTCCTCGAAGAGGGCCCGGTTGGGGCCGGCGCCCACCGCGACCACGACCATGTCGACGTCGATGAGGAAGTCCGACTTGAGCACGGGCACCGGCCGGCGCCTGCCGGAGTCGTCGGGCTCGCCGAGCTTCATGCGCACGCAGCGCATCTCGCGCACCCAGCCCTGCTCGTCGCCCTCGTAGGCGATGGGGCTGGTGAGGTACTCGAACCGCAGCCCCTCCTGCTCGGCGTGCAGGATCTCCTCCTCGCGCGCCGGCATCTCGGCGCGCGTGCGCCGGTAGACGATGGTGACCTCGCGCGCGCCCATGCGCAGCGCCGTGCGCGCGCAGTCCATGGCCACGTTGCCGCCGCCGACCACCGCCACCCTCGTGCCGAGCGGCGCCGGCGTGTCGTACTCGGGGAACAGGTAGGCCTTCATGAGGTTGACGCGCGTAAGGTACTCGTTGGCGGAGACGATGTTGCAGAGGTTCTCTCCGGGCAGGCCCATGAAGCCGGGCAGGCCCGCCCCCGTGGCCACGTACACGGCGTCGAACCCGAGGTCGAAGAGCTCGGTAAGCCCATAGAGCTTGCCGACGATGCTGTTGATCTCGAACTTGACGCCGAGATGCCGCAGGTTGCCGGTCTCCGCCTCGACGATGCTCTTGGGGAGGCGGAACTCGGGGATGCCGTACACGAGCACGCCGCCCGGGCTGTGCAGCGCCTCGAAGATGGTGACGCTGTGACCCTTGCCCGCCATGTCGGCGGCCATGATCAGTCCCGCCGGGCCGCTGCCGACCACGGCGATGCGGCGGCCCGTCTTCGCGGCTCGCGGCGGCAGCGTGACCTGGTCGGTCTCGCGCTCGAAGTCGGCGGCGAACCGCTCGAGCGCGCCGACGGCGAGCGGCTCGCCCTTGTTGCCCAGCAGGCACTCCTTCTCGCACTGGTCGTCCTGCGGGCAGACGCGCCCGCAGATGGCCGGCAGCGCGTTCTTCTCGCGGATGCGGCGGGCCGCGGCGGCGAAGTCGCCCGCGGCCACCAGGCCGACGAACCCGGGGATGTCGACACCCACCGGGCAGCCGTCGACACAGGTCGGCTTCTTGCACTGCAGGCAGCGGCTCGCCTCGGCCACCGCCAGCTCGCTGTCGTAGCCGTAGCTGACCTCCTGGAAGTTGCGCACGCGGAGCCGCGGGTCCTGCTCCGGCTTCTTCTGCCGCGGCGCCCCGGCGAGGATCTTGGCGCGCGTGCGCTTGGGCACGCCGTGCCAGTGGCAGCCGGCGCGCGTGCAGCACGAGAGCGGCGCCACGCGCGTGCGCAGCGAGACGTCGATGGTGAACGCGCGCGCCTCGCACTCCCCGCACAGCCCCTCGTCCTCGAGCAGCGAGGCGTGGCAATGCGGGCACAGTACGTCGGTCGCCACCGCGTCTCCCGTCCAGCACGGCGAGCAGACGCGCTCGAACTCCTCCAGCCGCGGGTTCACGAGGAGGTCGCAGGCGACGTCCCCGACCTCCACATCGAGGCCCACCCACACGCGCCTGGTCTCCGCGTCGTACACGTTGAGGGGGGCGTGGCAGCGGGGGCAGAAGCTCGCGAGGTCGCCCTGCTGCGCGAGCGTGGCGAGGTCGTGGTCGATGCCGGTCATCGCCGCCTCCTACCGAGCCTTGATGGACGTGAGCAGCGAGACGCGCTCGTCCCGTCCGTACATGGCGTTGCGCTGGATCAGCTCGTCGAAGTCGACCTTGAAGGCGTCGAAGTGCGGGCCGTCCACGCAGGCGAACTTCGTCTCTCCGCCGACGCTGCAGCGACAGCCGCCGCACATGCCGGTGCCGTCGACCATGATGGGGTTGAGGCTCACCTCGGTCGGCAGGCCGTAGATGCGCGTCATCTCGGTGACGGAGCGCATCATGATCAGCGGCCCGACGGCGAGCACGCGATCGATGTGCTCATGGCGCTCCACAAGCGCCTGCAGCGCATCTGTGACCTTGCCGTGCACGCCGTAGCTGCCGTCGTCGGTGGTGACGATGAGCTCGTCGCAGAGGGCGCGCATCTCGTCCTCCAGGATCAGGAGGTCCTTCTGCCGCGCCCCGACGACTCCGATGATGTGGTTGCCGGCCTCCCGGTGGCCGGTGAGCAGGTGGTGGAGCACCGCGATGCCCGAGCCGCCGCCGATGCCGACCACGGTGCCGATCTCGCCGATCTCCTCGGGCTTGCCGAGCGGCCCGCAGAGGTCCTTGATCGCGTCGCCCACGCCGAGCGACGCCAGCATGGCGGTGCTCTTGCCGACGACCTGGAAGATGATGGTGACGGTGCCGTTGGCCGCGTCGCGGTACGCGACGGTGAGCGGCACCCTCTCCCCCGTCTCGTTGACGCGCAGCACGATGAACTGCCCCGGGCGGATCTTGCGCGCGATCTGAGGCGCCTCGACCGTGAGGCTGATGAGGTCGCGCTTGGTGAGCTCCTGCCGGTCGACGATCGTGTGCATGGCCAGTCCCCCCTGACCCGATGACTCGATGACGTCGCGCGGCCGCTGTGGTCGCGTGGCTCCACCACCACTATACCCATGTGACACCGCAACGCATGGGGTGAACACCGGAGCCCGGGTGAGAGAAGCGCTTCTCGGGTACTCTGGGGTGAGCACACCGCGGTCCGCCACCTCGTGGCCGCGCGGTGTGGGGGTCCGGGGAGTCGCACGGAGAGGGGTGTGATGCAGGCCCACGCGCGGCGCGACAGGCTGCTCGTGATCGCCGGCTTCGTCGTGCTCGCCGCCATGGCCGCAGGTATCGCCTACTGGGCCTGGCAGCAGCAGGCTCGGACGTTCCGCAGAGACACCGACCGCAACCTGATGGCTGTGAGCCGGCTCAAGGCGGGCGAGATCTCAGCCTGGCTCGAGGAACGACGCGCGGATGCCGAGACCGTGCGCGGCGACCGCCTTCTGGCAAACAGCGCCGCAGACCTCCTCGAGGGCCGTGACAGCGCGAAGCTCCGAGGAGATCTGCGCGCGCGCCTCGCATCCCTGCGTGAGGCCTATGACTACGTCGACGTCGTCCTGGTGGACGGCGACGGCTCCGTGGCGATGCGCGAGCCGTCGTCCGCCGGGCATGGGTTGGGCGGCATCGTCGCGCAGAAGGTGCGTGAAGCGCTGCGCACAGGTGAGGTGAGACCACGGATCTCTACAGGGACGAGGATGGTCAGGTCCGCCTCGAGATGGTCGCGCCCGTGCTCGACGACTCCGGGCGCGCCGTCGCCGCCGTGGTGCTCCACAGCGACCCTGGCCACTACCTCTTCCCACTCATTCAAACCTGGCCGATCGGGGGCAAGACATCCGGCGAGACGTTGCTCGTGGAGCGGCGCGGTGACAAGGTCGTCTACCTGAACGACCTGCGCTTTCGCGACGGTACGGCGCTCAAGCTCGCGCTCCCGGCGGATGCGGAGTATCTACCCGCCGCCCGGGCCGTGCGCGGAGAGTACGGCCTCGTGGCGGGCCCCGACTACCGCGGGGTGCCCGTGCTGGCCGCGGCGGAGCCCGTCCCCGGCTCTCCCTGGAGCGTGGTGGCCAAGGTCGATGAGAGCGAGGTGCTCGGCCCCATCTCTCGCCGAGCCTGGCTGACGGCGGGGTTCACGCTCCTGGTCGTCGCGCTGGCTGCGGCGGCGACGCTGCTGCTGTGGCGATCGCGAGAGGCGCGCGCCGACGCCGAGATCGTCGCCAGCGAGGAGCGGTATCGATCTCTCGTCGACAACGCCCCGGTCGCCGTCCTGGTCAACCGCGACGATCAGGTGACGGTCGTGAACCAGGCATGCCTCGACCTGTTCGGGGCGTCCTCCCCGGACGATCTTCTCGGCAAGTCGCCGTTCGAGCTCTTCCACCCGGACGACCATGCCGCCATCGAGGAGCGTATCGCGAAACTCACGAGCGGCCTTCCCGTGGCGCCACGAGAAGAGCGCATCGTGCGTCTGGACGGCCGCCCGGTGGACGTCGAGGTCGTCGGAGCTCCCTTCCGCGATGCCGGCGTCAACGCCATCCACGTCGTGCTGCAGGACATCACCGCGCGCAAGCGCGCGGCGGCCGACCTGCGGGAGAGCGAGGACACGTTCCGTTACGTGTTCGACAACTCCCTGCTGGGCATGTCGATGACCCGGCCTGACGGCGCCGTCCGGCCCAACGCGGAGCTGTGCCGCATGCTCGGATACCCGGCGTCGGAGCTCGCGACGCTGCGCTGGCAGGACATCACGCCGCCGGAGGACGTGCCGATGGTGGAGGCGCACCTGAGGCCCCTCCTCGCAGGAGAGACGGACTCGACGCGCTTCGTCAAGCGTTACACGCGCAAGGACGGCGGCGTGGTGTGGGCCGACGTCAGCAC
Organism: uncultured Thermoleophilia bacterium; assembly: GCA_963793605.1. Lineage (GTDB taxonomy): Bacteria > Actinomycetota > Thermoleophilia > UBA2241 > UBA2241 > CAIXSE01. The sequence goes on from CAWCAH010000011.1 coordinate 111,141, forward strand.
CCGGATCCGGCGCGGCGGGAAGGGAGAACCGCTCTACTTCCTGACGGCGGCGCTGGACATCACCGCCGCCAAGGAGGCCGCCGACGAGATCGCCCAACTCAACGCCGAGCTCGAGCATCGGGTCACCGAGCGCACGTCCGAGCTGGATGCCGCCAACAAGGAGCTCGAGGCGTTCGCGTACTCCGTCTCGCACGACCTCCGCGCCCCTCTGCGTCACATCAGCGGGTTCTCCACGCTGCTCGCCGAGCGCAGCTCGAAGGGGCTGGACGAGAAGAGCCGCCACTACGTCGACGTCATCACAAGGTCGGTCAACGAGATGGGCGTGCTCATCGACGATCTGTTGCAGTTCTCGCGCACCGGCCGCGCCGAGCTGAACATCGAACCAGTTGACATGGATGTCGTCATCCAGGAGGCACTCGCGCCGCTGAGACACGAGACGGCATCCCGGGAACTGGACTGGTCGATCGAACCGGTGCCCCAGGCCAGCGCGGACCGGGCCCTGATCCGCCAGGTATGGGCCAATCTGCTCGGCAACGCCGTGAAGTACACGCGCCCCATCGCTGCCGCACAGATCACGGTCAGCGCAAAGGTGATCGACGGTGAGGTCGTCTACTCGGTGGCCGACAACGGAGTGGGCTTCGACATGCAGTACGCGCACAAGCTGTTCGGTGTGTTCCAACGCCTGCACGACGCGAGCGAGTTCGAGGGCACCGGCATCGGGCTCGCCAACGTCCACCGCATCGTGACGCGACTGCATGGTAGGGTCTGGGCAGAGGGAGAGCCCGGCAACGGGGCGATCTTCTCCTTCTCGCTGCCCATCGCAAAGGAGACGAAGTGAGCACTCCAGCGCACCTCCCCGCGATCCTCCTCGCCGAGGACAACCCCAACGACGTCGAGCTGACCCTCGAGGCCCTCGCCGCCCACAACCTCGCCAATGGGGTCGTCGTCGCCAAGGACGGCGTGGAGGCGATGGCGTACCTGCGCCGCGAGGGCGCGTTCGCCGGGAGAGAGGGAGGCGACCCTGCGGTGGTCCTTCTGGACATCAAGATGCCGCGCATGGACGGCATCGAGGTGCTGCGCGAGATCCGCGGCGACCCCAGGCTGTGCCGCCTGCCCGTCGTCATCCTGACCTCCTCCAAGGAGGAGCAGGACGTCATCACCGCCTACGACCTGGGCGTGAACGCCTACGTGGTCAAGCCCGTGGACTTCGAGTCGTTCATGTCCGCGGTGGAGAGCCTCGGGGTGTTCTGGGCGCTCATCAACGAGCGCCCGCCGCGCGGCGCCGCAGACTGAGACTGCGGGAGTACGGGTAGGCATCCGTCGGACCGGCGCCTCGAGCAGCGCCGGCGTCCAACGCTCATGGGGGAGGGCATGCAGGCAGCGGACTACGCGCTCGCCGATCTCATCGACGTCGCTCGACTCCAACGCACCTGCGACGGGCTGTCCGCCGCGACGGGCATGGTGCTCGCCCTGCTCGACCCGGACGGGACCGTGCTGGTCGCCTCCGGCTGGCAGGACATCTGCACCCGGTTCCACCGCGCCGTGCAGGGGTCCGCGGCCGGCTGCCTGGAGAGCGACCGGCGCATCAACGAGCGCGTCCTGGCCGGCATGGAGGCGCCGGAGCACATCGCCTACAGATGTTCCAACGGCCTCTGGGACGTCGCATTCCCACTGATCCTCGACGGGCGCCACGTCGCGACGGTGTTCACGGGCCAGTTCTTCTACGACGACGACGAGATCGACGTGGAGGTGTTCCGGGCGCAGGCGCGTGAGCACGGGTTCGACGAGGCCGCGTACCTGGACGCGCTGATACGCGTTCCGGTGCTCACCCACGAGCAGATCGAGCAGACGATGGGGTTCCTCGCCGACTTCGTCGGCATGCTGAGCGAATCCGGGCTGAACGCCCTGCGGGACCGCGAAGCGGAGCGGAGGCTCCTGGAGTCGCGCGAGCTGCTGCACGACGTCGTCGAGCACGACCCGAGCGCGATCGCGGTCATGGACAACGAGCTGCGCTACGTCTTCGTCAGCCAGAGGTATCTGGACGACTACCGGATCGACGACCGGGACGTGATCGGCAAGACGCACTACGAGGTCTTCCCCGACATCCCGGAGCGCTGGAGAGAGATCCACCGGCGAGTCCTCGGCGGCGCGGTGGAGCGGTCCGATGAGGATGCCTTCCCCCGGAAGGACGGCTCCGTCGACTGGGTGCGCTGGGAGTGCCGGCCGTGGTTCGCGGGAGACGGCAGCGTCGGCGGCATGGTGCTGTACTCCGAGCACATCACCGAGCGGCGTGAGGCCGCCGAGGAGCTGCGCCGGAGCCGCGAGCGGTACGAGACCTTCATCGACGCCACCGACGATATGGCATTCCTCAAGGACGAGCAGCTGAGGTACGTCCTCGTCAACACCGCGAACGCGCGCTTCCTCGAGCGCTCGGCCGACGACATCCGCGGGCACACGGACGACGAGCTGATGCCTCCCGAAGCGGCGGAGAAGTGCCGGGCCAGCGACCACCGCGCACTCAAGGCAGGAGGCGTGGTCGTCACCGCTGAGTTGATCGGTGACCGGATCTACGAGTCGCGCAAGTTCCCGGTCGATCTCGGCGACGGCCGCGTCGGCGTCGGGGGCTACGTGCGCGACGTCACCGAGCAGCGACGCGTGGACGCCGAGATCAGACGTCTCGCGAACGACCTCGAGCGGCGGGTCGAGCAGCGCACGGAGCAGCTCGAGGCCACGAACCGGGAGCTCGAGTCGTTCGCCTACTCCATCTCTCACGACCTGCGCGCGCCCCTGCGCGCGCTCGACGGCTTCAGCGAGATCCTGCTGCAGGACTACAACGGCGTGCTGGACGAGGAGGGGCGCGGCTATCTGCGCCGCATCAAGGGCGCGGCGAACCACATGGCCGGCCTGATGGACGGACTCCTCCAGTTGTCCCGCCTGAACCGGGAGGAGCTGGCCCTCGAGCAGATCGACCTCTCGCGGCTGGCCGGGGACGTGGTCGACGAGCTGCGGCGGCAGGAGCCCGGCCGCAGAGTGGACGTGCTGATCGAGTCCGGGCTGCTGGCGGAGGCGGACCCCCGGCTGATGCGCGTGGCGCTGGCCAACCTCATCGGCAACGCCTGGAAGTTCACCTCCCGGCACGAGCAGGCGCGCATCGAGGTCGGCAGCGCCCCGGTCACGGACGACCACGGCGGCGTCGCGTTCTACGTCAAGGACGACGGCGCCGGCTTCGACCCGCGCTACGCGAGCAACCTCTTCGGCGCCTTCCAGCGCCTGCACACGCCCGACCAGTTCGAGGGTACCGGCATCGGTCTCGCGACCGTGCAGCGCATCGTGCACCGCCACGGCGGCACGGTGTGGGCCGAGGGCCAGGTGGAGCAGGGCGCCACGTTCTGGTTCACGCTGGCGCCGCACGCCGGCGAGCGAGACTGACGCCGCCCGTCCGAGCGCCGGACGACTCGCGGAGCGCGAGCCTTCTCCCCGGCCCGCCTCAGAGGCCGAGCGGCTCCGCCTCGTCGAGCGCCACGAGGTCCTCGCGGGACTGCGGGGCGCGGATGCGCAGCACCTCCGCGCCCTCCGCCGCGCCCGTCGCCCCCCACGACGGCGTAGGCCGCCGCCGTCGGGCGGGCGTTGTACGGCGTCATGAGCTCGAGCGTGTACGCGCCGGCGTCGTAGAAGGCCAGGAGGTCGCCGGGCGCGCTGGCCGCCGGCAGGCGGCGATACGCGCCTCCGTCGTCGCCGCCGTACACGTCGCCGCCGTCGCAGAGCGGGCCGGCGACGCGGAAGCTCCCGTCCGCCGGCGCGCCCGCCCGCGTCACGGAGACCAGCGGGTAGTACCAGCCGTAGAGCACCGGATCGAAGAACGTGTTGTAGCCGGCGTCCACCAGCAGCCAGCGGTCCTCGGCCACGAGCCGGCCGCGCTGGTCGCGCAGGCGCTTGGTCTTCGCGCTCTCCACGCGCGTGACGAGGATCGCGGTGTCGGCGGCGACCGAGCGACCCGGCTCCAGCCAGAGCTCCAGGCCGGGCCGCCGCCGCGCGACCTCCGCGCAGATCGCGGCGGCGTAGTCCTCCACGGCCAGAGGCGCGAAGAAGTAGTCGCCGTCGGGCGTCAGCGGGCGCTCGCGGTAGGCGACGGCGAAGCCGCCGCCCAGATCGAGCGCCGGCACGGTCACGCCGAGCTCGCGCTCGACGTCGTCGATCAGGTCGAGCGCGACCTCGAGCGCTTTGAGATACGGCTCCACAGCGGTGATCTGCGAGCCGATGTGCAGGTGCAGGCCGGCGAGCTCGAGGTGCTCGGACTCCGCGGCGAGCCGGAACGCCTCCATCGCGTCTCCGAGGTCGATGCCGGCCTTGCCCCCGCTCGCCGTCTCCAGGCCGGGGTGCGTGCCGCCGGCGACGTCGACGTCCACGCGCGGCAGCACGCGCGCCGGGGCCCCGAGGTCGCGCGCGACCTCCTCCAGCCGGCGCAGTTCGCAGAGCGAGTCGGCGACGATGCCGGCGATCCCCGCCGCGACCGCCTCCTCGAGCTCGCGCCGGCTCTTGGCCACGCCGTTGAAGACGGCCTGCGCCGGCGAGAACCCGGCGCGCAGCGCCTTCCACAGCTCGCCGCCGGAGTTGACCTCGACGCCGGCTCCGGCGGCGCGCACCTGCTCCAGGAACCACAGGTTGGAGCAGGCCTTGCCGGCGAAGAACACGCGGCTCGCGGCGTGCCGCTCCGCGAACGCCGCGCGCACGCGCGCCACGTTCGCGGCGATCCGCCGCTGCGAGTAGAGAAAGAGCGGCGTCTCAACGCGGTCCGCCAGGGCCGCTACGTCGACACCGTCGAAGTGCAGGCGCCCGCCCTCCGCCGTCACCGTGTCCGCCATGCGTGTCACGTCCAGCTCCTTCCCGAGCCTCGAACTGCCCAACGCGAGCGGCCTCTCCCGTAGCGCGCGCGGACCCCGCCCGCTCATCTCCCTAAGCGTATAGGGGACCAGCGTCCGGCACACACCTCCCCGCGGGCCTCGTGAATACCAACCGCGTTGGTCGGGTATAGACCGCGCTGGAGGGAGCGCAGCTACGCCTCCGCCCACGCGAAGGGAGACCACATGGCAGACGCAGACAACCCCGCCCGCACGCTGGACTGCATCGGGCTGTACTGTCCCGAGCCCCTGTTCCAGACGCGCGAGAGCATCGACGCGATCGAGATCGGCGAAGTGCTCGAGGTCATCGCCGACGACCCGGCGGCCGAGGAGGACCTCAAGCGGTTCGCCAAGCGCGCCGGCCACGAGGTCGTCTTGCTCGAGAACGACGGCGTCGAGCTCCGCATCCTCCTTCGCAGACTCAAGTAGAAAGGACCACCATGGCCGACCAGCAGAACATCCTCTACGTGCAGACCAGCAACGCCCCCGAGCGCCAGTACTCTCCCCTCGTCCTCGCGCAGAGCGCCAAGGCGATGGGCCTCGACGCCGCCGTCTACTACCTGGGCATGGGCCTGACGGTCCTCAAGCCGGGCGCGGCCGAGGAGATGCAGCTCGGCAGCTTCCCGACCGTCGCGGAGATGCTCCAGAAGACGATCGACATGGGCATCACGGTCTACGTGTGCGAGGCCAGCAAGCAGATGCTCGGCTGGGAGACCGTGGAGCTGATCCCGGCGTCAAGATCGTCGGCGCCGCGACGCTCAACGACCTCGTCCTGGACGCCGACGCGACGATGTGGTTCTGAGCGCGGGACGAGGACATGACCATGAGCGACGACACCGTCCTGACCCTCGCCGACCCCGGCGCGGCGCTGCGTGCCGCCGGGGTCGTCTACGCCGACTACCAGAGCGCCAAGCCGGTCGACCCCCGCGTGGTCGCGGCGATGCTGCCGTACCTCACGGAGAAGTTCGGCAACGCCGCGTCGCTGCACGGCGTGGGCGATGTGGCCACCGAGGCGCTGGAGGAGGCGCGCGGGCGCGTCGCCGCGTTCTTCGGCGCGGACCCGCGCGAGATCGTCTTCACCGGCGGAGCCACCGAGGCGACCAACCTGGCGATCGTCGGCTACGCCCTGCGCAACAAGCGCAAGGGCAACCACGTGATCATCAGCGAAGCCGAGCACATCAGCGTGCTCAACATCGCCAAGTACCTCGAGAAGCAGGGCTTCCGCGTGACGCGGGCGCCGATCGACCTGCACGGGCGCGTGAGCCCCAAGAAGCTGCGCGCCCGCATCACCGACGAGACGATCCTCGTCTCGCTGCAGTGGGCGAGCAGCGAGATCGGCACCGTCCAGCCCCTCGCCGAGATCGCCGAGATGCTGGACGGCACCGGCATCGCCCTCCACAGCGACGCTGTGGCTGCCGAGGGACTCCTCCCCATCGACACGAGCGCCGTGCCGGTGAGCCTGCTCAGCCTCTCGAGCAACGACATCTACGGGCCGCGCGGGCTCGGCGCCCTGTACGTGCGCCAGGGCGTGCAGGTCGCGCCGGTGCTCCTCGGCGGCGGCCAGGAGCGCGGCCTGCGCTAGCGGCAGCGAGGACCTGGCGAGCATCGCCGGGTTCGCCGCGGCGGCCGACATCATGGCCGCGGAGATGCCCGCCGAGGTGGAGCGCATCCGCGCCATCCGCGACCGGCTCGTCGAGCGCGTGCTCGCCGAGATCCCGGACGCGCACCTCAACGGCCACCCCGAGCAGCGCCTGCCGAACAACGCGCACTTCCGCTTCCACGGCGTGGAGGGCGAGGCGATGGTGCTGTCGCTGCGCGACGCCGGCATCGCCGCGTCCACCGGCTCCGCCTGCAGCTGCAAGACGCTCGAGCCCTCGCACACGCTCATCTCGTGCGGCCTGCTGCACGAGGAGGCTCACGGGTCGCTCGAGTTCACCTTCGGCCGCTGGAGCACCCTGGAGGACGTGGACCGCATCATGGAGGCGCTCCCCGGCGTGATCCAGCGCCTGCGCGCGCTCTCGCCGCTCTACAAGACACACGCTCCCGCGACGACGTGACCGACGAACCCGACGACACGGCGCCCGCCGCGACATCCGCTCACCTGAAAGGCTCCGACCGATGAAATCGACGCAGTACACCGAGAAGACCCTCGAGCACTTCCGCGACCCGCGCAACGTCGGTACGCTGGAGGGCCCGAACGTCGCCGTCGGCCGCGTGGGCAACCCCGTGTGCGGCGACATGATGGACATCTACATCGAGGTAGAGGACGACCGGATCAAGGACATCAAGTTCCAGACCTTCGGCTGCGGCTCGGCCGTCGCGACCTCCAGCATGATCACCGAGCTCGTCCTGGGCATGCAGCTCGACGAGGCGCTCAAGGTGAGCCGCGGCGACGTGGCCGACGCGCTGGACGGCCTGCCGCCCATCAAGATGCACTGCAGCAACCTGGCGGCGGACGCCCTGCACGAGGCGATCAAGAACTGGCGCGAGGGCGTCGGCCCGGAGGATGCCAAGAAGACGCCGGGCGGCACCGCGTGCCACCCGATCCCGGCGGAGGTCGCCGAGGTCGAGATCCAGAACCTCGACGTCTACGAGGGCAACGGCCTCTACCGCAAACTCGACGACCCGAGCGTGCTCGCGGACGAGCGCGTCGTCGTGCTCGACAGCGGCGACGACGCGGCGCGCCTGGCGATGGACCTCACCGAGCACACCGGTCGCGTCGTGCTCATGACGACCGGCAAGGAGCCGAGCGTGAGCCCGGCGGTGCGCTCGGCCCTGCGCCTCAGCGACGTGAAGGTACTGGCTGAGGCGCAGCCGCTCGAGCTGCTCGGAGAGGGCGAGCTCGAGCGCATCCGCGTCCACGACCTGAACGAGGACGAGGAGTACGAGCTGACGGCCGACGCGTTCGTCGTGCTCGAGTAGCCCGCGCGCGGGCAGACCGCGCTCGAGTCGCCCGCGCTGCCTGGGTGAGCACTCGTTCGCGCCGGCGGGTGAGTGCTCGCGGGGCACTCTCTTCTCAGGTACCCGCCGGGTACCTGCGTCGTCGTGCTGGTCGTCCCCCTCGCCGAATCCAGGTACCTGTCCGGTACCTGGATCAAGAGCGCCCGGCAGCATGAACACTCCTGCCGCTCAGGCGTCGGACCGTGATCGGAGCGACGGTGAGTCCCGGCCGCTACAGTGTCGTGAATGCAGCGAGGGCGACGGCCCGCCTGAGGCAGGCCGTCGCCCTCGAGTCGCAACTGACGGGCGCGCGCGGGTCCGCGCACCCTCCGCGCGCGGCGTCGCTGCCGCGCCGGCATCAATAGTTGGCCGCGTACACTTCCTGATAGTCCGTCGGGTGGTCGCAGGCCGGGCACTTGGCGAGCGCTTTGGTCCCGGTGTGCACGAACCCGCACTTGCGGCAGATCCAGGTGACCTTCTCGTCCTTCTCGAAGACCTTGCCGTCGTCGATGTTCTTCTTGAGCGCACGGTACCGCTCCTCGTGGTGCGCCTCGACCTTGGCGATGTTGCGGAAGCGCTTGGCGACCTCCGGGAAGCCCTCGCTATCGGCCATGTCGGCAAACGCCGGGTACAGGTCGGTCCACTCCTCGTTCTCGCCGTCGGCCGCGGCCTCGAGGTTCTCGGCCGTGGTGCCGTTGAGGCTGCCGGCCGGATACGTTGCGGTGATCTCGACCATGCGGCCTTCGAGGAACTTGAAGAACATCTTGGCGTGCTGCTCCTCGTTCGCGGCGGTCTCGGCGAAGATGGCGGCGATCTGCTGGTAGCCCTCCTTCACCGCGATCTTGGCGTAGAAGGTGTAGCGGTTGCGCGCCTGGCTCTCGCCGGCGAACGCCTTGAGGAGGTTCTGCTCGGTCTGGCTGCCCTTGAGCTCGGCCATCTTGACCCCTTTCGTCTGGCTTGGTCCACACGAGTCTATCGAGAGCCGGCGCGGCTCCGCCAGCAGGGGCGGCGGCGCAGCGCCGGCGGCAACGGACCATGCGTCCAGGCGGCTCAGGGCGCGGGCAGGTCGACGCCCTGTTCGGCGGCGCCGCCGGTCGTCCAGCTGGCGCCGGCGGCGGCGGCCATGACGGCGGCCATCGCCGCCGCCTCGAGCGGCGAGATGCGCTGGCCGAGCACTACGAGCGCGGCCAGCGCGGCGACCGCCGGCTCGATGCTCAGCAGCACGCCGTAGGTGGCCGCGCGCACGCGGCGGATCGCGACCATCTCGAGCCAGTACGGGAAGGCGGAGGACATGACGGCGATGACGATGCCGAGCGCCACGGCGTCCCAGTGCCCCGCGAGCTTGACGCCGTCGATCGCCAGCAGCGGGGTGGCCAGAATGGTCGCGCCGACCATCATGAGTGCGGTGACCGAGAGCGGGTCCATGCCGGTCACGGCGCGTTTGGCCAGCAGCAGGTAGACGCCCCAGCAGACGCCGGCGGAGAGGGCCAGCAGCAGGCCGACGCCCGTGGCCGAGCCGGAGGGGCCGGCAAGGACGACGACGCCCGCGCCGGCCAGCACGATCCACAGCCAGTCGAGCCGGCGCCGTGTGCCGAGCACGGCCACTCCGAGCGGGCCGACGAACTCGATCGCCACGACGATGCCTACCGGGATCCGGCTGATGGCGCCGTAGAAGCAGAGGTTCATCAGGAAGAGGGTCAGCGCGAGCGCGGCCAGCGGCAGGCGATGACCCTTGGGCGGCAGCCTCCGCAGGGCCCCGGGGCGCACGATCACCAGGATGAGCGCGGCGAAGGCCGTGCGCAGCCACAACGCCTCGAACACGCCGACCGAGTCGATGACCTTGACGGCCAGGGCCGAGCCCGTCTGGATGGAGAGCGTGAGGACCACGACCAGCGCGGCGGCGACCGCCGCGTCACGCCGCGTCGAATGAGGCACGCGGGGGGAGCCGCCGGGTGCGTGCAGGGACGTCGGGTCGTCAGCCATGCCGTGAGTCTACTGAGGCGTGCGGGTGCACCGCATCCGCCGTCGCACGCCCCTTGAGAGTGGGCAAGCCGACACTTGTCGGCCACCTACCGGCATGGTACCTTCTCCCCTTCCCCCAGTAGCGGAGTGAAAAAGTCCGCTTCACCCGACAGCGAGGACGACGACATGAGCGCGAGGCCGAAGACCCCCACGCCTGCCGACGAGAAGCACGCCATCCTCTACGGCCATCCCATCCCGGAGAACAGCTTCGCCGTCCGGGACCTGCAGCACAAGCTCCCCGGCGTCGGCCTGTTCGACCTGCGCCGCACCGAGACGGCGCCCACGCCTGCACCTTCTGCGGCGCCTGCCAGAAGGCGTGCCCCGTGGACTGCATCGACGTGCGCATGGACAAGTCGCGCTCGCACGGCAAGGGCAAGGAGCGGCACTTCGCCGGCACGATCACCCTCGACGAACGCCGCTGCGTCACCTGCAACCACTGCATGGAGGCCTGCAGGTTCGACGCGCTCGTGCCCACGGAGCTCTACCACGAGCACCGCCGGCGCGTGCAGCATGAGGCCACCAGGACGCCGCAGCTCTCCGCCGGCCACGGCCTGTGCAGCGGCTGCGCCGCTCCCCTCGTCGTGAACCAGGTGCTCAGCCAGGTCGACAGCCACTACGTCGTCTCCGGCGCCACCGGCTGCCTCGAGGTCTCGACCACCCGGTACCCGTACACCGCCTGGAAGGGCAGCTACATCCACACCAACTTCGAGAACGCGGCCGCCACGCTGAGCGGCGTCGAGACCGCCTTCCGCGCGCTCTACAAGCGCGGCAAGCTCGAGGAGAAGGTCAAGTTCATCGCCTTCGGCGGCGACGGCGGCACCTACGACATCGGCCTGCAGGCGCTCTCCGGCGCCATGGAGCGCGGCCACCAGATGCTGTACGTGTGCTACGACAACGGCGGCTACATGAACACCGGCTTCCAGCGCTCGTCCGCCACGCCGCAGGGCGCCTGGACCACCACCAGCCCGGTCGGCACGGAGATCCCGGGCAAGCTCGGCCACAGCAAGAACCTCACCGAGATCATGGTCGCGCACCGCCTGCCCTACGTGGCGCAGTCCTCACCGCACGACCCGCAGGACCTCACGCACAAGGCGTCCAAGGCGTTGGCCATCGACGGCCCCACCTTCCTCAACGTGCTCGCGCCCTGCCCGCGCGGCTGGCGGACGGAGAACGACGAGGCCGTCGTCGCTGGCGCGCCTCGCCACCGACACCTGCTACTGGCCGCTCTTCGAGGTGAACGAGGGCAGGTACCGGCTCACCTACCGGCCGCGGCACAAGCGGCCGCTCGGCGAGTGGCTGGAGCGCCAGGGCCGGTTCGCCCACCTGGCGCTGCCCGGCAACGAGCACATCGTCGAGCAGCTCCAGGGGTTCGTCGACGAGGAGTGGGACCTGCTGCTGCGCAAGTGCGACGAGATCCCCGAGAGCCAGTGGGACACGGCGAGCAGCCGGCACAAGGCCGAGCCGTTCGTGATGCACCCGCAGCGGCATCACCTCGGAGCCTGGGCGAGCCGCTCACCGCGAGCATGACCTACACGGCCACCGAGTGGTGCGACTTCGACTGGGGCCGCCACTCGGGCTTCAGCGACGGCGGCTTCGAGGATTGAGCTGCGGAGGCGCCGCAGGTGCACCACACACCAGCCTCGGCAGCGCGCATCGATTGACCAAGGTCATGCCTCAGGCATACGCGCAGGGGTATGCTCGAACTGCACGACGGCGCTCGGGCCGGCGGCCGCAGGCGAGCCGGCCCCCTCGCGAGGAGGCGGACCATGGGCATGGACAGAGGCTGTCCGGGACAGGACAGGAGCAGCTGGACCGCGGACGACATCTTCGAGGTGCCGTGCGCCAACTGCGGCGCGCTCGTCGAGTTCTTCAAGGACGACGCGCGCCGCTACTGCCGCTCCTGCGGCGCCTGCGTACCCAACCCCAAGCAGGACGTCGGCTGCGCCGCCTGGTGCGCCGCAGCCGAGAAGTGCTCCGTGGGCCGGCAGTGGATCGAGGACGACACGGCCGACCCTCCGGCGATCGACGGCTGACCGGCGCGCGGCGGCTGACCGGCGATCGACGGCCGGGCCGCGGACGCAGTGAGGGCCGGGGCGGCGCCAGCGCCGCCCCGGCCCTTCTTCATGCCGTCCGTCCCCCCGGTCGGCATGCACTGAGCGTGTCCCCCCGGGCCCGCTCAGGCTTCAGCCGCGGCTCAGAGCTGCAGGTACGAGTCCGCGTAGAGGGTCTCGTTGGTGAGCATGCGGTAGGTCTTCCAGACCTCGACCTGCTCCTGGTCGCCCATGTCGACGGCCGACTGGTCGAGCGTGTCCATCGCCGCGACCGCGTCGTACAGCGCGACGATGAGCTTGCCCAGCGGCGTGCTGTCGTCGTGCTGCTCGGCGATGCGGATCCACTCGTTCTGCACGGCGTCGAGCGGGTCGGCGATGGCGCTGTCGAGCCCCGCGCCCATGGCCATCACCATCATCACGCGGTTGATCAGCGGACGGACCTCCGGCAGCGCGCCGTTGGAGATGTTGGAGAGGCCGATCACGGTGGTCGGCGGCGGGTCGGCCATCATCTTGAACATGCGCACGGCCTCGACGGTCTCCATGGCCACGTCCTGGTTGCAGTTCACCGCCAGGACGAGCGGGTCGAGGAAGATGTCCGCCACGGGGAGGCCGGCCGCCTCGGCCGCCGGCAGCAGCGTCTCCATGGCGATGCCGGCGCGGCCGTCGGCCGTCGTCGGGATGCCGTCCACGCCCATCGTCAGGGCGATCACCCTGGCGCCGTACTTCGCCGCCAGCTGCATCACGCTGTCGCAGCGGTCGGGGTCGGCCGAGGCGGAGTTGAGCATCGCCGGCTGCTTGCAGACCTTGAGGCCCTCCTCCATCGCCGCGAAGTTGGTGGTGTCGAGCGAGAGCGGGACGTCCACGACCTCCTGCACCGCCTGGACGATCCACGGCATGACCTCGTGGCCGAGCTTCTTCTGCGGGCCGATGTTGAGGTCGACGATGCCGGCGCCGGCCTCGACCTGGGCCACGGCCATCGCCTGGATGGTCCTGGCGTCGCGAGCCTCGATGGCCGCCTTCACCGGCGGGGCGATGATGTGGATGTTCTCACCGATGATGAGCACCGGCGGCCTCCTTCTGCTGGGGTGTGACGAGCGCGGCGGCGACGACAGGCTCCAGCGCCGCGCTCAGTGTGCTGTCGGCCGGCAGGCCGACGAGCGGCTTGCCGGCGGCGTCGAACTCGGCGACCGCCGGGTCGTCCGGCAGGACGGCGAGCAGGTCGAGCCCGTTCTCGGCGATCACGGCCTCGAGCTCGGGCGTGAGACCCTGGGCGGCACGGTTGACGATCAGGTAGTGCCGCCCCACCTTGGTCTCGAGCTCGCCGAGCAGCGCGGCGACGCGACCCGCGGTCGTGATGCCGCGCACCGTGGCGTCGCTGACGATGAAGAGCACGTCGACGTCGCGGGTCGTGCGCCGGGAGAGATGCTCCAGCCCGGCCTCGTTGTCGATCACGACCCACGGGTAGCTGTCGGCGATCTTGTCGATGATGAGCCGCAGCATGCTGTTGGCGGCGCAGTAACAGCCGGGCCCCTCGGGGCGACCCATGGCGAGCAGGTCGACGTTGGTGCCCTCGACCAGACTCGAGTTGATCTCGTAGTCGAGGAGGTCGCTCTTGGCGATGCCCGCCTCCAGCAGGTTGGCGCGGGCCTTCTCGCCGGTCTCCTCGCGCACGTCGCCCACGGTCTTCTCCAGCGGCAGGTCGAGGACGGTGTTCAGGTTGCTCGCGGGATCGGCGTCGATCGCGAGGATCGGGCCGGCCTGAGCCTCCGCCAGCCGGCGGATGAGCAGGCCGGCCAGTGTGGTCTTGCCGGTCCCCCCCTTGCCGGCGACGGCGATCGTGGTGGTCATTGGTCAGCCTCCGTTTCCGCTCCCGCGGCCGCGCTCGGCCAGGGCCGCGCGCACGCTCGGGAATCCGCTGAGATCGGTGTGCGGGAGAAAGAGCGCCGAGGTGTACTCGTCCATGAACGTGTTGTCGGCGCTCAGCTCCAGGTAGGTCATCTTGCCCGCCACGTCGATGACCTCGTGGCGGATGTTCACGCAGAGCAGCGTGATGAACGCTCCCAGCACGCTGGTGTTGCCGAGGAAGTGGAACTTCTCCACCGGCTGGTCCGGCAGCAGGCCGATGCGGATGGCCTTCTCCACGTTGAGGTACTGGCCGAACGCGCCGCCGATGAAGATCTGCTCCACGTCGGCGAGGTCCACGCCGACGGAGGTGCAGAGCACCTCGAACCCGGCGTAGATGGCCGCCTTGGCGCGCACCAGGCTGGAGATGTCCGACTCGGTGAGGACGATGTCCTTCTCCGCGCCGCCTTCTCCGGCCCGGCACACCACGTACTCGGGCACGCCGCCGGTGACGCGGATGCGCGCCGTCGGCGCCTCGATGTCGAGGTGCCCGGACTTGCCCAGCAGCCCGGTGACGAACAGCTCGCCGAGCAGGTCGATGAGGCCGCTGCCGCAGATGCCCACGGCCGGGGCTTCGTCGATGGTGCGGAACGTCGGCTCCCAGGTGGCGTCGTCGATGAAGACGTCCTCGATGGCGCCCGGTGAGGCGCGCATGCCGTCGCCCACGCCGCCGCCCTCGAAGGCGGGGCCGGCGGAGCAGGCGCACGAGAGCAGCCAGTCCTTGTTGCCGAGCACCATCTCGCCGTTGGTGCCGATGTCGATGAACAGCGTGAGCTTGTCGGTGGCGTACATGCCCGACGAGATGACGCCGGCGGTGATGTCGCCGCCCACGTAGGCGCCCACGGAAGGCAGGATGTGCACGCGCGCCACCGGGTTCACGTTGAGCCCCAGCTCCCCCGCCATGAGCTTGGGCGGCGCGCTGATGGCCGGGATGTACGGCTCCTCGCGCAGGTAGCGCGGCTCCATGCCGAGCAGCAGGTGGACCATCGTCGTGTTGCCGGCGACGGCCACCTCGTGGATCTCGCGCGGCTCGATGCGGTTGCGCTCGCGCAGCTCCTCGACCAGGTCGTTGATGGACTCGATGGCGAGCTTGTGCAGACGATCCAGGCCACCCTTGCGCTTGGCGTAGATGATGCGGCTGATGACGTCCTCGCCGCAGGCGATCTGCTTGTTGTAGGCGCCGGCCGAGTCGACCACGCGTCCGGACGGGAAGTCGAGCAGGTAGGCGACGACGCCGGTGGTGCCGAGGTCGACGGCGAGGCCCATGCTGGCCTGCGGGAACGCCGTCGGGTAGACGCGCAGCAGGCGCGGCGGCAGGTAGCTGCCGTACACCCAGTCGCGCATCTCGAGCGCCACGGTGACTCTCCAGTTGGCGTGGCGCAGCGCCGTGCCCAGGTGCGCGAGCTCGGGCAGCTCGGCGCGCAGCTCCTCGATGCCGTGCTGCTGCTGTAGAGCGCGGCGCAGCCGGTCGAAGTCCGCCGTCTGGTCGTCGAGCGACGGCGGCTCGATGTCCAGCTCGAACAGCCGCACCGCAGGGTCCTGCCTGTAGTCGCAGGTGATGGGCAGCGACTCGGGCTCGGCGACGGCGTGTCCGTGCGGCCGAGCCTTCTCCTTGCGCCGCTCCGGCACCTCCACCTCGACGGCGCCCTCGCCGGCGTAGGTCTGGCAGGCGACGGCCCACCCCTCGAGGATGTCGGCGCCCGAGAGCGCGGCGCTGCTGCGCCGCTCCACCTCGCCGCTCACGACGCGCACCTTGCAGCGGCCGCAGCGTCCCTGCCCCGCGCACGGGGCAGGGACGTCCAGCTCGCAGAGGATCGCCGCGTCGAGCAGGCTCGTGCCTCTGGGCACCTCTATCGTCTCTCCGGACGGCGTGAACGTGATGTTCGCCATCGCCGTCCGGGGCTTGGCCGGGGCCTCGTTCACGAGGCCTCCTTCTCAGAGCACGGGCGCCGCATGATCCGTCAGGCGCCCCAGACGTTCTTGATGTAGTTGGGGATGTCGACGGCGTCGCGGGGCCCGACCATGATCTTCCACTCGGGCAGCTCCTCCTCGACCTCACCCGAGAGCCCGGCCACGTGGCCCGGGATCACGAGCTTCTTGTGGCTGACCTTCTGCTCGATGCCGGAGCCCTTGACCGTCTTGGCGATCTTCTCGGCGTCGAACTTGCCGGCCGCCCAGCCGGTGAGCACGGACTGGCCGTCGCTGTCGGCGACGAGCAGCCACGTGGGGATGCCGGCGCCCTCCACCTCGCCCGCCACCGAGAAGTAGGTGAGCGAGAAGTTGGTCGTGATGAGCACCGGGCTGTCGGCGGTCACGGCGCCGATCTCGTAGAGCTTGGGCTCCATCTGGATCGGCTTCTGCGGGTCGGTGTAGATGTTCTGGCGCAGCGTGAGCAGCGCGTAGAGCATCGCCGGCTCGAAGTGGTCGACGATGATGACGCCGGCGTACTTGCCGACGGCCTGGGTGGCGCGCACCAGCTCGGCCTGCCAGGTCGGCGCCGCCGCGACGGCGACGAGCGGGTAGCCGAGCTCCCGCGCGCCCTTCTTGAGCGCCAGCCGGCGGAGCTGCGTGGCGGCGGCCAGATCGCCGGCGAGGGTCGTGGCGCCGGGGTCGAGGACGAGGTCCTCCACGCCGGCGCCGCGGACCTGCCCGGAGAGCTCGAGCAGGCCGTCCAGATCGCCGTCGGCGACCTTGATGGCGAGCGGGCAGCCGTGCTTCAGGGCAGCCGCGGCCATCGCCTGCCAGTCCGCCGCGGTGGCGGCGTGGACGAGCGGCTTGTCGGCGGCGGCGCCGGCGGCCAGGGCCGCCTCGACCGCCGCCGCGTCGGCGCTCATGAGCACCAGCGGCAGGCCGGGAGCGGCTGCGCGCGCCGCGGCCACGGCGGCGGCGTACGCGTCGGCGCCGCCGCCGGCGTCCTCGACGGCGAGGCCGTCGAGCGTGAGCGTCATGCCGACGCGCTCGACGCTGTAGGCGGCCACGCGCGCCGCCACGTCGGCGAGGTCGGCGGCGTCGCTCTTGACGCGCACCACGAGGCCGGGCTGGTGGACGAACGTCTTCTCGTGCCGGTACATCACCGTCTCGTTGCCGACCCCGAAGGCGCGGTCGCCGGCGCCGATCGTGACGAGCTTGATCGGCGGCGCCGACGCGGCGTCCAGCGCCGTCCTGGCTTCGTCGCTCACGTACGGGCACTTGTCGAGCTCGGTGCCCTTCTGCGCCAGCTTCATGGCGAAGGCGAGGCAGGTCGGGAACCCGCACTCCTTGCAGTTCGTCTGGGGCAGCAGCTTGTAGATCTGGAGTCCGCTGAGGGCCATCGCTCAGGCTCCCTTCGTCAGGTCGTCGATGGCCTCGCGCATGGCGCTCACGCCGGCCGGGTGCCGCAGGACCAGGATGTCGGCGCCGGACTCGAGCAGCGTCGTCGCCGTGCTGATCTCCCAGGCGACGCCGCGCTCGGCGAGCGCGCCCCACGCCTCGGGCACGTCGCCCTCGGCGCGCGCCTCCTTCTGGCGCCACGCCTCTTCCCCGGCTGTGCAGATCATCGGCTGCTGCGTCATCGTGTCGCCCATGAGGGCGGCCAGGCGCAGGCGCTCCATCACCGAGTACGTGTACTCGAGGCCGTAGCCCAGGGCGCCGGTGTTGGGGTCCATCAGCACGCGCTCGAGCGGCAGGCCCATGTCGCTGATGAGGATGTTGAGCTGCTTGGCCAGGTTGACGTCGATCGGCGTCTGGGCGATCACCACGTGCCCGTTGCCGAGCGCCGCGGCGACGATGGTGCGGTAGTTCTTGTCCTCGCAGAGGCCGAGGGCGAGCTGCTCGCCCTTCGTCTTCTCGGCGACGGCGACGAGCACCTCGTTGTCCTTGTCGGCCGAGCCGGGCCCGTACACGATGAGCGGCACCGGCACGGCGGCCAGCACGCGCTCCACTGTGCGTACGGCGTCCTCGCACGAGCCGTCGCCCTGGTCGGGGTGACAGCTGCGGAGCTTCAGGGCGATCAGGTCGGCTCCGGCCTCCACGGCCTTCTGCGCCCACGTGGCGGCGTCGTCCATGGCGTCGCCCCACGCCGCCTGCAGCTCGGCCGACCAGTCCTCGGGGCGCACGTCCTGCACCTCCACGGCGATCGCCGGCCGATGGGGCATGGCGCCCTCGAAGCCGAGGAACGGCAGTGCGGTCTCTCCGCCCACGGTCACGGTGCTGCCACGCGTCCCACCGCCGTAGCTGCTGCCGAGCGTGACCTCACGCACGGCGCCGGACCACTTCTCTACTGGGATCTCGACTGTCATCTGCACCCTCCGGGTGTCAGGAGAACGGGCCTGGTCTGCGGCGTCTTCTCGGAGCGCCGCATCAGAACAGCGGGTCCATGGTCAGGGCCGGGTGCCCCTTCTCCTCGAGGAAGGGCAGGAGCTCCTCCACCGAGGTGGCCACGGTCTCGTCGGCGATCTTGCTCAGCAGGTCGGGGTCGCCCTCCCGCTCGCACACTTCCTGGAGCGCCGGACGCATGCTCTCGCGCAGGTTGGAGCTCAGCCAGACGATGCGCTTCATGCCGCCGTCGCCGGAGATGAACTTCTTGCTCGTGAGGTAGTACTTGCCCATGCCCATCATGCCGGGCGTCTGCATGCCGCCGCCGGCGGTGCCGGCGAGCGTGCTGAACGTCATGCCGCAGGGCGTCATGCTCGGGTCTTCGCGGCTGACGACCATGAAGCCGTTGGCCTCGGGAACGAGAACCATGATGGCCTCGAAGCAGCCGCACGAGGTCAGGGGGGCCTCCATGATCGAGTAGAGGGTCACCCGCTCCACCGACTGGTTGGAGTTCTGGTAGATGTACTCGTTGGGGCCGCTGAACTCGCCCATCACGGGGTCGATGACGAGTCCCTTGGGCACCGGCTGGTTGGGCCCCGTCGGGTTGATCTCGAAGCTCGCCTTGCAGTCGAGCCAGTTGTACGCGCCGCACAGGCCCACGCGCTCGGGGTTGATGACGCAGACGTGGTTGGGCGCGAAGCTCTGGCAGAGCAGGCAGCTGTAGAACGTGTCGACCGACTCGTCGGTGAGGTTGGCGATGCGCTCGTTGCGCTCGGCGTAGGCGACGCGCGCCTCCTCGAGCAGCGCATCGACCTCGGCCTGGTCGGTCGTGAGGTGCACCTGCACCTTGTCCACGATGTTGCCGAACACCTCGTGGATGCGCGCGTGGATGACCTTGCCGAAGTGCTCCAGGCGGAACCCCTTGCCGACGGTGCTCTTGCTGATCCGCGTCCAGGCGATGTCGCGCTGGCCGTTGTGCTGGATGCCCTCCACGCCGTTGATGAAGTAGTGGAACTGGCGCTCGAGGATCGGCTCGAAGTCGGTCTGCATCTTGCGGCCGCTGACGTCGACGACCATGCCGAGCGGCAGGGCGCCGCCCTCCTCCATGCCGTCGATGTCGGTGCCGCTGACGGTGATCTTGCCGTCCTCGACCTCGTCCGCCGGCTTCATGCGCAGGAACTCGAACGCGTTGGAGCGCTTGCCGCCGAACTCGGCGTACATGATGTCCTTGCGGATGCGCTCGCCCTCGAAGGCCGATCCGTAGCTGACGGGGATCGGCACCTTGGCGATCTTGACCTTGACGCCGCGGACCTCCATGCAGCGCTGGATGAGCTTCTCCGTGCGCTCCATGTCGTCCGCGCCCGGGATCTCGTCGAACGGCATGCTCACGACGTGCTCGTAGGTCGTGACGCCGGTCGGCAGGATCTGCGGGATGCGCGTGTCGGCGATGGTCGGGAACCCGAAGCTGATGGCGCCGGCCGCCGTGGCGTACTTGAGGTCGTCGACCTCGCCGAGCGCGAGCACGAAGGCGAACACGCGGTACTTGTTGTACAGCATGATCTTGCGCGCGTTGCCGGCGTCCATGCCGCCGAACGTGAGCGCCGAGCGGGCGGCGAACCCGAGGGCGTACACGGCGGAGATGGTGTCGATGCCGAACGGCACCGTGAAGGTGTCGTAGCCCAGCTGGATGCCCTCTTCCTGCAACTGGTGGATGATGCTCCGCCCGTTGACGTTGCCGCTCAGGAAGATGAGGATGCCGCGGCTCTGCAGCTCGCGGACGATCTTGACCGCCACCTCGTTGCTCTTGGCGCAGCCGACGATGGCGCAGAACCCGGGCATGCGCCCGTCCACGAGCTGGATGCCCCAGGCCCGCAGCTGGATGTCGTCGATCGGGCCGTTGAGCTTCATCTTGTCGCCGTGCACGCCGAGGTCGCCGCCGGTGAAACGGGCCTTGTCGGCGCGCGCCTGGTCGAGCTTGATGACCTGCGGCTCGGTGCCGCGCGCGAAGCGCACGCCTTCCATGGCCTCTTCGGCGAAGAGGGTGGCGACGCCGCTGTCGAGCGTCTCGCCGAGGTACGGCAGCCACATCTGGTCGCTGGGGATGGGGTGGATGAGGCTCTTGGCGCGCTCGATCACCGCCGGCAGGTCGCCGAGCTTCTCCACCTTCTGGCCGGTGAACGCGTAGATCACCGGCAGGTAGTAGGCGGTGTTGGTGAAGGCGACAGGGGCGTCCGGGTCCGAGCTCGGCCAGGGCCGCGTTCACGGCCTCATCGGCCTCGCGGACCATGCCCTGGGCGCCGCGGATGGCCCGGGTCGCGATGTACCGTGACATCAGGCCTCCCCCTCGCCGTGGGCGTGGTGCCGTGCGGGTGCGCGTGGCCCTCGCCGTGGTCGTGCGAGTGGCCGTCGGCGAGCGGGTACACCGGCGAGCCGACGACCTCCACGCCACGCTCGGCCTCGGCGGCCTTGTCGGCGAGGTACTTCTTGATCTCGGCGAAGAAGAGGCTGTCGCCGCTGTCGCCGTACTGGCTCGGGTCGTAGGCCGGGAGCTTCAGAGCCGCGCGCTTGCCGTCGATGAGCTCGAGCGAGCGCGCGTACATCGCATCCCAGTCCGGGATGAACTCGAGGTCGCCGCCGACCATCTCCTCCCACCCGGTGGTCATGAGCCTGGTCGCCACGCTCGAGGCCTCGACCGGGCTGCTCACGCCGAAGATCACGTGGGCGCCGGAGGCGGCGAAGTAGGTGCCGATGGCGATGGCCTTCTCGCACATCCACTCGGGGCAGAGGCCCACAGCCGGCAGGTCGTCGATGTCCTCGCCCAGGCCGCCCTCGGTGGCCACCTGCGTGAGCACCGTGAGGATGCGCGAGTTGTCCACGCAGGAGCCCAGGTGCAGCACCGGAGGGATGCCGATGGCCTCCATCACCTCGCGCAGGCCGGGGCCGGCGTGGTCGAGGATCTCGGGGCTCAGATAGCCGGCCTTGGCGCCGGCGTTGGCGGCGCAGCCCGTCACCACGACCATGACGTCGTCGGCGATGAAGCGCTTGATCATCTCGACGATGCCCTCGTCCTGCGTGACGCGCACGTTGTTGCAGCCCACCACGCCGGCCAGGCCGCGGATGCGGCCGGCGATGACCGCGTCGTTGAGCGGGCGGAACGAGCCGCGGTGGAACCCGCCCTGCATGTAGTTGAGGTACTCGTGGCTGAACCCGGCCACGAGCGGCTCGTGGAAGTCCGGGATGTGCACGGGGCCGCGGTTGGCGTAGTTGGCTATGGCCATGCGCACGATCTCGTGGGCGGTCTCGGGGGCGCGGTGCTCGTCGAACTCGACGTGGGTCGCGCCCGGGATCTTGGCCTTGGGTGACGTCGTGACCAGCTTGGTGTGGAAGCGCTGCGCGAGCGGCCCGAGCGCCTGCATGATGCACTGCACGTCGACGACCATGACCTCCACAGCGCCGGTGAGCACGGCGAGCTCCTGGTGCAGGAAGTTGCCGGCCGCCGGGATGCCGTAGCGCATGAGGATCTCGTTGCTGGTGCAGCAGATGCCGGCGAGGTTGATGCCCTCCGCGCCGGCCGCCTTGGCCTCGGCTATCAGCTCGGGGTCGCGCGCCGCCTCGACGAGCATGGCCGACAGCGTCGGCTCGTGACCGTGGACGATCACGTTGACCTGGTCGTCCTTGAGCACCCCGAGGTTGACCTCCGACGAGAGCGGAGACGGCGTGCCGAACAGGATGTCGCTGATGTCGGTGC
>CAWCAH010000012.1:0-448344 GCA_963793605.1 uncultured Thermoleophilia bacterium
GCCGGAACGCGTACCAGGCCGGCTTGCGCGATCCATCTGGTCGCCTCAGGCCCGTGTACACGCCGAGATTCGCCGGCCCCGAGGCCGGCTTCGCATCGCGCACCAGGAACCACACGAGCAGCTTCACCTGGGGGTAGCGCGCCGCGTAGCGGTACGCCGTCGTCAGGTAGCGAGCCTGGACCTGCTCGCCGACGAAGAGGCCGAAGACGAGGTTGGGCTGCGTGTTGTAGCCGTACTCCGTGAGGTAGAAGGGCTTGCCGGGGAAGAGGCGCAGCAGCGTGCGCAGGTTGTAGAGCGTGACCGTGTGCGAGGGGTCGTTGGGCGGCTGGTCGGGGGCGGTGTAGATCGACCCGCCGGGCGTGTACGGATGGTGGGAGTAGACGTCGAAGTAGCGCCCGGCGTCGCGCTCGTTGCAGGAAGCGGGCGAAGCGCTGCGGGCTGGTGCGGTAGATGTCGTCCAGGCCGACAGGGGCGGTGGCGCCGGCGACGACGCGCACGCCCGTGTGGGCGCGCGCCACGCCGGCGTGGAACGCCTTGAGCATGCGCAGGTACACGCGAGCGGCGAAGTAGGGGTCGCCGGCGGTGCGCTGGGGATAGATGTACGGCCACAGGTTGGGCTCGTTCCAGCACTCGAGCGCCTGCGCCGGCCCTTGTAGCGGCGCGCGAGGAACTCGGCGAGGTCGCCGTAGTCCCTGAGGGCGCCGTCGCGGATCGGGTAGAAGGCCTGTGGCCCCTCGGCGAAGCCGGCCGGCGGATGCGACCACCAGTACGAGTCGGTCGCCCAGTCGGGCAGGTAGCAGGTCGTGAGGATGACCTTGACGCCGGCGGCGTGCAGGTCGTCGACGAGGGCGTCGAGGCGCGCAAGCTCGGCGGGCGCGTAGGCTCCGCGCGTCGGCTCGAGGCGGCTCCAGTCGACGATCGACGCGCACCCAGCGTGCCCCGAGCCCGCGGTCGATCTCCCGGATCATGCCCGCGCGGGCGGTGGACTCTGCCGGCTCGGCCTCGAGCTGCACGTCGATGAGCCCCTTGGACCACGCCGGCGCCGGCGCGGGCGTCCGCCAGGCCACGCACAGACCGGCAAAGAGCGCAGGATGCGGCAGCAGGCAGAGGCGCCAGCCTTGCCGAGCTGGCCCGGCGTGATGCGCACGGTGGCGGCACGCTTGCGCTGGGTCGATGGGCAGGTGGTATGCAGGCGATACGGGCCGGAGTCTACATGGTTCTCGATCCCCTGCGCGCGCACGGCGCTGGCGCATCCGTGTCGATCTTTGCCGCGCCGCGCGCTGCTGGTAGGCTTAGCGGGGCGTCGTCCGGCGGCGCTGAGGCACGAATCCCTGGCAGCCAGGAGTGTGAACGTGGCGACACCCCCCGAGTACCGTCAGGCCGACGACGAGCGCGAAGGCCTGACGCTGCGGGACTACCTCGGCGTCATGTGGCGCCGCAAGTGGATCATCATCCTCGTCACCGTGGTGGCGACGGTCGCGGCGTTCGGCTTCAGCTACCGGCAGGCCAAGGTCTACGAGGCGCAGGCCGACCTCATCTACGAGCAGCAGCTCGACGTCGCCAATCCGCTCACCGGGCAGTCCTACACGGACCCGACGCAGCGCACTCACGGAGCTCAACTCGGTCAACGCCATCATCCAGAGCCCCACCATCACCAACCGCGTCACCACGGCTCTGGAGGACAAGGGGCTGCCCACGAGCGGCTACGAGGTCCGTGCCGAGGTGGCTCAGGACCAGACCGCCGACCGGCACGCAGTCGTCCAACGTCGTCTCGGTGATCGCCACGAGCGGCGACGCGGAGTACTCCGCGGCCGTGGCGCAGACCTATGCCGAGCAGTTCGTGGACTGGCGCAAGGAGAACATGACGAGCCGGATCTCCGGCGCCATCGATGCGGTCGAGCAAGAAGCTGCGCAACTACAAGGGCGCGCGAAGGAGTCACGTCGGACTACATCATCCTGGCGCAGCGCCTGCAGGACCTGCAGATCCTCAGGGACACCGTCACCGGCAACTTCCGCGTGCTCGTGCCCGGCGACGGTGCCCCGAGACGCCGATCGCGCCGAAGCCGCTGCGCAGCGCCATCCTCGGCTTCGGCGTCGGCCTCTTCGCCGGCATCGGGCTCGCCTTCCTGCTCGAGCAGTTCGACACGCGCGTGCGGCGGCCGGACGACGTCGCCGCGATGCTCCGCCAGCCGGTGCTCGCGCGCGTGCCGCGCCTCTCGCGCGAGCAGGCCAAGTCGCCCAAGCTGGTGACCCTCGAGCACCCCGCCGACCCCGTCGCCGAGTCGTTCCGGCTGATGCGCACCAACCTCGCCTTCATGGACGTCGACGGCACCGTCAAGTCGCTGCTCGTCACCAGCAGCCTGCAGGGCGAGGGCAAGAGCGTCACCATCGCCAACCTCGCCGTGACGCTGGCGCTCGCCGGCAAGAAGGTCATCGTCGTGGACGCCGACCTGCGGCGTCCACGCCAGCACAGGCTGTTCGGCCTGGAGAACGAGGTCGGCGCCAGCAACGTCGCCGTCGGCGAAGCCGACCTGGTCGACACGCTGCAGTCCGTCCAGGTGATCTCCGCGGACGGGAACGGCACGCAGGCCGACTTCACCAGCTGGACGGCCGCTACCGGAGCGGTCACCCGGCTGTGGGTGCTCACCAGCGGACCGATCCCGCCCAACCCCGGCGAGATCATCGCCTCGCAGCGGTTCTCCCAGATGCTCGGCCGGCTGCGCGACGAGTGCGACATGCTCCTCGTCGACTCGCCGGCCATGCTCGCCGTCGGAGACACGGCGGCGCTGGCCTCGGAGGTGGACGGGCTGATCTTCCTGGTGGACATGGAGAAGGCGCGGCGCCCCGTCCTCCAGGCCGCCGCCGACCAGCTCTACCGTTTGCCGTGTGCCATGATGGGCATCGTCGTGCGCTCGGCCGCCGGCAGCTCGCGCGACAAGTACTACTACACCTCGCACTACCGGTACTCAGCCGACGCCTCGCACGGCACGTCAGCCGCTGCGTCTCGCGCCGCCACTGGCGCCGGACAGTCAAGCTAGCAGGGAGGGGCAGATGAGAGCACGGAGGAAGGCTTCTCGCACGTTCAGGCTCATGATGGTGACCGCGGTCGCGGTCGTAGTGGTCGCCATGCTGGCGGCGCCGGCGCTGGCGGCGCCGGCCGAGACGGAGTGGACCGTCAGCCCGGCGAGCAAGATCATCACCTACGGTAATGGCGTGACTCTCAACGGCACGCTGATGAGCGACAGCGTGGCGGTCGGCGGCCTGTGGGTCGACTTCGCGCAGGCCACTACGCAGAGTGGGTCCTACGAGGTCCTCTACAAGGTGACCACGTCAGAGAGCGCCTACTACACCGGCACCTACTCGGTCGCCGTGATGCCGCTCCAGACCACGTACTACCGCTTCCAGTGGGCGGGCGACGCCCAGTACCTGGCCTCCATCAGCGACGCCATCCCCGTGCAGGTCAAGCCGTCGCTCGGCAAGCCGACGGTCCCGTCGAGCATCAAGAGCGGCAAGAAGTTCACGGCAAAGGGCACGGTCAAGCCCGGCGAGGGCGTCAGCCCGACGGTCAAGATCAAGGCCTACCGCAAGAACAGCAGTGGCACCTATTCCAGCTACAAGACATACACCGCTACCATGGACGGCACCGAGTACATGGCGAGCATCAAGATCAGCAAGACCGGCAAGTACAAGTTCAAGGCCTCCACGGGGGCGAACGCGCAGTTCGCCGCCAACGAGACAGGCTTCAGCAGCGTGATGACCGTCAAGAAGTAGACCGCCTCACAGGGAGGGCCGGGCGGGCAGCCATGGGCTGCTCTCCCGGCCCTCTCTTGCGTACGCGTCCTCCGCCCCCCGCGCCTGCGCCTCTCAGTGCGGCGTGCGGCAGCGCTCGAACTCGACCGTCGCCAGGAGGCCGTCTCGCAGCGGCACCGTGGGCGCCCAGTCCAGCAGCTCCGTTGCCCGCGTGATGTCCGGGCAGCGCCTCTTGGGGTCGTCCGTCGGCAGCGCCTCGTAGATGATGCCGCTCGCGCCGCCGGTGAGCTCCACCACCGTGTCGGCGAGCTGCGAGAGCGTGTACTCCTGCGGGTTGCCGAGGTTCACCGGCTGGTGGACGCCGCTGCAGGCGAGCCGGTACAGGCCCTCGATGAGGTCGTCCACGTAGCAGAACGACCGCGTCTGGGACCCGTCGCCGAACACGGTGAGCGGCTCGCCCTCGAGCGCCTGACGGATGAAGGTCGGCACGGCACGGCCGTCGTTGGGGCGCATGCGTGGCCCGTAGGTGTTGAAGATGCGGGCGACGACCGTGTCCACGCCCTGCTGGCGGTGATACGCCATCGTGAGCGCCTCCGCGTAGCGCTTCGCCTCGTCGTACACGCCGCGCGGGCCGATGGGGTTCACATTGCCCCAGTAGTCCTCGTGCTGCGGGTGGACCAGCGGGTCGCCGTAGACCTCGGAGGTGGACGAGACCAGGAACCGCGCGCGCTTGAACTTGGCGAGCCCCAGGGCGTTGTGCGTGCCGTAGGAGCCCACCTTGAGCGTGTGGAGCGGGAGGCGCTGGTAGTCGATGGGGCTCGCGGGGCTCGCGAGGTGGAAGACGAAGTCCACGGGCCCGTCGACGTCGACATGCTCCGAGACGTCGACCGCCCTGAAGTCGAACTCCGGCTGCCGCAGGTGCTCGATGTTCTCGAGCGACCCCGTGTCCAGGTTGTCCAGGCAGACCACGCGGTGGCCCTTGGCGAGCAGATACTCGCACAGATGCGACCCCAGGAAGCCGGCGCCGCCGGTCACCACCGATGTCGTCATCGTCTCTCTCCTCCCGCCGTCGTGCCGCGATGGTCAGTACGCGCCGCGCGCGCCGAGCACGACGCCCAGGGTGCGCCAGATGATCTGCAGGTCGCCCCGGAGCGACCAGGTCTCGATGTACCGCAGGTCCAGCTCCAGCATCTCGTCGAACCCGATGTCGCTCCTGCCGCCGATCTGCCAGAGCCCGGTCATGCCGGGGAGCACCACATGCCGCTGCCGGTGCCACTCTTCCATCAGCTCGCCGTCCCGGAGCGGGAGCGGTCGCGGCCCGACGAGGCTCATGTCGCCCTTCAGCACGTTCAGCAGCTGGGGCAGCTCGTCCAGGCTGTAGCGTCGCAGCACACGGCCGATCGACGTCACCCGCGGGTCCTCGCGGATCTTGAACAGGGCGCCCTGCGCCTCGTTGCGGTCCTCGAGCCCGTCCTGCAGCCGTCGGGCGTCGTCCACCATCGTGCGGAACTTGTAGCAGGTGAAGGGTCCCTGGCAGATCCCCACCCGCCGGTCGGAGAACAGAGCCGGGCCGGGCGAGGTGAGCCGGATGGTGATCGCTATGGCAGCGAGCAGAGGGCTCAGCACCACCAGGAGCAGGCCTGCGGCGAGGCGGTCCCCTACGCGCTTGATCACGTAGCTCCCCCCGCCGGTGGGTCGGGGCTGGACCAGGAACAGCGGGCAGTCAAGGCCTGGGACGTAGCCGACCCTCTCGTGGCTCAGCGCAAGCGACGTCACCACGGCCTTGAGGGCGACCCCGTTGCGGCGGCACTCGTTCATGATGCCGCGCAGGTGCCCGTTCACCGCCTGTGGATCGGCGATGACGACCTCCGAAGCTTGGGCGTCGTGCAGCGCCTGCTCCAGGCCCGCATACCTCGGCACCGAGGGCGGCGACTGTGTCGTCGCGGCCGGATCCGCTTCGACCGCGGCCAGGTCGACGAGGCCGACGACGTTGAGCCGTTGCCGGGCCGGCAGCGCGGCCAGAGTCTCGAGTGCTTCCCGGTACTCCGCAGCGTTTCCTATCAGCACCGCTCTGGGCAGGTCTGAGCCGTGGCCGAACCGCAGGATGAGGACGGCGTCGAACGCCCAACGGCCGGCGAACGACAGCGCCGTCGCCATGAGCCACACGGCCACGAACCGCGCTCCGAGGCCGTCGGTCTCCGTGGCCAGCAAGAGCAGCGATGAGACGACAAAGGCGAGGCCCCAGGCTTGGAAGACCCGGTGAGTCTGGTGCCTCCCGTGCATCCGGCCGTACAGGCCGCTGAGGGCAGCCACCGTCACGATGACGGCCAGCGAGACGCCGGCTCCGAGCCAGGTCAGCCCCGGCCACGGCTGGGAGAGGGCGCCGTGGCCCACGCGCGAGGCTGCGAGCAGGCAGAGGACGAAGGCTCCGGTGTCGATCCCGACCAGCGTGAGGACGCTCATCGTGCGCCGGTAGAAGTGGATACTGCGCACGGCAGTACGGGCGGGCAGAACCCGCCGCGAGCGCATATCTCTGTCGAGCGCTACTTCTCTGACGTGCATGATCGTCCTCGATCGGTGAGGCCGGAACCCTATCCTACCGCCCCCACCTCCGGCGCGGGAGACGCGCAGGCTCGGGCCCTCGCCCCGGCGGATGCGCCTTGGTCCTGTCTCGCCGCACGACCTCGGGCGTCGTCTACCTTGCCGCTCCCCAACGTCATCCGGCGAAGCTTTCCGCGGGGGTTCGAAAGGCCGCGTCGTGAGTTAGCGTCGGGCCACACTCCACCCTTCGTCTCCCAAGGGAGGACCATGATTGGTCGTGGAACACCGAATCCGTGCTACACTGATGGCGCAATGGCAAACCTGACCATCACGATCGACGACGATCTGCTCCGCAAGGCGCGCATCCGTGCCCTCGAGCAGGGCACGTCCGTCAACGCGATCCTGCGCGACTACCTGACCGCGTTCGCCGGCGCGGGAGACGCGCAGGCACGGGCTTTGGCCGACCTGCTCGCCCTGTCGTGCGCCTCGACGGCGCGCCGAGGGTCCGCGACCTGGACGCGCGACGAGCTGCACGAGCGCGACGCGGACGACGGTGCACCTTCATGAGGGTCTTCGTCGACACCAACGTCCTCGTCTACCTCTTCGACGGCGACGCCCCGGTCAAACAGCAGCGGGCGCGCGAGGTCGTCGGCGAGTTGACCGAGGCTCGCAGCCTCGTGCTCAGCTCGCAGGTCCTCAGCGAGCTGTTCGTGACCGTCACGCGCAAGCTGGCCGACCCGCTGCCGGTCGCGCAGGCCCTGCGAGCGGTGGACGACCTCTCCGCCTTCCCCGTGGTCGCCGTCGACGCTGCGCTCGTGCGTCGTGCCGCGGCGCTCTCCACCGTGGAGCAAGTCTCGTACTGGGACGCGCTGATTCTGGAGGCTGCCGTGGACGCCGGCGCCGCAACCGTGTACTCGGAGGATCTCCAAGCGGGCCGCGCCTATCAGGGCGTGACCGTCGAGAACCCGTTCGCGGCGTAGCGCTCAGCCGCGGGCGTCCAGTGAGAGCTCAGGGTACGCCGCCAGCAGCCCGCGGTCGAAGGTGAGCACCTGTGTGCCGAGCCTCTCCGCGGCGGCGACGAACACGGCGTCGTACACCGCCTGGTCACTGCGTAGCGCGAGCCCCACGGCGGACCTCCAGAGTCCTTCGGTGGGCAGCACGCGCTCGACAAGCGCCTCTCCGTGGTCGAGCGCTCCGAGGAACGCGGCGACCCCGGGCTGGAGACTGCGGGCCCACTGCCACACGACGTTGCCGTACTCCACGAAGAAGAGGTCCGGGACCACCACCTGGTCCACGGCCGCGAGCGCCTGCCACGCCGGCTCGCGGTGTTCCTGAGGGCCGAGGACGGCGTACGCGATCACGTTGGTGTCGACGATCACCCTCGGTCAGCCCCGGCCGGTCTCGATCCAGGAGTCGATCTCGTCCGCGCTCACCTGCGGCAGCTCGCCCCAGCGCTCCCTGACCGCGCCGAGCACCTGGTCGCGGGTGGGGTAGCGCGCCGCCAGCGTCTCCCTGAGCTCCTGCTCGAGCGAGCGGCCGTGCGCGGCCGCGGCCGCCCTGATGCGCACGAGCAGGTCGTCGGGGAGCCCTCTGATGGTCACGGAAGTCATTCAGGTCACCAGAGTCACGATACGGCGTCGACATGCAGCATGCAAGCACTCTGCATGCAGACAGGATCTCGTCTCCCCGCTCCTGACTGGAGAAAGCCCTCGCCCAAACGGAGGCGATGTCACCCACGACGAGGGAGCAACGTCACCGCCCAGAGGCGTGGTCACCGTCGTCTCAACCGCCCGAGCCGATACACTACAAGAGTCACGACCCTCCCTCGACACAGGCGACGCAGCGAGTGACTCGAGTCCTCTTCAGAGCCCATGCCGTACGGCGGATGTTCCAGCGTGGAATAACCGTGGACGACGTCCTTCGCGCACTCCACTCCAGTGAGAACGTCCAAGAGCATTCGGCAGACCAGCCGCATCCCAGCAGGCTTGTGCTAGGCTGGAGTGAGTCTCGGCCACTCCACATCGTGGTCACCGGGAGTGACGCAGTCGATGAGGTGGTCGTGATCACCGTGTACGAACCCGACCCGCTGCTATGGGATTCAGGGTTCAGGAGGAGAAGGCGATGATGTGCCCCATCTGCCGCCAGGGCGAGACGCGCGAGGCGACGACCACCGTCACCCTGGAGCGCGATGGGCTCACGTTCGTCGCGAAGGACGTGCCCGCGATGGTCTGCGCCAACTGCGGCGAGGACTACGTCGATGAACAGACTACGCGTCAGATCTTGCGCATGGCCGAGGAGGCTGCGGCGTCGGGAGTGCAGGTGGACGTCCGCGCGTTCCGGGCTGCGTAGCGGCGCCTTAGCGAACCCTCGCCCGCCTCGCCAGGGGAGCGGAGGTACGTCAGAGCCTTGAAGGCGGATCCGCCTCCTGCATGGGGCGGCTCCAGCGCAGCCCGGGGAACCGGGCGAAGTCGCGGTCGGCGCTCACCAGTTCTGCGCTCAGCCCGGTGGCCACGGCCGCCAGGTACGCGTCCGAGACCAGGTCGCCGACAGTCTCGCCGGCGAGGCACTGCGCGATGAGCGCCCGCACGCCGGCCCCCGGCAGATCGGGCGTCACCGCCGCAGGGGCGCCGAGCATGGTCTCCAGGTGGGAGACGGCCCTCGCAAGCGGCGTGGGCGTGACGAAGATGCGCCGGTTGGTGACCACCCGCAGGAACCCGCTGACGACAGGCCCGACGAACGCCACGGGCTCGTCACCGTTGAGGGCGGCCTCGAGCCACCGGCGGTAGCGCTCGTGGTCGGGGAACTCCTGCCGCTGGGCGTACACCAGCACGTTGACATCCGGCAGGATCACTCGGCCTCGGGCCCCGCCCCGGCCTCGGGCCCCGCCCCGGCCTCGGGCCCCGCCCCGGCCTCGGGCTCCAACTCGGCTTTGCGCTCAAGGAGGCGCCGCAGTTGGTCGTCCGCGGGCTTCTCCAGCGCCTCGGTGAGCGCCGCGTGACTGGAGAGGTCGATGCCCGGCACGAGACCACCCGCCTCCGGCAGCGCCGTGAGGGTGATCGGCGCGCGCGCTCCGCGCTCGGCGCGCAGCGTGAGCGCCTCCCGGAGCGCGTCCTGGATGACGTGACCGAGTGTGTGGTGAGTCTCGGCCGCGAGGCGCTTGTAGGCGGCGAGAAGGTCCTCGTCGATGTTGAGCGTGGTGCGCATCAGCGTCTCCATGCATCACAGCATCACATGTTCTGCATCATAACATCAAGAATCGGCAGGTGGAGGTGGCCGCGGGACTTCTGGCCGGGCTGCCGAGCGTCTGGCAGCCCGAGTCGGCCACAGCTACCGGGCGTCTCGGCGGGGCGATGTAGTCCTCTGCGGACAGGCACCAAAGGATGTACTTGCGGAAGACCCATGGGACGTTTGCACGTACGTTTGGTGGTGCCAGTCCGCAACGCACACCACCTCCCGGCGGCGGCGGGGGGGCGTCGTCTGCGGAGGGCATGCGGCCGCCCTCCGGGTGCGGGCCGCGTCTGCCGGCCCTTGCGGCCGTCACTCGGCCGCGGCGCCGGCCTCGAGCGGTTCGCCGCTCCGTTCTGCCCCGTCGCCGCTCGTCTCCGGCGCCGCCAGCATGAAGCCCAGCACCCAGATCGCCAGCATCAGGACCTCGGTGGCCAGGCAGTAGCTGCAGAACGCCTTGAGGACGATCGCCTGCAGCAGGAACAGCGGGATCACGGCCAGCGCGCCGAGGAACGAGAGCACCTTGAAGGCGCGCACCAGCCACAGCGCGGGGCTGCGCAGCAGGCCCACGGTGAAGTAGAAGAGCAGGCCGAAGTACACGGCGCCCGCCAGCGCGACCGGCACGCCGAGGATGACGGAGTACTTGCTCGTCTGCACGGTCTCGCATCCCTGCACCACGTAGCACGGCGAGACGTAGCCGCGGAAGTGGACGATGGTGAGGTACGCCGAGACGACGAACCCGGCGTAGGCCAGCGCCGCCAGCGTCCAGGGGAGCCAGCGGCGCGGGCGTGGAGCCCGATCGCGCTCGGCTCGGGTGCGCTCGGCTCGGGTGCGCTCGGCCGGAGCCGCCGGGGCGTCCGCCGGAGCCGCGGCGCCCGGCGCACGTCCTGGCACGGCGGCCGGCGCGCGCTTCGCCGGCGTGGACTTCTTCTTGCGCCGGCTGCTCACTGCGCCTCCTGGAGCGCCGTCTGGATGGCTTTGTCGAACTGCTCCAGGCTCCTGGGCAGCACCGACTTGCCGCCGATGACGAACCACGGCGTGTGGTTCACGCCGGCGGCCTTGCCCTTCAGCGCCTGCTGCTTGATGAAGTCGACGGTGGACTGGGCGTCGGCGTCGGCGTGGAGCTGGTCCAGGTCGAGCCCGAGGCTCTCGGCGTAGGAGTCGAACAGGGGGCGCGGGTCGCTGGAGGTCGCCCACTCGTCCTGGCGCTCGTAGAGCAGGTCGTGCATCTCCCAGAACTTGCCCTGCAGGGAGGCGGCGTAGGCGACCTGCGCGGCGAACTGGGCCCACTCATGGTCGGCGAGGGGATAGTTGCGGAACACGAACCGCACCCGGTCGCCGTACTGCTGCCTCAGCTGCGTCATCCATTTGGCGTACTCCGCGCAGAAGGGGCACTGGAAGTCGGAGTACTCGATGACGGTGACGGGGGCGTCCGCGGCGCCGAAGGAGATGTCCGTGGCCGTGACCGGCGGCGCCTCGAAAGCCTCTGTGGCCGCCGCGCCGGTGAAGAGGTAGAGGAGCACGACGGCCACCACGACCAGCGCCGTGGCGCCCGCCCAGGGGGCGACTCTCGAGGCGGTGCTGCTGCGCGCTGCGGTCATGGCCCCTCCCTGTGCTCTCTACGGTGGCCGGGCGCCGGAGTTCCGTGCCCCGGGCAGGTCGATTCTACCCGCGCCGACACCCCGTGGCGTCGCCAAGGCGATGACGATGCACGGGATGCGCGCGTCGCGCCGCGATCGCGGCCGACGACGGCGGCCCGGCGGGGGGATGTGTGTTTGGGGGTCGGAGCCTCTTCCGGCGCCTCTGGAGCACCTTCGATGGCACCTTCGAGGCACCTTCGATGGCACCTTAGAGGCACCTTCGATGGCGCCTTAGAGGCACCTTCGATGGCGCCTTCCAGGCGCCGGATAGGGCTCCGACCCCTGGACAACATACCCCCTCCCCGGTCCGACGCGGTGATCCGCCCGGGTCGCACGTTCGACCCACTCCAGGCGCCGCCGCCGGCGATCTCCGACCGACCGGCGGGCCAGGAGACTTCGCGCCGCGTGCGGGCGTATGCTGTCGCGGACGGCGGGACGGCGGGACGGCGGACGGGGGCATGGCAGAGACGGCGGACGAGCGAGCGGGCGTGGCGCGGACCATCATCGGGCTGGTGCTGATCGTGGGCGCCGCGCCGCTCTACCTCGGGCTGTCGCCCGGGCACCAGGGGTGGGCGGTGATCCTCGGTGGACTGGCGGCGTTCGCGGTGCTGGTCGCCGGCGTCGTGCTCGCCGGGCACTGGCTCGGTGTGTTCCAGCGCCGGCGGGAGAACCCGCGCGAGCAGCAGCAGGGGTGCCTGCAGTTGCTGGTCACGTTGTTCGCACTGCTGGCCGGCGCCGTCATCCTGTACTACCTGGTGTACTACGGCGCCGGCGCCTATCTGCGCGGGGAGATCGGACTGCTGGTACCCTAGGGAGTATGGATCGGCCTCACCCCACGCACGCGGGCTGGCGTCGGCTCACCCCGCGCGCCGGCATCCGCTCTCAGCTCACCGCCGCCGCCGTCCTCTGGGGCGTCGGCACCGGCATCCTGCTCATCCGCGGCGTGTTCTACATGTTCGCCCAGGAGGAGTTGGACCGCTGGGGCTACGGCGTGGCGTTCATCGGCCTCACGGCGATCGCCATCGGGGTGGTCAAGGCGCGTCTCGTGCTCATCCGCTACGCGCAGAAGGCGGTGCGCCGCATCCGTACCCGCGGCCACGCCTGCTTCTTCGGCTTCTTCGCCCCCAGCTCGTGGCTGTTCATCCTGGTGATGATGGGCGGCGGCATGCTGCTGCGGCGCACGCCGCTCGTAGACTACTGGCAGGGCCGGACGTTCCTCGGCATCCTCTACGTCGCGGTGGGGACCGCCCTGCTCATCGCCGACATCGTCTTCTGGCGCGCCGTGTTCCGGCCGGTCGACGCGCTGGAGGGATTCTCCGGCGAACACACGGGGCAATCCTGAGACAAGCCCTACGGGGAGACGACGCTCAGGGAGGGTCCGACATGGCACCCGCCATCACGTGGTTCCAGATACCCGCGACCGACATGGCGCGCGCGACGAAGTTCTACGAGACGATCTGCGACATCAAGCTCGAGCCGATGGACGCCGGACCGGGCATGCAGATGGCCGGCTTCCCGGCCGACTGGCGCGCCGGCGAGATCGGCGGCGCGGTCGTGTGCGGAGATGGGGCGGTCCCCAGCGCGACCGGGACCGCCGTGTTCCTCAACGGCAACCCCGACCTGCAGGCCGTGCTCGACCGCGTCGAGGCGGCCGGCGGCACCATCCTCATGCCGAAGACGGCCATCGGCATGGAGGGCGCCGGCCACTTCGCGATGATCACCGACACCGAGGGCAACACCGTCGGCCTGCACTCGCAGGGGTGAGGCGCCGGGTGGAGGAGCCTCGTGACGCAAGACGTCTGCTGCGCGCGGCGAGACGGAGAGGCGGTGGGCCCGCTCGCCCGCCGCGACTACCGGTGCCTGGCGTGCGGCGAGGCGTTCGCGCTGGACGACCAGCCGCCGGACGCGCACGTCGTGTGCCCCGCCTGCGGCTCGGCAAGCGTGCGCGAGCACTGGGAGAGCCGCGTGCGCAACGCCGGCAGGACGACGCCGGAGCACGTGGAGGACTTGCGCGACCGCCCCGGCTGAGGCGGCTGCTGACGGCGGCGCGGTCGCGCCGCGAGGGTGGGTGACGGCGGGGCGCTCGGCCGGGCGCCGGTCCGGGCGGGTGGTGGCGCGCGGCGGGCGGGTCGCGCGCGGCCCGGGTCTCAGACGTGCAGGTCGCGCCGCTCGAACAGCACGAGGGTCGCCGCCGAGCAGCAGGACGGCGGCTGGCGACCAGCACCAGCACGCCGCCCCAGTCCAGCGGCTTGCCGAGGGGCGAGGCTCCTCCCGCCCAGTAGAAGAGCGAGACGAAGCGCAAGGGCCGCACGGTCTCGTTCATCACCGCGAGCGTGTTGAGCAGGTACATCAGCACGCCGACGCCGGCGCCGGCCGCCACCGCGGCCTGCCGGCGCCCGGTCGCCCCGCCCACCGCGAACGAGACGCTGCCCACGGCGAGGCCGAGCAGCGTGAGCCTGACGAACGCCACGGCGAGGTCGCCGGTCCCGACCGGCGTGCCGGCGATGGCCGTGGCGACGCTGAGCGAGAGCCAGAACACGGCGCCCAGCGCGACCACGACGACGACCATCGCGGCGTACTTCTGCAGCGCGAACCGCGTGCGTCCCACGCCGTGCGTGAGCACGAGGCCCGAGCGTGCCGCTCTCCTCCTCGCCGGCGACCGACCGGGCCGCGACCACGACGGCGAAGCCGATGAGCACGATCGGCGCCAGCCAGGAGAGCAGCTCGACGTTGACGTAGCCCACCGGCGTCGAGAAGTCGCTCGAGCCCATGAACGCGGCGCGGATGGCCTCGGGCATGTTCTTGACGTACTCCTGGATCGCGCCGGCGCTCTTGCGGATGCTCGGGTAGATGGAGATGAGCAGCGCGACGTAGAAGGCGACGCCGGCGGCCCACATCGCGAACGGGCGCAGCTGGTCGCGCAGCCCCTTGAGGAACGCGTCACGCAGCATCGTCGCCGCCTCCTGCGCGGCCGCTCGGCCCGGCCGGGCGCGCCCTCGTAGAAGGTCATGAAGACGTCCTCGAGGTCCGGCAGCTGGCTGATGAGGTCGACGACGGGGTGGGCGGCCAGCGCCTTGACCGTCGGGTCGAGCGACCCGGTGACGGTGAGGCGGAGCGTCGAGGCGTCCTTGCCGTCGGCGACGACGCGCGTCACGCCGGGGACGCCCTCGAGCGCGGCCGGCGGCACCGGCCGCGCGAACACCACCTCGACCTCGCGCACCGCGCGGCCCATGAGCTCGGCGACGTCCTCGACGGCGACGAGCTCACCCTCGCGCACGAAGGCCACGCGGTCGCACACGCGCTGCACCTCCGGCAGCACGTGGGAGCTGAGGAAGACGGTCTGACCGGCCTCGCGGGCCTCGTCCAGCAGGCGGTAGAACTCGTGCTGGACGAGCGGGTCGAGGCCGGAGGTGGGCTCGTCGAGGATCAGCAGTTCCGGCCGGTGCATGAACGCCTGGATGAGGCCGACCTTACGCCGGTTCCCGGTGCTGAGGTCGGCCACCTTGCGCTCGAGGTCGCAGTCCAGGCGCTCGGCGAGCTCGGCGGCGTAGTCCCAGTCCACGCCGCCGCGCAGGTTGGCGAGGTAGCGCAGCGTCTCGCGCCCGGTGAGGCCGGGGTACAGGCTCAGCTCACCGGGCAGGTAGCCGCTGCGCGCCTGGATCGCCAGCGTCTCGCGCGTGGCTGTCCCGGCCGAGCACGAGGGCGCGCCCGGACGTCGGCCGGATCTGGTCCAGCAGCACGCGGATGGTGGTGGTCTTGCCGGCCCCGTTGGGGCCGAGGAAGCCGAACACCTCGCCCGGCCGCACCTCGAGGTCCAGGCCGACGACGCCGCGCGCGCGGCTGCGGCCGTAGCTCTTGGTGAGCTCTCGGTGAGGATGGCCGGCGCGCCGCCGCCGCCCGCGCCGGCGCCCGTGCTCACGTCCCGCCT
Organism: uncultured Thermoleophilia bacterium; assembly: GCA_963793605.1. Lineage (GTDB taxonomy): Bacteria > Actinomycetota > Thermoleophilia > UBA2241 > UBA2241 > CAIXSE01. The sequence goes on from CAWCAH010000012.1 coordinate 15,085, forward strand.
CGCTCGTCCATGCCGCGAGCCTGCCTCGCCGGCGGTGCTCCGTCAAGGGGCAGGGCGCGCCAGCTCCTCGTGACCTGCAGGGAGGGGGGTCACTGGCCGGTCAGGCCGCCGATCGCGTTCTGGAGCTGCTGCGTGAGGCCGTCGATCTGCGCCCTGTACTGGTCGACCTTGGCCCGCACCTCGGCCCGCGTGGCCGCGGCCTGCTCGCCGGACTCGAGGCCGGCGGCGAGCTTCTCCACGCCCGCCTGCGCCGCCTGGATGCCCTTGACGACGGCGTCCTGGACGGGCTGCAGCGCGCTCGGCGGCTGCAGGGCCGCGAGGGCGGCGGCCTCGTCGCCGAGCTGCGTCGCGATGCTCTGCAGCTGCGCCGCCGCCGACGACCAGGTGTCGTCCGGCTTGGCGCTCATGCCTTGAGTGGTCTCCGGCAGCGCGCCGACCGTCGTGGCGACCTGCCCGAGCACCTCCTGGGCGTCTGTCGAGGTACGCCTTGAGCGCCGGCAGGGTGCCCGTGGGGGAGGACTCGGGGTAGATCGTCGAGGGGGACTCGCTGGGGGTGGTCGAGTCGCCGCCGCACCCGGCGAGCATCGCCGCGAGCGCGAGGGCCCGAGGGCCACCGCCGCGAACGTCGCCACTGCCGGTCTCCTGGTGAGCTTCCTGGTCTTCACGCGTGTCTCCTTGGTCGGCGGCCACGTGGCGTCGGCGCTGCTTGAGGCTGGGTTGACACCTTCGCCGGGGTACGTATCGTCAGACTCCCCGGCCACCGGAAAGGATACCCGCTGTCCACGCTTCTCTACAGGCTGGGCTCCTTGTGCGCGCGGCGCCGCTGGCTCGTCGTGGCGGCGTGGGTGCTCGTCGTCGTGGCGGTCGGCGGCGCGTGGCTCACGCTCGGGGCCAGGACCTCCAACGACATCACCCTCCCGGGTACGGAGACGCAGGCGGCCACCGACTTCCTCGCGGAGGAGTTCCCGCCCCAGCAGAACGGCCAGAGCCCGGTCGTGTTCCACACGGCGGACGGGACGACGCTGGAGGACCCGGCCGTCAAGCGCGCGGTGCAGCAGGCGGTGCGCGCGATGCGCGCGGCGCCGCACGTCACCAGCGTGACGAGCCCCTACGCGCGCGGCGCCGAGGACCTGCTGCTCAGCGCCGACAGGAGGACGGGGCTGGCGCAGGTGCTGCTGGACGTCAACGGCGGCGCGGTGACCCGCGAGATCGCCGCCGAGGTGCTGGCGGCCGCGCAGCCGGCGCGGGACGCGGGCGTGCAGGTGGAGGCCGGCGGCGTGCTCGGCGTGCGGCATCTCGGAGGAGAAGTCGCGGCGGAGTGAGGCGATCGGCCTCGCCGCCGCGGTCGTGATCCTCGCGATCACCTTCGGCACGCTCGTCGCCGCCGGCATGCCCGTCCTGACGGCGGTCGTCGCCCTCGCCACCGGCGTCGGCCTCATCGGGCTGCTCGGCCACGTCGTCGACATCCCGGTGGTGGCGCCGACGCTCGCCGCCATGCTCGGCTTGGGCGTCGGCATCGACTACGCGCTGTTCATCGTCTTCCGCTATCGCGACGAGCTCCACGGGGGAGCGGACGTGCACGAGGCCGTGGCGCGCTCGATGGCCACGTCCGGCAGCGCCGTGGTGTTCGCCGGCGTCACCGTCATCATCGCGCTGCTCTCGCTGCTGGTGGCGCGCGTGCCGCTCCTGGGCGCCATGGGCTACTCGTCGGCGCTGGCGGTGTTCGTCGCCATGCTCACCGCCATCACGTTCCTGCCGGCCGTGCTCGGCGCTGGTGGGCCGGCGCATCGACGCGCTGAGGCTCCCGCTGCGCCGCCGGCCGGAGGAGACGCCGCACGGAGAGAACGTGTGGGCGCGCTGGGCCGGCGCCGTGACGCGGCATCCCGTGGGTCGCGCTCATCGCCTCGCTCGCCGTGCTGCTGCCGCTCGCGGCTCCGACGCTCACGCTGATCCTCGGCCAGGAGGACCTCGGGGCCTGGCCGGCCTCGACGACCATGCGCCGCGGCTACGACCTCATCGCCGAGGGGCTCGGCCCCGGCGCCAACGGCCGCCTGCTCGTCGCGGCGCGCTTCTCGCCGGCGGCCGAGCCGAGCGCGGAGTACACGGCGCTGCGGGACCGCGCCGAGCGCCTGGCCGCGGACCTGGAGGAGGACGCGCGGCGGCTCGAGCGGCAGGGCAAGAGGCTGGAGCGGCGGGGCGACGCGCTCAAGGAGGACAAGGCCGCGCTCGAGCGGCGGGCGGCGGCCCTGGCCGCGCGAGAAGGCGCGGCTCGAGGCGGAGGCGGCGCCGCTGCTGGCGCGCAAGGACGTGCTCGAGGCGCAGCAGCAGGAGCTGCTGGCGCAGAAAGCGGCGCCTGGAGGCGCAGGGCGCGGCGCTGCAGGCGCAGGCCGCCGCGCTCCAGAAGCAGGGGGCCGCGCTGGCCGCCCAGCTCCAGCAGCTCCAGGCGCAGATCGTCGCCGTGCAGGCGCAGATCGCCCAGACCACCGACCCGGCGCAGCTGCAGCAGCTCCAGGCGCAGCTGGCGGCGCTGGTGGCGCAGGCGCAGGCGGCGCAGCAGGACCTCGCCGAGGTGCAGGCGGAGGGCGCCGCCCTGGCAGAAGCAGAAGGCGGCGCTGGAGAAGCAGGGCGAGGCCTGGCGGCGAAGGGCGGGCGGCTGCAGGCCGCCGCGGCCGAGCTGCAGGCGGACTCGGCCGCGCTGACGGCGCAGGGCGCCGCGCTGGCCGGCCCAGGCGGAGCGGCTCGCGGAGGAGGGCGCCGCGCTCAAGAAGCGGGCGCGGCGCTGAAGAAGGACGCCGCCGCGCTCAAGCGCGAGAAGCGCCGTCTGGAGCGCCGCGCCGACGAGGCCAAGGCGCTCAAGAAGGACCTCGTCGCGCATGCTCACGGACGCGGGCGGCGAGCCGCGCGCCACCGACCCGCGGCTCGTGCGCCTCGTGGAGGCGCTCGAGGCGGCGCCGGGCGTGGAGTCGGTCCTGCCGCCGAGCGTGAACGAGGACGGCAGCGCGGCGGTGCTGGCCATCACGGCCACCACGGCGCCCGCCGACCCGGTGACCTCGGACCTCGTCAAGCGGCTGCGGACCGACGTCATCCCCGAGGCCACCCGCGGGCAGGGCGTGACCGCCTACGTCGGCGGCATCACCGCGGCCTACGACGACCTCGCCGACATCATCTCCTCGCGCCTGCCGCTGGTGATCGGCGTCGTCCTCGCGCTCAGCTTCGTCGTCCTGCTGGTCGCGTTCCGCTCGGTGCTGGTGCCGGTCAAGGCGATCCTCTGCAACCTGCTGGCGGTCGGCGCGTCGTTCGGCATCCTCACGGCGTTCTTCCAGTGGGGCTGGGGCCTGGGGCTGGTCGGGCTCGAGATCCCGGCCGGCACGGTGCCGATCGCCAGCTACGTGCCGCTGATCATGTTCGCCGTGCTGTTCGGCATGTCCACGGACTACGAGGTGTTCCTCATCAGCCAGATCTTCCACGCGCACAACGAGGGCATGGACACCTACGCGGCGGTGCGCGCGGGCGTGGGCAGCAGCGCGCGGGTCATCACGGCGGCGGCGGTGATCATGGTCACCGTGTTCATGAGCTTCGTCCTGAACCCGGACCCGGTGCTCAAGGAGTTCTCGATCGGGCTGTCCGTCGCGATCCTGCTCGACGCGACGATCGTGCGCCTGGTCATCGTGCCGGCGACGATGGTGCTGCTGGGCGAGTGGAACTGGTGGCTGCCGCGGTGGCTGCAGTGGCTGCCGCGGGTGGACCTGCCGGACGAGCGGGCCGGCGGGGAGGGCGCAGGCCCGCCCCGCCGGCCTCAGCCCGGCCGGGTCACTTGACGACCAGCTTGCCGACCGCCGCCTTGGTCTGCTTGTAGCCGACGCTGTCGGTGGCCGTGACGAAGAAGCGGTACTTGCCCTTGGCCAGCCTGCAGCGGAAGCTCGCCGTGCGCCAGCCCATCGGGCGCGCGCCCTTGACCGTGATGCTCTTGACGGTCTTGCCGCGCGCGTTCTTGACCGCGATCTTGACGGTGCACGGTGAGTAGTCGGCGATGCGGTAGCTCAGCTTCGCCGTCGAGCCGCGCTTGACGCTGGCGCCCAGCGCGGCCGGCTTGGGCTTCGTCGTGTCGATCTTCCAGCGGCCGAGGTACTTGGGCGCCGAGGTGTTGCCCTTGCGGTCGATGGCGCGGACGTACACCTTGGCGTCGCCGTTGCGCACGGTGACGGAGGTGCGGCTGAGGTAGCTGACGCCGCCGGTGAGGGAGATCTGCGCGCGGCCGACCCCGGCCCCGGCGTCGCTCGCGGTCACCTTGATCGTGCGCGGCGTGCGCGTCCAGCCGCCGGAGCCCTTGCCGCGGCGTGCCCGGCGCCGGCGCGTCGCCGCGGCCGACGGCGCCGGCGGACACCCGCTCGACCGCCGGCGGCGCCGTGTCGACGATGTCGGCCAGCGGATACACCGAGGTGCTCGAGTAGGCAGGGGCGTCGCCGAGGCCGAGCTGACCCCACTCGTTGTCGCCCCAGGCCCACAGCGTGCCGTCTGTCTTGATGCCGAAGGAGTTGGAGCCCGCCACCACGCCGGCCCAGGCGCCACCGGCGCTCGCGCCGACGTCGAAGCGCACCACGTAGTCGCCGCCGCCGAGCTGCCCGCGGAAGTTGCCGCCCCAGGCGTACAGCTTGCCGCTCGTCTTGGTGGCGAGGCTGAAGTTGTCGCCGTAGGAGCTGCCGCAGGCGACCGTGCTCCAGTCGGAGTCGGAGCCGATGCGCACCGGCGAGAGGTAGTAGTCGATGACGCGTGCCCTGACCGAGCTCGCCGGAGTACTGGTAGCCCCAGCCCCACAGCGAGCCGTCGGTCTTGACCGCGAGCATGTGGCTGGAGTCGCGGCCGCCGCCGCAGGCGAAGGCGGTGAAGGTCTCGGGACCAGACGCCGTGATCACCTGCGTCGGCACACTCACGCTGGTCTTGCTGCCGTGGCCGAGCTGGCCGAACTGCCCGCGGCCCCACGTCCACAGTGTGCCGTCGGTCTTGAGCGCGGCGCTGTAGTCGTCGCCCGCGGCGACCGCCGCCCAGTCCGTGCCGGCGCCGACCTGTACCGGCGACTTCTCGTCGGCCGCACCCGTCGTCCCGAGGCCGAGCTGCCCGTAGTCGTTGGCGCCCCAGGCCCACAGCGTGCCGTCCGCCTTGATGGCCAGCGTGTGGTCGTCCAGGGTGTAGTCGGGATGCGCGTCATCGGTCCGACCCCGGTCGCCGACGCCGTCGCTGCACGGCGACCGCCTTCCAGTCTGCGTGCCGTGCCCACCTGCGTCGGCACGGCGCGCGAGGCGTTGTCGCCCAGCCCGAGCTGCCCGGTATCGTTGCTCGCCGAACGCCCACAGCGTGCCGCTCTTCTTGATCGCCATCGTGTAGTTGCTGCCGTGGTAGGCCCCCGCGGAGACTGCCGCCCAGTCGTTGTCGAAGCCGACGCGGGCCGGGGCCGTCAGGCCGCCGCTGCCGCCCAGTGCGCCGTCGATGTCGTAGCCCCAGGTCCACAGCGAGAAGTCGTCGCGGACGCCGGCGCCGTGCGTGAGGCTCGCGTCGACCTGCAGCCAGCCGCCGGTCGTGCCGACCTGCTCCGGGCTGCAGCGGTAGAGCGGGAACCCGAGCCCGATCTGCCCGTAGTGGTTGGAGCCGCAGGCGGCGAACCTGTCGTCGCTGGTCCCCGGAGTCGGATTCGTTACTGCGACCGTGTGGTACGGGCCGCAGGCGACGTCCCTCCAGATGGTGGCCGTCCCCACGCGCGCCGGAGAGGTGTGGTCCTCGTAGTCGGCCGGCAGACCCAGCTGGCCGTTGACGTTGTAGCCCCAGGCCCAGAGCGAGCCGTCTGCCTTGAGCGCGAGGCAGTCGAGCGGGCCGGTCGATACCTTGGCCCAGCCCCCGCCGGCGACCTTGCCCGGCGTGAGGCGGGTGGTCTTGGTGCCCAGGCCGAGCTGCCCGAAGTCGTTGTAGCCCCACGCGTACAGCTCGCCGGAGGCGTTGACGGCGTAGGAGTTGTTGGAGCCGCAGAACACGCTCACCCAGTCGGTGGCCGCGCCGACCTGGGTCGGGACGTTGCGGTTGACGTTGTCGCCCTTGCCGAGCTGCCCGTAGTCGTTGAGTCCCCAGGCCCAGAGCGTGCCGTCGCTCTTGACCGCGAGGCTGTGGCCGTACCCGGCGCCCACGGACTTCCACAGGGCGGTGCCGATGCGGATGGGCACGGAGGAGCCGGCCGAGGGGCCGGCCGTGCCGTTGCCGAGCATGCCGTACTCGTTGCCGCCCCAGGCCCACAGCTCCCGTGCGCCGGGCGAGCCGTTCTTGAGCAGCAGCAGGTGCATGTCGCCGGCGGCGAAGTCGTCCCAGGGGCCGGCCCACGCAGGCGAGCCGGTGTACTGCGTGGGCGTCGGCGTGAACGGGATGCCGTAGTCGCCCCAGTGCCACAGGGAGCCGTCCTGCCGGAGCGCCACGGCTCCCAGGCTGCTGCCCGACGTGATGCTCTTCCAGGTCGTGACGCTGCCGACCTGCACCGGCAGCTCGCGCGGCAGCAGGTCGCCGGTGCCGAGGCCGCCGAAGGCGTTGCCGCCCCAGGCCCAGAGCGTGCCGTCGCTCTTGATGACGTAGGAGTCGTGGATGCTCGCGGCGGCCGTGCGCGGCTCTGCCGCCGCCAGCGCCGGCAGCAAGAGCACCATGACGACCGCGAGCGCCAGAATGGCGGCGAACGCCCCACGGGAGCGGAACAGAGCAGACATGCGGACCCCCCTCAGTCGCGGCGCGCGCCCGTTCCTCCTGATCGCGGCGTCATCGCCACCCCGAATCTAGTGGAGGCGCCCCTGCGCGGCAACTACCCGGGGCTCGCCGAGGGTCATCCGGCGTCTCCGGCAGAGGCGACGATACGGGGAACGCGATGCTGGTTTGGCTGAACGGCGCGCCCTTGCGGCGCGGCGCGCGCCGGGTCTACGCTGCGGGAGGCGGCGTCTCCGCGCCGCCGGGACTGGGGGAGTCTCACGAGGAGGGGGTACATGGACGCTCGTCCGCGCACGCGCACCATACGAGGCTTCGGCAGGCTGCCGGCGCTGCTGCTCGCGCTGCTGCTCGCCGCGCTGCTGCTCGCCGCCGCAGCGGGCTGCGGCGGCGACACCGGCTCCGGCGGCGACGAGGGAGGAGCGGCCGCCGGCGAGACGCCGAAGGCCGGCGGCACCATCTCCATCGCCTTCCAGGCGGAGCCCGTCACGCTCGACCCGGCGATCAGCTGGGACGTCGCCGGGTGGACCGTCGAGGATTCCATCTTCAACGCGCTCTACCGCTACGCGCCCAAGCCCGGCGCGGAGGGCACGGAGCTGATCCCCGATCTGGCCGCCGGGATGCCGGAGCTCTCCGAGGACGGCACCACGTACACCATCAAGCTCCGTCCGGACGCGAAGTTCGCGCCGCCGGTGGACCGCGCCGTCACCGCCGAGGACGTCAAGTACAGCTTCGAGCGCATGATGACCTCGCCGCGCTGCCCGGCGACGTACTTCTACGAGGGCGTCGTCGGCGCTTCCGACGCCGTCGCCGGCAAGACCAAGACCATCAGCGGCGTCAAGGTCGTCGACCCGCAGACCATCGAGTTCCAGCTCGAGTCACCCGACCTGAGCTTCCTCTACGCGCTCAGCATGGAGTTCTGCGACGTCGTGCCCAAGGAGTGGGTCGCCAAGTGGGGCAAGGACGTGAACCGGCACCCGCTGGGCACGGGGCCGTTCTACATGACCGAGTGGACGACGGGCCGGGGCATCACGCTGGTCAAGAACCCCAACTACTGGAACGCGGACGAGGTGTACCTGGACGGCGTGGACTTCGTCTTCGGCATCACGCCGTCCAACGCGCTGCTCAAGCTGCAGCGCGACGAGGTGGACGTGCTCGGCGACAACATCCCGCCGGCCGACGTGGCCCGGGTCACCACCGACCCGCAGTGGAAGCCCTACGTGTACTCGCAGCCGCTGGTGGCCACCACGTACCTCTTCATGAACGGCACCAAGGCGCCGTTCGACGACCTCAAGGTGCGGCAGGCGCTCAGCTGGGCCATCGACCGCGACAAGCTGGTCAAGCTGCAGAGCGGGCAGGCCGTCGCGCTGTACCAGATCTATCCGGAGAACCTGCCGGGCAGCGAGCCGGGCAAGGTCTACTACGGCTACGACCCGGCCAAGGCCAAGGCGCTGCTTGCGGAGGCCGGCTACCCGGACGGCTTCAAGAGCACCGTGTACACGAGCAACGTCGACCCGATGCCCAAGCTGGTGCAGTCCATCCAGGCCGACCTCAAGGCCGTCGGCGTGGACGCGGACATCAAGACGATGAGCGCGTCGACCTACTACAACTTCTCGAGCGACGCGGCCAAGACGCAGATGGGCACCAGCGACTGGTTCCTCGACTTCCCGGACCCGGTGGACTGGATCGTGCCCTTCTTCACCGAGGCGAACGCGATGCAGGGCGGGCTGAACACCGCCTACTACGTCGACCCGTGGGTGGAGCAGGCCGTCGACGAGGCGCAGGCGATGACCGACGCGGAGGCGCGCCTGGCCAAGTACACCGAGATCCAGCAGCACATCATGGAGCAGGCGCCGTACGTCACGCTGTACTCGCCCAAGATGACCACGATGTGCAGCAAGAACGTCGGCGGGTTCTACCTGCACCCGGTGCTCTGGTACGACCCGATGATGTACTGGCGCAAGTAGCGGGCGGGCGGCGGGCGGCCCGTGCGTGGGTACAACCCGGGCATGAAGGTCCGGGCGACAGACGAGGTGGCGGCCGCCGTGCGGGAGCGGGGCGGCCGCCTGTACGTGTGGACCAGCGCGCACCGCTGTTGCACGGGTCCGCTGGTCCTGCTCGAGACCGGCGCGGAGCCCCCGAAGGGCGAGCCGCGCCGGTTCCTGCCGTATGCCGGCGCCGGCTTCGAGCTGCTGCTCGACGCGGGCGGGCGGCGCCCGCCGGACGAGCTCGTGCTCGAGCTCCGCGGCCGGCGCCGCAAGGTCGTCGCCTTCTGGGACGACCAGGCCTGGGTGAGCTGAGCGCCGGCCCTCGCCGACGCGGTCGTCGACTCCGTCTGGCCCGGCCGCCGGTCCCCCGCCGCCCCCCTCGCAGCGCGCTCAAGGACGCGGACGCGGCCTCACCACTTCGTCGCGCTCCTCCACCTCGTTGTGCCAGGCGCGCCTGGTGCCGGCTCTGGCGCGCCAGCGCCAGCGGCGCGTCTTGGGCGCGCCGACGACCTGCGCCTCCAGCCGGCCGCGCGCCTGCTCCACGCGCGCGGCGTCCTCCGGGCTGAGGCCGAGCGTGGGGATCAGCTCGCCGAGCGTTGAGAGGTTGCGCAGCACGTCGTGGCAGAGGCCCCAGTCGCAGGCGCACAGGCGTGCGATGTAACCGGCGTTGATCACCCCGGGGATGTCCTCGCCGCCGAGCTCGCGGTCCTTGAGGATGGTCGCCGCGTCGCGCAGGTCGCGGATGTCGCTCTCGTAGATCTGCAGCTTCGTCAGCAGCAGGTCCGCCAGCGGGATGGTGTACGCCTCTATCTCGAGGCGCGGACGCAGGTCGATGCGGTGGTCCATGACGAACACGTCGAGGAACACGTCGACGTGGTCGCTCGCGTGGATGGGCGCCTCGCCCCCGTGGATGCACGGCCGCCAGAACCTGGCCTGTGTGCCGGCCGTGGCCTGGCGCGCCCGCTCATCTTCGGCGAAGCCCTGCTCGGCGAAGAACGCGACGAGCCGGACGATGGTCGAGGAGAACGACACCGCGTCCAGGTCGGAGTGGTCGCGTGAGCAGAACTCGAGCGCCTCGCAGTGATCGCGGACGGCCAGGCCGCCGACCAGCCTCAGCACGAGGCCGCGGTCCCTTGCCGCGTCGACAAGCGCCTTGCCCTCCGCGGCCATCGCCTCTCTCGCCGCGAGCAACTCGGTCTGCGCCCCGTCGCCGCTCATCTCGCACCGCCCTGGTCGACAGGACAAAACGGTCTGCAATGACGTCGTGTGCGCAGGCTACCCGCAGAAGTTCAGTGTGCAAACATACTCTAAACCCGGGCCTCGGCGCGCGGCCGGCGCCGACTGACCCGAGCGCAGCGGGCCCTCAGCCGCCCGCGATGGGCGGCGTCAGGCGGATCTCGTCGCCATCGCCGACCGGCGTCTGCAGGCCACGCAGCTGTCTCACGCTGCGTCCGTTGACGAAGATGCCGACGAGCTGCCGGCCGTCGGCGCCCAAGATGCGGCCGGCGAGCGCCGGCCGGGCGGCGCAGCAGTACTCGACGACCTCGGCGACAGTCGTACCGTGCGCCTCGAGGTCGGTGGCGCCCGAGGGGTAGACGAGGGCGGCCGAGAGCTTGACGGCGACCGTCGCCACTCAGACCTCCAGGCGGTAGTCGATGCCCAGCTCCCGGAGCTTGCTCCTCGGTGGGCACGCCGTTCTCGTCCCAGCCGCGCAGCGCGTAGTACTCCTGGAGCGCGGCGCGGAACGGCGCCTCGCCGATCGACCGACCGGCTGAGGGACCGGCGCGGTGGGCGCCCTCCTCCGAGTAGAGCCTGCGCCGGCAGGTCGTCGGCCTCGACGCTCTCGCGCAGGTTGAAGAGCCGCGCCAGGTTCCAGGCGCGTTCGCCGACGCGCATGAGCTCCTCGTCGGAGAGGTCGCGCCCGTAGACGTGGCGCAGCAGCTGCCGCATCTCGTCGAGCTCGAGCGCCCAGAACTCGCACCAGATGCCGGAGTACTTGACGCTGGTGAAGTTCTGCCAGTGGATGTTGACGGCGGCCTTGCCGGCGAGCGAGTCCGGCGGCAGCTCGCCGCCGAGGATCTCGTCGGCCTGCACGTAGGAGCGCTGGTGGCAGCCGCCGCGGTCCGCGGTCGCGTACGCGAGGCTCATGCCGAACGTGCCGCGTGGGTCGTAGCCGGGGAGCTCGAGGTTCTTGACCTCCATGGCCAGCTCGGGCACGCCGTAGCGGGCCGCGAGGGCGCGGGCGCCCGCGGCCAGCTCGGCGCCGATCCCCTCGCGACTGGCGATCAGTCCGGGGGCGGCGACGTAGGCGTCGTAGTCGCCGAAGCGCAGGCCGAAGTCGGCGATGCCCTTCTCCGTCATGTCGGTGGCGAGACCGACCACGGCCCCGGTCGAGATGGTGTCCATGCCGAGGTCGTCGCAGGCGAGGTTGAAGCGGAACAGCGCCTCGGTGTCGCCGACGCCGCAGTTGGCGCCGCAGAGGGCCACCGTCTCGAACTCGGGACCCTCGCCGTGGGCGTCGCCGATGACGTGGTAGTTGCGGCAGCCGATCGCGCACTGGCTGCAGGCGCGCTTCTTGAGGCGCACCTTCTGGAAGGCCGCCGAGTTGATCTGGTCGATACCGTCGAACTGGCCCTCCGACCAGTTGCGGGTCGGCATCGCGCCGGCCACGTCCACCATGTCGACGAGCGCCAGCGTGCCCTCTTCGTGCGCCCACATGTTGGCCGGCGTGAAGATGTACTGCTCGTGGATGCGGTAGAGGTCGGCGAGAAAAGCTTTGGCGTCGCCGACCCCGACCGACCCGGTGCCGCGGACGGCGATCGCCTTGACGTTCTTCGCCCCCATCAGGGCGCCGGCTCCACCGCGGCCTGCCTTGTGCGCCTGGTCGGTCGAGAGACAGGCCCACGGCAGCAGGTTCTCTCCCGCGGGGCCGTTGGACATGGCCTGCATGCGCGGGTCGAGGTCGCGTGCGAAGCCGGGCCTCCAGCTCGCCGATCTTCATGCCCATGTAGGGCGCGGCGGAGCGCAGCTCGACGACGTCGTCCTTGATCCAGACCAGCGTGGGCTCGGCGGCGCGGCCGGTGACGATGACTGCGTCGTAGCCGGCGAACTTGAGCTCGGGGCCGAACGACCCGCCGACGTAGGAGTCGAGGATGGTGCCGGTCTGCGGGCTCTTGCAGCCGACCACGAGGCGTGAGCAGGTCGAGACCCCGGTCCCTGCGAAGGGGCCCGTGAAGAACAGCAGCGGGTTGTCCGGCGACCAGGGATCCAGCCCCGGCGCGACCTCGTCGAGCAGGTAGCGGAAGAGCAGCCCCTTGCCGCCGACGTAGAGCTCGGCCCAGTCCATGCGCAGAGGCTCGACCGAGACGTTCATCGCACCGAGGTCCACGCGCAGGACCTTGCCCTGGTAGAAGTCCACTCGCCGCTCCTTCTCCGCTCGCCTGAGCCGCCGCCGTCCGACGCGGTCGGTCCGGCCGTCCGTGGCGCCATGATAGTGCCAGAGCCCGCCGCGGAGCGAGCCTGCCGGCGGCGGGCCGGAGGGCTGGGACGCTCCGGCTGTGGTGTAGGGTCCTCGGCGAGGCGCCGCGATGCGGCGCTCCCTCATGGCAGCAGCGCGAGTGCGCGAAAGGAGTGACGATGGGCGAGCAGGCGCCATCATCGCAAGGTCCGGGGTCCGGCGAGCTCGAGCTCGTGGGCCAGTGGCGGTCGCGGCTCGAGTTCCAGGACGGCGAGTTCGCCGCCGTCGACGACCTCGAGTTCATGTACTCATTCAACGCCGGCGGCACGCTGACCGAATCGTCCAACTACGACGCCGCACCGCCGGTGCCTCCCGCCTACGGCATCTGGAGGCGCACCGGCCCGGACCGGTTCGAGGTCAAGTACGAGTTTTACCCGACTCGCCCTCCCGCTGGGCTCGACGAGATCACCGCGGGCGGCGGCTGGCTGGTCGCGGGCCGCGGCGTGTTCACCGAGGTCATCACCATCGCCGCCGACGGAGACACGTTCACGTCGACGATGCTCTACGAGCTCTTCGACGCGGCCGGGAGCCCGGTCGAGGGCGGCGGCACGGCCGTGGGTCGGGGCGTCCGGCTGCGCTTCTGAGGCCGGCCGGCGCCGCGATCACTGTGGCCGGCGGCGCCGCCTACCGCCGCCAGAACGCCGGCGTCAGCATGATGAACAGCGTGATGAGCTCGAGCCGCCCGGCGAGCATGTCGAAGGTGAACACCATCTTGGCCACCGGGTGGACCCACAGGAAGTTGTCGAACGGGCCCAGCTCGGCGAGACCCGGGCCGACGCCGCCCATGGTGGTCGCGACCCCCGAGAGCGCCGTCGCGAAGTCCATGCCGGTCAGCGAGACGATGCTCACCGAGATCACGTAGATCACGAGGTACAGCCCCATGAACGCCGAGACGGAGCGCATCATCGCGCCGGTGATCGGCTTGCCGTTGATGCGCGGGGTCGAGACGGCGTAGGGGTGCACGGTGTCGTGGAACTCGTGCACGGCCTGCTTGGCGAAGAGCTGCACGCGGATCACCTTCATGGCGCCGGCGGTGGAGCCGGCGCAGCCGCCCATGAACAGGAGCATGAAGAGGATGTACTGCGCTGTGGGCTGCCAGTCCTCGTAGTCGGCGGTCACGAAGCCCGTGGTCGACGCGAGTGAGACGACGGTGAAGAAAGCGTCGCGGATGGCCTGATTGCCGGACACCGTGGAGGTCGCCCACACGAGCGCCGCGATGAAGAAGCTCGAGGAGGCGAGCACGATGGTATAGAAGCGCCACTCGGCGTCGCGGAGCAGCGTGGAGAACCTGCCCCCGAGCACCGCCCACCAGAGCGAGAAGTTGGTGGACGACACCCAGAGGAACAGGATGATGACCCACTCGATGTAGGCGCTGTGCCACCATCCGATGCTCGTGTTCTTGGTCGAGAACCCGCCGGTGCCGATGGCGCCGAACATCTGGCAGAGGGCGTCGTACCAGTCCATCCCGCCCGCGAGGAGCAGCAGGGTGAGGGCGACGGAGAGCAGCAGGTAGACGATCCAGAGCGCCCGCGCGGTGCTGCTCAGGCGCGGGCGCAGCCTGTCCACCTCGAGGCCCGGCGCCTCGGCCTTGTAGAGCTGCATGGCGCCGACGCCCAGCAGGGGGAAGAGGGCGACGAACGCGACCAGGAACCCCATCGCGCCCAGCCAGTGGGCGAAGCAGCGCCAGAACAGGATGCCGCGCGGCAGCGCCTCCACGTCGGGGATCACGCTCGAGCCGGTGCCGGTGAAGCCGCTGGTGCACTCGAACCAGGCGTCGATCGGACCCAGGGTCCCACCGAGGACGTAGGGGAGGGACCCGATGGCGCAGACGAGGAGCCAGCCCAGGGCCACCACGGCGATGCCCTCCTGCCGCGTGAGAGCGGAGAGGTCGCTGCGCAGCGCGAAGATGCCGACGGTGCCGACCACCGCGCCGATGAACATGGTGGTCGCGAACGCCTTGATCGTCACCGGCTCGCCGTAGCCGATCGAGATCGCGAGAGGCGCGATCATCGTCCCGACGGCGGCGAGCAGCAGCCAGCTCAGGAGGAACGCGACGCGGCGCACGCCGCCCAGCGCGTCCTGCCGGTAGCGCACGGGTGCGATCAGGACCGGCTGGGCCATACGGGCGTGAGGTCGCTCACGCCGGCGCCATGAGGCGCTGGAGCCGCGGGATCAGGTCGGGCCGGGCGAAGAGCACTACGGAGTCCCCCGGCCGGACCACGCTCGAGCCGTCCGGGATGATGACCTCGCCGTCGCGCACGATGGCGCCCACGAGGGAGCCGTGGGGCATGCGCAGCATGGCCAGCGGCAGCCCGACGATGCCGCTCTCCTCGGCGGCGACGAACTCGATGCCCTCCACCAGGTTCTCGCGCAGGGTGCGGACGGCGAGCACGCGCCCGGGCCGCGCCAGCTGCAAGATGGGGTTCAGCGCGGCGAGCAGCGGGCTGACGACGACGTCGACGCCGATGGTCGAGGCGAACGGCATGTACTCGGGCCTGTCGACGAGCGCGGCGACGCGCCGCGCGCCGAAGCGCTTGGCGAGCAGCGCCGCGAGGATGTTCTCCGTCTCGTTGCCCAGCGCCGACACGAACAGGTCCGCGCGGCGTACTCCCTCGTCCGCGAGCAGCGCCTCGTCCATGCAGTCGCCGTTCAGGACGAGCGTGTCGCCCAGCGTCTGGGAGAGGCGCTGGCAGAGGAGCGGGTCGCGCTCGATGAGCTTGGTGTGGATGCCGTCGGCGGAGAGCCGGCGGGCGATGGAGACGCCCTCCCATCCGCCACCGGCGATGATGACGTTGCGCGTGCGCGCCCAGCGCTTGCCCAGGCGCGCCAGCACGCGGCGCACGGAGGGCTTGTCCGAGACGAAGAAGAGGGTGTCGCCGGCGGCCACGCGCGTATCTCCCGACGGCGCGCTGACGAGTTCGTCGCGGTACACGCCGGCCACCAGGAGCTTCTCGTCCGGCCGGCGCCGCAGGTCCTTGATCGGCTTGCCGGCCATGGGCGACGCCCGGTCGACCTCCACGCCGAGCACCTGCACCTGCCCGCCGGCGAACTCGAGCACGTCGCTCGCGCCCGGCGTGGCGGCGAGCGCCGAGACCGCGCGGGAGACCTCCTCCTCCGGGCTGATGACGAGGTCGATGCTCAGCGAGCTCTTGTCGATGATGCCCGTCTCGCCCAGGTATGCGGGGTCGTGGATGCGCGCGACGCGCGCGATGCGCTCGGAGACCGTCTCGGCGATGAGGCAGGCGACGATGTTGGTCTCGTCGCTGCCGGTGACCGCGACGAGGATGTCGGCGGAGCGGAGCCCCGCCTGGAGCAGCACCGATGGAGTGCTCGCCTTGCCCGCCACCGCGCCCACGTCCATGACGTCCTGGGCGCGGCGCAGCGCGTCTTCGTCCTGGCCGACCAGGACGACGTCGTGGCGCTCCTCCGAGAATTTGCGCGCGACGGTGAAGCCCAGGGTGCCGGTGCCGGCGACGACGATCTTCATCGCCGGCCGCCGGCGCCGCGGTTCACGGCTCTCACGGCTCCTCCGTGATCTCGATGCTGCCCTGCGCCTGCACCACTTCCGGCCGCTCGCCGGGGAGGA
The DNA here is from genome assembly GCA_963793605.1 of uncultured Thermoleophilia bacterium. Classification (GTDB taxonomy): domain Bacteria; phylum Actinomycetota; class Thermoleophilia; order UBA2241; family UBA2241; genus CAIXSE01. The sequence continues at coordinate 30,905 of CAWCAH010000012.1, forward strand.
GGGCGCGGATGAGCGCCTTCTCCCTGCCCGGCGGCAGCAGGCAGAGCAGCTGGTCGCCGGGCAGCAGCACCGTGTCGGCGCGCGCGGTGATCGCCTCCTCGCCGCGGAGCACGGTGGCGACGAGCACGCCGTCGGGCAGGCGCACCTCGCGCACGGGCAGGTGCGCCGCCGGCGAGTCGTCGCCGACCTCGATCTCGACGACCTCCACGTTCTCCCGCCTCAGCGAGAGAAGCGGCACGAAGCGGTGCGAGGGCAGCTCGTGCTGGATCATCGAGACGACCATCGTGGAGGCGCAGATGGTGGCGTCGACCTCGAGCAGGTCGAAGGTCGGCCGGTTGCGCGGGTCGTTGATCCGGCCGACGACCTTGGGTACGTGGTACTCGTGCTTGCTGAGCTGGGCGATGACGACGTTGTCCTCGTCGTCGCCGGTCACCGCCACCACGAGGTCGGCGCGCGTGATGCCGGCCTGCTCGAGCACCCACATCTCCGTGCCGTCGCCGAACAGCAGCCTGTCTCCGAGCTCGGCCCGGAGCAGATCGTAGCGGCGCGGGCGCTGCTCGATGACGATGAACTCGTGGCCGAGCTTCTCGAGGCTGCGCGCCGCGTTCAGCCCCACCTTGCCGGCGCCGACGATGACCACGAACACGGCTCAGCCCTCCGGCTTCGCGGCCGGGCAGGAGTGCATCTCGTGGAGCAGCATGTCGCCGGCCTCCTCTGTGGGGCAGAACGTGCGGATGCCCCGGCGGGCGAAGGCGCGCGCGCGGTTGGGGTCGTAGACGCGCGCGACCGAGCAGGGCACCTCGAACGCCCTGGCCGCGATGAGCGCGCAGACGATGTTGGTGTTGTCGCCGTCCGTGACGGCGGCGAAGGCGTCGGCGCCCTCGATGCCGGCCTCGATCAGTGTGTCCCAGCCGATCGCCGCGCCGACGATGCGGCGCCCGGGGAACCCCTCGCCCAGCAGCCGGAACGACCCCGGGTCCTCGTCGATGATCACGACGTCGTGGCCCTCGGCGACGAGACTGAGGGCGGCGGTGGAACCTACCCGCCCGCACCCCGCGATGATCGCGTACATGTCAGCTCACTCCTTCGCGACGCCGGGCTCGGCCGGTGCTCCGGCCGGCGTCGCCGGTCCTTCGTCGATCTCCGCGCCGGAGCCCAGCATGGGGTAATCGTCCGGCACGTAGTTCAGCAGTACCTCTCCCGGCGCGTGCCGCAGCACGTGCGTGGTGGACTCGTCGAGCACGCGGTCGTCGAGCCGCCGCCGGCGCACCGCGCCCATGATGACGACGTCGGCGTTCCACTCCTCCGCCGTCTGGACGACGGCGCGGCCGACCGTCCGCGACGCGACGAGGTGCGGCCAGGCCTCGACGCCGAACTCCTGGGCGACCGCGAGCGCGGCGTCCAGCACGCGCCGGCCGCGCTCGCGCTCCTCGGGCATGGTGGCGTCGAGGGGCAGGTTCATCGGGATCTCGACCACGTAGACGGCGTCGAGCGTCGCGCCCTTGTCGGCGGCGAGCTGGCAGCCGAGCACGACCATCTCGTCGGTGAGCCTCGTGCCGTCCACGGGGACGAGGATGCGCTCGTAGTCCACGTCCGCGAGCGCCGCCGACGGCAGGCGGCGCTGCTCCGGCTGCCGTCCGAGCGGCAGCCGCGCCTGGCGCCGGTGCACCACGTACACGAGCACGCCGGCGCCCAGCCACAGGAATCCGACCAGGCGTCCCTCCGGGTGGGTCACGACCATGAAGACCCAGATCGCCACGCTCGCGACCGCGCCGACCAGGGCCGGCACGGGGAGCAGGGCGCCGCGGTAGCGGAGGTTGAACGGCATGACGTACGGACGAGACTGCGCCGGCTCGCGGTAGCGGAGCACGATCACCGAGGCGTTGGCCATGGAGAACGCGAGCGCCGCCCCGAACCCGAACAGCCCGAACAGCAGCACGGGGTCGGCCGGGAGCAGCAGCGCGGCCGCGCAGACGCCGAACAGCAGGATGCCGATGAAGGGGGTCTTGCGCGCCGCGTCGACGCGGCCGAGCGCGGCGGGCACCTGGCGGTGCCGCGCCAGCGAGTAGATGATGCGCCCCGACCCACCGACGACCGCGTTCGCGGCCAGGAACAGAGCGAGCGAGATGAGCGCCGCCAGCCACGGGCGGAGCAGGTCGCGGAGCCAGTCCAGGTCGGCGGGCAGGCTGTCGGCGACGCCGATGAGCGGGTCCTGCAGGTAGGCGCTGCTCAGCAGCGTGCCGTACAGACGGGTGACCGGGCGTCCGTCCTGACTGTAGACCTCTCCCGTGGGCTCCTGCGCCGGGATCACCCAGGCGGATCCCTCCTGCCGCACGGGGACGACGACCTCGACCGAAGGATCACCGGCGAGCGCGAAGACGCCGCTCTCGCCGGTCTCGACGACGGGGACCTGCTCCGTGCGCCCCGTCGCCGGGTCGACCGGCAGGACGTTGGACGAGACGGGCATCGCCGAGAGCGCCAGGACGGCGAGGCCGATGCCGAGCAGCACGATCAGCGGCATGACGATGTTGAAGACGCGCGGCATGTCGCCGGCCGGGCGCAGGGCGCTCTCGGCCCGGCTCGAGACCGCGTCGAGGCCGACGAACGCGGCCGCCGCGAGCGGCACCGCGAAGACCAGCCCGCGACCACGTCGGGGCCGTCCCGATGGAGATCTGCTGCGGCGACCACGTCGGGCCTCAGTTCCGCCAGGAAGCCGACGGTGATGAGCAGCACGAGGGTCGCGAGGCTGAGGACGGTGACGAGGACGCTCAGCCGCACCGACTCGCGCAGACCGAGCACGTTGAGCAGGATCACGAGGGCGACGATGCCGATGCCGCAGGCCACGGAGTACGGGCGGTCCTGCAGCAGCGGCCAGAACACGCTCAGGTAGTGCGGGATGCAGGCGGCGATGATCGCCACGAGCACGATGCTGTCCAGGAGCAGCGCCCAGGCGGCCACGAACCCGGGGAGGGGCCCGAACGTGCGCCGCGCGAAGCTGGTCACCCCGCTCGCCTCGGGCATCGAGGCCGAGGCCTCGGCGTAGGACCAGGCGGTGAAGATGAGGGCGACGCCGACGAGCAGGAGGACGATGGGCGTCACGCCGAGGGCGTAGAGCGCGACGCCGCCGAGGACGACGTAGATGGACGTGCCTACGTAGCCATAGGCGCTGCCCAGGAGCCCTCCGAGGCCGACATCGCGGCCGTCCGCTTCTTGGTACTTTCGATGTGCCACGAGTCAGCAGATCGGCTGACCCCGGGTCAGCCATCTTTATGAGTGCTTAACACCCCCGCGCCACGCTAGCACCCGCCTCCCCCCGGCTCAAGCGGGCGGCCCGGTCAGCGCCGGACCGGCTCCGCCGTGCAGCTTCGCCGCCCGGCTCAGCCGCCGTCCGGCCGCGGCGTGATATACAGCGGGCATGGAGTTCGACGGGGTCATCTTCGACTTGGACGGCACCCTCGTGGACACGCTCGAGGACATCGCCGACGCGATGAACAGGGTGCTGGCGCGGGAGGGCGCGCCGGGTCACAGCTACGACGAGTACCGGTATCTCATCGGCCACGGCATCCGGAACCTGGTGACGGAGGCGCTGCCGGCGGAGCTGCGCAGCGCCGAGCGCGTGGAGCGGTGTTACGCGCGGATGCTCGAGGACTACGGCGCCCACTCGCTGGTCAAGACGCGCGCCTACGAGGGCGTGCCCGAGCTGGTGCGCGCGCTGCGAGCGGACGGAGTGCCGCTCTCGATCCACTCGAACAAGGCGGACGCGCCGACTCAGGCCATCGTGGCCGCGCTGCTCGACCCGCGCGACTTCGTGGTGGTCGCGGGGGCGCGGCCGGACGCGCCGCTCAAGCCCGACCCTGCGGTGGCGCTCGCCATCGCCGCCCGGCTCGGGCTGCCTCCGGCGCGTGTGGCCTACGTCGGCGACTCGCTCGTCGACATGCGTACGGGCGTCGCGGCGGGCATGGTCCCCATCGGCGCCGCCTGGGGGTTCCGCACGGCGGAGGAGCTGGTCGAGAGCGGCGCCTGCGCGGTCATCGACGCGCCGCTCGACCTGCTGGTCCTGCGCGGCGAGGGCCCGGCCTGATCCCACTCCGATCGCCGAGAACGTCCGCGCGTTCCTCTTGAGCATCACGTTCGTCTGCGCGCCCCGGGGTGTATACGTTGCCCGCAGACACCATTGGACGTACGTGCAACCATGCCCATGGGATGTCCAGACGTGTCGCTTGGTGGTGCTTCGCCCGACAGCCTCGCCTCTACTCCCGCGCCAGCGCGCCGGCCTCCGTCAGCAGCGCGAGGAACGCCGGCATGAGCGCGGGGTGCGCGGCGACCACGGCGGGCCCGCGCCCGTGCGCCGCCGCCACGTGCTCCACGGCGGCGCCGGCCTCGCGGGCGATGAGCGTGCCGGCGGCGTAGTCCCACGGCGAGAGGTCGAGCTCCCAGTAGGCGTCGACCTCTCCGGCGGCGATGTGGCAGAGGTCGAGCGCGGCCGTGCCGCCGCGGCGGATGTCGCGGATGCGCGGCAGTGCGGCCGCCACCGCAGCGCCCTGCCGCGCGCGCTGCGCCGCGTCGTACGAGAACCCGGTGGCGACGAGCGCGCGCGAGAGGTCGTCCAGCTCGCGCGCGCGGATCGGGCGGTCGTCGCAGACCGCGCCATGACCGGCGACCGCCCGGTACAGCCGTCCGGCACTCGAGTCGAGCACCACGCCGACCGCCGTCTGCCCGTCGATCTCCACGGCGATGGACGCCGCGTAGGCGGGGTAGCCGTAGACGTAGTTGGTGGTTCCGTCCAGCGGGTCGACGACCCAGCGCACCCCGCTCGTCCCCTCGAGCAGGCTGCCCTCCTCGGCGAGCAGGCCATCGTCCGGGCGCTCGGCCTGCAGCCTCTCGACGATCAGACGCTCGGCCTCCTTGTCCACCTGGCTGACGACGTCGGTGGGCGACGACTTCGTCTCGATGGTCAGGACCTGCCGCCGGCCCTCCGCGTGGATGCGGCCCGCCTGCAGCGCGAGGTCGCTCGCCAGGGCGAGCAGCTCGCGCAGCCCGGCCGGGGCCGCCGAGAACGTGTCGTGCGCTGTCATGTGAGCTTCCTCCTCGTCGCGCGCCGCCGGAGCCGGTCAGACGCCGGCGGCGCCGGAGCCGGCCGGACGCCGGCGCCGCCCGTCGACGGTACCAGAAGGCCGCGCGCGGTCACAGACAAGGGGTTCGCGCGGAGACGGAGTCGCCTGGGGGATTGCGACGCGACAGGTGCGGAACACTCCAGGTACGAAGGGAGGATGCGTGGCCGTCGCGATGCAGTACTGCGGTCCCGTCCACGACGTGACCGAGAGCCTGGCGGAAGTCGACGTCGTCGCTCCGGACGACGTGCGTGAGTACGTGGCCGCGCACGGCGGGCGCGTCTTCCTCTGGGTCCGCCCGCCGCGCGGGCTCTTCTTCACCCCCTGCACCCTCGAGACGACGCTGGAGCCTCCGCGCAGGCACGACTTCGCGTTCCGTCGCCTGCAGGGGCCGGGGTTCGAGATCTACCTGGAGGCGACGCAGAAGCTCTGGCCGCGTACGCTGGAGTTCGTGCTCCACCGGCGCGGCCGCGTCGAGGCGTACTGGAACGGGATGGCCTGGATCGTCTGACGGCGCCCGGGCTGCCGCGGACGGCCGCGCGTGGCATACTCCGGCCTCAGTGGACGTCCGTACGAAAGCCGCGGGACCTCGGCGCGCGCACGATCGCCACGGCGCTGACGGCGATCGCCGTCCTCCTCCTGCTGCTCGCGCCCGCGGCCTCCGCGGCCGCTGCCGCACCCGCGCCGCAGCGGTCCGTCATCCTTGCAGAGCCGGTCTACCGGGGTGAGCTGACGAGGGACGTTCTGATGCAGGGCGAGGAGCTCTCGCGGACGGCGGGAGGGCCGCCCTCGGCGCGCCCAGGCCGGGCAGCGGCGGCTGGTACTGGCCCATCGGTACCGAGGACTTCCAGGGCTGGTCGGGCTGGCTCGACCGGCGCGGGTCCTACGTCCACGTCGCCCAGGACATGCCGTGCCCGGCGGGCCGCGCCGTGTACGCGATCGGCGCGGGCACCGTGTTCATCTCCCGCGCCGACGCCGGCGGCTACGGCGTGGGCGGCGCACCCGGTGGCTGCATCATCATCACGCACGTCACCGCCGCCGGCACGAAGTTCCACGCGCTCTACGGACACGTCTCCGGCCTGAAGGTCAAGGAGGGCCAGCGCGTCGCCGCAGGGCAGCTCATCGCCCAGGTCAACGGCTGCCGCCACCTGCACTTCAGCACCCACCCGGGCGCCAGGTACCGGGACGGGAACCCGTACGCGGGGCACGTCCCCAGGAGCTGGGCGGACCACGGCGGGTTCGTCGACCCCGTCAGGTTCCTCAAGACCAACCCGCGCGCCGCCGCGTACAAGCCGCCGGCGCTCCCCGTGGTGGAGATCCCCACGCAGACGGCGCCGTTCGGCTACGGAGCCGTGGACGGCGCCGCCTACTGGTCCGAGGAGGGCGCCGCCGGCTCGGCCACCTGGCGGCTGGACGCTCGCCACCGGCGAGCGCACCACGCTCTCCGCCGGCGAGGAGGCGCCGCCCTTCGACGATGGGCGCTACGACGCGGTCCTGCTCGCGCCGCCGGCGCTCGGCTTCTCCGTCAGCGACCACCGCCCACGTCGCCACCCTGGCCGCGAGGCACGACACCCCGGTCTGGGGCGCCGAGGCCGAGCTCCGGGCGCTGCTGACCAACGCCGCCGGGGCGCCGCTGCAGGGAGGCATCCTCAAGCTGCAGCGGCTGAGCGGCGACCGCTGGGCGAACGTGGGACTCGACGTCACCGGCGCCGACGGCGCCGCGACGTTCTTCTACCTGCCCGTCCGCGGCGACGGCGCTGCGCGTGGTCTTCGCGCCGCCGGCGACGCAGCCCGCCGGTCGCGACTACCTCCTGGCGAGGAGCCGGGCCGAGACGGTCACGCCTCACGTGGCCCTGACCGCTCCCAGGGTGCCGGCCGTCGTCGACCGGGCGGACCTCATCACTGCCGGCCGGCGATCTCACACCGCGGCATCCCGCCGGCGAGCACACCGTCCAGCTGGTCTTCCAGCGGCGCGGGTGAGGGCGGTGCGTGGGTGACCAAGGCCACCGTCGCCGCCGTCAACCGCGTGCGTGACGGCGTCGAGCGCCACGAGGTACGTCGGCCACACGCGCCTCACGCCGGGGTCCTGGCGCGTGCAGGCGGTGCACCCCGCCGACGAGGCGCACGCCGAGACCGGCTCCGCCTGGCGCAGCTTCGCCGTGGAGTGAGCGGTTCCGCGGCGTCGACGGCGCGCGTTGTCCCTGCCTCGCCGCCGGTGCTACAGTGGTCCGGCTGAGCCGGTGCGAAGCAGCCCGGGCGAAAGCCGCGTGAGAGTCCGCCGAGTGTGGCGGACGCCGAAGGGGCAAGGCGTGCAGGTGGCGCCGAAACTCTCAGGCCAACGGAGCGCGGCCGGACGGGCCCCCGGATGACAGGCGCCGCCGCCGTGGCGCCGGATGTCAGACAGGGTGGATACTCCACCCTGTCTTTTTTTTTGCCCGGCGCGGGAGCGGCGGCTCCCCGGCCGCGCGCCCGACCGCGTTTCTCGGGCGCGTGCCCCGGGCAGGTTCGAGAGTCGAACAGATGGCGGAGGCACGACAGGGAGGCACGATGGCGGACGAGACGTATCCGCAGGATCTGCGGTACTACAAGGAGCACGACTGGGTGCGCGTGGACGGCGAAGACGCGGTGTTCGGCATCACGTGGTTCGCGCAGGACGCGCTGGGTGAGATCGTCTACGCCGAGCTGCCGGACGTGGGCGCCGAGGTCAAGGCCGACGCGACGTACGGAGAGCTCGAGTCGGTCAAGGCCGTGAGCGACGTGTACTCGCCGCTGACCGGCGAGGTCGTGGAGGTCAACGAGGCCCTGCAGGACGAGCCGCAGCGCGTCAACGACGACTGCTACGGCGAGGGCTGGCTCATCCGCATCCGCATGACGGCTCCCGGCGAGCTCGGTGAGCTCATGGACGCCGACGCCTACAAGAAGTTCCTCGACGAGGCCTGACCCGCCGGAGGTCTGACGCATCATGAGCTCCACCAGCTACGTCGCGCACAGCGCCGACGACCTCAGGGAGATGCTGGCGGCCGTCGAGGGCCTCCAGCGTCGACGACCTCTTCGCCGAGATCCCGGAGGAGGTCCGCCGGCGGGAGCCGCTGGCGCTGCCCGCCGGCCTCAGCGAGTACGAGGTCCTGGCGGAGCTGCGCCGTCTCGCCGGCAAGGACGTGCCGGCGACGCAACTGGTGAGCTTCCTCGGCGCCGGCGTCGTACGACCACTTCGTGCCCGCCGTGGTCGACGCCGTCGTCAGCCGCGGTGAGTTCCTCACCGCGTACACGCCTTACCAGCCGGAGCGCAGCCAGGGCGTGCTGCAGACCATCTTCGAGTTCCAGACGGCGATCTGCGAGCTCACGGGCATGGACGTCAGCAACGCCTCCATGTACGACGGCGGCACGGCGCTGGCCGAGGCCTCCATCCTCGCCGGCGTGCAGACGCGCCGCGGCGAGGTGGTGCTCTCGGCCGGCGTGCACCCGGAGTACCGGCAGGTGCTCGCCACCGAGTCGGCCGGGTACGGGCCGCGCCCGCAGACCGTGGGTCTGCAGGCGGGCGCGGCGACGGATCTGGACGCCCTGACCGCCGCCGTCGGCGAGGGCACGGCGGCGGTCGTCGTCCAGCAGCCCAACTTCTTCGGCGCGCTGGAGGACCTGCCCGCCGTGGCCGAGCTGGCGCACGCGGCGGGCGCGCTGCTCGTCGTGGTCGCCGACCCCGTCTCACTCGGCATCCTCGAGGCGCCGGGTCGTCTCGGCGCAGACATCGTCGTCGGCGAGGCCCAGGCGCTCGGTAACGCCATGAGCTTCGGCGGCCCCGGCCTGGGCTACATGGCCGTCACCACCAAGCTCATGCGCCGCATCCCCGGCCGCCTGGTCGGCGAGACCGTGGACCTGGAAGGCCGCCGCGGCTACGTGCTCACGCTGCAGACGCGCGAGCAGCACATCCGCCGTGAGAAGGCCACGAGCAACATCTGCTCCAACCACGCGCTCAACGCCCTGGCCACGCTCGTCTACCTGAGCTGGCTGGGCAAGGAGGGCCTGCCGGAGCTCGGCCTGCACTGCGCGCGCAAGGCCGCCTACCTGCGCGAGCGCCTGCTGGCGCTGCCGGGCGTGACGGCGTTCACCGAGGGCCCCGTCTTCCGCGAGTTCGCCGTGCGGCTGCCGCGGCCGGCGGCAGAGGTCGTCGAGGCGCTGGCGCCCGAGGGGTACCTGGCCGGCGTGGCCGCCGGCCGGTTCGCCGGCCTGTTCGACGGGCTCGTGCCGGGCGGCGGGGACGGCGCGTCCGCCGCCCTCGACGACGTCCTGCTCGTGGCCGTCACCGAGAAGCGCACGCGCGCCGAGATCGACGGCTTCGCCGACGCGCTCGGCGCCCTCCTCGCGAGCGGGGAGGTGGACCGTGGCTGACCGCGCCCCCGGCCCGGCCGTGAGCCGCGAGAACGCCCCGGTCTGCCGCCCGGCGGCCATGGACCGCGCGACCATCTACGAGAAGTCGCGCCCCGGCCGCAGCGCCTACTCGCTGCCGGAGCTCGGCGTACCCGAGGTCCCGGCAGCCGAGCTCATCCCCGAATCGCCTGCGCCGCTCGGCCCCGGCGCGCCTGCCGGAGATCAGCGAGATCGACCTGCTGCGCCACTTCACCGGCCTCAGCACGCTCAACTACGGCGTGGACAGCGGCAGCTACCCGCTCGGCAGTTGCACGATGAAGTACAACCCGCGGGTGAACGAGGTCGCCGCGCGCATGGACGGCTTCTCCGGCCTGCACCCGTACCAGCCGGAGTCGCTGGTGCAGGGAGCGCTCGAGCTGATGCACGAGCTCGAGCGCTGGCTCGCCGAGATCAGCGGCCTGCACGCCACCACGCTGCAGCCGGCGGCCGGCGCCCACGGCGAGCTCACCGGCCTGCTGGTGATCCGCGCGGCGCACCTGGCCGAGGGCCGCGACCCCAAGCGCGTCATCATCCCGGACACCGCCCACGGCACGAACCCGGCCAGCGTCATCATCGGCGGGTTCGTCCCCGCGCCGGTGCGCAGCGACGCGCGCGGCGGCGTGGACATGGACCACCTGCGCGAGGTCATCGCCGAGGGCGACATCGCCGGGCTCATGCTCACCAACCCCAACACGCTGGGGCTGTTCGACGAGCACATCACCGAGATCGCCCGCCTGGTCCACGAGGCCGGCGGCCTGCTGTACTACGACGGCGCCAACGCCAACGCGGTGCTCGGCATCAGCCGGCCCGGCGACATGGGCTTCGACATCGTCCACTTCAACACGCACAAGACGTTCAGCACGCCGCACGGCGGCGGCGGCCCGGGCGCCGGCCCCATCGTGGTCCGCGACTCGCTGGCGCCGTTCCTGCCGGTGCCGCTGGTGGAGAAGGCGGAGGACGGGCGGTTCTTCTTCCAGTACGACCGTCCGCAGTCGATCGGCAAGGTCCGGACCTTCTACGGCAACTTCGGCGTGCTGGTCCGCGCCTGGACGTACATCCGCAGCCTGGGCGCGGAGGGCCTGCACGAGGTCAGCGAGATGGCGGTGCTCAACGCCAACTACGTGATGGAGGGCCTGCGCGGCCTGCTCGACCTGCCCTACGGCGAGCGGCGCTGCATGCACGAGTTCGTCGGCTCGGCGACCCCGCTCAAGCAGGACGGTGTGCGCGCCCTGGACGTCGCCAAGCGGCTGCTCGACTACGGCGTGCACCCGCCGACCACGTACTTCCCGCTCATCGTCGACGAGGCGCTGATGGTCGAGCCGACCGAGACCGAGAGCAAGGACGCTCTCGACCGGCTCATCGAGGCGTTCCGCAGCGTGGCGCGCGAGGCCGGGGACGACCCGGAGTTGCTGCGCGAGGCGCCCGTGACGCTGCCGGTGCGGCGGCTCGACGAGGCGCAAGCCGCCCGCCGCCCCGTCGTGAGGCAGCGGTTCCCGGAGGACGCGGAGGGCGGCGCCTGAGGCTGCGCCCCGCGCCGCCCGCCCGCCGCCCGAGCCGCCCGTCCACCCGCGATCCCCTTCGTTCGAGGCACGCGCATGAGCATCGTCAAGGTCCTGCCGGAGTTCCGCCTGGGCGGCGGCCTGCAGATGGCGCTCGACGCCGGGCTGCTCGAGACGGTCGACGAGGTGATGGCGCGCCGGTACACGTGGGCCCCGCCGGCGCTCTCGCTCGGCAAGTTCCAGGAGTTGCAGCAGGTGCCGGGCCTGCCGTTCGAGGTCGTGCGCAGGCCGACCGGCGGCCGGGCCGTGCTGCACGGTGAGGCGTTCGAGTGGTCGTTCGCGTTCGCGTTCCCGCCGGGGGTGCCGACGGCCGGCCCGCGCGCGGCGGTGGACGTCGGCGGGCCCTACGGTCTCGTCGCGGCCGCGTTCGGCGCGGCGCTCAAGGAGCTCGGGCTTACCCTCGACGGTCGCGGCGAGGTGCCGTACCAGCGCAGCGCGCTCTGCTTCGCCGGCGCGCTGCGGTACGACATCTGCTCCCGCGGGCAGAAGATAGTGGCCATCGCCCAGGCCAAGAAGGAGGGGCGGACGCTCGTCCACGGGTCGTTCCTCATGGAGCGTCCGCCGGATGAGCTGACACTGGCGGTCGAGGCGCTGGTCGGTGAGGTCTGGGAGAGCGAGGGGCTCGCCGGCTCGGGCCTGATGCTCGCTCCGGAGACGATCTGGAACACGACGCTCCGCAAGCTCGAGGCCGCGCTGCGCAGGCTCGCGGCCGGTTGACGGACACGGCGGCGCCCCGGGGCGTCGCCGAAGACGGAAGGACACGCATGACCAAGATCCTGGTGCTCGGCGGCGGCCCCGCCGGCTACGTCGCCGCCGGCCGCGCCGCCCAGCTCGGCGCCGAGGTGACGCTCGTGGAGGCGCGCGAGATCGGCGGCACCTGCCTCAACCGTGGCTGCATCCCCACCAAGGCCATGGTCGCCGGCGCCGCGCGCCTGCACGAGGCGCGGCGCTCCGCCGAGTACGGCGTGCTCGTGGGCGACGTCGCGCTCGACTTCCCCGCCTTCATGGCGCGCAAGGAGGCGGCGACGGCGCAGCTGCGCGACGGCGTGGCGCACCTGCTCAAGGCGCGCAAGGTGCAGGTGGTGGCCGGGCGGGCTACGCTCGCCGGCCCCGGCCGGCTCGCCCTGGCGCCCGGCGCCGTCCTCCCCGACGGCGCCGTGCTCGAGCAGGGCGGCGAGCTCGAGGGCGACGCCGTCATTCTCGCCAGCGGCTCCGAGCCGGTGCGCATGGGCCTCTTCGACTGGAGCGACCCGCGCATCATGACCAGCGACGAGCTGCTCGTCATCGACGCCGTGCCGGCCAGCCTGGCCATCGTCGGCGGCGGCGTGATCGGCTGCGAGTTCGCCAGCGTCTTCAACCGCCTCGGGACCCAGGTCACGGTGATCGAGATGCTGCCCCAGCTGCTGCCCGGCGAGGACCAGCGCGTCGGCCGCACGCTGCAGCAGGCGTTCAAGAAGGCGGGCATCGAGGTGCACGTGAAGACCGCGGTGGAGTCGGCGGAGGCGGTCGGGGCGGGCGACGCGGGAGAAGCCGGCGTGACGCTGCGCCTCGCCGGCGGCAAGGAGGTCACGGCCGAGCGCGTGCTCGTCGCCGTCGGCCGCCGGCCGCTCTCCGCCGGCCTCGGCTACGAGGAGGCCGGCGTCGGCATCGGCCCGGGCGGCTTCGTCGTCACCGACGAGACCTGCCGCACGGCCGTGGACGGAGTGTTCGCGGCGGGCGACGTCGCGGGCCCGCCGCTCCTCGCGCACTGGGCCTACCACCAGGGCGCCGTCGCCGCCGAGAACGCCGTGACCGGGTCGCACATCGAGGTCGACCGCAGCCTCGTCCCGAGCTGCGTGTTCAGCTCGCCCGAGGTGGCGAGCTGCGGCGTCACCGAGGACCTGGCGAAGATGCAGAGCCTGGAGCACGAGGTCGCGCACGTGCGCTTCAACGGCAACTCCAAGGCGGTCTGCGACGGCGACGCCGAGGGGTTCGTGCGCATCGTCTGCGAGCCGGGCGGCGGCAAGGTGCTCGGCGCCAGCCTCATCGGCCCGCACGTCACCGAGCTGGTGCACGAGCTCGCGCTGGCGGTGCACAGCGGTCTCACGCTCGCCGACATCGCGGACACCATCCACGCGCACCCGACGCTCTCCGAGGCGGTCGCGGAGGCCGCGCTCGGCGGCGTGGGGCGCGGCGTCCACAGCATCTGAGGGTGACTCCCGGAGGAGACAGCGCCGCCGCGCACCGCCCCGGCCGCGCCGGAGCGGGAGCGCCGGACGGGCCAGGCGCCCGCCGCAAGCCCGCGTGGCTCAAGCACAAGGCGCCGGCGCCGCGCCAGTACCGCGCCACCGGCGCCCTGCTCGACGAGCTCGACCTGCACACCGTGTGCCGGGAGGCGCGCTGCCCCAACAAGGGGGAGTGCTACTCCTCCGGCACCGCGACGTTCCTCATCCTCGGTGATGTCTGCACGCGCGCCTGCACCTTCTGCGCCGTCGAGGGCGAGGGCAAGGCGAGCGGCGGCGATGACGCCGCCCGCGGGCGGGCCGCGGACGCGCCTGCGGCCCGGGCGGAGCGCGGCGTCTGCGCGCTCGACGAGGACGAGCCGCGCCGGGTGGGCGAGGCGGCGCGGCGCCTGGGCTTGCGGCATGTCGTCGTCACGAGCGTGACGCGCGACGACCTGCCGGACGGCGGCGCCGCGCAGTTCGCCGCCGCCGTCGCCGCCGTCCGCGAGGCCGTGCCGGCGGCCACCGTCGAGGTGCTGATCCCGGATCTGGGCGGCGACGAGGCGGCGCTCGGCGCCGTGCTCGCCGCCCGCCCGGACGTGCTCAACCACAACCTCGAGACCGTGCCGCGCCTGTACCCGCAGGTGCGCCCTCAGGCGCGGTACGACCGCTCGCTCGAGCTCCTCGCGCGCGCCGCCGCGTGGGCGCGCTCGGCGCCCGCGACGGAGCCGGTCTCCGGCGCTGCCGCCCGCCCGCTGGTCAAGACGGGGCTCATGGTCGGCCTCGGCGAGAGCGACGACGAGGTGGCCGCCGTGCTGGCCGACGCGGCGGCGGCCGGAGCGGACGCCGTGACCATCGGCCAGTACCTGCAGCCGCGCGCCGGCTGCCTGCCGGTGGCGCGCTACGTCTCGCCGGAGGAGTTCGCCGGCTACCGCCGCCGCGGCGAGGAGCTCGGCCTCACCGTGATCGCCGCGCCCTTCGTGCGCTCGTCCTACAAGGCCGGCGAGCTGCTGGAGCCGCGACGCGTGAGCTCCGCCCTGCCGCTGCCGACGCCGCAGGTCGTGGTCTTCGACCTCGACTACACGCTGCTGCGCCCGAGCGACCAGTTCGAGGCGCCGGGCTACGTGCGCACCGGCGCCCGGTTCGGGCTCACGCTGGACCCGGCGCGCTGGCCGCAGGCGGAGCGCGCCGCCTACAAGGCGGTCGCGGCGCGCCGCGAGGAGACCGGCCTCGTCCACGACGACCAGCTGCTGCCGGTGATCGCGCACGCGATCATCCAGGGTCTCGGCGGCGGTCCGCGCGGCGCCGTCGAGCTTGCGACGCGGGCCATCATCGCGGCCTGGAGCGACGCGCAGAACTTCGGCCTCTATGACGACGTCCTGCCCTGCCTGGACGCGCTGCGCGCGGCCGGCGTGCGCATGGCGCTGCTCAGCAACGCACTCGGGCACGGCGTGGAGGAGATCGTCGCCCACTTCGCGCTCGACGACTACATGGCCGCCGCCGTCTCCAGCCTCGAGACCGGCGCGGTGAAGCCCGCGCCGCGGATGTTCTCCACGCTCTTCGGGCTGCTCGGCATCTGCCGCGCGCGACGCCGTGATGGTCGGCGACAGCGTGGAGGACGACGTGGACGGGGCGCTCGCCTGCGGCTGCCCCGCCATCCTGCTTGACCGCTCCGGCCGGCGCAGGGACCTTGCGGTCCCGCGCATCGGGTCGCTGGCCGAGTTGCCTGCGGCGCTCGGCCTCTGACCGAGGGATCCGTCGCGTCCCACTCGCGCCTCCGGCGCACTCGCGCCATCGTTGTCGCCCGGTGGAGGGGTGTGCACTCCGGGGGTCGGAGCCTTCGATGACGCCACCGTAGCACCCTCGGAGGCGCCACCGTAGCACCTTCGATGGCATCACCGTGGCACCCTCGATGGCGCCATCGCGGCGCCAGATAGGGCTCCGACCCCCCGGACACACACACTCCCCACCGCCGCGGGCTGAACAGAAGTAAAGAATTATTGACATGATGTCACCTCTGCTTTACACTGCCCTTGTCAAACATTCTTGACATCACCGGCAGCGTACAAGGAGACAGCCATGCCGTTCGAAGAGAAGATGACCTGGGTGAGCCTCGTGGTCACCATCGCCGTCCCGATCTGGTTCTTCGCGACCATGCTCGACCAGTTGCAGACCACGCCGGCCGCGGACATCCACTTCCAGACCCCACTCATCATCGCCATCGTGGCGTCGGTGGTGCTCATCGTCGTCGGGGCGATCGTGGTGTCGATCGCCACCAGCGTCACGTCCGTCGCACGCGGTCGGAAGCCCGAAGACGACATCGACCGCAAGGACGAGCGCGACAAGACCATCAGCCGTCAGGGCGACCTGGTGGGCTACTACGTCGCCTCCGTCGGCGCGGTCGGCGCGCTGATCCTCACCATGCTCGAGGTCGAGTACTTCTGGATCGCCGGCGCACTGTACCTCTCGTTCGTGGCCGCGATGATCGTCGGGTCGATCGTCAAGCTGGTCGCCTACCACAGGGGCTTCTGAGATGGGCAAGCCCACACGCGTGACCAACCGCATCCGCGCGCTGCGCTTCGAAGCGGGCGAGATGACGCAGGCAGACCTCGCCGACCGGCTGGGCGTGACGCGCCAGACGGTGATCGCCATCGAGCAGGGCAAGTACTCACCCTCGCTCGAGATGGCCTTTCAGATCGCGCGGGTGTTCGAGGTCCCGCTCGACGACGTGTTCCAGTATCCGAAGGAGAAGTGATGGAGGCCTCAACGATCCACGCCGAGCAGATGGTGTTGCTCCTCGGCGGCACCGGGCGGACCGGCGGCCGCGTCCTGCAGCAGCTTCTGGGCCGCGGCGTCCACGTGCGCGCCCTGGTGCGCTCCGCCGAGCGGCTCCCGGCCGGCGTCGCGGACGACCCGCGGCTGACGGTGATCGAGGCGGACCTGCTCTCCCTGAGCGACGAGCAGGTCAAAGAGCTGGTCGACGGCTGCGGCGTCGTGATCTCGTGTCTCGGCCACACGATCAGCGCGCGAGGCGTCTTCGGGCGGCCGCGCGACCTGGTCACCCGGGCGGTGGAGCGCGTGTGCCGCGCGGCCCGGGACCTGCGGCCCGCGCAGCCCGTGAGGCTCGATCCTCATGAGCACCGTCTCCGTGAACCGCGCAGGAGGCCTGGACACGCGGCGCCGGTGGTTCGAGCGCGCCGCACTCTGGCTGCTGCGCGGCCTCGTACCTCCGGCGCGGGACAACCAGCGCGCCGCCGACTTCCTGCACGACGTCGTCGAGGCCGCCGATCCGTATGCGCAGTGGGTGGTCGTCCGGCCGGACACGCTGCAGGACGGCGACGTGACCGAGTACGTGGTGCACGAGGGTCTCGTGGACGGGCTGTTCCGCCCCGGCGAGACCAACAGGGCCAACGTCGCCCACTTCATGTGCGATCTGGCCACGGACCCCGTGGTGTGGTCGGCGTGGCGCGGCAATCTCCCCGTGATCGTGAACACACCGCCTGAGTGACCCGCCGCGGCGGGGCGGGGCGCCCGCGGGCGCCCCGCCCCTTCGTCGTCCTCTGCGCCGGCCGGCGGCGCGACGCGGCTCAGGCCAGCGTCGCCTCCACGCTGAGCTCCACGTTGCCCTTGAGCGCGCCGCTGATGGGGCAGCCGTCCTTGGCGCCCTCGGCAGCCTTCTTGAACGCCGCCTCGTCGATGCCCGGCACCCAGCCCTTGACGTGATCTGCGACGAGCCTGTCTTCCAGCCGCCCTCGATCTCCTTGAACGTCACGGTGGCGCTGACCTCCAGCTTCTCCGGCGGCGTGCCCGCGTCGCCGAGGCCGGCCGAGAGCGCCATGCAATAGCAGCTGGCGTGGGCGGCCGCGAGGAGCTCCTCGGGGCTCGTCTTGCCGTTGGACCGCTCGGTGCGCGATGCCCAGGTCACGGGCAGCGGACCGGCGGCCGCGCTGGTGACCAGTGAGACCTCTCCGGACCCCTGACCCAGCGAGCCTTGCCAGACGGCGTCGGCGCGGCGTGGTGCGTCGGCCATGACGGAACCTCCTTCGGGGTGACTGCTGGTGGCGGGCGTCGCGTGGGGGCGCGGCGCCCGCCGTCGCCCCTCACATGCCCGCGCGCCCGGGAACCTGAACCGGCGTCGGCGAGAACCGTGGCCGGCGCTCCGCCGCGCTACTCCTCGCCGACGCAGTACAGGTTGCCGTCGCGGCAGCCGATGAAGATGCGGCCCTTCCACATCACCGGCGTGCTCTCGAACGCGCCGCCGGCGGCGTAGCTCGCCTTCTCCGTCACCGAGACGGTGAACCAGTCGCCGCTCGGGCTCTTGAGGGCGCCCTCGTCGCCCTTCTCGGCCGTCTTGTACTTGATCTTGTAGAGGTGGATGCGGTTGTCGTAGCCGGCCGCGACGATGGTGTCGTCCACCATGATCGGCGTGCTGATGCTGCCGCCGACGTGGAACTTGGCGATGACGCGCGGGGTGGGGTACGGCCCGTCGCCGTTGGGGCCGGGCGCGCTGCCGGACGTCTTGCGTCTGGGAGACGACGTACAGGTTGCCGTCGATGGCCATGAAGGCGGCGAGGCGCGGGCGGCGGCCCCACGGGTCGTAGGTGTCGTTGACGGCCACCGACCCGATCACGCCGCCCTCCCAGTCGCCCAGGTTGCGGTCGCCGGTGGGGAAGAACCACACCACCGAGCTGGACGGGTCCTTGGACGGGTCCAGCATCAGGATGCCGCCGTGCCCGCTGATGTACTGCTTCTCCACCGCGACGAGCAGCTTGCCGTTGGCGGTGGCCACCGTCGTCCCGTCCATGTCGCTGCCGGTCTTGTAGTCCCAGACGACCTTGAGGTCGCTGCGGCGCATGCCGTACACGTGGCCGGCGCCGGAGGCGACGTAGACGACGTCGTCGAGCAGGCGCGGGCGAGGCCTCGAGGACGAGGTTGCCGCCGTGGGAGGCCGCGCTGGAGTCGCCGAGCAGGAGGCGCTCGGCGATGATCTTCGGCTTGCGGTAGCCGTTCCAGGGCTCGGTCACGAAGGGGTCGAGCTTGTAGAACCAGCCGCTCTCGACCCCGCAGTACATGCGGTCCTTGTAGAAGAAGCCGCTGCCGTCCACGTCGCGGCTGTAGCTCGCGGTGAGCGGCACCGGCAGGCGCCAGAGCTCCTTGCCGGTGCCGAACGAGACGGCGCGGTACGGCGCGAGGTCCGAGTCGGTGAAGTCCGACGGCCAGCCGCGGCGGGAGCCGGCCAGCACGAGGTACTTGTCCGCCTTCACCTTGGGGCTCGGGTCCTCGATCACCGTCGGGCTGCTCTTGATGATGTCGTCGTAGTCGTACTCCCACACGATCTTGCCGGTCTTCAGGTCGATCTTGTGCAGCTTGCGGTCGAACGCGCCCCAGAGCAGGTAGAGCTTGCCCTTGTCGCGGACGATCACGGGCTGGCCGGTCCAGCCGCTGCCCGACCAGGGCTGGTTGGGGTGCTCCTTGGTGACCTTCTGGACCGGCGAGGTCATGCCGCCGCCGATGAAGGTCTTCCAGATGAGCGAGAGCTTGGTGGGCGGCGGCCCCAGGCCGTAGAGCCGCCGCGTCTCGTCGCCCAGGTAGGTGCTCACCTTGACGCCGTCGCCCTCGGAGACGATGGGCGGCGGCGGGTCCACGGCCACCACCGTCGTCACGGTCTTGACGAGGACGCCGGAGGCCGCCGGCGACGCAGTCGGCCCGGCGACCGGCCCGCCTGCGTCGGCCGGGCCCAGCAGCCGGTCGTAGACCTCCTGCGCCCAGCCGCCGGCCACGAAGACCGCGGCGGCGATGACGACCAGGAGGGACGCGATGATCAGCCGCCGGTCGCGACGCTGACGCCGGCGGCGCAGCTCGCGGCCGCTCTCGCTCACGTAGATCCGATATGGCGCCCCGCGGCGCGGACGGTGTGTGCCCACGACCCGCATAGCGTACCATCCGGCGCATGGTTCCCGGGGCTCAGGATTTCCGCGCGCACGCCGATGCACGTACCGTGAGACCGCTCGTCGCGAAGAGCCCCGGCCGCAGGCTCCGGGGCGCCCTCCCGGCCGCGGCGGCCGTGCTGCTGGCCGCCGCCGCACTCGCCTGCGCGCTGCCGGGTCGCGTCCTCGCCGGAGAGCCCGGCCAGACGTCCTTCGCCGACGCGCTCACGACCACCGGGCCCACGCCGCCGCCGAACGTACGCGTGTCTTCACGCTCACTCGGAGGCGCGCCTGCCGCCGCCGGCGAGGTGCTCCTGGGCGCCGTGCCGGCCTACGAGTGGCACGACGGCTGCGGCCCCACCTCCGCCGGCATGGTCCTCGGGTACTGGGACGCGTCGGGCTTCCCGGACCTGATCGCCGGTGACGCGTCCACGCAGACGGCCGCCGCCGACCAGGCCATCGCCACGCACGGCTCTTCGAGCGCGCCGGGTCATTGGGAGGACTACGCGCAGCCCAAGGAGTACGGCGACAGCGGCGTCCTCGACGACAGGAGCGAGGCGCCCCAGGGCGATGAGCACGCGAGCGACAGCATCGCCGACTTCATGCAGACCTCCTGGAGCGCGAAGGGCCTCTCCTACGGCTGGAGCTTCACCAACATGGTCGGGCCGGCGCTCGCCGATTACGTGGCGCTCGTCGACCCTGGGACCACCGTCACCACCAAGGACTACTACTACGACGGCTCCACGGCGCGCCGGCTGACCTTCGCCGTGCTGCAGGCGGAGATAGACGCCGGGCGGCCGCTGGTGCTCTACGTCGACAGCAGCGGAGACGGCGTCAGCGACCACGCCGTCACCGGCATCGGCTACCGGGAGACCGGCGGGTATCCGGAGTACGCCTGCTGGGACACGTGGTCGACCAACGTCCGCTGGTCCCGGTTCCGTGAGGTCTCGTCCGACTACGCCTGGGGCGTCTACGGCGGCACGACGGTCGCCCTCACGCCGTCAGACCCGAGCGCCGACGTCTCGCGGCCGGTGACCACCGTGAGCGGCGCGGACGACGCCTGGAGTGCGACGCCCGTCACCCTGACGTTCACCGCCACCGACACGGGCTCGGGCGTGGACTTCATCGAGGC
The DNA here is from genome assembly GCA_963793605.1 of uncultured Thermoleophilia bacterium. GTDB lineage: Bacteria > Actinomycetota > Thermoleophilia > UBA2241 > UBA2241 > CAIXSE01. The sequence continues at coordinate 51,239 of CAWCAH010000012.1, forward strand.
CGGCGTGGACGTGGACAGCGCGGCTCTCGAGTCGATCGGTGGCTCGCCGGCTACGCTGGAGGTGGGCGGGCAGGGAGTCCACCTGGTGAGCTACCGCGCGACGGACAAGAACGGCAACCAGGAGACGACCCGCACCTGCACGGTGCGGGTGGACGGGGAGGGGCCGGTGACCACGATGCGCGCCGCGACCGTGCGCCGGGGCGCGCGCGCGACGCTTCGGTACCGGGTGGACGACCTGACGCCTGAGGCGCGGGTCCGCCTGGTCGTGCGGACGCTCTCCGGAAGACTGCGCGCCACACTGCGCCCGGGCTGGCGCGCCACCGGCACGACCCTCGGCGTCACCTGGCGCGCCACGATCCCTCGCGGCAGGTATCGCGTGTGCGTGTACGCCACCGACCAGGCCGGCAACGGCCAGGCGGTCGCGGCGCGCGCGCGTCTCACCGTCCGCTGACGCGGCGCCCGCGCGACGCGCGTCCACTCTCGTGCGATACGCGCGCCGCCGAACGGGAACCCTCTGCTCATGGCGACGTCGTCGCCCCGAACGGCTGTGAGGGCCCTATGGCCAGCAACATCGACATCGTCCGCACCGGCTACGCGAGCTTCGGCCGGGGCGACATCCAGACAGCTCGGGCGATGTTCGCCGAGGACATCGAGTGGCGCGAGCCCCGCTGGACGACCGGAGGCGTCTCGTGCCTGTTCCGGGGGCGCGACCAGGTGCTCCGGCGGATCTTCGCGCCCGACCCCGAGGTGCACGACGCTCTGGCGCTCGAGCCGCGCGAGTTCTACGGCGACGGTGACACCGTGATCGTGACCGGCGTGTTCCACGTGGTCGCCGGCGAAGAGGCGGCGCACATCGACGTGCCGTTCGCGCACGTGTGGACCGTGCACGGCGGCCACATCGACGGCCTCCGCGCGTACAACGACGTCCACGAGATGGTGGCGCTGCACGCGACCCGCGCCGGCTGAGGCCTCCGCCGGGCCGGCTGCGGTAAGCTTGGCCCATGACCGAGAAGATCCGACTCACGCAGTTCGCGGCCAAGAGCGGCTGAGCGGCCAAGCTGGGTCCGTGCGACCTGCAGGCCGTCCTCGACAGCATGCCCGCCGCCACCGGTGAGTTCGCGCGCCTCCTGGAGACGCGCGACGACGCCGCCGTGGTGCCGATCGGCGACGACCTCTGCCTGGTGCAGACGGTCGACTTCTTCACGCCCATCGTCGACTCGCCGCTGTGGTTCGGCCGCCTCGCGGCGGCCAACGCGCTGAGCGACGTCTACGCCATGGGCGCGCGGCCGCTGACGGCGATGAACCTGGTGGCGTGGCCGTCAGACCTGGACTTCGGCATCCTCGGCGAGGTGCTGCGCGGCGGCATGGAGAAGGTCCTCGAGGCCGGCGCCGAGCTGGCCGGCGGGCACTCCATCGACGACAAGGAGCCCAAGTACGGCCTGGCCGTCACCGGCGTCGCCAGGCCCGACGAGATCGTCTACAACGGCGGCGCCGAGCCGGGCGACAAGCTCGTGCTCACCAAGCGGCTCGGCATCGGCGTGCTCGCCAGCGGCCTCAAGAACGGGGTCGTCGAGGAGGACGACATGATGCCGGCCATCGAGGAGGCCGCCGTGCTCAACGCCGCGGCGGCCACGGCGATGGCCCGCGTCGGCGTGCACGCCTGCACCGACGTGAGCGGGTTCGGCCTCGCCGGTCACCTCAGCGAGATGCTGGACGCGAGCAAGGCCGCGGCCGAGCTCCACCTCGCGGCCGTCCCGCTGCACGACGGCGTGCTCGGCCTCATCGCGCGCAGCGTGTACGCCGGCGGGCTGCGCAACAACCGCGAGTACCTGGTGCCGCGGCTGCACGAGGTCGGGCCGGCGGGCTCGGCCGAGCTCTTCGCCGCGGGCGCGACCGCGGTGGATCCCGGCCGCTTCGCCGGTCCCATCGCGGAGCAGGATCCGGCCGTCCTCGCGCTCTTCGACCCGCAGACCTCCGGCGGCCTGCTCCTGGCGGTCGCACCCGAGAAGCACGGCCTGCTGCTGGACGCGCTCGCGCACGCCGGCGCCGGCGCCTGGACGGTCGGCGAAGTGGTCGCCGGGCCCACCGGCGCCATCGTGCTCGAGGGCTAGACGTGCCCGGCCTCGACGACCGGCAGAAGCGTCATCCCTGGGGCGAGGACGGGCGCGTCGACCCGGACGACCTCGTCCCCGAGGACGAAGAAGAAGCCGCCGGGCCGGAGGGTCCCGGCGTTGACGTCGTCGTCCGCGCGCTGTCCGTCATCCCCTTCCTGCTCATCGCGGCACTCGGCCTCATCGGCGTCGTGAGCTGGGTGCTCCTCCTCGTGTTCGGCCTGGGCGGCGGCGACCCGATCTGGGTGGCGGTGCAGGGACTCTCCGCCGGCGAGCTGCTGTGGCAGCTGTTCCTCGCCGTGCTCGTCGGGCTTGCCTGCCTCGCCGCGACGCTGATCGCCTCGTGGGCCACGGCGCGCGGCTTTCGCGAGAGCTCGAGCCGCGCGTTCTGGACCTTGACGCAGGGATTCTGGGGGCTGGTCGTGCTCGGCATCGTCTACCTCTGGCGGACTCCACCGGCGTGGCTCGACGAGTTCGGGTTCTCGAGCGCCGACTGGTGGTTCGCCTTCGGCGTGGTAGCGTTCGCGATGATCCTCGCCGGGGTACGCCTGCGGCGAGCGCCGCGCGCCGGGTAGCCATCCGGACGGCGGCCGACGAGCGAGTCGACGATGAGCGAGAGCAAGCGCAAGAAGGGCGCCGGGGACGGCGCCGAAGGCGCGGGAGACGGCCGCCAGGCGCGGCTGCGCTCGCTGGCGGCCGTCGACGAGGTGCTGCGCGAGCCGGCTGCCGAGGAACTGCTCGCGCGGTACCCGCGCGCGCTGGTCGTCGACGCCGTGCGCGCGGTGCTGGACAGGCTGCGCGCGGAGATCCTCGCCGGTGGCGAGGCGACGGCGGCCGGGGCCGACGAGCTCACGCCGGCCGCCCTCATGCCCTGGGTCGCGCGGCTGCTGGACGCGGCGGTCACGCCGTCGCTGCGCCGCGTCATCAACGCGACCGGCGTGGTGGTGCACACCAACCTCGGGCGCGCGCTGCTGCCACGGGCGGCGGTCGAGGCCGTCGTCACCGCCGCGATGAGCTACTCGGACCTGGAGTACGGCCTGACCCAGGGCGAGCGCGCCTCACGCCAGGACCACATCCACGACGTGCTCTGCACCGTCACCGGCGCCGAGGACGCACTGGCGGTCAACAACAACGCGGCCGCGATCCTGCTGGCGCTCGCCGCGACCGCCCGGGGAGGGGAGGTGCTCGTCGCCCGCGGCCAGCTGGTCGAGATCGGCGACGGGTTCCGCATCCCCGACATCCTGCGCGAGAGCGGCGCCGCGCTCGTCGAGGTCGGCACCACCAACCGTACGTACCTCCGCGACTTCGAGGCGGCGTGGACCGACCGCACGCGGGCGATCCTGCGCGTGCACACGAGCAACTACCGCATCGTCGGGTTCACCGCCGAGCCGGGGCTCGAGGAGCTGGCGACGCTCGCGCACGAGCGCGGCGCCGTGCTCATCGACGACCTGGGCAGCGGGGCGCTCGCCGGCCTGGATCTGTTCAAGGAAGAGCCGGCGCTCGTGGACAGCATCGCCGCCGGCTGCGACATCGTCACCTTCAGCGGCGACAAGCTGCTCGGCGGTCCGCAGGCAGGCATCGCCGTCGGCAGGGCCGGCGCCGTCGAGGCGATGCGCCGCCACCCGCTGGCGCGGGCCCTGCGCATCGACAAGCTCGACCTCGCAGCGCTCGACGTGGTGCTGCGGCTGTACCTCGACCCTCAGCGCGCCGTCGCCGAGATCCCCACGCTGGCGGCGCTTGCGCAGACGCAGGACGAGGTGCGCGAGCGCGCCGGGCGCCTGCGCGATCTGTGGGTGGGCGCCGGCGTGCCCGAGGACCGTCTCGAGCTGGTGGAGACGGTCGCCCGCGCCGGCGCCGGGGCGCTGCCGGTGACGGAGGTCCCGAGTGTGGCCGTCGTGGCCGCGGTGCCCGCGGGCGAGGCCGACGCGCGCGCCGGGCAGCTGCGCCGCGGCGCGCCGGCCGTCGTCTGCCGCGTCCAGGACGGCCGCCTGCTCTTCGACCTGCGCGCCGTCGGCGAGGACGAGCTCGAGGAGCTCGCCGCCACCGCCCTCATCGCGCTCGTCTGACGGCATGGCCGGGTCTGCGCAGGACGCGACGCCGCAGCCGGGTCTCGCTCCGCTCACGCTCGGCACCGCCGGCCACATCGACCACGGCAAGACGGCGCTCATCACGCGGCTCACCGGCAAGAACACCGACCGGCTGCGCGAGGAGCGCGAGCGCGGCATCTCCATCGAGCTCGGCTACGCCGAGCTGGAGCTCCCGTCGGGGGCCCGGCTGAGCGTCGTCGACGTGCCGGGCCACGAGCGCTTCGTGCGCACCATGGTCGCCGGCGCCACCGGGGTGGACCTCTTCCTGCTCGTCATCGCCGCCGACGACGGCGTGATGCCGCAGACCCGCGAGCACCTGGCCATCATCGAGCTGCTGGGCGTGCGCGACGGCGTGGTGGCGCTGACCAAGGCCGACCTGGTGGACGAGGAGCTGCTCGAGCTCGCCGAGGAGGACGTGCGCGGGTTCCTCGAGGGCACGCCGTTCGCCGGCTGCGAGCTGGTGACCGTGAGCGCCAGGGACGGGCGCGGCCTGGACGACCTGCTGGCCGCGCTGCAGCGCGCCGCGGACCGGGCCGAGACGGGCCGCCACGCGGGCCCGGCCCGCCTGCCCGTGGACAGGGTGTTCCCGCTCAAGGGCATCGGCACGGTGGTCACCGGCACGCTGTGGTCGGGAGAGATCAGGGTCGGCGACGGCCTCGTCGTGGTGCCCGGCGGCGCGCGCGCCGCGGTGCGCAGCGTGCAGGTGCACGACCACGAGGCCGAGGTGGTGCACGCGGGGAGCCGCATGGGCGTGAACCTCCGCGGGCTGGACCGCGACGACGTCACCCGCGGCAGCTGGGTGGCGGCGCCCGAGGTCGCCGGCGCTGGCCGGGCGCCGCTTCGACGCCTGGGTCACGGTGCTTCCCGGCGCCCGTCCGCTGCGCTCCGGAGACCAGGTGCGGCTCCATCACGGCACGGCGCAGTACCTCGCGCGGGTGGCGCCGCTGACGGGGCGGGAGATCGCGCCGGGCGCGTCGGCGGCGGCCGTCGTGCGGCTCGACGCGGACGCGCTGGCGCTGCCGCACGACCGGTTCATCGTCCGCTCGCTCTCGCCGGTGGCGACCCTCGCCGGTGGCGAGGTGCTGCTCGCCGGCGCGCAGCGCTGGCACGCGCGCGAGCGGCACGGGGCGTTCCTCGCCGCCGTGCGCTCGGGCGACGCGCGCGCGGCGATCCGCGCCCTTGCGGAGGACCGCGGACAGCACGGCCTGACCCGTGAGGACCTGACGGCCGCCGGGTTCGCGCCGGGCAGGGCGGCCAAGGCGCTTGCGGCCGCCGTGGCGGACGGAGAGCTCGAGGAGCTGGCCGGGCCGGCCGGGGCCCGGGCGGTTGGAGCGCGCGGCGAAGGCGCGGCCCGCTGGTTCGGCGCCGGCGTGCCGGCGGCGCTGCGCGCCACCCTGCTTGCCGGCGCCACCGAGCGCTCCGCGGCGCGTCCCGAGCGCCCGTTCAGCAGCGTCTCGGAGCTCGCCGCGCTCGTCCCGGCGCTGCCGGCCGCGGACGCCGGCCTCCTGCTGCAGAGCATGGCTGAGGCCGGTGAGCTGGTCGCCGGCGAGGGCGGCTACGCTCCCGCCGGCGCCGGCGTGCTCGGCGACGAGCAGGCGGCGCTCGCCGAGCAGATCCTGGTGTGTCTGGCGGCCGACCCGATGTCGCCGCCGACCCTCGCCGTGCTCGCCGAGGGGCTGCGGCGACCGCCGCGGGAGCTGGGCCAGATCCTCGACGTGCTCGCGCGCCGCGGCGACGCGGTGCGCGTGGACAAGGACCTGTGGTTCGCGCGCGGCGCCGTCGACGGCGCGCGGGAGGTGCTGCTGGGCCGGCTCGAGAGTGCCGGAGAGGTCACGCTCGCCGGCTTTCGCGACGCCGCCGGCTGCGGCCGGCGCAACGCGCAGGCCCTCCTCGAGTACTTCGACCGGGAGGGCCTCACCTTGCGCCGCGGCGACGTCCGCGTCGCCCGCCGCCGCCGCTCCTGAGCGGCCCGAGCCGCCGCCGCGCCGCGCTCACCCCTCGCCGAACACCGCCACCTGGTCGCGTCCTCGGCGCTTGGCCAGGTACATCGCCCAGTCGGCCTTGTTGAGGAGGTCCTCCCGCCGGTCGGCGTCCTCCGGGTACCCGGCGACGCCGATGCTCACCGTGAGCGGCACGCCGTTGGCGCTGAACTCCGCGGCCCTGAGACGCGAGCGGATGCGCTCCGCCACCGCGAGCGCCTCGTCCCGGTCGGTCTCGACCAGGATCACGACGAACTCCTCGCCGCCGTACCGCCCCGCGACGTCGACGTTGCGCACCGACTGCTCTATCACGTGCGCGACCTCTCGCAGAACGGCGTCGCCGGCGCTGTGGCCGTTCGCGTCGTTGTAGCCCTTGAAGTGGTCGAGGTCGCAGAACAGCACGCTGAGCGGCCGCTTGAGGTCGCGCGCCCGGTGCAGCTCTTCACTGAGGCGCTCGTGGAGGTAGCGGTGGTTGTAGAGGCCGGTGAGCGCATCCGTGATCGCGTCGATCTCCGCGCGGCTCAGGCGCACGGCCGCGGTCTGCAGCATCGCGGCGAAGGTCTGGCGGCCGTCGCCGCGCAGCGCCTCGTTCTCGGCCTCAGAGAGCGCGGGCAGGTCCGCGGAGGTGGTCGCGACGATGTCACCCTGCGCGTTGCGGATCGGCGCCAGCCCGGTGACCCACACTCCCCACTCGTCGGCGAACAGGGTGTTGACCTCCGCCTGCCTGCCGGCCAGGAGGTGCTGCATCTCGTCGTCGGCGAAGATCTCGTCGCCGAGGTGTGACTTCTGCGTCGGCTCCTCCTCGGGGTCGACGCCGATGATGTAGCGCTTGTCGACCTGCGCGTGCGTCGTGAGGAAGCGCGTGGGCGGGTTGGCGTCGCGCACCTCCCGCAGGATGGCCTCGATCTCGCGGTAGGCGTTGCAGTCCTCGTCGTCGAGCGCGACCAGGGCGGCGTGGCTCTCGCCGCGGATGCGGGACGCGGCGTCCGCGGCGATCTCCACGGCGAGGGCACGCCGGCTCGCGATGTCCTCGAGCACGACGAGGAACGCGTCCACCATCTCCGGGTCGAACTGCGACCCGCGGCACCTCTCCAGCTCCGCCAGGCATTCGCTGTAGGTGAGGCCGGCCTTGTACGGCCGCCGGCACGACATGGCGTCGTACGCGTCGACGACGGCCATGGCGCGGGCGAGCGGGGGGATCTCCTCGCCGGCGAGCCCGTCGGGGTACCCGGTGCCGTCGTAGCGCTCGTGGTGGTGGCGCACGCCGAGCACCAGCTCCTGCGAGAACAGCGGACGGATGATGTCCGCGCTCACCACGGGGTGCTGGCGCATCTGCTCCCACTCCTGCTGGTTGAGGCGACTCGGCTTGAGCAGCACCCTGTCCGAGATGCTGATCTTGCCGATGTCGTGGAGGTACGCGGCCTCCTCGATCGACGAGAGCACGTCCTCCGGCCAGCCGAGCCTGCGCGTCAGCATGACCGTGTAGGCGGCCACGCGTGCGGCGTGCCCCAGCGTGTAGTAGTCCTTGGCGTTCAGCGCCGAGCTCAGCGCCTTGAGGTTGCCGAGGTGCATGCGTTTGATCTCGTCGTAGAGCTGCGCGTTCTTGATCGCCAGCGAGAGCTGGGTGCCGACGCGCTCGAGCAGGTGCCGGTCCACGGCGGCGAAGGCGTCCGGGTCCGCGCTGCTCAGGACCAGTACGCCGAGCAGGCCCGTCTCGGACGGGAGCGCGATGATCACGCCGGAGGCGAGTCCCTCGATCGCCGGCGAGCCGGCGAGCGGCGGCAGGTCGTCCGGCAGGCGCACCACCAGGGCGGCCTCCGCCGCCATGCGCTCGATCAGCTCCGGCTCGAACTCGCCGAGCGAGATCCCGGTGAGCAGTTGGGCCTCCGGGCGCGATCCGATGACCGTGCCGACGGTCGCGCCCTCGAGCAGCAGCAGGCCGTACTCGTCGAACTCCATCAGCTGACCGAGCTCGTCCACGGCCGCCTCCACGACCTCTGCGAGGTCGAGGCTGGCGGCCGTCCGCGCCGCGATGTCGTTGAGCAGCCTGGTCTCGCGGGCCGCCTGTTGCTCGCGCTCGAACAGGGCGGCGTTGTCGATCGCGAGCGCGGCCGCGTGGCAGATGGCGGCGGCGGTGTCCAGCTCCGCCTGCGTGAACGACCTCTCGGCCCCGCTCTCGACGAGCTCCACCGTGCCGATCACCCTGTCCTTGACGATCAGCGGCAGCGTGGCCCAGCTCTTGAGCTCGTAGTCCTCGTTGATGCGGTGCACGGCCGGCGTGAGCCGCGGGTCGCGCAGCGACCCGACGGTCGCCGGCCGCTTCGTCTCGACGACCTCGCGGGTCACGGAGGCGTCCGCCAGCGCCAGACGCTGCCCGATCCACTTCTCGTCCACGCCGCCGCCGGCCACGCGCATGAGCGTGTGCAGCTCGGCGCCCTCGATCACTGTGATCTCGCACTCGTCGACGCCCACGCTCTGGCACAGCCGGTTCCCGGCCGCGATCAGCGTGGCCCGCAGGTCGAGGTTGCTGGTGAGCTCGAGCGCCGACTCGCTCACCAGCGCCACGCGGCGGAGGTTCTCGTCCAGCTGGCGGTAGAGCGCCGCGTTGGCGATCGCCTGGCCGGCCACCTGCGCGAGTCCCACCACCAGTTCCTCGTTGGCGAACGGCCAGGTCTCCCGGTTGGTGAGGGAGATGAAGCCGATCACGTCGCCGTGGCTGATCAGCGGTACGTCGAGCGAGGCCGCGTACCCCCACTTGAGCGCCTCGTCCACCTCCATGGCGGTCATGCGCTCGTCGTGCAGGATGTCAGGAGTGGCCACGGGGCGCCGGGACTTGAGCGCGTCCACCAGGGTGGTGTAGTCCGCGAGGGGATAGCGGGTGCCGACCGGATCGGCGTCCCAGGAGCCGACCGAGAGGAGGATCTCCACCTCCGTCCCGTCCATGCGATACACGTCGCAGAAGTCCGCGCCGGAGACCTCGATGATGCGCTCGGCGGCCGTGCGCAGCACGGCGTCCTCGTCGAGCGAGGCGCCGAACTCGAGGCCGGAGTCCGCGAGCAGCCGCAGGTCCTGGTTGCTGCGCTCCAGGCGGTCCACCAGCATCGGCCTTCTCGAACGAGCCGGCGAGCAGGCGGCCGACGTTGCGGATCAGGTCCAGGTGCACCGTGTAGTCCCGCACCCTGGTGTCGAACACGTCGATGAGGCCGATCGGGCGTCCGTCGACGACCAGCGGGAGCGAGACGCCGCTCCGGTACCCCCAGCGGTGGTATCCCTCGCGCTCCGGCTCGTCGATCGCGGCCATCTCGAAGTCGCCCACGACCCGGGGTTCATCCGCCTCGAGCGCCGCGATGGTCGACGGATAGAGGCTGAGCTCCCTCTCCGAACCGACCTCGTCGTCGTCCCACCCTCCGCTGTCGATGCTGGCCAGGCAGCGGAGGACGTCGCCGTCGACCTGCCAGATGTCGCAATCCTCCGCGCTGAGCAGCGTCCGTAGCCGGTCTGCGACCTCTCTGGCGAGCTCCTCCAGTGTGCCGACCTCGTTGAGCCGGTCGCCGAGCTCGACGAGCTCGCCCAGCGCGGCGTTGCCGCGCCGCAGGTCGGCGAGCAGCTCGGCGTTGCGCAGCGCGTCGGCGACCGTCCGTGCAGCCTCCGGCAGGAACAGGCGCAGCTCGCTGAAGTCTCGCTCGTGGACGTCGTAGAGGTCGATCAGGCCGACGACCCTGTCGTTGCTCACCAGGGGGACGGAGGCGCAGCTCCGGAAGTCCCACTCGGCGAAGTTCTCGCGCTCCTCGTCCGTCAGGCGCTCGTCGGCGAGGGAGCAGATGAGCAGCATCTGCCGCGCGCCGATCGCGTCTCGAGTGGAGGGGTATCTGTCGACCTTGAGGATGCGGCCGTGCGCCTCCTCGTCGAACCCGTTCGCGTCCATGCTCGCGAGGCAGCGGATGTAGCCCTCCTGGAGCCACCACACGTCGCAGTCCGTGCAGCTCGTGGCGTCGCGCAGCCTCGCGGCGGCCAGCTCGGCGATCTCCTGTGTGGTCTCCGCCACCGCGAGGGCGGCTCCGAGCTCCACGACCTCCTCGCGCAGCCGGGAGATCTCACGCGCCTCTCCGAGAAGCGCGGTGTTGTCGAAGACGCCGGCGACCAGCTGGCACATGCTGGTGAGGAACTCGAGCTCGGCCTCCCAGTCGCGGGCCGCGCCGGCGTAGATGTCCACCAGCCCGACCAGCTCCCCTCCGGCGACCAGGGGCATGGTCACCGAGCTGGCGTACCCCCACTTGCGGTACAGCTCGATCTCGTCGGGCCCCAGGCGCGCGTCCCCGACGTCATCGATCGCGAGTGGCGTGTGGTCCAGCAGCGTGCGCTCCAGCGACGGGTAGCGCGAGGTGTCGAGGACCTTGTCGCGCAGGCTCGGGTCGGCGCCCTCAGGGGTGCAGCTCACGACGGCGCGGATCACGCCGCCGGTGGCGCGCCAGACGTCCACGCAGCTGGCGTCGGCGGCGGCGAGCAGCCTCTCCGCGAACCGCTGGACGAACCGGTCGAAGTCGTGGCTCTGCGCCACCTCGCGGGAGAGGCCGACGAGCTGGTGCACGTTCTTGTCGCGCGCCGCGAGCTCGTCGAACGTGCGCTCCACGGCGACCGCCTCGGCGCAGACGCGGGCGATGCCGTCCAGCACGTCGGCGTGACGCCGGAAGTCGCGGTCGCCGGCGTCGCTCAGCTCGATCGTGCCGGCCAGCTCGCCGCGGAGCACGATCGGCGCCCACGCGAGCGAGGCGCACCCCCGCCGGCGCAGTGCGCCGCGCGCGCGCCGCCCGAGACCCTTGTCGCCGGCGCGCAGGCACGTCACCGCCGCAGCCGCGGGGTCGCCCTCCACGGGGACCCAGTCGGCCGTCTTGCGCAAGGCTCGCTCGCTGCCCTCGTCCAGCCGGCCGCCGTCCAGCGACACGGCGAGCCGCAGGGTCCGCGCGTCGCCGACGTAGACGTCGCAGCGCGGGGCGCCGGTGCTGGCGCAGAGCATGCGCGCCGCGGCGGCCGGCACGAGGTGGGGGTCGTCGGCGAGCAGCGACATCAGGTCGAGTCCGGCCTGGAGCACGGCGCGCAGGTCCTGTGACTGCCGGCGGAGCTCCGCGAAGTCCCCGGGCTGCGCCCCGCCGTCCCCCTCGTCCGCGGGCAGGAGCGCGTGGACGTCGGCGGCCAGGTAGCGGCGGTGCCCGCCCGGGCTGCGATACGCCGCGAGGCGCCCCGCGTCGGTCCACCGTCGCACGGTGTTGGCGCTCACGCCGAGCACCGCGGCGACGTCGCCTACGCGCAGCCAGATCGATCCCTCTTCCGTGACCGAGGACAATCCTCCCCCTCTCAGCGCCCGCTGGTCCTCAGTCTATCGGCCATTGCCCAAAGAAGCTTGACCAAAACTCCCACGCCGTTCAGATTTTCCGGGAGGTTCGGGAGGATGAGCCTGGTGTGCCTCCACTCGCTCCAAACACGGCTCTTGGCCTGCTCCCGCGGGCGGCATAGCATTCCGCTGAGACCATCACCGCCGGCGCCGCCCGCGGTACGAGCACGAGGAGCAGACGACATGGAGCGCAAGGGCAGGGTGGAGGGCAAGGTCGCCCTCATCACGGGCGTCGCCAAGCGGGACAGCATCGGGTTCGCCACGGCGAAGGTGTTCCACGAGGAGGGCGCCCTCCTCGCCATCTGCGACATCGCCGAGGCGACCCACGAGTGCGCCGCCGCGCTGCGCGAGCTCGGCGCCACGGTGAGCTCGCACACCGCCGACCTCACGAAGATGGACCAGGTCAAGGCCATGATCGCCGAGGTCGTGGAGTGCTACGGCCGCATCGACGTGCTGGTCAACAACGCCGGCATGGTCGTCTTCGGTCAGGAGGAGGACTTCACCGCCTTCCAGGACCTCAGCGAGGAGGCGTGGGACTTCGGCATCGCCATCAACCTCAAGAGCCAGTTCAACGTGACGCGCTCCGTGGTCCCCGGGATGATCGCGCGCGGCTACGGCCGTATCGTCAACATGAGCTCCGTGACGGGACCCGTGGTCGCCAACCCGGACGAGGCCGCGTACTGCGCCGCCAAGGCCGGCGTGCTGGGCATGACGCGCGGCCTCGCGCTCGACGTGGCCAAGAAGGGCGTCACCGTCAATGCCGTCGGCCCCGGCTGGATCGCCACCGGCTCACAGGCCGAGGGCGAGGACGTCGGCGGCCTCAACACGCCGATGGGCCGCTCCGCCTACCCCGAGGAGGTCGCCAAGCTGGTGTGCTTCCTCGGCAGCGACGACGCGAGCTACATCACGGGCCAGCTGGTGGTCGTGGACGGCGGCAACACGATCCAGGAGTACAAGGGGCCGAGCGACCTGTACTACTGAGCGCCGCAGCCGCGACGCGGCGGAGGCCCTCGGTCTCAGCCTCGGCCCCGGCGCTCCGAGCATGGTCAGGTCCGCCCGGCGGCGGTATGCTTGCCGTACAGTGAACGGCCGTTCAGCCTTCGTGCGTCCTGCGTTCGCGCGCGGCCGTCCGGCATCCGCCGAAGGGGGAGGCGTATGACGTCCGACATGAGCGGCAAGACCGTGGTGATCACGGGTGCGGCGGGAGGCGTCGGCGCGGCCGTGGCGCGGCGCTTCGCCGAGGCCGGCGCGACGCTGGTACTCGGCGACCTCAACGCCGTGGCGCTGGAGGATCTCTGCGGGCAGGTGGCCGCGCTCGCCGAGGTGCACGGCGTGGCCTGTGACGTCACCAGCGTCTCCGACATCGAGAACCTGATGGCCGAGGCCGTGCAGGCCACGGGCCGCATCGACGTGCTCGTCAACACCGCGGGGCTGTGGGTGGAGGGCCCGACCGAGGAGACGACGGAGGCCGATTGGGACCGCGTCGTGGACGTGAACCTCAAGGGCACGTTCTTCGCCTGCAGCCGCGCCATCCCGGAGCTCAAGAAGACGGAGGGCTGCATCATCAACCTCAGCTCCGACTGCCGGCCTCGTCGGGACGCCGGAGACGGCGGTGTACACGGCGTCCAAGGGCGGCGTGAGCCTCATGACCAAGGCGCTCGCGATCGAGCTGGCGCCGCACCTGGTGCGCGTCAACGCGGTCTGCCCGGCCGACATCATGACGCCGATGCTGCAGTACCAGGCCGACACGTACGGCGGCGGCGACCCCGAGGGCTACTTCAAGCGGCTGCTCGCCGGCTACTTCCAGGGCGAGAAGGCGCGCTTCATCACGCCGGAGGAGGTCGCCGAGCTCATCTTCTTCCTCGCCTCCGCGCCGGCGGCGCCCATCACCGGCGCCAACATCTCCATCGACTTCGGCACCTCGGCCGGGTACGGCTACTCGGCCTGATGTCCGGGCGCGCCGGCATCCGGGTCCGCCTCGCGGCGTCGCTCGCCGCGGCGCTGCTGGCGGCGCTCGCCGCGCTCGTCCTCGCCGGTCCGGCGGCTGCGGTGTACGACTCCGGCGACGACTGGCGGCACGTGGAGTCGACGATCAAGGAGCTGAACCGGCAGCCGCCGAGCGTGCCGGTCGTCGTCCTGCTCGGCGGCTCAGCGGCGCGGGAGTGCATCACCACCGAGCCGGCCTGGAGCGCGCAGATCGCCGCCCTGGGGGGCGGCCGCGTGCGCGCCCTCAACTTCGGCTCGTCCAGCCAGGCGTTCAAGAACGGGCTCACCATCGTGAACGCCCTGCCGGCCGTCCCGACGATCGTGCTCATCGGGCTCAACGTCGGGCGCTACACGTCGATCCCTCCCGAGAGCCTGCCGTCCGCGGCGCCGGCCACGGGCCGGGGCGGCGGCGTCTACGACTCGCACCGGTTCCACGACGGCCAGCAGATCTCGGACGCCGCCAAGCGCGGCATCGTGCGCACCTGGCTGCGCGGTCAAGTACCCGCGCTTCAAGGCCCGGTACGCCGGCAACGCCGCCGTGCTCCGCGAGCTCATCGCCCTCTGCCAGGAGAAGGGCTTCTACCCGGTGCTGGTGGAGCTCCCGCTCAACCTGCCGATCGTGCGTCACTCGTGGGACGCCGCGCGCGACCGCTACCGTCGCGGAGCCCGCTCCGCCGCCGCGCGACGCCGGCATCCCCTACGACGACTTCATCGCCCGCATCGGCCTCGTGAGCAGCGACTTCGTCGACGTCGCCCACCTCGTCGAGCCGGGCCGGGCCAAGTACCAGCGCCGGCTCTCACGGGTCGTCGTCACCAGGCTCAAGCAGTACGGGCTGGCCCCGTGAAACCCCGGGCCGGCCGCACGACCCCGTCCGTCCTCCGCCATCCAGGGAAGGAGCGCCACACAGACCATGGCTGACAAACCGTTCATCCACCCCTACATCCCGAACTCGGTGCCTGAGACCAAGCAGGCCATGCTCGACGAGCTCGGGCTGAGCAGCGTGGAGGAGATCTACGCCGAGATCCCCGACCGCCTGCGCTTCAAGGGCACGCTGGACATCCCGCCGGCGATCCTCAGCGAGCGGCAGCTGCGCAAGCACGTGCAGGGCCTGCTCGACACCAACACCTCGTCCGTCGACTTCCTGAACTTCTGCGGCGCCGGCTGCTGGCAGCACCACGTGCCCTCGGTCGTCGACGAGATCATCAACCGCGCCGAGTTCGTCAGCGCCTACTGCGGCGGCGACTACAGCGACCTCGGCAAGTACCTCACGCGCTACGAGTTCAACAGCATGATGGGCGAGCTGCTCGACCTCGACGGCGTCGCCAACCCCATCTACGACTGGGGCGACGTGGCCGGGCGCTCGTTCCGCATGGCCCGGCGCATCACCGGCCGCGACAAGGTGCTCGTGCCGGCGCACATGAGCCCCATGCGCCTCATGGAGGCGCGCACGCTCTGCCAGCCGGAGTCGATGGCCAACAGCACCAAGATCCGCTTCTACGAGTGGGACCGCGAGACCGGCATGGTGGACCTCGAGGACCTCAAGGCCAAGCTCGACGACAGCTACGCCGCCGTGTACTGGGAGAGCCCCGGGTACCTCGGGACCATCGAGGCGAACGGCGCCGAGATCGTGCGGCTCGCGCACTCCGTGGGCGCGCTCGCCATCAACGGCGTCGACCCCATCACGCTCGGCGTGCTCGCGCCGCCCGGCGCCATCGGCGCCGACATCGCCTGCGGCGACATCCAGCCGCTCGGGCATGCACATGCACGCCGGCGGCGGCTGCTCCGGGTTCATCGGGTTCCGCGACGACGACCCCGTGTTCGCCCAGGAGTGCCCGCTCGAGCTCTACACCGTCATGGAGACGGCGACGCCGGGCCAGTACGCCGTGGGCGAGGCCATGGCCGACCGCACCAGCTACGGCGCCCGCGACCAGGGCAAGGACTGGGTCGGCACGGCTTCGGGTCTGTGGACCATCGCCGCCGCCGTGTACATGGCGCTGATGGGCCCGCAGGGCTTCAAAGAGGTCGGCGAGACCTGCATCGCCCGCTCGCACTACGCGGCCAAGAAGCTCGGCGAGCTGCCGGGCGTGGAGATCAAGCTCTCGCCGAGCTTCTTCAAGGAGTTCGTGGTCAACTTCGACGGCACCGGCAAGAGCGTGGCCGAGGTCAACAAGGCCCTGCTCGGCCACCACATCTTCGGCGGCAAGGACCTCAGCGCCGAGTTCCCCGAGCTCGGCCAGAGCTGCGCTCACCTGCGTCACCGAGTACTACGACCAGGCCGACATCGACGCGTTGGTCTCGGCGGTCAAGGAGGTGACGGCATGAGCCCGTTCACGCCTGAGGAGCTCAGGACGGCGGCCGCGGAGAAGGTCGCCGGACTGGCGAAGCTGCGCCGCGACGGCGGCGTGCTGCACGACTACCGGGCTCCGCGCTGGGACGAGCCCTTCATCATGGAGCAGGGCTCGCCCGGCGAGCGCGGCATCGCCGTGCCGCTCGCCGAGGACGGCGTGACCGCCGAGGTCGGCGCGGCGGCGGACTACATCCCTGCCGGGATGGCCCGCGCCGCCGCCCCCGAGCTGCCGGAGATGGCCCAGTACCAGGTGCTGCGCCACTACCTGCGGTACGCGCAGATGACCCTGGGCATGGACCTCGGCAGCGACATCAGCGAGGGCACCTGCACCATGAAGTACTCGCCCAAGATGCACGAGGAGCTCATCCGCGGCCACAAGGCGGCGGACGTGCACCCGTGGCAGGACGAGGACACCCTGCAGGGCCTGCTCGAGATCGTCTACGAGACCGGGCAGTACCTGAAGTCGATCAGCGGCATGGACGCCTTCACCCTGCAGCCCGGCGGCGGCTCGCACGCCGTGTACACCAACGCGTGCGTCATGCGCCGCTACTTCGAGGCCAAGGGAGAGCTCGACCAGCGCACCGAGATGATCACCACGATCTTCTCGCACCCGTGCGACGCGGCGACGCCCATGGTGGCCGGCTTCAAGGTCATCACCGTCATGCCCGACGAGAACGGCTACCCGGACCTCGAGGCGTTCCGTGCGGCGGTCAGCGAGAAGACCGTGGGCTGCATGATCACCAACCCCGAGGACACCGGCATCTACAACCCGCAGATCGACAAGTACGTCGAGATCCTGCACGACGCCGGCGCCCTGGCGTTCACCGACCAGGCCAACGCCAACGGCATCCTCGGCTTCGCTCGCGCGCGCGACGCCGGGTTCGACGCCTGCCACTTCAACCTGCACAAGACGTTCAGCAGCCCGCACGGCTGCGAGGGTCCGGCGAGCGGCGCCTACATGTGCACCGACGAGCTGGCGCCGTACCTGCCCGTCCCTGTCGTCGTCAAGGACGGGGACCGCTACCACCTCGACTACGACCGGCCGGAGAGCATCGGCCGCGTGCGCGGGTTCCTGGGCAACTGGATGGCCGTCATCCGCGCCTACGCCTGGATCCGCACCATGGGCCCCGAGGGCCTCAAAGAAGTGGCCGAGATCTCGCGTGCTCAACAACAACTACCTCGACAACCTGCTGATGGCCATACCCGGCGTCGGCCGGCCGTACGCCGAGGGCCACCGCCGGCTCGACCAGGTGCGCTACAGCCTCGAGCAGCTCAAGGAAGACACGGGCGTCGGCACCGAGGCCCTGCGCGACCGCATGATCGACTTCGGCATCCAGAGCTTCTGGATGAGCCACCACCCGTGGGTGGTGCCCGAGCCGTTCACGCCCGAGCCGTGCGAGACCTACAGCAAGGCCGACCTGGACGAGTGGGCGGCCGTGATCAAGAAGGGCATCGACGAGGCCTACGCCGACCCGCAGTTCGTGCTCGACGCGCCGCACG
Organism: uncultured Thermoleophilia bacterium; assembly: GCA_963793605.1. Lineage (GTDB taxonomy): Bacteria > Actinomycetota > Thermoleophilia > UBA2241 > UBA2241 > CAIXSE01. The sequence continues at coordinate 68,639 of CAWCAH010000012.1, forward strand.
CCCAGCCCATCGACCAGATGCGGCGTACCGAGGCCATGGAGGACCCGGACCAGTGGGCCTTCACGTGGCGCAAGTACAAGCGCAAGTTCAAGGGCAAGGTCTGACGCCCGCGAGCCGGCGCTGACGCGCGGGCGGGGCGGGGCCCGACGGCGGCCCCTCCCCGCCCGTTCGCGCCTGAGGCCGGCCCGGCGCCCGACCCTCACGCGTCAGGTATCATGGCCGGGCCGGCCGCTCCCCGCGGCCGGCCATCGCTCACTCGACGAAAGGCGGACGAGGTGTCTCAGCAACCTCCCAGGCGTGGGATCCGCGCGGCGGAGGCGCTCGGCCTCACCATCTTCGGCCTCACGGTGGTGTTCCTCGCCGCACTGCTCGTCACCTGGATCCTCAAGGTGCCGGACGACTTCACTCAGGTCGCGCTCGTGTTCTCGACGGCCTGCGGTGCGGCCGCCGCGTTCGGCATGATGTGGGACGCGGTCGACCTGTGGCTGCGCGGTCGCCGCATGCCGCCGAAGGCGGTCAAGAACATCCGCATGATGGTGTGGGTCGGCGTGCTCGGGGCACTGGCCACGAGCATCCTCGGCCAGAACACGATGATCGTGCTGTACCTCGCGCCGGCGCTGATCGCCTATCTGTTCATCTCGCGGCGTCCGCCGGCGGGTACCGCGGCGCGGGCCGCCGCGAGGCCGGGCGCGGGCGGCGGTGCCGGCGGCGCGCGGTCGGGTGGCGGCACCACGTCCAAGGGGCGCCAGCGCCGCGGCGGCAGGAAGCGCCGCTAGAGCTCACGGCGAGCGGCCGCGGCCGGGTGAACGTGCACACATGAAGAGACTCGGCGTCATCGTCAATCCCTGCGCCGGCGTCGGCGGTCGCGTGGGCCTCAAGGGCAGCGACGGCGCCGAGGTGCTGCGCGCCGCGCTCGAGCTGGGCGCCGTGCGCGACGCTCCGCGGCGCGCACGGCTGGCGCTCGAGCGCATCGCGCGCGTGCGCGACCACGTGGAGGTCGTCACGTGGCCGGGCGAGATGGGCGAGGACGAGGCGCGCGCGGCCGGCTTCGAGCCGCGCGTGGTCGGCTCGCTCGAGGGGCGCCGGTCGTACGTGCTCTGCGAGCTGGACAGGACCGGCGCGCAGCCCGCACATCGCCTGCGGCGACTTCGTGCTCACCACGCCGGACGACACGCGAGCAGGCGGCGCGCGGCCTGCTCGCCGCCGGCGTGGACCTCATCCTCTTCGCCGGCGGCGACGGCACCGCGCGCACCATCTGCAACGCGGTGGGGGACGCGGTGCCGGTCATCGGCGTCCCCGCCGGCGTCAAGATCCACTCGGCGGTGTACGCCACCACGCCGGCCGCCGCCGGCGACGTGTGCTGCCTCTATCTGCACGAGCGGCCCGCGGCCGTGCAGCTCCGCGAGGGCGAGGTCATGGACATCGACGAGGAGGCGTTCCGGGACAACCGCGTCTCGGCCCACCTCTACGGCTACATGACCGTCCCGTACGCGCGCGGCCTCACGCAGAGCGCCAAGGCCGGCGGCGTGGCCGGCGAGGAGCGCGCCCTCAACGACATCGCCACGGAGGTCGTCGCCGGGATGAAGCCCGGCGCGCTGTACATCCTCGGGCCGGGCACCACGACGCGCACGGTCATGGAGCGCCTCGGCCTGCCCAAGACGCTCCTCGGCGTGGACGCCGTCCGTGGCGGCGAGCTCGCTCGGCGCGGACCTCACCGAGGCGGATCTGCTGGCGCTGGCCGCCGAGGCGCCGGAGAGCTTCATCGTCGTCACCGTCATCGGCGGCCAGGGGCACATCTTCGGGCGCGGCAACCAGCAGATCAGCCCGGCCGTCATCCGTGCGGTGGGGCCGGGCAACGTCATCGTGATCGCCACCCAGACCAAGCTGCTCAGCCTGGAGGGCCGGCCGCTGCTCGTCGACACCGGCGACCCCGCGCTCGACGAGCAGCTCTCCGGCTACGTCAAGGTCGTCACCGCGCTGGGCGAGCGGACGATGTACAGGGTCGGCGCCTGACCTGACCTGCGCTTCGTCCGGGCTGCCGCGCCGGCCCCGCAGCCCCGTCGCCTCCGCCGACCACGCTCTTCCGGCCGTCTAGACGCCCGTTCCATGTGCGGCGACGGCCGCGAGGTCGACGCAGTCCGCAGGCGGCGGTGGCGGCCGCCCTTGCCTACGCCCTGCGGCCGCCGCCGTCCGCCTCCTCTTCTTCCTGTCTCCTCGCTCGCTCTCCTGCCCGGAGCCGCCCGCGCAAACCTTCGCGATTGCTAACTTGCTGCTTGCAAACGCGCCACAAAGTTATACAATCCGCTTCATCGTATGCTCTGGAGGGGTCTGCGCATGTGTTGGTGACGCCTCCACCCAAGAGGCGCCCGCCCGGGGCGCTCACGTCTCGTCAAGGAGAAGGAACGTCATGAAGGCTCTGGTCGTCGGTACCGGTGGTGTGGGTCAGTCGATCGCCGCGATCGCCAAGCGTCGCGATCCCAACGGTGAGTGGCTCGAGAAGATGGTGATGGCGGACTACGACGGCAAGCGCGCCGCGGACTTCGTCGCCACGCTCAAGGACCCGCGCTTCGTCGCCGAGCAGGTCGACGCGAGCGACGTGGACGCCGTGGCCGCGCTGGCCGAGAAGCACGGCGCCGACATCCTCATGAACCTCTGCGCGCCGAACTTCAACCCGCCGCTGCTCCAGGCTGCGCTCAAGGCCAAGGTCCACTACCTCGACACCGCCATGACGCTCAGCGAGTGGCACCCCACCGACCCGTTCCACAAGACCGGCAAGAAGCTCGGCGACGACGAGTACGCGCTCAGCCCCGAGTTCGAGGCGATCGGCAAGTACGCGCTCGCCGGCTTCGGCGTCGAGCCCGGCATGGCCGACTTCTTCGCCCGCTACGCCGCCGACCACCTCTTCGACGAGATCGACTACATCGGCATCCGCGACGGCAGCAACCTCGAGATCCCCGGCGCCACCGGCATCAGCTTCGGCTTCAGCGTGTGGACCACCATCGAGGAGTGCAACAACCCCGCCATCGTGTTCGAGAACGGCGACTTCCACACCGTCGAGCCGTTCGCCGAGCTCGAGAAGTTCTGGCTGCCCGAGGGCATCGGCGAGGTCGAGGTCGGCCACGTGGAGCACGAGGAGGTCGTCCAGATCGGCCACAACGCCGACAGGCTCAAGGGCGTCAAGAAGGCCGAGTTCAAGTACGCGCTCGGCGACGAGTTCATGGCCGCCATGGACGTCTTCCGCTCGATCAACATCGACAAGGCCGAGAAGATCAAGGTCGGCGACGTGATGGTCGCGCCGCGCGACGTCATCGCCGCCGCCGCTCCGGACCCGAACGAGATCGGCAAGCAGTACGTGGGCAAGACGGCCGCCGGCACCTACGTGATCGGCAAGAAGGACGGCCTGGAGCGCAAGGTGTACCTGTACCAGGTCGCCGACAACAAGGAGTGCGTGGACAAGTACGGCACCCAGGTCGTCGTCGCGCAGACCGCCTTCACGCCCGTCATCACCATCGAGCTCCTCGCCAAGGGCAGCCTCGGCAGCAAGCCGGGCGACCCCAAGAGCGGCGTGCACAACCCCGAGGCGTTCAACGCCGACGACTACGTGGCCCTCATGCCGGCCTACGAGTTCCCCGGCGGCCTGCTCGAGGTGGAGTCCGAGTACAAGATCGCCAACGACCGCCAGGCGCTGCTCGATCTGGCGAAGTAGGAGTCCTGCACAAGCCTCCGGCACGTGGCCGGCCGCCCCTCCCCGGGCGGCCGGCCATTTCTGTCTCCGGTCCGGAGGGCTGACGGGTCAGGCGCCGCCGCGGCCGGGGGGCTCGGCCGGCGCCGCCGTCCGCCGCCAGTACACCTCGACGCGGTCCTTGCCCGCGCGCTTGGCCGCGTAGAGCGCGGCGTCGGCGCGCGCCACCAGGTCGTCCATCTCGGCCGCCATCTCGGGGAACGAGGCCACGCCGATGCTCACGGCGACGCGCATCGGGCGGCCGTCGTCGGTCGTGGCGAGCGGATGCTCGGAGATGATCGTCCGCAGCCGCTCGGCGAGCACTTCGGCGCCCTCGCGGTGCCCGGCGACGGGCGCGCCCCCGTCGGGTCGCGCGCCCGGCTCCTCGTCGGCCGGCGGCAGGCCGTCGACGCCGGTGTTGGGGAGGATCACGGCGAACTCCTCTCCGCCGTAGCGGGCCGGCAGGTCGATGTCCCGCCGGAGGTGCTCGGCGAGCAGCCGGCCGAGCCGGCGCAGCGCCTCGTCCCCGGCCGGGTGCCCGTAGGTGTCGTTGAGCTCCTTGAAGTCGTCGATGTCGATCATCAGCAGCGAGACCGTCGTCCCGTAGCGCCGCGCGCGGGCGAGCTCCTGCCCGAGCCGCTCGTAGAACACGCGGTGGTTGGCGAGCCCTGTGAGCCCGTCGGTGGTGGCCGAGCGCGCGGTGCTCAGCGCCAGGGTCACCTGGTCGCCGAACGCGCGCATGAAGTCCAGCTCCTCCTCGTCGTACGTGCGCTCGTCCTGATCCTCGATCACCACGATCATGCCGATGACGTCTCCGCGTGAACGCAGCGGTACGTTCAGCAGGGTCCGCTCGCCCCAGCGCTCCATGAGCTCCCGGACGTGCGGGTGGAGCTCGGGGTCGGAGAGCGTCTCCACGAACAGCTCTCCCCGCAGCGCGCGGCGGTCCTCCGGCGACTCGGACACCTCCCAGGCCGTGCCGACAGGGTCGTCTCTGCCGACGGATCCGGCGCCCCAGCTCGCGCGCGTGACGAGCACGTCGCGGTCGGGCGCGAACTCGTAGACGAACGCGGCCGGGGACTGCATCGCGTCGGCCGCCAGCCGCGCGACCTCCCCGAGCGCCGTGTCCGGATCCTGCGACTCGGAGATCACTCGTGCGGCGCTCACGAGCGCGCGCAGCCAGCGGTTCTGCCGCTCCTCCCGGCGGTGGCGGAGGGCGTTGTGCAGCGCCACCGCCGCCTGCTCCCCGATCACGCCGGCCATGCGGACCTCGTCCGGGTCGAACCGGCGCTCCCGCTCGCTCTCGATGAGGATCATGATCCCGAGGAGCTCGCCGTCCAGCACGAGCGGCACGGTGAGCCAGGTCTTCTCTCCCCACCTGTCCATGTCTTCGGCGTCGCCGGGCGGCAGGTCCGGGTCGGTGCGTGACTGCTGCACCACGACGCCGGCGCGCAGGGCGTCGAGGCCGCCGGCGTGACTCCTGATCGCATAGCTCGTCTCCTGGAGCGACTCCGCGACGCCGGGCTGCGGGTCGCGCTGCCACAGGCAGCGGAACACCGCGGTCTCGCCGTCGGCGCAGTGCTCCCAGATCACGCACTCGGCCGTCCCGAGCGCCTCGCCGGCGGCCTGCGCCACGCGGCGCAGCACCTCGTCGTAGTCGATGCTGGCGGCGATGGCCCGCCCGGTGGCCAGCAGCGCCTCGAGCTCGCGAGTCTGCTGGAGCAGCGAGCGCTCCATGCGCTCGCGCCGCGTGACGTCCTTGTCCACGCCGCGGAACCCCAGCAGCTCGCCGGCCTCGTTGAGCATCGGCACGCAACTGGTGAGCAGCACGACCTCGCGGCCGTCCTTGTGCCGGTTGCGGTTCTTGAGCTCCGTAGCAGCCGGTGCGCTCCCGGATCAGGCGCTGGAACACCGGCGCGATGGCGACCGCATCCTCGGCCACCATGAGGTCGAAGGGCGTGCGCCCGATGATCTCCTCAGGCGTGTACCCGAGCACATCGGTAACCCTGCCGGAGCACGCCGTGTAGCGCCCGTTGGCGTCGACCTCCCACATCCAGTCGGCGGTGGTGAGCGCGAGGTCCTCCAGGCGCTCCTCGCTCTCGCGCAGCGCGAGCTCGACGAGTCGTCCCTCCCGGACCTCGCGCTGCAGCGCCATGTTGGCCGCGTGCAGCTCGCGCATGCGCTCGGCGAGCAGGGACTCGACCAAATCGCGGAGTACGGACTCCGCCTCGGGAGACCCCTCCACGGCAACGAGTGCGCGGCGGAAGAGGGCGATCTCCTCGGCGGTCAGGGAATCGGCGTGTGTGAGATGTTCGACCATAGGCTTCCGAAGAGGCTTTCCCCCATGGGCAACGCCGGCAACCGTTCGGCCGAAGTCGCGGCTGGGCCTCGTGCATGGCAAGATGCGTCTACGGAGCGGCTCGTGGTCCGGTGACCACCGCGGTCTTCAAAACCGTCTGCGGGGCAGTGATCCTGTCCTGGGTGGGTTCGACTCCCATGTCGCTCCGCCACTCCCCCCTCGTTCGCCCTCGCCCGCGCGCCCCGCGCGTCCGTACGCGGCGCGGCCCCGGGACGGGTCTGAGCCGTGCGCCGGAGCCGGTCGATGGGAATGATACCCCCGCGCCGCCGGGACGAGTCCGTTGACGGTCGCCGAACGCGCTGCTACTTCACGGTCAGCTTCTTGGCGACGCTGACGGCGGAGACGTTGCCCGCCACATCCTTGGCCTGCGCCGTCACCTTGTAGACGCCCTTGGGGAGCTTGCAGGTGAACTTGACGCTCTGGGCGCCGCCGACCGGCTTGGTGCTCTTGAGGGTCTTGACGACCTTGCCGGTCTTGCTCTTGATCTTGATGGTCGTCACGGCGTTGCCGGCTGCCGGTGTGTCGACGACCTGGTACTTGACGGTGGCCTTGGCGCCCTTCTTCACGGTCGCGTTGGCGAGCACGGCGGCGACGGGCTTCACCGAGTCGATGTGCACGGTGATGGTCTTGAGCGCCTCGGTGTTGGCCGCGGCGGCGGCGTCGGTCGCGCGATAGGTGACGGTGTGGGTGCCGTCGCCGGCGACGGGGACCTGCGCGGTCGAGCCGTTCACCGTGACCGGAGCGCCGCCGTCGAGGGTGTAGGTGATGGAGGCTACACCGCTGCCGCCGGCGTTGTCGGTGGCGGCGAGGTTCAGCGTCAGGCCGGTGGTGTACCAGCCGTTGTCCACGGCGCCCGTCGCGCTCGTGACCGGGGCGACGGCGTCGCCGACCGGCGCCGCGGCGACGGTGATCTGGTACGTGGTGGAGAGAGCCATGCCGTTGCCGGGCTTGCCCTTGGCGCCCCACACCTTGTACGTGTAGGTGCCGGCTGCGGTGGGAGCGGTCATGTTGGCGGTGAAGGGGGAGGCGCCGGTGCCGCCGGCGATGCTGACGGCGGGGGTGGCCGCGTCGTTGTTGGTGAGCCAGTAGCCGGAGGTGCCGCTCGCGGTGAGGCCGACGGCGACGTTCACGGTGTACGCCTCGCCGGGGGCCAGGGCGGTCTTGCTCGGGGTGGCGGTGACGGTGCCGGACGGGGTGGCGCTGTGGCAGCTCGAGCAGGTCGACTTGTAGGACGGCAACGCCTGGGCGGGCTTGGCGCCGACGACCGCCACGGCGAGGGCGACCGCGACCGCGGCGACACTGAAGGCGGCGGCGAAACTGAACGTGGTGCGTCTGCTCACAAGTTCTCCTGACGTCGGATATGGGACAGGCCGCGCATGGTTTCGTGCGATGGAGCGGCCAAACGCACAATTACGGTAGAAGTTGTCCGGATAGCGGACAACCCAGGTGGCGGCGGGCCACGCACGGAGCGTATTAAGCGGTGTGAAGCCCCGGTGAAGCCGGAGGGAAGGTTCGTCCGCCGGCCGGCGCCGGAGTGGAGCGCGCGGCGTGTCCGCGGGCGGTAGGATGACGGCGTGGAGGAGCGCCCGACCATCTACGAATCAGCGGCGCGCCGGCGCTCGCGCACGCGCCGCCGGGTCGTCGCGGCAGGCGTCGTGGTGCTGCTCGCCGCGCTCGGAGCGGCTGCGGCGTGGGCGCTGCGCGACGGCTTCTGGGGCGGCGCGGTCGCAGCTCCGGCGCCGCCTCTCGCCGCTTGTCGTCGTCCTCCGCCGCTCCCTCGTCCTCACCCTCGTCCGCCGCACGCCTCGCGGAGCTCTCCGCCGTCAGCGGTCCACCAGGGGGAGACGGCGACGTTCCGCTACCGGCTTGCTCCAAGGGCCCTCGGGCACGCCGGTCACGCTCGTCGTGACGAGCGCCGCCGGCGAGCAGGTCAAGGCCCGGCGGCTCACGGACGCTGAGGCCGGGCGGTGGGTCTCGGCGGCCGTGCCGCTCGACCTGGAGCCCGGCCGCTACACCTACGCACTGCGGCTCGGCGCTGCCCAGCCGGGCGCCACCTCCGTCGCGGCGAGCGAGGACAGGGCCTCCGCTCGGCTCCGTGTGCTCGCGCCGCTGCCGCCGGCGGTCCCCGGCAAGAAGGCCGTGGCGGCCGCCGCCGAGTGGATCGCCGGCCGCGACGGCGAGGTGGCCTTCGCCGTCGTCGACAGCAACGGCCGGGAGGCCGGCGGCTACCACGAGCACCAGCGCTTCCAGCTCGCGAGTCTCTCCAAGGCGCTCCTGCTCGCGGCGTCACTGCGCGACGACCCCACGCCCGACGCCGCCACCGAGGCGACGCTGCGCGCGATGATCACCGAGTCGGACAACGGCGCCGCCTACACCGTCTTCGGGCGCGTCGGCGCCAAGGGCATGAAGGCCGTCGCCAGGGAGGCCGGACATGGCCGACTACGAGCAGGGCGCCGGCTGGCTGGACACGCGCGCCTCCGCCGCGGACCAGGCGCGCCTCTTCTCCCGCTACGAGTCGCTGGTGCCGGCCGAGGCTCGCGCGCTCGCGCGCGAGCTCCTCTCCGGCATCACGCCGATGCAGCGCTGGGGCATCCCGGCGGCGGCCGGCCCCGAGGGCTGGCGCACGTACTTCAAGGGCGGCTGGCTCGGCATGGACAACAAGCTCATGGTCCAGGCCGCCTGGCTCGTCAAGGGCGAGAAGACCTGGGCGCTCGCGGTGATGAGCGACGAGAACCCCACGCGCTCCACCGGCTGGGACACGCAGAAGGGAGTCGCCGGGCTGCTGCTGGGTCAGGAGCCGACCCCGGCGTACCTGGCCGTCGTGCTCGAGTAGGCCGCGGCGCCGCGCTGCCCGGTCAGTGTCACTCCGGGTAGTCGATCTCCTCGACGGTGAGCTCGATGTTGCCGGCCGGCCGGCGCCACAGGACCTTCTTGCCGACGCGTGCATCCAGCAGCGCCTCGGCGAGCGGCGAGACGTAGCTGATCTTGCCCTCCTTGAGGTCGGCCTCGTCCTCGCCGACCAGGCTGAAGGTCCGGAGCTCGCCGCCGTTCTGGCTCACGGTCACGGCGGCTCCGAACGCCACCTTGCGCCGCGGCTGACGGGCGAGGTCCACGGCGATCGCGCTCTCGAGCCGCGCCGTGAAGTACCGCAGGTCGCGGTCCACGTACTGGAGCTCGCCTCGAGGCGTCGTCGTCCAGCTCGAGCAGTTCCAGACGCCGGGTCTCGAGCTCGCCGACGCGCGTCTCGAGCTGCCGCAGGCCGGCCGGCGTGACGTAGTTGGGGTGCTCGCTGATCTGCCGCTCGGGCAGGTTCTCCGCGGGCGCGCCCTCGTCAGGCTCTTTGACGAACGCTCTGCTCATGGGGTACTCCGGTCGGGAGAGAGGAGGTCACTCCGTAGTGTTCCCTTCGACGCACGTGTCCGCACTCCCGCACGATAGGGTACACAGGAGACGACACGCGGCCGGAGCCCGGTATCCGGCCCTCGCGACGGAGGGTGACCATGCTGGACCAGAGGATGCAGGACGCGTTCAACAGTCAGATCAACTGGGAGTTCTACTCTGCCTATCTCTATCTCTCCATGGGGAGCCAGTTCGCGGAGATGGGCATGTCGGGCGGCCAGAACTGGATGACGGTGCAGTACCAGGAGGAGATCGCGCACGCGCGCATCATGTTCAGCTACGTGCTCACGCGCGGCGGACGGGTGCTGCTCGACGCCATCGAGAAGCCGGAGACCGAGTGGGAGGGTGGGCTCGCGATGTTCGAGGAGGCGCTCGCCCACGAAGAGGGAGTCACGGCGCGCATCCACGAGATGGCGTCACTGGCGCTCGAGCTCAAGGACCACGCCACCTACAACTTCCTCCAGTGGTTCATCGCCGAGCAGGTCGAGGAGGAGGAGAGCGCGATGGACATGGTGAGCAAGTTCAAGATGGCCGGCGAGCACCCGGCCGGGCTGTACCAGCTCGACAAGGAGCTGGCGACGCGCGCGTACAACGTGCCGTCGCCGCTGGCAGCCCTGGACGCGGCCGCCGGCGCCTGACGTCGGCTGCGCGCCGCGGCGCCTGACGGTCGTCGCGCCCTGCGGCCGCGCCGGCGCCGGGTCATGTCGTCCAGGGCGTAGGAGCCATCGATGGTGCCATCGAAGGTGCCATCGAAGGTGCCATCGATGGCTCCTACCCCCCGATGCACATACCTCCCCCGCGGGACTCGGGTACCCATTGCGGCGATCGTGACGCCAAGGCGGTGCCCCGGGTCGGAGCGGCAGCGCGAGCAGCGGCCGGGGGTTCACGGGCCCCGCGGCTCGCGCCGTCTCAGGTCACGTCGCGGCGCAGCGAGATGAACACCGCCGCGACGCTCACGACGGCGATGTAGGCGATGCTGACGAGGAACGCCTCCGGTCGGGTGAGGGCGCTCTCCGTGAGCGCCTCCATGCCGTCGCCGGACATCTGCGCCGCGCTGACCTGGTTGAACACGACGAACGGCAGCCAGTTGCCGACCGCCGGCTTGAGCACGTAGATGATGTTCTCCACGAAGAGCGCCCAGATGAGCGTGCCGGCGACGGTGATGATCTGGGCGCGGATGAGCGCGCCCAGCGCGACGCCGAAGGTCGTGATGAGCCCGGCGACGACGAGCTGCCGCGCGTAGTCGCCCAGCGTGGACCCGCCGGTGGCGTCGATGTCCACGCCTCGTATCGCACCTCCGATGAGGATCGCGACGTACACGAGCAGCATGGCCACCAGCATGGTCAGCATGCCGACCAGCAGGTAGACGACCAGCTTGACGACCATGACCTGCCAGCGCCGCGGCGTGACGAGGTACGAGTAGGTGATGGTGCCGTGCCGGTACTCGTTGGTCATGCCGAGGATGCCGAACACGAGGAGCACCAGCGGCACGAGGGCGCTGGCGGTGGTGAGGAACTGGGTGATGCCCTCTTCGCCGAGCCAGTCCTTGGGCACCAGCGCCAGGATGAGGACGAGCGGCACGAGCGTCACCACGAGGATGACGATGAAGAGGCCGAGGGCGGTGCGCGTGCTGCGCAGCTTGAGCAGCTCGGCCCGGGCCACGGCGATCATTGCTCCCTCCTCGTGCCGGCGATCTGCAGGAAGAGCTCCTCGAGGCTGGGCTGCTCGGTGAGGAGCTCGTGGACCGCGACGCCCGCGGCGTGGGCGAGGTCGCCGACCTCGGCGGCCGAGGGCCCGCGCACGGCGAGGGCGTCGTTCAGGCGGTTGACGGCCGCGCCGGCGGAGATGAGCGCGGCCTCCAGCTTCTCCGCCTGCGGCGAGCGCACGCGCACCACCGGCTGCGTGGACGCCGTCAGCGTGTGGATGGGTCCCTGCGCCAGCAGCCGCCCCTTGCTCATGATGAGGACGTCGTCCACGGTCTGCTCGACCTCGGCGAGGACGTGGCTGGAGACGAGCACGGTGCGGCCCTCGCTCGCGAGGCTCGCGCAGGAACGTGCGCAGCCAGAGCATGCCCTCGGGGTCGAGGCCGTTGGCCGGCTCGTCGAGGATGAGCACCTCGGGGTCGCCGAGCAGCGCGGCGGCGAGCGCCAGGCGCTGCTTCATGCCGGTGGAGTAGCCCTTGACCGCGCGCTTGGCGGCGCCCTCCAGCTCGACCATCTCGAGCGTCTCGTCCACGCGGGCGTCGGGGATGCCGGCTCCGGTGGCGATGACGCGCAGGGCGTTGCGCCCGGAGCGCCCGGGGTGGAAGCCGGAGGAGTCGAGGAGCGCGCCGACCCGTGCGGCGGGCGCGCGCAGCTCGCGGTACCGGCTGCCGAGGATGGTCACCGATCCCGCCGAGGGCCGCACGAGGTCGAGGATCATGCGCAGGGTGGTGGTCTTGCCGGCGCCGTTGGGGCCGAGGACGCCGGTGATCGTCCCCGACTCGATCGTGAAGCTCACGTCGTCGACGGCGAGGACCTTCTTGCCGAATCGTTTGGTCAGGTGCTCAGCGTGGATGACGGCCGGCATGCTCCCTCCAGGTCGCGCGGTCGTTGGGCGCGTCCGCGCCCGCCCGAGTCTACACGAGGACGTGGGCCGGCCCGTCGACGGGCGTCGCGGGGAGAAGCCGTCAGTGGCCCAGCGAGTGGGAGTAGAGCTCCCAGCGCCCGCTGCGATCGTCCGCCCAGTACACGCTGCCGGCGACGATGACGGGACTCACCTGCCGACCGCCGGCCTCGCTGACCGGGGTCGCCTTGCCGAGCTCGAAGTCGTAGGACCAGACCTGGGGACCGGTGGCCTTGCGAGTCCATCACCCACACCGCGGTGTCGCGGCTCAGCGAGAGGGACGACGCCGCGCCCCGCAGACGGCAGAGCACCCTGGAGCGGCTGGACCGGCGGTCCCACGAGACGATCGCGGAGGAGTGCCGGCCCGCTGAGGCGGCCCACAGGACGCGGTCGCGGTCCGATCGCCACGGCCGTGCCCCTGGCGGCCAGCCGGTAGCGGGTCGCGCTGCGGAAGGAGCCGGCCCAGACCTCTCCGGTGGAGCCCGTCCCCGAGATCCAGACCGCCCAGGGGCCCCAGGCGGCGAAGCTCCTCACGCGGTCGCCGGTCTCGAGCGCGAACTCCGCATCGGTGAGCGCGTTCACGCCGCGGATGACGTCCCTGCCCCGGCCGTCGCCGTCCGGCTCGACCCAGAACACGGTGTCGCCCGCTACGCTCGGGGCGCGGCCGGCCGTCGGTGAGGCGCCAGCGGTGCGCGATCTCGAGGTTGAAGGCCTGGATGGCGGCCGGGCCTTCGCCGCGCTTGCCCGCCCAGTACTCCCAGGCGATGAGGTGGCCGGCTGCCGCCGGGAACCCGCCGGACTTGCCGGCCGCGTCGCGCCCCAGCAGCCGCTCGGTGTCGCCGCTCGGCACGTCGTGGTACCAGAGGCCGGCCACCGCGGCGCTCCGGTCGCGCTGCTCCCAGTAGATCCTGGCTTCGCCGGCGGCCAGGCCGAGCGGCTCCTCAGGCCACGCGAGCGAGGCGACGGCGGCGGACGAGGTGGTGGCCGGACTGGTCGACTCGGCCGAGGCCTGCTGGGGACCGGGCAGGAGCCCCGTGCTCCACGCCAGGTAGGCCGGGACGGCGGCCATGGCGAGGAACGCGACGACCACCAGCAGCCTGGATCTCACGGCTCCACCTCCCGATGCCGGACGGCCGCCCCGAGCCGCCCGTGAGCCCGCTCGCTGCCGCGAGGGACGCGCCGCTTGTCTTCCCGGTGCCGTGCGTCCAAAACGTCGCCGCCGTTCAGCGGCGCCGGCCGCCGCGCGGTCAGCCGGCGATCAGCTCGTCGAGCCGGCGCAGCGTGGCGTCGTCGAGCGTGAAGGACGGGCCCGCGGCCTGGATCTCGGCCAGCGCGGGCCCGCACGCGCTCGAGGAGCGTGGAGGCGCCGGCCGCCGACCAGCGCTCGTGCGTGCTCTGGTCGATCAGCGACGCGCGCCAGAAGTCGCGGAAGCGCCGGCGCGTCATCCTGGTGCCGAGGTGGTTGCCGCCGGGGCCGACCGCCTCGACCTCGACCAGCGCCAGCGCCTCGTCGTCCACCGGCAGCTCGCCGAGCAGGGCCCGGGCGTAGCCGACGACCTCGTCGCCGAGCACCAGTCCCTCGAGCGCGCTCTGCAGACCGCTCTCGAGGTAGCCCACGTCGTGGAGCAGCGTCGCGCGCGAGAGCGCGCCCATGATCGTCGAGATGCCGAGCTCCAGCGCCCACTGCTCGTCCAGCGCCTTGCTGTCCGAGTGGCCGGCGTAGTGCCAGCTGGGCAGGCCGTACCAGCGGATCACGTCGAGCTGCGCCTGGTTGCCGAGGAACACGCCGGGGGAGTTGTAGACCTCCACCGCGTGCTGCATGTTCATCACGCCGGTGCCCACGCCCATCACGAACGGCGCGCCGGCCTTGCCGAGCTGGTGGACGACGAGGCCGGCGAGCACCTCGGCGTTGGCCACCGCCACGCAGGCGGTGAGGGACGCCGGGCCCTGCGCGCCGGCCGAGACCGACGGCGCGAGCACCAGCGGCACCTCGAGCTCGGCGCAGGCGAGCGCCTTGGTGCAGCACACGTCGTCGAGCATGAGCGGCGGCGAGGTCATGGCGAGGCAGGCGAAGCTGTCCGGCCGCGCCGGCCGCCGCCGCCATCTCGTGCATCGTGCGCAGCGTCTCGCCGCCGTAGGGGCTCGAGACGACGATCGGCTTGCGCGTGCCGCGCAGCATGGCGGCGAACTGCACGACGTCGACGACCTCGTTGGCGACGTCCTCCGGCAGCGCCATGCTCATCGCGAAGTCGATGTTGGGCAGCGCCTCGACGAAGCGCGCGGCGGCCTCGACGTCTGCGAGCGTGGCGCGCCGGCGCTCGCCGGTGACGGGGTCGGAGACGTAGAGGCAGTCAGGCCCGCTGCCGCTGTGGCCGGCGCCGTCGCGCAGCTCCAGCGGCGCCGTCTCGCCGCCGCGCGGGCGCAGCGTCCACGAGCGCGGCGCGCTCTCGAGCGCGCGCTCGACCAGCTCGGCGGGCATGCGCACGCGCGTGCCCTCCACCGCGGCGCCGGCGGCGGCGCAGCGCTCGCGGGCGCCGGCGTCCTTCATCTCGACGCCGGTGCGCGCGAGCAAGGTCAGTGACGCCTCGTGCACGCGGCGGCAGGCGTCGTCGTCCCAGATCCTGAGTGTGGCTCGGTTCACGGTGGTCCCCTTCGGGTGGTGGTCCTTCGGCGGTGACGCGGTGGGCGGCTGCCCGTCAGCAGGGACCGCGCTCGCTGAACACCTTGAACCAGAGGCCGCCGAAGTAGCGGCCGGCGTGCGTGTGACGAAGGAGGTCGCTCTCGGTGCCGGAGCGCGCGCTGCGTGCTCCCCCGGCGGTGTGCCGGCCGGTCGTCTCGATGGCGAAGATGTGACGCACCCGCTGCTCCTCCGGACCCGGTGCGCGGCCGCGCACTCCGGCCAGTACATACCGCCTCAGGCGGGGCAGTCAAGCGCGACCGGGTCGGCGACCACAAGGACGTCGGCGCGGTCGATCTCCCGGATGATGCGCGCGATCCGCGATCCGCGGACGATCTCGTCGAGCCGGGACCGCCGCGACTGGCCGAGGACGATGAAGCGTGGCGCGTCGCTCGCGGGCGAAGCGGAGGATCTCTTCACCCACCGAGTCGCCCTCGAGCTCGACGACCTCCCCGCCCAGCGTCCGCGGTCAGCGCGAAGAGGTGCGTCCAGCTCGCGCCGGGCCGACGGCGTCGAGGCGCTGCGTGCGCACGTGGAGCACCCAGAAGCGTCCCTGGAAGCGCCGCGCGAGCCGGTGCCCCCGGCGGACGAGCTTGGCGGCGAGCGGCGCCGGGGCGGACGCAGACGAGCGACGCGCTCCTCGGCGGCCCACGGGTGCAGCGCGTCCGCGTCCGGCGGCGATGCGCTCCAGGAAGTCGTCGACCTCCTCGGCGGTCTTGCGCAGGGCGAGCTCGCGCAGCGCGACGAGGTTCTCGCGCCGGAAGAAGTTGGCCAGGGCGCCCGGGACCTTGTCGAGGTCGTAGACCACGCCGCGCCTCAGGCGGTTGATGAGCGCGTCGGTCGTGAGGTCGACGAGCACGACCTCGTCGGCCTCGTCGAGCACGGCGTCGGGGAGCGTCTCCTGCACGCGCACGCCGGTGATCTCGTACACGGTGTCGTTGAGGCTCTCGAGGTGCTGGACGTTGACGGTGGTGATGACGTTGATGCCGGCGTCGAGGATCTCCTCCACGCTCTGCCAGCGCTTCTCGTGGCGCGTGCCGGGGACGTTGGTGTGCGCGAGCTCGTCGACGAGCACCCACTCCGGGCGGCGCGCGATCACGGCGTCGGTGTCGAGCTCCTCGAACTCCTTGCCGCGGTACTCGATGCGCTTGAGCGGGACGCTGCTCGAGGCCCTCGACGAGCTCGGCGGTCTCCGGGCGGCCGTGCGTCTCGACGAAGCCGATGACGACGTCCTCGCCGCGCGAGACGCGCCGGTGCGCCTCGGCGAGCATGGTGTAGGTCTTGCCGACGCCCGGGCGCGTAGCCGAGGAAGATCTTGAGCTGGCCGCGCTTGCGCAGCGTGCGCAGCGAGTAGCCCTCGTCGCCGGCCGGGGTCGCCATCGCCGTCCGCCTAGCGCGCCGCCGGCCGGGCCGCCGCGACGCGTCGAGCGCCAGGTTGAGCTCGCAGCACGTTGACGCGCGGCTCGCCGAGGAACCCGAGCTGCCGCCCGGTCGTGTGCTCGTCGACGAGGCGCAGCACGGCGTCCTCGCTCAGGCCGCGGGCCGCGGCCACGCGCGCCGCCTGGGCGCGGGCGTTGGCGAGGTGATGTCGGGTCGAGGCCGCTCGCCGAGGTGGTGACCATGTCGACCGGCACCGAGCCCGGCGCGAGGCCGGGGTTCGCCGCGACCAGCTCGTCGCACGTCGGCCGCGCACCCGGTCGTACGAGCGTCTCGCTCGTCGGCCCGAGGTTGGAGGCGGCCGGACGCCATCGCGTCGTAGCCGTCGCCGGCGGCCGAGGGCCGCGGGTGGAAGTACCGTGTCCTGCGAGAACGCCTGGCCGATGAGCGCCGAGCCCGACGACGCGGCCGTCGGTCGCGCACCAGGCTCCCGCCGGCCGCGCCGGGGAAGAGCGACCTGCGCGACGCCGGTGATCGCCAGCGGGTAGAGCAGCCCGAGCAGGAGCGCGGTGACGACGGTCATGCGCAGGGCGATGTCGAGATGGCGTCGCACGGTCTCTCCTCAGCTCGCCAGGCCCAGCGCCGACGAGGACCAGGTCGATGAGCTTGATGCCGACGAACGGGGCGATGACGCCGCCGAGCCCGTAGACGAGCAGGTTGTGGCGCAGCAGCGCGGCGCGCCGGGATGGCCCGGAACTTGACGCCGCGCAGCGCCAGCGGGATCAGCGCGACGATGATCAGCGCGTTGAAGATGACCGCCGAGAGGATCGCGCTGTCGGCCGAGTGCAGGCCGCATGACGTTGAGCGCCGCGAGCTCCGGGTACGCGACCATGAACATCGCCGGGATGATGGCGAAGTACTTGGCCACGTCGTTGGCGATGCTGAACGTGGTGAGCGCGCCGCGCGTCATGAGCAGCTGCTTGCCGATCTCCACGATCTCGATGAGCTTCGTGGGGTTGGAGTCGAGGTCCACCATGTTGCCGGCCTCCTTGGCCGCCATGGTGCCGGTGTTCATGGCCACGCCGACGTCCGCCTGCGCCAGCGCCGGCGCGTCGTTGGTGCCGTCGCCGGTCATCGCGACCAGCTTGCCCTGCGCCTGCTCGCTCTTGATGAGCTCCATCTTGGCCTCGGGCGTGGCCTCGGCGAGGAAGTCGTCGACGCCCGGCCTCCTTGGCGATGACGGCGGCGGTCAGCGGGTTGTCGCCGGTGATCATCACGGTGCGGATGCCCATGGCGCGCAGCTGGTCGAAGCGCTCGCGGATGCCGCCCTTGACGATGTCCTTGAGGTGGATGACGCCGAGCGCCTGGTCGTCGCGGGCGACGACGAGCGGCGTGCCGCCCTGGCTCGGAGACGCTGCGCCAGCGTGGCCTCGAGTTCGGGCGGCACCGTCGCCGCCCTGCTGCCGGACCCAGGCGATCACGGCGTCGCCGGCGCCCTTGCGGATGGCTGTGCCCGTCGAGGTCGATGCCGCTCATGCGCGTCTGCGCGGTGAACTGGCACGAACGTCGCCTGCTCGGGGTCGATGTGCCGGTCGCGGAGGCCGAACTCCTTGGCGAGCACCACGATCGAGCGGCCCTCGGGCGTCTCGTCGGCTCAGCGAGGCGAGCTGCGCGGCGTCGGCGAGCTCCTCTACGGTCACGCCGGGCACCGGGAGGAACTCCGACGGCCTGCCGGTTGCCGAGCGTGATGGTGCCGGTCTTGTCGAGCAGCAGCGTGTCCACGTCGCCGGCCGCCTCCACGGCGCGGCCGGACATCGCGAGCACGTTGTGCCGCACCAGGCGGTCCATGCCGGCGATGCCGATGGCGGAGAGCAGGCCGCCGATGGTGGTCGGGATGAGGCAGACGAGCAGCGCGATCAGCACGGTCACCGAGACGGCGGCGTCGCAGTAGATGCGCGAACGGCTGCAGCGTGACGACCACGAGCAGGAAGATGATCGTCAGCCCGGCGAGCAGGATGTCGAGCGCGATCTCGTTCGGCGTCTTCTGGCGCTCCGCGCCCTCGACCAGCGCGATCATGCGGTCGAGGAAGGTCTGGCCGGGGTCGGAGGTGATGCGCACGACGATCTCGGTCGGAGAGCACCTGCGTGCCGCCGGTGACCGCGCTGCGGTCGCCGCCGCTCTCGCGGATGACCGGCGCCGACTCGCCGGTGATCGCCGACTCGTCCACCGAGGCGATGCCCTCGATGACGTCGCCGTCGCCGGGGATCGATCTCGCCGGCGGCGACGACGACGACGTCGCCCTTGCGCAGCTGCGCTCGCCGGCGACCTGCTCGACGTCGCCGTCCACGCGCAGGTTGGCGAGCGTCTCCGTCCTGCATCTTGCGCAGCGTGTCGGCCTGGGCCTTGCCGCGGCCCTCGGCCATGGCCTCGGCGAAGTTGGCGAAGAGCACGGTGAACCACAGCCAGCCGCGACCATGCCGCGAGGAAGCCGACGTCCGCGCCGCCGCCGACGAGCGCCGGCGATGAAGTAGATCGGTCGTGATCGACGCTGCCGACCTCGACGACGAACATGACCGGGTTGCGGGCCATCGTCGCGCGGGTCGAGCTTGGCGAACGAGCTGACCGACCGCCGGCCAGACGACCCCGCGCAGCGGAGGCTCCGCGGCGCGCGGGGCCGGGCTGGCGTGGGCGCAGGCTCCGGGAGGACCTCGTGGACCTCTTCGGCGTGCGGGGTCGGCGTACGGTCACGAGAACAGCCTCCCGGCGTGCATCAGGAACTGCTCGACGACCGGCCGAGCGCGAGACCGGGAAGAAGGTGAGGGCGCCGACGATGAGGATCACGCCGACGAGCAGGCCGACGAAGAGCCGCCCGGTCGTGGGGAACGTGCCGCTCGACGCCGGCAGCGCCTTCTTGGCCGCCAGCGAGCCGGCGAGCGCCAGCACGGGACGATGAAGAGGAAGCGGCCCGACGAGCATCGCCAGGCCGCCGGCGGTCGTCGCAGAACGGCGTGTTCGCGGTGAGGCCGGCGAAGGCGCTGCCGTTGTTGCCGGACTGCGGAGGTGGCGGCGTACAGGATCTCGGAGAGGCCGTGCGGCCCGTGGTTGAGCACGGCCGTCCATGCCGGCCGGCAGCAACGACGGCGACGGCGCGCGAAGCCGAGGATGCCGTGACGCACAAGTACGAGGACCGCGAGCATCGCCAGCTTCATCTCGTCGGCCCTCGATCTTCTTGCCCAGGTACTCCGGCGTGCGCCCCACCATCAGGCCGGCGATGAACACCGCCAGGATGGCGAAGACCAGCATGCCCATACAGGCCCGACGCCGACGCCGCCGAAGATCACCTCGCCGAGCGCGATGTTGAGCATCGCCATCCCGCCGGCGAGCGGCGTGAGGCTGTCGTGCATGCCGTTGACGGCGCCGCAGGAGGCGTCGGTGGTGATCGTCGCCCAGAGCGCGGAGTCGGCGATGCCGAAGCGGACCTCCTTGCCCTCCATGTTGCCGCCGGACTGCGTCGCCGAGGCGGTCTGGTCGGCGCCCGCGCTGCGTCAGGTTCGGGTTGCCGGCCTGCTCGCTCGCAGTACATCACGCCGACGCTCGAGCACGAACAGCACGACCATCGCGGCGAACAGCGCCCAGCCCTGCCGCTGGTTGCCCGCGAAGCGTCCGAAGGTGTAGGTGAAGCCCGCCGGGATCGCGAGGATCGCGAGCATCTCGAGGAGGTTCGGTGAGCGGCGTCGGGTTCTCGAACGGGTGCGCCGAGTTGGCGTTGAAGAAGCCGCCGCCGTTGGTGCCGAGCACCTTGATGATCTCCTGCGAGGCGACCGGCCCTGGGCGATCGTCTGCGCCGCGCCCTCGAGCGTGGTCGACCTGGGTCGGCGCGTCGAGGTTCTGGATCACGCCCTGCGAGACGAGGACCAGCGCGCCGACGATCGCAGAGCGGCAGCAGCACGTAGAGCAGGCCGCGCGTGAGGTCGACCCAGAAGTTGCCGAGCTCGCGGCGTCGAGTGCCGCGTGAGCCCGCGGACGAACGCGACGGCGACGGCCATGCCCACCGCCGCGGAGACGAAGTTCTGCCAGGTGAGCGCCGACCATCTGCGTGAGGTAGCTCACGGCCGTCTCCGGCACGTAGACCTGCCAGTTGGTGTTGGTCACGAAGCTGACCGCGGTGTTGAAGGCGGTCCAGGCGTCCATGCCGGGGACGTGGGCGGGGTTCAGCGGCAGATGGCCCTGCAGGCGCAGCACGGCGTAGACGAACAAGCAGGACGACGAAGTTGAAGACAGCAGCGCGGCGACGTAGCCGCGCACGCCCATCTCGCTGTTCTCGTCGATGGCGCAGACCCGGTAGACGAGCCGCTCCACCGGGCGCAGAACAGGGTGGAGGAACGTGCGCTCACCGCGGTACACGCGGGCCATGTAGCGCGCCGAGCGGCCTCGCGAGGAGGCGAGCACGACGAGGAGCGCGACGATCTGGAGGATCCCCTGGAGCATGGGCGCAGCCGACGCGGAGCGTCAGAACTTCTCCGGGCGCAGGAGGCTGTAGAGCAGGTAGCCGAGGAGCGCGGCGGCCGTCACGAGCAGGAGGATCGCGGTCAGGAGGTGCATCGCTCCGCCTCAGAGCTTCGGCACGGCGCGTGCGTAGGCGACGATCGCCGCGAAGCAGGCCAGGACCAGCGAGATGAGGACGACGTCGGTCATCGTGGGGACCTCCGCCCACCACGTGCGAACCGGCGCGCTCCCCGGCGCTCCGTCCACGTTGCCGTGACGAGGAACACGAGGCAGGCGATCGAACCGGCCACGGCGGCGACCATCATGAGTTCGAGCCGATCTCTTCGAGTGTGAGCAGCATGGCGCGCCTCCGGTCGACGGGCCCGCAGGGGGCCTCTTCGGTGCGGAGGCTACGCGCGGCCGCCTCAAGCCCGCGTGAAGGCGGTGGGGAGCGGACTAAAGAGTGCGTAAAGGCGCCGGCGGGACCGGCGGAGCCGGTCAGGCCGGCGTGTCTTCGGCGGCCGCGAAGCGGAACCCGACGCCGGGCTCGGTGATGATGTAGCGAGGTCCGCCCGGCCGTGGCTCGATCTTCTTGCGCAGGTTGCTCACGTGCACGCGCAGCGTCTGCGCGTCCTCGACCCACTCGGGCCCCCACACCTGCTCGAGGATCATGCGCTGCGTGCACGACGAGACCCGCGTTGCGCGCGAGGAAGGCGAGGATGTCGAACTCCGTGGGCGTGAGCGCGACCTCCGCGCCCGCCCGGCGTACGCGGCGGCGGGCGATGTCGACCTCGAGGTCGCCGGCGCGAATCGACCGGCGGCGGGGAGGTGAGCGCCGCCGACCTGCGCAGCAGCGCGCGGATGCGCGCCAGCAGCTCGCCGGCGGAGAAGGGCTTGGTGAGGTAGTCGTCGGCGCCCTCGTCGAGCGCGGTGATCTTGTCGGCCTCGTTGGAGCGCACCGAGAGGATCAGGATCGGAGCGGTCATCCAGGTGCGCAGCTCGCGGCAGACCTCGATCCCCGAGCATGTCCGGCAGCATGAGGTCGAGGACGACGAGGTCGGGCGGGGTGTCGATGGCCTTGAGCAGCGCGTCCTGGCCGGTCGCCGCCAGCTCGAGGCTGTAGCCGCGCGTGGACAGGATCGACTTGAGCGCGCGGCGGATCTGCTCCTCGTCGTCCACGACGAGGATGTGGGTGGGCCGCTCCGGTACCGTCATGCGCCCGTCTCCTTCTCCGGCTCGACCGGCTCGCCGCCGGCCGTGAGGGTGATCACGAACCGCGCCCCGTGAGGCACCACGTCGGTCACCTCGATCGTCCCACCGTGCGCGCGCACGATCTCGCGCGCGATCGCGAGCCCCAGTCCGGTGCCGGACGGCCTCGCCCGCCCCTCGCTGCTGCCGCGGAAGAACTTCTCGAACACCGCCTCGTGTTCGTCGGCGGGGATGCCCGGTCCTTGGTCCTCGACCCAGAGGCGCACGCCCTCGTTCCAGCCGTGTGCGCCCACCGTCACTTCGCTGTCGGTGTAGAGCACCGCGTTCTCCAGCAGTGTCTGCATGACTCTCGCGAACTGCACGTAGTCGACGTCGAGGACGACGTCGTCCGGGATGTCCACGCGTACCCGCTCCCGCAGGTGGGCCGGCAGCGCGTCGATGCCGGCGAAGACGATCTCGCCCAGCCCGTAGAGCTCGGTGCGCGGCTCCCACGCGTGGGCCTCGAGCCGGGAGAGCTCGAGGAGCGCGGTGATGCTGGTGTTGAGGCGGGCCACGTCGCCCACGATGGCCCGCAGCTCGTCGCGGACGCTCTCCTCGTCCCAGTCCACGTCGCTCTCGAGCAGGTTGCTGACGGTCGCGGTGAGGGCGGCGAGCGGTGTCTTGAGCTCGTGCGACACGGACGAGAGCAGGCTCGACTTGAGCTGGTCGGCCTCCTGCGCCGCCGCCGCGCCGGTGGCGGCCTGCTGCAGGCGCTCGCGCTCGAGGAACGCGCCGACCATGTTGCCGAGCGACGCGACGAGGCGGGCGTCCGAAGCGCCGTAGGGCCGCCCGTCGCCGCGGGCCTGCACGGTGAGCACCCCCGCGACTCCCGAGGGGCTGCGCACCGGCACGTACAGTCCGCCGTCCCCGGCGGCCGGCGCGGCCGTCTGACCGCCGGCGGCAAAGGCGCGCGCCGCGAGCTCGTCCACGGATGCGTCGACCACCGCGCCCTCGGGCGCCTCGCGGTAGGAGATCAGGCGGCCGTCCTGAGCCACGTACAGGGCCGCCGAGCTGGCCTCGAGGAGGTCGACGATCTCGCCGAGGCAGGTCTCGGCCATCTGCCGGGTGGTCGTCTGCGAGACCACCGCGGCGCTCAGCCGGTTGAGCGCCGCGCTCTCCTGCTCGCGCGCACGCGCCGCGGCCTCACGGTCGCGCATGCGCCCGGCCAGCGCACCGACGATCACGCCGACCACGAGGAAGGCCGCCAGCGCGAGCCAGTCCTTTGGGTCGTGGATCTGGAGCGTGTGGTACGGCGGCAGAAAGAAGAAGTTCCAGGTGAAGAACGCGAGGACGGCGGCGAGCAGGGCCGGCCCCGGGCCGGCGGCGCTCGCCACCAGCAGGATGACCAGCAGATAGAGGAGCGCCCACTGGCCCTTGGCGAAGACGTCGCGCCCGGGCAGGAAGACCACGGTGCTGAGGGTGATAGCGGCCAGCGCGAGGATGTACCCGTGGCGCGAGAACGCCCGCACGATGCGTGAACCCACTGTCGCCTCCGGTTGCCGGACCGCTGCCGATTGTAGACCCGGCGGGCAAGCGTGGCCGCCGCCGTCAGCCGGTCGCGAGCCGCTTCTCGTAGACGAAGGTCGACCCGCGCGTCGAGCGGAACCCGGCCGACTCGTAGAGGTGCATCGCGCCGGTTGGGTTCTGCGAGTCCACGCCGAGGTAGGCGAGCGGCAGGCCGCGCCGGCGCAGCTCGACGCAGGCCCGCAGGAGGAGCGCGCGGCCGAGCCCGCGGCCGCGCCACGGGCGGCGCACGAAGAGCTCGTCGACGTAGCCGCCCAGCGGTGTCTCGAAGTTCACGACTGCGCCGGCCACCTCGTCGCCGTCCCAGGCGACGAACCAGAGGCCGACGTCGAGGTCGCCGCGCGAGAAGCGGAACTCGGTCCACTCCTCGAGGTCCATCTCGGACGGCCGGAAGTGGTCGCGGAACGCCTCCTCGCCGGCCGCGTGCACCGCGGCCTCGTCGCGGCCGGTGCGGAAGCCGCGGACGGTGACGCCGGCCGGCCAGACCGGCGTCTCCACGGCCGGCCCCAGGTCGCGGTCGAGCCGCAGGAACGTGCGCACGCGTTCGTAGCCGCGGCGCTCGAAGAGCTCGATGCGCCGCGCGTCGCTCTCGTGCGACCACACGCCCAGGCTGCCGTCGCTGCTCGGGCGAAGCGGCGCGGAACAGCTCCGCCGCGCGCGCCTCGCCCAGGTCCAGCAGCAGCTCGCTCAGCCCGCGGCCGCGCAGGGCCGGGTCGACGATCTGCTCGGCGACGATCTCGCCGGGCGGCGCCTCGACCCAGCAGAAGCCGTAGGCGGCGAGGTCGCTGTCGCCCTCGACCAGCCACACGTCCCGGGCGAGGTCGAGCCGTGGCAGCGCCCACTCCTCGCGCACCAGCTCCACGGTCTCGTCGGAGTCGCCGTGGCGGGCGACCTCCACGGCGCGCTTGAGCTCGGCGACGGCGCCGGCGTCCGTCTCGAGGGGCCGGCGCAGCCGGAACCCGGCGGGTATGCGAAGATGTCGGTCGGTCGTTTCCATCGGTGGATCGTGTCGGTCGTCGGCAAGGTCCGGCCCTGATCGTATACCCGCGGCGAACGCGGGCCGAAGCGCCGGCGTCTCCCCTGCGACGACGGCTGCGCCAC
This sequence comes from uncultured Thermoleophilia bacterium, assembly GCA_963793605.1. Lineage (GTDB taxonomy): Bacteria > Actinomycetota > Thermoleophilia > UBA2241 > UBA2241 > CAIXSE01. The sequence continues at coordinate 93,132 of CAWCAH010000012.1, forward strand.
GGCTTTGGGAGGTGTGCTCATGAGACACGCACGCGGAGCGCTCGTGGCTCTGACCGCGCTCCTGCTGCTGGGGGCGGCCGTCGTCGGCGGGTGCGGTGGCTCGACCGCTCAGCCGGCTTCGTCGGCCACCGCCCCGCCGTCCACTCCCGCCGACATCACCGGCACCATCCACGATCTGACCACCAACGCCGACACGGGACTCCCGACCCTGCTCGTCGTCGACGACGGCGCCATCAAGGGATCGGTGGACCGTGCCAGCATCGCCGTCACCGCCGACACCGTCGTGTGGCAGCTCAAGGGTGGCAAGGGTACGGCCGCCGACCTCGGCGCCGGCCAGATGGTCTCGGTGTGGTTCGACGGCCCGGTCGCTGAGTCGTACCCCGTGCAGGCCAAGGCCGGAGTGATCAGGATCCAGCTGGAGGACTGAGCGCCGGCGGCGGCTTCACCCGGCCCGGCGCGGGACCGGCGGTGCGCTCCGGGCGTCAGCCGGTGTGCATGAAGTTGATCACGTCGCCGTCCTGGACGACGTACTCCTTGCCTTCGGTGCGCAGCAGCGCCTTCTCGCGCGCCGCGTGGAACGACCCCAGCTCGATGAGGTCCTCGATGCGCACGACCTGGGCGCGCACGAACCCGTGCTCGATGTCGCTGTGGATGCGGCCCGCGGCCTGCTTGGCGGTCCAGCCGCGGGGCAGTTGCCAGGCGCGCGACTCGCTGCTGCGGAAGTCGCCGGTGAAGAAGCTGATGTAGCCGAGCACCTCGTAGCAGGCGCGCAGGACGACGTCGAGCGTGCCGGCCTCGTCGGCGCCGAGCTCGGCGCGGAACTCGGCCGCCTCCTCCGGCTCCAGATCGGCGAGCTCGGCCTCGAGGCGCGCGGCGACGGCGACCACCTGGTCGCCCCGGCCGCGCGCCCACTCCACGAACTCCGCGTGCTGCTCCAGCGCGGCCGCCGCGCTCTGGTCGTCGTCGGTGTTGAGGACGAACAGCATCGGGCGGTCGCTCACCAGCGCGAGCTCGCGGAAGAGCGGCTCGTCCGCCGCCGCGCGCTCGAAGCGCTTGGCCAGCTCGCCGTCCATGAGCGCGGCGTGCAGCGCCTCGAGCACCTCGAGCTCGTGCCGGGCCGCCTTGTCGCCGCTGCGCGCCGCCTTGCGGGTCTTGTCCAGGCGGCGCTCCACCAGCTCGGCGTCGCTGAGCACGAGCTCGGTCTCCACGAGGTCCACGTCCGCGCGCGGGTCGAGCGACTCGCTCACGTGCGCGACCTCCGGGTTCTGGAACATGCGCACCACGTGCGCCACCGCGTCCACGCCGCGGATGTCGCTGAGGAACCGGTTGCCGAGCCCCTCGCCGCGGCTCGCGCCCTCGGCCAGACCGGCGATGTCGACCAGGTCGATGGTGGCGTTGACCTTCTTCGGCGTCTCGAGGACCTCGTCCAGCCTGTCGAGCCGCGGGTCCGGCACGGCCACCACGCCGAGGTTGGACTCGGCCGAGGTGAACGCGTACGCGGTGGCCGCTGCCTGCGCGTGCGTGAGCGCGTTGAACAGGGTGGTCTTGCCGACGTTGGGCAGACCGACGATGCCGAGCTTCACGGAGTCCTCTTCAGTTTGCTGGTGAGCAGGGTCTCGAGCAGGCGGGACATGTCCCGGAGCTGGTCCCGGACCCTCCCGGGGAACTTCTCGTCGACGTAGGCGACGGTGTCTCGGGGAGTATTCCACATGGACGGGCCGGACGCCGTCTGGGCCAGCTTGCGTCCCTTGCTCGCCTCCCAGCTGACGGCGCTGAACACGGCGGTGGGGATGTCGGCGTCGGCGAACGGCAGGTCGTCGGACGGCGCCCACACGACTCCGGCCGGTCGTCCCGGCGCCTCCGGGCTGGTGACGAGCGGCACGCCCAGCTGGTCGGCTGCGCTCAGGGCGTCGTCGCGCAGCCAGGTGGCGCCGCCGAACCGGCTCGCCACGGAGAGCTCGTCGCCGCCGGCCGGCGCGTCGAGGTCGATCACGCCGATGGTGGCGCGCCGCTCCACGTCGCTCAGGGACGCCAGGTAGTGGCGCGACCCCCGCAGTCCTTCCTCCTCGGCGCCGAACGCGACGAAGACGACGGTGTACGGCGTGGGGACCTTCTTGATGCGCGCCGCGACCTCGAGGAGCAGGCCGATGCCGGTGGCGTTGTCGGTGTAGCCCTCGCCGACCGGCGCCGAGTCGTAGTGCGCCCCGACGACGAGGCGCTTGGCCGTCTCACCCTCCTTGACGGCGATGATGTTGCCGGAGTGGACGCGGCGCCCGCCCGACGTGCTGATGAACTCCTGCAGCAGGGGGAAGTAGCCGTACTGCTGGAATGCGCTGGTGATGAACTCGCGCGCGTGGATCTCGCCCCACGAGTCGGCGGGGCGCGCACCGATGCTGCGCGCCAGGACCTTTGCCGTGGCGTTGGCGACGCCGCCGTAGGGGGAGCTGGACACGGCGGCCGACGGCCTCCCCTCCCCAGCGCCGCCGCCGCCCCAGCCGTCGAACACGCCGGCGGCGGCGAGCCCGATGACGACGACGAGGAGCGCCGCCACGGCCACCGCCAGCTTGCCCCCGCGTGTGCTCAGCGCGCCCACGTCACACCGGCGCCGGCACGAGGAGGACCCAGGCGGCGCCCCAGATGAGCCCGTACACGACGCCACCGAGCACGTCGCCGAGGTAGTGCACGCCGAGGTAGACGCGGCTGAACATCAGCACCAGCGAGAGGACGATCAGCGCCGGGATCCACTGCGGGTACAGCACGCCGAGCGTGAACGTCGCGACCACCGCCATGCTGGCGTGCGACGACGGGAACGACTTGCTGAGCGGCAGCGGGATCTGCTCCGGCTGCGAGGGGTCGGCGACGGGTGGCCGCGCGCGGCCGACGAAGTGCTTGATCACGAATCCGGTCATCTCCACCAGTGTGACGGGCGCCGCCACGTACAGGGCCTTCCACAGCGGGTCGGCGGCGCCGAAGAGCCAAGGGACCAGACAGAGGACGTACCAGAGCACGCCGTAGTTCGCCGAGAGCGAGAGGCCGCCGAGCGGCACGGTGAACCAGCGCGGGTGCGGCCAGCCCGTGGCGGCTCGCCGCGAGACGGCGCGGTCGAGCGTGTCGAGGCGGCTCGGTGGCGGCGCCGTGGCGGCGTCCGCGGGGGCGTGGTCGGAGGGCGTGGGCATGGCCATCCAGTATACTAGCCGCCTGTTCCCGCCCACCTCCTCCCAGGGACGTCCCCGATGCGTACAACCGTCATCGTCACGGCTCTCGGCCCCGACAGCCACGGGCTGCTCGCGCAGGTCGCGACCACCATCGCCGAGCAGAACGCCAACGTGGACGACGTCAGCCAGACGGTCGCCAACGGGATGTTCACGATGATCATGTTCGTCTCGTTCGACCAGGGGGAGACCACCATCGCCGCCCTCAAGGACGCGCTGGAGGCGACCGGCGACCGCATCGGGCTGCAGATCAGCGTGCAGCACGAGAACATCTTCAAGTTCATGCACCGGATCTAGAGGCACGGCCGTGGTCTTCATCACCGCCCAGGAGATCCTCGAGACCGTCAGCATGATCCGGTCCGAGAACCTCGACGTCCGGGCCGTCACCATGGGTATCTCGCTCGCGGACTGCGCCGCCGGCGACCCTCGGCGCACGGCCGAGCGCATCCACGCCAAGATTCTCCGCCGCGCCGGCAAGCTCGTCGAGGTCGCAGCGGAGCTGCAGGAGAAGTACGGCGTGCCGATCGTCAACCGGCGCGTCTCGGTCACGCCCATCGCCGGCGTCGTCGGCAGCGACGACCCGAGCGCCTACGTGGAGGTCGCGCACGCGCTGGACGCGGCCGCCGACGAGATCGGCATCGACTTCCTCGGCGGCTTCAGCGCGCTCGTCCAGAAGGGCTTCACGCGCAGCGACACCGCGCTCATCGAGGCGATCCCCGACGCCCTCGGCGGCACCGGCCGTGTGTGCTCGTCGGTCAACGTGGCCTCCACGCGCGCCGGCATCAACATGGACGCCGTGCTGCGCATGGCCGACGTGCTCCTCGCCGTCAGCAAGCGGACGGCCGAGCAGGACTCCATCGGCTGCGCCAAGATCGTCGTCTTCTGCAACGCGCCGGAGGACAATCCCTTCATGGCCGGCGCCATGCACGGCAGCGGCGAGGCCGAGGCGAGCATCAACGTCGCCATCTCCGGCCCCGGCGTGGTGCGCAACGTCGTGGCCGCCAACCCGGACGCCTCGTTCATCGAGCTCGCCGACCTCATCAAGCGCACGACGTTCAAGATCACGCGCGTCGGCGAGCTCATCGCCCAGGAGGCCTCGCAGATGCTGGGCGCCGAGCTCGGCATCATCGACCTCTCGCTCGCCCCCACGCCGGCCGTGGGCGACTCCATCGCCGAGATCCTCGAGAGCATGGGCCTCGAGTCGGTGGGGGCGCCCGGCACCACGGCGGCGCTGGCGATGCTCAACGACGCCGTCAAGAAGGGCGGCACCATGGCGACCTCCTCCACCGGCGGCCTCTCAGGGGCCTTCATCCCGGTGACCGAGGACAAGGCCATGGCCAGGGCCGCCGCGGACGGCAACCTGCCCATCGAGAAGCTCGAGGCCATGACCGCGGTGTGCTCGCTGGGCCTCGACATGATCGTCGTCCCCGGCGACATCTCGCGCGACGCGCTCGCCGGCACCATCGCCGACGTCATGGCCATCGGCATGATCAACTCCAAGACCACCGGCGCGCGGCTCATTCCGGCGGCCGGCAAGAAGCTGGGGGACTGGGTCACGCTGGGCGGGCTGTTCGGAGAAGGGCCCGTGATGAAGGTCAGCACCGCCGGCAACAGCGCGTTCGTGCGGCGCGGGGGGCGGATTCCGCCGCCGCTTCAGAGTCTCACGAACTAGGGGCGTCGCTCAACAGCCCTGCGTCGATCAGTCCGCGCGGATCTCCGCCATCATCGCGCGGATGCGCTCGGCCGACTCGGTCATGCCGAGAGCCCGGGAGACCTTCTCGGCCTCCGTGAGCTGCAGCACGGCGTCGATGGTCTGGCCCCGACGGCGGAAGTCCGCCGCCTGGTCGATCTCGAACGTCACCAGCTCCGTGAGCATGCGGCGCACCTCCGGGTCCTGCAGGTCGACCATCTTGCCGCTCGTGGTGACGATGATGTCCGAGAGCGGGACCAGGCGGCTCTCCGGGCCGGACTCCGGGGCCGCCTCGCCGGCGGCGGGCCCGCCCTCGGCGGGCCGCGCGGGCTCGGGAGTGGCCGCCCGGTCCTCGCTCTCATCCTGTGTCGTGGGGGCCTCCTCTGCGAGTGGCCCCCACGCTGCGTCGACTGACTCTTGCCCCGCCCCAGGCTCGGCGCCGCCGCGCAGCTCGCCGGTCGTCTCCGGGTCGTCGCCCCACGACGGGGCGGTCAGCGGCTCCGGCTCCAGACCACGCACGCTGAGATCCGGCCCCCAGTCGAGCCCGAGGCCGCCGGGCTGCGGCTGCCGTGCCTGCTGCGCCCTTGCGGCAGCGGCGGCCTGCTCTGCCTCCAGCGCGCGCTCGTAGGCGGGGTCGATGGTGATGTCTTCGACGTCCTGCTCGGGCTTGCCGAGCACGGAGAAGGTGTCTTGCGGCGCCTGGTCGAGGAACGACGACTCGGGGCGCGCCTCGTACTGCTCGTCGTCGTCCCTGCTGCGGCGGCGGGTGACGATGAGGGCGACGATGAGCAACAGCACCGCCGCGCCTGCGACGGAGACGCCGATGATCTGCACGGTTGTCATGGTCGCTCCTTCGCGTCCCCCTCATCATTCCCTGCCCGGCGCTACAATGGCCCTGTGCTCGATCCCGACGCCATCGCCGCCGCACTGGCGGACCTGGGCGAGCCCGCGTACCGCGCCCGCCAGGTCTACGAGGCGCTCACACGCGGGCTCGTCACCGACTTCGCCGCCATGACCACGCTCCCGCTCGCGCTGCGGGAGGAGCTGGCCGGCCTGCTCTCGCCGCTGGCCCTGACCGAGGTGGAGACGCGCGCCGCGCCGCGAGGCACGGCGCGCAAGACGCTCTTCCACACGGCGGACGGCCACCCGGTGGAGGCCGTCCTCATGCTGGTGGCCGGACGCGCGACCGTCTGCGTCTCCACGCAGGTGGGGTGCGCCGTGGGCTGTTCGTTCTGCGCCTCGGGGCGCCTGGGCCTGCGCCGTGACCTCACGGCCGAGGAGATGGTGGACCAGGTGCTGCACTTCGCCCGCGTACTGCGCGGAGAGTCCGCCGACCGGCGCGTGACCAACGTCGTCTTCATGGGTATGGGCGAGCCGTTCCACAACTACGACCAGACGCTGCGCGCCTGCCGGCTCCTCAACGACCCCGCGGGGTTCGGGCTCGCCGCGCGCGGCATCTCGGTGTCCACCGTCGGTGTGGTGCCCGGCATCGACCGGTTCGCCGCGGAGCCGCTGCAGCTCAACCTGGCCGTGAGCCTGCACGCGGCGACGGACGAGCTCCGCGACCGGCTGGTGCCACTGAACCGCACGTACCCGCTCGACGCGGTGTTCGCCGCCTGTGAGCGGTACGTGCAAGGCCACGCGGCGCAAGCTGCTCTTCGAGTACGTCGTGCTGCGCGGCGTCAACGACACGCCGGCGCAAGCGACGGCGCTGGCGCAGCGCCTGCGCCGCCCGCTCTACCACCTCAACCTGATCGCCTACAACGAGACCGGCGGCGAGTTCTCGCGGCCGGCTCCCGGCGAGGTCGAGGCGCTGCGCGCCCGCCTGGAGCGCGCCGGGGTGAGCGTGACCGTGCGCAACTCCCCCGGCGGAGACATCGAGGCCGCCTGCGGCCAGCTCGCCCTGCGGCACGACCGCGGCGGCTGAGGGCGGGTCAGGCCGGCGGCAGCGCCGCCCGGTACTCCGCCGCGGCCGCGACGGGGTCTTTGATCACCACGGCGATGTCGCTGCCGAGCTCGAAGCCCGCGAGCGTGGACGTGCGCGGGGCGATCTCAAGGTGCCAGTGGAAGGGACCGCGCAGGTCGGCCGGCGCCGTGTGCAGCCAGAAGTTCAGCGGGGCGCCGGCGACGGAAGCCTTGACGGCGGTCAGCGCGCGGCGCAGCGCCGGCGCCACCGCGGCGAGGTCCGCCTCGCGGAAGTCCGCCTGGTGGCCGGCCGGCGCGAGCCACAGCTCTCCGTTGAACCTGCTCGCCTCGGGAGCCCAGGCGCACATGGGGCCGTCCAGCACCAGGCGCTCGCCGGCGGTCTCGAGCTGCTCGCAGACGACGCACGTCCCGTAGCGGTTACGGTGCCGCTCGGCCTCGACGAGCTCGTCGAGCAGGAGCGGCGGCACCACGGGCGTGGCGAACAGCTGCTCGTGCGGGTGCTCCAGGGAGGCGCCCGAGCCGGGGCCGACGTTGGCGATGAGGGTGACCGCGGCGGCCCCGCCGGCGAGCTGCGCGTCGATCCTCCGGCGCCACACCGCGAGGACCGCCGCCAGACGCTCGTCACCGAGGTCCTCGAGCTCCTCCTCGTGGCCGGGCGAGTGGACGACCACCTCGTGCCGGCCCTCGAGCGCCGGGTACTTGTTGGGGACGACGCGGACGGTCCAGCCGGGGCCGTCTCTCTCGCCGCCGGCGGGACGCTCCGCGTCCACCTCCGGCGGCGTGAGCGTCTCGTTGCCGGCGCAGAACGGGCACGGCGGCGCGGATGCGGCGCGCCCCGCCCCGTCCGCCGGCCGCGTGGCGCGCGCCGGGGCCACGATGACGAGCTTGCCGCTGACCGGGTTGCGGCGCAGCTCGCCGCCGCCCGGCGTCACCCGCCACTCCCGTTGCCGGCGACCTCGAAGTCGTCACGCCCGCTGCGCTTGGCCGCGTACATGGCCGCGTCGGCGCGCGCGAGGGCCGCGCGTCTCGTCCTCGTCGCCGGCGGCGACGAGCGCGCCGCCGGCCGAGACGGTCACGCGCAGGCCGGCGTCCTCCGCCGGCGCGAAGCGCGAGTCGTGCACCAGCCTGACCAGGCGTCTGCCGTAGACGGCGAGGTCCTCCTCGCTCGCCAGGCTGCAGATCACGACGAACTCGTCGCCGCCGTAGCGGGCGGCGACGTCCATCTCGCGGACGTTGTCGGAGATGACGCCGGCGACGAACCGGATGGCGGCGTCGCCGGCGAGGTGGCCGAGGCGGTCGTTGATCGCCTTCACCTCGTCGATGTCGATCTGGATCACGCCGTACCTGCGGCCCAGCCTCTTGAACATCGCGTACTGCTGGCCGAGCGCGGCGTCCAGGTAGCGGCGGTTGAACAGGCCGGTCAGCGGATCCGAGATGGCGGAGTCGGAGAGCTGCTGCATGCGTTGAGCGAGCTCCTTGCCGGCGACGGTCTCGAGCTCGCCGAAGATCTCCACCCCGTAGCGCTCGCCGTCGATCTCGAACAGCGCCGTCTTGACGTACACGGCCAGACGCTCGCCGTCCTTGCGCCGCAGGAACACCTCGCTGATGGCGTGCTCGTGCCCGGTGTCCAGGCAATCCTGGAGCGGGCAGCCCGCCAGGCAGAGGCGCACGCCCTCGAGGTCGGTGTGGCCGAGGAGGTCCTCGTTGCAGCGGCGCCCGACCACCTCGTCGGCGCCGTAGCCCGTGATGCGCTCCGCCCCGGCGCTCCAGTAGACGATGGTGCGGTCGGGGCCGGTGACGTACACACCGTCGGTGATGGCGTCCAGGACGTGCCTGAAGCCGCCGTCTATGCCATGCTCAGCAGCCACGGGTCGTCAGTACCCTGTGCGGGGGAGGGTCAAGCGGAAGGGGCGCCCACCGGCGTCCTGCGGCGGGCCCGCGCCCTACTCACTGTCGAGCGAGGCGTCGAGCGTGGTGCCCGCGTCCTCGTCGCGCGAGCGGTAGAGCTGGCGCGAGTCGCGCAGGCGTTCGTAGCCCTCGTCCAGGACCGCTCCCATCTCGCGCCAAAGACAGACGTCCTTCTTCAGGTACCGGGTGCGGATCTCCGCGCTGCACTCGCTCTCGAGGGGGCAGGCGTAGCACACCTCGTTGTCGACCACATTGGCCGTCTTGCGCGCGCGCTCGCCCTCGTCGATGCGCCGGTAGGCGTCGAGCAGCAGTCCCTGCACGTCGCCCTCGATGGCCACCTGGAACCGGGGCATCTGCTCCGGCTCGTCGTAGAGGAACACGCCGCTGCTCCAGTGCGCCAGCTCGAACACCTGGTCGGTGGTCTGGCGCTCCATGATGCGACGGATCATCTCTTTGGTCGCGTAGCCCTTCTCGATGAGCCGCTGGCCGAGGGGCTTGAACTTCTTCTGCTCGTGGGAGAGGCCCGCATCCTCCATGAGCGCCTCGGCCAGCTGCTGCTCGGTGAGGCAGCCGGCGCGCACGAGGCGCGTGCCGAGCTTCTCGTCGGTGATGGGCAGGGAGATCGCCTCGACCCGCCCGCCGACGAGATAGATGAAGCCGTACTCCTCGAAGTCGCGGACCTCGAGCACGCCGGTGGCCGCTCCCTGCGCGAGGAACTGCAGGACGCCGGCGAGGTTGAACCTGTGGATGGATCCTTCGAGCAGCATGGTGTCTTCCGGGGGACTCCTTCCCAGTAGCCCATATCGGCAACGTCTGCGCTTTCGTGAGCGTGAGGGGGTGGTTCGGGCGGCGGAGGCCGGGTCCCGGCCCTGCGGGCCAAATTGACCCGGCCTCCGCCGCTTGGCTATACTCTGCGTTCTGACTATCGGCAATCGTGCGAGGAAGCAGTGAAGAGGACCTACCAGCCCAATACCCGCAAGCGCAGCAAGACCCATGGCTTCCGCAAGCGCATGAGCACGCGCGCGGGTCGCTCGGTGATCAAGAGCCGCCGGCAGAAGGGGCGCAAGCGCCTCTCCGCGTAGCCGCGGCCCCCATGGCCGCCAAACGCTCTCGCCTCTCCCGCTCCTCCGACTTCCAGCGCATCTATCGGCAGGGGAGCTCGACGGCCTCTCGCTTCCTTGTGCTGTACTGGTTCAGGCGCCCGGCCGAGCCGGGCGACGAGGGGCCGCGTCTCGGCCTCTCGGTGTCGAAGAAGCTGGGCGGAGCCGTCGTCCGTAACCGCATCAAACGGCTGCTGCGCGAGGCGTTCCAGGCCAACGCGGGGCGGCTTGCCGAGGAGTACGATCTGGTCGTGATCGCGCGCCCGCAACTCAACGAGCTCGTCACGCGCGAAGGCGCGGGCGAGAAGGGCCTGGTGGCCGGGGCCGTCCAGGAGTTGCTCGACCGCTCGGGCCTGCTCGGCGAAGCGGGACGGGCATGAGGCGGGTGCCGGCAGCCGTGCTCTCCGCCGTGGTCACGGCCGCCGACTGGGTGCTCATCGGCCTCATCCGTGTGTACCAGTACACCCTCTCGCCCATGCTGGGCCAGCGCTGCAAGTACTACCCCTCGTGCTCCAACTACGCCATCGGCGCCATCCGCGAGTACGGGCCCGTCAAGGGCATCGGCCTCGCGAGCTGGCGCCTGCTCCGCTGCAATCCCTTCAGCTACGGCGGGTACGACCCTGTGCCCCCGCGACGGTCCCACCACGACTGCGGGCACGACCATGCCGGCCGGAATGTGAGCGCGCGTGTATAACTTCCCGATCCTCTCCGAGCTGATCCTGCTGCTCCACTGGGTGCTCGTCACCATCAACGACTTCCTCGCCGGTCTAGGGCTCGGCAGCGAGTGGACGTGGGGCCTCGCCATCATCGGTCTCACCATCATCGTGCGCCTCATCCTCTTCCCGCTCACCTGGAAGCAGTACAAGTCGGCGCAGCACATGCAGCTCATCCAGCCTCAGGTCAAGGCGCTGCAGGCCAAGTACAAGAACGACCGCGCCAAGATCCAGGAAGAGACGATGAAGCTCTACTCGGAGCATCGCATCAACCCGTTCGCGTCGTGCCTGCCGCTGGTGCTCCAGCTGCCGGTGTTCATCGGCCTGTACGCGGCCATCAAGGGTCTCGGCCCACTCGAGGCCCCGGCCTACCAGGCCTCGGTGGAGGCTCTCAACCAGGCGTCGTTCCTGTGGATCCCGCATCTGGGCCTGCCGGACCCCTACTACATCCTCCTCGTGGTCTACGTGGTCTCGCAGATGATCTCGACGGAGCTCATGGTGGCCACGCAGAGCGACCAGATGCAGAAGTGGATCATGCGCGCGATGCCCATCGTCTTCGTGCTGTTCCTCTTCAACTTCCCGGCCGGTCTGTTCGTGTACTGGGTCACCACCAACGTCTGGACCATCGGGCAGCAACTGGTCATCCGCAAGACGATGCCCAAGCCGGAAGAGCTCGCGGCGAAGGCCAAGGCCAAGCCCAAGAAGCGCAGCCGCTTCATGGAGGCCATGATGTCCTCCCAGCAGGAGGCCGCCAAGCAGCGCGAGCAGCGCATCGCGCAGAAGAGCGGCGGCGGGGCGGAGCCAAGGCCGGCGCCTCGGGCGGGGCCGGCGGCAAGAAGCCGGCGCAGGGCGCCAAGAAGGCGGCGCCGCCCGGCAAGGGCAAGCGCAAGCCGGGCACGGGCCAAGGTCAGGCGGCAAGGCCGGCCAGGCAGGCGGCAAGTCCGGCCAGGCGGGCGGAAAGCCCAAGGGCCAGGGCGCCCAGACGAAGCCGCCGGCCGCCCAGACGAAGCGGCCTGCCGCCCAGGCCAAGCCGGCCGCGGAGCAGTCGTCGGGCGGCCGCCGCCGCGCGGCGACCAGGGAGCGAACACCAGCGCGGACGGCCCGGCGGACGACTGACGTCCCCGGGCCGCCCGCGTCTCTTCTCACCCAACCAGGGGGCAGACGATGGAAGAGCCGGACGACCTCCAGCCCAACGATGAGATCGACGAGATCGACGAAGTCGACGAAACCGACGACGTAGATGAGAGCGACGAGGAAGAAGAGACCGAGTTCGCCACCATCGGCGGCGGGTCCACCATCCAGGAGGCCGAGCGCACGGCGCTGGACCGGCTGCGCAAGATCGTCCCCTACCTGAACCCGGCCGACGTCGAGTACATCGTGCTCGACGAGGGCAGCAAGGGCGGGTTCTTCGGACGCGGCAAGATGGAGGCCCGGGTCGAGGCCCGCCTCCGCCCCTCGGAGGAGAGGGTCGAGGCCGACCTCCCGCCGGGCGCCGAGAAGCTCCGCGAGTTCATCCAGACGGTCGTGGACCTCATGGGCGTCGAGGCGCACGTCGGCGCCAGCGAGGCCGACGAGTGGGTGCGCGCCGAGATCAGCGGCGACGACCTCGGCCTGCTCATCGGCCGCCACGGCGCCACCATCGACGCGCTGCAGTACGTGGCGGCGATCGTCGTCAACGGCGCCCGGCGCGAGCGCCGCCAGGTCATCGTCGACGCGGAGGGCTATCGCGACCGCCGCGCCGCCGCGCTCACGGCGCTCGCCGACCGCACCGCGCAGAAGGTGGCGCGTGACGCCGCCGCCATCACCCTCAAGCCGATGAGTGCGGCGGAGCGCAAGGTCATCCACCTGCATCTCAAGGATCACTCGCGCGTGGAGACGGTCTCGGAGGGCAACGAACCGTTCCGCGCCGTCGTCGTCTCTCCCAAACAGCCGTAGGGCTGACGTCCCCGGGCATCCTCCTGTAAAGGAGGCGGCCGGAACGGCCGAGAAGAAAGACCGAGCGCGGGGTCCCTCGCGCCGAGCGGGCAGAATGGGAGGAATCCACCATGCGTAGAGTCTCGAGCCGCGGAGCGGTCCTGCTCCTCGTCCTGGCGCTCGTACTCGCCGTCGCCGTACTCGCCGGCTGCGGCGGCAGCGGCGACACGGCATCGACGGACAGTTCGGCAGCCACCACCACCGTCTCGTCCGACGGCAGGTCGGCGGACCAGATCGTCAAGGACAGCGAGGCCAAGATGGCCGCGGTGAGCAGCGCCTCGTTCACTGCGGACTTCGCCATGCAGATGCAGGGCGACACCAGCAAGATCACCGACCCGACGGCCAAGGCGCTGCTCTCCCAGGGCATCACCTTCAGCGCCACGGGCAAGAGCGCGAACGACCCGACGGCCGCCGACATGACGATGAACGTGGGCATCGCCGGCCAGACGCTGGAGTTCGGCATGAAGGCCGAGGGCACCAAGGCGTGGGTCGAGTACCAGGGCACCTGGTACAAGGTCGACAGCAAGAACGCCAAGGCGCTCGGCGAGCAGGCCGAGACGGGCGCCGCCCCGACCGAGCAGCTCAAGAGCATGGGCGTCGACCCGTCCACGTGGGGCACCGAGTACGAGCTCGCCGGCACCGAGACGCTGGACGGCGTGCGAGGTCTACCACGTCACGGCCGTCGCCGACCCGCAGAAGCTCGCCGACTCCCTTGCGAAGGCCGCCGAGGACCCGAGCCTGACCGAGAAGCTCGGCGGCTCCGGCAGCGACCTCGGCCAGCTCGGCCAGGGCCTCACGGGAGACCCCGCGCAGGCCAAGGAGCTCGCCAAGACGCTCAAGGACGCGTCGGTCGACTACTGGATCGGCGTCGAGGACTCGTACATGTACAAGGCCCAGTTCGCCGCCGCCATGGACATGACGGGGCAGGAGAACATGGACGGGGTCACCGGCATCACGCTCAAGGGCAGCGCGACGATGGGCGACTTCGACCAGCCGGTGGAGGTCACGCCGCCCGCGGACGCGAAGTCGTTCGACCTCTTCATGAACGAGCTCTTCGGCGGCATGTTCGGCGGCTCCGGCGGCATGATGCTCTGATCCGGAGATCGCGGCCGGCCGCGGGCCGGTGACGAAAGAGAGCAAAGGGCCGGGGCGCCGTCAGGCGCCCCGGCCCTCTTTCGTCTCTTCGCTCCGCCGGCGTCGGCCGAGCGCGCCGGTATGGCTCAGCGGTCCCAGTCGAAGTCGCGCGCCTGGGTCTGCTCCCACGACGCCGACTCGTCGTCGCTGCGCTGGCCCAGCAGGGACTTGCTGAGGAACTCCGGCGGCTTCTGCGCGGCCTCGCGCGGCGTCTCCGGCTCCATCGGAGCCGCTGGAGCCGCGGCGGTCGGAGCCGGCTGGGCGGCCGCCGGCGTCTCCGCAGGCGTCTGGACGCGCTGGGCGGCGGCGCGGCTGATCTGCGCCGGCGCGAGCTGCACGGTGCCGTCGGCGCGGACGCCGGCGTTGGGCTGCAGCGTGAGCTCCTCGTACCCGCGGTCGTCCAGGCTGACGTCGCCGCTGTCCAGATCCACGTGGAACCGGTACCAGCCCATGGTCCACATGAACGTGACGGCGACGGTCTCGCCGTCGAAGCCGCAGTGGACGTGAGGCAGCCCGAGCTGCTCGTTGGTCTCGGCGATCTTGCGCGGGACCCTGCTCACGTTGAGCAGGTCGACGCCACGCTGGAGCAGGGTGAGGGACGCGGCCGCGGCCTCGGCCTCGGCGGCCGTGGGGCCCGCCGGCTCCTGCGCCGCCGGCACGGACTCGCCGGGGAGCGCCCCGCCGCCGGCGGCGACGGCCGCGGCGGCATCGGCCGCGGCGATCTCGCCGGTGCTGGCGTCCTCTTCCGCCTCGGCGGCGGCGAGCATCTCCGCGTCGATGGCGGGGATGGGCTGCGTGTCTTCGAACACGACCGGGTGGACGGCCGGTGTTTCCGCGGCCGGCGTCTCGGGCTCGTCCGCTCCGGTCTCCTCGGTCTCCTCTGCCACCACAGCCTCCGCGACCTCCTCGACGGCAGCCTCGGGCTCCGGCTCGAGGGCGTCGTACGGTGACGGCGCCGCCGCTGCAGGCACCGCGGCGGCCGCGACCTCGGCGGCGGCCGGCGGGTACGCCTGGACCTGCTCGGCCTCGCGCAGCGCCGCCATCTCGGCGGCGAACTCGGCCGGGGTCTCGCCCCAGGTGCGCTCGCCGGGTTCCGACGAGTCGCCGGTGAGGGAGCCGGGCTCGGCGTCGGCGCGCTCGTCGGTGGCGCCGAGGCGCGCGAACCGGCCGGCGAGCTCTTGCCGCTCGGCCTCCGCGCGCGCCAGCTCGGCCTTGAGCTGCTCGATCTGTGAGTCCTTGTCTTTGAGCGCCTGCCAGAAGGCGTCGCTCTCAGCGCGCGTGTCGCGCGCCTCGCGCGCCGGTGCGGGCGCCGGCGCCGCCTCGAAGGCGGGCTCCGGCTCCGGCGCGGGGAACGCCATCGGCGCCGGGTCATCGAAGAAGGCCGACTCGCTGCGCGTCTCGCGTACACGGCCGTTGTTGGCGGTCGCGGGCGCGGCCGCGACGGGCTCGTGCTGGCCCGAGTACGCCTGTCCGCAGAGCGAGCAGATGAGCCGCTCGTCGCCGCGCTCGTCGATGACGGTCTGTGTCCACTCGCCGGCGAGGAGGGTGCGGCCACACTCTGCGCAGACGGCCTGGTCGTGGTCGTCCTTGCCGCGGCCGAAGATGCGTCCGAACATCGTCACTCCCGTTTCGGGAACGCCCCGCAGGGCCGAAAACATGCTGCAAGAGGCAGATGATAGCAGACCCCGGGAGCGTGGGTCCCGGCGCTACTCCTCGTCCTCCGCGTCATCCGGCGTGGTCTCGTACTCCTCCAGGACGTCCCGCGCCCGCGTGAGATCGCTCTCCCTGACGAGGATGCGGAAGGGATGGACCGAGGGCATGGGGTAGACGTCGGGGGCGCCGGGCCCACCGACGACGGCCTCCACGCCGGCCTGCTCGAGCACCCCCACGACGACGTTGGCAAGCCCTGCATCGCTGACGGTGGTCACGGTCACGAGCTCCATGGCGTCACCTCCGATCCCGGGTGGCGCGCCTGTCGTGCGGCGCAGCCGGAGTATACCCACGAGGCCGGGATGGACCACCGATGACGTCGCTGCCGATGACGTCGCCGCGGCGCGCTGCGGCTCTCGCACGAGCGTGCCCGGCGCGAGCAGGCGTCAGCCCACGAGCGCGCGCAGCCGGGCCAGGTTCTCCTCGTCCGGCCCCTGGCCGTCGAGCCCCGGCACCTCGAGGATGCCGGGCAGGTCCGCGAACGCCGGCTCGTTGACCAGCAGGCGGAAGGCGTCGTCGCCGAGGTCGCCGTCGCCGATGTTCTCGTGCCGGTCGCGGTTGGAGCCGAGCGGCGTCTTGGAGTCGTTGAGGTGGAACATCGCGAGGCGGTCGGGGCCGCAGCCCTCGTCCAGCTCGCGGAGGACCTCGTCGACGCCCTCGCGTGTGCGCAGGTCGACGCCGGACTCGAAGATGTGCGCCGTGTCCACGCAGATGCCCAGGCGCGGGTCGCCGCCGGCGGCGTCGATGATCTGGCCGAGCTCGCGGAAGTCGACGCCCATGGTGCCGCCGGCGCCGGCCGTGTTCTCCAGCAGCAGGCGGACGGGCGAGCCCTCGCTCTCGGCGAGCGCCCTGCGTAGTCCCTGCTGCACGCGCTCCAGGCCGGCCGCGAACCCGGAGCCCTGGTGCGAGCCGATGTGGGTGACGATCGCGTCGGCGCCGAGCTGGTCGGCCGCTGTGAGCGCGCCGGAGAGCGACGTGACCGACTTCTCGTAGAAGTCCTCGTTCTCGCTGGCGAGGTTGATGAGGTAGATCGTGTGGATGACGACGAAGCGGATGGGCGACTCGGCGCGCAGCTCGCGGAACTTCGCCGCGTCGGCGTCCTTGTAGAGCGTCGGCTTCCAGGTGCGCGGGCTGCCGGCGAAGAACTGCACCGCCTCCGCGCCGATGTCCACCCCGTTCTCGATGGCGTGCCACACGCCGCCCGACGACTTCACGTGTGCGCCGAAGTACATCCTCCCGCCCTCCCTCTCAGACGAGGTCGCGCGGCGCCTGGCGCCACCACGACCTCGTGAAGACCTCGCGTTCGTCGCCGTCCTCACCCTCGTAGACGGCGACCTCGTCGGCGACGTAGAACGTGTCCGCGTCGCAGGTCATCTCCCCGTGCGTGACGATGTGAAACCGGCCCTGGGCGCCGCGGCGCAGCACCGACTCGGCGTCCACCTCCACCTTGGCGGAGAGCGGCTCGCCCTCGCGCAGGCTGTAGCGCACCGTGTTCCACTCCTCGCTCTCCCAGCCGTTGGGGAGCACGACCTTGCCGCCGTCGACGTAGGTGAAGGTCCAGGTGATGCGGTCGCCGGCGAGGTCGCGGGTGGAGGTGCGGCCTCCCGGGCCGCCGCCGACCGTCTTCTCGCCCAGCCCCTCCGGCACCACGGGCGGGTCGAACGGCCGGAGGTCCGCGTCCTCGGGTCGCTCCGGCCGCACCGGCAGCTCAAGCACGCTCTCGCCGGCGACGACCGTGAGCGTGACGGGCTCCGGCGAGGGCCACGCCCACGGCCAGTACGTCGGCGAGAGGGCGAGGCGCAGGCGGTGGCCGGCCGGGAAGGACTGGGCGATCGCGTCGAGCGCGACCTCCGCCTCGTACTCCCGGCCGGGCTCGAGCCGCTGCGGGTGCTCGTGGCTCGTCAGGTGCGCCAGGTTGAAGACCTGCGTGGTGACGAGCCGGGACGCGCCGCCCGGCGCCACGTCGTCGAGCCGGGCGGCGACCAGCGCCAGCGGCCGGTCGCTCGCGAAGCGGAGCGTGAGCCGCGGGTGGCCGAGGATCTCGAGCCTCTCGGCCAGCGGCGCCGAGGTGAAGCAGAGCGACTGGCCCTCCGCCGCCCGCTGGTCGGGCGCGAAGTCGCTCGGCTGGCTCTCGGCGCACCAGGCGCCGGCGTCGGCGCCGCAGAGCTGGGCGCCGAGGATGCTGAGGCGGCCGCCGTCCGCGCCGTGCGCGGCCGCCGCCTCCGGGTCCGGCGCCCCGCCGGCGGCGTCGCGCAGCACGCCGTCGGCGTCCAGCCGGAGCCGCCGGGGCTCCAGACGCGGCGACGGCCACACGTCCTCCGCCGCCCAGCGCCCCGGCACCTCGTCCAGCCACGGCTGCGGCGGCGCCCAGTCCTGCATCCAGACGCGGAGCATGGGCTCGTCCATCACCCCGGTGTCGTCGCCCTTGAGCCAGTGGTCCCACCAGCGCAGCGCCTCCTGCAGGAACCCGATGGCGGGTCCGGGAGTGACGTAGTGCGGAAAGGCGTGGGGCCACGGGCCGATGAGCCCCTTGCGCGGCCCGCTCAGCCCCTCAAGCAGGCGAGGCACGCTGTTCGTGTAGCCGTCGGTCCAGCCGCCGATGGCGTACACGGGGATGTCGATGGCGGCGTAGTCCTCGCACACCGAGCCGTGCTTCCAGTAGTCGTCACGGCGCTGGTGCGCGAGCCAGGTATGCACCCACGGCTTGACGGCCACGAGCCGCTGCTCCCACAGCTCGCGCCACCGCTCGCCGACCGCGACCTCATGTGGCGGCTGGCACTGCCAGTGCAGCATGCACGTGCTCCAGTGCAGCAGGTCGGTGGCCAGTACGCAGCCGCCCTTGTAGTGCACGTCGTCCGCGTAGCGGTCGTCTGTGCTCATCAGGGTGATGACGGCCTTGAGCGCCGGCGGCCGGCGGGCGGCCAGCTGGAGGCTGTTGAAGCCGCCCCACGATATGCCCGTCATCCCGACCGCGCCGGTGCACCACGGCTGCGCCGCGATCCAGGCGATGACCTCGAGCAGGTCCTCCTGCTCCTGCGGGTGGTACTCGTCCTCGAGGACGCCGTCCGACTCGCCGCTGCCACGCAGGTCGACACGCACGCACGCGTAGCCTCGCGCGGCCCAGTACGGGTGGATGAGCACGTCGCGGGTGGCCATGCCGTCGCTGAGCCGGTACGGCACCGCCTCCAGGATCCCCGGTACGGGATCGGACTCCGCGTCCGCCGGGAGCCAGACGCGCGCCGCCAGTCGCGCGCCGTCCCGCATCGGGACCCAGACGTAGTCCAGCTGCCGGACCTCGCGAAGCACTGCGTCGCGCTCGCCCATGGCAGACCTCCACGTCGGGATTCAGTGCGGACTGCGAGTGTATCCTGCCACCGGCCTCCTGGAGAGTCCGGCGCGGTGAGGAGGCATGTCCTCTGGGTGGCAGCGTCAAAGATGGCGCCACATCTGACGCCGGAGATGGCGCCACATCTGACGTTGACCCCCAACAGCGCAATGTCCCCCCGCTTCCGTGGTCGTCATCCTCGTCAGGGGGGAGCACCCACACTAGCATCGTAGGCGTGCCAGATCCCGGCAGGAGTTCGATCACGAGACGGATGGACGGACGGAGCGATGCATCTCCCACACCTTGTGAGCGTCACGCAGTTGCGTCGCCAGACCAGCGAAGTACTCCGACGGGCCGTCGAATCCGGTCGTCCTGTCTTCGTGACCCAGTACGGCTCGGTCGAGCTTGTCCTTCTGACGCGCCGGCAGTACGACCGCCTCCTTCGAGCCGCGGAACGGGAGCAGGAGCCGGACCCCTCGACGAAGGCGAGTGGGGCGGAGACGGTCACTCGGGCCGGTGTCCCGGGCGATCCGCTCGCCGTCTTCGGCCGACTTCCGAGCGGCACGTTGTTCGAGACGAGGTGGGGACTGGTAGATGCCGACACCGCGGCGTTCTTCATGGAGGACGGCGAGGAGGTCAGACCCTTTCTCTCGCCAGAACGGCTACAGGCGGCGCTGGACGCCGCTCGATGAGTCCCTGGCGGTGGGGTAGAGCCACGGAGCCGCGGGAATGCGGCTCTCGCCGCCACCTGGCGCTCGCAGGAATGCGCCGGGGCGGCGTGGAATACCCAAGCCCCGGAGCGTGACAGGAGGACGGATGGACCAGGATATGGAGCGCTGCAGCACCTGCCCGGCGTTCGCCAAGATCCCTGGCCCGGGCAACGCAGGTACCTGCCGTGCCGCGCCGCCGGCGGCGCTCCAGGCCGAGACGTACTTCCGCGGCTCCACCCGTGAGCTTCCCTTCGGGGCGGCGCCGGTGGTCGGCGCGTTCCCACTCGTCACCGAGGACGACTTCTGCATGTCTCACCCGGGCAACCGGGTGAAGCTGATGTAGCAGACCGACCCGGCCCCGGGAAGTGGCCGGCCCGCCGCGGGGGCTGGGCCGGTCACGTCCCGGGGCCGTTTCGCGTTCTGCGGGCGCTCGACCCGTCCTTGAGGGCACCCCGGCTCGCCCGCTGTGACCCGCCGATGGTAAGGTGGAGCGGCGCGGAGGCCGGCAGCGCCGCCGCGCCGTCAGAGGTCCCTACCCCCAGGAGCACCCCGCGCATGTGCGGCATCTTCGGCTTTGCAGGCTCACCCGACCGGCAGCTTCTCGGGCGCATGGCCGCCGCCATCGTGCACCGCGGGCCGGACGACGCGGGAGCCTTTGAGACCCCGTCCGTCAGCCTCGGCCACCGCCGTCTGAGCATCATCGACCGCGAGGGCGGCCACCAGCCCGTGGCCAACGAGGACGAGACCGTCTGGCTGGTCTACAACGGCGAGGTCTACAACTACCGCGAGCTGCGCACCGAGCTCGAGGCCGCCGGCCACACCTTCCGCACGCACTGCGACTCCGAGGTCATCGTCCACGCGTACGAGGAGTGGGGGCCCGGGTGCGCCGCGCGCTTCAACGGCATGTGGGCCTTCGCCGTGGCCGACCTGCGCGGCGCCGGGGAGGACGGGAGCGGCGGCAAGCTCGTGCTCAACCGCGACCACTTCGGCATCAAGCCTCTGTACTACGCGCGTTCGCCGCAGACCGGCCGCCTGCTCTTCGCCAGCGAGATCAAGGCGCTGCTGCAGGACCCCGAGCTGGTCGCCGAGCCGGACGAGCAGATGATCTTCGAGTACCTGCAGCACGGGTTCCACGACCACCGCGCCGAGACGTTCTTCCGCGGCGTGTACCACGTGCCGGCGGCCACCTGGATCGAGCTGCCGCTGGACGGCGCCGGTCAGGCTGCGCCCGCCGGCGCGGACGCAGCCGCCGCCGCGGATGTCCACGGCCCGCTCGCCGCCCCGCTCGAGAGTACCCCGTACTGGACGCCGGTGCTCTCGCGTGACGGCGGCGACGACCCGGCCGACTTCCGGCGCCGCTTCCGCGAGAGCGTCGAGCGGCGCCTCGTCAGCGAGGTCCCCGTCGGCTCCTGCCTCAGCGGCGGCCTCGACTCGACCACGATCATCAGCTTCATGAGCGAGCTGCTCAAGGAGGACGTGCCGGACGCGGCGTCCCTGCGCGGCCAGCTCAAGACCTTCAGCGCCGTGTTCGACGGCGACCCCATCGACGAGCGCGAGTACATCGAGATGGCGGTCGAGAGCACCGGCGCCGACACCACCTACACCAACCCCACGTCGCACGAGTTCATCGGCGAGCTGCGCGACTTCGTCTGGCACCAGGAAGAACCCATCGTCAGCACCGGCCCCTACGCGCAGTGGTGCGTGATGCGCTCCGCCCGCGAGCAGGTCACCGTGCTGCTCGACGGCCAGGGCGGCGACGAGCTCATCGCCGGCTACGTGCCCTACCAGCTCGTCTACCTGCGCCAGCTGCGCAAGGAACGCAAGTACGACCTCTTGCGCAAGGAGGCCACCGCCTCGCGCGACGTGCTCACGCCGCTGGCCAAGCGGCGCCTCAAGCAGCGGCGCAAGCGTCTCGCCACGAGCTCGCTGCTCAGGCCGGGGTTCCTCAGCCGCGACCACCGACCCCGGGTACGGGCGCTCCCAGTCGGACCTCAAGGAGCGCCTGCTCCAGGACCTGCTCACCTACAGCCTGCCGTGCCTGCTGCGTTACGAGGACCGCAACTCCATGGCGTTCAGCATCGAGAGCCGGGTGCCGTACCTGGACCAGGAGTTCGTCGACCACATCCTGAGCCTGCCGGAGGACGCGATCGTGCGTCACGGCTGGAGCCGCTGGATCCTGCGCGCGGCGCTCAAGGGCACACTGCCGGAGAAGATCCGTCTGCGCCGCTGGAAGGTCGGGTTCACGACGCCGGAGATGCGCTGGATCAAGGCGCGCCGCGCGGCGTTCACGAGCCTGTACCAGTCGCCGGCGTTCCAGGCGCGGCCGTACTGGGACGGCGAGGCCGTGGTGCAGGCGTTCCGCGCCTGCTGCAAGGGCCGGGTGGAGGAGAGCATGTTCTTCTGGCGCGCCGCCAACATCGAGCTGTGGCTGCGCGAGTTCGTCGACCGCAGCGTGGTGATCGAGGACGCCGACGTGGAGGCGGCGCTCAGCGCGCCCGTCCCGGTCGGCCCCGTGCACCGCGGCACCATCGCCGAGCCGGGCGACGCGCGCGTGCCGGCGCTGCTGGGGGCGGCCGCGGGCCCGCAGGGCCCCGCCGCGGCCGCCGAGGCCGAGCGCCTCGCTCGCCGAGTTCACGCCCAACGACGAGAAGCACCTCTTCGCCGTCGCGAACGGCACGGTGTACGCGCGTCTGCCGCTGCACACCGACCTCGTCGCCCGCGGCGACGACCTCGACCTCGTCATGGAGCGGCACGTCGTGCCGCACGTCAAGCCCGGCGACCTGGTCGTGATGGCCGAGAAGCCGATCGCCGCCAGCCAGGGCCGCAGCTACGCGCTGGACGAGATCCACCCGACGAAGCTGGCGAAGGTGCTCAGCAAGGCCGTCACCAAGACGCCGCACGGCATCGGCCTCGGCATCCCCGAGACCATGCAGCTGGCCATCGACGAGGCCGGCGCGCCGCGCATCGTCGCCGCCGCGGCCGTCTCGGCCGCCGGCAAGGTCGTCGGCAAGCGCGGCCTCTTCTACAAGGTGGCCGGCGCGGACGTGGAGGCCATCGACGGCCCCACCTGGAACACGCTGCCGCCTCACAACACGCACGCCAAGCTCGGCCCGGCCGACCCCGACGGCGTGGCCGCGCACCTCGCGAACGTGCTGAGCGAGGCCGCCGGCGGGCGCGTCGAGTTCGTCGTCATCGACGCCAACGACCTCACGGCCACGGTGCTCGGCGCCTCTCCCGGCGCCGACCGCGCGCTGGCCAAGCGCCTCATGCGCGACAACCCGCTCGGTCAGGGGCACGAGCAGACGCCGGTCTGCGTGCTGCGCCCGCTCGGGCCGCTGCCCTCGCTGAGCTGAGCCGGCGAGCCGCGCCTGCATACGCCCGGTTTGGCTTCGGCGCAGTCGCGTCCTGTCTCTGCTGGCCGGAGCTCGCGCCGGCGCGTCACGTGTACAGGAAGTCCATCCTGGACCGCGGAATCCTCGGCCGGTGAGGGAGTGACTCACGCTCGGCCGCGTTGTATAACGATGCTCGGCGTTGGGGCGAGGGGAGGAGCTGCCGGTGAGCATCGTCGAGGTCAAGGAGCTGCGCAAGCAGTACGACCCGCCCAAGGGCGTGCTCGCCGTCGACGGCGTGAGCTTCGACATCGCGCAGGGCGAGATCTTCAGCCTCCTGGGCCCCAACGGCGCCGGCAAGAGCACCACCATCTCCATGCTGAGCTGCCTGCTCAAGCCGAGCGGGGGCGACGCCACCGTCGCCGGGCACTCCGTCGTCACCGACTCGCAGGCGGTCAAGGAGACCATCGGCGTGGTGCCTCAGGACATCGCCCTGTACCCCGACATGAGCGCGCGCGAGAACCTCATCTTCTGGGGGCGCATGTACGGGCTCTCGGGCGACGCGCTCAAGACGCGGGTCGACGAGGTGCTGGAGCTCATCACGCTCGTCGACCGCCAGAAGGACCGCGTGGACAAGTTCAGCGGCGGCATGAAGAGGCGCGTCAACATCGGCGTCGCGCTGCTGCACAAGCCCAAGGTGCTGTACCTCGACGAGCCTACGGTGGGGATCGACCCGCAGAGCCGGCGGTCGATCCTCGACGGCATCCTCGCGCTCCGCGACCAGGGGATGACGATCCTCTACACCACGCACTACATGGCCGAGGCGCAGGAGCTCAGCGACCGCATCGGCATCGTCGACAACGGCAAGATGATCGCGCTCGGCACGCACGAGGAGCTGGTCCGGATCGTCGGCGAGGAGGCGCGCGTCACGGCGCGCGTCGACCACTACCTGGAGGGCATCGCCGAGCGCTGGCGCGAGGTGCCCGGG
Source organism: uncultured Thermoleophilia bacterium (assembly GCA_963793605.1). GTDB lineage: Bacteria > Actinomycetota > Thermoleophilia > UBA2241 > UBA2241 > CAIXSE01. The sequence continues at coordinate 116,851 of CAWCAH010000012.1, forward strand.
GTGGAGAAGGTCGACGTGGAGGAGGACGAGGCCGTGCTGCTCACGCAAGGATGCCGACCAGGTGCTGCCGCGGCTGTTCGAGACGGCGGCCGCGGCCGGCTCGCGCATCACCGAGATCAACGTGAGCGAGCCGAACCTCGAGATGGTCTTCCTGCATCTCACCGGCCGCGCGCTGAGAGAGTAGACGGGGCGAATCGCCGACGCCGTGGGCAAGATCCTCGCCATCGCCTGGAAGGACCTGCGCAGCACGCTGCGCAACCGGCCGGCGCTCGTGATGATGCTGGTCGCGCCGCTGGCGCTGGCCGCCCTGCTCGGGTTCGCCTTCGGCGGCGGCACGGGAGGGTTCGACATCGCCGCGACCAAGGTCGTGGTGGCGAACGAGGATGCGGGCGGCGCCGAGCCCGGCCAGAGCGCCGGCGCCGCCATACAGGAGGTGCTGACGAGCAAGGACCTCGCCGACGTGCTCGAGACGAAGGCGGTCGGCTCGGCCGCGGCCGCGCGCAAGGCCGTGGACGACGGCGACGCGGCCGTCGCCGTCATCGTGCCGCAGGACTTCAGCGCCGTGGTCGTTCGGCGCGGACCCTGCGGCCGGGAGCCAGGTCGAGCTCTACGAGAACCCGACCAGTGAGATCGGCGGCTCGATCGTCGAGGGAGTGGTAGGGCAGGTGCTCGCCGACTTCAACGGCGCCCGGGCCGCCGCGGCGGGCGCCGTCGCTCTGCGCTCTGACGCCGGCGGCGACCCGCCGGCCGCCCAGGTCGCCGCGACCGCAGCCGAGCTGTTCAGTCACGACGGCGGCATCTCATCCGTCCTGAACATCGCGCAGCGCTCGCCCAAGGTCGGCAAGACGGAGAGCGAGGTCAGCGTCACCGGCGCTGTGCTCTCCGGCATGATGGTGTTCTTCATGTTCTTCGGCGCGGCCAACGTGGCCCGGACGATCCTCACCGAGGACCGGGACGGGACCATGCCGCGCCTGTTCACCACGCCCACCCGGCACGGCACGATCATCGGCGGCAAGTTCGTCGGCGTGTTCGTCACGGTGCTGCTGCAGGCGGTGGTGCTGCTCATCGCCGGCCGCCTGATCTTCTCCATCGACTGGGGCCGCCTCGACGCCGTCGTGCTGCTCACGCTGGTCGCCGCCGGCGTGGCCGGCGGCCTCGCCCTGCTCGTCATCTCGTTCGCCAAGACCCCGGCGCAGGCGGGCGCCATCGGCTCCGGCATCTACCTCGTGCTGGCGCTGCTGGGCGGCAACTTCACCGGTACGGCGCAGTCCAGCGGCACCTACGCAGTGGTGCAGAAGCTCACGCCGAACGGCTGGCTCATCCAGGGCTGGGACACCGCCATGCGCGGGGGCGGGGCGGCCGACATACGCTGGCAGGTGCTCGTCCCGCTCGGCTTCGCCGTGGCCTTCTTCTTCCTCGCCGTGCTGAAGATGAAGAGGCGGTTCGCGTGAGGCTCGCCGCGCTCATCGCCGGCAAGGACCTCCGGGAGACCCTGCGCGACAAGTTGTCGTTCATCTTCATCCTGCTGATGCCGCTGGCCTTCACGCTCTTCTTCGGGCTGCTCTTCGGCGGCGGCGGCGACGCGGAGAAGCTGCCGCTGGCGGTGTGGGACGCGGACGGCGGAGCGGCGGCGAAGGCGCTCGTCGCGGACCTCGAGCAGTCCGCGGTGGTCCGCGTGGTCGTGAAGCAGGGCGGCGAGTTCGAGCAGTGGATGGCGGACGAGCGCGCCGCCGCCGGGCTCGTCATCCCCAGCGGCTACAGCGACGCGGTCGCGGCCGGCGAGAAGGCCGACCTCACCGTCGTCGCCACGCAGGGGACCAGCGGAGCCTCCACCGCGGCGAGCGAGATCCGCACGCTGGCCGGCGAGCAGGTGACCGTGGAGCTCGCCTCCAAAGCCGCCGCGGAGGCCGTCTGGCGGACGCGGAGCATGCCGTCCGGCGCGTGGGACGGCGTGGTCGCCGAGAGCGCAAGGGAGGCGCGGCCGGTCGTCGCTCAGGCCCTCGCGCGCCCGGCCGTCTCGACCAGGGTCGTCGAGGCCGGGGCCGCCGCCGGCCAGACGCCCGGCGGCTTCATCCTCAGCTCGCCGGGCATGATGGTGAACTTCGTGCTCTTCAGCCTCATGACGGCCGGCATCGCGCTCATCATCGAACGCCAGAACGGTACGCTGCAGCGGCTGATGACCACGCGCCTGCGCAAGTGGCAGCTCATCGGCGGCAAGGCGGCCGGCATGTTCCTGCTCACCTTCGCGCAGCAGGCCATCCTGATCGCCGTCGCCCAGCTCTTCTTCGGTGTGGACTACCTGCGCGACCCCGCCGCGCTGCTCCTGATGATGGTCTCGCTCTCCCTGGTGGCGAGCACGCTGGGGCTGCTGCTCGCGGCCGTGCTCAAGAGCGAGCAGGCGCTCATCGCGACCACCGTGCTCGTCTCGATGGCCCTGGCGGCGATGTCCGGCGCGTGGTTCCCTCTCGAGATCACCGGCTCGACGTTCCAGGCCGTCGGGCACGTGCTGCCCACCGCGTGGATCCTCGACGGGCTGCGCGGGATCGTGGTGCGCGGGTTCGGCGTCGGCGACGTGCTGCCCGCGCTCTGGGTCGCGCTCGCGTGGTCGGCGGGGTTCTTCGCGGTCGCCGTGTGGCGCTTCCGCCTCAGCGATTGACCGCCGCCCGCGTCAGTCCTTGGACGGCTTGATGCTCGCGTCCTTGGGCAGCGCCAGCCCGGCCTCCACCTCGATCGCCTTGAGGATGCCGCTCGGCACGGGGCAGGCGGGGTGGACGAGGTGCTCGGCGGCGAGCTTGAGGGTCACCGGGCCCTCGCCGCGGTAGCTGATCTCGCGGTACGGGTCGACCTCGGTGAGCGCTTCCGCGAGCTGCTCCACGTAGCCGCAGTCGGTCTCGAACTCCACGCGCACCGTGCGTCCCTCACTGGTGGTGCGCACGGTGGTGCAGAAGCCGCAGATACCGCTGTCGATCTCAGCCTTGGCCATCGGTCCTCCTCGGGTGCTCGGTCTGCTGCGCCCATCATACCCACAGGGGTATGGTGAGCCACCTCCTCACGCACCATGTTCCCGCAAGGATGGGGGAGCGATACCCAGAGAGGTCGGGAGCGCGGCCTCAGTGGTGTCTGGGGTCGCGGTGCCGAAAGGGGTAGGGCACGGGACGGCGGAGATCGCGGGGGGTCATGGGACCACTACGGCAGACTGTGGACATGGATCTCGAGTGTCGGACGAGCGGGGCGGAGGAGCCCGTCTCGTCCTGTCTCTGCTGGCCCGGTTTCGCGTTCGACCGCGAGCGGGTGCGTGAGCTCGGTGTGCCGGCCTACTGCTGGACGCCGGCCGGGGAGCTCTGGGAGTACGAGGACGCCGCGTTCTTCGTCACCGGGTCCGGCGACCGCGGGGAGCGGCGGCGCGCGGACGCCGCGGACGCGCCGCGCGAAGGCTGGTCCCACCCCGCGGACTGCGCGTGCGCGGTCTGCCGGGCGGAGAAGCGCTGAGGGACGGGGCAGCCGGATCGCGGCGCGCGGGATGCAGGGGCACGTCCCGCGCCGCCCGCCGGCGTCACGCGGCGGTGCGCGTCTCCCGCCGGCTCACGGCCAGGGCAGCACCGAGACGGCGTGCTCCACGAGCCGCAGCAGCGGCTCGGGGTACACGCCGAACACGATGAGGAACACGCTGAGCGCGGCGAGCACGGCGAAGCCCGCCGCGCCTCCGGCGACCGCTACCGGGGCTCCCGGCCCGGCGGCCGCCGGCTCGAGCTCTTCCGGCCGGCGCACGTACATCACCACGATCAGGCGTGTGTAGTAGTACAGGCCGATGGTGCTCGTCAGCGCGAGGACGATGACCAGCGCCCAGAGCTCCGACCCGGCGCCGGCGGTGAAGATCGTGAACTTGCCGATGAACCCCATCGTGAGCGGCATGCCGGCCAGCGAGAAGAGCGACACCGCGAAGACCGCGGCCAGCGCCGGCCGCCGCGCTCCCAACCCCCGGTAGTCCGGCAGCAGGTCGGCGTCGCGGTCCTCCGACGAGAGCACGGTCACTACGCCGAACGCCACCAGGCTGGTGGCGAAGTACGCGACCAGGTAGAAGCCGACCGCCACCCCGGCGCGCTCGCCGGTGGCGAGGAACGCCACCAGCAGGTAGCCGAGGTGGGCGATGGAGGAGTACGCCAGGATGCGCTTGACGTTGTCCTGGCGCAGCGCCAGCACGTTGCCGGCGACCATGGAGGCGACGGCGATCGCCGCCAGCGCGAGGAACAGCGTCGACGAAGTGTCCGCGCTCACCGGCAGCATGAAGCGCAGGAGCAGCGCGAACACGGCGCCCTTGGAGACGGTGGCGACGTAGGCGGTGACCGGTGCGGGGGCGCCCTGGTAGACGTCCGGCGTCCACATGTGGAACGGCACCACGGCGAGCTTGAAGCCCACCCCGACGAGGATCATGACGACGCCGATGGTGACCACGGGGTCGGCGGAGCCCAGGCCGGCGACCAGCTCCGCCACGCCGGCCGCCGTCATCGTGCCCGCCTCGGCGTAGACCAGCGCCATGCCGAAGACGAGGAACGCCGAGGTGGCGCCGGCGAGCACCAGGTACTTCACCGCCGCCTCGACGGCCTCCGCGCGGTGCACCGGGTACGCGATGAGCGCGTAGAGCGACACGCTGAGGATCTCGAGCCCGAGGAAGAACGAGGCGAAGTGCGTGCTCGCCACGAGGGCGGCTCCGCCCAGCGTGGCCGTGAGCAGCAGCACGTAGTACTCCTCCGGGTGCAGCGGCAGACGCTCGAGGTAGCCCCAGGAGATGACCGCCACGGCCGCCGCCGCCGCGACCAGCAGGCCGATGAAGAACAGCGTGTAGGCGTCCATCGAGACGAGCGGCGTGACGAGGCGCGCGTCGCGCGAGGCGGAGACGAACAGCGTGCCGAACGTCGCCGCGAGGCCGGCGAGCGTGATGCCCAGCGCGAGCGCGTGCGAGCGCCGGAACGCCGCCACGAGCATGACGACGATCGCCGTGAGCGTGAGTGCGATGAGCGGCGAGATGGTGAGGAGGTCGCCGGCCTTCATTGGCCGCCCTCCTCGCCGGCGACCGCGTCCGCCGCCGCCTCAGCGCCGCCACCGGCCTCGGCCGGGGTCTGCGGCTGCTCCAGCGCGGTGCCGGCGGTGAGCTTCTGCAGCCCGTCCACCGACTGCCGCGCCGTGGTGATCAGCGGCTGCGGCCAGAACCCGAGCAGCACGAGCGCGGCGATCATGCTCGCGAACATGCCGATCTCGAGCCTGGTGAGGTCGGCGAACCTGAGGTCGTGCGTCTCCTCGCCCTGGAAGGCGCGCTGCATCATCCACAGTGCGTACACGGTCGCGAACACGAGGCCGACGGCGCCGAGCACGGCCGCCCAGTGGCTCACCTGCCACACGCCGACCAGGATGAGGAACTCGGCGACGAAGTTGCCGAGCCCCGGCAGGCCGAGCGAGGCCATGGCGAAGAACATGGCCGTGCCGCCCATCCGGGGCGCTATCTGCCACAGCCCGCCCATCTTCGTCATGTCGCGGGTGTGGATGCGGTCCTGCAGCCCGCCGACGAGGATGAAGAGGGCGCCGGTGGAGAGGGCGTGACACACGAGCTCCAGGATCACGCCCTGCAGCGCCCAAGAGTTCCACGCGAAGATGCCGATGAGCGCGAAGCCCATGTGGCTGACGCTGGTGTAGGCGACCAGCCGCTTGAGGTCGGTCTGCGCGTAGGCCATCAGCGCGCCGTAGATGATGCCGACCACCCCGAGGATGAGCGCCCAGACGCGGAAGTCGTAGGCGGCGTCCGGGAACAGCGGGATCATGAAGCGGATCATGCCGTAGGCGCCGATCTTGATGAGCACGCCGGCCAGCAGCACGGAGCCGGCGGTCGGCGCGTCGGTGTGCGCGTCCGGCAGCCAGGTGTGCAGCGGCCACGCCGGCAGCTTGACGGCGAACGCGGCGAAGAAGCCGAGCATCAGGAGCATCGCCGTCGTCGGGCTCATGCTGGTGCCGAGCAGCTGCGTGTAGTCGAAGGTGTACACCCCCGTCGCGCGCCCGTGGATGAACACCAGCGCGACGATGGCGATCAGCATGAGCAGCCCGCTGACCTGCGTGAAGATGAAGAACTTGATGGCCGAGTACACGCGCCGCTCGTGGCCCCACACGGCGATGAGGAAGTACATCGGGATGAGCATCATCTCGAAGAAGAAGTAGAAGAGGAACAGGTCGAGCGCCAGGAACACGCCGGCCAGCCCCGCGACGGTCCAGAGGATCATGAGGTGGAACACGCCGACGTTCTTGGTGATGCCGCGCCACGAGCAGAGCACGGCGAGCAGGCCGAGCGCGAACGTCAGCAGCAGCATGATGAGCGTGAGGCCGTCGGCGGCGAGGAAGTAGCTGATGCCGAGCGACTCGATCCACGGCTGGTGCACGCTGGCGAGCCAGGAGCCCGCCGCCACGCCGGCCGGGCCGGCTGCCCTCGGCGACGAAGCCGCCGCGCAGCTCGCCGGCGCTCGCGACCCACTGGACGACGAGCAGCGCCAGCGGTACGGCCGTGCCGAGCACGGCCGTCCAGCGGGCGAGGCGCTCGTCGAAGCGGCCGAGCAGCCAGGCGAGCAGCGGCCGCCACCGCCGGGATGAGGATGTAGAGGGTCAGCAGCACGGCGTCACCTCAGCACCACGACGGCGAGGATGAGGACGACGCCGAACCCGGCGACGGCCACGTAGGCGCGCAGGCGGCCCGTCTGGCCGGCGCTCAGGCCGCGCCAGGCGGCCAGGTTGAGCCAGGCGATGCCGCGCGGTACGTAGTCGACAACGTCGCCGCGGCCGGCGTGAGCCAGCCAGCGGATGGGCCGCACGAACACCCGGTCGTAGAGCCAGTCGAACCCCCAGCCGCCCATCCAGAACGCGGCCAGCGGCCGCACGGCCGGCGACTCGGCGAACGCGTGCGTCCTCTGCCGCCAGGGCATCCAGAGCAGGTACGCGAGCCCGATCCCGGCGGCAACGATGACGATGGTCACGAGCGCCCCGAGGGCGCTCTCGGCGAAGTGGGCGTACCGGCCCGTGAACTCGATCGGCGGCAGGGCGGTGTCCAGGAACGTCTCGAAGGGGTGGAACCCGGCCAGCCACGGCGGCATCCAGATGACGCCGCTGACCACCGAGAGCACGGCGAGGATCCACAGTGGGGTGAGCTGGCGCAGGCGCGGCCGGCGGGTGACCGCGGTGTGGCGCTCGCCGAAGAAGACGAGCCAGACGAGCCGGAACGCGTAGAGGGCGGTGACGAAGGCGCCGATGATGGACCCCACGTAGAACCAGAGGTTGCCGTCCACCGAGCCAAGGCTCGTGGCGATGATGAGGTCTTTGCTGTAGAAGCCGTCGGTGACGAACGGCAGGGCCGCGAGCGCGGCCGCGCCGATGGTGAAGGTCCAGAACACGGCGGGCAGCTCGCGGCGCAGCCCGCCCATCTTGAAGATGTCGTGCTCGTCGGCGAGCGCCTCGATGATCACGCCGGCGCCGAGGAACAGCAGGGCCTTGAAGAAGGCGTGCGTCATGAAGTGGAACACGCCCGCCTCCCAGCCGGAGACGCCCAGCGCCAGGAACATGTAGCCGATCTGGCTGATGGTGGAGTACGCCAGCGCGCGCTTGAGGTCGTGCTGCACGAGCGCGCTGAACCCGGCGATGAGCAGCGTGACCGTGCCGACGATGGCCACCACCAGCCGGGCGTCGCCGGCGAGCTCGAAGAGCACGTTGGTGCGCGCGATGAGGTACACGCCGGCGGTGACCATGGTGGCGGCGTGGATGAGCGCGCTCACCGGCGAGGGGCCGGCCATCGCGTCCGGGAGCCACGTCTGCAGCGGCACCTGTGCGGACTTGCCCACGGCGCCGCCGAGCAGCAGCAGGGCGGCGGCGACGGCGACCCCCGAGTTCGGCGTCCACGCCTCCTCCGCCGCCCTCATCAGCGGCTGGATCTGCAGCGTGCCGAGCTGGGTGAACAGCAGGAAGAGCCCGGCGATCATCGCCGTGTCGCCCACGCGCGTGACGATGAACGCCTTGCGCCCGCTGTACACGTTCTGCGGGTCCTTGTGCCAGAACGAGATGAGCAGGTAGCTGCAGAGGCCCACGCCTTCCCAGCCCAGGTACAGCAGCAGCAGGTTGTCGGCCAGCACCAGGACGAGCATCGAGGCGACGAAGAGGTTCAGGTACATGAAGAAGCGGGTGAAGCCCTCGTCGTGCTCCATGTGCTCGGTGGAGTAGAGGTGGATGAGGAACCCGACGAAGGTGATGACGAGCAGCCAGGTGACGCTGACCGCGTCCAGGTAGAAGCCGATGGTGGGGGCGAAGCCGGCGACGTCCAGCCAGGTCCAGAGGACCTGGTGGTACGCGTCGCCGGCCGGCGGCGAGACGATGAAGCTGCCGCACACCAGGAGCGCGACCAGCGCCGAGAGTCCTACGGACCCGGCGCCGACCCACGCCGCGCCGGTGCGCCCGAGCCGCCGGTTCAGGAGCATGAGCACCACGAAGCCGGCGGCAGGGAGCGCGGGGATGAGCCACAGGAGCTGCAGCATCTCAGCCCTTCATCTCGTCGGCCTCGTCCACGTCGAGGCTGTTCAGCGACTGACGGAAGCGGATGGCGAGGGCGAGCCCCACGGCGACCTCCGCCGCGGCCATCGCCAGCACGAACAGGAACATGACCTGGCCGTCGGCCTGGCCCCAGCGCGCGCCGGCGGCGACGAAGGCCAGCCCGCCGGCGTTCAGCATGATCTCGATGCACGCCAGCACGACGATGAGGTTGCGGCGCGTGAGCAGCCCGGCGAAGCCGATGGCGAAGAGGATCGCCGCGAGCACCAGGGCGTGGTCGAGAGAGACGGCGGCCATCAGACCTCGCCTCCTTCGCCGGCCGGGCCGGGGGTCTCGTCGCGCTCGGCCGCCACCGCGCCGTCGGCCGCGCGACCGCCGCCGGCCACCTCGCCGCGGTGCGCCGCCGCCCGTGCCTCGTCCTCGTCGCGGGCGCGCGCCGCCACGTGGCGCGCTCCGATGAGCGCGGCGAGCAGCAGCATGGAGGCGAGCTCCACGCCGAGCACGTAGGGGCCGTACAGCGCCTCGCTCACGGCCGCCGGCCCCACTTCGGCGCCGGCGAGCGCCTGCGTCTGCCGGGTGATGCCGTAGACCACCTCGGCCAGCAGCACGGCCACGAGGATCCCCGGCCCCACCCACGCCCAGCGCGGGACGCGCAGCGGCGAGTCGGCGCCCACGTTGAGCAGCATCACGGCGAAGAGGAACAGCATCATGATGGCGCCGGCGTAGACGATCACCTCGAGCGCCGCCACGAACGGCGCGCCGAGCGTGTAGAACACCACGGCCACCGCGAACAGCGAGACGACCAGGTAGAGCAGCGCGTGCACCAGGTTGCTGCGGGTGACGACCATGAGCGTGCTGAGCACGGCCACCACGGCGGCGATCCAGAAGAGCGCCGTCACGGCAGCAGCCCCCGGACGTCCTGCGGCGGCGCCTCGTTCTCGGCCTCGCCCTTGCGCTTGCCGCCGACGGCGAGGCCGGCCACCCGGTAGAAGTCGTGCGTGTGGTACTTGCCCGGCCCGCTGATCAGCAGGTCCTCCTTCTCGTACACCATGCTGGGGCGCTCGTACTCGCTCATCTCCACGTCGGGCGTGAGCTGGATGGCGTAGGTGGGGCACGCGTCCTCGCAGAAGCCGCAGAAGATGCAGCGGCTGAAGTTGATGCGGAACCACTCCGGGTACCGCCGCCCCGTCTCGTCCGTGGTCGCCTGGAGGGCGATGCAGTCCACCGGGCAGGCGGCGGAGCACAGGTAGCAGGCCACGCAGCGCTCGTTGCCGTCCGGGTCGCGCGAGAGGATGATGCGCCCGCGGTAGCGCGGCGGCAGGTACGTCATCTCCTCGGGGTACTGCACCGTGTCGCGGCTGCGCCAGGCGTGGCTGATCACGATGCCGATGCCGACCAGCGTGGACCACACGGTGCGCGCGGCGCGCGGGATCAGCGGCTGGCCGCGCCGCGCGAGCCCGCCGACCTGGACGACGTCCGTCGTCAGCGGCGGGTGCGTCTCCACCGGCGCCGGCGGCCTCAGCGTCTGCGGTCGGTCGGTCATCCCGTCACCCCGCCCTCGCGACGACGATCGCGCCGGTCACCAGCAGGTTGAGCAGGCTGAGCGGCAGCATGACCTTCCAGCCGAGCGCCATGAGCTGGTCGTAGCGCGGCCGGGGGAACGTGCCGCGCACGAGGATGAACAGCGTGATGAACACGAGCACCTTGAGGAGGAACCAGACGACGCCGGGGAGCCACGGGCCGGCCCACCCGCCGAAGAACAGAGTGACGATGAGCGCTGAGACCAGCGTGATGGCCACGTACTCGCCCACCATGAACAGGCCGAACTTCATGCCCGAGTACTCGGTGTGGTAACCGGCCACCAGCTCGCTCTCCGCCTCGACCAGGTCGAACGGGATGCGGCGCGTCTCCGCGAACCCGGCGACGAGGAACACCACGAAGCCGATGAACTGCGGGAAGATGTACCAGACGCTCCGCTGCTGGGCCGCGACGATCTCGGAAAGGTCGAACGAGCCGGCCAGGGTGACGACGCCGATGAGCGAGAGGCCCATGAACACCTCGTAGCTCACCATCTGCGCCGCGGCGCGGAGCCCGCCGACCAGCGAGTACTTGCTGCGCGACGACCAGCCGGCCAGCACCACGCTGTACACGGCCAGCGACGACATCGCCAGCACGAAGAGCAGGCCGATGTTGACGTCGGCGACGACCCAGCCCTCCGCCACCGGGATGACCATGAAGCTGAGGAGCGCCGTGACCAGCACCAGGGACGGCGCGACCACGAACACCCGCCGGTCGGAGAACGGCGGCACCCAATCCTCCTTGAAGAGGATCTTGAACGTGTCCGCGAGGACCTGGGCCAGGCCGAGCGGGCCGACCCGGTTGGGGCCGTACCGGTCCTGGACGAGGCTCAGCAGCCGCCGCTCGTACCAGATGAGACCGGCGGCGATGGTCAGCGCGGCGATCAGCACCCCGAGGGTGACGAGCAGCTGCCAGTACCACTGGGTGACGGCGACGAGGCGCGCGGCGCCGGCCACTGCGGTCACGACGGCGTTCACGCCTGCTCCTCCAACTTGCTCAGGCGCACGCGCGCCGGGAGCGAGATGTACGGGAGGCCGGGCAGGCCGCAGGGCAGCCCGGCCGTGCCGCTCACGAGCGACGGCACGACCCGGAGGGGCGCGCGCGCGTCCATCCACGGGAGCCAGAGCTCGAGCAGGTCGCCCTCGCGCGCCTCCAGCCGCTCCGCGTCCTGGGCGTTCAGCGCGATGTATGGCTTCGGCGCGCGCTCCCGGATGCCCGGCGTGTGCAGGCTGAGCTGCTCGGAGCCGTAGATGTGGTGCAGCGCGACCAGCACGAAGTCGCCGTCCTTGGGGGCGAAGCGGGGCGGCGCCGGGCAGGCCGGGAGCTCCCGGCCCGGCGCGTCGTCGAGCACGCGCACGCCGGACGGGGCGGCGGGGCCGAGCGCCTCGAGCTCCTCGCCGAACTTGTGCAGGCCGTTGCTCGAGTTCCAGCCCGGCCACCACGCCCGCGTGCGCAGCGCGTCCGGCGAGTCCTGCGGCTGCAGTCCCTCGACGGAGTAGGCGAGCGCCGAGTCCGGGTCCGGCGTGGGCCCCGGCTCGAACACGGTGCGGTCGGCGTCGAGGGCGGTGCGCCCGCTCCAGCGGAGCGGCTGGCGGGCGACCTTGCGCCCGTCGCGGCGCCATCCGGCGGACGGCGCGGCGTCCCGGACCCCGCGGAACCGCGGCAGCTCGAGCTCGAGGGCCGCGAGCACGTCGTCCGGGGTCTGCCAGCCGCGCGCCTCGCGCACGCCCATGCGCACGGCCAGCTCGCGCAGCCAGCGCCAGGCCGGGCGCACGTCGCCCGCGGGCGGCAGCACGGAGAAGTACCGCTGCGCGCGACCCTCGTGACTGACGAAGGTCCCGGTCTCCTCGGCGAAGGTCGCCGTGGGCAGCACCACGTCCGCCTGGGCAGTGAGCGCGTCCTCGAGCGTGGCCAGCGCGACGAGCAGCGGCTTGCGGCGCAGCAGGTCGTCGACGAGCAGCGAGGGCGCGCGCCGGTGCAGGTCGTTGTCGAGCACCACGACCGCGTCGACCTCGCCACGCGCCACGGCGGCCAGACCCTGCACCAGGCCGCCGCCGCCGAGCAGGCGCAGGCCGACGCTGTCGGGCTCGGGCACGGTGAGGACGAGCGTCGCCGCGCCGTCGCCGGCGCGCTCACCGCCCGCCTTCTCGCCGGCCCTGCTCAGCGCGGCCGCGAGCTGCGCCGCCGCGTGCAGCACGGCGACCGAGCCGCTCGAGCAGCCGGAGACGACCACGGGCGCCGGCCCGGCGCTGAGCGCGGCGGCCCACCGCCGCGCGAGCTCGCGCTCGTCGTCTCCCAGGTCCGGGACGGGCGGCAGCTCGCCGTCCACTTCGTGGGCGATCGCCAGAGCCAGGCGCACGAGGTCGTCCGGCGCCGCACGGTGCGCCTCGGCGGCCGCGTCGTCCAGCTTGGTGGCGTGCGTGGTCGCGACCCACAGGTCGCTGGGCTCGCGGCGCTTGATGCGCGTGATGCCGGCGTCGTTCCAGCGCCGGATGTGGTTGCGCTCCTCCACCACATTGGGGCGCAGGTGCAGCCAGGTGCGGATGGTGAGGTCGAGCATCGGCGCCGTGTTGGTGACGTCCTCGCCGAGGACGAGCACGGCGGAGGCCTGCCCGATGTCGGCCGCCGACCCCAGCCGCAGGCGCGGGTCGGCGGCGACGTCCAGCACGGCGCCGAGCAGGCGGTCGTCGGCCTCGGAGAGGCCGAGATGGAAGTTGTGCGGCCCCACCAGAGCGCGCAGCGCGTAGTTGGCCTCGAGCGAAGCGCGCGGCGAGCCGATGCCGATGGCGCGGCGGCCGCGCAGCACGCCCGCCGCGGCGTCGAGCGCGAGCTCGCCGCCGAGCACGGCGGCCGCGCCTCCGGCCGGGCCGCCGCCCGTCGTCGCCTGTGCGGCCGCCTGCGCCTCGTCCGCCGCCTCCGTCGCGGCGCCGGGCTCGCCGGCGGGCTGCGGCGGCAGCAGGCCGGGCGCGACCCGCGCCGTCCGCACCCGCTCCGCGCAGTTGACGAACTCGAACCCGAACCGGCCGCGGTCGCACAGGAACATCTTGTTGACGTCGCGGTTGAAGCGGCTGAGCACGCGGCGCAGCTCGCCGTACCGCGACGACGGGTACGTGGTGCAGCCGAGCCCGCAGTCGGGGCACACCGACGGAGCGCTCTGCAGGTCCCACTTGCGCGCTGTACCGGCGCGAGAACGGCTTGTCGTCGAACACGCCGGTCGGGCACACCTCGACGAGGTTGCCGCTGAACTCGCTCTCCAGCGTGCCGCTCTCGGCGCGGCCGAAGTACACCTGGTTGCGCAGGCCGAACGCGCCGAAGTCCCGCCCGCCGGCGTAGTCGTTGTAGAAGCGCGTGCAGCGGTAGCAGGTGATGCAGCGGTTCAGCTCGTGGGTGACGAACGGTCCCAGGTCCTGGTTCTCGAAGGTCCGCTTGCGGCCGCGGTAGCGCCGGTAGCTGTGCCCGGTCATCACCGTCATGTCCTGCAGGTGGCACTCGCCGCCCTCGTCGCACACCGGGCAGTCGTGCGGGTGGCTGGTCATCATCAGCTCGATCATCTCGGCGCGGAAGCGGATCGCCTCCGGGTCGAAGATGTCCATCTTGGTGCCCTCTTGCGCCTCGGTCATGCAGGCCATGGCGATCTCGCTCTTCTCGTCGCCGTAGCGGTCGGTCCAGTACAGGCGCACGGCGCACTGGCGGCAGGCGCCGATGGAGCCGAGCACGGGGTGCCAGCAGAAGAAGGGGAGGTCGAAGCCGAGCGAGAGGGCGACGTCGAGCATGTTGCGGCCCTCTTCGGCCTGGTACTCGGCGCCGTCGATGATGACGGTGACGAGCCTGGGCGCGCCGTGTCCGCCGCCGGCGCTCACGCGGTGACTCCGTCGGGGGTCTGGGTGTCGGCGGCCGGGGTGTCGGGCGGCGGCGCGTCGCCGGCCGCCCCGTCGCCGCCCGGCGCGTCCGAGTCGCGGCGCCGGTAGTGGCAGCCGCCCTCGCCGATGTGGCGCGCGAACTCGTCCGGGAACAGGCGGAGCGCGCTCTCCAGCGGCTGCATGGCGCCCGGCGCCAGGTCGCAGAAGCACTTGTCCGAGTCCATGAACCAGACGCCCTCGGCGAGCACGCCGACGTCCTCGGGCCGGCCGCGGCCCTCCTCGATGTCCTCGAGCAGCGCGGCCATCCACTGGAGCCCCTCGCGGCAGGGCGTGCACCACCCGCAGCTCTCCTGGGCGAAGAACTGCAGCATGTTGGTGAGCATGCCGACGGGGCAGGTCTGGTCGTCGAGCAGCACCAGCGTGCCGGTGCCGAGGCGGCTCTGCACCTGGTCCATGGTGGCGAAGCCGAGCGGCACGTCGATCTGGTCGGCGGCGACGAGCCCGGTGGACGCCCCGCCGGGGCTGACGGCCCGGAGACGGTAGCCGGGCAGCATGCCGCCGGCGTGGACCTCGATCAGTTCTCGCATGGGCGTGCCGATCGGGAGCTCCCAGCAGCCGGTGTGCGTGGTGCGCCCGGCCACCCCGAAGATCTTGGTGCCGCCCTCGTCGGTCACCGAGAGGCCCTTCCACCAGTCGGCGCCGTGCCGCACGATGCTCGGCACGGCCATGTAGGTCTCGACGTTGTTGACGACGGTCGGACGCGAGAAGAGGCCCGCCCCGGTCATGTGCGGCGGGCGGGCGCGCGGGTTGGCGCGCTGGCTCTCCAGCGCGTTGAGCATCGCGCTCGCCTCTCCGCAGATGTACCGGCCGATGCTGACGTGCAGGTCGATGTCGAAGGCGAAGCCGGAGCCGAGAACGTCGCCGCCGAGGTAGCCGCGCTCGCGCGCCTCTGCCACGGCGCCCTCGAGCGCGCGGAGCGAGCCCTGGTACTGGTCGCGGAGGAAGATGTAGCCCGCGTCCGCCTGGGTGGCGAAGCCGGCGAGCAGCATGCCCTCGAGCAGCAGGTGCGGGTTCCGCTCCATGAGGAACCTGTCTTTGAAGCTGCCCGGCTCCATCTCGTCGCCGTTGCAGACGATGTACTTGGGGTGCGGGGCGTCCGGGCCGAGCGGCATGGTGCTCCACTTGCGGCCGGTGGAGTACCCGGCGCCGCCGCGGCCGCGCAGGCCCGACTCCGTCACCAGCGTGGTGACCTCCTCGGGCTTGAGGCCCTCGAGCGCCCGGCGCAGGCCCTCGTAGCCGCCGGCCGCGACGTAGTCGTCCAGGCCGGCGGGGCGGCCGTCGGCGCGCATGGCGCGCGTGAACGGCCGCTCCTCCACGTGTGAGCCGGGCGGCCGGAAGGCGGGGCTCATGCGTAGCCTCCGAGGATGACCGGCACGTCGGCCGGCGTCACCGGGCCGTGCAGCTCGTCGTCCACCATCAGCGCCGGGCCGCGGTCGCAGGCCCCGAGGCAGACGATGGGCAGCAGGGTGAACCTGCCGTCGGCGGTCGTCTGCCCCATGCCGACGCCGAGCTCGGCCTCGACGGCCGCGCGCAGCTCGGCGTACCCCAGGCTCCAGCAGGCGAAGCTGTCGCAGACCAGCACGATGTGCCGGCCGACCGGCTTGCGGAACACCATGTTGCCGAACGTCGCGATGCCGTCCAGCTCCGCGACCGTCATACCGAGGTACTCGCCGAGGTCGGCCAGCGCCTCGTCCGAGATCCAGCGCCGCCGCGCCTGCACGATGCGCAGGGCGGTCGCGGCGGCCGCCCGCCTGTCCGGGTAGTGCCCCAGGATGCCGTCCAGCTGGCGGGCCTCGTCGTCGCTGAGGCTCATGCGTCCACGTCCGTGCTCATCGGTCCACGTCCGCCATGACGAAGTCGAGGCTGCCGAGCACGGTCACCAGGTCGGCGATCTCGTACCCGACGCAGAGCTTGGGCAGCACCTGCAGATGCGGGAAGGAGGGCGTGCGGATCTTGAGCCGGTACGCGCTGTTCGCGCCGTCGCTGATGGCGTAGTAGCTGTACTGGCCCTTGGTGCCCTCCGTGTAGACGCTGGCCTCTCCGGGCGGGACCACCGGTCCCCAGGTGACGCCGAGGAAGTGCGTGATGAGCGACTCGATGTCGTGCATCGTGTGCGGCTCTTTCATCGGCGGCGTCGCCAGGGGGTGGTACGCCTTGTACGGCCCTTCGTCCGGCATGGCCTCGGCCACCTGGCGCATGATGCGCAGGCTCTGGCGCATCTCCTCGACGTGCACGGCGGCGCGGTCGTAGCAGTCGCCGGTGGTGCCCACGGGCACGTCGAAGTCGAACCAGTCGTAGTGACTGTACGGGCGCTGCTTGCGCCAGTCCCAGGGCAGGCCGGCCGCGCGCAGCATCGGGCCGGTCAGCCCCCACGCCACGGCGTCGTCCACCGAGATCGGCGAGACGCCGACCATGCGCGCCTTGACGATGCGGTTGTCCATCACGAGCTTGTCGTACTCGTCCAGCCGCGGCGGCAGGTAGTCGCAGTAGTCCAGCACGCGCTGCTTCCAGCCCCGGGGCAGGTCTTCGGCCACGCCGCCGATGCGGAACCAGTTGGGGTGCATGCGCCCCCCGGTGATGGGCTCGATGACCTCGTCGAAGAGGATCTCGCGATCCTCGAACATGTAGAAGACGGGGCTGAGCGCGCCGATGTCCTGCGCGTAGGTGCCGTAGAACACGAGGTGGCTGGCGATGCGGTAGGCCTCGCAGAGCAGCACGCGGATGAGCTGCGCGCGCTCCGGCACCTCGATGCCGCAGAGCTTCTCCACGCTGAGCACGTAGGGCAGGTTGTTGGTGACGCCGCCGAGGTAGTCCACGCGGTCGGTGTACGGGATGTAGGTGTGCCAGCTCTGGCGCTCGGCGAGCTTCTCCTGGCCGCGGTGGTGGAACCCGATGTCGGGGATGAGGGAGACGATCTCCTCGTCCTTGAGCCCGAGGACCACGCGGAACGGCCCGTGGGTGGCGCCATGCTGCGGGCCGACGTTGAGGTACATGAGCGTGGGGTCGTCGTCGGTGCTGGGCAGACCCCACATCTCCGGCTTGAAGCGGAGCTGCTCCTGCCACTCGTCCACCAGCGCGTCCGGCATCTCGAACGGGCCGTACTCGGTGCCGCGGGACGGGTGCTCCTTGCGCAGCGGGTGCCCCTCCCACCACGGCGGCAGGAGCAGCGGGTGCAGGTGGTCGTGGCCGGCGACGCCGACGCCGAACATCTCCGCGAGCTCGCGCTCGTACCAGTCGGCGGCGGGCCACACGCCGGCCACGCTGTGCACCTCCGGCGCGTCCGCGGGCAGCGCCACCTTGAGGCGCACGTCGGCGTTCCGCCCGTAGCTGACGAGGTGGTAGAAGACGCTGAAGGCGGCGTCGGGCTGGCCCTCGCGGTGCAGCCGCTGCCGCTCGTCGACGCCGCCGAGGTCGTAGAGCATCGCGAAGGGCTCGGCGGCGTCGCGCCCGAGGTAGCCCAGCACCTGCAGCGCGCTCTCGGCCGGCACCCACGTCGTGGGGATGCCGTCCTGCGTGGTCTGCTCCACGAGCTGCACGTCCGGGAACTTCTCGCGCAGCTCGCGGAGCACCGCGGCCTCGGCGCGCTCCGCCCGCGGCGCCGTCGCCGCGTCCACCGGCCACTGGCTGGGCTGCTCGGGATGCCTTGCCTCGTCCATCACATCTCGTCCGGTGGCCGGAGCTCGTCGGTGGCCACCACGTCGTCGTGGCGCAGGTCGCGCAGGGAGATGCCGCTGCGGCTTGACCACGCCCTGGTCGCCGACCACCCAGCTGAGCGGCCGCTTCTCGATGGAGACCTGGGCCTGCAGCAGGAGCAGGCCCTCCATGAGCGAGGTCGGCGGCGGCGGGCAGCCCTGGACGTACACGTCCACGGGCAGGAACGAGTCCACGCCCTGGACCACGCTGTAGACGTCGAACATGCCGCCGGAGTTGGCGCACGAGCCCATGGAGATGACCCAGCGCGGCTCCATCATCTGCCGGTGCAGCTGCACGACCACCGGCGCCATCTTCTTGAACACGGTGCCGGCGACGATCATCACGTCCGCCTCGCGCGGGGAGATGCGCAGCACCTCGGCGCCGTAGCGGGCGATGTCGTAGCGGGCCGTGAGGCTGGTGGCCATCTCGACGAAGCAGCAGCTGAGGCCGAACCCGAACGGCCACATGGAGTTCTTGCGCCCCCAGGCGATGAGGCGCTCCAGGCTCGAGGTGACGACGGGGATCTCGCCGAGGTCGTGAGGCGCGCCCTCCACGTCGAGCAGGCGCCCGAGGGCGCGCGCCGTGCGCGAGGGCTCCGGGTTGCGGCGCGGCCTCACGCGGCGCCCTCCGCGCCGTCGGACGGAGACGGGGTCGCCGCGGTGGTGGCCGCCGTGACCGCGGGCGCCGGCGGCCGCACCCGCGCCGCCTGCCGCTCCGCGCGGCGGCGCCTGCCCGCCGGGCCCCAGTCCAGCGCGCCGACGCGCCAGAGGTAGACGAGCCCGGCGAACAGCAGCAGGACGAAGACGAGCAGCTCGAGGTAGCCGAGCCAGCCGAGCTTCCGCGCGTTGACCGCCCAGGCGAAGATGAACACCGCCTCCAGGTCGAAGATCACGAAGAAGAGGGCGATCTGGTAGAACTCCACGGAGAGCCGGCGCGGCAGCGGGCCCGCCGGCTTGATGCCGCTCTCGTACTCCTCCGCCTCGGACCCGTGCGACTGGCGCTCACCGAGCAGCCACGACAGCGTCAGGATGAGCGCGGCCACGACGAGCACCAGGACGGCGTAGAGCGCCGCCGGCCACACCGCCGTCGCTGTGAGAGCGCTGATCAAGCCTCCATCCCCATCGCGCAGAGTCTAGTGCCCCGTCAACATCCTTTACGCAGGCTCGTGCTCATGGTAGAGAACAATGAGTATCAATCACAGTGGTACGTGTCCACGACCATAGCCGTCGATGCCGTTGCCGTCGACACATGCTGTACTCTTGCGCTCATGACGAACGCAGGGTGGAAGGGGAGCCCAGGGGAGTGAGCCGGCCGCTGGTCCATCCGGGGATGTGGGGTCGCAGCCCGTCTCGGCGCACGCCGGCGCTCGTCGCCGTCGTGCTCGGGCTCGCCTTGGCGCTCGGGATCGCGGCCCTGGCGGCCGGCAGCGCTGCTCCGGCGGCCGCGTCCGCGGCCTCTCCGGCGCCTCCGCTGCAGACCTCGCCGGCCGACGTGGAGTCGCCGGCCGGCTCGGGCTCGTTCACCCCGGCGGCCACGCCGGAGCCGGTGCCCTCCACGCACCTACGCGCCGGGCACCGGCGGGCGCGTGTACGCGGAGAACTGCGCCGGCTGCCACGGCGCCCGGGGCGAGGGCTACGTGGGCCCGCCGCTCGCCCCTGCCGGGTTCGCCTCGCTCGTCGGCCCCATGGTGGCGGAGGGCGGCATCAACATGCCGCCCTTCGGCGAGGTGCTCTCCGGCGAGCGAGATCGACGCGGTGTCCGAGTACGTCGCCGCGGAGCTCGCCGACCCGGAGTCCCGCACGGCCGAGGTGGCGCCGGGCGGCGACCTCTTCCGTCTGTACTGCGCCGGCTGCCACAGCGCCACCGGCAGCGGGGGCGCCATGCCGGTGGGCAACAACGCGCCCAACATCCGTCGGTATCCGGCGGCCGAGGCGCTCGCCGCCATGATCCTCGGCCGCGGCAACATGCCGGCGTTCGCCGGCAACACGTTCGACGTGCGGCAGCAGACCTCGGTCGCGCCTGTACGTGCAGGTGCTCGCGCCCGATCCGCCGTCGCCGGGCGGGCACGGGCTGGCGTTCCTGGGGCCCGTGCCCGAGGGCGCCGTCGGGGCCGTCGCGCTCTTGCTGCTCATCCTCGTCGCCGTCTGGCTCGCCTGGCGGTCGCGCAAGGCAGTGCCGTGAGCGCCGGGGCGCCGGAAGCCGGACGAGCTCGAGGAGCACGGCGTGACCTCCGAGCCTCATGCCCGGCCGCCCCACGTCACCACCTGGCCGGTCGGCCTGGGCATCGCCGCCACCGTCGGCGGCGCGGTCTCGTTCGCCGTGTGCTTCATCGTCGGCGCGAGCAACGCGTGGCTCGGCGGCTCCCTCGCGCTCGCGCTGCTCGGGCCTCGGTCTCGCGCTGGCGTTCTGGGGCCGCGACCTCGCCGACGACGAGGTCATCGCCGGCCGCTACCCCGTGCCGCCGGACGAGGTCGACGGGCAGGCCAAGCTCGCGACGCAGCTGGACGAGCACGCCTCCGTCATCACCCGGCGGTCGTTCCTCAGCAAGGCGCTCGTCTTCGGCATCGCCGTGTTCGGCGCTGAGCCAGGTCGTGCTGCTCGGCGCCCTCGGCCCCTGGCCGGGCGACAGCCTCGCCAGCACCGGCTGGCGCAAGGGGCGCCGCCTCGTCACGGAGGACGGCGAGCCGATCAAGGCCGACGAGGCGCTCGCCACCGGCGGCTTCATCGTCGCGTTCCCCGAGGGCGGCGAGGACAAGGCCAACTCGCAGGTGGTGCTGCTGCACTTCGTGAACGGCGACTTCACGCCCCAGCCGGGGCGCGAGAGCTGGAGCCCGCAGGACTTCGTCGCCTACTCGCGCGTGTGCACGCACGCGGGCTGCCCGGTCGCCGAGTACCTCGACGTCGAGCAGCTCCTGGTGTGCCCGTGCCACCAGTCCGAGTTCGACCTGCTCAACGGCGCGCAGCCCAGGGGCGGACCGGCCGGCCGGCCGCTCCCGCAGCTGCCGCTGGCGATAGACGCCGACGGGTTCCTCGTCGCCCAGAGCGACTTCCTCGAGGCCGTCGGCCCCGGCTTCTGGAACGCCACATGAGCCGGCGCGGCGACCACGACCTCAAGCGGAGCCTCGGCACGTCGTTCGGCGCGCGCCGCTCGCCGCTGCGCCCGGCGGCGCGCTGGCTCGACACCAACCTCGGCGGCAGCCGCCTGCTGCGCGAGGAGCTGCGCCACATCTTCCCGGACAGCTGGGCGTTCTTCCTCGGCGAGATCGCCATGTACTGCTTCATCATCCTGGTGGCCACCGGCGTGTTCCTGGCGCTGTTCTTCCAGGCGTCCGAGGCGCCGGTGATCTACGAGGGCTCGTACGCGCCGCTCCAGGGCACCGAGATGTCGATCGCCTACGACTCGGTGCTCGGCCTGAGCCTGGACGTGCCGGCCGGCCTGCTCGTGCGCCAGGTGCACCACTGGGCGGCGCTCGTCTTCGTCGGCGCCCTCGTCATCCACATGATCCGCATGTTCGTCACGGCGGCGTACCGGCGGCCGCGCCGCCTCAACTGGCTCATCGGCATGGGGCTCATCCTGCTGGTCGGCATGAACGGCCTGTTCGGCTACTCGCTGCCGGACGACCTGCTCTCCGGCACCGGCCTGCGCATCTCGTTCGCGATCACCGAGTCCATCCCGTTCGTCGGGCCGGCGCTGGCCTCGCTCCTCTTCGGCGGCGAGTTCCCGGCCGGAGGCCTCATCGCGCGCGTGTACCCGGTGCACATCTTCCTGCTGCCGGCGGTGATCGGCGGGCTGCTCGGCGCGCACCTCGGGCTGATGTGGCTGCAACGGCACACGCAGTTCCCGGGTCCCGGGCGCAGCGACAAGGTCATCGTGGGCACGCCGATGGTGCCGGCGTACGCGCTGCGCACCACCGGCTATCTGCTCATCGTCGCCGGCGTCTGCACCGCGTTCGCGGCGTTCCTGCAGATCAACCCGGTGTGGCTGTACGGGCCGTACCGCGCCTGGGACGCCACCACGGCGGCGCAGCCCGACTGGTACATGGGCTGGCTGGAGGGCGGCGTGCGCCTCATGCCCGGCTGGGACATCCAGATCGGCGGGCTGCTCATCCCGGCCATCTTCTGGCCGGCTGTGGTGCTGCCGGGGCTGATCTTCACGCCGCTCTTCCTGGTGCCGTGGCTCGACTGGGTGGCGCGGCGAGACGGCGCCTTCCACAACGTCCTCATGCTGCCGGGGCAGCACCCGGCGCGGGTGGCGCTGGCGGCCGGGTTCATCACGTTCCTCACGGTGCTGCTGGTCGCCGGAGGCAACGACGTGTTCGCGTTCGTCTACGGCTGGTCGCAGCCCGGACTTCTCGAGATCCTCCAGTGGATGTTCTTCGTGCTGCCGCCGATGGTGGCGGTGCTGACCTACGCGCTCCTGCGCGGCAGGGCCCGGCGGTGGGCGAGCACGGTGCGCTGAGCGGGGCGGGCGCCGGGAGCGGGGCGGGCGCCGGGAGCCGGCGGGGTCGGGAAGCGCCGGGCGAGGCGGGTCGCGGCGCGCCGCCGTCAGAGCAGCCGGTCGGCGACCGCCGCCGCCAGCACCAGCGCGAGGCAGGGCCCCGTGACCTTGAAGAGCGCCCAGGCGGCGGCGGACGAGGCGCGGCCGAGCAGGCGCAGCGGTGAACGCCCAGAGCAGCACCGCGGCGACGACCATGCCGGCCGCGTACACGGCGCCGAAGAGGCCGGTCCCCAGCGGGACGGCGAGCACCACCGTCAGCAGCGCGACGAACCCGGCGATGAGGGTGCGCGTGGCGGCCTCCCCGTAGCGGGTCGGCGGAGTGGGGATGCCGGAGGCGCGGTAATCGTTCTCGAGCGCCAGGGTGAGCGCCCAGGAGTGGGGCGGCGACCACACCGGGATCAGCACGCAGAGCCAGAGGACGGCGCCGGACCAGCCGGCGCCGGTGGCCGCCCAGCCGATGAGGGCGGGGAACACGCCGGCCACCCCGCCCGGCACGGCGCTGAGCGCGGTGCGCGGCTTGAGCAGCAGCGTGTACACCACGACGTAGTAGAACGCGCCGAGCAGCGCGAAGACCGCGGCGAGGCCGCCGGCGACGGCCCAGAGGGCCGCGGCCCCGGCGGCGACGCCCACGAGGCCTGCGGCGGCGGCGCGCGCCGGCGGGATGCGGCCGGAGGCCGTCGGGCGCCGGCGCGTGCGCTCCATCCGCCGGTCCAGGTCGCGCTCGATGACGTTGTTCAGCATCGCCGCGCCGCCGACGGTGAGCGCCGTCGCTGCGAGTACGGCGAGCACGCGCCACGCCTCCGGGGCGCCGCAGAGGAGCACGGCGGCGAGCACGGTGACGAGGAAGAGCGCGACGATCCGCGGCTGGGCCGCCCTGAGGTAGTCCATGAACTGCATTCTGCCGCATCGCCGATGATTCATGCGAAGATAGGCGCGCGCCGGCGCACGGGCGTGGGTGCGGCACCAGGGGGACGGGTGAAGGGCAGAGAGGGCCAGTACACCGGGGGAGGCAGGCGGCGTCTCGTCGCCGCCGCGCTCGCGGCTGCCGCCGTGGTCGTCGCGGCGATCGTGCTGGCCGGCTGCGAGTCGCCCAGCATCCTGCGCGCCGAAGGGTCGGCGGCCACCGAGATCCGCACGCTCGCCATCTGGGTGTTCGGTATCCTCGCCGTCGTCCTGCTCGCGGTGTGGGGCATCCTCGTCTACGTCATCATCACCGGCCGCCGCCGGCCGCCCGAGAAGGCGTCCCAGACCAAGGGCAACCTGCGCATCGAGATCATCTGGACGGCGATCCCCGCGGTCATCGTCACCGTCCTCTTCATCCTCACCGTGGTCTACACCGACCGCATCAACCTGCCGGCGCCGGGGGCGCAGTTCACCGCCGTCGGCCGGCAGTGGTGGTGGGACTTCGACTTCAAGGAGCTCGGGTTCAAGGCGCCCAACGAGGTGTACGTCGCCCAGGGCCGCACCACGCACATCCGCCTGCTCTCGGCCGACGTGATCCACTCGTTCTGGGTGCCGCAGATGGGCGGCAAGGTCGACATGATCCCGGGGCACACCAAGTACATCCACTTCGTGCCCCTCACCACGGGCTCGTACCTGGGCGAGTGCGCCGAGTTCTGCGGCGTGCAGCACGGCAAGATGCGGTTCCTCTTCGTCGTGGTGTCGCCGGAGGAGTACTCGGCGTGGGTGGAGCGCCAGCAGCAGCCGGCGCGGGAGCCCACCGGGGCCGACGCCGTCGCCGGCAAGGAGGTCATCGGCAGCGTGGGCTGCGGCAGCTGCCACGCCATCCGCGGGACCGCGCTCAAGGGCACCTTCGGTCCCGACCTCACGCACTTCGGCAGCCGCAGCGGCATCGCCGCGTACACGCTGAAGAACACCCCGGAGAACCTGCTGCGCTGGATCCAGGACCCGCAGGGGGTCAAGCCGGAGAGCAAGATGCCCAACGTGCCGCTGCCGCTCGAGCAGCAGAAGCAGCTCGTCGCCTACCTCGAGGAGCTCAAGTGAGCGCGCCGCCGGGAGCGCCCCTCGCCGCCCACGCCGAGCGCGAGGGCCTCGGCGCCTGGCTCACGACCACCGACCACAAGAAGATCGGCCTGATGTACATCGGGACGGCGCTGGTGTTCTTCCTCATCGCCGTCGTCTTCGCGGTGCTCATGCGCACGCAGCTCATGCGCCCGGAGATGGGGTTCCTCTCGCCGGAGGCGTACAACCAGATCTTCTCGATGCACGGCACGACGATGGTGTTCCTCTTCGGCATGCCGATCCTGATCGGCCTCGGCAACTACCTGGTGCCGCTGCAGATCGGCGCGCGCGACATGGCGTTCCCGCGCGCCAACGCGCTCAGCTACTGGCTGCTGCTCTTCGGCGGGCTCGTGCTCTACAGCGAGCTTCTTCTTCGGCGGCGCGCTCGACACCGGCTGGTTCAGCTACGCGCCGCTCACGCTCAAGGCGTACTCGCCGCACGACGGCGTCACGTTCTGGGTGGTCTCGCTCTCGCTGCTCGGCGGCTCGTCGGTGCTCGGCGCGATCAACTTCATCGTCACCTGCCTGCGCTTCCGCGCCCCCGGCATGAAGTTCTCGCAGATGCCGATCTTCTCCATCGCCACCTACATCAACTCGTACCTCATCCTGTTCGCGATCCCGAGCCTGACCGCCGCGCTCGCCCTGCTCTACTCCGACCGCCAGTTCGGCACCAGCTTCTTCGACCCCACGGGCGGCGGCGACCCCATCATCTGGCAGCACCTCTTCTGGTTCTTCGGCCACCCGGAGGTGTACATCCTCATCCTGCCGGCGTTCGGCATCCTGAGCGAGGTCGTGCCCGTCTACTCGCGCAAGCCGCTGTTCGGGCGCAGCTCGATGATCGTCATGCTCGGCGCCATCGGCTTCCTGGGGTTCACCGTGTGGGCGCACCACATGTTCGCCACCGGGCTGCCCAACTTCTTCAACGCCATCATGGCCGGGGCCAGCATGCTCATCGCCATCCCCACCGGCGTCAAGATCTTCAACTGGCTGGCGACCATGTGGGGCGGCTCGCTCAAGTTCTCGACGCCGCTGCTGTACGCCTGCGGCCTCATCGCCCTGTTCACCGTGGGCGGCATCACCGGCGTCACCCTGGCCGTGGTGCCCTGGGACTGGCAGGTCACGGACACCTACTACGTGGTCGCCCACTTCCACAACGTGCTCATCGCCGGCACCGTGTTCGCCGCCCTGGCCGGCATCTACTACTGGTTCCCCAAGATGACGGGCAGGATCCTCAGCGACCGCCTCGGCAAGGTGCAGTTCTGGCTCACCGCGCTCGGGTTCGCGCTCACCTTCTTCCCGCTGTACGCCGTCGGGATCCTGGGCATGCCGAGGCGCGTGTACACCTACGCCGGCGACCTCGGCTGGAACGAGCTCAACTTCGTCTCGTCCATCGGCGGGTTCATCCTCGCCTTCGGGTTCCTGCTGCTGTTCGTCAACATCATCCGCAGCCTGCGCTCCGGCGAGGTGGCGGGCGACAACCCGTGGGGCGCCTGGACCCTGGAGTGGGCCACCACCTCGCCGCCGCCGCACGGCAACTTCACGCGCCTGCCGCAGGTGGTCAGCGACCGGCCGCTCTACGACGCCGAGCAACGGCTACGAGGACGAGGGCGGGCGCATCGGAGAGGTCGAGTGGCACGACGTGCCGCCGGAGCCCGAGCAGCGCACCAGCGCGCCGTTCTGGGTGGCCGTGGGCATGCTCATCCTCGGCATCGGCCTGCTCGGCGTGCCGCTCGTCTTCATCATCGGGTTCGCGCTCATCCTGATCACCGCGGCCGTGTGGATGAACGCCCGCTGGACGGAGGTCGCGCCCACACCGCCGGCGCCGGACGTGGAGCAGCGCTTCTCGTTCATCGGCCTCGGCACACTGCTCCTCATCGGCTCCGAGGCGGTGTTCTTCGCCTCGCTCATCGCCGCCGTGATCCACCTGCGCATCCACAACTCGGCGCTCGGCGGCGGCTCCGGGGTGGAGGTGACGCTGCCGCTCATCAACACCGTGATCCTGGTGGCCAGCGGCGTGACCGCCCACTACACGCAGACGGCGTTCCGTGCGCGGCGCAAGGCACGGTTCTTCTGGCTGCTCGTGCTGACCATCGTGCTCGGCCTGGTGTTCCTCGGCGGGCAGGGCTACGAGTACCTGCACGCGGGCTTCGGGTTCGCCGACACCGTGGTCACGTCGTCGTTCTTCATCCTCACGGGGTTCCACGGCTTCCACGTGGCCTGCGGCATCGCGGCGCTGATCTACCTGCTCTTCCGGGCGCGCCGTGAGCTGCGGCGCGCGCCCGGCCAGCGGGAGCTGCCGCCCGCCTCGCCCGGCACGGGCGGCATGGTGGACGGCGCCACCTACTACTGGCACTTCGTCGACGCCGTCTGGGTGTTCGTCTTCATCGTCGTGTACCTGCTGTAGCCGGATGAGGCGGCGCGGCGCAGTCGGGCGGCTTCTCGCCGCGGCGCTCGTGGTGGCCGCCGCGGCGCTGGTCCCGGCGGCCGCGGCGCTGCTGCTGCCGGCCGCCGCCGCCGCGCACTCGTCGCTCGAGAGCTCCAACCCCGAGTCGGGCGAGTCCGTCCCCGCCTCGCCGCGGCGCATCGTGCTCACCTTCTCCGAGGCCCCGGACCCCAAGCTCTCGCTGGTCAAGGTGCTCGACGCCGAGGGGGACGTGGTGCCGGGCGTCTCCGCGGCGCAGGCGGTGCCCGGCGCCAAGACGTCGCTGGAGGTGGTGCCCGACAAGCCGCTGGCGGACGGCACCTACACCGTCAACTGGCGCGCCGTCTCCACGGTGGACGGCCACGTGGACGACGGCGCCTTCGCCTTCGGCGTCGGCCGGGCGGCCGGCGACGTGCTCGTGGTGTCGAGCTCGTGCACACGTCGCCGTGGGCCAGCGCGCTCGCCGGGGTGGGGCGCTGGCTGCTCTACGCGGCGCTGGCCGTCTTCGTCGGCGCCGCGTCCACGAGCCTGTTCGCGTACGGAGGCTCGTTGCCGCGCGGCGGCGTGCCGGTGCTGCGCGCCGCCGCGGTCGCCGGCGTGGTGGCGCTCGCCCTGCTCACCTGGGGCGAGAAGATGCTGGTGGGCGCCAGGACGCTGCTGCCGCTGTTCCAGACGCGCGAGGGCGGGCTTCTGCTGGCGCTCGGCGTCGCCCTCGGGTTCTGCATCCTCGCCGTGGTGCTCGTCGACCTGTGGCCCGCGCGCTGGAGCCTGTGGGTGCTCGGCGCCGCCGGCGCCGCCGCCGTGCTGGTGCACGTCGCCGCCGGCCACGCCGCCTCGCCGTCCTCCGTGTGGTTGCTCAACATCGTCGCGCAGTGGGTGCACATGACCGCCGTCGGCGTGTGGGTCGGCGGGCTGTTCTGGCTGCTGCTCGGGTTCCGCGGCCGCGACCACGACGAGCGCGCGGCCGCCGTCGGCGTCTTCACGCGCATCGCCACCTGGACGCTCGTCGTGGTGCTGGCGACGGGGCTCCTGCGCGCCGTCTCCGAGGTGGGCTCCGTCGAGCGCCCTGTTCGACACCCGCTACGGCGTCACGCTCATCGTCAAGGTCGCGCTGGTCGCCGGGCTCGTCGGGCTCGGCGCCCTCAACCACTTCTTCTGGGTGCCCGCGCTGCGCGGCGACGGCGGGCAGCGGGGCGAGCGCCGGTTCGGCCTCAACTCGCGCGGCGAGCTTGCCGTCGCCCTGGCGGTGCTGGCGGCGACGGCGGTGCTGAGCGGCCTCGCGCCCGCAGGCACGGCCGCCGCCGTGCAGTCCGGCCGCCGAGCGGCAGCAGAGCGAGGTCACCGCCTCCGGCAGCGACTACGCGACCACGGTGCGCGTCGAGCTGACGCTCACGCCGGGGAGGGCGGGGCAGAACGGCTACGTGCTCTGGGCCGACGACTACGACACCGGCGACCCGCTCGACCGACGTGACGTCGGTGCGGCTCGAGTGCACGCCGCCGGCCGGCTCGTCCTCGAGCCCTGTGACCGTGGAGCTGGAGCCGGCGCCCGACGGGAGCTGGACGGGCGCCGGCCTGGACTTCTCCGTCGCCGGCCGCTGGGGGGTGGTGGTCTACGTGCAGCAGAGGACCGCCGGCACGACCGTGCGAGCTCGAGGTGCCGGTGCGGCCGGCGCTGACTCGCATCCGCGGCGGCCGCCTCCCCGCACGCCCTCCGTTTGGACCCTCCGGGCCGCGGGCAGTCTCGCCACGACTTCCGTCGGGGGTCACAAGTCAAGGAGGGATCATGAGACGCATCAACCTGGCAGCCGGTACGGCCGTACTTCTCTGCCTCTCGCTCGCGCTGCTCGCCGCGCCCGCGCTCGCCCACGAGACCGCCGCGGCGGGGGAGCTCGCGCTCGAGCTGGGGTGGGGCACCGAACCGGCCTACGTGGGGCAGCTCAACACCGTGCAGCTCATCGTGACGCACAAGGCGGACGGCGACCCCATCAACGACCCCGGCGCGCGGCTCACGGCCACCGTGACCTACGGTGACCAGACGCAGGACTTCGAGCTGGCGCCGACCTACGGCGCGGGCACCGGCGCCGGCACCGGGACCGGCACGCCGGGAGAGTACGCCGCCCTGATCATCCCGACCTCGCCCGGCGACTACACGTTCCACGTCAAGGGCAAGGTCGAGGGCGTCAAGGTCGATCTGAAGGTGACGAGCTCGCCCAAGACGTTCTCGCCGGTGGAGGACGCGCAGGCCGTGCAGTTCCCGGTCAAGGTGCCGGGCACCGACCAGGTGGCGCAGCGGCTGGACAAGGAGCTGGAGAGGGTCGTCAGCGCGAAGGACGTGAGCAGCCAGGTGGCGAGCGAGGTCTCGAGCGAGGTGTCGAGCGCCAAGACGCTGGGCTACGTGGGCATCGCCGTCGGCGCGGTGGGCGTCGTGCTCGCGGCCGTGGCGCTGCTGGTGCGCAGGCGGGCGTAGGCCGGGCGCCCTGAGGCAGGCCGGCGCCCGGCCCGGCCGGCCCTCAGACCGTGGTCTCGTCGCCTCCGCTGACCTCGATCACGGTCTTGCCGCCGCCGCCGTAGCCGATGAGCCTGTAGGCGCCGCCGTCCGGGCTGACGCTCGTACCTGAAGTTGCCCTCGCCCCCGCCGTCGCCCATGGGCTGGTCGGTGTAGGGGTTGACGGGCCAGGCGGTGACGTAGCCGCTCATGCCGATCGCGTTCATCTCGCGTCGGGTCCGGGAACCGCCCGGCGTGGCCGGCCGCGTAGGTCTCGATGCCCATCTGCAGGTTGTAGATGTTGGCGCTGACGGTCGAGGTCCTGGGCCAGCGTCTCCGTGGTGCGGGAGATCAGCGACGGCAGGATGACGGCCGCGGCGATGGCGGCGATGAGCGCCAGGACGGCGACCACGATGACGACGATCACCCAGGCGGGGATGCCGCGCCGCGCCGGCTTCGCGGCACCCGCGCCGGGCGCGGCGCCGGCGCGCGGATGCGCCGGCCGTTCCGGCGCCGGCGGCCGGCCCGAGGGAGCTCCGGCCGCCGTTCTCCCACAGGTCGATCTCGTAGGCCCAGGAGCGGAGCGCTGGGTCTGCCCAGACCAGCTGCCCGCGCCGGTCGTAGTCCAGCACGCCGGCGGCGGGGATGGCGCCGTGGCCGACGAGGATGAAGTGGTCCACGTCCCAGATGATCTCGCGGCCCTGCCACGCGGTGGTCGGGCCGAACGTCGCGACGAGCATGTCCACCTCCCCGGAGTGTGCGCGGGGAGCGTAGCACGGGCGGCTGCGGCGAGCGTGAGGACGGCCTACTCCTCGCCGTCCCAGTACCCGAGCGGCTCCAGGCGGCCGATGACCTTGAGGCCGGGGAAGGCGATCTTGCGCGAGCGGGGGTACCAGATGGTGTCCGCGGCGACGCGGTCGCCGTAGGCGAGGTACGAGAGGCCGGCCGGCCCGGCGCGGAAGGCGTGCGCGGCGCCGGCGCCGGCGAGCGCGGCGACGACGTCGCCGGCCGCGACCGGGTGCTCCTCCGGCTCCCAGCCGGTCGCACCCGGCGCCCCCTCGAGGTACACGCCGTCGCCCTCGAGCACCACGAAGAGCTCCTCGGCGCCGCTGTGGCAGTGCGGCGGCACGCCGAGCTTGCCGGGCGGGAGCGCGAAGTGCCGGAGCGCCGTGCGCACGGCGCCGGCGGCCTCGCTCACCGACCGGCGGACCGAGCCGAACTCGCCGCGCGCGACCTCGAGCGCCTCGACGTCCTCGAGGTTGACGATGCCCGGCGGGCGTGGCGAGGGCTCCGCCGGCAGCTCGAGCTCGCCGGCCGCCGCCTCCTGCGCGAACGGATGCGGCGTGTCGCCGGCCGTGACCCAGCTGCTGCCCAGCCACGAGACCTTGGCCCTGGGCAGGTAGCAGGCCTCGCGAGACGCAGCGCTCGCTGAAGGCGAGGACGTCCAGACCTTCCGGGCCGGCGATGAGGGTGTGGGCCGGCCCCTCGATGAGGTGCACCAGGCAGTCGCCGGCGGCCACCTCGTACGTCTCGCCGCCCTGCCAGCTCAGACCGGACCCGGCGAGGACGAAGAACACCTCCTCCTCGCCGCTGTGCGTGTGCGCCGGCGTGGACCTGCGCCCCGGCGCGACCTCGATGCGCCGCAGCCCGACCTGCCGCGTGCCGGCGGCCGTGCCGAGGTCCCGCCAGGCGCCCGCGATGGGCCCCACCTCGACCTGCCGCACAGGGGCGTCGTCCCAGTTGACCGGCGCTGCGCACATGACCCGCTCCTCTCGCTCCTGCCTCGCTGACCGCGCCCGATGCTAGCACCGCGCCGGGACGTCCGGCCGGGACGTCCGGCCGGGACGTCCGGGCGCGGCGATAGACTCGGGGCCGGCCGGGAGTGGCTCCCGGCGCGGCCGACCCGGCGGAAAGGAGCCCGGCATGGCGGTCAAGCTGACCGACGAGACCGAGAAGCGCCTGGTGGCGTCCATCAAGCGGTTCTTCGAGGAGGAGATGGACGAGCCCATCGGCGACCTCAAGGCGCTGCGCGTGCTCGACTTCTGCCTGCGCGAGATCGCCCCGAGCGTCTACAACCAGGCCATCGCCGACGCGCAGGGCTACCTCACCGACAGCGTCGCCGACCTCAGCGGCAGCAAGTACGAGGCGGAGTTCGACTACTGGAAGAAGTGACGACGAGATGACCGGGCGCCAGGTGCCGGTAGAGGCATCGTCACGGCTCCGTCACGTCGAGGTCGCGACATATCTTCCTGGCAAGAAAGTCGTTGATCTCGCGATGGCGAGGGACAGCTGTAGCCTTGCCGGCCGCACGGTTGACGATGACTGAATGCCGAGAGCCCTCGCGGAGCAGTTCGCAGCCGTTTGCTGTCAGGTGACGGAGGAGATCGGCGCGCTTCACGCTGTGATGGAGAGAGGCTCCCGCATGACGTCGCGGTCGGCGAGGCGCTCCTCCGCGAGCTCGCGATTGGCTCCGAGCACGAGCTTGACCGCCTCGGCCAGGCTCTCGCGGGCCTCGTCGAGCGTCTCGGCCTGCGTGTTGGCGCCGGGAAGCTCCTCGACGTAGCCGATGTATCCTTCGGGGACCTTCTCGAACACCGCTGTGAGTTGAAGCTTCATGTGCACGTCCTCCTTGTTCCCCACTGTAGCAGCGCCGAGACGCGCCGGGAACGGTTGCGTCGGGCCGCGGGGGTGACAACGAGGCTTGTTCTCCCGCACGCGCTCCCCTGCCCGTCGGCGTCGGGCGGCGCCGCGGTGACGGCGACGCGCTCGCCATCCTCATCGAGCAGGCAGACGTCCGCCCGCTTCCTTGACAGATCGAGTCCGGCGTACATCATGGGAGAGGTCTCCTGGTCGCCGCTTCCGTGGTGACACTCGGAGCATGCCACCACGGAGGCCTCTCTTCATGGCATTCAGGCTACCTCGGGACGAGCGTCAGCGAGACGTCCCTGGCGAGCGCAAGGTTGGTCACGATGTACATCGCCTTCACCACGCCGACCGGTACCACGCAGGCCTCACAGCAGCCCGCCGAGCGCAGCAGGCCGCTCGCCTCCGCGAGGATCGGGTTCTCGTCCCGGCTCAGCGACTGGATCGCGTCGACCGGTGAGATCTCCGCGATCCGCTCGGCCAGCTTCCCGAGCAGCTCGCAGTCGGAGTCGATGGTGAACTCGACGTGCCTGGCGTCGTCCGTCCTGGCCGTGACGGCCACGGAGTAGCCGCAGATGCCGGGGTCGATCGTCTCTCTCAGTTCCATCGGTCTCTCACTTCGGTGAGGTGCGGTGACCTGGCTCAGGGAGCCGGTAGGAAGCGGCCGCCGGCACGGGGGAACAGGATGTTGTTCTCGAGGTGGACGTGCTTGTGGATGTCGGCCTCGAACGCCTGCAGGCGCTCGTAGGTGAGCGACCAGGTGGCGCAGGCGTCGGGCGGCAGCCCGTAGCCCATGGCCAGGTCGCGGATGTGGTGCAGCGCCGCGCCGACCTCTACGTGCTCGCGCACGAGCGCCTCCATGCCGAGCGCGATCGTCTCGGCGTCCGTGGCCTCCGGCGCCGAGCCGGTCCTGCCGGCGGCCTCGGCGCGTTTGATGGCCGGGAAGACGACCTCCTCCTCCTGCTCGAGGTGGGCCGTCAGCTCGGCCGTGAGCTGGTTGAACGCGGCGGCGATCACGGCGAGCTCGGGGTGCCCGGCGCCGTGTACCTCCGCGATCTTGCGGGCGTAGGCCGCGGTCTGGGCGGCGTTCGCCCGCACGTAGGTGTGGTGGATGGCCTTGATGTGGTCGATGAGGCGCGTCAGGGTCCAGGCCCCGTAGTCCGCGTGCTGCCGCGCCGGCGAGCTCGTGGCCGCCTCGAGCTCCCGCGCCAGCGCGGCCGGGTCGATGCCGTGAGCGGCGCAGGCGGCTGCAAGAGTCACAGCTCCGCCGCAGCAGAAGTCGATGCCGTGCCGCTCGAAGACCGCGGCCGTGCGGTAGTCGCCGGCGACCACGTCGCCGAGGCTGATGTCTCCTGCCGCGGGCGCATCGGGGATAGGGCCGTCGTCACGCACGCTGTCTCCTCCGGTGGTGGCATACTGGGCTCCTGTCACCATCCCCGGCGTGAGCCGGGCCGCAATCTTGACCATGGTCAACCTGCGGGCCGGGGGAGTACCGTAAGCTTGATTCGTGTGGCATTATAATCAACGTTAGTGTGTAACCTTGATTAAGGGGTCGATGTGGCCAAGGTCCTCAGGCGGCACTGGGTCAGCGACGCGGGCTCCGGTCTGCCGCGCAAGGACCGCCGCTCCTGTGACTACGAGGCCTATCTTCCCGACCCTCTGGTCGGCCGCGAGGTCGTCCTCGATGGGCGCGTCGCCGCCGACGTCAGCGAGGCCGAGGCCGCTCTGGCGCGGTTCGGCCTCGAGGCGGGTGCTCTGGCCGACAGCGAGGCGCTGGCGCGCCTGCTGCTGCGCACCGAATCGGTCGCCTCATCACGCATCGAGGGACTCGAGATCGGCGCCCGGCGCCTGCTCCACGCCGACGCTGAGCGCAAGCTGGGCGAACCGGCTCGCGACGTGACCGCGGCCGACGTTCTCGGCAACATCGACGCCATGCTCTACGCGATCGGGAGCGTCGGCGAAGGCGACGTCGTCACGGTCGACCTGCTCCTCGAGATCCATCGTCGCCTGCTGCTCGGCACGCGCCTCGAGATGCACGGCGGCCAGCTCCGCAACGAGCAGAACTGGATCGGAGGCTCGTCCTTCAACCCCTGCTCGGCCGACTACGTGCCGCCACCGCCGGAGGCGGTTCCCGGCCTGGTCGGCGACCTCTGCGCCTTCTGCAACGACGATTCGCTGCCCGCCGTTGCCCAGGCTGCGATCGCGCACGCCCAGTTCGAGACGATCCACCCGTTCGTCGACGGCAACGGGCGCGTGGGACGGGCGCTGATCCATCTGGTCTTGCGGCGTCGGGGTGTGGTCTCGCGGGTCCTGCCGCCGGTCTCTCTGATCCTTGCCACCTGGGCCAAGGAGTACATCGCTGCGCTCACCGGTACTCGCTACCGCGGAGCGGCGTCTTCGCGCGCCGCCCAAGAGGGTCTGGAGCGCTGGGTCGGGCTCTTTGCCACCGCGGCGAGGCGGGCAGTCGCCGACGCCGACGCCTTCGAGGAGCGCGTCCAGTCGCTGGAGCTCACGTGGCGGGAGCGCCTCGGCCGCGTGCGCGCCGGCTCGGCCGCCGACCTGCTCCTTCGCCGGCTGCCCGGCGCTCCGATCCTGACGGTACAGAGCGCCGCCGACCTGATCGGGCGCAGCGCCCAGGCGACCAACCAGGCGATCGCTCGCCTTGCGGAGGCCAAGGTGCTCTCGCAGACCACGGTGGGCAGGCGCAACCGCGCCTTCGAGGCGCCGGAGGTCATCAGTGCCTTCACCGCCCTCGAGCGTCAGCTCGCCAGCCCCTCTGGGGACACGCGTACGGCGCCACCCACGCGCCGGGCGCCGCGCCGCGCCTGATCGCGCCGAGCCTCCGGACCGGAGGCCGGGGTGGTCATGACCACGCTGCTATCCTGTCTGCAAAGGATGACGCGGAGGAGATGGGTCATCGTCCGATTGGTAGCTCACGGACCGCTCAACCTGATCTTCGCCATGCTCGGCGTGATCATCGTCGGGCTGGTCGTGGTCACGCTCGTCCGCATGAGGCGCGAGACTCTGGAGGCGCGCAGGCGGAGAGAGCCGGGAGCAGCAACTCGTGACCCCGCCTCCGGCTCCCCGAGGCGATCCGCCACCACCGCCCGCGCTTCGGGAGTAGGCGCACTCATTCGCGGCCTCGCGGGCCCACGCGGCGCGGCGAGCAGGGGAAGAAGTGGTGCCCCCAACGGAATTCGAATCCGTGCCGCCGGCTTGAAAGGCCGGTGTCCTAGGCCGCTAGACGATGGGGGCACGAGGTGTGCCGCCGGGGGAGTATACCTGTACGGGAACGGGGCGGCTCCCGAAGGGGATCCGCCCCGTTCCCGTCGCGTCTTGCGCTCGCTGCCCGGCCGG
This sequence comes from uncultured Thermoleophilia bacterium, assembly GCA_963793605.1. GTDB lineage: Bacteria > Actinomycetota > Thermoleophilia > UBA2241 > UBA2241 > CAIXSE01. The sequence continues at coordinate 152,037 of CAWCAH010000012.1, forward strand.
CGCCCGCCCGCGTGGCGCTCACCAGTGCTTGCGCTGCGTCACTCCGGCGCGAGCAGCCCTATCCGGGGCCGCTCCGCGCGGCGTCGCGACGGCGTCGCCGAGCGCCTTCGCCACGTCGCCGACGCGGCTCCATGTGCTGCGTGTCGTCATCATCGTCGTCACCTGCCTTGGGTCTCGCGACCGCGCTGCTTGCGCGGCCTCGCCTCACGCACCAGCCGGGCGTGCGCGGCCTTGCGCTCGAGCTGCGCCCGCTGCTGCCTCACCAGGTCCAGAGCCACGAAGTCGTACATCCTGCTCACCCTTTTCCTCTGCTTGAGGGCCTCGGTCCCGCCCGCCAGTGCGTAACCACTGAAATCATTATACCGGTAACGCATCACTAGTAAACACCTTTTGGTGGTATACATGCGTCGAGCACTCCGTGCATGACCCTGAGAGGTGAGGAGACGATGGCGCCGCAGTCCAAAGATGCCCCCGGCGAACTGGCGCTGGTGCGGGAGTTCGTGAACACGCTGGATATCGACGAAGGCGTGGACAGCGTCGAGCGACCGGAGGAACTCGCGACCTGGCTCCGCGAGCAGGGGTTGCTGCCGGAGGGAGGCACCGCCCGCGCAGCCGACGTCTCGCGGGCGCTGCGGTTCCGCGAGGCGCTGCGGGAGCTGTTGCTGGCCAACAACGACGGCCATCAGATGCCGATCGAGGCGGGGCGCGCGCTCAACGACGTGGCCGCGCGCGCCCGCCTGCGCCTGCACGTGGACGCGGAGGGAAGCGCCCGCCTGCAGGCCGAGGGCGAGACGGTGGACGCCGCCCTCGGCCGGCTGCTCGTGATCGTCTACCGCGCGATGGAGAACGACACCTGGCCGCGGCTCAAGGCCTGCCGCAGCGACACCTGTCAGTGGGCGTTCTACGACCACTCCAAGAACCGCTCGGGGCACTGGTGCTCCATGGAGGTGTGCGGCGCGCGCCACAAGGCGCAGCAGTACCGGGCGCGCCGCAAGAGCGCGGGGACGCCGGCAGCGGACTGAGCCGGCGCACGGTCGGGGCCGGCGCGCGGCCGCGGCTTCCTCGATGCTACACTGCCCGGCGTGGACACCACCGACAAGCCGCGCCGGCGCTTCACCACGCCGATGCGCGTGCGCTACTCAGACAGCGATGCGACGGGCTCTCTGCACCCGGCCGCCTACCTCAGGTACTTCGAGGTGGCCCGGGTCGAGGCGCTGCGAGGGCTCGGCGTGCCGGTGGGCGAGTTCGTCACGCGCGGCGTGGCCATGCCGGTGATCGAGGCGGGCATCAACGTGGTCCGCCCCGCCCGCATCGACGACCTGCTGGAGGTCGACGTGCTCCTCGACCGTATCGGTCCGGCGTCCTTCTCGTTCGACTACGAGGTGACGCGTGACGGCGTGCTGTTCGCCACCGGGTTCACGCGCATGGCGGTGATCGAGCCCGAGACCGGCCGTGCCCTGCGTCTGCCGGACTGGGTGCGCGAGCTTCTCCTCGCGGTCGCCGGCTGACGCGAGGAACGCCGCGCCGAGCGCCGCTCGGCGGCCGGCTGCGCCGGCCCTCCGAGGTTTCGCCGTGTGCGCGGGAGCACACAACTCCCGCATAACGCCTATCGCCAACCTCTAAACTCGTCCGGCGTGCCGACGACCACACAGGAGGCCTGATGATCCTCGAGTCCCCCGAGCGCATCGCCGAGTACACCGCCCGCGGCTGGTGGGGGGACGAGACCCTCGCCGACCTCTTCCTGGAGAACGTGCGCCGCGCGCCCGAGGCGGTCGCCGTGGTCGACCCGCCGAACCGCGCCGCGCTGGCCGGAGGCGAGCCGCGGCGCATGACCTACGGCGAGCTGAAGACCGCGACCGACCGGCTCGCCGACGCGCTGCTCAACGCCGGCGTCGGCCGCGACGACGTCGTGATGGTCCAGCTGCCCAACATCGTCGAGCTGGTCGTGGTGTACCTCGCCGCCGCGCGCATCGGCGCCATCCTCACCCCGCTGCCGGTGCAGTTCCGCACGCACGAGCTGCGGCACGCGCTGGAGCTCACCGAGCCGAGGGTGGTGGTCACAGCCGGCGTCTTCGCCGGCCACGACCACCTGGCGATGATCCGCGGCCTGCAGCCGGAGTACCCGTCGGTCGAGCAGGTGATCGCGCTCGGCGACGAGCTGCCGCAGGGAGTCTCGTCGCTCACCGCGATCCTGGAGACGGAGACCGACACGCGCGCGGTGGACGCCTACGCCGCCGCGCACCCCGTCTCCGCCAACGACGTGTTCACCATCTGCTGGACCTCCGGCACGGTCGCCGAGCCCAAGGGCGTGCCGCGCAGCCACAACCTCTGGATAGCCATCGCCTGGGCGACGGTCGACGCCGCCGGGCTCGAGGAGGGCGACACGCTGCTCAATCCCTTCCCGCTGGTGAACATGTCGGCCATCGGCGGCATGCTCGTGCCCTGGCTGCTCACGCGCGGCAAGCTCGTGATGCACCAGCCGCTGGAGCTGCCCGTCTTCCTGGCGCAGCTGGGCGGCGAGCAGGTGACCTACACCGTCGCGCCGCCCGTGCTCCTCAACCTCCTCCTGCTCCGCCCCGGCATGCTCGAGAACGCGGACCTGAGTCACATCCGCAACATCGGCTCGGGCTCGGCGCCGCTCTCGCCCTGGATGGTCGCGCAGTGGCAGGAGCGCCACGGCATCCCCATCCTCAACTTCTTCGGCGCCAACGAGGGCACTGCGCTCGCCAGCGACCCCGTCGACATCCCCGACCCGGAGGAGCGCGCCCTGTACTTCCCGCGCCTCGGCGTCCCGGGGTTCGCGTGGTCCAACCGTGTCGGGCGACATGATCGAGACCAGGCTGCTCGATCCGGAGACGCGCGAGGAGGTCAGCGAACCGGGCGAGGTGGGAGAGCTCGCCATCCGTGGCGCCACCGTCTTCCCGGGGTACTGGCGGCGGCCGCAGATCACGGCCGACGCGTTCGACGACGAGGGGTACTTCCTCACCGGCGACCTGTTCACGGTGGCCGGCGCCGGGGACGACCGCTACCGCTTCGTCGGGCGGCTCAAGAACCTCATCATCCGCGGCGGCATGAAGATCGCCCCCGAGGAGGTCGAGTACCTGCTGTCGGACCACCCCGGGATCCAGGAGGTGGCGGTGGTCGGTGTGCCCGACGGGCGCAAGCTGGGCGAGGAGGTCATCACCGCGACCGTCGTGCCGCGGGAGGGCGCCGAGCTGAAGCTGAGCGACCTCACCGACTTCCTCCGGCAGAAGGACATCGCCGCCTACAAGCTGCCCAGGAGGCTGGTGGTGGTGGAGAGCCTGCCGCACAACGCCGTCGGCAAGGTGCTGAAGCGCGAGATCAAGCAGCAGCTGGCGGGCGCGGCGGTCTAGCGGGCCGGCGGGTCCGGCGGCGCGACCGCGCCGCCTTGGTCCGGCCGCTGCGGGTTCGCGGCGTCCGGTTGCGGCTGGTCCGCGGCGTCCGGCCGCGTCGTGGCGCCGAGGATGTGGTAGCCGGCGTCGACGTAGACGATCTCGCCGGTGACCGCCCGGGCCCAGTCGGAGCAGAGCCACACCGCCGTGCGGCCGACGTCGTCCTGCGTGACGTTGGTGCGCAGCGGCGTGATCCGTGCCGTCTCCCGGTACGCGTCGCGGAAGCCCGGCACGGAGCTCGCGGCGAGGGTCTTGACCGCGCCCGGCGAGAGGGCGTTGACGCGGATGCCCTGCGGGCCGAGGTCGTCGGCCAGATACCGCACGCAGGCCTCGAGGGCCGCCTTGGCGACGCCCATGACGTTGTAGCGCGGGAGCACCTGGCTGCTGCCGATGGCCGTGAGCGTCAGGACGGCCGCGCCCGGAGGCATGAGCGGCGCGGCCCGGCGCGTCAGCGCGAGCAGCGAATACGTGCTCACGTCGAGCGCCGCGTGGAACCCCTCGCGCGAGGTCTCGGAGAAGCGGCCGGCGAGCTCGGCGAGCGGCGCGGCGGCGACGGCGTGCACCAGCACGTGCAGCTCGCCGAAGGTTACGCCGACACGCTCGAAGAGGCGGTCGAGCGCCGCGTCGTCGGTGACGTCGCACTCCTCGATCAGCTCGGCGCCGGCGCTCTCGGCGAGCGGCCGCACGCGGCGCTCGAGGGAGGGCGCGGCGTACAGAAGCCGAGCCGCGCCCCTTCGTCGCGCAGCGCTTGCGCGATGCCCCAGGCGATCGACCCGCGGTTGGCGACGCCGACGACGAGCGCCGTCTTGCCCTCGAAGAGGCCCATCAGTCGCCGTCCTCGTCGTAGCGCCTGAAGACGAGCGAGACGTCGTGGCCGCCGAAGCCGAACGAGTTGGACATCGCGACCCGGACGGAGGCGGCGCGGGCGGCGCCCGGCACGTAGTCGAGGTCGCACTCCGGGTCCGGGTCCGTCAGGTTGATCGTCGGCGGGACGATGCCGTCGGTGATGGCGCGGACGCAGAAGACCGCCTCCATGGCGCCGGCCGCGCCGAGCGGGTGCCCGGTCATCGACTTCGTCGACGAGACGGGCACCCGAGGGGCGCGCGCGCCGAAGGCGAGCTTGAGCGCGCGCGTCTCGGCCAGGTCACCGGCCGGCGTCGCCGTGCCGTGCGCGTTGACGTAGTCGACGTCGTCCGGCGCCAGCCCGGCCTCACGCAGGGCGGCGAGCATGGCGCGCGACTGGGGGACGCCGCTCTGGTCGGGCAGCGCCACGTGGAAGGCCTCGGAGCTCATGCCGTAGCCGACCACCTCGGCGAAGATGCGGGCGCCGCGCGCGCGAGCGTGCTCGAGCTCCTCGAGCACGAGGATCGCGGCGCCCTCCGCGATGACGAAGCCGTCGCGGCCGGCGTCGAAGGGCCGCGACGCCTGCTCCGGCGCGTCGTTGCGCGTGCTCAGCGCGCGCATCGCGCCGAAGGCCGCGAGGCCCGTCTCGTTGACGGGCGCCTCGGCGCCGCCGGCCAGCATCGCTACGGCGGCGCCGCGCTTGATGATCTCGAACGCGTCGCCGATGCCGCCGGCGCCGGCGGCACAGGCCGTGGTCACCGCCAGCAGCGGACCTTTGGTGCCGAGGTGCAGCGAGACGTGCGCGGCCCCCATGTTGGGGATCATCATGGTCGCGAAGAACGGGCTCATCGCCTTCGGCCCGCGCTCCAGGATCGCGCGCTGCTGGTCCTCGAACGTCCTCAGTCCGCCGCCGCCGCTGGCGACCACGGCGCCGATGTCCTCGGCCTCGGCGGCCACATCCAGCCCGGCGTCGGCCACGGCCTGGCGAGCCGCCGCCACCGCGTACTGCGAGTAGGCGTCCATGCGCCGCGCGGCGCGCCGCTCGATGAACTCCGCCGGGTCGAACCCCTTGACCTCGCCCGCGATGCGCGAGTCCACGCGCGACGGGTCGAACCCGGTGATCGTGGCGATGCCGCTCTCTCCGGCGACCAGCCGGCGCCAGGAGGTCTCCACGTCGTTGCCCAGGGGGCAGACGATACCCATACCGGTGATGACGACGCGGCGCGGTCCCTCAGCCACGAGCGGCCTCCCTCGGTCTCGCCGCGGCGGGGGCGGGTGGACTCCCGCTCACCGTGGCGCGAAACGGTAGTGTGAGACGCCCCATTCCCGCCCGCCGCCGTAGGCGAACGTCTCGGCGCAGGCAAGGAAGAACAGCCGCCAGTCCACCCACCAGTCGGCGGCGGCCTCGCCGTAGGTGGCGGAGAGGATCGGCTTGATGACCGCGGCGCGCGCGTCGTAGCGCCGCAGCCAGGCCTCCAGCGTGCGCGCGTAGTGCCTGCCCTCGACCCACCAGCGCTCATCCGTCACCAGGTCGTCGTCGAACTGCAGGAAGAGGTCGTGTGCCGGCATCTGCCCGCCGCTGAAGAAGCGCGAGCCCATCCAGTCGCCGGGGTCGTCGTCGAACGTGTACGCGTACCGCGCGTGGCTGAAGACGTGGACGAAGACGCGCCCGTCCGGCTCCAGCCAGCTCCTGAGGCGCGCGAAGAGCCGCTGGTAGTCGCGCACATGCTCGAACATCTCCACGGAGAGGATGCGGTCGAAGCGCCGCTCCGGGTCGTAGGCGGCGATGTCGGCGGTGACGGGAGTGACTCCGCCGAGGCCGGCGGCCGAGCAGGCGGCCCGGATGTGCTCGCCCTGCGTGCGCGAGTTGGACATCGCGGTGATGCGGCAGCCCGGGTACCGCTCGGCGATGAACAGCGAGAGCGAGCCCCAGCCGCAGCCGAGGTCCAGCACGCGCATGCCGTCTTCGAGCCCGGCGCGCTCGCACGTGAGCGCCAGCATCGCCTCTTCGGCGGCGGCCAGGTCGTCCACGCCGTCCGGCCACAGGCAGCCGCTGTACTTGAGCCGCGGCCCCAGGAACTCGTGGAAGAAGGCCGTGGGCAGCTCGTAGTGCTGCCGGTTCGCCGCATCCTGGTGGATGGCGAACGGGCCGGCCGCGAGCGCGGCGGCGTAGCTGCGCAGCGCCGCCGCGTCGTCTCCGCCGGCCGCGGCGCTCACCTGCTCGAGCTTGTCACGCAGCCGCCGCCGGATGATCGCCCGGAGCAAAGAGTCGGGGACGCGTCGCGTCCCCAGTACGTTGTGGTAGCGGGCCAAAGGGCTCCTCTCGTCTGACGGCGATTGTACCCTCACGGTCTGGCGGGAACGCCACGGTTCGCTCTCGGCTTGTGACCGCCGAGCCCTGCAGGCTACGATGGTCATCAGTGGACCGTGTCCGGCGCCGGCAGGCGCCGGGTCGTCAGGAGGAGGGGGACGTGAGGCTGATTCCTGTCGTCGCATCCGTCACTGTGGCGCTGGCCGCCGCGGTCGGCTTCGCCGTCGCGCCTCCCGCCGCCCACGCCATCCTCTTCCTGCCTCCCGTGCACCACGAGGTCAGGGACACCCCGTATTCCATCGCGGCCGGCGACCTGGACGGCGACGGCGACGCCGACCTCGCCACGGGAGAGAGCAGTTCCACCTTCAGCGTCCTGCTGGGCGACGGCCTGGGAGGCTTCTCCCCGCTGGCGTCCTACGTCGGCGGCGGAGAGTACCTGGCGCTCGGTGACATCGACGAAGACGGAGACCTCGACGTCGTCAGAGCGGACGACTCCGGGTCGTGCGAGAAGTCGCTCGGGGCCGGGGACGGCACGTTCGTGCTCGGCAAGCACATCCACCTGAGCCAGGTGCCGGCGCAAGTCACCCTCGCCGACGTGAGCGGCGACGGGCACCTCGATCTGCTCGCGCCGGGGCGCGAGGCCGGCGTCGCCAGCGTGCTGCTGGGAGCCGGCGACGGCACCTTCGGCTCGCCGGCGGACTACGCCACGACCGCCGGGCCGGTCGCCCTGGCCCTCGGGGACGTGGACGGCGACGGCGACCTCGACCTGGCGACGGCCGACGCCGCGGCCTCGCGCGTCACGCTCCTGCGCGGCGACGGCGCGGGAGGCTTCGGCGCGCGCGCCGACTACGTGACGGGCCGGGATCCGCGCTCGCTCGCCGTCGCCGATCTCAACGGCGACCATCGCGCGGACGTGATCACGGCCAACTACTCCGCCGGGACGGTCAGCGTGCGCCTCGCCACCGCCGCGGGCGCGCTCGGCGCGCGCAGCGACTACCCGGCGTTGTCGACCGCGCTGGCGGTCGAGGCGGCCGACGTGAGCGGAGACGGTCGCGCCGACCTCGTCGTCGCGGCTGCGGCGAACGTCGCCGTGCTGCTCGGCGACGGGCGCGGCGGCTTCGCGCGGCCGACCTTCTTCGCCGCCTCGGACTTCTCGTCGGCGCTCGTCGTCGCCGACTTCAACGCCGACGGCCTCCTCGACCTCGCTACCGCGGACATGCTGTACGAGCGCGTGAGCATCCTCCTGCAGAAGGTGGACGACCGGGTGGCGCCCGTCGTCCCGCGTCCGGCGTGCCCCCGGGCCGTCAGGCACCTGCGGACATTCAAGGTCAAGGGGGTGCTGCCCGGCGCGCCCTCGTCCTACGGCACGGTGCTGGTGAGGGCGTACCGCTACGTGCGTGGCGCCTGGCGGCCGTACAGCAAGCGCGCGGCGGTCGTATCGGCGAGCGCGGCCGGCGCCGCCTACTCGGCGGACTACGTGTGCGCGAACATCGGGCGGTACCGCTTCAAGACCACGGTGGTCGCGTGCACGCAGTGGCTCTCGGCGACGAGTCCGTACAGCCGGGTACTGCGCGTCAGGTAGGTGGGGACTACTCCGGGGCCGGGGTGCTTGAGGCGTCCGGCCGCGCGGACGCCGCCGCGTCGAACAGCTTCTCCGGGATGTGGCAGTAGCCGCCGGGGTTCTTCTCCAGGTAGTCCTGGTGGTAGTCCTCGGCACGCGTGTAGGTGGTGAGCGGGCCGCTCTCGATGGCGATGGGGTCCGAGTAGTCCCGCTGCAGTCGCGCCAGCGACTCCTCGATCACGGCCTTGTCGGCCGGGTCCGTGTAGTAGATGCCGGTGCGGTACTCCGTGCCGAGGTCGTTGCCCTGCCGGTTGACCGACGTGGGGTCGATCGCGTCGTAGAAGAGGTCGAGCAGGAAGCTCAGACGAGCCACCTTCGGGTCGTAGACGACCTCGACCGCCTCGGCGTACCCGCTGCCGTCGCCATACGTGGCCGAGTCGCTCTCCCCGTTCGCGTAGCCCACCTCGGTGCCCACGACGCCATCCACCAGGCCGATGTACTTCTCCAGACCCCAGAAGCATCCGCCGGCGACGTAGATCGTCTTCATGCCCTCGCCGGCGGGGCTCGGCGGGGCGGTCTGCTCCGGGGCGTCCGCGGTCGAGTCCGTCTCAGACGTCTCCGAGCCGCAGGCGGCGAGCGCCAGCACAAGCAGGATCGTCACGGCGAGCAGTCCGAGCGTCGAGCGACGAGGAAGTGACACGGCGCGTCTCCTCATGTGAGCGCCCACGAGCCTGGGTGGGCGGCGGATTGGGTGCGGGACCTGGATCAAGAGGCCGTCATGTGCCCGACTCCGAGTATCCGCCGGTTTCCGGGCGGGCTCAAACCGAGGTCCCGCCCTGAATCCCCTGCACTCTCGTCCTGCCGTCACCGATAGACAGTAGGATCGGACAGAGGCGGGGGGCTCGCCGGCTTCGCATCGAACCGGCAGCGGGCTCGGAGAGGAAGGTGGCCTTGTGAGAGGGACATCGAGGGGCGACGGCGCATGCTGATCGGGGTGGTCAGCGACACGCACGGTCGTCTGGACCCGGCGATCGAGGAGCTCTTCGCGGGCGTCGATCACATCATTCACGCCGGAGATGTGGGTGAGGAAGAGGTCCTTGCCAGGCTGAAGGCCATAGCTCCGCTCACGGCGGTGCGCGGCAATTGTGACGACGAGCAGTGGGGTTTGGCTCTGCCTCTCACTGCCACAGAGCTCTTCGAGAGCACCAGGATGGTCGTCGTCCACGACCGGGTGATGCTCGACATCTACGCGAAGCCCGAAGTCCGGGAGGCCCTGAGCGCCGGGGTCGGCGTGCTCATCCACGGCCACACGCACTGTGCCGAAGTCACCCGCGAGCAGCACACCCTGTGTCTCAATCCAGGCTCCGCCAGTCTGCCGCACTACGAGCTGCCGCGCTCGGTCGCGCTGCTGCGCATCGACGGCGATGACTGCAGCGTGGAGATCCGCGGTCTCGGACACGACCTGCTGCCGTAGATGCAGGGCTTCTTGGTGGGCTTCTTGGTGGGCCGCGTTGGGATCGAACCAACGACCTTGGGATTAAAAGTCCCCTGCTCTACCAACTGAGCTAGCGGCCCGCGGGGAGCGATTGTACCACCGGGCGGTGCGTAGCTCTGGCGGGCAGGGAGGACGGCCCCAGTAGCCGCAAACCCTCACCCTCATGTGGAGGAAGAGACTCTGCGGGGGAGCGACCTGCCCGTCCGCGGCGCCGAGACCGCTGGGCGTGCGAAGCATGAGCTTCGCGCAAAGGCTGAATGAGGTTGAGGCCACTTGACGATTGCGCCCCGCGGAAACGGGAGTAGAGTGCCGTCACCTCATCAGCGAGACGGTTCGCCGGATCGATGAAGGGGCGTTCGGGTGGGAGGCCCGGGACTTCTCGGAGAGACGGTTCGCCGGATCGAGAGAAGGGGCCAGGTGAAAGCCCTGAGAGACTTCTCGCCGGTGCGGCTTGCCGGATCGGAAGAGGAGCGATCGGGTGAGAGGCCCGAACAGAGCCGCCGGCGCCGCAAGGTCCGGCGGCTCTCTTCTGCTTGGGTTCCCTCTTTTCGCCGGAGCACGGTGGCGTGTGGCGTGGCGGGTACTCGGAAAGCGGATATCCGTCGTGTATCCGTGGAAGCCGGATCTGGCCGGCGGGGAGCAATCCGGATATCCGCCGGCTATCCCGGAACACAGTGCCCCGAACGTCTCACCATCCCCGGCGGCCGCGCCATGGGCGGCAGCCTGCGCGCCCCGGCAGCCCGGCGGGGGTCCGCGCAACCGAGCCGGTCAGCTCTCCGGCGCCGGGTCGGAGCGCAGGCGCACGAACTGCACCTGGTCGTCGCGGGGCGGCAGGCTGCCGTCGGCAGACGGCACGACCCGCCCCTCCCGGCTCTTGCCCTCCTCCGGCGCGAGGAACCCGCGCAGCAGGCACTCGCGGGTGAACCCCAGCCGGACGGCGAGCGCCTGCGAGGCGGCGTTGCCCGGGTACGTGAGCAGCTCGAGGCGCTCGAGACCGACCTCACCGAAGGCCCAGTCGATGACGAGCCGCGCCGCCGCGAGGGCTACGCCACGGCGGCGCGCCCCGCGCCTGACCCAGTAGCCGACCTCTGCCGCCTGCCGGTCGGCGAAGTGACTCATGCCGACACTGCCGAGCAGCTCGCCGGTCCGCGCGTCCGCGATCGCGAGGCGGGCGCTCTCGTCCGCGATCAGCCGGCGGCGGGCGTCGCTGATGAACGCGTGCGCGTCCTCGAGCGTGTAGGGCGCCGGCAGCAGGTGGATCCAGTGGGCGATGTCCGGGTCGTCGCAGGCGGCCTGCACCGCCGGAGCGTCGTCCGGCTCGAAGGGCCGGACGAGCAGCCGGCCGTCTGTGAGCCGCGGCCACCCGAGGCCGCCGGGCCGCCGGTCGCCCTCGGCCGGCCGCGGGTCCTCCGGGACCATGCCGAAGATGACGTCGTCCCTGCGCACGCCGTGGGCGGTGATGTAACTACGGCGTGCACCCTCGCGCGTGAAGCCCGTCGCCAGCGCGACGCGCTGGGAGGCGATGTTGTCGCTGTAGGCGGTGATCTCGACCCGGAGCAGGCCAAGATCGTCGAACGCCCAGTCGCGCACCAGCCGCACGGCCGCCGCGGTCACGCCGCGGCGGCGCGCCCACGGGCCGCACCAGTAGCCGATCTCGCCGCTCTCGAGCTGCTCGCTGACGCTGATGGAGATCGGCGCCGAGCACCTCGCCGGCTCGCCGCATCGGTGATCGTCCAGAACGCGTTGCGGCGCTCCGGCCACGCCGTCTTCTGCAACTCGAGGAAGTCGTCGAAGTCGGACTCGGCGTACGGGTACGGCGGCGCCCAGAGAAAGCGGCCGCACTCGGGGTCGTTGAGGCCGCGGACGACGGCCGGCTTGTCCTCGGGCCGCAAGGCCCGCAGCCTGAGCCGGCCGTCGCTCAGCTCCGGGAGCGCCTGATCTCCGCGAGGTCTCTCACTGTCAGACGTCTTGTCGCCGCGCGGCGCGGCGCAGTCAGGGTACATGGCCTCGATGCCGAGGATGACCACGTCGAAGCCGGTGTCGAACGCCTCGCGAGCGTGCAGATCGGCGAGGTGCGACGCCTCATGGCGTTGCTCGTCGCGAGACGGAGGCATCCTGCCGCCGCAGGATGAGCGAGCGGCACTCGTACAGCAAGGAAGCCGGAGGCGAAGCCGTCCGCGACGCTGAGGAAGTACGCGCCGCCGTCTCGGTCAGGCCGGCCTCCTGGAACGGCCAGAGCAGGCGCTCGAAGTACGTCGCCACCGGGTCGACGTCGTTGTCGGCGAACGCCAGCAGCTCGAAGGCTCCGGGGTGCTCGTAGGCGAGCGCGCGGTAGGAGGCTACCGTGCGCCGTGCGCACTCCTGCCATGTCTCGCCCGGTACCTGCGTCAAATCGAGGCGGTCGATGACGAGGCCGACGATGCCGGCGAGCAGGTCGTCGCGAGAAGTGACGTGCGAGTACAGCGTCATGGTGCCGCAGCCCAGCTCCTCGGCGAGCCGGCGCATGGTTAGGCCGTCGAGGCCCTCGTGGTCAGCGATGACGAGAGCGGAGGTGAGGATCTGCTCGCGCGTGAGCGCCCCGCGAGCGCGCCGCCGCCGTCTGATGGTACTTGACATGGGTCGTAGTCTATCGCACCATGTCGTACATCGTACCGTACAAGGTACGAACAAGGGGGAGATCCACATGAGAGCTCGCGAGCTAGGCAGTCCGCATCGGGCGTGGGGAGCCCGGGCCGTTCAATGCCATCACGGACGTCGCCGGCGTCACCGTCGGCCACACGACACTCGTCGAGGGTGACGGCCCGCTGGTGGTCGGCCAGTGGCCCGGTGCGCACCGGCGTCACCGTCATCAGGCCACACGAGGGCGTGCCCGGCGAGGAGCCTGTCTTCGCCGGCTTCCACACGCTCAACGGCAACGGCGAGGTCACGGGCCTGCAATGGATGCGGCAATCGGGCCAGCTCACCTCGGCATAGGACTCACCAACAGTCACAGCGTGGGAGTGGTGCGCGACACACTCGCCGCCATCGACTGCGAGTCGCGGCGGCCCGACCATCTCTACTGGAGCCTGCCGGTGGCCGGCGAGACCTGGGACGGCGTCCTCAACGACATCAACGGGCAGCACGTGCGGCCCGAGCACGTACGCGCGGCCTACGAGTCGGCGCGTCGGCGGGCCGGTGCCGGAGGGCAGCGTCGGCGGCGGCACCGGCATGATCTGCTACATGTTCAAGGGCGGCATCGGCACCGCCTCGCGCGTGCTGCCGCCCGAGATGGGCGGGTACACCGTCGGTGTGCTCGTGCAGGCCAACTTCGGCTGGCGCGAGGACTACGTGGTGAACGGCGCGCCCGTTGGACGCGAACTCGGCGAGGCCGTCATCCCGCTGCCGGACCCGCCGGAGTTCGCGGTCAACCCGCCGGCCGGCTCGTTCGTGCCGCATGCCCGGAGCCGGCTCCATTGTCGGCATCGCCGCGACCGATGCCCCTCTGCTGCCGTACCAGTGCGACAGCCTCGCGCAGCGCGTCGGGCTGGGCGTGTCGCGCACAGGCAATTCCGGCGACCACTGGAGCGGCGACATCTTTGTCGCCTTCTCCACCGCCAACCGGCTGCCCGGCTCTGGCCTGACGTGGCAGGCGCCGCTGACCACACGCATCGACGGCGCTCTCCAACAACTACCTCGACCCCTTGTACGACAGCGTGGTCGAGGCGACGCAAGAGGCGATCCTGAACGCCCAACTGGCCGCAGAGACGATGGTCGGTCGCGACGGCGTGACGGCTCACGCTCTGGACCCCGAGCGTCTGCTCGCGGTCTTGCGCGAGTACGACCGGATGGGCACCGTCCGATGACGGCGAGAGGGGCCACGCGCCGGGACGGCGACGCGCGGGGGTGCTATGGCTGAGCCTGACAGGACGGCTCATCTGACACGGACGTCTCAGGGGGAGGTGGCTCGGAATGCAATCAGGTAGTCAGCACGAGCAGGGTTCGCACTACAAGCAGGAGCTCGACAGGACGCTCCACGTCCTGGGGAACGTGATGATCACGATCTCAGGGGTGGCACCGACGGCGTCGGTCTTCATCATCGCGCCCATCGCGTACTTCGTCGCCGGTACGGGCGCCTTCCTGGCGTTCGCCGTCGCCGCCGTGATCGGCGTCGGAATGGCGTTCTCCTACGCCGAGGTCGGCACGGCCTACCCGGTGACTGGGGGAGCCGCCCATCGTCGCGAGGATCCTGGGGCGACCTCTCGGGTTCGCGACGCTCGCGTACATGCTCGTCTCGGTGGTGCTCATCCCGAGCTCGATCGCGCTGGGGGCGGGCCAGTATCTCGCCGTGATCTGGCCCGGCCAGAACCCGAACCTGGTCGGCGCCGCGATCATGCTCGCGGTCGGAGGCCTGGCCGTGCTGGAGATCAAGACCAACGCGATCGTGCAGGGCATCCTGCTGGCCATCGAGCTCATCGCCGTGGGCACGATCGTGGTGCTGGGTCTGGTGCACATCAACCAGCCGGTGAGCGTGCTGTTCTCGCCGGTGACCTACGGCGCCGACGGCAACGAGATGGCGGTGGCCTTCGGCACGGTCATGACCGCCGGCGCCATCGCGATCTTTGCCTACAACGGCTACGGCTCGGCGGTGTGCTTCGCCGAAGAGACCAAGAGGAGCGAGGCGCAGCATCGCTCGCGCCGTGCTCTGGACGCTGGTGCTCACGGTGGTCCTCGAGCTCGTGCCCGTCACGGTGGCGATCCTGGGAGCCCCCTCGCTCGAGGGCCTGCTCACCGCCCGACGCCGATGTCGTACATCCTCACCAGTCTCGGAGGAGAGGCGGTCAACACCGTCGTCAGCCTCCTGGTCTTCATCGCCATCTTCAACGGCTGTCTCGCAATCGTGGTCACCATGTGCCGCATCATCTACGGCTCCGGGAGGGACCGGACGTGGCCCGAGCCGATCAGCGGCTGGCTTGCCAAGGTCCACCCGAAGTACAAGTCGCCGTGGGTGGCCGCCCTGACCATGGCGGTCTTCGGCGCCGTGCTCACCGCCACCTCCGACGTCGCCGTGGTTGTCACCTGGACGGGCATCGTACTGGTATTCACCTACGCACTGATCGCTCTGTCGGCGATCGTCGTGCGGCTGCAGAAGCAGCGACCTGCCCGAGCACTACAAGATGCCGCTCTGGCCGCTCTGGCCTCTCATCGGCCTCGGTGGCGTGGCCTACGTGCTGACGCAGCAGAACCTCCGCGACGTGCTGCTGGTGCTGGGGATCGGCCTCGTCTCGCAGATCTACTACTTCGCGTACATCCACCCCGCGCCGGGACTCGCGCTGGGTGCTGCTCGAAGCGCCCGTCGAAGCCGGCGAGACGGGCGCCGGAGGCGGCCGCGGCGGACCCGGCGCTCGCCGTGGAGCCTGCCGACATCTGAGGCGACCTCAGCACGGGCGACCCCAAGGACGACCGCACAGTCGCCAGAGACGACGAAGGGCGGGGCGGCCGGCCGAGCCTCCCCGCCCTTCGCCAGCGCCGTTCGAGGTGTCCGGACGCGCGCGGCCCCGCGTCAGTGCAGGAAGTGCCGCCGCCCGGTGAACACCATGGCGGCGTCCTTGGCGTCGCAGGCGGCCACGGCGGTCTCGTCGCCCTTGGAGCCGCCGGGCTGCATGAACGCGGTGATGCCGTTGTCGATCGCCAGGTCCACGGCGTCCGGGAACGGGAAGAACGCGTCCGAGCCGACCACGGCGCCCTGCAGGTCGCCGCGCGCCTTGTCGATGGCGATGCGCGTGCTGTCCACGCGGCTCATCTGGCCGGCGCCGACGCCCACCGTGGCCAGGTTCTTCGCCAGCACGATCGCGTTGCTCTTGACGTGCTTGGCCACGCGGAAGGCGAAGATGAGGTCGCCCCACTCCTGCTCGCTCGGGTGCCGCTCGGTCGCGACGGTCATCTCGTCGCGCTCCTCGATGTCGCCGTCCTTGTCCTGCACGAGGATGCCGCCGATGACGCGCTTGTAGTCGAACTCGCCGGGGTTCATCTGCCGGCGCTCTTCGTTGCGCAGGATGCGGATGTCGGCCTTGCGCTGCAGGATCTCGAGCGCGGCGGGCTCGTAGCCGGGGGCGAAGAGCACCTCGACGAAGAGGTCGGAGAGACGCTCGGCGAGCGGCACGTCCACCGTGCGATTGACGGCGATCACGCTGCCGAACGCGCTCACCGGGTCGCACGCGAACGCCTTGTCGTAGGCGGCCGCGAGGTTCTCTGCCAGCGCGCAGCCGCAGGGGTTGTTGTGCTTGATGATGGTCACGCACGGCAGTGTGAACTCGTCGGTGATGGCGCGCGCCGCGTTGAGGTCGTAGAGGTTGTTGAAGCCGAGCTGCTTGCCGTGCAGCTGCGTGACCTGCGAGAGCAGGTGCTGGCGCAGGCCGACCTCGGCGTAATAGGCCGCGCGCTGGTGCGGGTTCTCGCCATACTTGAGCTCGAGGACCTTCTCGTAGTCGCGCATGACGTAGTCGGGGAAGTCGCCCTCGGTCTCGCTGAACCAGTTGGCGATGACGAAGTCGTAGTGCGCGGTGCGGTGGAAGGCGCGGGTGGCGAGCTCACGCAGGGTCTCGTACTTGAGCTCGCCCGTCTCCTTGAGCTCGTCCAGGACCTCGTCGTAGTCGTCGTGGCTGGTGACCACGGCGACGCCCGCGTGGTTCTTGGCGGCGGCGCGGATCATGCTCGGCCCGCCGATGTCGATGTTCTCGATCACGACCTGGTCCTCGACCCCGCGCCGCCCGGCGACCTCCTCGAACGGGTAGAGACTGCAGACGACCATGTCGATGGGCTCGATGCCGTGCTCATGGATGGTCTTCATGTGCTCGGGCACGTCGCGGCGCGCCAGGACACCGGCCATGAGCCGCGGGTGCATGGTCTTGACGCGCCCGTCCAGCATCTCGGGGAACCCGGTGACCTCCTCGACCAGCGTGACCGGGATGCCCGAGTCTTTGAGCAGCTTCGCCGTGCCGCCCGTGGAGATGACCGTGACTCCCATGTCGGTGAGGCCCTTGGCGAACGATTCGACGCCGCTCTTGTTGAAGACGGAGATAAGTGCTCGCTTGACCTTCACTGGATCTGCTCCTTGCGCCTGATACCCCGGACGGCGCGACGCTCTGAAGCGCGTGCCGACCCACCTGGCGCAACCCTACTAGAAAGGCTGCGCACACGGAATGGCTGTTCAAGGCCGGGCGCGCCGCGGTCCTGCGTGAGCGCCGCACGGCGGACCCGGCGGCTGCCTGCCCGGCTCGCCCGTGGGGGAGGTGTGTCGCTGCGGGGGTAGGAGCCTTCGATGGTGCCATCGGGGTGCCATCGAGGGTGCCATCGATTGGGTGCCATCGAAGGCGCCGACCCCCGACGCACATATGCCCCGGCGTCGGGCGGTCGCTCGTGAGAGTGAGATCAGGCGAGTTGCGCCGCCGCCAGTCGCCTGGCCGCGTCGCGCTGCTCGGCGTCGACCGCGCCGTGCACGCAGCAGCCCACGGCGTGGTCGTTGACGATGCCGGCCGCCTGCATCAGCGAGTAGGCGGTCGTCGGGCCGACGAAGCGGAAGCCGCGCCGCTTGAGCTCCTTGGCCATGGCCTTCGACTCCGGGCTCTGGCCCACCCAGTCGTCGCGCCGGCGCGGCGACGTGTGCGCCTCGGGCCGGAAGCGCCAGAAGAACGCCGCCAGGGAGCCGTGCTCTTCGATCAGCGGCAGGGCGGCGCCGGCGTTGCAGAGCGCCGCCTCGATCTTGAGCCGGTTGCGCACGATGCCGGCGTCGGCCATGAGGCGGTCGCGGTCGGCGTCGCCGAACGCCGCGACCGCCTCGATGTCGAAGCCCGCGAACGCCGCACGGAAGTTGTCGCGCTTGCGCAGGATCGTCAGCCAGGACAGACCCGACTGGAACGCCTCCAGCGTGAGGCGCTCGAACAGGCCGTCGTCGGTGAGGACCGGGCGCCCCCACTCAGTCGTCGTGGTACACGACGTACTCGGGGGCGCCGCCGACGGCCCAGAAGCAGCGCGGCCGGCCGTCGGGGCCGGCCGCGAGCGCGTCACTCTGCGGGGGGCTCAGTGCTCTTGCCCCTGGCCTTGGCGAGCAGCTCGTCGGCCTGCTTCTTGCGCCTTCTCGAGCAGTTCGGCCGCCTGCGCCTTCGCCTTCTCGAGTACTCGGGCCCCTGCGTCTTGGCCTTCTCGATCAGCTCCGCGCCCTGGGCCTTCGCCTTCTCGATGATGTCGGCCGCCTCGGCCTTGGCCTTGTCGCCGGCCGGCTTGGCCTTCTCGCCCAGGTCGCCGCGTGGCCTTGGCCTTGTCGGTCCACTCGCTGGCCTTGGCCTTGGCCTTGTCGAGCGCCGGGCCGGACTTCTCCTTGGCGTCGGCGGCGAGCTGCTTGGCCTTCGCCGCCGCGTCGTCCGCCATCTTCTTGGCGTCGTCCATGAACCCCATCTGCCGCTCCCTTCTTTTGGGTGACGGTGGTCTCTCGTGACTTGAGTCTACCCGTGTCACGGGGTTTGCACTATGGACGTCGTGCTACGGGCATGCGGTTCGCCCCGGGCGCAATGCTTGACTGCTATATATCAAGACAGATATAGTCTCAGTCCGTCATACGAGTCGGCGACGGAGGGGCGATGCCTCGAGAGAACAAGACGAAGTACGCGGTGCTCGGCCTGCTCATCTACGCGCCGCTCTCCGGCTACGACATCCGGCGCATCTACGCCGACAGCCTCGGCAACTTCTGGAGCGAGAGCTACGGCGCCATCTACCCGATCCTCAAGCGGCTGGAGGACGAGGGCCTCGCGACGCGCGAGGTCGAGCGCCAGACCGGCAAGCCAGACCGCAACGTGTACACCATCACCGACCTCGGGCGCGAGGAGATGCACCGCTGGCTGGCGCAGCCCGCCGGACCCCGTCAGGGAGAGGGTCGAGGTGCTGCTCAAGCTGTTCCACGGCTGGGAGGTCGGCCGGCCGCGATGATCGAGCACGTCAAGCGGTTCCGCGCCGAGCACGTCGCGCTGCTCGAGCGCTACGCGCACTACGACGAGGTGATGACGCGCGACAACGAGCCGCCCGTCGCCCGTACTGGCTCATGACCGTGAGCTGCGGTCAGCACACCAGCGAGGCGTACATCGAGTGGTGCGACGAGACCATCGCCAAGCTCGAGCAACTCCCGCACGGAGCCGCGCGCCGGCGCCGAGGACTGGAACCCGAGCAGACCATCGAGCACCTGGAGGCGAAGCGAATGAACGCGAACCCGACCGGCGCCGCCCTGCTCCTGGACGGGCGCCGCGACGACGACCCGACGCTGGCGCTGGCGCACGACGCGCTGGTCGACGGCCTGGCCGCAGGCGGCTGGGCCGTCGACGACTGGCGCCTGCGCGACGACAAGATCGCCTGGTGCGCAGGCTGCTTCAAGTGCTGGACGCACGACGCCGGGCGTGTGCGCGCACCACGACGACGGGCGCAAGGTGGCCGAGCGCTGGGTGCCCAGCGACCTCGTCGTCTTCCTCACGCCGGTGACGTTCGGCGGCTACTCGTCGGAGCTCAAGAAGGCGCTCGACCACGTGATCCCGATCCTGCAGCCGTTCATGCAGAAGCGGCGCGGCGAGACGCGCCACCCGCAGCGCTACGCGCGCCGGCGCGACCTGCTCGTGGTCGGCACCGTCCCCGCCGGCCAGGCCGAAGGCCCGGAGGCGCGAGACGTTCCGGCGGCTGGTCGAGCGCAACACGCTCAACATGCAGCCGCCGCGCTGGGCGGTCGGCGTGCTCGAGAGCGGCGCCGGCGACTGGGAGGTGCGGGTGGCCGTCGACGGCGCTGCTCGCCAAGGTCGGCGTGAAGCCGGCGCGCGACGCCGTCGGCGCCGGCCGGGAGAGAGGTGGTCGCATGAAGGCCCCGCAGAAGGCTCTGCTGCTGGTCGGCAGCCCCAAGCCCGGCGAGAGCACGTCCGAGTCGCTCGGCGGCTACTGCTCGAGGAGCTGGAGAAGCGCGGCGTGGCGACGGAGACGCTGCGCGTGACCAAGGCCGTGCGCAACGCGAGGAGACGATGGAGGAGCTGCTCGCCGCCGTCGCCTCGGCCGACCTCGTCGTCTTCTCGTTCCCGCTCTACATCGACTGCCTGCCGGCGCCGGCGATCCGCGCGCTCGAGCTGATCGCCGAGGGCGCCGGCGCGCGGACGCCGCGGGCGGCGAGCGCGGCGGTCGCCGGACGGCCCGGCCGGCCTTCGTGGCCATCTGCCAGTCCGGGTTCCCCGAGGTCGACCACAACGAGGTCGCGATCGAGATCTGCCGCAACTTCGCGCGCGAGCCGGGTTCGAGTGGGCCGGCGGCCTGATCCTGGCCGCCGGCGGCATGGTGGGCGGCCAGCCGCTGCGCAAGCTGCAGGGCATGATGCGCTCGGCCGTCAAGGCGCTCGACCTCACGGCCGAGGCGCTGGCCGCCGGTCGCCCGGTGCCCGACGAGGCTGTGCGGCTGATGGCCAAGCCGCCGATTCCCAAGCATCGGCTACCGCTTCATGGCCAACTGGGGCTGGCGCTCGCAGTTCAAGAAGCGCGGCCGGGGAGGCTCGCTGAAGGACCAGCCGTTCGCCTGAGGTCGACTGCGCCGGGCCGGCCGGCTCCCCTGCGGGAGGCCGGCCGCGGTCCGGCCGCAGGCCTCAGCCGGCCCGGCATCGCCCCGCCGCCGCTGCCGAAGCGGTCGAGGATCGTCTCGAGCAGCGGCAGGAAGCGGTGCACCTGGCCGCTGCGGATGACCCGGTCCCACATCGGCTCGAGCTTCTTCCAGCCCGTCGTGTAGGCGAGGTGGCGCAGCGTGCTCGCGCGCGTCGCCGTGCGCGAAGGACGAGCGCGACGATGTTGCGCCAGCTGTAGAACTCGCGGTACGCGCGCCGGTAGCCGGCCTCGAGCTGCGGCGGCCGTCATGCCGGCCGGGCGTGAACACCGCGTGCCGCGTGTCGTAGAGGTCCCAGTCGCGGCTGGTGATGCGGCCCTCGGCCGCGAGCCGCGCGCTCCAGCCGCGTGCCCGGGTACGGCGTCATGATGTGGAACGTGGCCGTCTCGATGCCGCGGCTCACCGCCCACTCCACGGTGCGCGGGAACACGGACGCGTCGTCGTGGTCCATGCCGAAGACGAACGCCGCCGTTGACCATCACGCCGAGGTCGTGCAGGCGGCGGACGGCGGCGTCGTACTGCGGGGGGCCGAGCGGCGCGCCGGAGGCCGCGCCGCGCCCGCCGGCCGCGGCGCCGGCCAGGTTCTGCGTCTTGCCGGCGCCCGCAGGTTCGCCTCGCTCAGCGTCTCGAAGCCGACGAACAGGCTGCGCAGCCCGCTCTCCACCGCCTTCTCCAGCAGGCCGGGACGCAGCACCGCCTCCACCGTCCCGGCCGCCTGCCACACGCGGCCCATCGCCCTTGAGGCCGTCGAACAGCGCCTCGGCGAACGGCGGGCTGCCGAAGAGGTTGTCGTCGAGGAAGTAGAGGTGCCGGCCGGGGAGGCGGTCGATCTCCGCGAGGGCGTCGTCGACCGCCTGCACGTAGAACGACCTGCCGCCGCGGAAGAACGCCTCCTTGTAGCAGAAGTCGCAGATGTGCGGGCAGCCGCGGCTGACGACCAGCGAGTTGGGCACCAGGTACCGCTCGCGCTTGATGAGGTCGCGGCGCGCCGGCGGCAGGCCGGCGAGCGTCCGCTCGGTGGAGCGGTAGAGCGGCTTGGGCCGGCCGGCGCGGAAGTCGCGCAGGAACGCCGGCCAGGTGTCCTCGCCCGGGCCGCAGAACACGCTGTCGGCGTGCTGCGCGGCCTCCTCCGGCAGGCTCGTCGGGTGCAGCCCGCCGAGGCAGACGTAGGCGCCCGTGGCGCGGTAGTGGTCGGCGTAGCGGTAGGCGCGGCCGGCCGAGGTGATGTACGCCTCGATGACGACGAGGTCGGGCTCGTCGTCGAGGCGCAGCGTCTCGACGTGCTCGTCCTGCAGGTCGATCTCGTCGTCCGGGTCGAGGTAGCCGGCCAGGGTCGCGAGGCCGAGCGGCGGGAACAGCGAGTACTTGATCGAGCGCCAGTAGCGGCTGTCGGCGGCCGTCTTGGCCGGGCTGATCATCTTGACCCGGAGCGGGCGGCCGGCGGGCGCCGGCGCTCGCCGGCCTCGCGCTCCGCGGCTCACGCGTCCGCCCCGGCCGGTCGGCGAAGTGGGCGAGCAGCACGTCCAGGCCCGTCTCGAACTCGCCCGGCCGGTCCCACACGGCGAGCCGCATGCCCGACGCGCATCATGCTCGGGTAGTCGGCCCAGTGGCCGATGAGCTGGGCGACGATGTCGGTGGTCTGCACCTCGTCGCCCAGCATGCGCGCGAAGCCCAGGCCGAGCGTGTACGCGCCGAGCACGTGGTACACGGTCGCGGCGCGGTCCTCGCTGAAGCCCGGCGCCGAGCAGCGTGCTCATGAGCTCCTCCATCCAGCGCCGGCCGCTCGGCGTGCGCACGACGGCCGTGGAGATGAGCGGCAGCGCCCGCGGGTGCGCCTCCGTCAGCGCGTGCAGGCCCATGAACAGCTGGCGCACGCGGCCCTGCCAGTCCGGGTGCGGCGGCGAGCGCCGAGCGCCGCCGCCGCGATCTTCTCGCTCACCGCGTCGAGGATCGCGCTCTTGTTGGGGAAGTGGTGGTAGAGGCTCATCGGCTTGACGCCGGCGTCCGCGGCGAGCCGGCGCATGTTCAGGGCGTCCAGCCCGTCCTCGTCGATGATCTCGAGCGCGAGCTCGACGATGCGCTCGCGGGTGAGCGTGACGCGCGTCTTGGGCGGATGGTCTCCTCGGCGACCGGCATGCGCGTCCTCCTGCGGTGCCGGTGCCGGACCGTACTGCGTAAGGCTTACAAAGTACGGTACGGGTACCGGCGGGGGCGGGTCAACGTACGGGCGTACGGGTTCAGTCGCGCGAGTGCGCTCGAACTCGGCCACGCGTGAGGCCGCGCCTGCCGGACGATGCTCGCGGAGCGTGCCGACGGCGATCTCCCGATGATGAGGGGACGATGACCGATGCGCGAGCCTGTGCCGGCGGTCTCCCGGACGGAACTTGACGTGACTGCCGTGAGCGCGGCGGGCATGAAGCCGGCGGCTCAGGCGACGCTCGACCTGTCGGTACGGAAGCGGCCTAAGCGGCATCGATGTCGACGCGGACCTTGCTCACGTGGGAGCAGTCGGTGGCCTGCGGCGACTGGAAGTACAGCTCCAGAGCCTCCTGGAGGTTTGCCAGTGCCTCTTCTTCGGAGGCGCCCTGACTGGCGACGTCGACGTCGAGGCACTGGGCGACGAAGACGTCGCCTTCTCGCTGCACGACTGCGCTGAACTCGCGTGTCACGGTGTCTCCTCGAAGCCGGACTCGTGCATCGATGGTAGGGAACTCGGCGCGGCGCCGCAAGGCTCCGGGACGGCACGCGGCGGGTAGACGATGCGAGCGGCCTACCAGCTCGGGGTCGCGCGCGCGGCCCAGCGGCCGTCCGCGCGCGACGACGCGTCACGGGCACGCCGAAGCAGGCGCTGAGCGGCTCGTCGGCGAGGACGTCGGGCGCGGGGCCGCAGGCGACTCACGCGCCCGTCCGCAGCAGCAGCGCGTGGGTGATGCGTCGGCGGCAGCTCCTCGAGGTGGTGCGTGACGAGGACGACGGCCGGGGCGCGGCTGCTCGCCGGCGAGCGAGGCGAGCGCCGCGAGCAGGGCCTCCCGGCCGGGCAGGTCGAGGCCGTCGGCCGGCTCGTCGAGCAGCAGGAGCGGCGGGCGGCGCATCAGGGCGCGAGCCAGCAGGATGCGCCGCCGCTCGCCCTGCGAGCACGAGGCGAACGCGTGCTCGGCGACGGCGGCGCAGCCGAACTGCTCGAGCAGCTGCGCCGCGCGCTCGCGGTCGCCGCGCACGAGCCGCTCCTCGAGCACCTGGATCGTCCCGGTCGCGCCGGTCAGCACGACCTCGAGCGCCGTGCGCCGCGGCGAGAACGCCTCCTCGGTCTTCACGTCCACGTGCCCGATGCGCTCGCGCAGCGCGCGCAGGTCCACGCGGCCGACGGTCTCGCCGAGGATCTCGACCGCGCCGCGGCTGGGGTGCCGCATGCCCGGCGGCGATGTCCAGCAGCGTCGACTTGCCGGCGCCGTTGGGGCCGAGCACCGCCCACTGCTCGCCGGGCGCCGACGGTCCAGTCGAGTCCGGTGAGGATGGGCTGCCGCTGCCGCAGGCGGGCGTCCCACTCCCAGACGGTGACGCCGGTGAGGCGGAGGGCCGGAGCTGGCCGGCCGGAGCGGGGCCGGACGGCCGGCCGGAGCCGGGCCGGACGGAGCGGGAGCGGCGGGCACGCGGCGCGGGCGGTCAGCCGAGGCGCGCGACGCGCTCGCCGCGGACGCTCAGCCGCGCGGCGGCGGAGGCCTCGGCGAGCTTCTCGCGCTCCTCGGCCACGAGGCCCACGGTCGCGCGCGCCTTGCCCGTGGCGGGCGCGCCCTTCTTGGGCTTCGGCCAGGCGCGGACGGCGGCCTCCACGGCGTCCCGGCCGCCGGTCGCGAACGCCTGCGCCAGCTGCGCCTGCACCTCGGCGTCCGGGCTCGCGGCGGCGAACTCGGCCGCCGCGATGCGCGTAGCCGTTGCCGTTGAAGCTCAGCGAGACGCCGCCCCAGGCCTTGACGGCCTCGAGCGGCGGCGCGTCCGTGATGCGAGTCGCCGACGTACATGACGCCGCCGCCCTCCACGCCCTCGGCGGCGACGATCTCCTCGAGCGCGGCGAGCTTCTGGCCGCCGCCCACGGGGCGGACGGCGGCCACCATCTCGCCGCTCACCCTGCCGTCCATCCAGCCCCAGAAGAGGTCGTCCAGCTCGGCCACCGTCGTCTGGTCCTGCGTGCGAGAGGTCGGCGGCCGAGCGTCGCCCCGTCCGGGATCTCGATGACCGGCCGCGCCAGCACCAGCCCGACGGCCGAGCGCAGCCACGCCGCCTCGTCCTCCGGCATCTCCCACGCGTCCAGGCTGAGCTCGGTGCAGCGCACGTGCTCCATCGGGAACCCGCGCGAGCGTCGCAGAGCGCGCGCAGGTACGGCGTGTACGAGGTCGAGATGATGTACGCGGGCATGAGGGCGCTCACCGCGTCCAGCGCCTTGAGCGCCTCGCGGCACCAGCAGCACGCTGCTCCGCGCTGAACGAGCTCCACGTCCTCGTCGGTGACGTAGAAGGCCTTGAAGAACGGCGGGACGAGGCGCAGCGTGTCGCCGGCGTTGTAGCCGGGCTTGCGGACCACGTCGGCGAGGAAGTCGTCGTAGCGGCTGATGCGCGCGAAGAACTCGGCTCCGTCCGGGATGAACCGCTCGGCGATCTCCTGGGCGTTGTCGTTGCGGGTGAGCGGGCCCTCGCAGTCGGTGACGTAGATGCGGCCGGCGGCGGCTGCCCGGGCGCCTGCGCCGGCCGGCTCATGCCTCCGCCACCTCGGCGTCGACCAGCTCGGTGAGGTCGAGCGGCAGCCGGGTGGACTCGGCGAACACGCAGCCGTTGGCCGTGTTGAGCTTGCCGTCCGCGAACTGCCGCAGGGTCTGGTACAGCAGCGGGATCTCGCGGACCTCGCCGCGCCGGCGGACCTCGGCGAACAGCGGCTCGTCCTCGCCCTCCGCCGCGGCGATCTCCGCGACGCTCATCGTCGCGCGCTTGGCGCGCAACTGCTGCCAGAGCGGGTCCCAGTCGGGGCCGCGCAGCGAGAAGCGGAAGTAGCTGACCACAGGGCCGCGGTCCAGCTGCGCGGTGGCGAGGTGGATCATCGCGCCGGTCTCCTCGGCCTCCTCCTCGAGCAGCTCCCAGATGACGTCCTGCCACATCCCCTTGGGTCCTCCGGGGAGGGCCGGGTGCAGGTTGAGGATGGCGAACCGGCGGCAGAGGGCGGGGCTGGTGATGAGCATGTACCCGGCCAGGACCAGCACGCCGAGGTTGTAGGGCATCGAGCAGGTCGGCGACGCCGCGGTGGTACTCGTCGCGCCAGTCGGAGCGCGAGACGCCGAGCTTCTGCGCCTCGGCCCAGCTCTCCCGGCTGGACAGCGTGACGAGGGGGAGGCCGAGGCGCTGGACGAGGTCGAGGAAGCGGTCGCTCTCCGGCGCCTCGCCGCGCTCGCGGTCGCTGAAGACGGCGCCGATCTCGAGCGGGACGTCGTCCTGCTGCGCGCGGGCGACGACGTCCGCGAGCAGGTTGCCGGCCGCCTGGTCGCGGCCGGTGGAGAGCCAGCCGATCCTCACCAGCCGCTCCCGCCGGCTTGGCGCGCCACTGGCTCGCCGCGCTCCTCGGCGAGGCGCTCGCGCCACGCGGCCGCGTCCGGGTAGGCGCTGCGGCCGAGGCCGGAGATGCCGCGGCTGGCCGCCCAGGCGGCGAGCCGGCCGGCGCTCTCGAGCCCGGCCTGCTCGATCATGGCGGCCAGGAACCCGGCCGCGAAGAGGTCGCCGGCGCCGGTGACGTCCACGACCTCGGCCGGCAGCGGCGGCACGTACATGTCCACGCGGCGGCCGACGAGGCGCGCGCCGCGGCCGCCCATCTTGACGATCACGAGGCCGACGCCGGCGTTGAGCAGGAAGTCGAGCGACTCGGGCAGCGAGAGGCCGCAGAGCATCTCGAGCTCCGTCTCGGTCGAGAAGAGGTAGGCGCAGCGCTGCGAGGATCGGCAGGAACCGCTTGACGCCCTTGCGCGCGTAGATCTCGCCGGGGTCGAAGGCGACGTCCACGTCGGCGGGGAGCCGCTCGAGCAGCGCGAGCTGCGCCGCGAGCGGCTCGTCGCCGACGAAGCTCGTGAAGAGGGCGAAGCGGGTGCGCGGCAGGCGCTTGGGCAGGTCGTCCGGCGCGAACGCGTCGTTGGCCGCCGGCCAGACGAGGTTGCGGCGCTCGCCGTCCTCGTCGAGCAGCACGTACACGCGGCCCGTGTCGCCCTCGCGGTGCAGCAGCCGGCCGTCGGCCGGGGCGAGCTCCTTGAGCAGGAACTGGCCGTCGTCGTCGGCGCCGACGCGGCCGACCATGGCCGCGCGCGTAGCCCATGCGCGCCAGGGCGTGGACGGTGTTGGCCGCCTGGCCGCCGCCGGCGCGGACGGGGTCGACGTGGGCGAGCGCTTCGTCCACCGCCTTGCGCACCGAGGGCTCCATGAGCTGCTCGGTGCCGGGCGGCCCCAGCTCGTCCCACAGCGGGAACGTGCGCGGCAGGCGGTAGATGAGGTCGAGGTTGAGCGCGCCGCAGCCGAGCAGGTCGACCGGCCTCATACGCGCAGCTCCCCGCGGTAGCGCACCGCCTCGCCGTCCGTCGCGCTTGACCACCTCGCCCACGGCGCGGGCGCCGAAGTCCGCCTTCTCGAGGATGGCGATGTTCTTCTCCGCGTGCGCGGGATCCATGGCGACGACCATGCCGAGGCCGCAGTTGAAGGTCTTGAGCAGCTCGGGCCGCTCCACGCCGAGCCCGTGGAGCCAGCCGAACAGCGGGCTCGGCGTCCAGGTCTCGAGGTCGATGACGGCGGCGAGGTCGTCCGGTACGGCGCGCCCGACGTTGTCGGGGAACCCGCCGCCGGTGATGTGCGCCGCCGCGTGCACGCCGCCGGCGTGGCCGAGGTCGTGCAGCACCGGGCTGTAGATGGCCGTCGGCGTGAGCAGCACGTCGCCGACCGTGGACCGCGGGTCGTAGCAGGGCCCGAAGCCCTCGCCGGGGGTGATGCAGAGGCCCACGCCGCCGCCCTCGCCGATGAAGTTGCTCGCGAGGTCGATGGCGTGCTCCTTGAGCAGGTGGCGGATGAGGCTGAAGCCGTTGCTGTGCACGCCGGTGGAGTCGATGCCGACGAGGACGTCGCCCTCCTGGACGAGGTGCGGACCCCAGAGCTCGTCGCGCTCGGCGAGGCCGACGGCGAAGCCGGCCATGTCGAAGTCGCCGCCGGGGAACTGCCCGGGGTGCTCGGCGGTCTCGCCGCCGAGCAGCACGCACTGGGCCCGGCGGCAGCCCTCGTCGACGCCGGCGACGATGTCGGCGACCTCCTCGGGCACGACCTTGCCGACCACGAGGTAGTCGAGGAAGAACAGCGGGACGGCGCCGCACGCCGAGACGTCGTTGACGCTCATCGCGACGAGGTCGATGCCGATGGTGTCGAGCCGGCCGATGCGTGCGGGCGATCTCGATCTTGGTGCCCACGCCGTCGGTGCCGGCCACGAGCACCGGGTCCTTGAGGTGCGGCAGGCGCATGGCGCCGCCGAACCCGCCCAGGCCGCCGATGACGAGCGGGCTCTGCGTGCTCGTCAGGCGCTGCTTCATGAGCTCGACGGCGAGGTTGCCCGCCTCGACGTCGACCCCCGCCTTCTTGTAGGTGAACCCGTGTCCTCCGCCATGTGCGCTCCCCGTCCCGGTTGTCCGCACAGTCTACGTCGTGCCTCTGCCCGGCTGCCAGTGCCCCGGCGGCCTCGCGCGTCGCGGTTTCGGCGGGCCACCGCTCGTCGTACCATTCGTGCATGAGGATCGGGAGGGCGTGGGGATGGTGCGCGGCGGCGGTCGTGACCGCCGGCCGCCGCCGTCGCTCGTCGCCCTGGCGCGCGCCGCGGCGCCGCCGCGGCCGCGGCCGCCCACTTCGGCGCCGCGGTGACCCCGGTGTACGACCGCGGCTACAAGGTCGACCTGCTCGCGAGCCTCGCGCAGCCGCCGGAGCTCGTGATCTTCGGGGGCTCGCGCGCGCAGCGGTTCGAGCCCTCCGTCGCCGAGGAGCTCACCGGCCTGCCGGCGTTCAACTTCGCCGTCCAGAACAGCCGGCCCGAGGACGTCTACGCCATGTCGCGGCTGCTCTTCTGGCGCGCGCCCGGCGTCAGGCTCCGCTGCATCTGGGCGCTCCAGGCCAGCACGCTGGCCGACTCGCCGCTGCACCCCGGGCTGCTCGCGGACGACCGGCTCACCCAGTTCCTGCCCGAGTACTTCGTGCGCGAGCAGCGCGAGGTCGTCGTCGCCACCGAGGGCCGGGAGCTCGGGAGCGACAACGAGTTCACCGCCCGCGGCCAGCTGCTGCTACAACGGGTACGACCAGCGGCTGGACAGGGGCATCTCGTTCGCGACCACGCTCTCCGGCTATCTCAGCAAGATGGTCCCCAAGGCCGCGGCGCCGATGGCCTACACGCAGACGCGCGCCAAGACGTACTTCGAGCGCACGCTCGAGCTCTACAACCTGCACGACGTGGAGCCGGTGCTGGTGATCATGCCGTACCACCCGACGGCGCTGGCGGCGTTCCGGGAGGCCGGATGGGAGGCCAAGGAGGAGGCCTTCAAGGCGTACCTGGAGAGCCTGCGCGGCCGGTACCGCTTCCACCTGCGTGGACTACACGGACATCGCGTCGTTCCACGGCATCGAAGAGGGGTTCTACGACGGCGCGCACGTGACGGCCGCCAACTCGCGCCGCATCCTCGCGCAGGTCGTGCGCGGACGTGCCGCAGGCGTTCCGCTGAGCTGCGCCGGGCGTGACCGGCGCCGGCCGTAGTGGCCGGCTGGCACGCGGTGGACGCCGCGGGTACTCGGAGGTCCGGACGAGCCGTCGGCTATCCAGTCGCGCCGGACCTCGTCGCCATGGACGGGCCGTCGCGCAGAGCCAGGGCAAGCCTCAGACTAGAGGCGGCTCGCGCGGCAGGGACCCTGGCGCCGGCGTCGCTCGGCGGGCTCGTGCGCCCGGCCGGGCCCATGGCCCGGGGCTCCGGCGCCGGCTCGTCATCGACTCCGCGCGCGGCGCCGAAGAGGCCGGCGTCCTTCATGAGCCCGTAGGAGTCGAGCCCGATCTTCAGGAACGGCGCCGCGAAGACGCCGCCCACGGCGCCGAACAGGATGCCGCCGGCCGTGGTCGCGAACAGCACCGAGAGCGGGTGCAGGTTCAGCGCCGACCCGAGGGCGAACTGGGAGACCAGCGTCTGCAGGAACCCGTTGGCGATGATGACGATGATCAGCATCGGGATGCCCATGGACGGTCCGCCGGCGCCCCAGGCGACGAGCACGGCGAACGCGCCGCTGATGATGGCGCCGAAGTACGGGATGTAGTTGGTCATCCAGGCCACGAGGCCGAGGGTGGCCGCCAGCGGGACGCCGATGATGAGCGCGCCCACGAAGATCACCGCGCCATTGAACAGGCCCACGATGGTGCTCCCGTAGATGTACCCGCGGAAGAAGCGCGCGCTGTTGGCGAGCATGGCGTAGGCGACCGGCTGAGGCACCGGAGGCATGTGCCTGGACGCCCAGCCGCCGATCTCGCGTCCCTGGATCAGCACCCACACGAGGATGTTGATGCTGATGAAGACGCCGAAGATGAGGCCGGCGATGCCGCCGATCAGGTCGCCGATCGCGCTGGTCGCGCCGCTCGCCGCGGCCTTGAGAGCGTTCTGGAGGGTGGCCTTGGCCGAGTCCATCTGCTCCTTGGACACGCTCGTCGAGTGAGCGACTTCTGGATCGAGTCCCAGGCCTTCTGGAGGTTGTCCTGGATCTCGGGCCACTGGTTCACGAGGCCGTACAGGACCACCAGGCAGATGCCGACGGCGAGCAGGATGAGGAAGATGACCACCAGGAAGGCTGCTATCCAGCGCTTGACGTGGTGCCGGGCCAGCCAGTCGACGACCGGCAGGAACGTGCCTCCGATGAGCACGGCGAACAGGGCGGCGAGGACGACGAGCTTGATCGCCGCCAGCACCACGAACAGCGCAGACCGCGACCAGGATCACGGCGATGATGATCCAGCTCCAGCGGCCGGTGTCCTTGGCCCACGGCGGCGGCGCGAACGGGCTCGGCTCGCCGCCGTCGCCGGGCGCAGGGCGCCGCGTCGTCAGCTGATCGTCGATCCCGGCTGCTCCGTCGCCATGCGCACCCCCTCTCTGCGGCCACCCTCGCCCGAACGTTCGGGCCATGCTAACCCAGTGGTCACCCAGATGCGATAGCGATTCGGTCGGCGGCGGCTCGGCCCGGCAGCGCGGCCCGTCCCGGCGCGCGTACTCGGCGACGATGTCCGCCGGCGCGCGCTCCTCGCGGAGCAGCGTCGCACATGCGCTTCATGGGCGCGTCGACGTGGTGGAAGAACGCCTTGTAGCCGGGGCAGAGGTAGTTGAGCCCCGGCTGCCCGTCCGGCGTGCTCCGCGATGCGGTCCTTGACGCAGCCGCCGTGGCAGGCGAAGCGCACGTCGCAGTCCAGGCAGTACTGCGGCAGCGCCGTCTGCTTGCCGTTGCCGAACCGCAGCTGCGGCTCGACGCTGACGAGCTCGGCGAGGTGGCTGCTCGTGGATGTTGCCGCGCAGGTAGTCCGGCTCCACGAAGTGGTCGCAGGCGTACACGTCGCCGTTGAACTCCATGGCCAGCGCGGTGCCGCAGGCGGCCGTGTGGACGCAGAGGCCGGACGGCTCGCCGTACCAGTTGGCGAGGGCGACGTCGAAATGCTGCACGAACACCTTGCCGACGTCGCGGCGCACCCACTCGTCGAAGACGCCGATGAGGAACGCGCCCCAGCCCTCGGGCGAGACCGACCGGTCGGTCACCTCGTAGCCGTAGGGCACGCCGTTCTCGCACGGGGCGCTCGACGATGGGGATGAGCTGGATGAACTCGCAGCCGCAGTCGTCGCGGAGGAAGCGGTAGACCTCCGCCGGGTGGTCCTCGTTGGCGGCGTTGACGGTGGTGAGCGCGTTCCAGTCCACGCCGTGCTCGCGCAGCGCGTCCAGGCCGCGCATGACCTTGTCGAACGCCGGCTTGCCGGCCTTGTCGCGCCGGTAGGCGTCGTGCAGCTCGCGCGGCCCGTCGATGCTGAGGCCGACGAGGAAGCCGTTCTCGGCGAAGAACCGCGCCCACTCGCGCGTCGATCTTGGTGCCGTTGGTCTGGATGGTGTGGACGCACGGTCTGGCCGGGCCGCGCGTACTGCTCGCCGAGCTCCACGGCCCGGCGGAAGAACTCGAGCCCCATCAGCGTCGGCTCGCCGCCCTGCCAGGCGATGGTGACCTCGGGCGTGCGGTGCGACTCGAGGAG
Source organism: uncultured Thermoleophilia bacterium (assembly GCA_963793605.1). Taxonomy (GTDB): domain Bacteria; phylum Actinomycetota; class Thermoleophilia; order UBA2241; family UBA2241; genus CAIXSE01. Next base: position 183,618 of record CAWCAH010000012.1, read on the forward strand.
CTGGCGGATGTACAGCTCCAGCGTCTCGTCGCTCATCCGCGGCGTGGCTCCGGGGTACAGCCGCTCCTTGCCGAGGAAGAAGCAGTAGGCGCAGTCGAGGTTGCAGCTCGCGCCGGTCGGCTTGGCCAGCAGGTGGAACGACGGCGGGAGCCCGTTGGGGAGGGTGGTGATGCGGGGTTCCGGCCGGTCGTCGGTCGAGGCGCTCAGGGCATGCTCCTTGCAGGTCGGGCCGGCGGGCGCCGGCCACCGGCCTAGTGTAGCGGAGACCGGGGCGGGGCGGCCCGGCCGCCCCGCCCCGGTCGTCCGTGCGCTCAGGCTGCCGCGCCAGCGGCGCCGGCGCGCGGCGGTTCATGCCGGCCACCGAGACCGGCGAGAGCGGCCGGCCGAAGGGGTCGATGAAGACGGACACCAGCTCGCCCTTCGGCGGCAGGCTGCCCTCGAGCATGTCCACCGTGTAGGTGAGCGAGTCGCCCTCGATCTGCGGGTCCTTGAGCACGACGATGGCGTCCTCGGGCGTCTCGTCGCCGGTCTCCACGAACGAGATCACGGCGTTCGGCGGGTCGTCGGCGAAGCTGTTCTCGCCCTTGTCCCACTCGTCGACGAACTGCTGGGTGGTGAGGTGCCCTACGACGCGCTGCGGGCGGTCGGAGAAGTAGAGGGTGGCGGGCGACAGCTTGTGGAAGGTCACCGGTCGCCGTCGGTGGTCAGCTCGTGGGCCGTCTGCGCGAACAGGGCCTCGATGTCTTCAAGCTGTCTTCTCGATGTCGTCGGTCATGGTGTCTCCCGTCTGGGCGTGGGTTTGTCCGGATGCGTCCGGCAGCGTATGTTACCCGTTGGTAACGGTCTTGCTGCCTTCAGCGACGTCGTCGCGGGGCAACGCGGTTCGAGCGCGCCGGGCGAGGAGAGGATGGCCGTGTGGCGAAGCTGTCAGGCGGCCGACGCGAAAGGGAGGACGTGCCGGAGACCCAGTCCAAGCCCAGACGCCACTTCAGCCTGCACTTCCGCGTGCGGCCGGTGCTCATGCGCTGGCTCGTGTGCGCGATCAGCCTCGCGCTGACCGCGATCATCGTGCCGCACGTGTTCTTCATGGGCAAGGACACGCTCGACAAGGTCCTGGCGTGGCTGGTCGTGAGCGCCGTCTTCGGCCTGCTGATCACCTTCGTCAAGCCGCTGGTCCAGCTGCTGCTGCTGCCGCTGATCTTCGTGTCGTTCGGCCTCGTCCTGGTGCTGATCAACACGATCGTCATCTGGATGCTGTCGTGGATCTTCCCGAACTGGTTCCAGGTGGACCACATCCTGTGGGCGCTGGTCGGCCGGGCTCGTGAGCGGCGTGCTGGTCGCCGTGTTCGAGAACCTGCTCGGCATCACGCCGCCCATCATCCTCGGCCAGACGGAGGCGCTGAAGATCCGCCTCGCGCGCGCCAGGCCGGAGCACCTGGAGGGTGAGCTGCTCTCCGCGGCGGTGACGGGCAAGGACAAGCTCAAGCACATCGTCGGCAAGGGCGGCCCGGACGACGGAGAAGGAGGGGAGTCGTGAGGCGGACCTCCCTCGACCGGATGCGCGAGGACCTGCGCCTGCAGCAGGTCTACAACACGCTGATGCGGTACGGCATGGACGTCGTGCTCGAGCGCACGCCCTACGTGGGCGGCTTCCGCCACGGCCTGCAGACGTGGGTCTGGCGGCTCCCCAAGGGATGGGAGGAGCCGCCCGCCGCCGTGCGGCTGCGGATGATGCTGGAGGAGCTCGGGCCGACCTACGTCAAGATCGGCCAGATCGTCTCCAGCCAGGCCTCGGCCCTGCCGGTCGACATCGCCGAGGAGCTCGCGCGCCTGCAGGACGACGTGCCGCCGTTCCCCAGCGACCAGGTGCGCGTCGCGATCATCGAGGAGCTGGGGGCGCCGCCGGAAGAGCTGTACGCCTCGTTCGAGCCCGCAGCCGTTCGCGGCGGCCTCCACGGCGCAGGTGCACCGCGCGTTCCTCCACGACGGCACCAAGGTCGCCGTCAAGGTGCAGCGGCCGCTGATCACCAACAAGGTCCGCTCCGACCTCGGGATCCTGCTGAACGCCGCCCGCGTGGCGTCGCAGCGCTCCGAGATGGTGCGCACGCTGGACGTCTCGGGCATGCTCGAGCAGTTCTCGTCCGGCGTGCTCGAGGAGCTCGACTACCGCGGCGAGACCTACAACGCCCTCCAGCTCGCCGAAGAACATGGAGGGCCTGCCCGGCATCCACGTGCCGATCATCTACACGGAGCTCTCGACGTCCAAGATCATCACCCAGGAGTTCGTCGAGGGCGTCAAGGTCAGCGACGTCGAGAGCATCGAGGCGGCGGGTCTGGACCGGGAGGAGATCGCCCGCAACGCGCTGCGCGCGCTCATCAAGCAGCTCCCGGTCGACGGGTTCTTCCACGCCGACCCGCACCCCGGCAACCTGCTCGTGAACCTCGACACCGGCGTGCTCACCTTCATCGACCTCGGCATGATGGGCGAGCTGGACGTGCAGAAGCGCCTGCGGCTGGCGCAGCTCATGGTCGTCGCGCAGCAGGGCAGCGCCGAGGGCATGGCGTCGGCGCTGCGCGGCATGAGCGTCCCGATCGCCGGCGAGGTGGACGAGAAGGGGTACCGGCGGGACTTCGTGCGCCGGATGGGCCGCTACATGGGCCAGGGTCGCACGACCTCGTTCGGGCAGATCGCCAACGAGGGGTTCGAGGTGCTCCGCGTGCACGGCCTGCGGCTCGACTCGGACCTCACGCTCGCGGTCAAGGCGCTGGTGCAGACCGAGAGCGTCGCCCGCGCCCTCTCCACCGGCAGCGGCCTCATCGCGGAGGGCGTGCCGATGCTCCGCGACATGGTCCTCGAGAGCATCACCGGCGAGAAGATCCTGGACATCGCGACCAAGCAGGTCATGGCGTCGGCCGGCGAGGTCATCGAGCGCCTGCCGACGCTCGGCCGGCGCGACCAGCAAGTGGCTCGACCAGTACCAGAAGGGCCGGTTCGAGGTCACCGTGGACACCTCGCAGCTCTCCAAGGAGGTCGGCAAGCTCACGCGGCTCGGCCGCGAGATCGTCATCGCCGTCATGCTCGTCGGCATGCTCGTCGGCTCGGCGATCGCCTCCTACGGCATCGCCGCCCTCGACCTCGAGACGTCGTCCTGGGTCTTCGTCGAGCGGCTCGCCGTCGTCGGCTTCGTCGTCGCGCTGATCCTGAGCTTCATCATCGTGCTCAGGCTCGTCTGGCGCTGGTTCCGCGGGGCCTCGGCGACGAGGACTGACCGCCGCACGCCTCGTCGCACGTGCGGCCGGTTCTCCCAGTCGGATCCCCCTTCAGGACGAGCAGGCGGTCTAGCGACTTGTAGCTGTGCCGGAGGTCGCCGGCGGACACGACAACGTGGCGCGGCCGGGAAGGGGCTGTACTTTCCCTCCCCGCGCGCACCACGCGGCGTCGCAGTCTTCAGACCCTACCGCGATGAAGCCGATGATCATGAACACGTACATGGTGATCAGGAAGATCGACCAGACGGGGTAGACGGGGAGCCAGAGGAGTTCCGAGATGATGGCGATGCCCGCGGCGAACGACGCCGACCCAGCGTCCCCACGCCTTGCCTGTTCAGCACGGCCAGGCCGGCGAAGAGCAGGATACCCCGACGATGATGTACCACCAGGCGAGCGCGGTGAGGTCGATGAAGTAGTAGGCGTTGAAGCCTCGGACGATCACTCGTCGTTGAACAGGCCGATGACGCCTGAGATCGCCTTGAAGCCGCCGACGATCACCATCAGGATACGCCGCCGGTCGCGGCCCAACCGACCCATTTGCTGTTCATTGTTCTCCTTCGACTGGTTCCCCGGCGCTTCCGGTATTGGCGACGCGATGTTACCACTGGTCACATGACAAGACGGAGCCGGACGGCACGCCTTCCGCGGCGCGATTCGACTGTATCCGATCGCTGGGCGCGGTCCTGGAGGCGCCGCCGGATGCCCCGGTGCGGCGTCGTCCTGGGCTCTCGCCTCCGGGACTTCGCGTGCGGCGGCCTCGATCCACTCGTCGGCCGCGCCGAGCGCCTCGATGATCGAATCGTCCACCGTGTCCGAGCATCGGAACACGTTGCGGGGCCTCAAGCGTGCTGCAGTCGGCCGGTGTTGTCGAGCTGTGTCGTAGAGGTGGGGTCCGACCTCGGCCAGCACGAGCTTGGCGCCGTGGCTCCTGCAGGCTCTCCGCGCAGCGATCTCGAACATCGCCGAGGAACGTGCTCCCGAGCTCGTCGTGCTGCGCGCAGATTGAGGATCAGCACCGCCCGGCGGCTGTCCGCGGTGACCTCGGGCAACTGCGTCCTCCATGAGCCGCGCCGTGGCGAGTACAGCATGCTGCCTGTACGGCGTGATCACGGTGACGTGATCCGCCGGGGAGCCGATCCGGCGGATCCTGCTCGCGTGGCAGCGCCTGACCGGGCGGGAAGACCCATTCCTTGAGCGTCATCCGATTCGACTGCTTGACCCAGTGCAGGAGGATCGAGACGACCACCCCGATGCAGCACCGGCGTACTGCAGGGGGACGAGCAGGGTCAGGACGAAGGTCGGTCACCAGGACGACCGCCTGCAGCGAGGCCGGTCCTCACGACCAGGTCGATCTGGCGCGGCTTCAGCGTCTGGAAGCCGACGACGATGAGCAAACCGGCCAGCGCCGGCATGGCCAGCTTCCCGACAAGGTCACTGAACAACAGGAGCACGACCGCGATGGTGATGCCGGCGATGATGTTGGCCGCACGGGAGCGGACGCCGCTGCGTTGCGCACCAGAGCCGTAGCCGAGAGCGGATCCGCCGCACCGGCATGCCCTGGAAGAGCCGACGCCGCGATGTTCGCGGCCCCCTGACCGACGAAGTCACCCGATGCCGACGGGTACTGTCCCGTCGGGGTTCGTGGTAGCTCTGGCTGATGCCGGCATCCCTGGACGAGACCGACGAAGGCCAGTGGCGATGCGCTGGGACGATCAGGGCGGGGATGAGCCGAGAAGTTCGGGCAGCGAGCGGCAGCGGCAGCGAGTCGGGGATGCCGGCGACGTCGGTGACCAGGGCCAGCGCCGTCCTCATTCGAACAGGGGCACGAGGAGTGATGCCACCACCAGCGCGACGACCATGCCCCCAGGCTCTTGAGACGGGTGCTTTGCAGGGCGACGATGAGGACGATCGCAGGTCGAGGCCCACCGCGAACGATCCGCGGATCGATGTCCTGCCAGTTGCGTCAGCAGGTCCCAGGCCTGCTCCACCTTGTTGCCGACCCTTCCGGGGACGTGCCCGTGCGATCTCCCGAGCTGCCCCAGGATGATCAGGACGGCCACACCGTTGATGAACCCGGTGAGCACCGCGTTCGGGACGAAGCGCAGGTAGCTGCCGAGCTTGCAGCAGGCCGATGGCGAGCATGATCGCGCCGGTCATGAGCGTGAGCATGAACAGCGGTGCCGGCCACATCGCCACCGCCGTGCAGCCTGCGGGACATCGGCGACGAGCAGCGACATGGCGCTGGTCGTCTGCACGCTCATGAAGACGAGAGCTCGACGAACAGCGCGCCGATCGGGCGTGGCCACCATGACGGCGTAGAGGGCGAAGACCGGGTTGATCCCGGCGAGCACGCCGGAGGCCATGGCGTCGGGAATGCTCTCGATGCCCAGGGTGAGGCCCCCCGCGGCATCGCGCCCGACGTTCCGCCGTCGAAGCTCACCGTCTTCCCCTGAGAAGGTTCACGCCCCGACGCTGCGCATCCTCCGTCGGCGTCAGCCTCGTAGTCAGCCCTGGCGCGGCGGGTGCGTCGGTCTCTCTGCTGGCAGCAGCCTGCCCGGCCGGTAGCGGGTCACGCAGCAGCCGTAGGCACCGGCAGCGGCAGCCTTCCGGACCGATCCCATCGGCATCCCCTCTTGCCGCGATCGCCCGGGCGAGTTGGCGAAGAGCCTCGCTCGGGCGGTCATCGTGACCTGGCACGGCGGCAGGTGGCCGGGTCCTGGAGATGAGCCGGCGGCGCCGTGCGCGCGACCGGCCTGCGACGGCGTGCTGCTGGTGGAGCTGCCAGCATCTCGTCGCCGTGCGCGTGCGGCGCCAGGTCGAAGACGACCTTCTTGACCGTGCCGGTGAAGGCGTACGGCGCCTTGTCCTCGTAGTCGAGGTCGACCACGCCGCCGTTGTCGCGGCCGATGTCCATGCCGGCGTAGCACGTGAACGGCGATCGGGCACCGTCCTGCGGCATGCGGCCCTCGCCGATCTGCTTGTCGTTGACCCACAGCGTCACCTTGCCGCCGGTGCCCGGCTTGGGCTCGTCGGACTCGAACAGCATCTTCACGCGTGACGTCGCCGGTCGGGAGCGGCTCGGTCGACGACCTGCTTGTAGGTCTCGACGCCGAGCAGCGAGTAGGTGTGGCGCAGCAGGCCGTCCTCGTCGACCCACAGGCGCGAAGCCGCCGATGAAGTCGGCGTTGGCGACGATGACGCCCTCGGCGCCGCCCTCGGGCACGCGTCAGCTCGGCCTCGATCGCGTACGAGCGGCCCTGGATGCGCGGCGATCATGCCGCGCTGGACGTTCTGCACGTCGCCGGCGAAGCTCGAAGCGGGTGACGGTGGGCAGCGGCGGCAGGATGCCGTAGATGACCGACAGGCCGCCCATCAGCGGCAGCACCCGGTTCCGCTCGGCCTCCTGCCACCACAGCTCCTGGAGCTCCGCGACCTTGTCCGGGTGCTCGGCGGCGACGTCGTGGGCCTGCGAGAAGTCCGTCGTCAGGTCGTACAGCTCCCAGCCGACGTCCCGGTCCGGGTCCCAGTCGGCGTCCGGGCCCGAACTTCGCGAGCGTCTGCGGGCGAGAGGTCCCACGGGAGGCGGTCGGGCCGCGAGGCCGCCCACCAGCCGTCCTTGTACATGGCGCGGCCGCCGAACATCTCGAAGTACTGCGTCGGTGTGCCGCTCGGGCGCCTGCGGCGTCGTCGAGCGTGTACAGGAAGCTGGTGCCGTCCATCGGCTCCTGCTCGATGCCGTCGACCGGCCTTCGGCTCGGGGATGCCGGCCGCCTCGAGGATGGTCGGGCCGACGTCGATGCACGTGCGTGAACTGCGCGCGCATCGCCTTGTCGGCCTTGATGCCGGCTCGGCCACGCGACGACCATCGGGTCGCGGGTGCCGCCGAGGTGGCTGGCCGATCTGCTTGCCCCACTGGAACGGGGTGTTGCAGGCGTGCGCCCAGGCGGCCGCGATGTGCGGCGCGGTGTGGTCGCCGCCGAGCGCCTCGATGCCGCCGTACTGCTCGATCAGCGCGAGCTGCTGCTCGGCGTCGAGCACGATGCCGTTGAGGAACGTCATCTCGTTGAACGAGCCGGTGGTCGTGCCCTCCATGCTGGCGCCGTTGTCGCCCCAGATGTAGATGATCGAGCGTGTTGTCGAGGTCGCCCATCTCCTCGATGGAGTCGAGCAGGCGGCCGACGTTCCAGTCGGCGTTCTCCTGAGTAACCCGCAGTAGACCTCCATCTGGCGCACGTAGAGCTTCTTCTGCGTCGTCGGTGAGCGAGTCCCAGGCGGGGAAGACGTCGGGGCGCTCGGTGAGCTCGGTGTCCTGCGGCACGATGCCGAGCTGCTTCTGGCGCGCCAGCGTGCGCTCGCGCAGCGCGTCCCAGCCGTCGTCGAACTTGCCCTTGTACTTGTCGGCCCACTCCGTGGCGACGTGGTGCGGGGCGTGGGCGCAGCCGGTGGAGTAGAACATCATCCACGGCTTGTGCGCGTCCTGGGCGCGGACCGCGTGCAGCCACTCGATCGCCTTGTCGGTGATGTCGTCGGGGAAGTAGTACGGCTTGCCGTCCTTGCCCTCGGGCACGCCCAGCGTCCAGTCGTCCTGCGTGATGATCGGGTCGTACTGGCCGGCGGCGCCGCTGAGGAAGCCCCACCAGTGGTCGAAGCCCCACGACTTGGGCCAGTGGTCGAACGGGCCGGCCGCGCCCTGCACGTTGTCCGGCGTGAGGTGCCACTTGCCGAAGCCGCCGGTGACGTAGCCGTTCTCCTTGAGGATGCGCGGGAAGGCGGCGCAGGAGCGCGGGCTTGCTGGCCGTGTAGCCGGGGAAGGGGCCCGGGATACTCGGCGATGGAGCCGAAGCCGACGCGGTGCTGGTTGCGCCCGGTGAGCAGCGCCGCGCGCGTCGGCGAGCAGACGGCCGTCACGTGGAAGCGGTTGTAGGTCAGGCCCATGTCCTGCACGCGGCGTGAAGGCCGGCGTGCTGACCGGGCCGCCGAAGGTGTCGATGGACGCCGAAGCCGGCGTCGTCGATGAGGACGAGCGAGCACGTTGGGCGCGTCCTCGGGCGCCTTGGGCCCGGGGATGATCGACCAGTCGGCGACCGAGTCCTTGAGCGTGCGGCCGGCCGTGCCGCCGAACGTCTTGTCGGGGATCGGCAGCACGGTGCGGTCGGGGACGAACTTGCCGGCCGCCTCGGCGAGCGCGTCCTTGAGGCCGCGGAGGCCGTGCTTGTCCATCGGCGCGACCGACTTGGCCGGCGAGCCGGCGAGCGCCTGCTCGGCCGCGAGCCGGTCTGCGTCGTCGACGATGGCGATGATGGCGGCCGTGCCCGGCTTGAGCTTCTCGCCGAGCCCGCTCTCGAGGCCGCTGTCGACCTTGTGCTTGGCGAACTTGCCGACGATGCCGCCGGCGGCGGCGCCGACGGCGGTCGCGGCCAGCAGCGGCGGCGCGGCCAGGCCGACGAGCACGCCGACGCCGCCGCCCCAGCCCATGCCCTTGCGGCCGAGGTGGTCGCCGGTCTGCGCGACGCGTGACCTCGCCGCTCTCGTCGTGCTCGACGAGGATGACGCCCTCGCTCTTGACCTTCTTGTCCTTGACGAGCTGCACCAGCCCGTCGAAGTCCTTCTTGGCCGGCTCGACGGCCTGGTAGCCGGCCATGACGACCGCGAACGCGTCGCTCACTGGTCCCTCCTTGATCCTCGCATGGGCTCGCCGGCACGCCGGCAGGGTGGTGACCTAAGTTACCACACGGTAATAGCGGTGAAGGCCGTATGGGGTAGGGTACCGCCAGAGTAGTGGGGGCATCGTCTGGCGACGAGAAGGACGGATCATGGCCCAGGGCAAGCCCGAGCAGCGACGCGGCGGCAGGGAGCAGACGACCGCGGCCATCCTCGACGCGGCCGAGAGGCTCTTCGCGGAGCGCGGCTTCACCGCCGTCACCGTGCGCGACATCGCCGCCGAGGCGGGCGTGAGCCACGCGCTCGTCCACCGGTACCTCGGCAGCAAGCAGCACGTGTACCGGGCGATGCTCGCGCGCCGCGAGAACGTGATCCGCGACGCGGCGTCCGGCGAGCGAGGACCTGCTGGAGGCGACGAGCCTGATGCTGCGCGAGGCCGTCGCTCAACCAGCGGACCTACGTGCGCCTGATCGCCCACTCGGCTCTGCACGGCCTGTCCTACGAGCGGACCGTCGGGCGGTTCGCCGGCCACGGCGCGGCTCGTCGGAGCTCGCCGAGCAGACGGCGGCCGACGAGGGCGAGGCGCGGGACCCGGACGCGCCCGACCCGCGTTTCGTCATCGCCTCGGTCGTCGCGCATGCTGATCGGCTGGTCGGCCGCGCGGGAGTGGGTCCTGCGGGCGAGCGGCCTCGACGGCATGAGCGAGGACGAGTTCGTCGACGGCGTTCGAGCGCGTCGTCTCTGGACATCGAGCGCTCTGTACTTACCCGCCGCGCGTGCGGTGAGGCGGAGTCCGCGAGGTGAGTGAGGCCACGCGGTCGGGTAGGACTCGGCGGACCGAGCCGCCCGGCGGTACGGCCCGGGCGAGCTCGACGACAGAACAAGGAGGGTGCATGAGCGAACTGATGGTGCTGGGCTTCGAGAACGAGGCCGCCGCCGAGGAGTTCGGCGTCACGCTGGCCGAGATGCAGAAGGACATGATCGTCCAGCTGCAGGACGCCGCCATGGTCGTCCGCGACGAGGACGGCAAGCCGCACGTCAAGCACGACAACAACCTGGTCGGCGCCGGCGCGCTGGGCGGTGCCTTCTGGGGCATGCTGTTCGGCCTGATCTTCCTGGTGCCGTTCCTGGGGCTCGCCATCGGCGCCGGCATGGGCGCGCTCTTCGGCAAGCTCGGCAAGACGGGCATCGACAAGCAGGTGCTCGAGCAGATGGGCGACGCGGTGCCGCCGGGCAAGGCCGGCTGGTTCCTGCTCATCGGGCAGATGACGGAGGACAAGTTCCTCGCCGCCGTCGAGGGCACGCAACGCGACGCTGGTGCGCTCCAACCTCTCGCACGAGCAGGAGGAGCAGCTCAAGGAGGCCTTCGGCACCGAGAAGCACGCCAAGGACTGAGGCCGTCGACGACGTGACGCCCGAGGGGCGGGGCGCACGGCGCCCCGCCCCTCGTTGCGCTGCGTCAGACTCCATCATGTCCGGTGACCCAGCGGTGACGAGGAAGGGGGCCGCGGTGATGAGCCGAGACGCAGGATCGCACCTACGGCGCCGTGCCGCACGTGGCGGCCGGGCCGGCCGAAGATCCGGCTCCGCCGGCTGCTGCTGCAGTGGGTGACCAGCGCCGTCGCGCTGTACATCGCCGCGATGATCGTGCCGGGCGTGCAGCATCGAGGGGTTCTTCGGCGCGTTCGTCGCCGCGGCGCTCATCGCCGTGCTCAACGCCCTGCTGCCGCCGCTGATCGCCGCGCTGCGGCTCCCCTACATGCTGGCGGTCGGGTTCCTCCTCGTTCTGCTGCTGGACGCGGCGATGGTGCTCGTGGCGGCCGATCTCTCGGACCACACCTTCGCCGTGGACGGGTTCTTCTGGGCGCTGCTCGTCGCGCTGGTCGCCGCCGCCGTCACGGTGGCGCTGGAGGTGATGCTCGGCACCAACGACGACGACGTGTACTCACTGCGCGTCACGCAGCGCATCGCCGGCGCTCCAGGCGCCGGGCGGTGACCGACGTGCCCGGCATCATCTACCTGGAGATCGACGGGCTGGCGCGACCCGTGCTGCAGCGCGCCCTGCGCGACGGCCACGCGCCGGAGATGGCGCGCTGGGTCGCGTCCGGCTCCCACGTGCTCTCGGAGTGGGAGACCGACCTCAGCTCGCAGACCGGCGCCTCGCAGGCCGGGCTGCTGCTCGGCTCCAACGCCGACATCCCGGCGTTCCGCTGGGTCGAGAAGGAGAGCGGGCGCATCATGACCTGCTCCGCGCCCGCCGACTGCGCGCTCATCGAGGAGCGCCTCTCCAGCGGCCACGGGCTCCTGGCCGAGGGCGGCGCCAGCCGCAGCAACCTCCTCTCGGGCGACGCCGACGAGGTGATCCTCACGGTGAGTCGCATGGAGGCGGAGAAGAAGGCCAACCCCGGCTATCGGGCCTACCTCGCCGACGGCTACAACGTCACGCGCACGTTCAACCTCTTCTTCTACGAGGTGTTCCTCGAGCTCGTCGCCGCGGCACGGCAGCGGCGGCGCGACGTCGTCCCGCGCGGCCACCGCTCGCTCAGCTACGCGTTCCTGCGCGCCGGTCTCGCGGTGTTCGTGCGCGACTTCACCGTGCACAGCATCCTGAGCGACATGATGATGGGCGTCCCGGCCGTCTACGCCTGCTTCGCCGGGTACGACGAGGTGGCGCACCACTCGGGGCTGGAGCGCCACGACGCCCTCGAGGTGCTGCGCAAGCTCGACCAGCAGTTCGGGCGCATCGCGCGCGCCCGGCAGTACGCCGCGCGCCCCTACGAGATCGTGGTGCTCTCCGACCACGGGCAGACGCAGGGCGCCACGTTCCTGCAGCGTAACGGGTACGGCCTCGACGACCTGGTGGAGCGGAATCTGCAGGGCATGGGCGCACGGGCCGGCGGCCTGGTCGAGGACCTCAGCGCAGGCGACGAGAACGACACGGCCGTGAGCAAGGCCGTGCGCGAGGCCACCGGCCGCAAGCAGAAGGATGTGGACAAGCACCACGTCGGCGAGCGCAAGATCGTGGTGATGGGCTCGGGCAACCTGGGGCTCATCTACCTGATGGACGAGCCCCGCCGGCTGACGATGGAGGAGATCGACGCGCGGCACCCGGACCTGATCCCGGCGCTGCGCGCGCACCCGCACGTGGGCTGGCTGCTGGTGCGCTCCGGGGAGCACGGCGCCGTGGCGCTGGGCGCGCGCGGCGCCAACCACCTGAGCGAGGGCCGCGTGGAGGGCGAGGACCCGCTGGCGGGCTTCTCGCCCACCGCCGCGGCCCACCTGCTGCGCACCGACGGGTTCCCGCACGTCGCCGACATCATGGTGAACAGCTTCTACGACGAGCAGCTCGACGAGGGCTGCGCGTTCGAGGAGCTGATCAGCTTCCACGGCGGCATGGGCGGCCCGCAGACGCGGCCCTTCATCCTGCACCCGGCTGAGCTGGCGGCGCCGGACGGGCCCATCGTCGGCGCCGAGGCGGCGCACCGGGTGCTCGCCGGCTGGCGCCGCCGGCTGCAGGGTGACGCGGCGCCTCCCGTCGCGGGCAGGGACGGCACGGCGGCCGCCGCCGCCGGACCGCGCCCGCGGTGAGCGGACCGCGCCCGCGGTGACGCCGGACCGCGCCCGCGGTGACGCCGCGGGGTCGCTCTGTACACGGATAGCCGACGGACAGCCGAACGACGGCCATGACGCCAGTGGGTGCTCGCCCGGATAGACCAGGGCTATCCGGATTCCCAGTGCCCGCACAGCGCCCCATGCGGCCCGCTCAGGCTGGTCGCCGGACCCTCGACTCCGCCCGATCCGCCGGGCCTACAGCGTTGCCGTGGATCCGGGCGCTGGGGCCGGGTCGGCGGGGCTCTCGTCCGCGGCCCGGTACTCCGCGAGCAGCCTCTCCTCGGTGTCGTGCCTGGGGAAGAGGAAGAAGACGATGGCGGCGCCGGCGAGCACGGCGATCGCGCCGGCGCTGTACGCCAGCTTGTCGCCCTGGAGGAACGCCTGCCGCGCCGCCGCGGTGATCTGGTCGGCGTACTGCGGGTACTGCTGTGCGATGGTCTCGGCTCCGGCGTAGGACTTGGTGAGCTGCGCTTGCGTCTCGTCGCTGATCTGGGTCGCCATGAACACGGCGGCCGGCAGCGCCGAGAGGCCGGCCTCGAGCGAGGAGTGGTCAGCGCACGTCAGTCGTCGACGAGGGAGATGGCGGCCACGGGGCACTCCTCGGCCGCCTCCTCGCAGCAGCCGGCGGCAGCGCACGCCGCCGCCGGGTCGGCGGCGACGACGTGCGAGAAGCCGTCGTCGCCGACCTGGAACACGTCCGGGCAGATCTCCTCGCAGGCGCCGCAGCCGATGCAGAGCTCCTGGTCGACGACCGGTCGCATGGGTCCTCCTTGTGGTCCTGGTCCGTGACAGGGAGAGGTCTACCCGCCCGGGTGCAGGCACGCACCCGCCGCCCGTGAGCGCGGGCGCCGCCCGCCGGCCGGCGAACCCCCGGCGGCGCCCGCGCGTTCCTCTGCCACAAGCGCGGGCGCCCTGCCCGCCCGGGAGTCTCAAGTCCTCCTCAGAGTGCTCTCAGCGGATTCCCAGATTTCCACGGTAGAACTACTGCGAGAACACTGCCGCGCACGCGAACGGATCGCGATGCGGCAGGCTGCAGGTTCATTCGACCCGTGAGCTCCGTCCGGTCCGACGGGCACAGGCCAGAAAGGCATCGAAGCATGAAGAAGTTCGTCACCACCATGGTCGCCGGGTTCCTCGGGGCGGCCCTCCTGCTGGGCGCGGCGTACGCCAGCGGCGTCGTCGGCGGTCAGTCCACCACGACGACCCAGACTGTCGTCAAGGGCGAGCCGGCCTCGTTCGACCCCGCCGGGATGAGCGCGCAGGAGATCTACGAGGAGAACATCGGCGGCGTCGTCGAGATCGTCTCGACCTTCAGCGGCGGCTACGACATGTGGGGCCAGCCCACCGGCGACCAGCAGGGCATCGGCACCGGGTTCGTCGTCTCCGAGGACGGCTACATCCTCACCAACGCCCACGTGGTCAGCGAGAGCGGCATGACCGCCAGTTCGGTGACCGTCGTCTTCAAGGGCGAGGGCGAGCAGGGCGCGCAGGTCCCCGCCACCATCGTCGGGTCTGACGAGTCCACGGACGTGGCTCTGCTGAAGATCGACCCGAGCCAGGCCCCGGCGTTCACGGTCGTCAAGCTCGGCGATTCGTCCACCGTCGCCGTCGGCGAGCAGGTCGTCGCCATCGGCAACCCGCTCGGCCTCGACTTCTCGCTCTCCAGCGGCGTCGTGTCCGCGACCGACCGCGAGCTCCAGTCGCCCAACGGCGCCACGATCACCGGCGGCATCCAGACCGACGCGGCCATCAACTCCGGCAACTCCGGCGGCCCGCTGTTCAACGCCGACGGCGAGGTCATCGGCATCAACGAGCAGATCGCGTCGCAGGGCGGCGGCAACGAGGGCATCGGCTTCGCCGTGCCGATCAACACCGCCGTGCAGGTGATGCAGGCCATGCAGAACGGCGAGTACGCGCCGCAGACGCAGGAGCAGCCCCAGACGCAGGACGGCTACGCATATCCCGAGCAGGGCTCGGACGGGTACGCCTACCCGGAGCAGGGCTCCGAGGAGTACTACTGGCCCTACTGAGTCTCAGGACGGCCGGCGAGTCATGAGGGCCGGGGCGGCGCAGCCGCCCCGGCCCTTCTTATTGCTGCGTCGCCGGCCGGCTCCCGGCAGTCCGGCGCCCATGACCTCGCGCGCCTCGACGTCGCGGCGCTCCGCACGAGAAGCACCTCAGCCCTCCGGCTGGTCCAGCTTGCCCTGCGCCGCCAGCTTGGAGGTGCGCCCGCCGCCTGGTCCCCGCAGGATCCATGCGAAGCCCACCGCGAGCAGCGCGCCGAGGAGTGGCCCCACCACGTAGGCCCAGAACGCGTGGAAGTCGAGCATGACGAGGTCGGGTCCGAACGACCGGGCGGGGTTCATGGAGGCGCCGCTGATGGGGCTCGACCACAGCCCGGCGAGGATGATGTAGCCGCCGACGCCGATGGCGCCGAACATGCCGACGTTCTGGGCGCCCGACGCACCCTGCGGTCTACGCCCGCGCGCCCTCCGCGCCCTCCCGTGCGGCCTGTCGCGCCGCGATGCGCTTCTGCAGCGGCGGCGTGACGATCATCACCGTGGCGATGGCGATCACGATGAGCGCCATCATGGTCGCGCCTTCGTCCAGCATGAACCCCGTCAGCAGCACCACCATGAGCGGGGTGCGGAACAGCACGTACACCGCCCCGGCCATGATGCCGGCCACGAAGATCGCCACCGGCACTCCGGGGAACGCCAGGTTGATCGCCAGCGCCACGCACGTCGAGGCGAAGATGAGCGGGAAAGTCGGCCCGCCGAGGAACCCGCTCCGGAACCCCACGCTGAGAAGCGCGAGCTTGGCCACGGCCATGACGAGGAGCAGGGCGACGCCGTAGCCGGCGGCGTCCTTGACGACGGTCTGCACCTGGGTCTCGCCGGCGAACATCATCACGGGGGCGAACACACCGACCACGCTGAAGATCACGCCGGCCACGAGCGCCCGCAGCACCACCCGCTCCTTGAACCGGCCGAAGAACGCCGTCATCGCGCGCATGAACGCGGCGGTGAACAGCGCCAGGATCAGCCCGACCAGCGCCAGCGGGACCATGAGCAGCGCGTACCACCACACGTAGTCGCCCACAGGCGGAAGCTGCAGGAATCCCAGGAATCCGGTCTCGCCGAGCACGAGGAAGATACCGTAGCCGACGGCGCCGCCGATGAGGCTGGCGGGGAGGGTCGACAGCCCCTGACGTCTGGTCTCCGCGACCTCCGTGCCGAGCACGGCCGCGAAGATCGGGTTCTCGAGCAGGCCGTTGTACCCGGACGAGACGCTGGCGAACACGAGCTTGGGCCGCCGGTCCGCGGGGATGTGGAGCAGGTCGCAGTAGAGGGCGGCGATCTTGCCGGCGATATTGCCGATGGCGCCCTCGGGGCCGAGCACGGCGCCGGAGAAGAGCGAGGCCAGCGAGGTGGCGACGGTCTGCGGCAGGTCCTTCCACTTCAGGGCCATCACGTCGCCGGTCAGGCTGTCGAGCAGGGAGCCGTCGAGGTTGCTGGGCGCCTTGGCGTACTTGACCAGCAGGCCGACCAGCAGCGAGAAC
Organism: uncultured Thermoleophilia bacterium; assembly: GCA_963793605.1. Lineage (GTDB taxonomy): Bacteria > Actinomycetota > Thermoleophilia > UBA2241 > UBA2241 > CAIXSE01. Next base: position 199,723 of record CAWCAH010000012.1, read on the forward strand.
GGCAGGCAGATGACAGGGAACACCCAGGCGTTGTCGGTGACGAACCCGTTCTCCCAGATGAGCTTGTTCAGGGCTTGGTAGAGGACGAACCAACCCAGCACGAGGAGCCCGCCGATGAACGAGACCACGATGACATGGAGGTAGAAGGCCCAGGGATACGCGCCCTCGACGGGCCCGATGCCCGAGGGGACGTCCGGACTCTCGGCCTGGGAGGGCGCGGGTGGCGCCGCAGTGGTCGTCGACGGGTTCATGCGGCACAGCCTACCCTGTTCTCATAGTGGTGAGCATGAAGACGGCGACGGCCGGCGGACCCTTCGTCCGCCGGCCGTCGCCGTCTCTTCACTTCGTGCTCTGCGCGCTGCTAGTCGTCCAGCGCCATCCCGATCTCGGCGCCGACCGCGAGCAGGTCCTCGGGGTGCAGCCACTTGTCGGCGAGCGCCACGCCGCCGGCGCCCGCGATGGCGTTACGCAGCGGGATCGCCCAGCGGTGCTCGAGCAGGCAGATCGCCGCCGTGGTGCCCTCGGGGATCGCGTCGGCGATGTACCAGACCTCATCGTCGTCGAAGACGGTGCCCTCCTCGCCGAGCTCCGCGCCGGCCTCGGCGCCCACCTCGGCGCCCTCTTCGCCGGCCGCGCCGAAGCCGATGAGCGCGCCCGCGAGCGCGCCCAGCTTGGCCAGCTCGTGCTCGTCCGAGATCTCGACCTTGTCGATGCTGCCGTCCTCTTCCTTGTGCACGACGAGCAGGTCGATGACGCGCACGATGTCGGCCTCGCTGAGCCGCTGGAGCTCCGCGAGCGCCTCGCCCTTGAACTCAGCCCCCTCGCCGAACCCGACGACGAGGATCTGCACAGGTCCCATTGCCATGTGGTACTCCTTCTCTCGGTCAGGTGCCGACCGGCTACATGCTCTGCAGGATCTTTGTCTTCTGGAAGTCGAACTCGGCCTGTGTGAGCACGCCCTGATCGAGCAGGCCCTTGAGCTGCGTCAGCTTGGCCATGGGATCTTCGTCGGCGGCGGGAGCCGCGGCGGCCGGCGGCGCCTGCTGGTACTGCGGCGGCGCCTGCTGGTACTGCTGCTGGTCCTGCTGGGACTGCAGGTCTTCGATCTGCGCGTTCTGATCCGCCTCCTGCTGGGCGGCCTGATTGCGCTTCTTGCCGGCGTGGTAGGCGACGCCGCCTACGACGGCGGCGCCCAGCAGCGGCCTTCTCCTCATACGCATGTTGGTCCTCCCTTTCGGTGGCCGGCCCGGTCAGGGCCGGCGCCATGCTTGACTCGATGGTATGCAGCCCCCGCGGACTGCGCAATGCCGCAATGGAGCCGTCCGGAACGATACCCGCCGGCCGAGCGTACTAGAGCAGCCGCGAGAACAACCGGTAGCAGGAGTTGCGGAACCTCTCCTTGCGCGTCAGCTTGGCGAGGTCCGCCTCCGTGATCTCGATGCAGTCCTGGATGTCTCGTTCGTACTGGTCCGCGTAGTTCGTCGCGACGCCACGGTCGTAGATGATCGAGACGACCTCGTCGTGCAGGATGAGGCTACGGATGTCCCAGTTGCAGGTGCCGATGATCGACAGCTGGTGGTCCACCGTCACCGTCTTCGCGTGCAGGAAGCCGGCCTTGTACTGGTAGACCTTCACGCCGGCGCGCAGGAGCGCCGGGTAGTACGCCATCGCGGCGTAGAACGGGATCTTCTTGTCCGGCACGCCGGTCATCATGAAGCGCACGTCGATGCCGCTCGCGGCCGCGGTGCACATGGCGGTCATCAGCGGCTCGTCTGGCACGAAGTACGGCGACTGGATCCAGATGCGTTCGCGCGCGTTGGTGAGCGCCGTGATGAACACGTCGCGGTTCGTCTTGAAGGTGGTCTGGACGCTGGAGTGCAGGACCTGGACCGGGATGCCCTCGTGCCGGCGATGCTCCGTCACCGGCGGCATGAAGTCCGTGGCCAGGTCTTCCGTGCCTCCGTTGTAGAGCCACGTGGAGGCGAAGAGCATGAGGTAGGGCGCGACCACCGGTCCGCTGAGGCGGAACGAGGTGTCGCGCCACACGTCGAACCGAGGACCGCCGTCGATGTACTCCTGGCCCATGTTCATGCCGCCCGAGTACACGCTCTTGCCGTCGATGATCACCATCTTCATGTGGTTGCGGTAGTTGATCTGCGGCAGGCGCTTGTAGCAGGGCATGACGACGGCGCCGGCGGCCTGGAGCTCCTTGAGCTCGTCCTTCTTGTAGCTGATGCAGCTCAGCCAGTCGTAGAGGATGTGCACCTTGACGCCGGCCTTGAGCCGGTCGAGCAGCACGTCCTTGACCTTGGCCGTGAGCTCGTCCATCTCCCAGATGAGGTACATGAGGTGGATGTACTTCTCGGCCGTCGCCATCTCCGCGAGCAGGGCGGGGAACTTCTGGTCGCCGGCGGTGTAGATGTCCACGGTGTCGGCCGGCAGCGGGGAGACGCCGCCCTCGGTGAAGCCGACGGACTGGATGCGCGCGCCGGGGGTGGCCGCCAGGTCGTTCACCGCGTCCTCGGTGAACTCCACGTTGGCCGCCATCACCGGCGCTAACGACTCAGCGGCGACGGCGTCCATCTGCGCCATGATCTTGCGCCGCCTCGGTGAGTCGCGGCGGAAGTTGCGCCCGATGAAGAAGTAGGCGACGAGGCCCAGCAGCGGGAACAGCAGCACGACGAACAGCCACGCCAGCACGGTGCTCGGGTCGCGGTCGTCGGTCGCCAGCACGATGACCACGCCGGCGATCGCCAGCAGCAGGACGATGTCGACCACCCAGAAGCCCCAGCTGAAGAAGTTCTGGGTGAAGAAGGACCCGACCAGGATCCCGGCGTAGCTCGCAGTCATCGCTCCCCCCGGTTCTAGCGCCAGTGAGCTCGCATTGTTACACATCCGTCTCGCGTTGTGACCCGCTGGTCACCGGTGGAGACGGGCTTGCCGCTGCGACAGCTTAGCGAAAGCGCGTCCGCATGTGACCTCGGGATTCTACGGGCGGTGACCCGTGCCTGGCGCCACCGGCGGGCGGAAGACCCATTGATGAGCAGGGGGACGGGCCGATCGGGAGTCTCATCCTCCTGACCCGCCGCGGAGTCGTTCGAGATCGGCGGCCGGCAGGTGGCGCCGCTGGCGCGGCATCGTTGTCGCCTCCGCCTCGGCCGCCTCCGGATGCACCTCGGCGTGCGCCTCGTACCAGCGGTGGTAGGCGCGAACGAACGGCACCGACGTGAGGCCGTGCAGCACCACACTCAGCGCCACGGTGACGACGACCGTGGCGAGGAGGGTCTCCCCCTCCGGCACGCCTCGCTCAAGCACCAGGAGTGCGAACACGACCGAGGCGAGGCCCCGCGGTCCGAACCAGCCGATGAAGGCCATCGTGGGCCGCTGCACGCCCTTGCCCAGCAGGGCGATCACGACCGGAACCATGCGCACGAGCGTGAGGCTGAGTGCCGCGTACAGGACGACCTGCCACGTGATGTGCGGGAGGACCAAGGCGATCGCGAGGGCGCCGAACCCGATCCAGGTGACGGCAGCGAGCAGGCCGCCGGTCTCTTCGGTGAAGAGGGTGACGGCGGAGCCGGGCACACCCGAGACCGCCGCGAAGGCCATGCCGCCGACGAAGGCGGCGATGAAGCCGCTGCCGCCGAGCGTGATCGCCAGGGCATAGGCGAGCAGGGCGGCGGCGAGCGGCACGATCTGGCGCCACTCGCTGCCGATCCAGGCGCGCTTGTCCGCGATGCGGAAGAGCAGCGCGCCCACCAGGCCGGCGGCGATCCCGGCCACGAGCCCCCAGCCGATCTGCGTGGCTGCGTTGCTGACCACCGCCCACGTGATCCCTGTGGTGAGCTCGGCGTTGGCGAGGTCGAGTGCGACGAGGAAGAAGGGCACGGCGAGGCCGTCGTTGAGCCCGCTCTCCACGTCGAGCGCCTGCCGGACGCGAGCCGGAACCGAGGTGTCGGTGACGACCTTCTGGCCGAGCGCCGCGTCGGTGGAGCAGAGCATCGTCGAGAGCAGGAACACGGAGGCGAGGGCCATGCCGGGGAACACCAGCACGCCGATGCCCGTCCCCGCCAGCATCGTGAGCGGCAGGCCGATGAGGAGCAGGCGCGCGGGCCACGTGAGCTCGTGACGCAGCGCCCGCAGGTCCAGCCGCGCGGCGTCGCAGAACAGGAGGAGGACGAGCGCCACCTCCGTGACGAGCTCGGCGGCCTCGCTCTCGATGGACACGTCCAGGAGTCCGAGCACCGAGGTCCCGACGAGGACCCCGGCGCCCACGAAGACAATCGCCGAGGTGATGCCGCGGTGGTCGAGGGGCCTCGAGAAGACGCCCCAGAGGATGATGATGGCGACGATCGTGGCCAGTGCGGCCATGCGGACTGCTCCCTGCCGGCTGGATGAAGCTCGCGGCAATCGCCCGGCCTCTCTTCCTGCGGGCCATGTTACCAGAGGGTAATGTGACAGGGTCGTCGCGCGCCGGCGCCCGAAGCCGGAGTTCAGCCACTCCTCGAGCTGTTCATCCTGCTGCCGACCATCCCGTCGCTGCTGGACGGGGTGACTCCTACTCGGACCGGGCGCGCGACCGCCGCACGTAGTGGACCGCCCAGATGATGAAGCCGGGGATGGCGGAGGCGGCCACGGCGATCGCCAGCGCGATCGCGAGGTAGTCCTGCACCCACTGGATGTTGCCGAAGAGGTAGCCGGCGCCGAGGAAGATGGTCACCCAGACCACCGCGGCGATGGCGGCGAAGAAGAGATAGCGGTGGAACTCCATCTTCGTCACGCCGGCGACGAAGGGGACCAGCGTGCGCACGATCGGGAGGAACCGGCAGGCGACGATCGCCAGGCCGCCGTGCTGCTCGTAGAACTCCTGCGCCTCCCGGATGTGCTCGGGCCTGAGGTGCTTGCGCGGCTTGCTCAGCAGGTGCTTGCCGAGCCAGCGCCCGATGAGGTAGTTCACGACGTCGCCCAGGAACGCCGCGCCCACGAGCAGCGGCCACAGGACGACGACGTTGAGCACCCCGGCGCCGGCGAGCGTTCCGCTGGTGAGCAGCAGGGACTCGCCGGGCAGGAACGGGAGGACCACCAGGCCCGTCTCGCAGAAGATGGTGAGGAAGATCGCGCCGTAGGCCCACGGACCGAGCGCCTGGACGGCCTGGGCGAGGTACTCGTCGAGCTGGAAGATGTAGTGCAGGAGCTGGTCCACGCGGCCAACCTCCTGTCATGCGGGCGCCGCAGTCTGCGGGACGTCCGCCGCTGCGATGCGGTTCAGGCCGGCGCCACCGCCGGGCCGTCGCCGGCCGTGCCGCCGGCCGGTCCCGCGGATTCCGCCGCCGCCTTCTCCTCGCCGCGGTACAGCCGCCGCGCCTTGTACACCGTGCGGTAGCGGTCGTACAGCACGATGACGAGCGTCAACAGGTACGAGAAGAAGAGCGTCATGCCGAACGGCGCACGGGCGCTGCTCACACCGAGCCAGCGGTCGAGCGCCTCGAGCACGAGCACGATCACGAGGTTGACGATCAGCATCGTGACGAGCTCGCCGGCGAGTCGCCGCCAGCTGCGGCCGCGCAGCGCCATCCAGTGGCTCACGGCGGCGTTGATGACCGTGAAGATCGCGACGCCGACGATGATGCGCAGCGGCCTCGCCTCCCCGCCCGTGAGCATGAGGCCGAAGATCACGCAGACGATGGCCGTGAGCGCCACCTTCTCCCTGAGCGCCCAGCCGAAGATCCTGGTCTCGGCGCGGACCTTGCGGTACGGCTCCGCGCCGCGCAGCAGCGGCGGCAGCGGGTCGGCCTTGAGGCGCATGCGGTGGTCGAACGGGGGCGCCTTCTTCGTGATGATCCAGTACACGACCGCGGCGAGGATGGCGAAGAAGGCGATCGCCGCGATCAGCACCCACGGCCGGTTGGCGATCGCAGTGCTCCAGCTCGCGGTCGGGTCGACCCCGAACAGCGTCTCCTTGATGAAGTCGGTCATGTCGAGCTGCGCGATGTGGATCCACCACTCCTGCGGCAGCTTGATGAAGATCCAGATGCCCGCCGCGCTGAGGATCACCGTCCACTTGCCCATGCGGTCGGTGTTCCAGCCCAGGCGCACGAGCTCGACGAAGAGGAAGAAGTACTCGAAGGTGTTCGGGAAGATGAACAGGATGGTCCGGTTCTGCGTGAGCTCGAAGGCGACCACGCCGATCATCCGGTAGTAGTAGAGGAACTGGCTCATGCGGAACGCGCCCTGGTTGGTCCAGTTGCGCAGCGTGGAGAGGTAGGCGACGGAGAGGTAGTAGACGTCCAGCGCCTTGTCGTAGGACTGGTAGCCGTCCAGCGGGATCGCGGGGAACTGCTGGAAGATGCTCTGGTCGATCGAGTCGAGGATGAGGCACGAGAGCAGCGCCGGCACGGGGAAGTACGGGATGAGCAGCGGCAGGCCGAGGCGGCCTCCGATGACCAGGACGACGACGATCCACTCGGTGGTGCCCAACGGTCAGCCCTCTTCCGGAGCGGCCGGCTCTTCGCGGCCCTGGTCGCGGATCTCGTCCTGCAGCAGGGCCTCGAACGAGGCCGCGTCGCGGCCCGGGCCTTGCGGCTCCTGCGCCTCCGTGATCTGGTGTCCGTGCTCGTCCACGCCGACCACCCGCTCGCCGGCGTCCTTGGGGTCGAGGGCCTCGGGCACCGCCGTCTGCGCGTTCTTCATCAGGCGGAAGATGAGCAGGCCCACGCCGAGCACGAGCAGGACTGCAACGATGGCGATGATGGCGACGGTCACTTCGGTCTCCCTCCCCGGGACCTCGGGCGGAGCTAAGACTAGCTCGCCGCCGGTGCCGATGTCACGCTTCCTCCGGGCCGCGAGCCAGCACCCTGCGGACGGCCGCCAGGAACTCCGCCCGGCCGCGCCCGCGGTCGTCGCCCGTCAGGCCGACCATCTCGAGCAGCTGGTCCTCGAGGAGCACCCAGCCGTCGAGCATCGCGACCACGCAGGCCAGCCGCAGGCGGGCGTCGGTCTCGTCCTCGCCGTGCGCTCGCGCCTCGTCGAGCAGCAGCGCGAGCGCCGCCTCGACGCCGGGGAAGCCGCCTGGCCAGGACGAGGGCGGCATGCCGTCGAGCAGTGCTCTCGTGAGGGTGAGCACGTAGTGGCGGTTGTGGCGCAGGGTCTCGTCGGCAGCGACCACCGCCGCGTCCACGGCTCCGGCCGCCTCCAACCTGGCTCTCACCCGCCCCTGGCTGCGGGCGACGACCGCCGCGAGCAACTCCTCCTTGGAGCCCCAGTGATGGTAGATGAGGGGGTGGGTGACGCCCGCCTCGGCGGCGATGTCGCGCACGGAGACGTTGGAGTAGCCGCGCTCGGCGAAGAGGCGCTCCGCGACGCCGAGGATGCGCTCTCTGCGTTCGCCCGCAGGTGCGTGTTCCGTGGAGGACGACTCTGCCCTGCCACTCCGGTCGCGCTCGTTCAGCGGTGCCCCCGTTTCGTCACCCCGGCTTTCGGGGCAGGTGACCGTCCGGTGATCACGGTCTGTGACCGGCCGCAGCGATACTCTATACTCTCCTGACCTCATGGTAAGGAACGGGCAGGAGGAGTGACGGGGCTCTTGTGAGTCTCCGCGCCGCGACGTAGTAGGCTAAGCACGACGCAACCAGCAAGAACCGACAGGAGAGTCTATGAGCGAAATGATGGTCCTCGGCTTCGAGAACGAGATGGAGGCCGACAGGTTCGGTCTCAAGCTCGCCGAGCTGCAGAAGGACATGATCATCCAGTTGGGCGACGCCGCCGAGGTCGTGCGCGACGCCGACGGCAAGCCGCACGTCAAGAGCGGCAACCACCTCGTGGGCGCGGGCGCCATGGGCGGCGCGTTCTGGGGCATGCTCTTCGGCCTGCTCTTCTTCGTGCCGTTCCTCGGTCTGGCGATCGGCGCCGGCATGGGCGCGCTGTTCGGCAAGCTCGGCAAGACCGGCATCAACAAGGAAGTCCTCGAGCAGATGGGCGACGCAGTGCCGGCCGGCAAGGCGGGCTGGTTCCTCATCATCAACCAGATGACCGAGGACAAGTTCCTCGCCGCCATCGAGGGCACGAACGCCACCCTCGTGCGCTCCAATCTCACCGCCGAGCAGGAAGAGCAGCTCAAGCACTCGTTCGGCGCCAAGCACCACAAGAAGGACGCGACCGCCTGAGCGGAGTCGCATCTGAGTGAGTGACGGCGGGCGGGCGCCCGGTACAGGGCGCCCGCCCGCCGCTTCTTCACCAGGGGATCGGCGCCGGCCCAGCGGGAGGCCGGCCGGCGCGGATGGGGGAGTGGAGATGGCTGAGCCGCAGAAGCCGGCGCAGGTCAAGCACAAGAAGAACCGCCTCGAGGCGTTCAGCGACGGCGTGTTCGCCATCGCGATCACGCTGCTCGTGCTCGAGATCGCGGTCCCGGCCGTCCAGGAGATCCAGTCGAGCGGCGACGCGCTCAGGGGCATTGGCCACGAGTGGCCGGTCTACCTCGCGTACTTCATCTCGTTCATGACCATCGGCGCCGTGTGGATCGAGCACAGCGCACTGGTCGACGCGCTCGACCACATCGACGGCGTGTTCATGCGACTCAACCTCGTGCTGCTGCTCTTCGCCGCGTTCCTCCCGTTCCCGACGCGGATGATGAGCGCGTGGAAGGGCGTCACCGAGGCCGAGCGGGTGGCGGTCGTGTTCTACGGCATCGTGCTGCTCATGATGGTGCTCATGCTGATCGTCCTCGGCCGGCACGCGGAGCGCGCGGGCCTGTTCGGCGACGACCTCGCGGACGAGCGCAAGGAGGCGGCTCGGGTCAAGTACCAGCTCATGCCGAGCCTCATCGCCTACGTCGTGGCCGCCTTCCTGGGGTTCTTCGTGCCGCAGGTCGGCGTCTCGATCTACCTGATCATCGCCATATGGCTGGCGATCCCGCTGCGGGACGTGCGCAGGTTGTTCGGCCGCTCCGCCTGACCGCGACGCCCACTGCGGATCACGTTGTTCCGACCGCCGGATGACACCGATTCTCCCGGCGGCAGTCTGAAGAGGGGGCACTGATGACCGAGGACGCGACGGCCGGAGCGACCGGCGGAGGGGCGACGGCGGGTAAGCGCGGCGCCAAGGCGGTGGCCGCGGCATCCGCGGGCTTCGTCCTCTTCGTGCTGGCGACCGGCCAGTTCATCATGGCGCTGGACAGCTCGGTGATGAACGTCTCGATCGCCACCGTGGCCGAGGACGTGGGCACCACGGTCACCGGCATCCAGACGGCCATCACCCTGTACACGCTGGTGATGGCCTGCCTCATGATCCCCGGCGGCAAGATCGGCAGCATCATCGGCCGCCGCCGCGCCTTCTCCATCGGCTGCGTCATCTACGCCGCCGGCTCGCTGACCACGGCGCTGGCGCCGAGCCTCCCGGTCCTCATCTTCGGCTGGTCGTTCCTGGAGGGCATCGGCGCCGCGCTCATCATGCCGGCGATCGTCGCGCTGGTGGCCGGGAACTTCGAGGTCGCGGCCCGGCCCAAGGCCTACGGCCTGATCGCCGCGGCGGCCGCGATGGCGATCGCCGTCGGGCCGCTCATCGGCGGCCTCGTCACCACGTACGCCTCGTGGCGCTACGTGTTCGTCGGGGAGGTCGTCGTCATCGTCATCCTCCTCGTCTTCGCGCGCCGTGTGAAGGACGCACCGGTCGAGCGGCGGCCGCGCCTCGATCTCATCGGCGCCGTGCTCTGCGGCATCGGTCTGGCGCTCATCGTCTTCGGGGTGCTGCGCTCCTCGGAGTGGGGCTGGGTCGTGCCCAAGGATGGCGGGACGTCGTGGCTGGGCCTGTCGCCGACGATCTGGCTCATCCTCGCCGGCGGCTTCGTCCTCTGGCTCTTCCTCCGCTGGTTGTCGCGCCTCGACCGGGCCGGCAAGGAGCCGCTGGTGGACCCCGCACTCTTCCGCGTCCGGCAGCTGACCGGCGGCCTCATCATGTTCTTCCTGCAGTTCCTGCTGCAGATGGGGATCTTCTTCATCATCCCGCTGTTCCTCTCGGTCGTGCTCGGAATGACCGCCTCCCAGACGGGCGTGCGCCTGCTGCCCCTGTCGGCCGGCCTGCTGCTCGCCGCCGTGGGCGTCCCGAAGCGGTGGCCCAAGGCGTCGCCGCGTCGTGTGTGCCGCGTGGGGCTGCTCTTCATCCTTGCCGGCATCATGCTGCTGCTGGCCGGGATCGATCTCGACGCAAGCGCCGCCGTGGTCCTCGTCCCGATGCTGCTCATCGGCCTCGGCATCGGCGCGCTCGCGTCCCAGCTGGGGGCCGTCACCGTCTCCGCCGTGCCCGACGAGAAGGCCTCCGAGGTCGGCGGCCTGCAGAACACCTCATCCCAGCTCGGCTCGTCCATCGGCACCGCGCTGGCGGGCTCGATCATGATCGCCGTGCTGACCACCTCGTTCCTGACCGGCATCCAGAACAACCCGAACGTGCCGGAGGAAGTGAAGTCCAAGGCGAGCGTCGAGCTGGTCGCGGGGATCCCGTTCATCTCCGACGCCGACCTCGAGCAGGCGATGGAGGACGCAGGGCAGTCCGCGGAGGTCACGCAGGCGGCCCTCGACGCCAACCGGCAAGCCCGCATCGACGGCCTGGACGCTGCCCTCGCGGTCCTCGCCGTGATCGCCGTGGCGGCGCTGTTCTTCACGTCCGGGGTGCCGAAGATCCCCGTCGCCGGGGCGGTCGCCGCCGTGCCGGCTCAAGCTCAAGGTCCTTGAGCCGAGCGATCACCAGAGGAGGAGCGGCATGAGCAGAACGTCGCGCAGGTGGATCCTCATCGTCTGTCTCGCGCTCGTCGTGATCGGAGCGGCGGCGGCCGTCGTCGTCCTGATGGGCGGCGTCACCGTGCCCGACGTGACCGGCAAGACGGAGGCGGAGGCGACGGCGGCGCTCGAGGACGCGGGGCTGGCGGTCGGTGAAGTCACGCGGGCGAGCGACGCAGAGCTGGCGGCCGGCACGGTCCTCGCGCAGGAGCCGGCCGCCGGGACCGAGGTGGACGAGGGCAGCAGAGTCGCACTGACGCTCTCGTCCGGGCCCGGGACCGCCGAGGTGCCGGACGTCGTCGGCATGAGCGGGGCCGAGGCCGAGGCGGCCCTCACGGAGGCCGGCTTCGCTCCGACCAGCGCCCTGCAGTACGACCTGAAGGCGCCGGTCGGCGAGGTCGTCGATCAGTTGCCGGCGGGCGGCGAGCAGGTCGCGCCCGGGTCCCAGGTCGGCCTGCTCGTGTCAAAGGGCCGGGCGGAGGTCCGGGTGCGCGTGCCGGACGTGACCGGTATGACCCAGGAGGAGGCGACCGCGGCGCTCGCCGCTGCGGACCTCGCCGCCGTCAGCGTCGAGGCCTACGTCGCCGACGTGCCCGAGGGAGCTGTGGCCGGGCAGGAGCCCGCGGCGGGCGACCGCGTCGCGCCGCTCTCCGAGGTCCTGATCACCGTGTCCCTCGGTGAGGGGACGACGACCGTGGAAGTCCCGGACGTGGTGGGCAAGAGGCAGGCCGACGCGGCCGGCGAGCTCGAGGCCGCCGGGCTCGTCGTCACGGCGGCCGAGGCCTGGAGCGCGAACGTCGCCGCCGGCCGCGTCATCGCCCAGGAGCCGGAGGCCGGGACGATGGCCGAGGAGGGTGGCGACGCCGGCATCCTCGTCTCGCTCGGGCCGCTGCCCGACCCGTCCCCATCGCCGTCACCGACCGCGTCCGGTGAGGCGTCGCCGTCCGCGTCTCCCAGCGCGACGCCTCCACCGGACGGCGCCGACCCGCCCGTGGAGCCGCCGCAGCTGATGGTGACGGTGCCCGACCTGGTCGGCATGGACGCGGCACAGGCCGAGGAGGAGCTCACGAGCCTCGGCCTGAAGCCGGTGCCGCTCGAGGTGCCCAGCTCCACCACCCCGGCCGGCGTGGTCTACGCACAGCTGCCCGTGGCGGGCGAGGAGGTCCCCAAGACCTACCCCGTGCTGCTGCTCGTGTCCGTCGGCGTGCAGGTCGAGACGCTGCCCGCAGGCGAGTGACGGCGGCGCCGGCGGTCTGGCGCATGCGCCGCGTTGCGCGGGACGGGGGGTGCGGACGCTTGGTCCTCACCCCCCGTTTGCGTGTACCGACGCTGCCCGCCCCGCGTCAGCCGGCGGGCTCCTCGGCGGGGTCGGGGTGCGTGGCGGGTTCCGTCCCCCGGCGCGCCACCAGCTTGCCGAGCTCCCAGAGGAAGAAGAGCGCGATGGCCGGCGCGAGCGCGAGCAGCCATTGCTCGGCGTTCAGCTGCTCCGTCCCGAAGATGCGGCGCATGACGTCCATCTGCGTGATGAGCACGGCGAGGACGACCTCGGCCAGGACCGTCCAGTTCAGGTGCTTGTTGTCGAACGTCTCGCCGCTGAGCGCCGAGGCGGTCACGCTCCTCGCCTGGAAGGACGAGGCCACGATGAGCAGCGAGAACGCGGTGAGGCCGATCGACGAGCCGATCGCCGCGCTGTCGTACTGCGTGGTGCCGTAGCTGATCAGCGCCAGTGTGGTCACCGCCATGAAGAGCCCGACGAGGCCGGCGGTGGTCAGCAGGCCGCGCGTCATGATCGTCGCGTCGCGCGGCCGCGGCGCGCGGGCCATCAGCCCCGGCGACTCCTTGTCCATGCCTAGTGCGATGCCGAGCGGCGCGTTCACGAGGAAGTTGATGTAGAGGATCTGCGACGCGGAGAACGGCTGGCCGGCGGCGATGTTGAGGATGCTCGCCCCGAGGAACGTGATGATGTAGGCCACCAGCTCGAGCATCACGAAGCGGATGAACTTGTTGAGGTTGTCGTACACGGCGCGGCCCTTCTCGACCGCCTTGATGATGGTCGCGAAGTTGTCGTCGGAGAGGATCATGCGGCCGGCGTTCTTGGCCACCTCGGTGCCGCTGCCCATGGCGATGCCGATGTCGGCGGCCTTGATGGCCGGCGCGTCGTTCACTCCGTCGCCGGTCATCGCGACGACGTGGCCCTTCTTGCGCAGCGTCTCGACGAGGAGCACCTTGTGCTCGGGCGCCACGCGGCCGACGACGCCGATGCCGTCGATGCGGCGGAGCCGCTCCGGCTCGCTCATCGCGGCGAAGTCGGTACCGAGCATCGCCTCTCCGGGGATGCCGAGCTGCTGCGCGATGGCGGCGCCCGTGGTGACGTCGTCGCCGGTCACCATGCGCACGCGGATGTGGGCTCGCTGCGCGTCGCGGACCGCCGCCTTGGACTCCTCGCGCGGCGGGTCGACCATGCCGACGATCGACGTGAGCTGGAGGTCGGTGACGTAGCCCAGGAGGTCGCCCTCGGGGTCGAACGCGGCCGGGTCGAGGTCGCGCACCGCCGCGGCCATCACCCGGTGGCCCTCGCCGGCCATGCGAGCCACCGCGTCAGCGGCCTTCTTCTTGAGGGCGTCGTCCAGCGGCATGGTCTCGCCGCCGGCGAGCGCCGTCGCGGTGCGCTCGAACACGGCCGGGGCCGCCCCCTTGACGAAGCAGCGCACGACGCTCTTGCCGGAGGCGTCGGTGGCGGAGCAGAACGCGGCCATGAGCTTGTAGACGGGATCGAACGGCAGGGTGGTGAGGCGAGGGAACCGCGCCCGGCTCGCGTCGATGTCCAGTCCGGCTTTGTGGCCGAGCACGAGCAGTGCACCCTCGGTGGGATCGCCGACGACCTTGCCGTTCTCGAGCTTGGCGTCGTTGGTGACGATGTACGGGAGGATGGCGTCGTCGATGGAGAGGGAGGTGCCCGCCGCGTGCTGCACCTGCCCCTCGAGGCCGTACCCGATGCCCGAGACGGTGTACCGGTCGACGGCGTCGAGCACCTCTACGACCGTCACCTGGTTCATCGTCAGAGTGCCGGTCTTGTCCGAGTTGATGGCGGAGGTGGAGCCGAGCGTCTCCACGGAGACGAGGTCCTTGACGATGGCTTTCTCCGCGGCCAGGTCCTTGGCGCCGGCGGAGAGGATCACCTGGAGCACGGTCGGCAGCGCCGTCGGGATGGCGGCGATGGCCAGGGCGATGGCGGTGATGAACAGGCTCTCGGCGCTCTGGCCGCGCGAGAGCCCCATGGCGAACATGAGGATCATGGTCCCGAGGGCGGCCGCGCCGATCCACAGGGTCATGGTGTTCAGTTGCCGGGTGAGCGGGGTCTGCTCCTTGGCCGTCGCCGCCAGCATGCCGGCGATCTTGCCGACCTCGGCGTCGGCGCCCCGGGCCGTGACGATCATCAGGCCGCTGCCGTGCGTGACCGGCGTGTTCATGAAGGCCATGTTGGTGCGGTCGCCGGGGCCGAGGTCGGCGTCGGCGAGCGCGTCCGTCGTCTTGGACGCGGGCACGCTCTCGCCGGTGAGCGCGGACTCGTCGATGTCCAGCGAGTGCGCCTCGACGATCCTGCCGTCCGCGGCGACGTCGTCGCCCGCCTCGAGCATGACGACGTCGCCGACCACGACCTCCTCGGCCGGGATCTCCGACTCGGCGCCGTCCCGGCGCACGCGCGCCGTCTGCTTCATCATCGACTTGAGCGCGTTCATGGCGCTCTCCGCCTTGCCCTCCTGGCGCAGGCCGGTCACGGCGTTGAACACGGTGAGGGCGATCAGCACGAGGCCGGTGCTCCACTGGCCGATGACCAGCGAGACGACGGCGGCGATGAGCAGGATGATCTGCATGTACGCCCGGTACTGGTCGAGGAACCGTCGCCAGCCGGGCTCGCCCTTCTCGGCGGGAAGCTCGTTGGGGCCGTCCTCGTGGAGCAACTCGGCGGCCTTCGCCGCGGGCAGGCCGCTCCCGGGGTCGACGCCCAGTTTGTGGGCCACCTCGTCGGCCGAGAGCGCGTACCAGCGCTCGGCCGGCTCTGCCGCCGCGGCCGTCGCTTTGTCAGTCGTCGCCATCGTCGCCCCCTCGCCGGCCTCGCCGCCGGTCACTTCGACTTCTTGCCCTTCTTGCTGCTCTTCTTCTTGCCCTTCTTGCCGCCCTTGCCGTCGGCCTTCGCCTTCTCCGCGAGCTCGGCCTCGAACGGGTCGGCCTCGGCGCCGTCGGGGGCCTCGGCCTCCAGCAGCCCCTTGGTCTCCATGAGCGCGTCGTGCGCCTCGGGCGACACCTTGGGGAACCTGGGATCGATCTTGATCAGCGCGTTGGCGATGACGGCCGAGGCGCAGAGTCGCGCGAACCACTTGTGGTCGGCGGGGATCACGTACCACGGCGCCCACTCGGTGCTCGTGGCCGAGAGCATCGCCGAGAACGCCCTCTGGTAGTCGTCCCAGTAACTGCGCTCCTTGACGTCTGCGGCCGAGAACTTCCAGTTGTGGTCCGGCAGGTCGATGCGCCGCAGGAAGCGGGTGCGCTGTTCCTCCTTCGAGAGGTTCAGGAGCAGCTTCACGACCGTGAAGCCGTTGTCGGTGAGGTACCGCTCCCAGGCGTTGATGTCGCGGTAGCGCTTCTGCCACACGTCGCGCCCGCGCGCCTGCCGGGGCAACTGCTGGTTCTGGAGGATCTCGGGGTGCACGCGCACCACGAGGACCTCCTCGTAGTAGGAGCGGTTGAAGATGCCGATCTCGCCGCGGCGCGGCAAGTTGCTGGCGAACCTCCACAGGTAGTCGTGGTCGAGCTCCAGTGAAGAGGGCGCCTTGTAGGAGTGCACGGAGACGCCCTGCGGGTTCACGCCGCTCATGACGTGGCGGATGGTGCCGTCCTTGCCGGCGGCGTCAAGCGCCTGCAACACGACGACGACGCCGTGCGTGTCCTGCGCCGCCAGTCGTTCCTGGTACTCGCTCAGCAGCTCGACGCCCTGCGCCAGGAGCTCGGTGCCCTCTTCCTTGTCCAGGAACCCGGCCTTGTAGCCGGGATCGAAATGCTTCTCCAGGGTCACCTTTCGCCCCGGTGCGACGCGCAGCGGCTCGATGAGCTCGGCGATGCGCTTTGATCTCAGGTCTGCCATGTGGTGGCCCCTTTCGCTCGTCGGGTCGTGGTGCGCTCCGTGCGTGTGCCCGCAGTCTATCCGCTGCCCCAACGCCCGCGGGGGTGAGGGTCGCATGACCCTCACCCCCGCGCGTGACTGCGTCGGCGCCCTGCGTCCGGGCGGAGCCGCTGTGCGTCGGCCTCAGCGTCCGGGCCCGAACCCTCCCGGTCCCGGGCCCGGCCTCACGCCGATCCCCGGCGCTCCGACGCCGCGTCCCGGCCGGATGCCCGGCCCGGGAGCGCCGCGGCCGGGCGTGGCCACGGCGACCACGGCGGCCGTGCGCGCCACCGGGCGGCCGATCACGCCCGGTCCTCTGCGTCCTGGTCCCAGCGGCATCTCAGGCTCCTTCCGTCGCTGCGGCGTCCGCGCTCGCCTCGGAGGCGGCGATGATCGCCTGCATGGGGATGCGGCCGCTGGCGACCAGCTGGCCGCCGGAGTGGCGGATGGACGCCGCGAACGGCGCCGCCCAGGTGTTCTCCCAGACCAGCGCCGCAGCCACGGTGCCGGGCTCGAGCGCCTCGGCGATGTGGCCGACGTCCTCCTCGCTGAGGAGCTGCGCAAACTCGGCGCCCAGCTCCCTGAGCGCCCCGACATCGCCGCTCTCGAACTCATGCAGCTCGAAGGCGTCGACCTCGCCGCCCTCGTCCTTGGTGATGATGAGCAGGTCGAGCACGCGCACCGTGCCCGCCTCGACCAGTCCCGTCAGCTTCTCCGCCATCGCTCCGGAGAAGTCGGCCTTGCCGGCCGGGAACTCGATGACGAGGTAGTCGATCGGGCCCAGTTCGTCCAGTACATCCATCGCGTCTCCGATCGTGGTGATTGGGTGTCAGCTGTACCGCCACGGCCGCGTGATGAGCATGGAGATGCCCCAAGCCACCAGGCCGATGATGCCGATCCAGATGAAGAACCGGAGGTTCGAGAAGGCGATGCCGACCACGATGAACGCGAGCAGAAGGCTCCCGACGACGAGCAACACTCCCTTGAGGACACGCATGCCCTGCCTCCCTGTCTCGATCACCCGGTGTTGACGAGTCCGAAGAACCGGGCGCCCGCCGGCCTCTCGGGCCGGCGGGCGCCCGTCACACGCTCAGGTCGTCGTCGAGGCGGACCTGCGGTCGATCCCGGACTTCGCGCCGCCGGACCACGTGGCGATGTCGAGGGCGACGGCCAGCCCGATCCAGAGCCAATCCAGGCCGTGCACGCCTCCGACTGCTACGCCCGCCCACATGAGTGTGGTCCACGGCGCGATGAAGAAGCCGATCACGGGCCAGAGCCAACTGCTGAACGCGGCGTCCCAGCGACCCGGCTGGGCGATCCACCAGATGATGATCGCGGCGCGTGGACCAAGGAGGAACAGTGTCGAGAAGAGGCAGCACATAGGGACTCCGTTCTTTTACTGAATGACTGTGCGCACGTTACCAGCTGGTAACTGCCGCGTACAGTGGATGCGTGGCGTACTACCCGAGCCGCGTGCCCTCGACCTCGAGCCCGCCACCGTGCGGCAGCTTGCTCCAGCTCCGGCGCTCCCACTCCTCCTTGAGCACTTCCTCGGCCGCCTTCTCCAGGAACTCCGGCCGCGCCCACTCGTCCACGTCGAAGTCGTGCTTGATGTAGCCGTGACTGAACATGAAGTCCTTGCCGATCTTGACGCACTCCAGGTTCCGCGCGCTCAGGCTCGGCACCATGTCGACGTCCTTGATGCCCTCGTAGGTGTCCTCAGCGTCGAGGTAGAACGTCTGCCGGTTGAGGATCGCGCCGGCGGCGTGTTTGTTCTCGTTGGCCCACCGGCCGACCTTGATCATCGCCTTCATGTAGGCGACGACGAGCTCGGGGTGCTCGTCGGCCATCACGTCGGTGCAGGTGATGACCGCGGGAGTGTTGGCCACCTGGATCGTCCAGTCCGGGTACGTGGAGAGGTCCTCGATCATCTTGATCCGGCCCGTGGCCTCCTGCAGGTGCTGGAAGACCTTGCTCTGCGTGTAGATGGCGTCGACCTGGCCGCCCAGCAGCGCGTTCTCCAGCGGGCGGAAGGCCAGGTCGTGCTTGTGGTCCCGGCGCATCCACAGCTCGGATGGGTTGTTCATGGTGACCTGGAGCATCTCGGGCTTGTCGTACCAGTCGTCCGGATAGGGGAACTCGACCAACTCGACGTCGTCCATGGTCATGTCGTTCAGCCTGAGCATGTTGAGGATGCCCATGTGCTCCTGGATGCGCCACCAGTCGTTCTTGATCGTGTTCAGGCTCTTGGAGATGCCGATCTTCTTGCCCTTGAGGTCGCTCATCTTGAAGATGTCGTCGCGGGCGCGCACCGCCATGCAGCCGCCCTCGTACACCCACGTCGCCCCCAGCAACACGGTGCGACGGAGGTCTGCGTGCACGTGGATCGGCGGGTAGAGGCCGCCGAAGCGCACGAGGTTGTCGAGGTTGTGGATGTAGTGCGGGTACCAGTTGTTCTCGGGTGCGTGGCGGAAGTAGGCGTACTCGACGCCGATCTTCTTGAACTCCTCGCGGCACCAGCCCAGCTCCTGGTCCACGTTGTTCGCCGAGACCATGGGGCAGTTGGTGAACCAGACCTCGTTCCAGTCCAGCGGCACCGTGGTGCTGACCCTCTCCTGCTCTGCCATCGTCATCCCCTCTCGTCGTCTTGGCGGACTTGGCTTGATCGGGACGCGCGGGTGAGCGCGACTCAGAATCCGTCGTGGTGCTCGTTGACGGGCAGGCCGGCTTCCTGCCATGCTCCGAACCCGCCCTCCAGGTTGGAGACGTCCGCGTAGCCCATCGTCTGGAGCGTCGCCGCGGCCAGAGCGGCGCGAACGCCGGAGCGGCAGTACACGATCACCCGACCGGCCGGGTCGAGCTCCGGTTTGTGTCTGGGACTCGCCGGGTCCGCGGCGAACTCGAGCAGGCCGCGGGGCACCTGCACGGCGCCCTCGATGTGGTGCTCCCACTCCACCGGCTCGCGGACGTCCAGGAACACCACCTTGTCCGAGACCCCCTCGACGGCGGCGTCCTTCGGCGCGATGGTCTTCACCTGGGCATTGGCCTCGGCGACCATCTGGGCGGCTGTCTTCGGCATCACATGCTCCCCGTCGTGCTGTGCATTTCACGGCGAGGCTAGTCGCGACGGAGAGGGCTGTGAACTCGGAAAACTACCGGGGCCCGGCCAGGACGAAGAGGGCGGGGCGCCGCGGCGCCCCGCCCTCTTCGTCACGCTGCCGGGTCTGTATCGCGGCGGTGTCTTGGGCGCGTCGTACGTCCCGCCGCGGCCGCGGTTGATCCTGCGCCGCGCCGCCTGACCCTCTACTCGTCCGATCCCACCGCGATGAGACCGATGATCATGAACACGTACATGGTGATCAGGAGGATCGACCAGACGGGGTAGACGGGGAGCCAGAGGAGCTCCGAGATGATGGCGACACCCCCCGCGAGCACGCCGACCCAGCGTCCCCACGCCCTCCCGTTCAGAACCGCCAGTCCGGCGAAGAGCAGGATCGCCCCAACGATGATGTACCACCAGGCGAGCGCGGTGAGGTCGATGAAGTAGTAGGCGTTGAAGCCTCGGACGATCCATTCGTCGTTGAACAGCCCGATGATGCCTGAGATCGCCTTGAAGCCGCCGACGATGATCATCAGGATGCCGGCCGTCGCCGCCCAGCCCTGCCACTTGCCGTTCATCTGTCCTCCTGTGTCTGCGCGCATCCGATGGCGCGCCGAGTTGATGACGCCGCGTACAGGCTAGCCGGGACGGGGAGGGCTGTGACCTCGGGAAACTACGGGCTCGTGCCCGGATGAAGCCCGGCGTGCCCGCCGGGCGTCAGAACTCGACGAGGCCGTGCTTGATGGCGAAGTGGACGAGCTCGGCGTTCGTGTGCAGGTCCAGCGTCTCCATCATCTGGTACTTGTGGAACTCGACGGTCCTGGTCGAGATGGAGAGGCTGGTGGCGATCTCCTTGGCCAGGCGGCCCTCCGCCAGAAGCTGCAGCACCTCTCGCTGCCGGGGCGTGAGTGCGTCGACGGGGTCGGCGTCTCGCCTCGCACCCGGCTTCATGGCCTCCCGGACCTCCCCGGCGAGCTGCGGCGTGAGGTAGACGCTGCCCTGCAGCGCGGCCCGCAGGGCGGCGACCAGCTCCACCGAGGCGGAGTGCTTGAGCACGAAGCCCGACGCGCCGGCGTCGAGCGCACGCCGGGCGAAGGTGACGTCCCGGTGCATGGTGAGGAACACCACCGGCACCTGGTCGCCCTCTTCTCTCAAGCGGATCAAGGCGTCGATGCCGTTGAGGCGTGGCATGGTGATGTCGGCGATGATGACGTCGGGACGCAGCCTCCGTGCCTCCTCGATCAGCCGGCGGCCGTCCTCTACGACTCCCACCAGCTCGAACTCGGGGCTGAGCAGGCTGGTGAGCGCCTCCGCCACCAGGAGATGGTCGTCGGCGAGCAGCACACGCGGACGCCTCGGCGGGGTCACCGGGAGCCTCCTTCGCTGGGTGCCCACGCGACGACTGTCGTGCCCTGGCCCGGAGCGCTCTCGATGTCGAGCGTCCCGTCCACCAGCCGCACGCGCTCGCGCATGCTCGCCAGACCGAGGTGCCCGCCTGTGCCCGGCGTGTCCGGGTCGAAGCCGACGCCGTCGTCGGCGACGGCGAGCAGCAGTCCGTCGTCCAGCGCGCGCAGCCTGACGGTGGCGGCGGTCGCGCCGGCGTGGCGGGTCAGGTTGTTCAGGGCCTCCTGCGCCACGCGGAACAGGCAGAGCGCCACCTCCTTGGACACGACCCCAGGGAGCGGACCGACGTCCACCGAGAGATCGAGTCCGCCGCGGTGGCCTCGTCGCTCGCACTCAGCGCGCAGCGCCTCGGCCAGGCCGAGCTCTTCGAGGATCGAGGGGTGCAGCTGGTACGCGAGCGAGTGGATGTCCTCGCTGAGGCGCACGAGTCCCTCGCGGACGGTCCGCATGGTCTCCGCCTGGTCTCCGTCGACGGCGGCGAGCTCGGCTCGGCCGACGTCGATCGCCAGGGCGGCCAGCCGCTGACTCACGTCGTCGTGCAGCTCGCGCGCGAGCAGGGCCCTCTCCTCCTCGTGCGCCCCGATCAGCCGGCGGCTCAGATCGTGGAGCTCCTCCTCGACGCGTTTGCGTTGCGTGATGTCGCGCAGCACGCCGAACGTCTTGAGGGTGCGGTCGGCGGAGTCACGCGTGACGACGACGGCGATGTGCTGGATCCACTTCTGCCCCTGGGTCGGATGCAGGTAGCGGTATTCGACGAAGAGCCGTCGGTGCGTGCCGTCATGGAGCCGGCGGCGGTCGTCCATCACCCGTGGCCGGTCGTCTGGGTGCAGATGCTCGCTCCAGAACTCCAAGGGGCCGAGGCCCTGGTCGTGATCGGCAGGGATGCCGCAGAGGTCGCGGAACCGCTCGTCGAGGTAGACCGCGTTCTGGCTGAAGTCCACCTCGTAGAAGGCGAGGCCGGCGAGTTCGACCCCCGTCTCCAGGCGAGCCTCGCTCGCCTCCAACGCCTCCTGGGCGCGCTTGCGCTCGCTGATGTCGATCGAGACGCCCATCAGGCGATGGGGCTCTCCGCTCGCGGTGAAGCGGGCCCGGCCGCGGGACATGATCCAGCGCGGCCGGCCCTCGTCGAGAAGGACCCGGTATTCCACGACGACGGGCCGGCTCGCCCACCTGGCTTGCTCCATGGCCTTCTTGACGAGCTCAAGGTCGTCCGGATGGACGACGGCCAGGAAGCGGTCCACGTCGACGACCTCGTCGGGCGCGTACCCGAAGATGGCTCGAGTCTCGTCCGTGACCCAGAAGGTCCCCGTGCGGTATTCGAGGATCCAGAGCCCCGCGCCGGCGGAGTCCGCCGCCATGGCCAGGCGCTCCTCGCTCTCCCGCAACGCTTCGTCCGAGCGCTTGCGGGCCAGCGCATTGGCGAAGACCTGTGCGACCAGTTGCAGTCGCTTCACCAGCGGCTCGGGCCAGTCGCGCTCTCCTGTCGTGGCGTTGAAGCCCAGGGCCCCGACAGGCGACGAGCCGCCCACCGTGAGCGGCAAGGTCAGATTCGACTGGACCCCGAACAGACGCAGATTGTCGCGGTCGAGGGCGCCTGCCTCCGGGAATCCGTCGAGCGAAGCGGCCGCGACGACGCGGCCGGCCAGCATCTCCCGCGTGAGCCACGGGAAGTACTCCTCCGAGCTCATGCCACGCATCGGGGGGAGCAGATCCTCACGGGAGCTGTAGAAGTGGGTCAGCGTGAGCGGACCCTGAGGCCCCGTCGACTCCCACAGTGCCGAGAGGTCGACCCCGAGCGCTTCGCACACGCGGCGCTGCACGTGTTCGATCTCCTGGTCGACCTCGTCGGGGGGCAGGTTGATGAACCGGGAGGAGAGCTCGGAGATCAGCGTCTCGAACTCGAGACGGCTCGGCTCCTCGCGGGAGCGGGGTGTCTCGTCAGCGGCCACACGGTGACGGTACACCATCCGAACGTGGCTCGTACTTGCGTGGGGACGAGCCCGTAGTTTCCCGAGGTCACAGGCCCAGGGGTATTGGCTAGTCTCCGATCAGACCCCCGCCGGCTGGTGGATGGTCTCGACCCCCGAGAAGGATGTGTGTGTCCATGAGCGAGAGACCACCGAGCTGTGTTCTGCTGGCGGATCGCCACCACGGTCTCACAGAGGGCGTGCGAGGACTGCTCGAGACGGCCTTCGGTACCGTCGTCATGGTCGCCGACGAGGCGTCGCTGCTCGAGGGGGCGAGCCGGCTGCAGCCGGACGTCGCGGTCGTCGACCTGTCGCTGGCCGGAGACCACGGCCTCGGGTGGCTGAGGACGATGCGGCGCCGCTGCCCCGGCCTCAAGGTGATCGTCGTCAGCGTGCACGACGAGGAGACGGTCCGTCTCGCGGCCCTCGAGGCCGGCGCCGACGCCTTCGTGCTCAAGCGGGCGATCGCGACCGATCTGCTGCCCGCCGTGGCGCTCGTGAGCGAGGGCCGAGACGATCCGGACCCGATGATGACCGGCTGCGACGGCGAAACGGCCGAGCCTTGACATCGCGCCCGTACGATCGAGGCGACACGACGAAGGCACGATCCACCGACTTCGAGGTCGCGGTGGGAGCCGGTGCGGAGCTCGGCGAGGGTCCGCGCTGGGACGAGTCCACGCGGACTCTGCTGTGGGTCGACATCCCCGGGCAGACGGTCCACCGCTACGACCCGGCGACGGGCAGGGACGCGACGCAGTCCGTCCCCGGCGTCGTCAGCCTCGCGCTGCCGCGCCGCCGCGGAGGTGTCGTGATCGGGCTTCCGGATGGCGTTCACATCCTGGACGGAGACGATCCGCCGCTGATCGCGGCCATCGAGTCCGACCGGACCGACACGCGCACCAACGACGGCGCCTGCGACCCGGCGGGGCGGCTGTGGGTGGGCACCATGGCGCTCGACGAGCGCTCGCCCACAGCGGCCCTCTATCGGGTCGATTCTCACCTGGGCGTGACGACCGCGCTCACCGGCACGACTATCTCGAACGGGCTCGGCTGGAGTCCGTCAGGACGGGACTTCTACTTCATCGACAGCCCGACGCGGCGCGTGGACGTGTTCGACTTCGACCCGGAGACGGGCTCCCTCGAGTATCGGCGGCCGTTCGCCGCCGTCAATGTCGAGGGCGCTGTGCCCGACGGTCTGGCCGTGGACGCAGAGGGCGGCGTCTGGGTCGCGCTCCACGGTGGCTGGGGCCTGCGGCGCTACGCACCCGACGGGGAGCTGGCGGCGGTCGTCGACCTCCCGGTCGCGCGCGTCACCAGCTGCTGCTTCGGGGGCGCCGACCTGCGCGACCTGTACGTGACCACCCGTCGCGAAGGCCTCAGCCCGAGCGAGCTCACGGCTCAGCCGCTGGCAGGCGCGCTCCTGCGCCTGGACGTCGGCGTGGCGGGTCTTCCGACGCACGCGTTCGCGGGCTGACCGCGGAAAGGCGGTTCCACATGAGACTCGAGGGCAAAGCGGCGCTCGTCACCGGCAGCTCCAGCGGCATAGGGGAGGCCATCGCCCTGCGCTTCGCGCGCGAGGGGGCCGACGTGGCGGTGCACTTCCACCGCGAGGAGGACGAGGCGCAGCGGGTCGCGGCCGAGATCCAGAAGATGGGCCTGAAGTCGGTCGCGCTAGGGGCCAACGTGGGCGTGGCCGCGGAGGCCGAGAAGCTCGTGCGCGACGCGCACGCGGCGCTCGGCCGCCTCGACATCCTCGTCAACAACGCCGGCGTCGAGATCCGCGAGCCGTTCGTCGAGGTCAGCGAGCAGCACTACGACCTGGTGCTCGACGTGAACCTCAAGGGCGCCTTCTTCGCCGCCCAGACCGCGGCGAAGCTCATGATCGACGCCGGCAGCGGCGGGCGCATCGTCAACGTGTCCTCCATCCACGAGGACATCGCCTTCCTCGAGTACGCGACGTACACGGCCTCCAAGGGCGGCATGCGTATGCTCACGCGTACGATCTGCCAGGAGCTGGCGCCCCACGGCATCACCGTCAACGACATCGCCCCCGGTGCGATCGCGACACCCATCAACAAGCGCACGCTCGGCGACGGGGAGCTTCTCCACGCGCTCCAGGAGGTCATACCGAGCGGCCGCCTCGGCGAGCCCGACGAGGTGGCCGGCGTGGCCGTCTTCCTCGCCTCGGACGAGGCCGCCTACGTCACCGGCAGCACCTACTACATCGACGGCGGCATGGCCCGCTGGAACAAGGGACTGTAGACCAGTCGCGACCCACCAGACAGGAGCAGCGACGATGACCGAACCCACCCGGGCCTTCTTCACGAGGCTCTCCGAAGAGCACCAGCCACTGCTCGCGAGCCTGGCAGGCAATGTGCGGTTCGACATCGCCGACGGCGAGCGCACCGAGCACTGGTACCTGCGGCTCCACAAGGGCGACGTGGCCGTGTCGCACGAGGCGACCGCGGCGGACTGCGTGATCAGCGCCGACATCGCCACCTTCGACGCGATCCTCACCGGCAGGATGAACGCCATGGCCGCCGTGCTGCGGGGGGCGATCACCATAGAGGGCAAGGTCGTCCTGCTGACGGCGCTGCAGCGACTCTTCCCCGGGTCGATCGAGACGCCCGACAAGCCTCAGGCCGGCTACGCGAGGAGGTCGTCATGAGCGGTGACGTCAAGATCCTCGACGGCAACACGTTCGTCGTCAGCGCCGACAACGGCGACATCGAGGCGTCGCTGACCGACCCGACCGGGCTGTTCTCCTTCGACACCCGGTTCCTCTCGAAGTGGGTGCTGACCATAGACGGCCGGCGCCTCAACCCGCTCTCGGTCGACGACCTGCAGTACTTCGAGACCCGGTTCTTCCTGGTGCCGGGCACCGGGACCGTCTACATCGACGCCAAGACGTCGGTCATCCGCCAGCGGGCGGTCGGCGGAGGGTTCCACGAAGAGCTCACGATCCTCAACCACGACGAGAAGGCGATCGACGTGGAGGTGCGCATCGAGGCGGCCTCCGACTTCGCCGACCTGTTCGAGGTCAAAGACGCGCTGAAGAAGCAGGGCGAGTACTACACGCGGATCGACGACGGCAGGCTGGTCCTCGGCTACCGTCGCGAGACCTACGTGCGCGAGACCTGGGTGTCGGCGACCGCGGCCTGCGCGATCGACGACCACGGCCTGACCTTCCAGGTCCACGTGGAGCCTCACGGGGAGTGGACCACCGACCTGCACGTGACACCCGGCCGGGGCGCCGGCGGCATCACCGTCGCCGAGCCCAAGTACGAGCGTCACTCGAAGAAGGCGCTGCCCAACATGGAGCGCAGTCTGGAGAAGTGGCTCGACGATGCGCCGCGGCTCGCTTGCGACTGGGACCCGCTCAAGCGGACGTACCAGCGCAGCCTCGTGGACCTGGCGGCGCTGCGTTTCTCACCGGTCATGCTGCCCGGCCACTACCTGCCGGCAGCCGGGCTGCCCTGGTTCATGACGATGTTCGGCCGCGACAGCATCTTCACCAGTCTGCAGGCGCTGCCGTTCACGCCGGAGCTCGCGAAGACGACGCTGATCGCGCTCGGGCTGTGGCAGGGCTCACGCCGCGACGACTTCCGCGACGAGGATCCCGGCCGCATCCTGCACGAGATCCGCTTCGGCGAGATGACCGCGTTCGAGGAGCGGCCGCACTCGCCGTACTACGGGTCGGTCGACGCTACGCCGCTGTACGTGGTGCTGCTCGACGAGTACGAGCGCTGGACGGGGGACGCCAAGCTCGTCAAGGCGCTCGAGCAGCAGGCGCGCGCGGCGCTGGCCTGGATCGACGACTACGCCGACCTGCAGGGCAACGGCTACATCGCCTACCAGCGGCGCAACGAGCAGACCGGTCTCGAGAACCAGTGCTGGAAGGACTCGTGGGACTCCATCTCGTACCACGACGGCCGCCTGCCCGGCTTCCCGCGAGCGACCTGCGAGCTGCAGGGCTACGCCTACGACGCCAAGGTGCGCGGCGCCCGGCTGGCGCGGGAGGTCTGGCACGATCCCGAGTTCGCCGCCAGACTCGAGAAGGAGGCGGCGGACCTCAAGCGTCGCTTCAACCGCGACTTCTGGGTCGCCGACGGGCAGTACTACGCCCTGGCGCTGGAGGCGGACGGCAGCAAGGTCGACGCCCTGGCCTCGAACAACGGCCACCTGCTGTGGAGCGGCATCGTCGACAAGGCGAAGGCCAAGGCCGTGGCACGGCACCTCATGTCGCCGGCGATGTACTCCGGCTGGGGCGTGAGGACGCTGGCCATGGGAGAGGCCCGCTACAACCCGATCGGCTACCACGTCGGCACGGTGTGGCCGTTCGACAGCTCGATCGTCGCCTGGGGCCTGCGCCGGTACGGCTTCAAGGAGGAGGCGGCGCGGATAGCCGCGGGCATCCTCGACGCCGCCGAGTTCTTCGACGGCCGCCTGCCGGAGGCGTTCGGCGGATACCCCCGGGAGCTGACGAAGTACCCGGTGCAGTACCCGACCGCCTGCAGCCCCCAAGCCTGGTCGACCGGTGCGCCGCTGCTTCTGCTGCGCACCATGCTGGGGCTCGAGCCGACCGGCGACAACCTCATCGTCGATCCGGCGCTGCCGATGGGTATCGGCCGCCTGGAGCTTCTCGACATCCCCGGCCGCTGGGGCCGGATGGACGCTTTCGGGCGCGGCCGCGTGGACGTGGACAAGCGGCCGCGAGCCCGCTCCCAGCTGGGCGTGATCACGCCCGAGAAGAAGAAGCGCGGCCGGTGAACTCACTTATGAGCGAGACTACGAGCGAAGAGGGGACAGCAATGAAGGTCGTCATCGTCGGAGGAGTGGCCGGCGGCGCATCGTGCGCCGCGCGCCTGCGCAGGCTGGACGAGAACGCGGAGATCGTCCTCGTGGAACGCGGGCCCTACGTCTCGTACGCGAACTGCGGGCTGCCGTACTACGTCGGCGGCGTGATCGAGAAGGAGGCGAGCCTCCTGCTCGCGACGCCGGAAGTGTTCCGCAACCTGTTCGCGATCGACTGCCGCACCGGCTGCGAGGTCGTGGGCGTCTCCGCGGCGGAGGGCATCGTCGAGCTGAAGGACCTGGCGACGGGAGCGGTGACCACGGAGAGCTACGACAAGCTGGTGCTCTCGCCGGGCGCCGCGCCCATCCGCCCGCCGCTACCGGGCATCGACCTGCCCGGCATCTTCCCGGTGCGCACGGTGCCGGATGCTGCCGCCGTGCGCGAGTGGGTCCGAGAGCAGCCTCACCGAGCTCCCGGGCCTCGACTCGTACACGGGCTCGCAGGCCCGCAGGCGGCAGCGCCGCGCCGTCGTCGTCGGCGGCGGGTTCATCGGACTGGAGATGGCCGAGAATCTCACCGAGCTCGGCCTCGACGTCACCGTCGTGCAGCGCGGCGACCAGCTCATGACTCCTGTGGATGCCGAGATGTCGCGTTACGTGGAGCGGCACCTGGAGAAGCACGGCGTCCACATCATGCTTGACGACGGCGCTGCCGGCTTCGCGCAGGCCGAGGACGGTTCGCTCGAGGTGCTGACGGCGTCCGGCCGGACGCTGCCCGCGGACGTCGTCGTCCTCGGCATCGGCGTCAAGCCGGAGACGAAGCTCGCGGAGTTGGCGGGCGTCGAGCTCGGCGAGCGCGGCGGCATCCGCGTGGACGACCAGATGCGCACGAGCGACCCGGACATCTTCGCCGTCGGCGACGCCGTCGAGAAGTTCGACTACATGACGGAAGAGTGGTCCATGCTCGCGCTCGCCGGCCCGGCCAACCGGCAGGGCCGCGTCGCCGCCGACGTCATCGCCGGCCGCGACGCGCACTTCCGCGGCGTGCAGGGCACCGCCATCGTCGGCCTGTTCGGTGGCGCGCTCGCCTGGACCGGCGTCAGCGAGAAGACGTTGCGGCGGAGGGGGGACGAGGACTACGAGAAGGTCTACCTGTTCCCGAACTCGCACGCCGGCTACTACCCCGACGCCCTGCCGATCGCGATGAAGGTCATCTTCCGCAAGTCCGACGGCCGCCTGCTCGGGGCGCAGGCCGTCGGCCGTGACGGAGTGGACAAGCGCATCGACGCGCTGGCCGTGGCGATCCAGCTCGGCGGCACGATCCACGATCTCGAGGAGGCCGAGCTCTGCTACGCGCCCCAGTTCGGCAGCGCCAAGTCACCGGCCAACTTCGCCGGCATGGTCGCCGGCGACGTGCTGGCCGGCGACATGCCGGTGGCGCACTGGGGCGACCTGGACAACGAGCTCCTGCTCGACGTGCGTCATCCGGAGGAGCTCGCTCTGGAGGCGCTGCCGGATGTCGTCAACATCCCGGTCGACCAGCTCCGCGGGCGTCTGGACGAGCTGCCGCGCGACCGCGGCATCGCCGTCATCTGCCGCTCCGGCCAGCGCGCTTACTACGCGACGCGGATCCTCGTGCAGAACGGATTCGACGCGCGCGTC
Source organism: uncultured Thermoleophilia bacterium (assembly GCA_963793605.1). Classification (GTDB taxonomy): domain Bacteria; phylum Actinomycetota; class Thermoleophilia; order UBA2241; family UBA2241; genus CAIXSE01. The sequence goes on from CAWCAH010000012.1 coordinate 228,577, forward strand.
GTGTCCGGCGGGATGCTCTCGCACGAGATCTTCTCGGAGGTGTGAGGCAGGCCGTCGCGGAGGCCGAAGGAGGGCGAGGCGGTGACGGAGGACCTGTACCTGGGCCTCGACGTCGGTTCGTCGAGCACCAAGGCGGTGCTCGTCGGCGCCGATGGCGTGGTGGTCGCCGACGCGCGCATCGAGCACGGCATCTCGCGTCCGCGGCCCGGCTGGGCGGAGCAGGACGCCGGGCGTGACTGGTGGGGCGGCGCGCTCGAGGTGTGCCGCCGCGTACTGACCGGGCGAGCTTCGTGTGTGCGGGCGGTGGGCGTGAGCGCTCTCGGCCCGTGCGTCCTCCCGGCGGATGCAGGCGGGCGTGCGCTGCGGCCCGCCATCCTCTACGGGATCGACTCGAGGGCGAGCGCCCAGGTTGGGCGGCTGACCGACGAGCTGGGCGCGGAAGAGATCCTCTCCCGCTGCGGATCGCGGCTCTCGAGCCAGTCGGCCGGGCCCAAGATCCGCTGGCTGGTCGAAGAGGAGCCGCAGGTCTGGGCGGCCACCCGGCACGTCTTCGGCGCGACCTCCTACGTCGTCGCGCGCCTCACGGGCGAGTACGTCCTCGACCACCACAGCGCCGGCCACTGGGCGCCGCTCTACGACGTCCACCGCAACGAGTGGATCGGCGAGTGGGCCGGTCTGGTCGCCCCCGGGCTTCGCCTGCCGCGTCTGGTCTGGCCCCAGGAGCAGTGCGGCACGGTGAGCGCGGAGGCGGCCGCCGCGACCGGGCTGCCCGAGGGCATCCCGGTGGCCGGCGGCAGCATCGACTCGTGGTGTGAGGTGGCCGCATCCGGGCTCCGCGGGCCCGGCGAGGGCCTCCTCGTCTACGGCACGAGCATGTTCCTCATCGAGGTCCACACCCCGGCACGGCCGGACCCGCGGCTGTGGACCACAGTCGGTTTCGTGCCGGGAGCGACCAACCTTGCCGCTGGGGTCGCCTCGGCCGGGGCGCTCACCTCATGGCTTCGCGAACTGAGCGGCGGGACGCCGTACGAGGCGCTGTACGAGGAGGCCGCGGCGGCCGGTCCCGGCGCCGGCGGCCTCCTCGCCCTGCCGTACTTCGCCGGCGAGCGTACGCCGCTGTTCGACCCCGGTCTGCGCGGCGCGATCCTCGGGCTGACGGCGGCGCACGGACGCGGGCACATCTTACGCGCGTTCATGGAGGCCGCCGCCTTCGCCGTGCGCCAGAACCTCGAGGCGATGGACGAGGCCGGCGCCACCATCGGCCGTCTGAGCAGCAGTGGCGGCGGGGCCTCGGAGGCCCTGTGGCCGCGGATCGTCAGCGACGTCACCGGCCTGGCTCAGGACGTCCGCGTGGGCCCCTCACGGGCCGGCGTAGGCGCCGCGCTTCTCGCGGCAATCGCCGCCGGCGCGGCCTCGCTGCACACCAGGTGGCCGCAGCCGACGGTGCGTGTGGGGCCGGATCCCGAGAACCGGGCGATCTACGATGGACTCTACGGGTGGTTCCGAGAGCTTGCAGTCGCCGTGCGCCCTCACGCCCACGCGCTCTCGGCCTGGCAGCGGGACCACGCTCGTGAGACGATGTCTCCGGCGGCAGACCGCGAGCGGGGAGGGGCTGCCCGACACCAGGAAGGAGAGCGGCGTGACTGAGGACACCGTGCCGTCGAGGACCAGCATCAGGCGGCGGCTCGCAGCCGCGGCCGCCATCCTGCTCTTCGTCATCGTGCTCGTCAGCACGGTGCTCGTCGTGGCCGACCGGCCGCTGCAGGTGCTCGTCCAGCTGGTCCTGCTCCTCGTCGCGTTCTTCGCCGTGTGGGAGGCTCTTACGAGGAAGGGCGCCGTGCGCGGGGCCTGGATCGTCGTCGCCGCGGCGGCGGCCGTCGCCGTCGTGTGGGTCCAGGTCGCGGGAGGAGAAGGATTCGTCGTCTCACTGCTCGTGCGGCTTGCGCTCCTGGGCGTCGCTCTGCTGCTCGCGCGGTACGCGCTGAAGCGCGACGTGCGCTCGCTCAAGCTGATGGAGACGCCGGGCAAGCCGGTGCCCGCCGCGCGCCGCGGCGTGCTGATCATGAACCTCAAGTCCGGCGGCGGGAAGGCCGAGAAGTTCCACCTCGAGGACGAGTGCCGCGCGCGCGGGATCGAGCCGGTCGTCCTGCAGCGCGGGGACGACCTGCTCCAGCTCGCGCGCGACGCCGTCGACCGGGGAGCGGACGTGATCGGTATGGCCGGCGGCGACGGGTCGCAGGCGCTGGTCGCGAGCATCGCCGCGGAGCGGGGCGTGCCCATGGTGGTCATCCCCGCCGGCACGCGCAACCACTTCGCGCTGGACGTCGGCCTGGACCGCGACGACGTGGTCGGCGCGCTCGACGCCTACGGCGAGGCGCGCGAGCGCGTCATCGACCTCGCCGACGTCAATGGACGGATCTTCGTCAACAACGTCTCGCTGGGTCTCTATGCGACCATCGTGCGGTCGCCCGAGTACCGGGACGCCAAGCGCGAGACGACGCTGGCGGCGCTCCCGGAGATGCTCGGTCCCGGAGCCCAGCCCTTCGACCTGCGCTTCACCACACCCGACGGCGTGGAGCACGCGGGCGCACACGTGATCCAGGTCTCCAACGGCCCGTACGGCACCACGACGGGAGGCATCACCTCTCGCCCCAGCCTCGACACCGGGCAGCTCGGGGTCTTCTCGCTCGTCGTGTCCGACGCGGTCGCGGCCACCCGCGCCATCGCCGCGCTGACGACTGCGACGCCGGCGCTGTACGAGGGCTATCTCTCCTGGGCCACGCCGGTCTTCGAGGTGACCTCGGCGGCGCCGATCGCCGTCGGGCTGGACGGGGAGTCGCTCGAGATGGACCCGCCGCTCGTCTTCTCGTCACGACCCGGTGTGCTGCGCCTCCGCCTTCCGCTCGGGGCCATCGGCTACTCGCCGGCTGCGCGGGCCACGGGCGTCAAGGGCCTCCTGGGTCTGTGGCGCGTCATGCTGGGCCGGCCCGTCCGGATCGGGCTGACGCGGCGGCTCAGTCCGTTCAGTAGTCCGGGTCCTGCTCGTCCAGCGCGTCCTGCCAGCGGTGCGGCACGTCGTCCGAGTCCGGGTCGTGTGCGGCGATGTCGCGGAGCGCCGGCTTCATCTTGGCGAAGAAGTGCTCGTGGTCGAGCTCCTCGAGCAGCCCGTACGTCTCCACGCGGTCCTGCAGCCTGTCCCGCAGCTCTACGAACGCCAGGTGGATGCCCTGGGTGTTGAGCTCGTGGTCCAGGCCCTTGAGCATGTCGGCCGCGGTCACGTCGATGTCGGTGACGGCCTCGCACTGCAGCACGACCCAGCGCGGCTTGCGCTCCCGCACGAGCTTACGGATCTGCTGCCGGAAGATGCCGGCGTTGGCGAAGAAGAGCGGCGCCTCCCAGCGGTAGATCACCACGCCCTCGGTCTGCTCCGCCTCGGGGTACCGCTCGACGCTGTGCCAGCTCTTCAGGTCGTGGACGTACCCGAGCACGGCCCCCTCGGGCCACCAGTTGCGCTTGAAGAACAGGAGGATCGAGAGGATCGCGGCGATGAGGATTCCCTCGAGCACGCCGAAGAACACGACGCCGACGGTGGCGATCAGGGACAGCGCGAGCGCGGACTTGCGCACGCGTGCGAAGCGGCGGAGCACACCGAGGTCGGCGAGTGACACCGCCGCCATGATGACGACGGCGGCGAGCGCCGTCTGCGGCAGGTCGGCGAGCAGGCCGGGCAGGAAGACGAGCAGGAGGATGACGATGACGGCGCCGACCAGGCCGGTGAGCTGCGTCTTGGCGCCGGAGCTCTCGGCCACGGCCGTGCGCGAGCCGCTCACGGAGATGGCGAAACCCTGGAAGAAGCCCCGCCGCCGCGTTCGATGCTCCCACGGCGATCATCTCGTGGTCGGCGTCCACCTCGTCGCCGCGCCGCGCGGCGAAGCTGGACGAGGTCGCGATCGTGTCGGTGAGCGAGACGAGCGTGATGCCCACCGCGGCCGCGGCGAGCGCCGCGAGGTCGCTCACGCTCGTCCAGGGGAGCGAGGGCATGGGGAGGCCCTCCGGCAGCACGCCGACCGTCTTGACGCCCTCGGCGGACAGGTTGAGCAGCGGCCGAGACGACGGTCGCGGCGACCACGGCGACCAGTACGGCCGGGATCTTCTTGCTGAGCCTCGGCAGCCCGATGAGCAAGGCGAGCACGCCGAGGCCGATCAGCAGCGTCGTCGTGTTGGTCTCGTCGAGGCCGGCGAAGAACGCCTGGACGTCGCCGACGAACGAGTCGGCGTCGGTGGAGAAGCCGAAGAGCTTGGGCAGCTGGCCGACGATGATCGTGACGGCCAGCCCGTTCATGTAGCCGACCTGGACCTCCTTGCTCAGCAGGTCGGCGATGAACCCCAGCTTGCCGAGCCCCAGCCCGATCTCGATGGCGCCGACCATGAGCGCGAGCATGCCGGCGAGCGCGATGGCCTGCGCCGGGTCGTCCGTCACCAGCAGCGGTGTGATGGCGGCGAAGATCAGCGGCGAGACGGACGAGTCCGGGCCGAGGACCAGCACGCGGCTCGGCCCGAGCAGCGCGTACACGACGAGGCAGGCGATGGTGGTGTAGAGGCCGGTGACGGCAGGGAGCCCGGCCAGTTCTGCGTACGCCAGCCCCTGCGGCACGAGGATCGCCGCCAGCACGACGCCGGCGACGAGGTCGAAGCGCAGCCACTGCTTCTTGTACGAGCGCAGCATGCCGACGCCCGGGATCACCCGGTCGACCCCGTGTCGCTTGGTCGCCTCCGCCTGTACCGCCCCCGGCACGGCCTGCGCCGGCTCGTCGCCCACTCGTATCCCCCCGGATCGTGGTCTGACCGCTTGGTCATGAATGGTAGCATCACCCCGTGACCGAGAGGCCTGACAACCCGACGCACGACGACCCGCCGCCCGGATCCGTGCTGCGCCGCGTGCTCGACGAGCTCGTAGAGCTTGACGTCGCCGTCTACGAGGCCATCGAGGCGACGCCCACGCCGACCATCGACGTCCCGCTGCGCAAGCTCTCCAACACGGCCAACCACGCCAAGTTGTACATGGGCATCGGCGCCGTGCTCTTCGCCGTCGGCGGGCCGAAGGGGCGGCGAGCGGCTGTCACCGGCCTCGCCGCCGTCGGCCTCAACTCGTTCGTCGTCAACGTGCCGATGAAGTTCCTCGGCAAGCGCCCGCGCCCCGAGCGCGGACGCGTGCGCGTCGCCGAGGCCCGACACACGAAGATGCCGACGTCCACCTCGTTCCCCTCCGGCCACTCCGCCTCCGGGTTCGCCTTCGCCGCCGGCGTGGCCGAGGCGATGCCTCAGCTCGGCATCCCGCTGCGCGCGCTCGCGACCGCCGTTGCCTACTCGCGCGTGCACTCCGGTGTGCACTTCCCCGGCGACGTCGTCGTCGGCTCGCTGGTCGGTATGGCCGTCGGCGAGAGCACCGCGCGCGTCTCGCGCGCCGTGCGCCGCCGCCATGGCTGACCTCTGGAGCACGCTCCTCCCGCTGATCGTGGCCAGCGCGCTCGTCCCTGTGCAGATCACGCTCACGGTGCTGCTGCTGCGCTCGTCCGTGGGCACGGCCGCCGCCTGGGTCGGCGGCATGACGGCGACGCGGCTGGCGCAGGGCCTGCTGTTCGGCGTCGTGTTCGCCGGGGCCGGGGCCCTCTCCGGGAGCCAGGACGGCCCCGGCCCCGTCGTCTCCGTGGTGCTGCTCGTGATCGCCTTGCTGTTCCTGACCAAGGCGGCCAAGCTGCTGCTCGGCGGCGGAGCAGACGACGAGGACGCGCAGCCGCCGAAGTGGATGAAGCTGACGGGATCGGTCACCGTCGGCAAGGCGTTCCTCTTCGGGGCGGCCTACGTCGCCATCGCCGCCAAGCTCTGGGTGTTCACGCTCGGCGCCATCGGAGCCATCGACGAGGCCGGCCTGGGGAGCGCCGCCTCCATCGCTCTCTTCGTGCTGTTCGTGGCGCTCGCCGAGGCGATCCCGATCGCGTTCGTCGCCTACGCGGCGCTGGCGCCGTCGTCGTCGCAGGCCCTGCTCGGCACGGTCTCGGCCTGGCTCGAGAAGAACAACCGCGTCATCGTCATCGTGCTCGGGTTCGTCTTCGGCGCGTGGTTCCTGCTCAAGGCGCTGCAGGGCCTCGGCGTGCTCTGACCGGAGGGCCCTGCGCCCTCGGGCGCCCGATCGCCGCCCTCAGCTCTGGCTGCCGCCGGCCTCCTGGAGCTTCTCCAGCACGCGGTCGAGGTTGAACGACGCGGGCTTCTGGCGCGGAGGGAACTCCTTGAACTCGGCGATCGCCTCGGCCACCACTCCCTGCGCCGGGATGACGAGATAGATGCGGTCCAGGAACCAGTCCCAGTAGGTGTTGGAGTCGGTGAGCGCGCGCTCGAAGGGATCGCGCCGCAGGTTGACGAGCTTGGGAGCGCGCAGTTCCACGAACGGCTCGAGCCACAGCGCGAGCTGGTGCGCCCGCTGCTCCCGGAAGATGTACTTCCAGTCGCCGACGCGCAGCGCGACCAGCTCGGCGTCGTCGTTCACGTAGAAGAACCGGTCGCGCGGGCTCGCGTCGGCCTCGCCCGCGAAGTACGCGTTCATGTCCTTGCCGTCGAGGATGACCTTGAAGGTCTTGCCGCCGGCCTCGTAGCCTGCCCGGCACTTCGCCGCGACGTCCGGATCTCCGGCCGCCGCCAGGAAGGTCGTCAGCATGTCCTGGTGCGCGACGATGCCGTTGAGCGTCACGCCCGCCTGCCATCTGGCCGGCCAGCGCAGAAGGGCCGGCACGCGGTAGGCGCCCTCCCAGTTGCTGTTCTTCTCGGAGCGGAACGGGGTGATGGCGGCGTCCGGCCAGGAGTTGTAGTGCGGGCCGTTGTCGGTGGAGTACATGACGATGGTGTCGTCGGCGATGCCGAGCTCGTCGAGCTTGTCGAGGATCTGCCCCACGTGACCGTCGTGCTCGACCATGCCGTCGTTGTACTCGCCCTGGCCGCTGACGCCCCGCAGTCTCGTCCTTGACGTGCGTGCGGAAGTGCATCCGGGTCGCGTTCCACCAGATGAAGAAGGGCTTGTCCTCGGCCGTGACCTCGTCCAGGTACTCCAGCGTGCGCGCGGTGACCTCGTCGTCGATGGTCTCCATGCGCTTGCGCGTCAGCGGGCCGGTGTCCTCGATCTTCTGCGTGCCGTCGGCCTGCGCCCAGCTGTGGATCACGCCGCGCGGCCCGAAGCGCTCCTTGAAGGCCGGGTCCTTCGGGTAGTCCTCGTGCTCCGGCTCCTCCTCGGCGTTGAGGTGATAGAGGTTGCCGAAGAACTCGTCGAAGCCGTGGTTGGTCGGCAGGTGCTCGTCCAGGTCGCCGAGGTGGTTCTTGCCGAACTGCGCGGTGGCGTAGCCGAGCGGCTTGAGGAGCTCGGCGATGGTCGGATCCTCCGGGCGCAGGCCGAAGTCGGCGCCGGGCACGCCGACCTTGGTGAGCCCGGTGCGCAGGGGGTTCTGCCCGGTGATGAACGCGGCGCGGCCGGCGGTGCAGCTCTGCTGGCCGTAGAAGTCGGTGAAGGCGACGCCCTCGTTCGCCAGGCGGTCGATGTTGGGCGTCCGGTAGCCCATCATGCCGCGGTTGTTGCAGCTCAGGTTCCAGAAACCGATGTCGTCGCCCCACAGGACGAGGATGTTGGGCTTGCCGTTCGGCATGGCGCGCTCCTGTTCGGTCGGCGGACGTGAGTGGCGGAGGACGGTCGCTCGGGGGCCAGCCTAGCGGACGTGCTCAGCGGGCGGCAATGCCGCAGCAGCGTTTGTACTTCCTGCCGCTGCCGCAGGGGCAGGGGTCGTTGCGGCCGGTGTCGCGGGCCTCGGCGGCGAGGAGGTCCATGACCTCCGGAGCCTCGCCGCCGCGCTTGAGGATGCCGGCCATCAGGCGCATGCGCGGCTCCGTATGGGCGAAGAACGCCTTGAGCCCGGCGCACAGCCAGTTGAGGCCGGGCTCGCCGTCCGGCGTCACGAGGATCCGGTTCTTGGGGCACTCGCCGTTGCAGGCGAAGAGGTACTCACAGGCGCGGCAGAAGGCGGGCAGGGTCTCCTGCTTGGCCTGTCCGAAGGCCCGCTGCCGCGCGGAGCGCACGAGGTCGCCGACCGGAGTCTCCAGGATGTTGCCGAGCAAGTACCGCGGGTCGACGAAGTGGTCGCACGAGTACACGTCGCCGTTGTGCTCGAGGGCCACTCCCTCGCCGCAGGTGGGCTGGAAGATGCAGAGGCTGGAGACGCCGCGGATGTAGGCCGCGAGCACGCCGTCGAAGGTCTGCACGAACATGCGGCCGACGTCGCGGCGCACCCACTCGTCGAAGATCGCGTTCAGGAAGCGGCCGTAGTCGTCGGGCTGGAGGCTGCGCGCGCCGACCGTGCCCGGCCGGCCGCCGGCCGCCGGCGTCTCGACCTCGACGATCGGGATGAGCTGGATGTAGCGGGCGCCGAGCTCGTCGCGGAAGAAGCGATAGACCTCGAGCGGGTGGCCGGCGTTGGCCGCGTTGACCGTGCAGAGCACGTTGAACGCGGCGCCGTGCTCTTGAAGGCGGCGGGCGGCCGCGACGACGCGGTCGAAGACCGGCCGCCCGCCGGCGTCGTGCCGGTAGACGTCGTGCAGCTCGCGCGGACCGTCGATGCTGAGCCCGACGAGGTAGTCGTTCTCGGCGAGAAAGGCGCACCACTCGTCGTCGAGCAGCACGCCGTTGGTCTGCAGCGTGCGCTCGACCGCCATGCCGGCGGGCACGCGGCCCTCTTCGGCCGCGCGCGCCCGGCGGAAGAAGTCGAGCCCCATCAGCGTCGGCTCGCCGCCCTGCCAGGCGAGCGTCACCTGCGGCACGCGCTGGGCCTGCGCAGTCTGCGCGATGTACGCCTCCATGACCTCGTCGGTCATGCGGAAGTCGCTGCCCGGATACAGCCGCTCCTTCTCGAGGAAGAAGCAGTAGTCGCAGCGCAGGTTGCAGCGCGCCCCGGTGGGCTTGGCCATCACGTGGAAGGCGGGGACGGATGCGTCAGTCATGGCGCCATGGTACTCCGGGGATGCGGTCGCCGGGCCGGGTCTCGCTCCTGCGTGCCGGGTGCGATACGCTCCCGCGCACCGCTGAGGCGACGAGGGAGGGCGCTGTGTATCACCTGTGGAACGCGGGCAAGGTGACGTTCATCATCGTCATCGTCGCATGCCTGGTCGGCGCATCGGTCGTCGCCGGCTGCGGGGCCGGCGGCTCGAGTGAGGGAGGGGGCGACGACGTGGCGCTTCTGGAGTCGGCCGACTGGCAGGCCGCCGAGATCGGCGGGCAAGCCGTTCTCTCCGGCGCCGACGCGGCAGACGTGACGGCCGTCTTCGCCGCCGGCGAGCTCTCCGGCTCCGGCGGCGTGAACCGGTACACGACGACGTATGAGGCGACGGCGGACGGCGCGATCACCATCGCGATGCCGGCGGCCACTCTCATGGCCGGGCCGCCCGCGGCGATGGAGCAGGAGCAGGCCTACTTCGGCGCGCTGGAGCGGGCCACCGGGTTCTCGGTCACCGCCGATTCACTCACGCTCACGGACGACGAGGGGACAGTGCTCGTGCGGTACGACGCCCGGCAGCCCACCGCGCTCCAGGGGACGGCCTGGGAGGCGCTCGCCTACAACAACGGCAAGCAGGCGCTCGTCGGGTTGGTCGCGGACAGCGCGATCACGGCCGTCTTTGGCGACGACGGCAGTCTCACGGGCGACGCCTCGGTCAACCGCTACACGACCTCGTTCACGACATCGGGAGACACGATGACGATCGACGCCGCCATCGCGACGACGATGAAGACCGGTCCCGACGAGCTCATGCAGCAGGAAGCGGCGTATCTCGCGGCGCTGCCGAAGACGGCGACGTACACGATCGAGGGCGACGACCTCTGGCTGCGGGACGCGGAGGGCGCGGCGCTGGCACACTACGTCGCCGCGCCCGACTGAGCTCAGCTCGCGAGCGTCCCGCAGGCACCCGCTTCGCAGGCGCCCTGCTCGGAGTCTTCGCGGGTGGTCGCTGCTGCAGGCGCACCCGGGTCTCCGCGTCGTCTGCTCCCTCTCGGGGTTCCGAGCGGTCGCGTCCGGGCGGGCGTAGACTGGCCTCGGGACGCGTGACGGTTGAGGCGGGCTGACTACGCAGGCGGCCCGCCCTCGCGGAGGGGGGCGGTCATGACTGGGCTGACAAGGCCACGGCAGCGGGGATTCAGGTTCACGCGCAAGGCCGAGCGCCACGCGCGTACACTCACCGCGGGCTCCATCGCCGGGATGCTGTTCGGCGTGTTGTTCGGGGTGTGTGTCGGCATCGTGCAGTCCACGGCCGGCGGTGCGGACGAGTCGGGCGCATGGCTTGCGGACGGCAATGCCGACCTGGAGTGGGCGCTGGCCCTGCTGCCCTTCGCCGGGATCTTCTTCCTCTGGTTCATCGGCGTCTCCCGGCAGCGCCTGGGGCGGTGGGAGGACAGGTTCATCTCGTCGGTGATCCTGGGGAGCGGCGTCGTGTTCCTCGCCATGGTCTTCGCCGCGGCTGGGCTTGCAGGCGCCCTCGTCGCCATGTATGCGAAGGATCCGGCCGGGTTCCCGGGCAGCGACACCTACGTGTTCATCCAGCTCGCGGTGGCCAGGATCTTCGGGGTCTACGCCCTGCGCATGGCGTCCGTGTTCATCATCTGTCAGGCGACAGCCTGGCTGCGGCACGGGCTGATGCCGAAGTGGCTTGCACTGCCGTCCTACGCGGTCGCGGTCGTGCTGCTGTTCGTGGCCTCGGAGGCGGCCTGGGCGGTGCTGATCTTCCCGGTGTGGGTGTTCGTGATCAGTGCGTACCTGTTCGCGGTGGGCCGGCGGGCGCCGGAGCCGGAGCCGGAGCCGGCCGAGGGTCTGCCACTGGCCGGCCTGCAGGCGGAGTAGACTCGCCTGGCCGCCGCTCAGCTCTCGAGAGCCCCGCAGACGCCCGCCTCGCAGGCGCCCTTCTCGAAGCGCATCTTGCTCATCGCGTACTCCTCCGGGACGGCGATCGGATAGTCGCCGTCGAAGCAGGCGCGGCAGAACCGGCTGCGCGGCAGGCCGGTGCTGGCCTGCAGGCCGTCGAGCGTGAGGTAGTGCAGGCTGGTGGCGCCGACGTGGTCGCGGATCTCGTCCACGCTCTTGTTGGCCGCGATGAGCTCGGCGCGGGTGGCCATGTCGATGCCGTAGAAGCAGGGCCACTGGATGGGCGGTGAGCTGATGCGCAGGTGCACTTCGGCGGCGCCGGCGTCGAACAGCATCTGCACCAGCCGGCGCGTGGTGTTGCCGCGCACGATGCTGTCGTCCACGACGACGAGCCGCTTGCCCTTGATCACCGAGGTGAGCGGGTTGAGCTTCATGCGGATGCCCACCTGGCGCAGCCGGTCGTCGGGCTGGATGAACGTGCGGTGCACGTAGCGGTTCTTGATGAGGCCCTCGGTGTACGGGATGCCGGAGGCGGCGGCGTAGCCGATCGCCGCCGGCATGCCGGTGTCCGGCACCGGGACGACGAGGTCGGCCTCCACCGGCGCCTCGAGCGAGAGGTGCCGGCCCATGTTCTGGCGCACCACGTGCAGCGTCTGGCCGTGCATCACGCTGTCCGGGCGGGCGAAGTAGATGAACTCGAAGATGCAGAGGGCCGGGCGCGAGCCCTCGAGCTCGACCCGCTCGCTGCGCAGGCCGTGCTCCTTGTCGGCGATGACGATCTCGCCGGGCTGGATCTCGCGCACGAAGTCGGCGCCGATGATGTCGAGGCCGGAGGTCTCGCTGCTGAACACCGGGTGGCCCTCGTAGTCGCCGAGGCAGAGCGGCCGCACGCCGTAGGGATCGCGAAAGCCGACCACGGCGTCGCCGCTCATCACGGCCGCCGAGAAGGCGCCGCGGATCTTGCTCACGGCCGTCCGCACGCCCTCGAGCAGGTCGCCCTCGGCCTCGTGCGCGATGAGCGCGGTGATGACCTCGGTGTCGGTGGTGCCGCTGAACTTGACGCCCTGCCGCACCAGCTCGTCGCGCAGCGCGGTGGTGTTGACCAGGTTGCCGTTGTGGCCCAGCGCGATGACGTCGCCGTTGCGGCTGCGCACCAGCGGCTGGGAGTTCTGCCAGTGGCTCGCCCCGGTGGTGCTGTAGCGCACGTGACCGATGGCGTGCTGGCCGCTCAGGCTCTGCAACATCTGCTCGTTGAACACCTGGCTGACCAGGCCGAGGTCCTTGATGACCGTGATCTGGCCGCCGTCGGACACGGCGATGCCGGCGCTCTCCTGGCCACGGTGCTGCAAGGCATAGAGCCCGAAGAAGGTCAGGCGCGCGACATCGTGGCCCGGCGCGTGGATACCGAAGACGCCACAGCTGTCGTGGAGACGATCGTCGTACACAACGCTCGGTTCTGTCAGGCGAGCCGCTCCGGGAGCGACTCATACGCAGAATGGAGCTCGCTCACCGGGACGGCGAAGAGCTCCTTGTCCTCCATGGTACACCGCAGGTCGGCACCGGCAACCCGGCCCACCGTACGGTGGGGGAGGTCGCCGAGGACGGCCTCCAGCTCGGCGACCTTGTCCGCCGCGCAGGTGACGACCACGCGCGTCGGCGCCTCGCCGAACAGGGCGAGGTCCGGCCGGCCGGCGGCGCCGGTGACGGCCGCGGCGGAGCCGAGGTCCACCTCGGCGCCGAGGAAGCGGCCGCGGCCGGCTTGCGCGGTCGGGTCGACGGTGACCGTGCCGCCGTTGCTGCCGCTGAACACGCAGCACTCGGCCAGCGCGACGGCGAGCCCGCCGTCGGAGCAGTCGTGCGCGCTCTTGAGAAGGCGCGCCTCGATGGCTGCGCGCAGGCGCGCCTGCAGCTTCACCTCGAGCGCCAGGTCGACGTCCGGGATCCGCCCCTCGACCTTGCCGTAGGCCGTCTTCTGGTACTCGCTGCCGTCCATCCAGGCGGCGTCGTCGCCGAGCAGGATGATCGACGTCGCCCTCGTCCTTGAAGGCGCCGTCGATGTGCACGCTCACGTCGTCGAAGATGCCGAGCATGCCGACCATCGGCGTCGGGTAGATCGCCTGGCCGAAGCTCTCGTTGTAGAAGCTCACGTTGCCGCTGACGACCGGCGTGTCCAGGGCCTCGCAGGCCTCGGCCATGCCCTCGATCGCCTGCTCGAACTGCCAGTAGATCTCGCCCTTCTCCGGGTTGCCGAAGTTGAGGCAGTCGGTGACGGCCACGGGCAGCGCGCCGGAGCACGCCAGGTTGCGCGCCGCCTCGGCCGTCGCCGCCTTGGCGCCGCGGTACGGGTCGAGGTAGCAGTGGCGGCCGTTGCAGTCGTTGCTGAAGGCGAAGCCGCGGTCGGTGCCCTTGATGCGCAGCACCGCGGCGTCGGAGCCGGGGATCTGCATGGTGTTGGCCTGGACGATGTAGTCGTACTGCTCCCAGGCCCAGCGCTTGCTGGCGATGTTGGGCGCGGCCATGAGCTGCAGCAGGGCCGCGCCGGCGTCCTCCGCCGGCGGGTACGCCGCGTCCGTCACGGCGACCGGCTCGTCGACGATGTAGTCGGGCTTCACGGAAGGCGTGCGGATCACAGGGCTCTCGTCGGCCAGACGGCGCGCGGGGATGTCGGCCACGCGCTCGCCGTGCCAGATGATGCGCAGCATCTTGCTGTCGGTGACCTCGCCGATGACGGTGCAGTCCAGGTCCCAGCGCTCGCAGACCTCGCGCACGTCGGCGATCTGCTCCTCGGTGACGATCGCCAGCATGCGCTCCTGGCTCTCGCTGATCATGATCTCCCACGGCTCCATGTCGGCCTCGCGCAGCGGCACGCGGTCGGCGTGGATGTCGAGGCCCACGTGGCCCTTGCTCGACATCTCCGAGCTGGAGCTGGTGAGGCCGGCGGCGCCGAGGTCCTGCATGCTCACCACGAGCTTGCGGTGGATGAGCTCGAGGCAGGCCTCGATGAGCTTCTTCTCGGTGAACGGGTCGCCGACCTGGACGCTCGGGCGCTTCTCCTCGAGCGTCTCGTCGAACTCCTGGCTCGCGAGCACGCTGGCGCCGCCGATGCCGTCGCGGCCGGTCTTGGAGCCGATCAGCACGACGTGGTTGCCGACGCCGCTGGCGATGGCGCGCACGATGCCGTCGGTGCGGATGAGCCCGGCGCTGAACGCGTTGACCAGGCAGTTGCCCTCGTAGCTGGGCTCGAAGTAGATCTCGCCGCCCACGGTGGGGATGCCGAGGCAGTTGCCGTAGTGGGCGATGCCGCCGACGACGCCGTCGAGCAGGAAGCGCTGGCGCGGCTCGGTGAGCTCGCCGAAGCGCAGGGAGTCCATGCTCACGCACGGGCGCGCGCCCATGGTGAAGATGTCGCGCACGATGCCGCCGACGCCGGTGGCCGCGCCCTGGAAGGGCTCCACGGCCGACGGGTGGTTGTGGCTCTCGACCTTCATCGCCACGGCCCAGCCGTCGCCGACGTCGATGATGCCGGCGTTCTCGCCGGGGCCCTGCAGGATGCGCGGCCCGCTGGTGGGGAAGCGCCCGAGGATGGGCCGCGAGTGCTTGTAGCTGCAGTGCTCGCTCCACATGAGCGAGTAGATGGCGAGCTCCACGTACGTCGGCTCGCGGTCCTGGATGCGCTTGATGTGCTCGTACTCGTCCTCGGTGAGGCCGAGCTTGATCGCCGCGGCGAGGTCGGCCGTGCGGTTCACGTACGTGCCGGGCGTCATGCCGTCACCTCCGCGCCGCGCAGGGCGTCGATCATGGAGCCGAAGAACATGCGGCCGTCGGAGCCGCCGGCGAGGGCGTCCTCCACCGAGTTCTCCGGGTGCGGCATCATGCCGAACACGTTGCGGGTCTCGTTGCAGACGCCGGCGATGTCGTCGAGGGCGCCGTTGGGGTTGGCGCCCTCGGCCCGCTCGCCGGCGGCGTTGACGTAGCGCACGACGATCTGGTCGTTGGCCTTCATCTTCTCGAAGGTCGCCGGGTCGACGGTGTAGTTGCCCTCGTTGTGCTTGACGACGATGCGCAGCACGTCGCCCTTGGCGCGCAGGCGCGGTGAACGGCGTGTCGGTGGTCTCCACGCGCAGGTTGACGTACTTGCAGACGAACTTGAGGCCCGTGTTCCGGATGAGGCCGCCGGGCAGGAGGCCGGCCTCGATGAGGATCTGGAACCCGTTGCAGATGCCCATCACCAGGCCGCCGTCCGCGGCGAAGTCGGTGATGGACTGCATGATGGGGCTGAAGCGCGCGATGGCGCCGCAGCGCAGGTAGTCGCCGTAGCTGAACCCGCCGGGGATGACGATGCCGTCGACACCCTTGAGGTCGGTGTCCTTGTGCCACAGGTACTCGGCGGTGACGCCGGGGAAGGTCTCGAGCGCGTGGTGCGTGTCGCCGTCGGTGTTGATGCCGGGGAAGACGACCACGCCGACGCGCAGGGGAGAAGCAGCGGTCATCGCGCCGTCACCCCTCCGTGATCTCGAAGGTGTAGTCCTCGATGATCGGGTTGGAGAGGAGCCTCTTGCACATCTCGTCGACCTGGGCGCGGGCGGCCTCTTCGGAGCCCGCGCCGTCGACCGTGAGGTCGATGATCTTGCCGATGCGGACGCCGCTCACACCCTCGAAGCCGAGGTTGGGGAGCGACCGCTCGACGGCTGCGCCCTGGGGGTCGAGGATGCCCTGCTTGGGGACGACGTAGACGCGGACTTTCATCGATTCACCTGCCCGGAGAATGTGTGCGGGGACGCGTCCGAGTCTATCGCAGATGCGGGTGCCGGGGGCGGGCCGGGCGGGCCCGGGGAGCACTCCAGTGGTCGATGCGGGACCGTTCTCGTGCAGTACGGTGTTTGCCGGTGGGCAAGTAGCTTGCGAAGGATGTCCGACCGCTCGGAGGAGGTGCCGATGGCACGAGTAGAGATGTACTCGATGGAGTGGTGCCCGTACTGCGCCAAGGCCAAGGCGCTGCTGGGCGCCAAGGGCATCGAGTACGACGAGGTGGACGTCACCGACGACGAGGCCAAGGCCATCGAGATGGTCGAGCGCACCGGCCAGCGCGGCGTGCCTCAGTTCTTCATCGACGACCAGTGGGTCGGCGGGTACGACAGCCTGGCCTACCTGAACGCTACGGGTACCCTCGACCAGATGTTCGGCATCGAGTCGACCGTCGACCTCGAGAAGGTGTGGGACGTCGCGGTGATCGGCGGCGGACCGGCCGGCCTCTCGGCCGCCATGTACGCCGCCCGCAAGAACCTCTCGACCATCCTCATCGCCATGGACCTCGGCGGGCAGGTCGGCATCACGCACCTGGTGACCAACTACCCCGGCATGCCGGTGGTCGAGGGCCCCGAGCTGGTCCGGCTCATGTTCGAGCAGGCCTACATGTACGGGCTCGAGCGGATGCTCGGCGAGCGCGTGGACGACGTCAGCGTGGACGGTCGCACCAAGGTGCTGAAGCTCGCCTCGGGCAAGGAGGTCAAGGCCAGGTCGGTCATCGTCGCCAGCGGCGCCAACAAGCGCCGGCTCGAGATCCCCGGTGAGAGCGAGTTCGGCGGCCGCGGCGTGGTGTACTGCTCCACCTGCGACGGCCCGTTCTACAAGGAGAAGACCATCGCCATCGTCGGCGGCGGCAACTCGGCGCTCGAGGCCGCTGTGGAGATGAGCGGCATCGCCAAGAAGGTGCACGTGGTGAGCCGCGGGCCGTGGGGTGGCGAGGAGTGGCTCCGGGACAAGGCGGCGACCTCTCCTCACGTCAGGAAGCTCGAGGGCTACGAGCCCGTCGAGATCAAGGGCGGCGAGGTCGTTGAGCAGCTTGTCATCCGCGACATCGAGACCGGCAAGCAGCGCACGCTCGTCGTGGACGGCGTGTTCATCGAGGTCGGCCTGGAGCCCAACTCCGGGCTGTTGCTGGACCTCGCTCGGACCAACAAGCGGGGCGAGGTCGTGGTGGACGAGGCGGGCGACACCGGCGTGCGCGGTGTGTTCGCCGCCGGCGACGTCACGGCCAACAAGGACAAGCAGATCGTCATCGCCGCCGGCGAGGGCGCCAAGGCGGCGCTGGCGGCGTTCGACTACCTCATCTCGCAGCGCTGAGGCTGCCGGTGTGCTCGAGGATGAACTCCACGGTGCGCCGGTCGTAGTCCATGCGGTGTACCAGCCCGCTGATCTCGTGCCCCTCGTCCGGGTAGACGTAGTAGTCGCAGATCTTGCCGCGGCCGCGCAGCACCTCCGCGACCTCCGAGATCTGCCGCGGCGGGCAGCGGGGGTCGAGGGCGCCGCCGAGGAGCAGGAGCGGCGCCTCGACGCGGCCGAGGTGGTTGATCGGCGAGTAGTACTCGAGCCGGGCCCGGTCGCGCTCGATGTCGCCGGTGTTCTGCTTGTCCCACCAGCGCAGGTCCTCGCGGATGCTCGGGTCTAGCTGCGCGTCGATGAAGTCGAAGAACGGCACGCCGGCCACGCCGCACGCCCACAGCTCGGGGAACTGGGTGACGGCGGCCATGGTGTGGAACCCGCCCCAGCTGCGACCCGTGATCGCGATGCGCCGCGGGGTCGCAGCCCCGCGCGACGAGGAACTCGTGCGCCGCCGCCACGTCCAGGATCTCGCCCTCGCCCATGAGCCAGCGGTTGGCGAGCTGCCAGCGGCGGCCGTAGCCGTCGCTGCCGCGGTAGTTGGGGTGCAGCACCGTGAGCCCCGCCGCCACGAACGCCTGGCGCAGCGGGTCCCACTCGTTGGAGTGGTGCCAGGTCGGGCCGCCGTGCACGATGACGACGGCGGCCCCGTTGGGCTCGTCCGGCTCGACGAGGATGCCGGGCACCTCGGCGAGGTGGTCCCAGCTCGTGAACCACACCGGCTCGCCGGAGACGAACGGCACGTCCTGCAGGTGCTCCGGCAGTGACTGCGTGAGCTGCGTCACCGCGCCGTCCTCGAGCTCCACGCGGAAGAGGTCCGGCGGCGCGTCCGGGCGGCTCAGCACGCAGACGAGCGCCGCCCCGTCCGGCGTGAAGCACGGCGCGTAGTGGTTGCCGGGAGCGATGCTGTACTCGGTGAGGTGGCCGTCCCGGAGGTCGAGGTGACACAGACCCGTCTCGCCCTCCACGTCGACGAGGAACGCGAGCGCCGCGCCGTCCGGCGCCCAGACCGGGTGGTGCGCGTCGGCGTCGTGGTCCTCCCACGCCCAGCTGATGGACCCGGTCTCGAGCTCGAACACGCCGATGGCGTGACGGTCGCCCGGGCCGCCGGAGAAGGCGAGGCGCCGGCCCTCCGGCGCCCAGGAGGCCTGGCCGGCGAAGAACCTGTCGCTTCCGCCGACGAAGCGCGCGGAGCCGGACTCGGCGTCGATCACTACCACGGCCGTGTCCTGGCCGCGGGTGCCGGTGGTGACCGCGAGGTGCACGCCGTCGGGCGACCAGCGTGGGGAGGACTCGGTGTAGGGGTGCTCGGTGAGCAGGCGCAGTCCTTCTCCGCTCGCGAGCGGCTCCGCGGGCATGACGGCGACGGCGTAGCCGGCGCCGTGCGCGACCGTGAGGGCGAGGCGCGTGCCGTCGGGTGAGAGGTCCGGGTCGGGGAGCGGCGCGAGGTCGGGCGTGTCCGGCAGGAGGTTGACGAGCGCGCCGGACGAGCGGTCCCAGCGGTAGACGTCGTAGCACTCCGACCCGCGGTCGTCGCAGGTGAAGTAGATGGAGCCGCCGTCCGGAGAGAACTGGGGGCACCCGCAGCGGTCGTGCAGGTCGCCGACCCTGCGCGGAGCACCGTCCGGCAGGTCGCGGACGAAGATCTGCCAGTCGCCGCCCTCGTACCACTCGAACGCGACGGCGTCGCCCGCCGGCGAGAGCGCGAAGGGCCTGAAGTCCTCGCCGACGGCCGGCGCGGCCGCCAGTTGTTCGATGAGCGGCGTTCTCACGGGTCACCCTCCGATCGCTGTTGCCCCGACACAGGGCGCGGGTCCGTGGCGCCACCCGCGCGGGGTCAGTCTAGCGCGCGCTTTCCGTGGGCACGAACGCTCCGGGTGCCCAGGCGCGACATGGCCCGGTTGTAGCGGCACCGTGTCGCCCGGACGCAACGTCACCGCCTGGTCCGGCCAACGTCACCGCCTGGTCCGGCCAACGTCACCGCTCCGCCGGCTCACAGCGCGCGACGACAGGGCGGTGGCTGCCGTAGACTCGGGCACGCCACGATCACCTGCCCACCGCGCCCTGCGCAGGCGGCGATCAGGGCCGGCCATGCAGGCGGCCC
This sequence comes from uncultured Thermoleophilia bacterium, assembly GCA_963793605.1. Classification (GTDB taxonomy): domain Bacteria; phylum Actinomycetota; class Thermoleophilia; order UBA2241; family UBA2241; genus CAIXSE01. The sequence goes on from CAWCAH010000012.1 coordinate 247,783, forward strand.
GGAGAGCCGGGGGGTGACGGTGGTGGAGGAGTATCGTGCTGCGCTCCAGCGGCGCTCAGCCGCGAGTCTCGGCGAAGGCCTGAACATCTTGAGGTCGCGCTCGAGGTGCGCCGCCACCTTGGCCTCGTCCCCCTCGAACTCGACCGTCACGCTCACGCGCGTGCCGCCGAATCCCCCACCCCCATCCTCCCCAGGGGGGCCGGCGGCCCGCACACACGGGCCGCCGGCCGGGGCTCTGGTCCACTCGCGCTGGTGCTCGAGCCAGATCCTCTCGTTCGCCTCCTCGTGCTTCCGGCGGTGGCGGCGCTCGGGTTCGCCCCGCTGGTGGTGCCGCCGGCGAGTGCCGGCGTGGTCAGGCCGGCGGGGTCCGCCGCCGGTGTCACCCGTCCGCCCGCGACCGTGTTCCTCTCGCTCGAGCGGCTGCCGGACTGCCGCCAGGCCTGCCGGGAGGCCGCCCGGCAAGTCCTCGCATCGGCCGCCGCATCGGCCGCCGTCACGCAAGGGGACGGCGCGCTCTCGGGCGCCTCTCCGCCGCCGCCGCTCCTGGTCGGCTACGGCGCGGGGCCTCAGGTGCTGCTCGCGGCGCACCGCGCGCACCGCTGCTGCGACCTCGTGTTGCGACTCGCCGCCGGGCGGAGCGGTGAGCCGGAGCTCGTCCATCTCGCGGCGGCGGACCCGGTCGCGGCCGCCGGGCTCTCGCTGCGCGAGGCGGACGTCCTGGTGCTGCTGCTGCAGGGGTTCACGACACCTGCCGTTGCGGCGCGCCTGTCGGTGGCGCCCAGCACGGCGCGCTCGCACTGCCGCGCCGTGCTGCGCAAGCTGGGGGCGCGTGACCGCCGCGGGCTGCGCGCCCTGCTCTCCGGCCCCGGGCCGAGGTTTGCCGAGGGCGGCGTGCCAGCTTTGCCGAGGAATGGGCCGTAGCCTCGCCGGTCGCCGGTCTCCATACTTGGAGCACATCGCGGTCGCCGCCGTGGAGCGGACGGCCCGCGGCTGGTACGGCGTCGCCGGGTTCGCGGCGCTGCTCTCCGGCCCGGTGCTGTACTACGTCTTCCGGGCCATCTATGGTGGGCCGGGCACGCCGGCGCGCGAGGCCGGCGACGCGGCGATCGCCATCGCCGAGGCCGAGGCAGCAGAGGACGCCGCCTGATGCAGACGCACATCCAGGTCCTCTCCGAGGACGAGAAGGCCCAGGTCCACGAGCGCACGCTCAAGGTGCTCAGCACGGTCGGCATGCGCTGCGACACGGCCGAGGGGCGCCGGATCCTCGCCGGCGCGGGCGCCGACGTGGACGAGGCGACGCGCCGGGTCCGCTTCCCCGCCGCGCTGGTCGAGAGCCTGCTGGCGCAGGCCCGGACCAGCTACACCGTCCACGGCCGCCGGCCGGACTGGAGCTTCCCGGTGGGCGCCGGCGAGTTCACGCTGCTCGCCGACGGCGGCGCCACATCCGTCTTCGACGCGCGGACCGGGGAGCGCCGTCCCACCACCTTCGACGACTGGCGTGCCGCCACGCGCCTGCTCGACGCCATCGACGACGTCGGCTTCTACTGGTGCCCCATCGACTACGCCCTCGACTACGAGCGCCCGGGCGGCTTCGTGCGCTACTACACGGACGTGTTCGGCGCCTTCGGCAAGCACGTGCAGGACTCGTTCGGCACGCCGGGGCTGGCGCCGTGGCTCAAGGAGGTGCTCGACATCGTCTTCGGCGGCCCCGAGGCCGTGCGCGAGCGCATGCCGATGTCGTTCCTCATCACGCCCACCTCGCCGCTGACCATCGAGCACGACTTCACGCAGACGTGGCTCGAGCTGCGCGACTACGGCCTGCCGGTGGCGGTGATGCCGATGCCGCTGCAGGGCGCCACGGCGCCGGGCAGCCGCCTCGGCACCCTGCTCGCCGCCAACTGCGAGACGATCGGCACGCTGTGCCTCGTCCAGGCGGCGGCCCCGGGCACGCCGGTGCTGTACTCGCCCGTCGTGGCGACGATGGACCCGCGCACGGGGCTCTACGCGGCCGGCGCTGTAGAGCACGCGGTGCTGTGCGTCGCCGGCACCGAGATGGCCCGCTACTACGGCCTCCCGGCCGAGTCCTCGGGCCTCTGCACGCAGACCTACGAGCCGGACCTGCAGACCGCCTGGGAGAAGGCCGACAGCGGGCTGCTGGTCGCGCTCGCCGACCCGGACGTGCTCGTCGGGCCCGGCCTGCTCGGCGGCGCCACCATCCTGTGCCTCGAGCAGATCGTCCTGGACGTGGAGATGATCCGGGCCGCCCGCCAGGCGCGGACCGGCGTCCCGGTGCGCGACGACCTCTGGCTGGACGAGGTCCTGGACAAGGTCGGGCCGTGCGGCTCGTTCCTCGGCGAGCGCTCCACCCGGAGCGGCGCCCGGAGCGGCGAGTGGCGCCTCAGCGACTTCGGCGTGCAGGGCAGCTGGGACGCGTGGCGGGCGGCGGGGTCACCGAGCACCCTCGCCGCCGCCGGCGAGCGCGTCGAGGCCATCCTGGCCGAGCAGGTCTCGCTGCCCTACAGCGAGGACCAGGCGGCTGCCCTCGCGGCGCTGCAGCGCCGCGCCGACGCCGCCTCCTGACGCCCGGCTCCTTCGCGGCCCGGCCGGCCCTCTCGGACGATCGTCCGGAAACGCGGGGAGGTCGTCACTCCGTCACGGGCCGGATGCGGTGGGGGGTGTGCCTCGCCGGGGCACTCTGAAGAGGTGTAGCCGTCGGCTACACGGTTTGCGGCCGGATCGCCGAGACGGCCCGTCTTGGATAGCCGAGGGATAGCCTCAAACAGAGTGGCCCAGCGGGTACCAAGCAGCCCCCGGCACCGAGGCCCAGGCCGGCGCGCGAGCGGAATCGGACTGGGCGACCGGGCCAGGCCGGCGCACCGCTCGCGAGCCGCCGACCCGCCGGTCGCAGCCCGCGTCAGTCCCCGAGCGCGTCGTAGACGAGGCCCGTGAGCAGCTTGGGGTAGAAGTACGTCGACTTCTGCGGCATGACCTCACCCTGGTCGGCGATCTCGCGGACCTGGTCGACGAGCGTGGCGTTGAGGAACGCCCCCAGCTCGTAGCGGCCGCTGCGCAGGGCCTCGAGCGCGTCGGGCACGTTCTTGGCGTAGTCGACGTGGCGCTCGGCGTCGTCGTGCTCCAGCCCGAGCGCCTCGCGGAACAGCAGTTCGTGCAGCAGGGTCACGGAGAGGCCGGCGGCGGCGGGAGAGACACCGCCGGCCGCGAGCCGCTCGGAGGCGGCAGGCTCGCGTGTCTTGACGGTGAGGCACGCCTCCTCGCGCGGCAGGTACAGGCCGAAGACCCTGGCGGGGTCGGCCTGCTCCGGCAGCGCCTCCAGCGCCGCCTGGGCCGCGTCCTCACCGGTGACCGGCGCGCCGACGATGTCGAAATACGGGCTGATCAGCTCGGTCAAGCGGTCGAGCGAGAGCGGCGCGATGCCGTGGACGAGGCGGTGCGTGGGGAAGACGGTCAGCCCCGGGTCGCTGAGGCTGCAGAGGTAGACCATGAGCGTGTCGGCGCCGAAGTCGCCCATGGCCCGGCGCTCGTCCCGGTACGCGAGCGCCGTCTCGTAGCGGTGGTGTCCGTCGGCGATGTAGACCGGCCGGTCGCGGAGGGCCTCAGCCACGTGCTCGGCGGCGGGGCCGGCGACGGCGGCGCACCGGTGCGTGTTGCCGTCGCCGTCGTGCGCCTCGCGCCAGGCCGCGGCCGGCAGTCCGGCCGCGGCCGCGGCGAGCAGGCTCTCGACCGAGCCGTCGTCGTCGGGGAAGAGCAGGAAGATGGTGCTGAGGTCGGCGTTCGTGGCCCTGTACAGGCGCAGCCGGTCGACCTTGGGGCCGGCGTGCGTGCGCTCGTGCGGCAGCACCACGCGTCTGTCCAGGGCGGCCAGCCGGAGCCGCGCGACGAAGCCCCTGCGGGTCCGTTCGCGGCCGTCCGGCCCCGTGTACGTCTGGTCCACGACGACGATGCCCGGCAGCTCGTCGCGCACGAGCACACCCTCCTTGCGCCAACCGCGGAACGTGGCCGCCGCGGTCGCGTACGCGTCATCCGTCGCCTCCTCGCCGGGGAGGACCGGCAGGTCCACGTGAGTCGCGTTGTGCGGGCTCCGGGCGCGCAGATCGGCGGCCTGCGCCGCCGAGAGCACGTCGTAGGGCGGCGCGACGACGTCGTCGAGCGGGACGTCCTCGCGGTAGCGGATGCCTCTGAAGGGCGAGATGTCGGCCAATGGGTCTCCTCGTGCGGCCGCGCACGCGCGCGGGCCGGGACATTCTACCGGGTCGTCGCGGCGGGTGCGGTGGGGCTGCCGGTGAGGTGCGGTGGAGGCGGGAGGCTGCTGCGCGCCCGCGGGCAGGCGGCGCCGGTGTCCTTACGGGCGGATGATGACCGGCATACCGATCACGACGCGCTCGTAGAGGTCCTCGACCTCCCAGATGTGCATGCGGATGCAGCCGTGGGAGGCGTAGGTGCCGATGGACGAGTCGTCCGGCGTGCCGTGGATGCCGACGCCCGGCGCGCTGGTGCCGATCCAGCGGGTGCCGAGTGGGTTGGCGACGCCGGGCGGGATGGGCTCGGCGTCCTTGGCCCAGTCCGAGTTGGGCGGGTACCAGGTGGGGTTCATGATCTTGGAGGTGACCACGTAGGACCCGGTTGGGGTCGGGTAGGTCGACGAGCCGGTCGCGACGGAGTAGCTCTTGACCAGCTTGCCGTCGCGGTAGAGGTACAGCTTGAGGTCGCCGATGTCGACGACGATCTGGCCGCTGAGCGCGTTGAGGACGTTGCCGCCGACGATGCCGTCGACCTCGAGTCCGTACTTGGCCTGCAGTTTGCGCACGGCCTTCTCGGTCGTGGCGTCGTAGTAGCCGGATTTCCTGCCTGAGTAGACTCCGGCGTTGGTGAGCTTGCTCTGCAGGGCCTTGACGTCCTTGCCCTTCGCTCCCGGCCACAGGGTGGCGGAGCCGAAGTGCTCGGTGCTGTCGACGGTGAAGGACTCCTTGCGGGTGACCACGTTGCCGCCCTTGTCCTCGACCGTGACGACGAGGGTGTGCTTGCCCTGCGCGAGGTTCTTGGCGGCGTACTTGGCCTTGGATGCGGGACCGGTGAGCTCGCGCTCCTCGCCGTCCAGGACGAACTTGACGGCCGGGACGCCGAGCTGGTCGGTGGCCTTGACCCGGAGCGTGAAGCGCGGCTTGTCGACTGTCTTGTCGAGCTGGGTCATCTTGAGCACGGGCGCCTGGGCGTCGACGTACACGGTGAGCCTCTTGGCGCGCTTGTTGCCGGCGCGGTCGGCGGTGGTGATGACGACCTGCGACTCTCCGTCGGGCAGGTCGGCGCTGACGGTGTACTTGCCCGTCGCGTCGGCCTCCCCGCTCGCCTTGACGTCGCCGACGGTGACGGTGACCGTGGCGTACGGCTCCGTCTCGCCGGTGAAGGTGGCCGGGTCGGTGTTGATGCGGCCCTCGTCGATGTCTGTGGCGAGGACCAGCGTGGGGACGCTGGTGTCGACGGTGAAGCGCCAGTCCTTCTGTACCTCGCGGCGGAAGACGTTGGAGCTCGTGGCGCTGAACGCGACCGAGTGCTCGCCGTCGGCGAGGTCGGTCGTGTTGATGGTGAGGGTGTCGCCCGCCTGGGTGGCGCCGTCCGTGACGTCCTTGCCGTCGAGCGTGACGGTGACGTCCTTGAGCTTGCTCAGGCCGCGGACGTCGAGGACGAGCGCGGTGGACGGGTCCTTGACGTACGCGTCCGGACCCGGCGTGACCGCCGAGACGCGAGGGACGCCGTACAGCTGCCAGCCGACGACGACCGCGAACAGACAAACCGCCGCGATGACGATGTAGGGCCAGCGGCGGCGGCGGCGAGGGTGTTCGCTCTTGTAGACGTGGTAGTTCGCGTCCGTCAATTGGCCCCTTCTTGGACGATTCTGCTCCGCATTATACCGCAGGTGTCGATAGTGTCCTCGTTATGCCCCGGCGTTGCCATGGGACGATCGTCCATCTATCGTCGGCGCATGGATCGATCTCTTGACGACCTTTTCGCGGACGTCGCGGCCGGGCGCCTCACGGCCGCCGAGGGCGCGGAGCGCCTCCGGCGGCTGGGCTACGCGTCCGTCGGCGACTTCGCCCTGCTGGACGTCTCGCGCGCGGCACGCAAGGGCGTGCCGGAGGTCGTGTTCGCCGAGGGCAAGACGGTCGAGCAGGTGGTCGCGATCACGCGCCGGTTCCTGGAGCACGACCCCGTCGTGCTCTGCAGCCGCGTGAGCGAGGAGCAGGCCGCCGCGCTGGCGGCGGGGGTGGACGGCGCGGTGGAGCACGACCCGCGCAGCCGGGTCGTGGTCGCGCGCCGCGCCGGCGCCGCGCCACGTGAGGAGCGCGGCGTCGTCGGCGTCCTGGCCGCCGGCACCAGCGACGTGGCCGTCGCCGCCGAGGCCGTCGCGATGATCCGCGCGATGGACGTGGCGGTGCTCACCGCGTTCGACGTCGGCGTCGCCGGCCTGCACCGGCTGTCCGGCCCGCTCGAGGAGATGCGCGCCGCCGGCGCCGGCGCGCTCGTCGTCGCCGCGGGCATGGAGGGCGCGCTGCCGTCGGTGGTGGCCGGCCTCGTGGCGGTACCGGTGATCGGCCTGCCCACGGCGTCCGGCTACGGGTTCGGGGGGCGCGGCGAGGCGGCCCTCATGGGCATGCTGCAGAGCTGCAGCCCCGGCCTGGCCGTGGTGAACATCGGCAACGGCATCGGCGCCGGCGCCACGGCGGCGCTCATCGCTCGCGCGGCGGCCGGATGAGCAGCGTCCCCTTCGTCCTGCGCGACCACCGGGAGCAGCTCTGGCTGCGCTGGGCCGAGACCATGGGCGACGAGGTCGCAGCCGACTACCGGGAGATCATGGCCAGCCCGCTCGGCGAACGCTACGTGCGCGCGGTCGTCGACGACCTCATCGCCTGGAGCGAGGCCGAGGAGTACGAGGCGCCGCGAGTGCTCCGCCAGGCGTGCGAGCGTGTGGGCGCCGACGCCGCCAACCGCCTGGCCCTCGGGTTCACCGCCATCGACATCGCGACGGCCCTGCAGGCGCTGACCGGCGCGGCGGTGGACGTGCTGCTCGACGCGCTGGTACTCGGGGAGCTGCCCTCGTTCGCCGAGACGCTCGAGCAGCTCAAGGCCGCCGGCTCCTTCATCGACCACCTCGTGATCGCCGTGCTGCGCGTCGAGGCGGCCTCGCGCGAGCAGGGCTGAGCGTCCCCGCGGCCGCACTTTGGAGGGCCGTTCGACCTCGCCGGCGGCCCCTCGAGGGGAGTTCCGGAGCGGGTTGCGCCCGTCCGGGGGCGGCAGTAGGGTCGCGGGCATGCTGAGGCTGGCACTCATCTTCGGCGGGCGCTCCGCGGAGCACGAGATCTCCCTCGCCTCGGCCCGCTTCGTCTCCTCCATGCTCGACCGCGACCAGTACGACGTCATCCCCGTCGGCATCACGCCGGCCGGCCGCTGGGTCGTGCCGGCGGACTTCGACGCCGCCACCACCGAGGGTCTCGACGCGGTCGCGAGCCAGGCGGCGCACCTGGTCGCCGACCCCACGCGGCCGGGCCTCGAGCTCGCCGACGGCTCGTTCCACGAGCTCGACTTCGCCTTCCCCATCATGCACGGCACGTTCGCCGAGGACGGCACCATCCAGGGCCTGCTCGAGATGGCGGGTCTGGCCTACGCGGGGTCCGGCGTGCTCGCCAGCTCGGTCGGCATGGACAAGGAGCTCATGAAGGCCGTGTTCGCGGCCCACGGGCTGCCGCAGATGGACTACGTGGTGCTGCGCGACAACGGGGCCACGGGGCCGGAGGCGGTAGCCGCGGTCGAGGCCGGCCTGGAGTACCCGGTGTTCGTCAAGCCGGCCAACCTCGGCTCCAGTGTGGGCATGACCAAGGCCCACGACCGCGCCGAGCTGGGGCCGGCGCTCGAGCTCGCCGCCGTCTACGACCGCAAGACCATCGTCGAGAAGGCCTGTGAGGGCCGGGAGCTCGAGTGCAGCCTCCTGGGCAACGCGGACGTCAGGGCGTCCGTGCCCGGCGAGGTCATCCCGGCCAACGAGTTCTACGACTACGAGGCCAAGTACACCGAGGGCATGATGGCCTTCAAGATCCCCGCCGATGTGCCGGAGCACCATCTGCGGCGGGTCCAGGAGCTGGCGGTGGCGGCCTTCAAGGTCATCGACGCCAGCGGCTTCTCGCGCTGCGACTTCTTCCTCGAGGCCGCGACCGACCGCGTGATCCTCAACGAGATCAACACGATCCCCGGCATGACGGCCATGAGCGGGTTCCCGCGCCTGTGGGCGGCGTCCGGTGTGGACGGCAAGGCGCTCATCGGGGAGATCGTGCGGCTGGGGCTCGAGCGTCACGAGCGGCTCGCCCGGCTCAAGATGGCGCGCTGACCGCTGCTCGTCCGGCGCGCCCGCGCCACGCGGCCTGCTGCCGCTACTCCGCCGACTCGGTGCGCACCGGGTGCGTGGTCCGCTCCACCCAGTCCTTGAGCGGCGGGATCAGCCCCAGGTAGTGGAAGGCGTACGTCTCGGCGGTCGTCTTGCCCGTGACCGAGACCGTGAGGGCGCCCTCGGAGGTCTGGCCCATCGAGAACTTCACGATCTCGATCCCCTTCTTGTTGGCGTGCTGTTGGGCGGCGAGCTCCGCGGCCTGTACGTTGGTGGTCTGCGCGTACTCCGTGAGGCCGGCCTTGGCCGCGTCGGCGGAGCCGTTGCCGGCGGACTGATAGGCGTTGAAGATCGCCATGCCGTCGAGGATGACCACGGCGATGATCGCGAGGATGACGGCGATCCAGACGACCTCACGAATGAAACCGTCCTGACCACGCAGACGCGCGCTTCGCGGCACCGCTCCCCCCTTCGTTCACCCTGCCTGTGTCCATCCTGTATCGGCAGGATGCCGCAACAGTGTACTCCACGCGCGAGCCGGGGCCGCGAGACGCCGGCCGGGGCGCTACTCCAGGGGCCCCGTGAGGCGGATGCAGAGGACGGCGAGGTCGTCGCCCGGCGGCCGTGCGGAGAACTCCTCGCCCGCCGCCACGAGCGCGGCGACCACCTCGTCCGCCGGCCGGTCGTGGCAGCCGGTCAGCACGGCGTCCATGGAGCCCTCGAAGAAGCGACCCTCCGTGTCGCGCAACTCGGTGATGCCGTCGGTGAAGGCGACGATGAGGTCGCCCTCGGCGAGCTGCAGGATCTCGCTGGGGTAGGCCTCGAGCGCCGCGCCGAGCTCGACGCCGATCGCGGGCTCGGTGACGAGGAGAGGCCGCTCGACGCCCGTCGCGCGCACGAGGAACGGCGTCGGGTGGCCGGCCGAGGCCAGCTGCAGCAGTCCGGTGCGGGGGTTCAGCTGGCCGAAGAGCACGGTGACGAAGCGCTCGCTCAGCGGGTCGAAGTCCGGCTGCTCCAGCAGCCCGTTGCGGAGCTCCTGGAGCGCCTCGCCGGGCCGCGTCGGCCAGGAGAGCTGGCCGCCGTGCACGGCGGCGCGCAGCATGAACTTGGTGACGAAGGTGGTGGCCATGGCGTCCACACCTTTGCCGGCCACGTCGCCGATGACGAACGCGAGGCCGCCCGACGGCGGCCGCGTGTAGTAGTCGAGGAAGTCGCCGCCGCTGAGCACGCCGGTGCTGGCCGAGCGGTACGTGAACGCGATGTCGAGGCCGGCGAGTCGGGGCGGCGCCGGCGGCAGCAGGCGCCGCTGCAGGCGCTCGGCCACGTCGGCGAGCGTGGTGAGCGCGTCCTCGGGCCGCGCCTCGCCGGTCATCGGCGCCTCGCGGACGCGCTCCAGAGCACCAGCGCCTGCACCGCGAGCGCGCACAGGGCGATGATGATGACGAGGTCGAACGAGAGGCCCATCACGCCGACCAGGAGGGCGAAGACGAACGCCCAGAGCAGCGCGCCGGGCAGCACGCGCCAGACGAAGCGCCGCCGCAAGCTCAGCAGCAGCAGCTTGCGGCGCATGCCGCTGCCGCGCGTGTTGTCGTCGAGGTAGCTGGACCCGCGAGCGTGGAGCGTGCCGCTGAGGTCGCGGCCGTCGGCCGCGTAGACGCGGCACTGGAGCGGCAGCCCGACCCGCTGACGCAGCAGGCTGTCCTGGGCGCGGGCGAAGTACTCGACCAGGGAGAAGAAGCGGTCGTCCGCGGAGAGCCTGGAGCTCACCACGCGCACGTCCAGATAGAGCCGATCCTCGTCGGGGTCGTACTTGATCTCGCTCCTCCAGCCGCGGCGGCTGAAGAAACTGCCCAGGAACCGGTCGAGGTCGCCGGGGATGCTGTCGACGTCAGGTCGCTCCATCACGCCCATGGCCCGATTGTACCCATCCCCCGTTTCATCGGCAGCCGGGCACGAGGAGTGGAGTCGGGCGGCCCCGGCGGGACGAGTGCGATAGAATCCCCGACTTGGTGGTGCGGCCTTCGGCCGCGTCAAACGGACGTACAGGAGCTCCCGTGAAGATCGCAGTCATCGGCCTGGGCTACGTGGGCCTCCCGCTGGCGATGGTGTTCGCCGAGGCCGGCATCGAGGTCGTCGGTGTCGAGGCGGTCGCCTCTCGGTGCGACGAGATCAACGCCGGCCGCAGCTACATCCAGGACGTCCCCAGCGACGCGCTCAAGGTCGTGGTCGACAAGGGGCTCATCCACGCCACCACCGACTACGCCGCCACCGAGGACTGCGACGCGGACATCATCTGCCTGCCCACGCCGCTCAACGCCAACCGCGAGCCGGACCTCACGCTGGTCAAGGACGCGACGGCCAAGCTGGCCGGGCACCTGCGGCGCGGCCAGCTCGTCACCCTCGAGAGCACCACCTACCCCGGCACCACGCGCGACGAGCTGGCGCCGATCCTCGAGGCCGGCTCCGGCATGACCGCCGGCGTCGACTTCCACCTCGCCTTCTCGCCGGAGCGCGTCGACCCGGGCCGCACCGACTACACCACCAAGAGCACGCCCAAGGTCGTCGGCGGCCTCACGCCGGCCTGCTCGGCGCGGGCGATGGAGGTCTACGGGCCCGCGCTCGACCACGTCGTGCCGGTCAGCACGCCCGAGGTCGCGGAGATGACCAAGCTGCTCGAGAACATCTTCCGCAGCGTCAACATCGCGCTCATGAACGAGCTCGCGATGCTCTGCGACCGCATGAAGATCGACGTGTGGGAGGTCATCGACGCCGCCGCCACCAAGCCCTTCGGCTTCATGAAGTTCCAGCCCGGCCCCGGCCTCGGCGGCCACTGCATCCCCATCGACCCGTTCTACCTGAGCTGGAAGGCGCGTGAGTTCGACTTCTGGACGGAGTTCATCGAGCTGGCCGGCAAGGTCAACGAGAACATGCCGTACTTCTGCGTCGAGAAGCTCCACCGCGCGCTCAACACGCGCGGCAAGAGCCTCAACGGGGCCAAGGTCCTGGTACTCGGCGTCGCCTACAAGGCCGACATCGACGACCTGCGCGAGAGCCCTGCGCTCAAGGTGATCCGCCTGCTCCGCGCGCACGGCGCCGAGGTCGCCTACCACGACACGTACTGCCCCGAGCTGCCCGAGCTCGGGCTCAGCTCGGTCTCGATCGACGACCACCGCTCGCTCGCCGCCTACGACTGCGTGGCGATCGTGACGGCCCATTCCAACATCGACTACCGCTCGGTGGTCCACGACTCGGACCTCGTGGTCGACTTCCGCAACGCCACGGCCGGCATCCCGAGCACGGCCAACGTCTGGAAACTCTGACAGGGAGACACACCCGTGACTGCTGACAAGGTCCGCGTCGGCGTGGTCGGGCTCGGCTATTGGGGCCCCAACCTCGCGCGCAACTTCGACCGCCTGCCCGGCGCCGAGCTCGCCTATTGCTGCGACCTCGACGAGGCAAACCTGGAGAAGGCACGCAGCCTGTATCCCAACACCACCGTCACCGACGACTACGCCCAGCTGCTCGCCGACGACGCGCTCGACGCGATCGTCGTCGCCACCTCGGTGCCGACCCACTACGCGCTCGGCAAGAAGTCCCTGGAGGCCGGCAAGCACACCTTCATCGAGAAGCCCATCGCGCTCAAGGCCGCCGACGCCCAGGACCTGCTGGACACGGCCGAGGACTACGGCGTCAAGCTCATGGTCGGCCACCTGCTCGAGTACCACCCCGCCGTCGCCAAGATGAAGGAGCTCATCGACTCCGGCGAGCTCGGCAAGGTCTTCTACGCCTACGCCAACCGCCTCAACCTCGGCAAGGTGCGGACCGACGAGAACGCGCTCTGGAGCTTCGGTCCGCACGACATCTCGGTGCTCAACTACCTCACCGGCGACGAGCCGGTGGAGGTCAGCGCCCGCGGCGAGTGCTACCTGCAGGACGACGTCGAGGACGTCGTCTTCGGCTACATCAAGTACAAGAGCGGCGTCGTCGGCCACCTGCACGTGAGCTGGCTCGACCCGCACAAGAGCCGCAAGATCACCGTGGTCGGCGAGAAGAAGATGGTCGTCTTCGACGACATGGAGTCGGAGCGCAAGATCACCGTCTACGACAAGGGCGCCACCACCACGCGCACCAAGTTCGAGACGTACGGCGAGTTCGTCACCCTGCACTTCGGCGACATCCACATCCCCAAGATCGGCAACGACGAGCCGCTGCGCCTCGAGACCCAGCACTTCGTCGACTGCATCGTGGGCGACGAGACGCCGCGCAGCGACGGCCGCGACGCGCTCAACGTGGTCAAGGTGCTCGACGCCATGGAGATCAGCCTGCGCGAGGGCGGCCGCCCCGTGAAGACCGCGGAGCTGTAGAGGTGGCCCTGCACGCCAGCGAGCTGGGCCACAACCTGCTGCTCGGCGACGGCGTCGTCGTCGGCGCGGACGTGGTGTTCGGCGCCAACGTCGTCGTGTACGAAGACACCGTGATCGGCGCCGGCTGCTTCATCCAGGACGGCGCCGTGCTCGGCAAGGTGCCGAGCCTCTCGCCGACCAGCACCGCCAAGCGCGGCGAGCTGCCGCCGCTCACGCTCGGCGCCGGCTGCGTGGTCAGCACCGGCGCCGTGGTCTACCGCGGCACCACGCTCGGCCCGGGCTGCATCCTCGGCGACTACGCCGGCGTGCGCGAGCGCTGCACCCTGGGCGAGAAGGTCGTCGTCGGCCGCGGCAGCGTCGTCGAGAACGACACGACGATCGGCGACTTCACCAAGATCCAGACCAACGTGTACATCACCGCGTACATGACGATCGAGGACCGCTGCTTCATCGCGCCCGTGCGTGCAGACCACCAACGACAACTTCATGGGCCGCACCGAGAAGCGCCACAAGCTCATCAGGGGCGCGACCATCCGCCGCGGCGCGCGCGTCGGCGGCGGCGTGGTGCTGTGCCCGGCGATCGAGGTCGGCGAGGAGTGCTTCATCGCCGCCGGCGCCGTGGTGACCAAGGACGCGCCGGCCGGCAAGGTGCTCATGGGCGTGCCGGCGCGCGTCGTGCGCGACGTGTACGAGGACGAGCTGCTCGAGAACCAGTAGCCGCGGTCGTGCGCCTGCGCGGCGCTCGGGAAGTGACATCACGCGGGGCGAGGCGGGCGTCGCACGCCTCGCCCCTTGTCATGTCAGGAAGCCGAGCTATAGAATCGGGCTCAGGACTTTCGCGCTCATCGTGCCGATGGAAGGGGGCGCCTCTGCGATGACCTGAGTGCCGGCCGGCCGCCGTTGTCTCCGCCGCGCCGGCTTCGTTCGTTCTGGTGACTTCACTCATTCAGGGGGAGGTGTTGCACAGTGACGGAAGCGCTCACCTCGAGGAACATCAGAGCACCACATGTTCCACGACGAGATGGACGCGCAGCACAAGCGCGACACGGAGCAGCTCGCGAAGTTCGGCTACAACCAGGAGCTCAAGCGCTCGCTCGGCTTCTTCTCGCACGTTCGCCATCGCCTTCAGCTTCATCTCGGCGACCAACGGCTTCTACGCCCTCTTCTACTACGGCCTGGACATCGGCGGCCCCGCCGGCCTCATCTGGCAGTGGCCGATCATCGTGTTCGGCCAGTTCATGGTCGCTCTCGTGTTCGCCGAGGCGGCGTCGCACTACCCGCTGGCCGGCGGCGTGTACCAGTGGGCCAAGCGGTTCATGGGCGGCGACTACGGCTGGTGGGTGGCCTGGGTGTTCGCCACCGCGCTCGTGGTGACGGTCGCGGCCGTCGCCTTCGGCGTGGCGCCCATCGTCTGCGCCCTGATGGGCTGGGACGCGAGCAACACGACGACGCTCCTGATGATCGCCGTCTGCTTCGCGCGTGGCGCCGATGATCCTGAACGTCCTGAGCGTCAAGGTCACGGCGTTCTTCAACAACATCGGGACCGTCACGGAGATCATCGGGCTCGTCGTGATCGCCATCGCCCTGTACGCCGCGGTCATCTTCGGCAAGGGCGACCACCAGAGCCTCAGCGTGCTCTTCGACACGACGCCGGGCGCCGGAGCGGGCGCCCTGTTCGGCTACGGCAGCATCTTCCTGGCCTCGATGCTCACCGGCGCCTGGGTGCTGTACGGCTTCGACGCGGCCGGCGGCCTCGCCGAGGAGACGGTCAACCCCACGCGCGAGGTGCCGCGCGCCATGCTGTTCGCGATCGGCATCACCGCGGTCATCAGCGCGTTCTGGCTGGTCGCCATGGTGCTCGCCATCCCGGACGTCGCCGAGACGCAGGCGCAGGGCACGGGCGCCATCGCCTTCATCTTCGACGCCCACTTCCCGACCTGGGTCACGGACCTCTTCCTCGTCTCGGTGTGCATCGCGATCTTCGTCTGCTGCCTGGCCATCCAGGCGGCGACCACCCGGCTGCTGTACGCCTACGGCCGCGACAAGATGGTCCCGGCCTCGAAGTTCTTCGCCTACGTGCACCCGAGCACGCGGACGCCGATGACCTCGGCGATCTTCGTGGCCGTGGCGGCGATCGTCGTCCTGCTCTACGTGAACCTCGGCGGCAGCGACCCGTTCATCGCCATCGCCCGCGTCACCGCCTGGGCGACGGCCGGCACCTACATCGCCTACCAGATGGTGGTGCTCGGCGGCCTGATCGCCCGGGGCAGGGGCTGGCCCAAGGACAGGGCCTACTTCAACCTCGGCAGGTGGGGCTGGCCGGTCAACATCCTCGCCTTCGTCTACGGCGTGTTCATGATCGTCAACCTGGCGTGGCCGCGGACGCCCGACGCCGCCTGGTACGACAACTACCTGGTGATCGTCTCGCTGGTCGTCGTGGTCATCGCCGGCGTCATCGTCTACGTCATCCAGAAGGCTCGCGGTGTCGACCTGAGCGCGACCATCAAGGAGATCGACGAGTCGCCGGCCGAGGCGGCAGGCCATGGAGGCCATGGCGGCCGGCGAGGCAGGCAAGGCGCTGGGCACACCGGTCGGGGCCGGCGCCCGGCGCTGTGAGCGAGATGAAGGCGGACGACGAGGGGAAGGGGGGCATGACCGTCTGACGTCCGGCGGCACGGCCAGCCGCCCGTGAGGGGCGGTGGGATGGAGGTGCGGAGGCGGCGGCCGTCGAGGCCGCCGCCTCTCGCGTACGAGGGGGCGGCCGGCCGCGCTCGACGGCCGCCTGCGGTCGTTTCAGGACGGGAACACTCCGGTAGCAGGACGGCGAGGCGAGGTGCGGTCATGAACGAGAGAAGACGGAAGACGCGAGTCAGGACGGAGTCCGCGCCGCCGCTGCCGGCCGGAGGCGGCGCCGGCCGCCCGAGGAGCGGCCCTACGGCGCCGTGCGGTACACGCGCCGGCGCGTGCTCGTCCTCGGCGGCGCGCTCGTCGCCGGCGCCGCCGCCGTCATCGGAGGATTCCGCGCCCTTGGCGGCCCCTCGGAGGTGGCCGACAAGGTCGGCGGGCCGGTTGCCGACCAGTTCGGCACGTTCCCCGTGCGCAGCGTCGAGGATGTCCCGGACGTGCCCGCCGCGGAGTGGGTGGTCAAGGTCGACGGGCTGGTCGACGAGCCGCTCACTGTCGACCGTGCGACCTGGACCGCGCTGCAGCACGCCGACGAGACCGTGGACTTCCACTGCGTGGAGGGCTGGGGTGTGGACGACGTGCGCTGGGGCGGCGTGGCTCCCGCCGTGCTCCTGGACCAGGCGGGGGTCAAGCCGGAGGCCCGGTACGCCGTGTTCTACGCTCACGGCGGGGTCTACTCGAGCAGCCTCCCGCTCGACCTCGTGCGCGACGCGCAGACCCTGCTCGTGGATTCCCTCGCCGGGCAGCCTCTGCCCGCGGAGCACGGCGGCCCGCTCCGCTTGATCGTGCCCCGGCAGCTGGGTTACAAGAGCGTGAAGTGGGTGGAGCGCATCGAGCTCAGCGAGAAGATCAAGACGGGTTACTGGGAGTCGAACGGCTACCCCGAGGACGCGCCCGTCTCCCGGAGCTGAGCCTCGCGCGCTGAAGTCACTGGTTTCGGCGGGTGGTGTGCGCGGGCACCTTCTCGCGCGGCGGGCCATCGTCCGCCCGGCGCGCTAGACTGGAGCCCGCGCCGCACCAAGTGCGCTCCCCATCAGATCCTGCTCGAGGAGGCCGAGGATGACCAAGTACATCTGCAGCGTGTGCGACTACGTCTACGACCCCGAGGTCGGCGACCCGGACAACGGTATCGCGCCGGGCACCGCGTTCGAGGATCTGCCCGAAGACTGGGTCTGCCCGGAGTGTGGCGTGGACAAGGACGAGTTCGAGGCGCTCGAGGACTGATGCCCTGATGGGTATCCTGGAGCTCCGCGACGTCACGCTGGAGCTCGGCGGCCGGCGCATCCTGAACGGCCTGACCGTCGACTTCTGGGAGGGCCACGTCCACGCGCTCGTCGGGCCCAACGGCGCCGGCAAGTCGACGCTGGCCGGCGCGATCATGGGCCTGCCCGACTACCGGCACCTGCAGGGTGAGATCCTGCTGGACGGCGAGCCCATCCAGGACCTGCCGGTGGACGAGCGCGCCCGCCGCGGCATCACGCTCGCGTGGCAGGAGCCGGCGCGGTTCGAGGGGCTCCGGGTGGACAGGTTCATCCTGGCCGGAGCCGTGGATCGAAGCCGCGAGACGGTGGAGCGGGTGCTCGGCCGCGTCGGGCTCGACCCGGACAAGTACGCGGCGCGCGCCGTGGACAAGACGCTCTCCGGCGGCGAGCGCAAGCGGGTCGAGCTCGCCAGCATCCTCGCCATGCGGCCGCGCGTGGTGCTCATGGACGAGCCGGACTCGGGCATCGACGTGGAGGCGCTCACGCGCATCTTCGATGCCCTCGCCGACTTCAAGGAGCAGGGCGCCACCGTGATCATGATCACCCACAGCCAGGAAGTGCTGAAGCACGCGGAGCACGCCTTTCTGCTCTGCGACGGGCGCATCATCGACAAGGGCGCCGTGGGCCGCATCGACGACTACTTCGGCGACAACTGCCTGAGCTGCGGCCACACCAACGTCCCGACCAGGAACGAGATGGCGGCGGTGGCTGAGTGAGCTCCCCGACCAGGGAGCAGGTCGCGACCGCGCGCGAGTTGCTCGCCAGCCTCGGCGACCTCGGCGCGCACGTCAAGGGCGACGACATCGCCCACCTCGAGGTGCACGGCAACGAGGTGGTCGGCGCGCACCTCGTCCCCGGGCTGCAGGTCGACGTCGACGAGCTGGGCGACGGCATCGAGGCCTGGATCCACCTGGACAAGGGCGCGCGCATCGCCAAGCCGGTGCACATGTGCTTCGGTATGCTGCCCACGGAGGGGCTGCAGCGCATCGTCATGCACGTGGAGGCGGAGGAGGACAGCTTCGCCAGCGTGCAGGCGCACTGCACGTTCCCCAACGCCGTCGACATCACCCACAAGATGGACGCCGACGTCGTCATCGGGCCCGGCGCCACCTACCAGTACTTCGAGCGGCACCTGCACGGCGCCGAGGGCGGCGTGATCGTCGTGCCCAAGACCAGGGTGCACGTCAAGGAGGGCGGCCGGTTCAAGACCGAGTTCGAGCTCATCAAGGGTATGGCCGGCGTGATCGACTTCGACTACGAGGTCGACTGCGATGCGTTCAGCACCCTCGACATGATCGCGCGCATCATCGGCCGCGGCAAGGACAGGATCCGCATCAACGAGACCGGCCACCTCAACGGGGAGGGTGCGACCGCCGTGCTGCAGTCGCACCTTGCTCTGCGCGACGACGCCTTCGCCGAGATCTACAACACGCTCACCGCCAGCGCCGCGCACGCCCGCGGTCACGTGGACTGCAAAGAGGTCGTGCAGGGCAACGCTGTGGCGAAGGCGGTGCCGGTGGTGGAGGTCACGCACCCGCTGGCGCACGTGACCCACGAGGCCGCCATCGGCAGCGTGGACAGCAAGCAGTTGCAGACGCTGATGAGCCGCGGGCTCGACGAGGACGCGGCCACCGACCTCATCATCGAGGGACTGCTGGGCTGAGGACGGCGGCGCCGGCGCGCACGGCCACGGCCCGGCTGCATGCACCAACTCCTTCGGCCCTGAGCATGTCCCGCTCGTCGCGCGGCCCGGACGCGGCCCCTCAAGGGGCTTAGGCGCGGCGCTCGACCGCGGCTCGGACCGCCTGAGCCTTCGCGCCGCCGGGGCCGGGCCCCTCGGCGAAGGCGATCAGCTCCCGGCGGGTGAGCGCGCCGGTCACGAAGGCGGCCCGGAGCCCTCCGGCGGCGAACAGCGACGGCCCCGACTCCTGGAGCGATCAGGGTCGGGGCCGTCTTCCCCTGACCGTTTCGAGTTGCGCCGCGGCGTGACCACGACCCTCCGGCCTCAGCGTACCGTGACCAAAGAAATACCTATGCTTAGGCAAAATAAGAAGAAGTTTGACTTGGTCAAGAGCCATGAAACCATGTGAGCCATACGGCAGGCACCTCAGGCGGATCAGGAGTGTGCAGCGGCCGGACGGAGTCCGTGAGCGGCGGACGCGCATGCTGCACGGACCCCGTGGCGACCACAGCGTCGCCGGTCCGATCCCGCGGGGTGATTGCCGAGGAAGCACGGTCCAAGCGGTCTGAGTTCGCGCGCCACGTCTTCCGCGCACAGGCTCTCGCCGCATCAGCTGGTGGAGGTGATCCGAGAAAGGTTAAGCGTGGTCGCTTGACGCCCACCGATCTGCCGAAGGCAGACGCGGGCGGCAGCCCCAGGCATCTCTTTGCAGACCAAACAACGACGGAGGCATTTGCTCATGAAGAAACAGGCTCTGTTCATGGTGGTGTTCCTTGCCGCCGTGGGCCTGCTCGCAGGAGTCGCGGCAGGCGATGTGTTCGCCAACGCAGGCGGATACGCACTGCCCTGCGGCATGTGCCACGGCACGGAGGGAGCCGCCCCAGTCGTCACGCTCGACACGAACAACGGGACGACGGCCACCTACACCGTCTCGGCCCCGGGCGCGCACGAGTGGGCGGCGTTCCATGGCAACACCAGGGTCGACGGTACGTACTTCCCTGCGACCGGCACGTCGCCGGCGACCGGGACCCTCGGCAATACGGCGACCGCCGGCACCTTCACCGTGCCCGTGGGAGTCACCTACACGATCTTCGCCGAGTACCATGAGCCCCCCAACGCGGCGGGCGCCGGCCAGACCACGGTGACCCCCCAGGGCGTGACGTACTACACCATCACGCCGACGGCGGGCGCCAACGGGTCGATCACTCCGAACTCCCCGCAGAGCATCGCGGCCGGTGGCCACGTCACCTTCACGATCACGCCTGCCGCGGGGTACGTCGTCGACGACGTGCTCGTGAACGGCGCGTCGGTGGGTGCCGTCACCACGTACGAGTTCACCAATGTCACGGCGAACGGCACCATCGCGGCCTCGTTCAAGACGGCCCCCCTGGTGACCTACACCGTCAGCGCCACCGCCGGCGCCAACGGCACGATCGCCCCGGCGGGCGAGCAGACCGTGACCAAGGGCGACGACATCACCTTCACCATCGCCCCCGCTGCCAACTACTACGTCGACACGCTGACCGTCGACGGAGCTCTTGTCCAGCCGGCCAAGTCCTACACGTTCACGGATGTGAGCGCGAATCACACCATCTCGGCGACCTTCGCGGCTTCGCCCGCGCTGTGCACCATCTCGGCGAGCGTGTCGGGTGCCGGCGGCTCGCTCGTGCCGAACCTGCCCGTCTTCACGCTGGCTCGCGGTGCGAACGTCACGTACTACTTCGTGCCCGACGCCGGCTACCACGTCGACACGGTGACCATCGACGGTTGGCCCGTCGCTGTGGATCGGGACGACGACTCGTACACCTTCGAGAAGGTAGACCGGAGCTACGTGATGGTGGCGACCTTCGCTGCCAACAAGTGGACCGTCGAGGCGAGCAAGACCGGCAACGGCACGATCTCCCCGTCCGGGGCACAGGACGTCGTCGAGGGCGAGGACGTCACCTTCACGATCACGCCGGACGCCAACAACAGCATCAGCGACGTCGTCGTGGACGGCCAGTCGGTCGGCATCAAGACGAGTTACACCTTCGAGGATGTCACTGAGGGTCACACGATCCAGGCCAAGTTCATCGCCGATGTCGTCAACTACACCATCACGCCGAGCGTCACCGGCGGCTCCGGCGGCACCATCACCCCGTACCCGCTCTGGGTATCTCCACGGGGCAGCAGCATCACGTTCTACTTCCTGCCCAGCGTCGGCTACCAGGTCGCGACCGTGAGTGTGGACGGCGCGCCCGTCGACCCGAGCACCTATGAGGACGACAACTCGTACACGTTCTCGAACGTCCAGGCCAACCACACCATCGCGGTGTCGTTCGCCCTGGTGCCCACCTACACCATCACGCCGACTGCCGGCGCGAACGGCTCGATCTCGCCGACCGCGGCGCAGACCGTCACCGAGGGCGACGACGCTTCCTTCACCATCACGCCGGACGCCGGCTACTACGTGGCCGACGTTCTCGTCGACGGTCAGTCGGTGGGCGCCGTGACCTCGTACGAGTTCACCGAGGTCGCCGCCAACCACACGATCGCCGCGTCCTTCGCCTGGACCAAGCTCCCCACGAGCACCACGCTCAAGGCGAGCGCCAAGACGATCAAGCGCAACGGCTACGTCAAGCTGACCGCGACCCTCAAGGGCGCCGCCGGCTTCACCGACGCCACCATCCGCTTCGAGGTGAAGAAGGCGGGTGCGAAGGCCTACAAGCTGCTGAAGGCCGTCAAGGTCGACTCGAAGGGTGTCGCGACCTTCAAGTACAAGGTCACCGCCAAGGGAACTCGCTACCACCGCGTCAAGTTCTCGGGCAACGCCACGTACCTGCCGGCGCCGCTCAAGTCCGGGCTCAAGCTGGTGGTCAAGTAGACGTGCACAGCGAGAAACGCACGTTGGCAATGATTCAGGCTACGAAAGGAAAGAGAGCTGTGGCTAAGCAGATGAACGATGGGCTGAGCCGGAGGGACTTCCTCAAGAAGTCCGCCGTTGTCGGCGCCGCCGGAGGGCTCGGCGCGATGGGCCTCCCGGGCATCGCCGGGGCAGCCGAAGCATCCAGTGCAGACTGGATGCCGGCCAAGTGGGACTACACGACAGACGTCGTCGTGATCGGAACCGGCTACGCCGGTCAGGGCGCCGCCATCGCGGCGCACAAGAACGGCGCGTCCGTGCTTGTCATCGAGAAGGCCCCCTTCCGGGAGCGCGGCGGCAACAGCCGCGTGTGCGGCCAGGGCCTCCTCGCGCCGTCGCCGGCCATCCATGAGGACTACAAGAAGTACCTCACCCACATGACCGAGGGCCAGGGATTCCCGACCACTCACGGCGAGGGCTTCACAAGCGCAGAGACCATCAGCTTCTACGTCGAGCAGAGCTACCAGACCCGCCTCTGGTTCGAGTCCCTCGGGATGCCGCTCGTTGGTGCCAACAACGGTGGCGGCCCCGGCATGTGGATGCCGTTCTACCCGACGTTCCCCGGCGCGGATGCCATCGGGACTGAGGACCAGTACTGGACGCACAGGACCAAGGTGGCGGGTGGTGAGCCCAAGGCCGGTAACGTCTGGGCCAACCTCGAGCAGTACATCCTCAACAACACCGACGTCGAGTTCATGTACAAGACCGCTGCCAAGCGGCTGGTCCAGAACCCGAAGACGCGCGAAGTCCTCGGGCTCATCGTGAAGCAGGCCGGCAAGGAGAAGGCGATCAAGGCTCGCCAGGGCGTCATCGTGTGCGCCGGCGGCTTTGAGTTCAACAAGGAGTGGATACAGAACTTCCAGCACATGCCCGATCTGTACTCCATCGGCGGCCCGCACAACACCGGCGAGACCATCAGCATGTGTTGGGATGCCGGCGCGGCGCCGCGCAACATGAGCGTCGTCGCGGCGCCTACCTACAGGTGCGCAGGTGTCCTCCCCGGGTACAAGGGCACGATCCAGCTCTCCAACACCACCCGGAACGGCCCCTTCATCATCGTCGGGCGGAACAACAAGCGGTTCGTCGATGAGTTCCGCGGATCGGTCGCCGGGCTCCAGAACAAGGCCATCGCCGAGCTCGAGGGCACGCTGACGGTCTCCGGCCAGGAGCTCCGCAACGGCGCCTACGTGCCGCAGGCGAACCCCGAGCCCATGCACATGATCTTCGATGAGGTCGGCAGGAAGTCCGGCGCCATGTTCAGCATGTTCTTCGGCTGGGCGTACTACGTCGAGGGCTTCAGGGGCAGCGCGGACAACAGCGCGGAGCTGGCGAACGGCTGGATGATCAAGGCCGACACCATCGCCGAGCTCGCCGAGAAGACCGGGCGCGACCCTGTAGCACTGCAGGCGACCATCGACAAGTGGAACGCGGACTGCGCCAACGGCAAGGACACGCAGTTCGACACCGGCGATCCGAACCGCGCGCCCTACACGCGGCCGGCCAACCGTCTGCAGCCCTTCACTGAGGGACCGTTCTATGCGATCCAGCTCCATCAGTGCACGCTCAACACGCAGGGCGGCATGGTCCGCAACCTGAAGTCCCAGGTCATGAGCATCGAAGGCCCGCCGATCCCGCGGCTGTACTCTGCCGGCGAGAACGGCGACATCTTCACGATCCTCTACCAGTGCATGTCCAACGCGGGCTCCGGCTGTCTGGTCCACGGGAGGGTCGCCGGCGAGGAAGCCGCGAAGCTCTCCAAGTGGGACACCACTGCAGCCAGAGCGGCCGCCAGGACCGCCACCAGGAAGGCTGCCGGCAAGTAAGAGGCAGTCAGCAGCGCCTCGCCTTGTCGATAAGCGAGCTGATCTGGCGAGTGAGCCGAGGGCCCCGGATGCGAGCATCCGGGGCCCTCGGCCTTTGTACGCTGCGGGATGTCCCGGGGATCCGTGGTGCGGCTCAGAACGTCGGGTGCCCGCCGGACACGAAGTCGTCGGGTTCGACGACGCGTTCTGTGTAGTCGGTCGCGAGGATCGCGTCGATGTCGCAGTCCTCGAACCTGCAGTACACCCCGGCTCGCTGAAGCTGGAGCACCTGGTCGAACCCCCGCTCGCGCAGCATCCGGATGAGCTCGGCGTCGTGGGAGAGCACGATCAGCTGCGCGCGTCCCACGAAGCCCATGATCGCCTCCGCCAGCCGCGTCGTCCGCCGCCTGTCGAGCCCGCGCGCGGGATCGTCGAGGATCACCGTCTTGCCGGGAAGATGGGGGTCGCCGTCGAGGGCGCAGAAGAACAACGCCAGCGCGAGCATCCTGCGGTCGCCGGGGCTCAGGGTCGTCGCGAAGGTCGGCGCTGTGGGCTCGGCCGCCACCAGAGGCACTTCGCTGCCCATGAGGCGGAGGGTGAAGTCCGCGCGAGGGGCTGCTCCGGTGTCGTTCCGCGTGAGCGTCGCGAGCTCGAAGTCGGCCCCGAACTCTCTGAGGCGGTAGTTGACGCCGCTGCGGCAGTCCTCCAGGGCGTCGGCGATGTCTTCCGCGGTCGAGGGCGACTCGTCACCCAGCGCGTAGGCGAGCAGGCGCTCCAGATGCTTGACGCCGATGAGGCTGCCCACCGAGATCGTGCTCTCGATGAAGGCGTCGTCGAAGACATGCAGACCCGCGCAGGTCTGGTCCCAGGATCCTTGATCCAGTGTGTGCTGCGCGCCGTCGATCACAAGCTCCGCATACGGTCCGCCGTCCTGGCGCAGCGCCCGTCTGGCCTGCACCTGCGTGCAATCGTTGCTTGCCAGGCTGCTGAGAAGGTGGGAGAGCGTGGACTTGCCGCGGCCGTTCTCGGCGTAGATGACGACCGCATTCGAGAGGGCGAGTCCGCCACTCGGAACCGAATCATGGAGCATCCCGATGCCCTTCAGCTGGGTGATCTTCTCTATCACGCGTCGTCCTCCTTGGAGTCGTCGGTCTTGCTCGGATCGTCACACTCGGTCGTTGTACGCGATGCCCGCGCGCATGGCGTCGAGGATCACTTTGATGTTCGGCGCTTCACCTGACCCCGCTCTCAGGACCGCGAACAGATGCCGGTGGAGCGCCGGTTCATCGAGCGGCCGCACGACGACGTCCAGCCCGCGAAGGTCCGCCGAGTGGGGGACGATGCCGATCCCGATCCCCGCCTCCGCGCCGCGTGCTATCGAGCGAGCGAACTGGGGCTCGTACACGACCTGCGGGGTGAACCCTGCGGAGCGCATGGCCCGCAGGATCGCCTCGCGGCTGTTCTGTTCGGACGAGAGACACCACTGCTCGTCGGCAAGCTCCTTGAGGCGCAGTGGGCCACCGCCGGCGGCGAACCGGTGGTTCGGCGGCAGCACGACCTGACAGGATTCGCTGAGCAAGTCGTGCCGCTCGGTCGCAGGACCGAAGATCAGGGGGAGACCCTGCCAGTCGAACGACAGAACGATGTCGAAGTCGCCGGTGCGCAGGCCGGGCAGCGCTCTCGACGTCGGCACCGAGACCAGGGTGACCTTGAGCCCCGGGTGTGTGGTACGCACTTCCAGGACGGTGTGCAGGAGCACGTGCCCGGCCGGTTCGTTCGTCGAGATCCGCACGCTGCCCGTGATGTCGCCGGTGAACGACTTGACGCCGGCGACGGCCGCTTCGCACTCGGACAGGATCAAGTCGGCCTGGCGCGCAAGGTAGCGGCCGGCCTCGGTCAGCCGCACTGAGCGGGCGCTGCGCTCCAGCAGGGGAGCACCCACCTCGCGCTCCAGGGTCGTCAGTTGGTGCGATACGCCAGGGCCGGTCAGCCCGAGGGCCCTGGCAGCTGCAGCGATGCTCCCTCTCGCCGCGACCTCGCGCAGGATCCTGAGACGGTTCGTGTTCAGCGCCATCGCGGGTCCTTCCCACATCGACAGTAAGTAAAACTTATGCCCAGAGCAGATTAGACTAACTGGACCTTCGTTCCGAAGCACGAGAGAATCATAGCGCTCGACCGGTCATTCGTCTTCAACCAGGCCGGCTTTCGTGGCTTCGGCGCCACGCTTGGCCCGCCCCTGGTCCGGACTTCAGCGAACAAGCGGCTTCCGTCCTGCCGCTCACGGTGACTCACCTGTGATCCAGACAGCACGCACTCGAGTTCTCCTCGTCGACGACCATGCCACTGAGCGCCAGGGAGTGAGGTCGCTTCTCGCGTCCTGTCCGGAGATCGCTGTCGTCGGTGAGGCGGCGGATGGTCTCGAGGCGCTGCAGCTCATCTCTTCCCAGGCGCCCGACCTGATCGTCACGGAGACCGACATGCCCGGCATGAGCGGCGCCGAACTGGCGGGACGCGCGCGAGCGCTGCAGCCCGAGATCAAGATCATGATGCTGACGCGTTGTGAAGACCCGGTGCAGGTGCTGCGCTCGGTCCAGGCGGGCGTCTCGGCGTACCTGGAGAAGCCCGCCGCGAGAGCCGACCTGGTCGGTGCCGTGCAGCAGGTGGCAGAGGGCGGGCGGGCACTGCCGCCGCGAGTCCTCGACGTCGTGTTGCGCGACTACCGGGAGCGCGTGGCGTCCGAGGTTCCACCGGCGGACGATCCCGGGCTCACGGCGCTGACGCCCCGTCAGCGCTCGGTGCTCACCCTCATCGCCAGAGGTCTCACCGAGCGCCAGATCGCCGAGCAACTGGGCCTCCGTCCCGGGACGGTGGCCCAGCACCGGCACAGGCTCAGGTCGAGACTGGGCTGTCGGAACGCCGCCGACCTGTGCCGCTTCGCGCTGCGCGCGGGGCTGGTGAGCCTCGACGAATGAAACGCCGGGCACACACGTGCCCGCTGAACGAAAGAGCCAGGCGCAGCTATGAACATCGGCCCAACTGAGATCATCGTCGTCCTCGTCATCGCGCTGCTCGTCTTCGGCCCCGGCCGGCTGCCGCAGATGGGCCGCTCGCTCGGCCACGGGCTGCGCGAGTTCAAGCACGCGGCCGAGACCGCCAAGGAGCAGCTCGGCCTCAGCGAGGTCATCGACGACGTGAACGAGGTCAAGAACGACGTCCTCTCGGCCGCCGGCGTGGACGAGATCAAGGAGAGCATCGCCGGCGTCACGTCCAGCATCGACGACGCGAAGCGGAGTGCGGGACTCGAGGAGATCACCGCCGGTGTCGGCTCCGTCAAGGCGGCGATGGCGTTCGATCCGAAGAAGGCAGCCAAGGGATTGGTGACGGGCGGCAGACCGTCAGCCGGAGCGGATGCGGAGGTCACGCAGGCGCAGGGGAGCGGCGCGGACGAGCCCCGGGGCGCCGCCGTCGTCGCCATCCAGGAGTACATCGGCGCCGCCCCGGCGGCCGCCGTGGAGGCCTGACGTGGCGCTCTCGGCCGAGGAACGCATCAGCCTCTGGGGGCACCTCGACGAGCTGCGCAGGCGGCTGTTCGTCTGCCTCGCCGCCGCCGCCCTCGGCGTGCTCCTCGCGGCGCTCTTCAACAGCTTCCTGTTCGAGGCGCTGCTCTACCCCATCCGCCAGGTGCCGGGCCTGCCGGCCTCGGCGACCAGCATCACCACCTTCAGCCCCTCCGAGCCCTTCATGGTCAGCCTCAAGGTGTGGGTCGCCGGCGGCCTCCTCGTCGCCTCGCCGATCCTCATCTACGAGCTCTGGGCGTTCCTCGCGCCGGCGTTCACGGCCACCGAGAAGAAGTACTTCTACCCCATCGTGCTCGCCTCCAGCACGCTGTTCCTGGCCGGCTGCGCGCTCGCCTACTTCCTCGTGCTGCCCAAGGGGCTCGCCTTCCTGCTCACCTTCAGCGCCGGCTTCTTCAACGTGCAGCTGCGCGCGCAGGACTACTTCACCTTCATGGCGCTCTTCATCCTCGCCTTCGGCGTCGTCTTCGAGCTGCCCGTGGTGCTGGTGCTGCTCGCCAAGGTCGGGGTGATCGACGACAGGTGGCTGCGCCGCAACCGGCGCTGGGCGGTGGTCGCCATGGCGTTCGCCGCCGCCGTGATCACCCCGAGCCAGGACGCCTTCAGCATGCTCGCCATGTTCCTCCCGCTCTACGTGCTCTACGAGGTCTCGATCCTCCTGGCGCGCATCGTGCAGCCGCGGCCGGAGGCGCAGGCGCGCGAGGACGCGGGCCCCGGCGACGACGCGGGCGGAGGAGCCGTGCCCGCACCCGCGTGAGCGGCCAGACGAGTCCCTAAGCCCTGCCAACGGAAGGAGTCACCATGCCGAACCTCGGCGCCCCGGAACTGATCATCATCGCCCTCGTCGTCCTCCTGCTCTTCGGAGCCACGCGCCTGCCCAAGCTGGGCAAGTCGATGGGCCAGAGCATCAGCGGGTTCAAGAAAGGTCTGCAGGAAGGGGATGAGGAGCTCGTGGAGGTCGTGAGCGTCACCGAGCCGTCGACCGACGCGGCCGCCGCAAACTCGCCGGGCCGATGATCCAGGCGCAGCAGGACCGAATGGCCGGGCGTCGTCACAGGCCCATGCCACGGCGGGTGCACTTCATCACCGACGCCGATCGCGGCTACACCCTCGAGCAGATCCGGTCGGCCCCCGGCAGCGCCATCGTCTACGGCGAGCTGCACCAGCGCCCGACGGACGAGCGGCTCCAGCGATCGCTTCCGGCGATCGCCATCATGAGGACCGCGGACGAGCTGCCCGTGGTCGGACGGTCGTTCAGCCCCGAGATCCTCAATGATGCCGTCCGCGGGACTGCCGTTCTGCACACCGGTCGCGTAGAGATCGTCTGGGAAGACCCGGCTCACGTGGACCACGGCCGGTCGCCGGACGACGAGGGGCGTGGCGGGGATGACTGACGACGCCGGGCATCTTTCGGGGGCCGGTCCCTGGAGCGGTCCCCGGCTGGACCGGCTGGCGGACTCCTTCGGCAATCCTGTGCGTCGCGACGTCTTCATGCTGCTCAGGACGCGCGGCGCGCCCATGGTCGCGACAGAAGTCGCCAGGAGGCTCGGACTGCAGCGTACGGCGGCTCGCGCCCATCTGGAGCGCCTGGTCGATCTCGGCCTCGTCTCCACGGCCACTCGGCCCACTGCGTCCGGTGGCCGGCCCACCAAGAGCTACGCCGTCGGCGAGTCGCGGCTCGAGATCTCGGAGCCGCCGCGCCGGTACGAAGCGCTGGCCGGCTCGCTGCTCGAGCTGCTCATGGCTGCGGGTGTGGAAGAGCCGGCCGAGCACGCAGCCGCGGTGGGCCGCACCTTCGGTGAGCGCACAGCGGAGGAGATCGTCGGCGCCGGCATCCAGAGGCCGGTGAGGCTATCGCTCCCGGCCCTGGTGAAGTGGATGAACGAGTCCGGCTACGCGGCCACGGTCTCCCCCGTGGGCGAGGCTCGGGCAGTGATCGAGATCGGCAACTGCGTCTACCGGGAGCTCGCGCGGCGGCGACCAGACGTCGTGTGCGCCTTCGACTGCGGCATGCTCTGCGGCATGCTCGGCGTGGCCGACTCCGCGCACCGGCAGACTCACGCCCTGTGCGCCGGCGACCCTTGCTGTCGCCACGAAGTCGACCTCCGGATGTGACATCACGACCCGCCGGACGGCGCCACGCGCAGACGATTAAATATACAGATATACTTTACGTTCCGGTAACTCACGCATAAGCGTCAGAAGAGTCTTCACTTGACATGGGAACCAGATGCTCACGCTGAACACGCACAGGCTCAAGATCTTCAGAGAAGTCGCCGCACGAGGGACGATCGCGGCGGCCGCGAAGGCTCTTCACCTGACCGCTCCGGCCGTCTCCCATCAGATCGGGAAGCTCGAACGCGAGCTGAACGTCTCGCTGCTGGACCGCACCCCGCGGTCGGTCCGGCTCACCGCGGCAGGACATCTGCTCGTCCGCCGTGCGGACACGATCCTGGCGGAGTGCGAGGCGGCCGTAGCCGAGATCGCGGCGCACACCGACGACATCAGTGGGCTGGTGCGGGTCTCTCTCAGTGAGGTGGAGTCCGAATTCCACGTCCTGACGGCGATGCGGATCCGGGAGCGCCACCCGGCTCTGGAGGTCGTCCTTGTCTCCATGCCGCCTCTTGAAGCGCTAGGGGCGCTGCGGGCGGGGTCGCTCGACATCGTGCTCTCCATGGAGTGGGAGGGCAGGCGGGCCACCGCGATCGCGGGGACCACGCGGCACGACCTCCTGACCGATTCGTACGAGGTCGTGCTCCCGCCGGGCCACCGGCTGGCGGCCATGGATCGGCCTCTGCGCCTCAGTGATCTCGCCCACGAGCGGTGGTGCCTGCCGCGAGAGCCGCGGTTCCGGCAGCTCCTCGAGCAGACGATGGAGGCCGCCGGCTTCGAGCCCCGGACGGTCTTCGAGGGCACCAACGCGTTCGGCATCGCGACCACGGTCGGCATGGGATTCGGGGTCGGGATCGTCCCGTTGGGGATGGAGTCGATCCTGGGGGACGTCGTCATCAGGCCGCTCGACGAGCCGGATCTGACGCGTCACGTCTTCGCTCTGGTACGCGCCGGGTCGGAGCGGTCGCCCACCATCGGGACGGTGCTCGACGTGATGGACGAGGGCGCCGAGCGGGCGACGGCACGCGGTGTCGGTTCACTGCCGGCGAGCCGCGCGCGCGGCTGAGCTCCGGCGCGCCGGGCGCCGTGTATCAGCGCGGCGGCGCGACCGGCCGGGCTACTCGGGGGCCGCGGCGGGCTTGAGCCCCTCGGCGAAAGCGATGAGCTCCTGGCGGGTGAGCGCGCCGGTGACGAAGACCGCCCGGCGCTCTCCGAGCACGAAGAGCGACGGCCCTGACTCCTGGTACCAGGTCAGGGCCGTCTCGCCCTTGAGGGCGCCGAACTGCAGCGTCGTCTCCTGGTAGGAGAGCTTCTCCCGGGCCCCCGCGGCGAGCTCCTGCAGCCGGGGGCTCCAGGCGCCGACCCAGTCCGGACCGGCCTGCTCCATCGTGAACCAGCTCAGCCCGCGCGTGGAGAGCTGGGTCACGACCGGCGAGCGCGGACCCGATGGCGCCGGCGCGCCGGCCTGCTCCGTCGTGAGCCAGCCGAGGGGGCGGGCGTGGTCTTCGACCGTCGCGACGGCCGTGAGCTTGAACCCGTCGGGCGCCAGGTCCGAGACGAGCGGCGCGTAGCCGGCGGTCTCCGCCGCGGCCGCCGGCGACTCGGCGTAGATGTAGGCGTCCCTGGTCACCGCCTTCGCCGGCGTCCCGGCCGGCAGGTCGACGCTGTAGGTCGTGCCGGGCGGCGGCGGCGACTCCCAGTCCACCTCCGCCGTGAACGTCACCTCGCCGTCGCTGTACCAGGTGACGATGCCGCTCTCCTGGTCCACGACGAGGGTGATCTGCCTGCCGCCGAGCGTCATGGCGGCGCGCCAGACCACGCGCTCGCCCTGTTTGAGCGGCTTGATGCCCACCAGGTCGTCGCCGTCCTCGACCGCCGCGCGGACGATCGCCGCGAGCCCTTGGTACTCGAGCGGGCTGCGGGTGGCCACACGCCACACCGGCGGCCACTCCCCGGTCTCCCGGACCGCGAGCGGCATCCGGCCCCCGTTTCCCCCCAGGGTGGTCTCCGTGCGCGCGGAGGGGTCGTAGGCGGACTGTGGCGCGTGGTAGCTGAACACGGTGACGCCCTCCGGCACCTCGGCCCGGCCGCCGGCCGCGCCCCCGGCGACGGCGCTGAAGGCTCCGTCTTCTCCCGGGCGTCCGTCGTCCAGTCGCAAGGTGTAGGTGCCCTGCAGACCCTGGATCACCGGCGCCGGCGAGCTCTCGCCGGTGCGCACGAAGAACATCCACGCGAGGGCGCAGATGATGGCCAGGGCCGTGAGGGTGACGACGAGGCTCGGCGGCCTGCGGTTCATGCGCGCCGCGAACGCCTTGTGGCTCGTCCGCTGAGGTGAGGTCTGCACGGGCTTACTCCACCACGGCGCCGCTGCCGACAGACAGGATGGCTCCGGGGAACGTGCGCTTGAGCCGGGTGTGCGCCAGGCGCCCGGTGCAGTGGCAGGGCGCCAGCACGAGCGGCGCCCGGCGCTGGAGGTCCGCGGCGACCAGGGCGATGCGCCCGGCGTCCGCGACCATGAGGTGGGTGCCTCCGATGAGCCTTGCGAGCGGGCGACCGCCCGTCAGGGCGTCGATGTGCTCGAGCGTCGCGAGCACGCCCGCGTGAGCGCAGCCGAGGATGACCCAGATGCCCTCCGGCGTGTCGATCCAGAAGGACTGGTCGTCCGGCACGGGGTCGGGCATGGTGCAGGCTGGGTCGAAGAAGA
Organism: uncultured Thermoleophilia bacterium; assembly: GCA_963793605.1. Taxonomy (GTDB): domain Bacteria; phylum Actinomycetota; class Thermoleophilia; order UBA2241; family UBA2241; genus CAIXSE01. The sequence continues at coordinate 279,262 of CAWCAH010000012.1, forward strand.
AGTCGGGGTCGCCCGGCTCCCGCGTCTCGTCGCGCGGGACGGGGCCCGTGCACCAGACGCCGGGCGAGATCTCCGTGGGCCCGGCGGTCCAGACGATCCTGTCCGAGGCCTGGAGTGCGGCGAGGCGGGAGGCCTCGGGCATGCCGATCGACTCTGGGCGGCCGCGCCGTCTGCGCGCGTAGCGCGGCTGCAGCGCGCCCGGGTGCAGGTACAGCCGCGCCTCCGGCGCGGCCGCGAGCGCAGCCGGCAGGCCGCCGCTGTGGTCGTAGTGGCCGTGGCTGAGCGCTATCGCGCCGGCCCCGGCCAGATCCACGCCGAGCGCGGCGGCGTTGCGCACGAACGCGTCGGACTCCCCGGTGTCGATCAGCACTGACCCCCCGGGGGTCTCGACCCACAGGGAGAGGCCGTGCTCGTGCTCCAGGCCGCTCTCTGCGCTCCGGTTGTCCACCAGCACGGTGACGCGCACGCGACTGCGCTGGGCCGGCGCCGGTGTCGGGGCGCGGCGCGTCATCGCCCGTCGGAGCGGCCGCCCCACACGAAGAACAGGGGCAGCAGCAGGAAGGTGAAGCCGAACAGGCGGCGCGTGACGAGGTACACGACCACGGCGACGACCACGGCGACGAGCAGGCTGATCCAGAACCGGTTCGACATGCTCGTACACTGCCCGTGTGGTGACGCGGCTGCAAGCCGGCGCGTCAATCGGGCCGCGGAACCCGCCGGTTCACTCCGGCATGTAGTACTCGGCGAAGGGTGTCACAGGAGCCTGGCGGACGGTGAGCGTGTAGCTGTCGCCGGGGCCGACGGTGTATTGGAAGTCTCCCTTGGCGTCGGTGTTCTGCATGGGCGCGTTGACCCAGGGGTTGGCAGGCCACCATGAGTGAGCGGCGCCGACCGCCTCCGTCTTCGCCATCTGGTCGACCGTGGGCGGCAGGCCCGCGTGCGCGGCCCTCCACTCCTCCACGTAGTCCTTCAGGACCTGCCCCTGCGCTTGCAGCACCATGTTCTTCAGCCGGTCTCTGACGCCCATGACCCGCTCGGACCAGTAGCTGTCGACCGTGAAGCCGGTGCCGTCGCTGAGGTGTCCGGTGAGGGTGTAGCTGTACTGGCCCGGCAGGTAGGTGTAGGTGCCTCTCGTGGAGCCGGAGGCCATCGGCGTTGCAGCGAACCACGGGTTGGAGGGCCAGTAGTCGAACGCGTAGTCGTTCAGCCCGCCCGCATTGACGATCGAAGTCGCCGGGTAGGTGTCGTTGTTGTCGGACGCCCAGTGATCGATGACACCCTGAAGGTAGTACATGCTCGTCTTGACGTACTCGTCGCGCGCCGCTTCGAGGGCGTTGGTGAGCTGCTGGGGTACGGTGCCGTCGAGCGCCACCGGCGTGACCGCACCCGTGTCGACGCCCATCGTGTACGCTCCGCCCGCCCCCGGCACATAGGTGAAGTCGCCGTCCTGGTACCCCGTGGTCATCGGTGAACCGTTGAACGGGTTGTCCGGCCAGTACGGGAACAGCACGCCGACGGCTCCTGTCTTGCTCACCTTGTCGGCCGGCGGGGCGGTCGCGTTGTTCAGCATGCCCCACTGCTCGACGTAGCTCTTGATGAGCCGCGCGCCGAGTTCGGCCGCCTGCCTCTGTGCGGGCGCGAGCGCGGCTTGGGCGGCGGTGAGCGCAGTGTTGGCGGCGTCGAGCTCCGACTGCTTCGCGGTCAGCTGGCTCTGTGTCGTTGCGAGCTGGCTCTGAGCGGTCGTGAGCTGATCTTGCGCAGTGGTGAGTTGATCCTGGACGGCGGCAAGCTGGGCCAGCGCGGTGGCGCGGGCCTCGCGGGCGGCGACCGCGTCGGCTACCGCCGCGTCACGCTGCTGGCGCGCGGCTGCCGCGTCTGACTGGGCGGTCGCGAGCTGACCCTGGACGGTCGAGAGCTGCGTCTGGGCAGTCGTGAGCTGGCCCTGAACGGTGGCGAGCTGGGTGAGCGCGGTGTCACGTTCGGTCTGGAGCCATCCCGGCGCCGTCCCTGCCAGACGGTACCGGCCGCCGGGCACGTGACCGACGAGGGTGTAGCTCGCCCCGTCCGTCGTGTACTCGAAGTCGCCGTTGCGGGGGCCCGGAGCCATCGGCCTGCCGGTCCACGGGTTCTTCGGCCAGACCGGCGCGATCAGGCCGCCGCCCCGCTTCACCTGGGTCTCCAACGGATAGGTGAAGCTCTTCGCGGCGGCGCTCCGCTCGATGTAGACCTGGAGCAGGCGCAGGTCCTGCCGGAGCTGCGCGCTCTTCGTCAGCGCGCCGGCGGGCGCGGCGGCGCTCAGCGCGAGCAGACAGGCGAACGCGAGCAGGATGGACGGTGCGAGACGACGGCGCATTGCTCCCTCCAGAGAAGACCCCGAATGCCGCGTCCAGTCTGCTCCTATCAGACGCGTACGGCAATCCGGGACGGTCGGGAGCGAACTCAGGATGGAAGGGCGGCGGGTGATTCCCGCCTCCCGTCCATCCCGGACGACCTGGTCGGCAAGATCAGTCCCCCGCGGCGGTGAGCAGCGGAGCGCCCACCGGGAACTGGACGAGCTTGTACGTCTCGCCGTTCGAGAGCTTTGTGGTCAGGTCGTAGGCGAGCCCGGCGCTCTTCTGCGTGTACTGGTAGTCGCCGAGGCCGGTGGAGACGGCCATGGCCTGCCCGGTCCAGGCGTTCTCGGGCCAGCCGGAGGCCCAGTCGTCCTTCGTGAACGACGCGGGATAGGTGTGGCTCGCCGACGCGTAGGCCTCCAGGTAGCGCTGGATCAGCAGGAGGTTCTGCTTGGAGGCGGTGTTGCGCTCGTCCTTGAGCCAGGCGGGCAGGGACCCGCGGAAGACGTAGCTGCCCTTGGAGAAGTGCATCGTGAGCTTGTAGCTGGTCCCGCCGGCGCCGAGCGTGTACGTGTAGGAGCCGCGCGAGGTGCCGGAGGCCATGGTCCTGCCGGTCCACGGGTTGGCCGGCCACATCAGCGTGGAGTCGGGCAGCCCGCCGCCCTTCTTGACCATCGTCTTGGGCGGGAAGACGAACTCGTGCGCCGCGCCGTACTTGTTCACGTAGTTCTGGATGAGCAGCCCGCCGGCCTGGACCTGCTTGTCGACGAAGCTTATGGCTTCGGCGCGCGGCGCGGTCACGGCGGGCAGCAGGACGAGAGCGGCGGCTGCCGCGAAGGCGGCGATCGTGCGTCTGGTCATTGTGAGGCCTCCTGGAGAGGGTCAGGACTCCGGCGGGCCGGAGTCGCGCGACGCCGCCGAGGCGGACGGCGCGATGCCGCCCGCCTTGAAGTCGCCGGAGTGGAGATGGACGGTGAGTCTGTACCGGCCGGAGCCGCCGGGGGTGTACGTGTAGGTGCCGGGTGTCTTGCCGGGACGCATCGCGGCTCCGCTGGACGGGTCCACCGGCCAGCGGGGGTGGGCGGCGCCGAGGTCCGAGCCCGGAGCGAGCGTGCCGGCGTCGGGCAGCTGGCCGCCGTGGTGACGCGCCCACTGGTCGACGTAGCCGGCGAGCACGCGCGCGCTGCGGCGCAGGATCTCGTCGTGGATGCCGGTGAGGAGCTGCTGCCAGGGGCTCGTCACGATCGTCCCGGTGAGGACGTAGTCGTGCTTGAGGTCCCGGTGCAGGACCAGCCTGTAGGAGAGCCGGTCGTCCGCCACCTCGTAGGTGAAGGAGCCGGGGTCGCGGCGCTGCGTCATCATCGCGTGGTCCCACGGGTTGCTGGGCCAGTAGCGGCGGATGGGGTCCATGCCGACGGCGCCGTCCGCGGCGACCTCCGCCGGCAGTGGGTACACGCCATCGTGCGCGGCGGCGTAGTCCTCCACGTACTGACGGATGAGGTTGAGGCCTTCCTCGCCGCGGTGGTCGTAGGAGAGGGCCATCTTGCGCGGCATCCCGCCCTCGACCACGATGCTCCGTCCGCCGCTCAGGAAACCGACGAGCCGGTACTGGCGATGGTGCCGGGCGGTGGAGTACTGGTAGTGGCCGGTCGTCAGGCCGGGACTGAGGGGACCGCCGCTCCACGGGTCGGTCGGCCACCAGCTGCCGAGCACGCCCGGCCGGACCTCGGCGCGGCTTGGGTACCGGAAGAAGTGAGCTGCTCCGCGCCGGTCGATGATGCCGCGCAGGGCCATGACGGCCTCGCGCATGTCGTCGTCGGGCGAGGAGGCGCGGGCAGGCGCGGCGACGCCAGCGCCGAGCCAGACGGCGGCCAGCAGCGCGATACCGAGGATGAGGGCTGTGGTGCGTGGGATCATGCGGTGTTTCGTCGCCCCTTCTTCCACTCCAGTGTCGCCGCGGGTACGAGACGGGTCAACCGCGCGGCGCGTTCAGGCGGGCACGCCTCCGCCGCGTCTCCTGCTACGATTCGCGCTGAGCCACGCGGAGCCTGCCGCGCTCGGACCACTGAATCGAGGGGGAACCTGGTGGAGACGAAGATCCCGACCCGGATGGGCGACGGATTCATGGTCGAGAGGACGCGCAGCGAGCTGCGCGCCGACCTGGAGGACGCGACACGGGAGGCGGCGCGCAAGGCCAAGGTCCCGCCGCTCACCGAGGACGAGCTCGACCACCTGCTCGACATCTACGCATCGCGCGCGGCCTTCACCTCCGTCGACATCGGTGACCAGGTGGTGCTCAGCTGCGACGGCGGCGGCAGCAAGATGACCGGCACCGACCTGCTCGACCTGCTCGAGAGTGAGCAGCGCCTGGGCCAGGACATCCTCGAGCTCTGGCACATCGAGTACAGCTACAAGGCGATCAAGACGATCCTGCCCTTTCAGCAGCAGGTGATGCAGAACGTGCAGATGATGTGCACGGCGCCGGTGCAGTACGGGGCGCAGCCCAACCTGGCCTTCTACAGCAAGCCGGACGGCCCGGTGGAGAACTGGTTCGAGCTGCTGCCGCGCGGGGACATCGCCGGCGCCCGCGCGGCCCTGGACGAGGCCATGGACCACGCCACCAAGGACTTCATCTATGTGGGCGAGGGCATGCTCGACGCCGGCGCCGACGGCATGGACTTCGACACCACCGGCGGCGCCGGCGACGCGGACTTCTTCAGCACGCTCCGCGCCGTCAAGCACCTGCGCGCGAAGTACCCGGACGCCGGCATCGAGGTCGGCATGGCCGGCGAGTTCGTCATCGGTGTGCACGGCGAGCTCGAGTGGGAGGGCCGCAGGCTCGCCGGGCTGTGGCCCAAGGAGCAGCTCCAGGTGTGCCAGGACGCCGGCGCCACCATCTTCGGGCCGGCGGTGAACATCCGCACCGGCAAGAGCTGCGCCTGGAACGCCGCGTACTCGATCACGGTGTGCAAGCCGGCGATGGACGTCGCCCGCATCCCCGTGCACCCCAACGTGGGCGAGGGCGTCGGCGGCGTGCCGGTGAACGGGTACCCGCCCGAGGACGCGGCGTCCCGGGCGGCCAAGGCGCACGTCGACATCCTCCGGTGCGACGGGTTGTAGGTGGGCTCGGGTGACTCCAGAGGCATGGACGTCACCCACGCGCTCGCCGCGGGCATGGGCGGGATGCGCACGGCCGGAGACCTGGTCGCGCGCATGCAGATGGCCCGCGGGATGCGCCTCGAACCGGCGAAGCGGTACGTCGCCGAGAGGCTGGGTTGCACGGTCCGCGACCTCAGCGACAGCTACGCGATGGAGCAGATCCGCGGAGAGCTTGGCCTGGGGAGGATCCTGGACCACAGCAACCTGCACCCGGGCGAGCCCAACGCGATGGCGGCCAAGTTCAGGATCGCCGAGCTGCTCGGCGTTCCGGTCAACTCGGTGGACCGCTTTCGGGAGCTGGCGGGGCTGGAGGCGAGCCGGCCGGAGTGACGGCCGCCGCCGCGGCCGTCCGCTGGGCGCGCAGCAGGAGCCACGCCACCAGCGCGGCCGCCAGGCCGATGGGGACGAGCAGGACGGCGACCAGCGTCGTGAGGTACATCCCGATGCCGGGGTCGTACCAGCCGATCTGGGAGGCGGCGTCCTGCGCCACCCCGAACACCGCGACGCCGCAGGCGGCGACGAGCACGCCGAGCAGGATCGAGTAGCGGCGCGGCCGGGTGACGAGCATCACCAGCCCGGCCGCGAAGATGATGAGCGCGAGCACCGTGGCCGGCGTGCCCCACTGCGTCTCCAGCACGCCGCTCAGCCCGTCGCCTTGCGAGAAGCTGAAGTTGACGAACCCGCTGCCGTCCTCGTTGACCCACGGCAGACGCAGGGAGACCAGCAGGACGACGGCGCACACCACGACGAGCACGGCGTCGCCGATCCAGTCGCGGCGCAGGAGGCGCGGCTGCCTGAGCCGACCAGTTCGCTTATCGCTCCGCGGAGTCATGGTCCCAGTATCACCCATCGGGCCGCCGCCCTGAACACGCGAGGAGCCCTTGAGGCCGCGTCGAACGCTGCCGATGAAGGCAGAGCCGGCTGCGCGCCGGCAGCCGGCCCTGCGCCGGCGTGCCACAGTGCCGGCCGCGCGCCGGCGAGAGGGCCGCGCCCGCGCGGCCGCAGTCTGACCTTGGAGGCGGACACGATGAGACGGATGCTCGCCCTGGCGCTGGTCGCCCTCACGGTGCTCGCCGTCGTCGCGGCGCTGCCGGGCTGCGGCCTGCAGGACAAGGCCATCGAGAACACCTCGGGCAAGATCGACCAGGCCAAGGACGCCGCGGCCAAGGCCGAGCTGATGATGATCAAGACGGGCATAGCCGCCCACATCGCCATGAACGGCTCGGCGCCGGCGGACGCGTCTCAAGCCACGCTCGGCGGCTTCGTCGCGCCGTGGCCCACCAACCCCTTCACCAAGCAGCCGATGGCGCCGGGTGACGCGGCGGGGGACTACGTCTACACGCCCGGGACCGGCACGTCGTTCACCCTTGAGGTCCACCTCTCGGACGGCACGACGTACGCGGCGCCGTGACGCTGGGGCCGCGGCTGTGACGCCCCGGCCCGCGGCTGTGACGCTCGGAAGCGCCGACGGGCCACGCCCGCCGGTTTGAGGCACTTTCGCTCACCTGCTACGCTCAGGTGAGGGAAAGGGGTCGTACGTGGAGGGATTCATCCGCAGCGGGTGGCGGGCCAGGCTCGTCTTCTTGGCGCTCGGCGTCGCGGTCCTGCTCGGCATCTCCATCCCCATCGCGCTGAGCGACTCCGGTACGCCCACCTGGAAGCTCAAGAGCTACTTCAGCCGCGGCGTCGACCGCAGCTTCAAGCTCGACGTCTACGAGGAGATGGCCCGCGTTCCGCGCGTGCTCGTCTTCGGCGGCTCGCGCAGCCTCCGCATGGACCCCGCCACCATCAAGGAGAAGACGGGCCTCGTCTCGTTCAACTTCGGCTTCCACAACGGTCGCCCGGAGGACGCGTGGGCGGTCACCGACTACGCTCTGGACCAGCACCCGGAGAGGCCGCCGACGGTGATCTGGTGCGTCCAGTCCACGACCTTCATGGACGTGCCCATGGCCCCGGGGCTGATCAACGACGAGCGGCTCGCCCAGGCGTTCCCCAAGGCGCTGGTCGACGCCAAGATGGCCTGGGCGATGAAGCAGCCCAAGCGCAACGTCTTCTCCGGGCGCAAGTGGGGGCACGACGGAATGCTCTGGTGGAACGGCTACGACACCAAGCGCAAGAACGGGCTCACCCTGCAGATGGCGCTCAACGGCTACCTCGACGCCAAGATGCTGGCCACGGCCGGCAACCACAAGCTCCCACGCAACACGCGCGCCATGGCGTACTTCGCGCGCACCATCAAGCTGCTCAACAAGTACAAGATCAAGCCGCTCATCGTGGTCATGCCGTACCAGCCGCGCGTGCTCTCCGCGTTCTACTCCGTGGGTTGGGACGTCAAGCAGAAGTGGCTGATGAACTACCTCGGCAACCTGCAGAAGCGCCTCAACTTCCGGGTGCTCAACTGCCTCAAGATCAGCACCTTCGGCGGGTCGCCGGACGGCTTCTACGACGGCTCGCACCTCACCATCGGCAACTCGCGCAAGCTCATCCGCTACCTCGTGGCGCACGCGCCGAGCTGTTTCAAGGTGCCCAAGCCGCCGACGCCGACGCCGTCGCCGAGCCCGTCGCCGAGCGAGAGCGCCAGCGCGAGCCCGGCTCCGCTGGTCGCGCCGCCGCCGTACTCGCCGGTGCCTGAGGAGACGAGCGTGCCGGCCGACTTCCTCGAGTGACCTGAGGGCGGTCGGCGCCTGTCCGCCGGGCGCTGAGGCGTCGCGTCATCGTCGCCGGCTCGTTCCCGGCTCGTCCCGCGGCCCGTCTCCGGCTTGGTTGCCGGCCTTCTCGCCGGCGCAGGGAGTGTGCCTCAGACCCACTGTGTTTCGGGATAGCCGCGGGATATCCGGGTCGGGCTCTCCGCTCGTCCGGGGGCCGTTGCGGATATCCGGCGGCTATCCCGTTTTCGAGGGGCTCACGGCGTACACTGCCTGCCGGCGCAGCACGTGTACCGGCGACCGGCGACCGGCGGCACACGCGGCCGCACCGGCGGGGCGCCGGCCGCAGGCGCGGCCGCACCGGCCCGGCCGGCGCGGCGCCGGCCGCAGGCTCAGGCGCCGATCAGCCTCTTGACGTAGGTCGCCCGTTTGCTCGGGCGGCCCGTCCGCAGCTCCGCGTCGTCCGCGCTGCTCATCGCCGTCAGCGCCGCGTTGACGCCCACCCAGCGCAGCGGCTCCGGCTCCCACTGCTTGGAGCGGTGGTCCACCCAAGGCAGCACCGTGAGCTCGGTGGTCTGCCCGAGGATGAGGTCACGCAGGGTGCGCGCGGCCAGGTTGGTCGTTGAGACGCCGTCGCCCACGTAGGCGCCGGCCCAGGCCATGCCGCCGGCGCGGTCCAGCCCGACGGATGTGTACCAGTCGCGCGCCGCCGCGATGGCGCCGCCCCAGTGGTGCGTGACCTGGAAGTCGCCGATGCCGGGGAAGAGCTCGTGCAGCAGCGCCTTGAGGTGGTCCTGCACGCGGGGGTCGCGCTCGTAGGCCTCGCTGAGCCTGGAGCCGTAGTGATACGGCGCGCCGCGCCCGCCGATGGCGATGCGGTCGTCCTCGGTGCGCATGGCGTAGAAGATGAGGAAGCGGTAGTCGCCGAACACCTCGCGGCCCTGCCAGCCCACCTCGTCCCAGAAGGACTGGGGCAGCGGCTCGGTGCCGATCATCAGCGAGTAGATCGGCACCACCGTGCGCTCGTGGCCGGGCAACTCGGGCGTGAACGCCTCGGTGGCGCGCACCACGACGTCGGCGCGCACGTCGCCGAACGGGGTGGCGGCCAGGTGCGGCTCGATGCGGGTGACGGGCGTGCGCTCGTAGATGGGCACGCCCAGCTTCTCGACGACGTCGGCGAGGCCGCGCGCCAGCCGCGCCGGGTCGACGGCGGCGCCGTGCGGCGTGAAGCCGCCGCCGAGGCACCCGGCCACCTTGACGCGCTCGCGCATCTCCGCGGCGCTCAGCAGGACGTAGTCCTCCTCGCCGAACCCCCACTCGCGCTCGTACTCGATCCCGCTCCGCGCGCGCAGCAGCTGGACCGGCGTGAGCGCCAGGTCGAGCTGACCGCCGAGGTGGAAGCGCGCGTCGATGCCCTCCTCCCGCACCACGCGCTGGATCTCGTACACCGTCTGGTGCAGCGCGCGCTGCTGGTCGATGACGGGCTGCCGGCCGCTCCACTTCGCCGCCATCTCGCGCGAGCCGGGGAACGTGGTGTGGCACCAGCCCCCGTTGCGCCCGGAGGCCCCGAACCCGGCGATCTCCCGCTCCAGCACGGCGACGCGCAGGTGCGGGTCGGCCTTCTTGAGGTAGTACGCGGTCCACAGGCCGGTGAAGCCGGCGCCGACGATGGCCACGTCGACGTCGGTGGGGCCGGAGAGGGCGGGGCGGGGGGTCAGCTCGCCGGGATAGTCGTCGAGCCACATGCTGCGGGCGCGGTAGTCGGTCATGTCGGGCTCCTTGGAGGGTGACGTCATGCTATCAACGTCGTCGTCCGGCGTGATGGCGTCACGTTTGCCGCCGGGGACAAACCGTGGAGAGGCAGGCGGCCGGAGAGGCGAATCGTCTCCCGTGAGGAGGTAGCTGCAGTGAGCGCGAGCAGGTTCATCGAGTCGTACCGGGGGACGCCGCCGTGGGACATCGGACGGCCGCAGCCTGCCTTCGAGCGCCTCGCGGCGGCCGGCGAAGCGCGTGGTCCGGTGCTGGACGCCGGGTGCGGCACCGGCGAGAACGCGCTGGCGTTCGCCGCCGCGGGCTTCGAAGTGGTCGGCGTGGACGCCGTGGAGGCGGCGGTGGCGGCCGCGCGCGCCAAGGCGGAGGCGCGCGGCCTGGCGGCCGAGTTCCTGGTGCACGACGCACTGGAGCTGGGCGGCCTGGGGCGGCGCTTCCGCACCGTCGTCGACTCCGGGCTCTTCCACACCTTCGACGACGGAGAGCGGCGGCGGTATGTGACTTCGCTCGCCGCCGCCACCGCGACGGGCGCCCGCCTCCACGTGCTCTGCTTCAGCGAGCTCGAGCCGGGAGACGGTGGGCCGCGGCGGGTGACACAGGCCGAGCTGCGCGCGGCGTTCGACCACCCGCCGTTCCGGGTGCTCGCCATCGAGTCCGCGGAGATGGCGACCAATCTCGGCGGCGGCCGCAAGGCATGGCTGGCCACTGCCGAGCGGGTCGGCGACCGGAGCGGGTGAGCGATCGGCGCGCGGGGCCGAGCCCGGGAGGATGGCGGCCCGTCTCGCACGGGCCGGCCGACCGCCTACGGGACGAGCACGAGGCGGCCGAGGGCCGGGCGCTCCATGATGAGGCGGTGGGCCCGTGCGGCCTCCGCGAGCGGGAGCTCGCGGCCGACCACGGGCTTCAGTACGCCGCTGCGCAGGCCTGCGTCCACAGCGGCGCGCGCGGCCGTCACTTCGTCGGGCCGCGCGTTGGGCCCGCGCATGCCGAGCACAGCGCCCTCGGCGTTCATGAGGTCGCGGGCGTCGACCTCCACCGGGCCGCGGCTGCCGACCACGACCAGGCGGCCGCGCTGCGCCAGCACCTTGAGGTCGCCGCCGAGGTTCTCGTTGGCGAGGAACTCGATGATGATGTCGAACCCGCGGCCTCCGGTGAGCTTCATCGCGGCGGCCAGATGCGCCGGGTCGCGGTGGTCCAGCACGCTCACGTCGCCCTGCGCCGCCACCAGCTCGCTGCCGCCCTCGCTGCCGGCCGTACCGACCACATCGAGGCCGGCGGCCAGCGCGAGCTGCACCGTGGCGATGCCCACGCCGCCGCTGGCGCCGTGGATCAGGATGCGCTCGCCCTCCACGGGCTGCGCCCGCTGCACGAGCGCGCGGTAGGCGGTGAAGTAGGGGACGCCGACGGCCGAGCCCTGCGCGTACGAGAGCGCCTCCGGCAGCGGGCGCACGTCCGCCTCGTGGCAGAGCGCGTACTCGGCGTAGGTGCCGCTCAGCGAGTCCGTCACGTAGACGCGCTCGCCGGTGTCGGCGCGCACGCCGGCGCCGTCCACGCCGGGGGTGTAGGGCAGGGCGGGCAACTCGGTGTAGAGGCCCGCCCGCACGTAGGTCTCGTAGGGGTTGACCCCCGCCGCCTGGATGCGGACCAGCACCTCGCCCGCCACGGGCTCGGGCTGCGGGGTCTCCTCCAGGGTCAGGACGTCGGGATCGCCGAACTCGTGGACGCGTATGGCGCGCATGACCTCACTCTCCTATGGGATGGAGGGAGCCGGCGATGCGCGCCAGCTCGTCTTTGGTCAGGTCGCCGGCGACGCTGACGGAGACCCTGTTGCCGGCGCCGGTGCTGACGAAGAGGTGCGGCCAGTCCGGCAGGCCGAGCACGATGCTCGCGGTGGCGCCGTTCAGGCTGCCGGACGTGATGTGCACCGGCGTCGTCTCGGTGAGCGCCACGGAGTTCTCGTCGAAGGGGTCGTCCGAGCCGGGCGGGTTGTCGCTGCGCCAGCGGCTGACGATGCAGAAGCGGTCGAACCCGCGCCGGTAGGTGAGCACCACGGTGAGCGAGCCGACCTCGCCGGCCTTGATGGGGCGGTACTGGCCGAGGTAGGCGCCGTTGACCGCGCCGGTGACGCCGCTGAGGCGGTAGCCGGCCGGCGCCCACGACGGCCGTGTACGGCGTGAACTCCGTCGTCGCCCGGTCGCCGAGCGCGGCCGCCTGCCGCAGGCTCATGCGGCGGAAGCGCTCGCTCATGGGCAGGAGCTTCTCCTGCACCTCGTCGTCGAGCGTGAACTCGCTGCGCGGCACCTCGCCGCCGACCTGCACGTTCTCTATCCTGGTGCCGCTCACGTCGCCTTCGCTCGTCCAGTGCTCCACAGCCAGGGGATACCCGGACTGCGCGTCGACCACGATGCGCGCCGTGCCGTCGCTGCCGCCTCCGGCGAGCGGCTCCGGCACGGTGATGGACCACGCCGTGCGCCCCTCCCACGTGACCGGCGTGACGGGCACGTCCGGGTCGAGCTCGGCGATCACGGCGCGCGCGTAGGCGGCCACGCTGCGGTCGAGCACCTGCGAGGCGCCCATCCAGGGACCGAAGAACGGCCCGGGGTCGGGCAGGTCGCGGGCCGCCTCGGAGAACAGGGCCTTGCCGTCGCGGTACACGTAGCGGTGCGCGACGCGCTTGCCGGCGTCGTAGGTGTAGGCGACGTTGTGGCTGCGCTGCACGATGCGGTAGTCGCCGCGCGAGGTGAAGGTGAACGAGCCGACGCGGCGCGAGAACGGGCGGCCGCGCGCCGTGCCGTACTCGACGACGTCTCCGCTGATGCTGGTGAGGTTTGCGAGCGCCGTCTCGACGTGCTGGAGCACGGTGTCGGCGGTGGCCGGGGCCGGCGCGGGCTGGATGCCGGGCACGCCGGCCCAGCTGACGGCGACGGCGGCCACCACGGCGGCCGCGACCGCGGCGGCGGCGGCGAAGCGGATGCCCGGCGGCGCCGGGGCGCGGGCGGCGGCACGCGGCGTGCCCGCCCCGGACCTGCGGCGCCGGCGGGCGGCCGTCGCTGTCGGCCGCCTCGCGCATGCGCTCGCGGATGCGCTCGAAGTGGTCCGGCGCGTGCGCCGGCACCGGCGACTCGCGCAGCTCGCGCCGAGCTGTCGTCCAGGCCGAGCGGGCCGTCCGTCGTCCGCAGGTCACGAGATCTGCTCCCGCACGTAGGCCGGCTCGGCGAGCAGCCGCCGCAGCCGCACGCGGGCGGCGGCCAGCCGCGAGGACACGGTGCCCTCGGGCACCCCGACGACCTCTGCCGCGGTGCGGTAGTCGTAGCCGTACTGGTGCACGAGGACGACGAGCACGCGCTGCTCCACCGGGAGCCGGTCGAGCGCGTCCTCGAGGTCGGCCCAGCGCGTGACGATGTCGCACGGGTCGTTGTGACAGGCCTCGCCGGCCAGCGCGTCCTCGTTGGTCAGGAGCTGGAAGCGGCGCTCGCGGCGCAGGTAGTCGAGGCAGGTGGTGTAGGTGATGCGGTAGAGCCAGGTGCCGACCTCGCTGTCGCCGCGGAACCCGCGCAGCGACTGGTAGGCCTTGATCGAGGCGTCCTGGAGGGCGTCGTCCATCAGCACGGGGTCGCGGAGCATGCGGAAGGCGAGGGCGCGCAGGCGGCTGTCGTAGTGCTTGAGCATGCGCACGAACGCCTCAGCGTCGCCGCGCTGCGCGGCGCGGACGGTCTGCTCGTCGATCTCGCGTTCTGCCGGGTCGTAGGTCACTCGCACGCATCCTGCCCCTCCGCCGTCGGGCTGTGGGGCGCTCAAGTGCTTAGACGCAGACGCCGCGGCCTTCCGTCGCCGCCGGCGTCGCCTTGCCGTGCCCGGATTCTATCGCTGCGCGGACGGGGCCGCCCGCCGGGAGGGCGGGCGGCCCCGTCGTGAGGTCGCTGGAAGCGGGCCGCGGGCGCTCGCGCCCGGCCCCGCGCGGTCACGGCACCGTGTACGTCAGGCCGTTGCTGAGGTAGCCGGTGAGCTTGTAGGCCTGGCCGCCGCTGAGCTGCTCGTACACGTAGCTGCCGGGCGAGGTGCCGGGAGCCATGGGCTGGCTGGTGAACGGGTTGGTCGGCCACGGGCTCACGTACTGCGCAAGGCCGCCGCCCTGCACCACGTCCTGCGGCGGCGGATAGAGGTTGTTGTTGTCCGCCGCCCAGGCGACGATGCCCACCTGCAGCTTGGCGATGTTGTCCTGCGCCTGCTGGTCCGCGTTGGGCGAGGGGGAGGTGGTAGGGCTGGCGGTGGTCGTCGGCGAGGGCGATGCCGTCGTCGGCGTCGGGGACGGCGTGGCCGTCGGGGTCGGCGAGGCGCTCGGCGTGCCGGGCAGCAGCACGTCGACGCGCACGTAGTCGATGGGCTTGAGCTGCAGGCTCCCGGAGGAGAACTGCAGCGTCAGCGTGTCGCCCGCCGCGTCGTGGGTGAGCGTGCCCTGGACCGTCCCGGTGACGTCGGTGAGGCCGACGGCCGAGGCCTTGACGCTGAGCTTGAGCTCCTCGCCCTCGAGCGTGGCGGTGGTGGAGCCGGCGGACTTGAGGTCCGGGTCGTACTGCGTCACCTTGAACTGCTCGCCGTCCTGCTTGATGACGAGGCCGCCGCCGGTGCCCGCCTCGGGCGCCCAGTTGCCGATGAACGCCTCGCCGCCGGTCGTCTCCGGGGTGGTCGGCCGCAGGTAGAAGAACCAGAGCGCGGCGATGGCGGCGATGACGGCCAGCACTACGAGCAGCCACACCCACCACGGCACGCCGCCCTCCGAGGGCTGACGGCCGTGCGTCATGAGGAGGGTCGGCTGGGTGGGGTGGCGGCGGCGTAGCGCCTCCCGCCGGCATCACGCGGGTCGCCCCGGTCTCGTCGGCGGCGGGCATCACGCGCGTCGCTTCGTCGTCCGCGGGGGGCATGACGCGGGTGGCGTCGTCGTCAGCGGGCGGCGTGACGCGCGTGGCGTCGTCACCGCCCGGCGGGGTCACCCGGGTCAGCTCTTCGTCGTCTGGGGGCAGTCTGCCCGTGGTCTCTTCGTCCATGCTCGCCCTCCGCGGCGGGTGACGCCCGTGTCTGGTCGGTGGTCCGTCTGTACTACTTTGCCCAAGAGGCGCGGTTCCCTGTCGCGGGGTTCACGCCTTGCCGTCGTCAGTCTCGCGTCCGCCCTCGATCGTCGCCCACAGGTCGAAGAACCCCGGGCAGGTCTTGGCCACGCAGCCCGGGTCCTCGACGACCATCCCGGGCGCCCGCAGCCCGAGCACCGAGAACGCCATGGCGATGCGGTGGTCGCCGTGCGGGTCGATGCGCGCGCCGCGCGGCGCGGCGGGGAAGACGCGCAGGCTGTCCGGGCCGGACTCCGTCTTCACTCCGGTCCGGCCCAGGTTCTCCTCCATCGCGGCGATGCGGTCGGACTCCTTGAGCCGCACGTTGCCGATGCCGGTGATGGTGACCGGCGACGTCGCCAGCGGGGCGATCGCCGCCAGCGTCATGAAGGTGTCCGAGATGTCCGCCATGTCGACGGTGAGGCCGGCGAGCGCAGCGGGCCCGGCCACCAGCACGCCGTCCGGCTCGTCCGTGACGGTGCAGCCCATGCACTCGAGCACGTCGAGGAAGGCGACGTCGCCTTGCAGCGCTCCGGCGCGGTGCAGGCCGAGGACCTTGACGCGGCCGCCGGTGGCCGCCGCCGCGGCGAAGAAGTAGGAGGCGGTGGAGGCGTCGGGCTCGACGTCGTACTCGCGCGCCGCGTAGGCGCCGGGCGTGACCACGTAGCTGTCGCCGGATTTCGGCGTGGCGGGGCCGGCGCTCCGGCCGGCGTCCGCGGAGCTGCCCACGGCGGCGCCGGCGCCGAAGCTCTCCATCATGCGCAGCGTCATCGTGACGTACGGCCGCGAGACGAGGCCGTCCACGCGCAGGTCGAGCGGCCCGCGGCCGAGCGGCGCCGCCATGAGCAGCGCGCTGACGAACTGGCTGGAGGTGTCGCCGGGGAGCCGCAGGCTGCCCCGGCGAGCCCGCCGGCGCGGAGCGTGAGCGGCAGCGCGCCGGCATCCTCCGGCTCCGTGCGCGCGCCTTGCGCGCGCAGCGCCTGGAGCAGGAGGCCGAGCGGGCGGCGCCGCAGTTGCGGCGCCGCGTCGAAGCGGTAGACGCCCTCGCCCGGCCGCGGCCGCCGCCAGCAGGAACCGGGCGGCCGTGCCCGCCTCGGCGCAGAACACGTCGGCCTCGGCGGCGGGGAACCGGCCGCCCGCGCCGTGGACCACGACCTCGTCGCCGCGCCGCTCGACGGCGACGCCGAGGCTGCGCAGGCCGGCGGCGAACGCGTCCGTGTCGCCGGCCTCGAGCGCTCCGCGCAGCACCGACCGGCCGGCCGCGAGGCCGGCCAGCAGCAGCGCGCGGTTGGTGACGCTCTTGGACCCCGGTACGCGCACGACGGCGTCCAGGCCGGGCCGTGCAGGCCGGATCGCGCGCGGGGAGCCGGCAGGCGGGGCGCTCACTGGCGGGTCGCTGGCGGGCAGGTCGCTCATCGCCCGCATGATACCGCGTCTACTGCAGCCCGCCGGCCACGTAGGCCGCGATGGCTTCGATCTGCCCGGGCGTCAGCTGGTCGGCGTAGCCGGGCATGCCTTCTCCGCCCTGCTCGATCCAGCGCTGGATCTCGGCCATGTCGTCCTCACCGACGATGCCCGGCGCGGAGCCGCCGGCGCCGCCGGCTCCGTGGCAGCCGGAGCAGTTGTCCGCATAGAGCTGGGCGACCTCGCCGGTGGTACCGCTGGTGGCGGTCTCCGAGGCGGCCGGCCCAGGCGCCGCAGTCGTCTCCGCGGGCGCCGGGGTCGTGGCGGCGTCGGTGGAAGAACCGCCGCAGGCCGCCGACGGAGGCGGCGAGCACCACGGCGAGGGTGAGGGCGAGGATGACTCGTCCCATGCGGACTCCTTTCGTCACGTGTCGAAAGCCGGTCATACCCGCTGCGCCGCAGGAGACAACCGCCCGGCTCCCCGCTCAGACGAGCGGCTTGCTGAACAGCTCGTAGGCGGCGCTGACCTGCATGCCGGCGCGCTCGTACAGGCGCAGGGGGCGGGCGGCGCCCTCCGCGTCCACGCTGAGGTCCACGCGCCGCTGCCCGCGCGCCTCGAAGGCGGCGAGGACGTGGGCGAGGAGGGCGGCTCCCAACCCGCGCCGCCGCCACGCCGGGCGCACTCCCAGTCCCTGGACCCAGCCGAGGTCGCCGTGGTCGTAGGCAACGACGGCTCCGGCGGCCTCGCCGGCGGCGTCGTCCCAGGCGAGCGCCCAGAGCTCGGGTACGAAGTCCGGATGCCCGAGCAGCCTGGTCTTCCACGCCTCGAACGGCTCGTCGCTGCGGCGGTAGTGGTCGGCGAACGCGTCGCGCAGGGTGTCGAACATCGTGCGCTCGTCCGTCCCCGGCCGGAAGGCCCGGATCTCGAGACCCTCCGGCGCGGGCGGCCGGTCGCCGGCCCCGCGCGCCTCCGGCTCGCCGCCGCCGAGGTCCACCGTCATGCGGTACACGGTGCGCGCGGGCTCGTAGCCGTGCTTGCGGAGCAGGTCGCGCTTGGCGCGGTTGGCGGACACGCAGAAGACGTCGAGCTTCGGATCGCCGTAGTCGCGCTCGACGGCGAGCGCGGCCGCCCGGCGCTCGGCGAGCCCGAGCAGGCGGCCCGCCAGCTCGCGCTCGTGGTGCTCCGGGTGCACCCACAGGTCGGCCTCGAGCTCGCCGGTGCGGAACTGGTCACCGGCGTAGGCGTACCCGACCAGCCCGCGCGAGCCCTCCGCGACCCATGCGTCGCGCGCGGGGTCGAATCCCTCCGTCGCCCAGTCGTTCTCGAGGTCCTCGAGCGTGCTGTCCGGCTCCCCGACCTCGGCCACGTCGCAGGCGTTCAGCAGGTCGACGATCTCCGGGGCGTCCCCGCGCGTGGCGGGTCGGATGCGGCTGGGCGTGCTCACGGGACGGGGCGGATGCGACTGGGCGTGGTCATGTGGCGAGAGCGGTGTCCTTGGTGAGCTGGATGGTCTCGTCGAAGTCCTGCCCGTCGGCGGTCTCGCCCACGATGCGCAGGTCGACATGCGTGGCGTCGACGCTGCTGAAGACCAGCTTGAAGTCGCCGGCGAGCGCTGTGAGCGCCGCCTTGAAGGCCTCGGCGTTCTCCGCGCCCGCCATCTGGGAGAAGTCGTCCACGGTGATGAGCAGTTCCTCGCCGTCCACGTGAGCGGGCACGGTGACCTTCTGGGCGGGGTCGTTGCCGGTCAGCGTGACGGAGAACGCGTCCGCGCCCTGCTCGACGACGACCGTAGCGATGCCCTGCTCGGTGGTCGCGGTCCACGTGCCGACGAACTCCTCGCCGGTGGTCGCCGGTGCGCGGAGGACGAAGAACCACACGAGGACGACGGCGATCACGGCGACCACGGCGAAGACGAGGACGGCCTTGAGCAGGCCGGAGGGCGCGGTGGGCGCCGCGGCGGCCGGCGCAGCGCCGCCGCCGTACTGCCCTGTACTCGTCGTGAAGCCGCCGCCGTACTGCTCCGCCGGCGCGCCCCCTCCGTACTCTCCGGCCGCCGGCGCCATGCCGGCGCCGGCCACGGGCGCTCCGCACGCGCCGCAGGTCCAGTCTCCGTCCTTGAGCGGCGCGTCGCAGCTCGGGCACTTGGTCATGCGTCCTCCCTCAGAACTCCAGCCGCTCCAGGCGGCCGAAGATCACGTCGCGGCCGGCGCGGTACTGGTCCGGGTCCATGGCGGTGTCGATCTCCTGCGGCGTCATGACGGCCATGGCCTCGCCCGACGCCTTGATGAGGTCGCCGAAGTCGACACCGTCGCGCCAGGCCTGCATGGCCGCGTCCTGCACCACCCGGTAGGCGTCTTCGCGCAGCATGCCCTTGTCGACCAGGGCCAGCAGGACCGCCCCGCTGAAGACGAGGCGGTAGCTCTGGCCCAGGTTCGCCAGCATGCGCTCCTCGTCCACGACGAGGTTCTCCATCAGCTTCGTGAACTTCTGCAGCATGTAGTCCAGCAGGATCGTGCTGTCGGGCAGCACCACGCGCTCGGCCGAGCTGTGGCTGATGTCGCGCTCGTGCCACAGCGCCACGTTCTCCATGCCGACCAGCGCGTTGCCGCGGAGCACCCGCGCGCAGCCCGCCATGCGCTCGCTCAGGATGGGGTTGCGCTTGTGCGGCATGGCCGAGGACCCCTTCTGGCCCTTGCCGAACGCCTCCTCTGCCTCGCGCACCTCGCTGCGCTGCAGGTGCCGCACCTCGGTGGCGAACTTCTCGATGCTGGCGCCCACCAGGGCGATGACGGTGAGGAACTCCGCGTGCCGGTCGCGCTGCACAACCTGGTTGCTGATGGGCTCGCGGCCGATGCCGAGCTCCTCGCAGACGAGGTCCTCAACACGGGGGTCGATGTTGTTGTAGGCGCCGACGGCCCCGCTGATCTTGCCGACCGACGCGGCGATGGTGGCCACGCGCATGCGCTTGAGGTGCCGGCTGATCTCGAACGCCCAGATGCCGAGCTTCATGCCGAAGGTGATGGGCTCGGCGTGGATGCCGTGGGTGCGCCCGACCTCCACCGTGTCGCGGAACTCGAGGGCGCGCCGCTTGAGCACCTCGCCCAGCGCGATGAGGTCGCGCTCGAGGAGCTGGCCGGCGCGCTTGATCTGCAGCGCCAGCGCCGTGTCGAGCATGTCGCTGCTGGTCATGCCGTAGTGCACGTACTTGCTGGCGTCGCCGACGTACTCGGCCACGTTGGTGAGGAAGGCGATGACGTCGTGGTTGGTGGTCGCCTCGATCTCGTTGACGCGGGCGACGTCGAACGCGGCCTTGGCCTCGATCTCCTTGACCGCGTCGCCGGGGATCTTGCCGAGCCTGTGCCAGGCCTTCACGGCGGCGATCTCGACGTCCAGCCAGGCCTGCATCCGCGCCTCGTCCGTCCAGATCGCGCCCATCTCAGGGAGCGTGTAGCGCTCGATCATCGGTGCCCTCCGCGGCCGCCGGCGTCACGGCTGGGCCGGGCTGACGCCGGCCGCCGCCTTCTGTCGCCGCGATTCTCTCACACTCGCCTCTGGCGCCCGCCGTCCTTGCGGGTCAGAATCGGGGCGGGGTAGACGCAGACGACGACGGGAGGTCACACCATGCCGACTGAAGAGGAACTGCGCGCGCACGCGATCAAGGCGATCAAGAAGAAGCGCGACTTCTGGAACCACGTCATCGCGTACTGCATCGTCAACGTGTTCCTGATCGTGATCTGGTACTGGACCGGCGCCGGCTACTTCTGGCCCGGCTGGGTGCTCGCGGGATGGGGCATCGGCGTGGCGTTCAACGCCTGGGACGCGTACGGGCGCGGCAACCGGCCCATCTCCGACGAGGAGATCCAGCGCGAGATGGACCGCCAGCGGCGCTGAGCGACGCTCGTCTCCGCCGGCCTACTTCCCGATGGTGCTCCCGTCGGAGAGGTACGTCTTGAGCGAGTACTTCTTGCCGCCGTCGACCGGCGCGTAGGTGAAGTTGCCGGTGCTCTTCTCCTGCACCATCGGCCCGCCGGTGAAGAGGTTGGCCGGCCAGGCGATCATCTGGGCGAGCATGCCGTCCGGCATGACCTCCTTGGCCGGCGGGTACTCCTTGCCGCCGCCGGCCTTCCACATCGCGAGCCCACGGCGGATGAGCAGCATGCCGTAGGCGGCGGCGCCGTCGGCGTACTCCGTCTTCGTCACGCGCGAGAGTTCCACCGTCTGCGCCTCTTTGAAGACCTCTCCGGTGAACTCGAGGCCGAGCTTGTCCTGCGGCAGAGGCGTGATGCGCACCTTGACGACGTGGGTGTCGACGACGAGCGAGTCGCCGTCCTGCTTGACGTCGCCCATGGGCTGGTCGGGGTTGGAGGCGACGACGTAGGTGTCGCCGTCCTTCTGGATCTGGAGCAGGGTCATCTGCTCGCCGCCTCCGCCGATCCAGTAGCCGACGAGAGGGTCGTCCGCGCTCGCCGCGGAGTCGCCGCCGCAGGCGGCGAGCGCCACGGCGAGCGCGGCAACCGCTGCCAGGGCGGCGAGGATGAGGGCTGCGCGCCGCCCGACGCGGCTCTTGCGAAGGTCAGCCACGGTACGCGACGGCCTCGATCTCGACGTGCAGGTCCTTGGGGAGGCGCGCCACCTCCACGGTGGAGCGCGCCGGGTACGGCTCCTGGAAGAACTCGCTGTACACGTCGTTGACGGCGGCGAACTCGTCCATGTCCTTGAGGAAGATCGTCGTCTTGACCACATGGCCCAGCGTCAGACCGGCGGCCTCGAGCGTCGTGCGCAGGTTCTCGAGCGCCTTGCGGGCCTGGTCCTTGGGCGTGTAGCCGACGATCTTGCCGTCCGGGGCCAGCGGGATCTGGCCGGAGACGAAGACGTAGTCGCCGGCGCCCACGGCGGGGGAGTACGGGCCGACGGCTGGTGCGCCGTCGGGGGACGCGTAGACCTGCTTCTCCATGGGGTCTTCCTTTCGGGTGGGCCTGGGGTCAGGCGAGCAGCGCGCGTACGGCCACGTAGACCAGCGCGACTGCGATGAGCAGCACCGCGACGTAGAGGAAGCCCGAGATCGTCCTCGGGCTCGGGGGCTGGTCGTTCCTCGGCATCCTTGAGACTTTAGTAGCGTTGCGCGACGGCCGCCACCTGGAGCCGTGCGCCGCCGGGCAGCCAAGGCGTGCCCGCCAGTGTGACGGCGGGGTACGGCGGCGCGAACGCGGCCTCTAGCGCGGCGTCGAGCGAGGCGCGGTCGGCAGGGTCGACAAGGTGGATCGTGAGGCTCACGACGTCGTCGAGCGAGAGGCCCGTGGAGCGGAGCTGGTGGGCGAGGTTCTCGAGGGCGCGGGCGGCCTGCTCGGCGGCGGTGGCGCCGCCGACCTCTCCGCGTGCGTCCAGCGGCAGCTGCCCCGAGACGAACACGAAGTGCCCCGACGAGACGCCGGGCGACGCGGCGCCGAGGGGGCTGGGCGCCAGGGAGGATCTGATGGGCGACCTGCTCATGCCTCTGGTGTTCCCCGCGCGCCCAGCACGCACGCGCGGGCCGACCGCGCGGGCCGACCGCGCCTGGCGACCGCGCGGACCGGCCGCGCCTGCCGACTGCGCGCACCTGGGACGGTCGCCTGAGGGGCGCTCTGGATCCAGGTACCTCGGAGGTACCTGGATCCGGCGATCTCGCCGGACGCGACGGTCGGGCAGGTACCTGCCAGGTACCTGAAGTCAGAGTGCCCCGCGAGTGGATATCTGCCGCCAGAGTGCTCCGCGAGTGGATATCTGCCGCCAGAGTGCCCGCGAGTGGATATCTGCCGCCAGAGTGCTCCGCGAGCGTGCCACTGCCGGCTCGCGAGAGGAGGTCACTGCGCCGATCCGGGCAGCACGACTCAGGCGACGCGCGGCTCAGGCAGCCGCCGCGCGGCCGGCGCGCCCGGCCGCCGCCGGCGGCTCAGACGTCGAGTATCCTGGCCGCCAGGATGGCCGCGTTGCGGGCGCCGTTGATGGCGACGCACGCGACCGGCACGCCGGGCGGCATCTGCACGATGCTCAGCAGCGAGTCCATGCCGCCCAGGTCGCTCGTCTTGATCGGCACGCCGATCACGGGCAGGTTGGTGTAGGCGGCGAGCACGCCGGGGAGGGCCGCCGCCTTGCCGGCGCCGCCGATGAGCACCTTGAGCCCGCGGCTCTGCGCCGTCTTGGCGTAGTGCGCCACCTTGTCCGGGTCGCGGTGCGCCGAGAGCACGTTGATCTCGAACTTGATCTTGCGCTCCTGGAGCTCGACCACGGCCTTCTCCATCACCTCGCGGTCGCTCTCGCTGCCCATGACGATGCCGACGAGCACGGGCTCCATCTGGATGCCCTGCAGGATGGTCTCGACCTCGGTCTTCGTCTCTTCCACGTCATCTCTCCTTCTGGCGTCGCGGCGTCCCTGCGGGACGCGCGGCTCAGCCGGCGAAGCCGGCCGGGAACAGGTCGAGCTCGCCGGCGCGCGCCTTGACGGCGCGCTCGGCGATGTCCGGCCGGACCTGCCGGCCGTCGAACGCGATCTTGTCCACGCCCGCGTAGGCGCGAGCGCGCGCGGCCTCGAAGTCGTCGCCGAGCGCGCTCACGGCGAGCACGCGGCCGCCGGCGGTGACGACGTCGCCGTTCTGCAGCGCCGTGCCGGCGTGGTAGACGGTGACGCCGTCGAGGGCGGCCGCCTCATCCAGGCCGCTGATGACGTCGCCCTTGTGGCTGCTCGCCGGGTAGCCCGCGGAGGCGAGCACGACGGTGACGCAGTCCTGCGGCTTCCAGATCACCTTGGAGCCGCCGAGCTCGCTGCGCGCGGCGGCGGCGCAGTGCTCGAGCAGGTCGGAGTCGAGCCGCGGCAGCACCGCCTGCGTCTCGGGGTCGCCGAACCGGCAGTTGAACTCGAGCACCTTGACGCCGGCGTCGGTCACGATCAGGCCGGCGTACAGCACGCCGCGATACTTGACGCCGCGCTTGCGCAGCGCCGCGACGACCGGCTCGACCACGTGCTCCATCGCGGCGTCGATGGCCTTCTGCTCGAACCCGGGGACGGGACAGTAGCTGCCCATGCCGCCGGTGTTGGGACCCTGGTCGCCGGCGTAGATGCGCTTGTAGTCCTGCGCCGGCGCGAGCGGCACCGCCGTCTCGCCGTCGCAGAGCACCAGCAGTGAGACCTCGGAGCCGGTGAGGTACTCCTCGGTGATGAGCACGTCCCCGGCCGCGCCGAACTCGCGCGCGACGAAGCAGGCCCGGACGGCCTCGCGCGCCTCGTCCTTGTCCTTGCAGATCAGGACGCCCTTGCCGGCGGCCAGGCCGTCGGCCTTGACGACCAGCGGGTAGTCCTCGCGGCCCTCGACGTCGGCGAGCGCCGGCTCCAGCCGTTCGTGCCGGCGGTACGCGCCGGTGGCGACGCCGCCGTCGGCCATGACCTCCTTGGCGAAGACCTTGCTGCCCTCGAGCTGTGAGGCCTCCTTGTTGGGGCCGAAGACGGCGAGGCCGTGCTCCTCGAACAGGTCGGTGAGCCCGACCACGAGCGGTGCCTCCGGGCCGATGACGGTGAGGTCGACGTTCTCGCGGCTGGCGAAGTCGAGCAGCCCCGGCAGGTCGTCGGCGGCGATGGGGATGTTGTCTGCCTCTGCGGCGGTGCCGGCGTTGCCCGGGGCGCAGAAGATGCGCTCCGCGAGCGGGGACTGGGCGAAGGAATGGACGAGGGCGTGCTCTCTGCCGCCGCCGCCCACCACGAGCACGCGCATGAGGCCTCCGAGTGGTTGCATGACGGACGCACGCAAGTCTACTCGGGCGGGTCGGGCCGGGGAAGGGCCTGCGCCGGGCCGGCCGGGCGAGTCCTGGTACGGAAGATCGCCGGCTCGTTGCTAGTCTGACCCTCCGACGAGCCGGTTCCGGAAGAGCTCGACCGGCAGCGTCCACGGGCCGGAGTCGTGCGGGACCGGGTTGACGGCCCCGAGGTGCCCCTCGCCGAGCGACACCGTCGCGACGCCCGTGAGAGGCCGGGCGAGGGCGAGGCGGAGCACGCCCGGCCCGGCGAGGCGCACGTCCGAGACCGCCGCCGCCCCGGCGCCGTCGCGCACGGTGAACGCCGGCGCGGTGTCGCCCTGCGGCAGCGAGAGCGGCAGCTCGTCGTCTGTGAAGGTGAGCAGCACGGCCGGCCCCGCCGCCTCGTAGGCGGCGGCGGTGAGCCGTGGGCCGCGTCCGTCGCCGCGCCCGTAGCAGGCGGCGGCGAGCGCGCTCCACCAGCGCTGCGTCACCAGCGTCAGCTGGCGGGCGGTGCGGTAGTGCACGCGGTCCTCGGTCGCGGTGTGCAGCAGGATGTCGTAGAGCGCGGGCCCGGCGGCGGCGATGTCGTCCCACTCCCAGGAGGCCGCCTGCGCCTCGCGGATGCCGTCCAGGGCGGGTGCCGCCGGAGGGGAGTCCTGGCGCCAGCGGATCTCCCCGATCTGGCAGACGACGAGCCGGACGCCGAGGTCGCGCTGCGTGGCCTCGGCCAGCGTCCGCAGGCCGGCCTCGTACGGGGCGTCCCCCGCGCCGGACCCCGCGTCCCACTCGCCCTGCCAGAAGAGCACGGCGCGCACGGAGCCGCCGGCCTTGGCCACGCGGCGCAGCATGTTGCCGTAGAGCGTGGCCGGGTCGTCGGGCCACTCCTCCCTGCACTGCCAGTCGCGGATGCTGGATCCCGAGTAGGGGACGGGGATGAACGCCACCGGTACGAGGGCGCGGCTCATGATCTGTGTCGCGAGCAGCGGCCACACGCTGCCGGCGGAGCTGGTGGGGCGGTCGCGGCTCACCGCGTCGAGCTGCCCGACGGGGCTGTCGACGGGGTCCTCGAGGATCTTCCAGTGGCCGTCGTTGCCGAACAGGCTGGGAGTGAACCGGCGGCTGCGCCAGGTCTGCAACTCGGGGGCGCGACCGCAGGCGTTGCTCTGGCCGGCGACGACGAAGAGGTCACCGACGCCGACCGCACGGCGCGCGGCCCTGACCGTGGGACGGCGGGCCAGGCGGACGACCAGCGTCCCCTGTCCGGTCGGGAGACCGGAGAGGACCCCGCTGAAGCGGCCACCTCGAGGCGCCGGGTCCAGCACGGTCCAC
The DNA here is from genome assembly GCA_963793605.1 of uncultured Thermoleophilia bacterium. Classification (GTDB taxonomy): domain Bacteria; phylum Actinomycetota; class Thermoleophilia; order UBA2241; family UBA2241; genus CAIXSE01. The sequence continues at coordinate 304,772 of CAWCAH010000012.1, forward strand.
GGCCCGTCCCCCCAGCGTGCCTCGACGGCGCCGCTGCCGCGCACCACTCCGGAGATCGCGATGCTGCCGGTACCCGCGTCGGTGCGCTGTACGATCTGGTAGGCCATCGGCTTGAGCAGCTTGATGGAGGGCGCGGAGGCGTGGGCGCCGGGGGCGGCGGCCGCAGCCGGCGCCAGCACCAGCGCCGTGCCTGCGAGGAAGAGGACGGCACGGCGGAGAAGCCTCTCGACATGTGGAGTCCGCATCGCGCCGAGTATATACTCGGCCCGCCGGACGCTCCCGGCGGTCGGGGAGTCAGCAGGGGAGTGCTGTGACGGCGAGGGGTCGCTGCGGGTTCTGGGTCGCGTGCATGTGGGTCGTCGTGCTGCTCGGCGCGCCGGCCGCGCTCGCTGCCCCCGGCGCGGAGCCGTCGCCGACGGCCACCCCGGAGCCTCCTCCCGCCCCGGTCGTGCAGATGCTCAGTGTTCCGTACACGGCCTGGAACGGCACCGTCCTCACCGCGACGGTGCTCCTGCCTCTCGACTACGACCTGCAGAGCGGCGAGGTGCTGCCCTGTGTCGTCCAGCCGCACGGTCGTGGGTCGACTCCCGCTCACGCGGCGGCCCTGTGGAACGGTCTGCCCACCGAGCGCAGGTTCGCCGTGATCTGCCCGCACGCCGTGGGCCTGCTCGGCGACGGCAACTCGTGGGCCGTCCCTGGGCAGATCGACGACATCGTCGCGATGCCGGACGTGATGGAGGCCGCCGTCCCCGGCCTGCGGCTGGACCGCGACCGGCTCTACCTCGCCGGCTCCAGCATGGGCGGGCAGGAGGCGCTCATGGCCCTGGCGCGGGCGCCGGACCGGTTCGCCGCGGCCGCGGCCTTCGACGGAGCGGCCGACCTGGCGGCGCGCTACTACGACATGGGGCGCGCCGGGCAGTTCCGCGACCAGCAGCGGCTCCGCCGGGAGCTGGGCGGTCCTCCCGACCGCAAGCGCTTCGCCTACGCGCAGCGCAGCCCGCTGTCGGTCGCCGCCACCATCGCCAGGAGCGGCGTGCCCTTGCGCGTGGGCTGGAGCATGGCCGATGCCGTGGTCACCCGCAGCGGGGCCACCCAGTTCGGCCGTCTGTGCCGCAGGCTGCGCGAACTCTCGCCCGCGCTGCAGCTCGAGGAGGCCATCACAGCGCTGCCGCACGGCGGCGCCATCCACGATACGGCTTCGATCGTCGAGTTCTTCGCCCCCGCGGGCGTCTGGCGCACGCGGCATGCCTCATCGCCGGTCAGCTGGACCTACCGGGGCTGGCAGTCGGGGGCGCAGGTGTGGGGGCGGCGGATCGAAGTACCGGGATCCGCCGGTTCCGCCTGGTGGAGCGTCTCGGGAGAGGGCGACACGCTCACCGTGCAGTCGCCCGGGTACCTTCGCGTCGCCCTCCCCTGGCCGGACGGTGACGGAGCCGTGCGCGTCGAGGTCGACGGCCGCGTGCGCACCGTGCGCCCGCGCGACGGCACGCTCCTGCTGGCCTTCGTCGCCGGGAGGCACACCGCCGTCATCGAGCGTCGCTAGCCGCCGCCTGCTCAGATCGACTTCTGGTAGGCGCGGAACGCACGTGTGGCCAGCCACGTGCAGACCACGGTGAGCAGCGCGAGCCAGCCCATGCGCAGGAAGACGACGCCCCAGTCCGGGCTCGCGGCAAGGCCCTCGCGGCCCGCCTCCACGGCCCAGTTCACCGGGTTGTACTTCGCCACGCTCTGCATCCACTCGGGCATGAGCGCCTGCGCCATGAACACCGAGCTGAGGAACGTCAGCGGCAGCAGCACGAAGTTGCTCACCGCGATCATCGTCTCCTCCTTGCGCGAGAGAAGGCCGATCGCGTTGCTGAGCGCCCCGATCGCGGTGCCCAGGAGGACCGAGCACACGGTGAGCACGACCATGCCGACGAGGCCGCCGGGGTAGCTCGCGCCGAGCAGCAGCCCGAGCACGATGATGATCGCCGACTGGATCACGCCGACCACGGCGCCCTGCAGCAACCGCCCGGAGATGAGCGACCCGCGGCTCGCCGGGCTGACGAGAAAGCGGTCGACCACGCCGCGGTCGATGTCGTCGATGAGGCCCATGCCGCTCCAGCCCGCGCTGAACAGGCAGGTCATGACGACGATGCCCGGCGTGAGGAAGTCGATGTAGCTCCCGGCGCCGAACCCGGGGATCTCGACGATGCGCTTGAACAGGGCGCCGTACAGCAGGAGCCACACCACGGGCTGCACGAGCGAGATGAAGATCCAGACCGGCTGCCGGATGAGGTTCCGGAAGTGCCGCTGGGTCATGAACCAGGTATCTGCGAACGCGTTGCTCATCGCTTCTTCCTCTCCACCTCGTCGGCCTCGCTGAAGGCGCGGCCGGCGTACCGCAGGTACACGTCGTCGAGCGAGGGCCGCGCGACCGTGACCGAGGCGACCTTGACGCCCTCGGCCTCGAGCGCGGCAAGCACGGCAGGCACGGCGCGCGCGCCGCTGTCGGTGCGCGCGCGCAGCGCGCGCCCCTCCACGGCGACGTCGTACAGGTGCTCCCGCACGCGCTCGAGAGCGCGGCCGACCTCGCCGTCGAGCGGCTGGTCCTCCAGCTCGACGGCGATGGCGTCGCCGCGCAGCTCGCCCTTGAGCTCGTCGGGCGAGCCCTCGGCCACCACGAGCCCGCGGTCGACGATCGCCAGCCGCCGGGCGAGGCCGTCGGCCTCCTCCATGTAGTGCGTCGTCATGAGGATCGTGAGGCCCTCGTCTCCGGCCAGGCGCGCGATCTCCGTCCACATGTCCGCGCGCGCCTCGGGGTCCAGCCCCGTGGTCGGCTCGTCCAGAAAGAGCACCTGCGGGCGATGCATGAGGCCCACGGCCACGTCCAGCTTGCGCTGCATGCCGCCGGAGTAGGTGCGCACCGTGCGGTCCGCGGCGTCGTCGAGGCCGAACCCGTCGAGCAGCTCCTGCGCCCGTGCTTTGAGGGCCGCGCCGCGCATGCCGTACACGCGGCCCTGCAGGATGAGGTTCTCGCGCCCGGTGGCCTGCGGGTCGAGCCCCGACTTCTGGGCCACGCAGCCGATGGCGAGCCGCACCTTGTCCGGCCGCCGGACCACGTCGTACCCCGCCACGGTCGCCTCGCCCGCGTCGGGGCGTGAGAGCGTGGTCAGGATCTTCACTGTGGTCGACTTGCCGGCGCCGTTGGGGCCGAGCAGGCCGAACACCGTGCCCGTCGGCACCGCGAGGCTCACCCCCTTGAGGGCCTGCACGTCGCCGCGGTAGGTCTTGACCAGACCGCGGGCGTCGATGGCGTTGTCCATGCCGTCCATCCTTCCTTCCCGAACCAGGCGCTCGTCCTTGCGCGGAGCGCCGTCTGCACGGAAGAGAGTGTAGCTCTGATTGTTAGATTGTCAAATCTTTTGAATCGGGTATACATTCTGCCATCTGAGAGAACGAGACGTTGTCAAGGGTGTTCCCGCTTCTTCGCCGGAGGTAGAGATGACCAGGGACGATGTGGCACCGATCGACCTGACCGACCAGGTCGGGATGGAGCTGGAGGAGCTGCGCCGCGCCGGCGACCAGCTCGACGAGGCCGTGGCGCTGCAGTTCGGGCTCAACCGCACCGACCTGCGCTGTCTCGGGATCCTGTACCGCCGCGGCCGCGTCACGGCCGGCGAGCTCGCGGAGGAGAGCGGGCTCACGCCGGGCGCGATCACCACGGTGCTGGACCGCCTGGAGCGCGGGGGGTTCGCCAACCGCGTGCCCGACCCGGCGGACAGGCGCCGTGTGCTGGCGGTCTCCACCACGGCGACGCGCGAGATCGGCGCCCGCGTGCAGGGCGAGGTGGAGCTCGCGTCGCGCCGGCTCCTCGAGGGTCGAGACGCGGCCGAGCTCACGTGCATCCGCGACTTCCTGCGCGGCACGCGCAGCGTGTACGAGGACCAGATCGCGGCGCTCACGGCCGAGGCGGCGCCGGGGGCCGGTGAGGCCACCGCCGGCGCCGACGAGGCGCAGAGCCACGCCCCGCTGGCCGGAGTCACGGCGGGGCGCCTCGAGTTCACCAAGGGCGCGGCGAAGGTGACGCTGCGCGGCGACGCCGCCCTCACGGAGCTCTACCGGGCGAGCTTCGAGGGCCCGGCGCCGGAGATCACCGTCACCGGCGGCATCGTGACGGTGACGCAGCGCCGCCGGTTCCGACCGTTCGACTGGCGCAACCAGTCGGCGGACTTCGCGCTCGCGGCCGCCGTGCCGTGGGACGTCTCCCTGCGCGGCGGCATGTGGAAGCTCGTCGCCGACCTCACGGCGCTGCGGGTCACGAGTCTTGAGGTCACGGGTGGCGCGAGCGACATCGAGATCACGCTGCCCGCGCCGGTGGGGCTCGTGCCGGTGCGCGTCTCGGGCGGCGCCAGCAAGGTCGCCATCCGCCGCCCGGCGGGCGCCGAGGCTCGCGCGGAGGTCAGCGGCGGCGCGAGCTCACTCGCCTTCGACGACCAGCGCCTCGGCGCCGTCGGCGGCCGCACGGTTCTTGCATCCGCCGGCTTCGCCGAAGCCACGGACCGCTACGAGATCCGCTTCACCGGCGGCGCCAGCCAGGTGACGGTGACGACGGATCCTCGCGAGCGCCGCCCTACACCGCCCCGCCGCGGCCGATGCTCCGCGGCAGGATGATCGTCTCGTCGCGGCCCGGGCCCACGGCGATGAACTTCACCCGCGTCTTGGTGAAGTCCGCGATGTACTGCACGTAGTCGCGGGCGTTCTGCGGCAGGTCCTGCCACGCCTCGCAGTCGCGGATGTCCTCGGTCCAGCCGGGGAGCTCCTCGTACACCGGCTTGGCGTGGTGGAAGTGCGTCTGCAGCAGCGGGAACTCGTCCAGCACCTTGCGGCCGGCCTTGTAGCGCGTGGCGACCTTGATGGCCGGCAGACCGGTGAGCACGTCCATCTTGGTGATCGCGAGGTGGGTGATGCCGTTCAGACGCACCGCGTACTTGAGGGCCACCAGGTCCAGCCAGCCGCAGCGGCGCTGGCGGCCGGTGGTGGTGCCGAACTCGTGGCCGATCTCGCACATCGCGGCGCCGACCTCGTCGAAGAGCTCGGTGGGGAACGGCCCCTCGCCGACCCGCGTGGTGTACGCCTTGGCGACGCCGACCACGTGGTCGATGCGCGTGGGGCCGACGCCGGTGCCCGTACAGGCCGCGCCGGCGATGGGGTTGCTGCTCGTGACGAAGGGGTAGCTGCCGAAGTCGATGTCGAGCAGTGCGCCCTGGGCGCCCTCGAAGAGCACGTGGTTGTTCTCGTCGAGGGCGGTGTTGACGAGCAGGCTCGCGTCGCAGATGTACGGCTCGAAGCGCCTGGTGTAGCCGAGCAGCTCGTCGGTCACCTGGTCCGGGTCGAGCACGCCGATGTCGTAGCGCTGCAGCAGGAAGTTCTTCTCCTGCAGCGCCGTCTTGACCTTGCGCCGCAGGATCTTCTCGTCCAGCAGGTCCTGCACGCGGATGCCGATGCGCGTGTACTTGTCCACGTAGCAGGGGCCGATGCCGCGGCCGGTGGTGCCGATCTTGTACTTGCCGAGCTGCTGCTCGTTGGCGCCGTCCAGGAGCAGGTGGTACGGCATGATGAGGTGCGCGTTGCCGCTCACGCGCAGGTTGTCGCAGCTGATGCCCCGGCCGCGCAGCGTCTCGATCTCGCCGAAGAGGATGTGCGGGTCGATGACGACACCGTTGCCGATGACGCACGTCTTGGCCTCGTAGAGGATGCCCGAGGGGATGAGGTGGAACTTGAACTCCTCGCCGTCCCGGACGATGGTGTGGCCGGCGTTGTTGCCGCCCTGGAAGCGCGCGACCACGTCGGCCTTCTCGGCCAGCAGGTCGGTGATCTTGCCTTTGCCCTCGTCGCCCCACTGGGCGCCGACAACGACGGTACCGGGCACGGTGGTCTCCCTCCGTCTCGCTTGACTGCTTCGGCCGCCTTGAGGCTCGCGCGTCAGGATGCGCGCAGCCCGGCGGCGGCCGAGGGGATGGTGAAGTGAAGGACGGTCCCTGTTCGAAATCATAGGGAGGCGGGCGCGCTTTGACAATTGCGGTGAGGGCGAGGCGCGCCGCGACGAGTCGCCTGCGGTGCTCAGTCCGCGCCGCCGGACGCCTCACGGGACTCCGTGCCGGTCCCCTGCCGTGTCGCCTCCGGCGGCGGGCCCCGGCGCGCCTGTACAATCGGGGCGAGATGTACGAGATCCTCGACGTCGTGATCGCTGAGCTGCAGGCCGGGCGGCCGTTCGCCCTGGTCACGCTGGTCGCCGACCAGGGCTCCACGCCCCGGGCCGCCGGCGCCGAGATGCTCGTGCGCGGGGACGGCTCCATCGCCGGCAGCATCGGCGGCGGGCTGCTGGAGCACACGATGATGCGCGCCGCCGCGCGGGCGCTCGCGGAGCGCGCCTGGCGGCGCGAGCGCCTCGACCTCGACGGCGCCGACCTGACGAGCGGCGAGAGGATGGTCTGCGGCGGCGCCGCGGAGACGCTGATCGCCTATGTGCCGCCGGCCGACGCGGAGCTGGCCGCGGCGTGCGCCGGCCTGCGGGAGGCGCGCGACGCAGGGCGCCGCGCCTGGTTCGTGACCGTCCCGCCGGCCGACGACCCGGTCCGGCCGGTCCCCGGGCGCGTAGAGCACTGCGCGCTGGACGAGGCCGGCGTGCTGAGCGGCGCCGCGGTCTGCGGTGTGGACGAGCTGCGGCGCCTCACCGGCGCCGCCGCGCTCCACGGCACGGCGACCCTGCCGGACGGCCGGGTCGCCATCATGGAGCGCGTCGACCCGCCGGCGCCGGCCGTCGTCTGCGGCGCCGGCCACGTGGGCCGCGCCGTGGCGCCGCTGCTCGCGGGCCTGGGCTTCCGCGTCGTCGTCGTCGACGACCGCGAGGAGTTCGCCTCGGCGGAGCGGTTCCCCGGCGCCGAGGTCGTGGTGCGGCCGTTCGAGGGCGCGCTCGCTGCCGTCGGCGTGGACGAGCGCGCTTACGTCGTCATCGTCACCCGCGGGCACGTGCACGACCTGGGAGTGCTCGAGCAGGCGCTGCGCCTGCGCGCCCGCTACGTCGGCGTCATGGGCAGCCGCTCCAAGCGGGCGCGCCTGCTCGCGGCGCTCGCGGCCGCCGGCTTCAGCGAGGAGGCCATCGCCGGCGTGCACACGCCGATCGGCCTCGGCATCGGCGCCGAGACGCCGGCCGAGCTCGCGGTGAGCATAGCCGCCGAGATCGTGCTGGTCCGCTCAGGCCGGAGCGGCTGAGCGCTGGAGCGTCTCGGCGCCGTCGTCCTCGCGGCCGGCCGCTCGTCGCGTATGGGCGAGCTCAAGCCGCTGCTGGAGCTCGAGGGACGGTCGCTGCTCGCGTGGGCGATCGGCGCGTTCATGGAGGCCGGCGTGGACGACGTGGTCGTGGTCGCCGGTCACCGCCGCGACGAGGTGTCGCGAGCGGCCGCGGCCGCCGGCGCCCGGGTGCTGACCAACGCCGAGTACGACCACGGGATGTACTCGTCCCTGCGCGTGGGTGTGCTCGGCCTCGACGACGCGGCCGGCCGGTTCTTCGTCCTGCCGGCCGACATGCCGCTCGTCCGGCCCGAGACCATCGGCCGGCTCGTCCGCCAGGGTCGCGCCGCGAGAGACGCCGCCGGCGCACGGGTCGAGGTCGCGATCCCCGAGCACGGGGGCATCCCCGGTCATCCGCCGCTCCTCGCGGCATCGCTGCGCCGGGAGATCCGCGCGGCGGACCCGCCCGGCGGCCTGCGGGAGCTTCTGGACGCGCGCGCCGCCGGGACGGCGCGCGTCCCCGTGGACGACCCCGGCGTGCTGCTCGACGCGGACACGCCCGACGACCTCGCGCGGCTCCGCGAGCGGGCGCCGCGCGAGGCCCTGCCGGATGTGGAGCGCTGCCTGGCGCTCCTGGCCGCCCGGCCGGTGCCGCGCGAGCGCATCGCCCACTCGCTGGTGGTCGCCGGGGTCGCGGCCTCGCTCACGGCTGCACTCAACGCCCGCGAGCGGCACATCGTCGCGCCGCTCGTCACCGCCGGGGCGCTGCTCCACGACATCGCCCGCGACCAGCCGCACCACGCGGGCGCGGGCGCAGACCTTCTCGACGACCTCGGGTATCCGCGCGTGGCGGCCGTCGTGCGCCCCCACGCGCGTCTGGGCGCCCGCGCCGCCGACGAGCCCGACGAGGCGCAGATCGTCTACCTCGCGGACAAGCTCGTCCAGGGCACGCGGGTGGTAGGCCTGGACGCGCGCTTCGCCGCGCGGTTCGCGCGCTACGCCGGAGATGCCGGCGCGCTCAAGGGCGTCCACGAGCGCAAGGAGGAGGCGCAGCACGTGCTGCGGCGCGTGGAGCAGGCGCTCGGCGCGCCGATCGACGAGGTGCTGCCCGAGGGGTCCGCTCCCGGAGAGGCCGGCCGGCCCTTCTTCCGCCGGCGCTAGACGCGCGGGGGCGTCTGCCTAGAGGACCGGCGCCGCAGGCGCTCCGGTCGCCGGCTCGCCGCCGGCCGCGCTCGCGTCCTCGATCCGGAGGATGCTCCGCGCGGCGATCACACCTGCCGCAGACGCCTGGATCAGGCCGCGGGTGATGCCGGCGCCGTCGCCGATGGCGTACAGGTTCTTGACCGGCGTCTGCAGGCCGTCGTCCAGCTCCGGCCGCGCCGAGTAGAACTTGACCTCCACACCGTAGAGCAGCGTGTCGCGCCCGTTCACGCCGGGGGCGATCTTGTCCATCGCCGCCAGCATCTCGAGGATGTCGGTGAGGTGGCGGTAGGGGAGGACGAAGGCCAGGTCACCTGCCGTCGCGCCCTGCAGCGTCGGCTGCACGGTCCCGCGGCGGATGCGGTCCATGGTGCTGCGGTGGCCCTGGTGCAGGTCGCCGAGGCGCTGGACGATGATGTCCTCGCCGAGCACGTTGGCCAGCCGGGCGATGCTCTTGCCGTAGGAGATCGGGTCGTCGAACGGCTCCGTGAAGTCGGTGCTGACCAGCAGGGCGAAGTTGGTGCGGTCGGTCTTGAAGTCGGCGTAGCTGTGCCCGTTGACGGTGACGACGTCGCCGTAGTTCTCCAGTGAGACGGCTCCGTAGGGGTTCATGCAGAAGGTGCGCACCGGGTCGTCGAAGCGCGGCGTGTAGTAGATGAGCTTGCTCTCGTAGAGGGCGGTCGTGAGCGGCTCCATGACCGCCGCCGAGACCTCGACGCGCACCCCGATGTCCACCGGGTTGGTGCGCATCGCGATGCGCAGACGCTTGCACTCCTCCATGAGCCAGGCGGCGCCGTCGCGGCCGGGCGCCGCGATGACGGCGTCGGCCGTGAGCCGCGTGCCGTCCTCGAGCACCACGCCGGTGGCGCGCAGGTCGCTCTCGCCGGCGGGCTTCTCCGCGAGGATGCGGTCGACGCGGCTGCGGGTGAGCACCTCGACCCTGGTCTCGAGCTCCGCGCGCATGCGCGTGAGGATGTCGTAGGAGCGCTCGGTGCCCATGTGGCGCACGGGGGACTCCACGAGCGTCATGCCGTGGAGGAGCGCCTCCTTGCGGAACTTCTCGAACTTCTTGCCGCCGCCGTGCACCTCGTCGGGGGCGCCGTACTCGCGCCACACGCCGTCGACGTACCCGATGAGCTCGGTGAGGCGCTCCCGGCCGACGAACCTGTCCAGCCAGCCGCCGACATCCGGGGTGAGCGTGAGCTTGCCGTCGCTGAAGGCGCCGGCGCCGCCCCAGCCGCAGGTGATGTCGCAGGGCTCGCAGCCGGCGCAGACGCCGCTCTTGCGCGCCGGGCAGCCGCGGCGGCTGATGTCCGGGCCGCGCTCGACGACGAGCACCCTGGCGCCGTTCTGACGGACGAGCTCGAGCGCGGCGAAGATCCCGGCGGGGCCGGCGCCGACGATGATCACGTCGTAGTGAGAGCGTGCGGTGTCCATAGGCAGCAGGCGGGGGAGGGTCGATTGAAGGGTCTGGAGTTCCCTTGACGGGATGATAGTCGCGCGCTGAACGCCTGACAAACGTCGCGCGTCTCGAAGGTCGTGGGAGCCGGGGCGCGGGGAGCCTGTGCGGCGGGAGAGACGGAGGACGGAGATGGCGAAGAGGATGCACGGAGGCCTGGCTGCCGGCGCGGCTGTGCTGGCGCTGGCCGCGCTGGGCGTGGGGCTGCTCGCGGGGTGCGGGGGCGGCGAGCCGGCGGAGCAGAGCTCGCCGCGGACCATCGCGGTCTCGCCGACCGCGCCGTCCGGCACGGCGGTCGACGCCGCGGTCGGCGACACGGTGGTCGTCTCGCTCGCGGCGAACGCGACCACGGGGTACGAGTGGCAGTTCACCGCCGGCGACACGTTCTCCATCGAGAAGAGCGAGTACGTGCCGGACCCGAACCCGGACGGACTGGCCGGGTCGGGCGGTACGCAGGTCGTCACGCTGATGGTGAAGGAGGCCGGCACGTCCGATCTCACCGGCGTGTACGTGCGGCCCTGGGAGACGCCGTCGCCGAGCCCGGAGGCGGAGACGACGGTGACCATCGTCAGCGAATGACGGGGACCGCAGTCTGCGGATGACCTCCGTGGGCGGCGGCGAAGGAGCCGCCAGAGTGCCGCAGGAGGGCGGCGCCGGATCTGGGGCAAGACCGGCGCCCCGGCGGCATGGGGGGCGGGGACGAGGCGGGGCGGGCGGCCGACGAGTTCTGACGGCCGCCCGCCTGTTCCCCGCTCACTCGTTTCTCATCAGACGTCACTCCGCCCTGCTCTGGCCGCCGGCTCCCGCGAGTGACTCGGGTTCGCGGCCGGCGGCCGCAGGGTCACGCGTGACCCTGCTCTGTTTTCAGGTACCTGCGAGGTACCTGTATGCGCCTGATCCGCCCTCCGAAGTCCGCTGGCAGGTACCTGCCAGGTCCCTCATTTCGGAGTGCGTTGAGAGCCTCCTGTCCCCTCCCATCGCCCTCACGCTCTCCGTGCGCCGACCGCCGGCCGTCGGCTCGCCTCACGCCGCGCCGCGGCCGCCTGCGTTTGCCAGGCCGGGCGCCCGGTCGATACGCTGGCCGCACACGTTCGTCACGACTCTGAGGTGAGCATGGACGACCCGGTGCCCGGCCACGATCCGGTCCTCAGCCGGCGCAGCATTCGCAAGTACACCGACCAGCCGGTCGACGACGCCACCGTGGAGCGGCTGCTCCGCGCCGGCATGGCGGCGCCCTCCGCCGGCAACCAGCAGCCGTGGCAGTTCGTCGTCATCCGCGACCGGGCGACGCTCACGCAGATCACGGAGTGGCATCCCTACGCCAAGATGCTGCCGTCGGCGCCGGTCGCGGTACTCGTGCTCGGCGACCCCGGCACCGCCAAGTGGGCGGTGCTGTGGCCTCAGGACTGCGCCGCCTGCGTCGAGAACATGCTCATCGAGGCCGAGCTGCTCGGCCTGGGGGCCGTGTGGCTCGGCATCCACCCGCTGCCGGAGCGCGAGGAGGCGCTGCGCGGGCTGCTCGGCATCCCTGAGCACGTGGTGCCCTTCGCCGTCGTCCCCTTCGGCTGGCCGCTGGAGCGCAAGGCTCCCTCGGACAGGTTCGACGAGGCGCGCATCCACCACGAACGCTGGTGAGGCCCAGCGGCCGGAGCGGCTCACGCCCGCCGGCCGCCCCCGCCGCTGCCGTACGGCCCCGTTCGTCAACGGCCCACCCCCTGTTTCTCCTGCCCCGTCAGGGGGTACTCTTGGCATCCGACCCGTGCGCGGCGGGCGCCGCCCTCCGGCCTGGCGCCGGCGAGACAGGCCCCGCCCCACGGGTCGCTATCCACGACCTGCAGACGGAGCGAAGGGGTGAGCCGTGCAAGGACCTGTCTGGGTCCCGACCATCGACGAAGCGAAAGTCCGTGACGGCGCGTACGTCGCCGTCTTCCCCAAGGGTCTCGGCGTGCTGCTGGCGCGCATCGACGGCGACCTCTTCGCGGTCGCCGACAAGTGCGCGCACATGGGCTGCCCGCTCGAGGGCGGCAAGCTCGAGGGCGCCGTCCTCACCTGTCCCTGCCACGACTGGCGGTTCGACCTGCGCAGCGGCGTGTTCCTCGATGCGCCGGAGCTCGCGCTGGCCACGTATCCCGTCAAGGTGGAGGACGGCAAGGTCCTCGTCGAGGTAGGGGGCGCGGCATGACCGACGAGGTCTTCGTCTACGCGCTCAGCACCTGCCCGTGGTGCCGAAAGACCAAGCAGTGGTTCGACGACAGCAAGATCGCCTACGAGACCGTGGACGTGGACAAGCTGCCCGAGGACGAACAAGATGCCGCCGCCGACAAGGCGTTCGAGCTCAGCGGCGGCCGTCGCTTTCCCGTCGTCGTCATCAACGGAGAGGTCATCGTCGGCTTCAGCCCCGACAAGTTCCTCGAGCACCTCAAGGGCTGGGGAGGGGGAGCATGAGCAGCGAGGCTCGCAAGGAGTCGCTCAAGTACCTGTTCGAGCGGGTCGTCACGCCGCTCGGCTTCAAGTTCACCCCGGACGAGCAGATGGTCGACGATCTGCTCGAGGCCGAGGTCAAGCTGGAGCAGGACCTCGGCGCGCCGTTCTGCCCTTGCCAAGGGCGCAGCGGTGTGCGCGCCGAGGACATGAAGATCTGCTGTCCGTGCATCCCGTATCACCGCGCGCACTTCGACGCGATGAAGCGCTGCTGGTGCGGCCTGTTCGTCCACCTGGACGTGACCGACCCGGACAGCCTGCCCCAGTTCCCGCCGGACGAGGTCTGACCATGTGGCACGATGTAGCGAAGACTGACGACATCGCCCCCGGCGGCATGAAGTACGTGCGCGCCGGCGACCCCGAGCGCGAGATCTGCCTCTGTGAGTTCGACGGCTCCTACTACGCGGTGAGCCGCCGCTGCGGGCACGAGAACGCGCCGCTCAACGAGGGCGCCCTGGAGGGCTGGATCATCACCTGCCCGCACCACGACGCCCAGTTCGACATCCGCAGCGGCAAGAACCTCAGCTGGCCCATCGACCACGACATGGGCCCGGCGGAGGACATCCCCGAGCCGGTCAAGCGCTGGTTCAAGCTGCAGAAGCGCCTCGAGTGGAAGACGAGGGTGCACGACCTGCACACCTACCCGGTGCGCGTGCAGGACGGCGCCATCGAGGTCGACGTGTGACGACGGCGCCATCGAGCCGACCCATGACGATGCCACCACCCGGCCCCGCGGGGCTGTAGCGACACCGTAAGAGACCCACCCGACCACAGGAGGAACGATGGCGTTCGAGTTGCCGCCGCTCCCGTACGCGGAAGACGCGTTGGAGCCTGAGTACACGGCCCGCACGATCAGCTTCCACTACGGCAAACACCACAAGACCTACGTCGACACGCTCAACAAGCTGGTGGACGGCACCGACCTCGCAGGCAAGAGCCTCGAGGACGTGATCATGGCCGTGGCCGGCAAGCCGGACAAGCAGCCCGTGTTCAACAACGCCGCCCAGGTGTGGAACCACACCTTCTTCTGGAACGGCATGAAGCCGGGCGGCGGCGGCGCGCCGACGGGCGCCGTGGCCGAGAAGATCGCGGCCCTGGGCGGCCACGAGAAGTTCGTCGAGGACTTCAAGGCCGCGGCGGTGGGCCGCTTCGGCTCCGGCTGGGCCTGGCTCGTCGCCGACAACGGCGAGCTCAAGATCGTGAGCACGCCCAACGCCGAGATGCCTGCGGCGCCCGGCGTCACGCCGCTCCTCGTGGTGGACGTGTGGGAGCACGCCTACTACCTCGACTACCAGAACCTGCGGCCGGTGTGGGTGCAGACGTTCTTCGACAAGCTCGTCAACTGGGACTTCGTCAACGAGAACCTGGCGAAGGCGAAGTAGGCGGGAGGACCCCCAGCCGGCCCGGGGTACGGCGCCGGTGGGTCGGAGACCCGGAGGGCCGGCGGATGCGAGGTGGGCATCCGCCGGCCCTCGCTGCGTACGGGTCCGGGCCGGCCTCGCCCTCCGGCCTCGCCCGCTGAGACTCCGCGGCGGGCGCGGGGGGTGGTATGTGCATTGGGGGTCGGAGCCTCGGACGGCGCCGGCATGGCGCCTCCGATGGTGCTATCGCGGCGCCATCGAAGGCGCCTACCCCGGGGCGACACATCCCCCCCTCTCTCGGGAGGACCTGCCGGGCCGCTTGCTTCGCGCGCGGCGTGCTCTATGCTCATAGGAGGTGGCCGGGAGCCGGATGGACCTCCCGGCGTGGAGGCGCCGGGCGCCCGTCTGGAGGGAGCTCCCGGCTGAGTCTTGGGGGGACCATGGGGCCGCGTCGATCCACGTTCGTCTCCTTCGCCGTGCTCTGCGCGCTCGCGCTGTGCTGCGCCGCACCGGCGCTCGCGCTCTGCTGGGCCGCGCCGGCGCTCGCGCTCGAGCCCGCCGGCGACGGGTGGTACTGGCAGCTTCCGCAGCCGCAGGGACACTGGCTGAACAGCGTGGCGATGCCCGACGCCGAGCACATCTGGGCGGTGGGCTCCGGCGGCACCGTGCTCGCCTCGACCGACGGCGGCGCCGGCTGGCACCGGCAATCCGTGCCGACATCAGACCCCCTGAATGCGGTCGCGTTCACCGACGCGACGCACGGGAGCGTCGTCGGAGGGTGGCTGCAGAGCGCCTTCACGCACGCGGGGACCAGATCGTCCGTCATCCTGTGCACCATGGACGCAGGGACCACTTGGACCGCGGCGATGCAGCCGTCCGAGTGGGGACTCACCGACGTCGTCTTCACGGACGCGCAGACCGGCGTCGCGGTCGGGCAACACGGGACCATCCTGCGGACGATCGACGGCGGTCAGTCGTGGGTCCTGGTCCCCTCCGGCACCACACAGGACATCGGCGCCGTCGCGTTCACCGACGCACAGCACGGATACGCGCTCGCCAACGACCGGTTCGTGTGCAGGACCGCGGACGGCGGCCTCACGTGGCGCACCGGGCCGGCGCGCGAGTACTACTGGGACTTCGTCGACGGACTCGCGGCCGACGGGGCGGGCGCGCTGTGGACGGCGTCCAGCCTTGTCTGGGACGACCCCGGCACGTTGCTGCGCTCCACCGACGACGGGCGCACGTGGAAGGTCGTCAAGGCGGGCGGCGACTACGGCTTCTGGGACGTCGCCGCCTCCGGCGCGCGCATCTGCGCCGTGGGACCCGCCATGGCCTCACCCAGCGACTCGGTCGAGAGCTCTTCGCTCGCCGTGAGCCAGGATGGCGGCGCGACGTGGACGACACGGCTGCTCGGCCGGGGCTTCGTCGCGGGCGCCGTGGCTCTCGGCGGGGCACAGGACGTCTGCGCCGTGGGCGCCGGCACGGTGGCGTCGCGCGACGGCGGCGCCACCTGGGCCGGGGCAGGGTTCGACCCGCCGGGGGTGGGGAGTCTGGACTTCGTCAGCGCCACCGAGGGCTGGTCGACGGGCGGTAACGCCTGGCAGCGCCTCACGCCGGCGCTGTACGACATGCGGTCGGGCAGCATCCTGCACACCTCAGACGGTGTGACGTGGCAGGAGCAGTACTCCCATCCACGGGTCAGTCTCCTCGACGTGGACTTCGCCGACGCGGATCACGGGTGGGCCGTGGGCACGCGGGGCGCGATCCGGCACACATCCGACGGCGGCGCCTCGTGGAGCGCACAGGCCATCGGCAAGGGCTCCAGCTTCGGATTCGTGGAAGCGCCGGGGCCGGAGGAGGCGTGGGTGCTGGGCGAAGTGCGGGCTCCTCGGCCTCACACCGCATTCCTCCACACCACCGACGGCGGCGCGACCTGGGCGACGGTGGAGCCGCCGACAGGGCTGTGGCCGATGACGATGCACTTCCTCACCGGTCGGCAGGGCTGGATCGCCGGCTGGGACCGCAAGGGCGCAGGGATCGCCGTCACCGCGGACGGCGGCGCGACCTGGTCGAGGGTACGCCTGACAGGGGTGGGGGGCGCGATCTGGCCTGTTGCGCTCGACTTCGTGGACGCCAGGCATGGATGGCTCGTCGGCATGAGGCTCTCCGACTCGACATCGGTGGTGCTGCGCACCGAGGACGGCGGCGCCTCGTGGTCTCAGGCAGGGGGCCCGATCGACGACGCGATCGGCGACGTCGACTTCGTGGACGCCCAGCGTGGCTGGCTCAGCGGCGACCGTGTGTGGTCGACGGACGACGGGGGCGGGACCTGGGTCAAACGCACCGAGCGGACGGGGTACGGGGGCTCGGTCGCGGCGGTCGACGCGACGCATGTGTGGTCCGCCGCCTACGCCTACGGCATCATCTCCACGGTCGACGGCGCCGGCGACACCGCCGCGCCGACGACCGTCAGCGAGGGAGACCGCGGGTGGCTGCGGCACGGCACGACGATCACGCTTGGTGCGAACGACGGCGGCGGTTCCGGAGCCGCATCGACCGAGTACCGGCTGGACGGCGGCGCGTGGCAGCCCTACCTCGCGCCGCTCGAGTTCCCGGCGCCCGCGGACCACTCCGGCGACGGGCGCCACACCCTCGAGTACCGGTCCACCGACGCGGCAGGTCTGACGGAGAGCATCCAGCGCTGCCGCGTGGACGTGGACACCGTCCGGCCGGTGATCCGTCTGCGGCCCAGCAAGGTCGGCCGCGACGGCGTCCTGCGGCTGCACCTGCGCATCGACGACGCCGGCTGCTCGTCCGTCGAGGAGTTCGAGCTCGACTTCCGCGCCGTCCACGACAGGCGGATCCGCACAGGGGGTGAGTACTCCGGCTTCCGTCTGCCGACCAACCGGTGGTTCACGTTCATCGACAGGCACTGCCGCATCTACGACGGCCAGCCCCGGACCTACCGGGTCAAGTTGTACGCCAGGGACAGGGCCGGCAACGAGCCCGCCAAGGTGGGGTCGGCGCTGCTGGTGGTCAAGAAGCGGCCGAAGAAGCGGTCGGCGGCGCCCGTCCGCGACTTCTCCGTGACAGCGGCCAGCGTCGCTGCCGGTCGTGTCGCCGTGCTCGGTGGGTCCGAGCAATCATCGGCCGTGACGTCGCTGCCGGCATGGCTGCCGGCGCGCGTTCGTGAGGCAGTGCTGCGCCTGGCGCGGCGGGAGGTGGAACGATGATCTTGCGTCTACTCGGTCCAGCCGTTCTTGCCGCTGCGGTTCTGGCCGCGCTCGCGTTCTGCTGCGCCGCGCCGGCGCTCGCGCTGCAACCCGCCGGCGACGGCTGGTACTGGGTATCGCCGCAGCCGCAGGGGCACACGCTCAACGACGTCACCTTCGGCGACGCCTCGAATGCCTGGGCGGTCGGAGACGCCGGCGTCATCATGCACTCGTCCGACGCCGGCGCGACGTGGAGTCCGCAGTCCTCGCCGGTCACGGTGCCGCTCGGGTCTGTGGTCTTTGCCGACGCCCGGGACGGATGGGCGGCGGGCGGGTACGGGTGGTACTCGACGGAGCGGAGTGAGAGCGCCCGCGGCGCCATCGTGCACACTACCGACGGCGGCGTCACGTGGGTCGCCCAGGTGAGCGACCGGGACGTGGCGTTCGCCGACATCGCCTTCGCCGGAGACCAGCAGGGCTGGGCCGTCGGCGGCCACGGCCTGATCCTCCACACCGCCGACGGCGGGGAGACATGGACGCCGCAGGACTCCGGCGTGACGCACAACCTCACGACCGTCGCGTTCGCGGATGCCCGGCACGGGTACGCGGCGGTCGCCGACAGCGGCCTGATCGCCACCAAGGACGGCGGCGCCACCTGGACGCGCCTCAAGTCCGATCTGTGGGGCCCGGGTATCGGCAGCCTCGCCGTCGGCCCGGGCGGGACGATCTGGGCGACCTTCGGCACCAGAGACGTCGAGGGTGAGTTCTCGCGGCTTGCATGCTCTACCGATGGAGGCCGATCCTGGAGGTTCCCGAGGGTCAGCCGCGAGGACGCACTCTGGGACGTTGTCGCCCTCGGAGACGCCGTCTACGCGACCGGGCCTCTGCAGGGCCGGGCTACGGACGCCGGCGCCAGCCAGATCCTCGTCAGCCGCGACGCCGGCACGACGTGGACGCGCCACATCGCCGGCCTGTCCGTCGAGTTCGGAGCACTGGCCTGCAACGGGGGCGGCGCTCTGTGCGCCGTCGGCAACATGACCGCGACCAGCGTCGACGACGGCGCCACGTGGAGAGGTGGGACGACGCACACCACGGCGCTGGTCGGTGTCGACATGGTCGGCCCGGCAGACGCCTGGGCTGTCGGGGTGCCTCCGTGGTTCATGGAGGCCGGCACGCAGGCGGCGGACAGGTCTCCGCTGGTGCATACGTCCAACGGGCTCGACTGGGCGGAGGCCTTCTCGCAGGCCGGCGAGTACTTCAGCGGCGTCGATTTCGCCGACGCGACGCACGGCTGGGCCGTGGGCAAGCGCGGCCTGATCCGGCGCACGGCCGACGGCGGGGAGACCTGGACCAGACAGTCGAGTGGGACGACGAGGTCTCTCGTCGAGGTCGCGGCTCCGACGCCCGATGCGGCGTGGGTCTTCGGCCTCGACGCCTCGGCGCGGACCTGGACGGCGACGCTCCTTCGTACCGTGGACGCCGGCTCGACCTGGACCCCACTGACCTTGCCGACGAATGTCTACGCGTTCGCTCTCGGGGCGGTGTCCGCCGATCGCGCGTGGATCGGCGGCGTGAAACGCACCAGGAAGGGCTTCCAGGCGGTTGTTCTCGGGACCTCGGATGGTGGCGCCACCTGGACTCGTCCCCAGCTTCCTTCGTCGCTGGGTCAGGAGAGTCTCACGTACGACATCGACTTCGTCGACGCGACGCACGGCTGGTGTCTCATCCTCGATCTCTTCGGGGAGTCGATGAACACACTGCTGGCGACATCCGACGGTGGTGCGACGTGGAGCGAGGTCGGGAGGGGGCAGTTCGGGCGTGACGTGATGATCGACCTGGACTTCGTCGATGCCGTCCACGGCTGGGCATCGGGGAACTCGATCTACGCGACATCCGACGGTGGAGCGACGTGGACGCGTGAGGTCTCGGGCGATCTGGTGAGCACGACCTACCTCGTCTCCGGGTTCGACGCGAGCCACGCTCTCGCGACGGGTACCGGCGTGCTCTCCACGACCGACGCGCCCAGCCAGATGGGTGGACCGGTCACCCTCGTCGACATCGTGGGGGGGTGGTCTCGCACGAGCGTGGCCGCGACGCTCACGGCCTCCGAGGTCGGCGCATCCGCGCTCGCTTCCACGGAGTACCGCATCGACGGCGGCGGGTGGACGGAGGGCCTCACGCCGCCGCCGTTCCTCGCGCCGGCCGACCACTCGGGAGACGGCACGCATGTCCTCGAGTACCGGTCGGCCGACACCGCCGGGAACGTGGAGCCGACGCAGACCGTGCGCGTGCGCGTCGACACGATCAAGCCGGCGACGCGCCTCGGACGCTGTGTCCTGGGGCGCGACGGCGTCCTGCGCATGCATCTTCGCGTGAACGACAGGAGTTGCCCGTCCATCGCCCGGTTCGGATTCACCGTCAGGACGCTCAGTGGGCGCCTGCTGGTCACCGCTCGCCACAATGGGGGGCACCTCCGCACCAACAAGGCCGTCACGGTGCGCGACACCATGATCGGGGACTTTCTCGGCGCTGGTACGTACCGCATCTTCTTCCGCGCGACCGACCGGGCGGGCAACCTGCAGACACGGGACGCACGCGCTGTGCTGGTGGTGCGGCCTCACAAGCGACCGGCATGGGCACGGCAGGCCGGCTCCTTCGTAGTGCCGTCGCCTGACGGGAGCCGCACCGTGTACGACCTCGGCGGGCGGCGTTCCGGCGGGCAGACCGTGGTCCGGCGTGAGGTGCCGACGACGGCGGGGGAGCGGCTGATCGCCGAGCTCCGCCGCCTGGTCCGCGCGTTCCCGTCGCCGGCCTCTGAGGGCCGGTGAGCTGAGGCCGGCCGGCGCGGAGTGAGCGGGGACTGCGGGGCGGCGGAGACGGGAGAGTCCCCGCCGCCCTCTCGCGCACGCTGGGATCCGGGGTCAGCGAGCGGCGACCCCGAAGCGAGGGCCGCCGCCTGATCCGCTCGTCGGCGCGGCGTCGTCCCAAGCCGGGAGTCCGCCGCTGCTCAAGCCGCTCATCCGCTCGAGCGGGAACGGCGGCGCCGAGAGCGGCCGCACGGCGAGCGAGAGCAGCAGCGCCGGGTTGTCGTCGCCGGCGATGCGGTTGCTGCCCAGGTGGCCGCAGGCGCGGCAGCGGTGGACGAGCGCCCACTCGCCGCGGCCGCGTACCCACACCGTCACCGGCTCCATCACGCCGCCACAGCAGGCGGCGCGGTCGCCCGGCACGGCGTCCACGTGGACGCTGTGCAGGCAGTGCGGGCAGTGGTTGCGGTGCTCGCTGCCTGCGGCCTCGAGCGGCACGGACCGGCCGCAGCCGGCGCACGTGAAGTGCGCCCCGTACGACTCGGCCGGGGCCGTGGGCCCGCCGAGGCTGCCGGCGGCCGGCGCCGGGTCCCCGTCGGCGCGGCGCGGGTCGTCCCCGTCTCCGCCGAGCAGCTTGCGGTAGCTCACGTAGCGGCTGCGCGGGACCGCGCCGTCGGCGACGGCGCGGCGGACGGCGCAGCCGGGTTCGTGCGTGTGGGTGCAGTCGCGGAAGCGGCACGCGTCCACGTACGGCGCGAACTCGGCGAAGCCGGCGGCGAGCGTCGCCGGGTCGCCGCCGTCCACACTGAACCTGCGGATGCCCGGCGTGTCGATCACGCGGATGCCGCCGGGCAGGTCGTAGAGCGCGGACGCCGTGGTGGTGTGGCGGCCGCGGCCGTCGCCGTCGCGGACGGCTCCGGTGCGGGCCGCGGCGCCGGCGCTCAGCGCGTTGAGCAGCGAGGATTTGCCGACGCCGCTCTGGCCGACGAAGACGCAGGTCCGCCCAGCGAGCGCCTCGCGTACCTCGCCGATGCCGTCACCCTGCCCGGCGCTGCACGGCAGCACCGGGACGCCGAGCGACCGGTAAGGCTGCAGGCGGGCGAGCAGCTCGTGGCGCCCGCCCTCGCCGAGGAGGTCGGTCTTGTTGACCACGAGGACGGGCCGGGCGCCGGACTGCTCCACGGCCACCAGGTAGCGGTCGATGAGCCGCGGGTGCAGCGGTGGAGCCTGGGCCGCCACCACCACGACCACCAGGTCGATGTTGGCGGCGATGGCGCGCCGCCGCTGCGGCACATGCGGGTCCGCGCGGGCGAGCAGGCTGCGGCGGGGCAGCACCGCGGAGACGCGGTACGCATCGTTCCGCTGCTCCACGAGCACGTGGTCGCCCACGGCGAGCTCGCTTTGCTGGCGGCCGGCGAGGTCGGGCGGCAGGGCCGCCGGGACCTCGCGCGGTGTGCGGCCGTCTTCCCGTCTCGAGCCGTCGCCGCCGAGCAGCACCGTGCAGGCGCCGGCGACGATGCCGGTCACCACGCCGCGATCGGCGTCGCCCGAGGCCGCGCCGGGGTGCGGCCAGTCGCCCGGCTCGTCTTCCGGCTCTGCGCCGGGGGTTCGCGCCGCGTCCGGCCCGTCGTCCAGGTCGGCGCCGACCAGCTCGAGCAGGAAGTCCTCGAGCTCGAGCCGCCGGCCGTCCGGGTCGTGTGTCCTGAGTGCCGCCTTTCGGAGCTTGGCGGCGCGTTTGGTGAGTCTGTTCCGCTCGCCCGTGTCGAGCTCGGCGAGCAGGCTTCTGAGTCGTCTGCGTTGCTTCTTGTCCATCGCTGGAAGTGCCCTTCCGTCGGGTTCCGTCACGGTCGGGCGCGCCGGTGCGCGCCCGCGTGCGTCACCCGCGAGGGCTGTGGGTCGGGACGTGCGCACTGCGCGCGTCCCGCGTAAGCGGCGCTCGGGTGGAGCGGAGCCTGCTTACGACAGGGCCCTCGATCTGGGTGACGCGGGGATTCCGCTGACGGCCTTGGCAGTCATCACTTCGCCTCCTTTGGCTGGTGGATCAGTCGTCGTGCTTCGGGTCTGCGTGGAGCGGCGGGCCCTGCGGGACCGCGGTCTTCGGGGGGCCGCCCGGCGCTCAGAGTGGTACGGGATCTGAGCGCCGGACGGCCGGCGGACTCATCGGCGCCCTGCGCCGAACGAATCCATCGCGCGCATGCCGGACGAGCCGGGGCGTCCGCGGCGCGAGTCGCCGCCGCCCGGGTCGCCGGGGCCCGCGGCCCGCCGCAGCCTGGCGGCGAAGGCCTCGAGCCGTTGACGTACGTGTAGGTGGTTCATCTTCGGTGTGTCCTTTCGGAACGTGAGAGTCGTGCGTGCGTGCGCGCCAGCGCACCGGGATGCGTTCCGGCACCGGGCCCACTCATGGCGAAGGGGTGGAGATACAAAAAGGGCCGGCGCCGCGAGGGCTACCGGCCGGAGCGCCGCTCAGGACGAGCGGTTGCTCAGCAGGCGACCCTCACGAGGAACGCTGCGGTCTTGCCGCTGACGGTCTTGATCATCATCTGTTCGCCTCCTCGTGTGTTGTGGTGGTCGGGCCGCGCGGCAGTGTACACGACGCTGCCGCGGCCGCGCAAGGGCCGAGCCTCATTCTGTCGGTTCCCGACATTTCGAGCGGCCAGGCGCACCTCCGTCGACGCCGCCACCTGGGGCGACGGCCGGCCCTTGGTCGTGAGAGCGTTGAGAAGTACGATGCGAGCAAGACCGACGCCGCGTCATTCCCCGAAGGCGCGGCGCGCGTCCGGACCAGGGAAGGTGCGTCATGATCAAGGGATTCAGGGACTTCATCCTCCGCGGCAACGTCATCGACCTGGCCGTCGCGGTCGTCATCGGCGCCGCGTTCGGCGTGGTGATCAAGTCGTTCGTCGACGACATCCTCATGCAGATCATCGCGGCGATCGGCGGGCAGCCGGACTTCGCCACGCTCTCCTTCACCATCGGCGAGGGCGTGATCAAGTACGGCTCGTTCCTCAACGCGCTCGTCTCGTTCCTGCTCATCGCCGCGGCCATCTACTTCATCGTCGTCCTGCCGATGAACAAGCTCGCCGAGCGCCGTGCCCGGGGCGCCGACCCCGCCACCAAGACCTGCCCCGAGTGCCTCAGCGAGATCCCGCACGGCGCGCACAAGTGCGCGTTCTGCACCTCTGTGCAGCCTGATCAGGCCTGACGGCGCGGGGCGGCCGGCGGCCGCCCCGCGAAGCGCCGCCGCGGCCGACAACCCCCGGCTGCCTGTGGTAATCTGCGGGCTCGCCCGGGCACGATGCGGGCGAGCCCGACCCACGCACGGAGGCCGAGCATGTCCCTGCAGCGACTGGACCTCGACGACCGCCAGGCCGTCATGTACTCGGAGGGCTCCGTGTGCGCGAGCACGCAGGAGCTCGTTGAGAGCACAACGTTCGCGCGCGTTCTCGATCTGTACGTCGACCACCTCGAGGCACACAACCCGCAGGCGCTCGCCGAATTGGGGCTGAGCGGGCGCGAGCATCTGCTCGACCTCTTGCGTCTGCTCACCAACAACCCGCTCGAACGCGTGACCATCACCGCCTGCGCGCCGGGCGACCTGCCGGCGCGGCGCGAGCAGCTGCACGAGTTCGTCGAGGGCCTCTACGACTTCTGGCGGCGCTGGGACAGGTTCCTGGTGGTACGCGCCGAGGTCGCTCCTGCGCCCGGCGACAAGCGCCCGCTGCGCGGGTTCACCGAGGCGGTCGAGGCGCTCGCGAGGCTGGTCCGCGCCGCGTACCGTGACGTCGCCGAGAACATCACCGGCAGGCGGCCGCGCGTGTTGCGCCAGGTCGCGGCCGGCGCCGAGGTAGGCGTGTACGCCGTGCACCACAAGTGGCCGGTGCCGGCTCGCTACCGCGAGCTGCTCACCGGCATCCCCTTCGTCCGCGACCTGCTGCTCTATCCGCCGCTGCTCCTGGATCCCCCGATGAACACGCGCACCGGCCAGTTCGCGGAGGTCGAGGAGAACCCGCTCGACGGGCTCAAGCTGGAGCGCGAGGACTGGCTCTGCTACCCGGCCATCGTCGGCCGGACCACGGTGTTCGTGTACTTCCACCGCCGCTTCATGGGTCTGGGGACGAGCCTCGCCAACCTGTTCGAGGTCGCCTCGGACGAGGAGATCGCCGCCGGCCCCGACGCCGTGTACCTCTACGGCGTCCCACCGGCGGCGCTCGCCCGCTTCGGCGACCTGCCTACCGTGTTCCACGACGACCGCCGCAGCCGCCTGCTGGTGGCGGCGGTCCCGCTCGAGGACCGCTTCGGCTACTTCGGCTACCTCAAGAAGATGGTCCTGACGCTGCACAACGTCGCCGCCATGGACCGCGGCGTCATGCCGTTCCACGGCGCTTACGCCCGGCTGGTGCTGGTCGACGGCAGCCGGGCCACCGTGCTCCTCATCGGCGACACCGCCACCGGCAAGAGCGAGACGCTGGAGGCGCTGCGCGTCGGCGGCGCCGACCGCATCCGCGAGATCCGCATCATCGCCGACGACATGGGCTCGCTCGAGGTGGGGCCCGGCGGCGAGCTGCTCGGGTTCGGCACCGAGATCGGCGCCTTCGTGCGCCTCGACGACCTGCAGCAGGGCTACGCGTTCGGCCAGCTCGACCGCTCCATCATCATGAGCCCCAGCAAGGTCAACGCCCGCGTCGTGCTGCCGGTCACCAGTCTGGACGACGTGCTGCGCGGGTATCCCGTGGACTTTCTGCTGTACGCCAACAACCACGAGGTGGTCGACGCGGAGCACCCGGTGGTCGCCCGCCTCGAGGACGAACAGGCCGCGCTCGCCGTCTTCCGTGACGGCGCGGCCATGAGCAAGGGCACGACGACGTCCACGGGCATCACCAACAGCTACTTCGCCAACCCCTTCGGCCCGGCGCAGCGCCGCGAGCAGCACGAGGCGCTGGCCGCCTCCACGTTCGCGGCGGCGTTCCGGGCCGGGGTGTTCGTCGGGCAGCTGCGCACGCAGCTGGGGCTGCCCGGCGAGGAGTCCGCCGGCCCCCGCGCCGCCGCTCAAGCCCTGCTCGACCTCATCGCCGCGAAACGAGAGGGCGCAGCCGGCGGCGTTCCGCGATGCGAGTAGCGTAGCTGTCAAAGCGAGTGAGAGGAGCGTCGCGATCATGACCACGCTGTACGAGTCCGACGAGTCCGCCTGGAAGCTCATCAACCGGGGCAAGGTGCGCGACGTGTACGAGTACGCGCCCAACCAGATGCTCATCGTCGTCAGCGACCGGCTCTCCGCCTTCGACGTCATCCTGCCGACGCCGATCGCCGAGAAGGGCACGGTGCTCACGCAGATCTCCAACTTCTGGTTCGAGCAGACCGACGCCATCATCCCCAACCACCTCGTGGACCCGGACCCGTTCAGCACCGACGCGGAGCACAGGCACCTCGCCGGCCGCTCGGTGGTGGTGCACAGGGCTGAGGCGCTGCCGGTGGAGGCCATCGTGCGCGGCTACCTCACCGGCTCCGGACGCAAGGACTACGAGAAGACGGGCCAGGTGTGCGGGATCGACCTGCCGGAGGGCCTCGTCGAGGCCAGCCGGCTGCCGGAGCCGCTCTACACGCCATCGACCAAGGCCGCCATCGGCGACCACGACGAGAACATCTCATTCGCGGCGACCGTCGACCTGATCGGCAAGGAGCTGGCGGAGAAGGTGCGGGACGCGGCGCTGGAGCTCTACTCGTTCGGCGCCGCGTACGCCCTGGAGCGCGGCATCATCATCGCCGACACCAAGTTCGAGTTCGGCCTTCTCGACGGCGAGCTGATCCTCATCGACGAGGCCATGACGCCGGACTCGTCGCGCTTCTGGCCGGCGGACGGCTACGAGCCCGGCAAGAGCCAGCCGAGCTACGACAAGCAGTACGTGCGCGACTACCTCGAGACGCTCGACTGGGACAAGACGGCGCCCGGCCCCGAGCTGCCCGCCGAGGTGGCCGCGAAGACCTCCGAGAAGTACCTGGAGGCGTGGCGCCGCCTGACGAAGACGTGAGGGACGGCCGGGACGGCGGTCCGGGTCGGGGAGGCCCGGCCGACGGGCCCTTCAGCGCGCCCAGGCAGGGCGTGGCGCAGGCCTCGCTGCACTGGGACAGGCGGTATGCCGCCGACGAGAAGATGTGGGGCGACGGCCCGAGCCTGCTCGCGCAGCTCACCGTCGCCCGCCTGCGGCCGTACGCCTCGCCGGAGCTGCGGGTCCTGGACGTCGGCTGCGGCTACGGCCGCGACACGCGCTACCTCGCCACCGAGCTCCGCTGCCACGCCGTCGGCATCGACGGCGCGCCGGCGGCGATCGAGGCGGCGCGCCACGAGCACAGCAAAGCCGTCCGCCGCTCGGGCAAGATGGATCTGGACGCAGAATATGTGGTGGCGGACCTGGCCTCGTTCGCGGCGGAACCGGAGCGCGCCGGCGCGTTCGACGTCGTCTTCGCCTGCAACGTGTACCACCTGCTGGGGCCGATCGGCCGCCGGGAGTTCGCGGCGGCGTGCGCCGCCGCCGCCCGGCCCGGCGGCCTCCTCTTTCTCAGCACACTCTCGCCGCGGGACCCCGAGCACTACATGGTCGGCGATCCGGTGAGCGGCGAGGAGCGCAGCTGGGTCGACAAGGTGTACCTGCACTTCGTCACCGCCGAGGAGCTCGAGCGGGACTTCGCGGCCGGGTTCGAGGTGATCGACCTCGAGGAGCGCGCCTACGACGAGCCACGACCGGGCGCGCCGCCGCACCACCACACGAGCTGGTTCCTGGAGGGGCGCCGGCGCTGAGCCTGCGCCCGCCGCCGCCGCGCCCCGCCGCCTCGGTCACCACGAGCACGCGAGCCGGAGTCACCCGGCCGACGACCAGCGTACCGGGACCGGACGGTTGGGGGATGGTCTTGGGGGGGCGGGGTAGTCGCTCCTGGGGCGCTCTTTCTTCAGGTACCTGACAGGTACCTGAACAGGCCTGCAGGGGGCCCGGATCGCTCGGCGCAGATACCTGGCAGGTACCTGGTTTTCGAGGGGGTGGGAGGGCACTACCTGGGCTGTGCGAGGGCGCCACACGGGGTCCGTCTCATGCGGGGCTACCCGATGGGCGCGGGGCCTGAGGCATGCTCAGCAGGCTGCGGCATCCGGGCCTTACGGCACGATCTTGTAGACCGAGCCGGCGAGCGAGACGACGTACAGCTCGCCGGCAGCGTCCTGGCCGAACGACGAGATCTGCGCCACCTGCCCGTCGAGCCCGGCGACGGTGCTGCGCGCACCGCCGGGCCCCTTCTTGGCCCACACGTGCCCCGAGCCCCAGTCGGCGAAGAGGTAGAAGCCGCGGAGCGCCGGGATCGCCGAGCCGCGGTACGCGTAGCCGCCGGTCACTGAGTAGCCGAGGTCGCGGCCATACTGGCTCACCGGGAACGTCAGCGAGCTCTTCGTGAGCCGGGCCGCCGTCCGCGAGTCGTAGACCAGAGTGCCCTCGTAGCCGTTCCAGCCGAAGTTGGCGCCCGCCGGCCGGCCCGGCCGCAGGTAGTCGATCTCCTCACGGGCTCCCTGGCCCACGTCGCCGATCCAGAGCGCCCCGCTCGAGCGGTCGAAGGAGAAGCGCCATGGGTTGCGGAGGCCCTTGGCGTAGATGCGGACCCGCACCGGCGAGACGTCGACGTTGAGCCGCAGGAGCTTGCCGAGGCGACTGCGGCTGTTCTGCGCGTAGCCCTGCGGGTCGCCGCCGCTGCCCCCGTCGCCCATGCCCACGTAGAGCAGTCCGTCCGGGCCGAACTGGAGCTGTCCGCCATTGTGGTTGTCGTAGGGCTGGTCCACGCGCAGGAGCACGCGCGCGCTCGAGCGAACGGCCGTGTCGGGGTCGGTCGCCGACGCCCGGTAGCGCACCACGCGCGTGTCGCCGGCGGCGTTCGTGTAGTTGACGTAGAACCGCCGGTTCGCCGCGTACCTCGGGTCGAACGCCATCGAGAGGAGGCCCTGCTCACCGCCCCTCGAGACCTGGCCGGAGATGTCGAGGAACGGCTTCGGGAGTACGGCGCCCTCCCTGATGATCCGGATCGCGCCGGTCTTCTCGACCACGAAGAGGCGCGAGGTGTCTCCCCGCGGCGCGGTGAGGTACACGGGCTGCGAGAACGCGCCCGGGAGCTTCTGGAGCGCGACGGCAGGAGGCTCCGCCGCCGACATGGGCGCCCCTGGCGTGGGCGCCGGCCGGACGGCGCCGGCGTTCTGAGCGGGCGGCGAGGCGAGGATGAGGAGCGCGCCCAGCGCCGCGAACGTCACCAGGCCGGCCAGGATGAGAAGCAGTCGCTGCATGACGGGTAGATTCCGCGCGCCGGCGCACACGTAACCTCCGGCAGCGCGTGGCCTCCGGCATCGCGACCGGGGCGGGGTATGTCGCGTGGGGGTGTGAGCCTTCGATGGTGCCATCGAAGGCGCCATCGAGGCGCCATCGAAGGTGCCGACCCCCCGGACCACACATCCCTCCCCGGGGGAATCGCGTGGCTGAGGGCACGTCGCGGGCCGTGGCCCGCGGGCTGCGCGGCGCCGGCGCGGCGCCGGAGCCGGAGACAGGCGCGCCGGTGTTAGAGGTAGGCGGCGCGGAAGGCGGCGGCGCTTGCGGCCTCCGCCTCGTCGATGAGCGCACGCAGCTTGGTGAGCTCCTGCTCGTGGACGAGCAGCCGCACGTCGTCGACCCGCTCCACGGGCACAACGCCGCGGACGCTGCTCGTGAGCAGCACTCCGTCGTCCGGGCGCAGGTCGGCGACGCGCGCCCACGCCTCCAGGACGGGGATGCCCGCGCCCGTCGCGAGCTCCTCGACCTTGGCGCGGAGCACGCCGGGGAGGATGTCGCCCTCGGCGGGCGGCGTGACGAGGCCGCCGCCGCGCACGACGAACACGTTGGACGTCGCTCCCTCGAAGATCCGGCCCTCGCCGTCCACCAGCAGGGCGTCGTCCACGCCGGCCGCCCGCGCGGCGCGCTGCGCGAAGTACGACTGCATCACGGTCATCGCCTTGTACTGGGCGCTGACGCGCACGCCGCGGTAGGAGATCACGCGCAGGGGCCGGGCTGGGAAGTCGCGCCGGTCGGTCTGCACCAGCAGGTTGGGCGCGCCGTCCGGCGGCCCGGCGGTGACCAGCAGCCGGCAGGAGTTGTCGCCGCCGCCGTTGGCTTCGCTGAGCCGGCAGATCTGCTCGGCGAGCTCGGGCCTGTCGACGTCCTTGTGGAGCCCGAGCGCGGCGATGCCCAGCACGAGGCGGGCCAGATGCTCCTCGAAGAAGACCGGCACGCCGTCCGTCAGCTTGATCGTCTCGTAGAGGCCCAGGCCGTGAGTGAGCGCGCGGTCGGTGGCCGGCAGGGTCGCCTCCGCCTCGCCCATGAGCACGCCGTTGAGGATCAGCATCGTCACGGCGCAGAGTCTATCGTTCCGCGACCGGGATGCGAGCCCGGCGTTCTCATCACCACGGCGAACCTTGCGCCGCTCACCCCGCCCGTTCGGCGATGCTCGCACTCACGGCGCGCAGCATCCCGGCCGCCTTGTGCAGCGTCTCGTGGTACTCGCGCACCGGCACCGAGTCGGCGACGATGCCGCCGCCGGCCTGCAGGAACAGCCGGTCGCCCTTGCGCACGAGCGTGCGGATGATGATGTTGAGGTCGAGCTGTCGCTCGGCGATCCAGCCGAACGACCCGGTGTACGGGCCGCGGCGCACCGTCTCGAGCTCGTCGATGATCTCCATGCAGCGCACCTTGGGGCAGCCGGTGATGGTGCCGCCGGGGAACATCGCCCGGATGAGGTCGACCGCGTCGCGCGAGGGGTGCAGGTGCCCGCGCACGTTGCTCACGATGTGGATCACGTGGCTGTAGAACTCGTTGACCATCAGCTCGTTGACGCGCACCGTGCCGTACTCGCACACGCGGCCGAGGTCGTTGCGCTCCAGGTCGACCAGCATGATGTGCTCGGCGCGGTCCTTGGGGTCGAGGTTGAGCTCCTCCGTGAGGTCGTCGGGGGTGAGCGAGCCGCGGGGGCGCGTGCCGGCGATGGGGCGCGTCTCGGCCCAGCCCTCGGCGTCCAGAGAGACGAGACGCTCCGGCGACGAGCTGATGAGCTCGTAGTCGCCGAAGTGCAGGTAGCCGGCGAAGGGGCTGGGGTTCACGGTGCGCAGCGTGTCGTAGAGGTGGAGGCTCGGCAGCGCGTAGCACAGGTCGAGCCGCTGGCTGAGGTTGGCCTGGAAGATGTCGCCGGCGAAGACGTACTCGCGGGTGCGGCGCACGACCTCCTCGTACTCCGCCTGCGTGTAGTTGCTGCGGAACACCGGCAGGTCGTTGCCGTGGAGCGCGGCGGGGGAGGGGCGGCGCGCGGCCCGCAGGGCCTCTTGGACGCGCGCCGCCTGGGCCGCCGCCGCGTCGCCGTCCGCGGCGAGGCGGTCGACGAGCACGGCCTCGCCGCTCGCGAGGTCGTAGCGCAGCAGCCTGCCCGGCAGGAACACGTCGACGTCCGGGATGCCGAGGTCGTCGCGCACCGTGTCGGGCAGCCGCTCGAGGTACCGTACGGCGTCGTAGGTGAGCAGGCCGAGCAGCGCCTCGGCCTCGGGCAGGTCGTCCCGGCCGTGTGGCGAGGGTTGGAGAGCGACGCCGTCGGTGGACTCGCCCTCGGCCGCCGCCGGGTCGAGCGCCGCCAGGCGCGTGGCCTGCCGGAGCGCCTCGAACGGAGCGAGGGCGGTGAGGGCGGCGGCGCGTTCGGCGAGGGCGCGGGCCTGCGGCCCGCCCTCGCGCAGCACGCCGCCGCCTGCGGTGACCTCTACGACCCCGGCCCGCGCCCGCAGGCGGAAGACGGGGTCCCACGCGAGGTAGTGCCGGCGGGCCAGCTGCGACGACCCGCCCGCCGAGTCCAGCAGCGCCACGGGCGCCGCGCCCTCGAGCCCGAGGGCGCGGACGAGCGCGACGGGGTCGAGCGCCGGCGAGTGGAACCGAGTGGCGAACGCGCCGGCGCCCGGCACGGGTGTGGCAGGCGTGGATTGATCGGAGACCGGAGTCATGCGGCACAGTGTACTCGCGGCGCGAACGCGGCGCGCGTCCGGCGCCGCCGCCCGCGCACCGCCACCGCGCGCCTCACCTACTCGTCGTCGCCGTACCCGTACTCCTCGGTCTGGCGGAGCGTGCGGAACTGCGTGTAGTCGCGCACGAACCCGAGGCGGATGAGCCCGGTAGGCCCGTTGCGGTGCTTGGCGATCTTCACCTTGACGACACCCTTGGATGCCGGGTCGCTGGGGTCTTCGTAGATGAACATGACCATGTCGGCGTCCTGCTCGATGGCGCCCGACTCGCGCAGGTCCGCGAGCTGCGGCTCCTTGTCGGCCCGGGACTCCGGGGACCGGTTGAGCTGGCTGATGGCGATGACCGGCACGGCGAGCTCTCGCGCGAGCTGCTTCATGCCGCGCGAGATGTTGCTGACCTCCTGCTGGCGGTTGTCCGCGCGGCTGTCGCCGGCCATGAGCTGGAGGTAGTCGACGATGACGAGGCTGAGCGGCGTCTTGGCCTGCAGACGGCGCGCCTTGGCGCGGAGCTCGAACATGTTGAGGCCGGCGGTGTCGTCGATGAAGATGTCGGCCTTCTCAAGCACGCCGGCCGCCTGGACGAGCTTGGCGTGGTCGTCCGGCGAGAGGCTGCCGGTGCGGACCTTGTGCGAGCTGACGCGCGCCGAGGAGCACATGAGGCGTTCGCCGAGCTCCTCGGCGCTCATCTCGAGACTGAAGATGGCCACCGCGTGCTTGCCGCCCCCGGGCTTGTGACCCTCGGTGGCCATGTGCTGGGCCATGTTGAGCGCGAGGCTCGTCTTGCCGACGCCGGGGCGCGCGGCCAGCACGATGAGGTTGGCCTTCTGGAACCCGCCGGTGAGCTTGTCGATGCCCTCGAACCCGGTGGCGATGCCGGTGACGCCGCGGTCGCCGTCGAGCGTGGCCAGGTGCTCGAAGTTGCGCACCAGCACCTGCTTGATGTGCTCGAACTCGCCGACGCTGCGCTGCTGCTGGATGGCGAACACCTTCTGCTCGCAGCGGTCGAGCAGGTCCACGGTGTCGCCGGGGTGCTGGTAGCCGAGCTCGGCGATCTCGTTGCCGACGCGGATGAGCGAGCGCAGCACGCTCTGCTCGCGCACGATGCCGGCGTAGTGCGCGGCGTTGGCCGCCGCGGGGACGAACTCGGCCAGCGTGTGCACGAACTCCCGGCCGCCGGCGCGCTCGAGCATGCCCTCGCGGTCGAGCTGGGCGCTCAGGGTGACCACGTCGACCTCCTCGCCGCGCTCGAACAGCGTGAGGACCCCCCGGTAGATGAGGCGGTGGGTGTCGCGGTAGAAGTCGTCCGCGGTGAGCAGTTCGGCGACCGCGGTGATGGCGTTGGGATTGACCAGCATCGCGCCCAGCACCGACTGCTCCGCCTCGAGGTTGTGCGGAGGCAGATGCGGACTCGCGGGCGGTTCCAGTCGTTCGACGGCCATGGCTCCCCGGGCGGCAGGTGGTCGGGTGGGACCAGCAGTCTACTCGCTGTCTCGGACGGTCGCCACGGCACAGCGCGCATCGGCAGGAGGGGTGACAGCCTCGCCGACCCTTAGCCTTTGCTTGAGAGTGAGGGTTTCGGCGGGCAGCTTGACGGTCGGCGAGCCATCCGGGACCCGGATCCGCCTCGTCTTGGAAACTGCTTGACAAACGGGTTTCCATGATGGAAACTGGAGCAGCAAGAAGTTTCCAGAGCCGGGGAGGTGCCCGATGAGCGCGACGCAGAACGAGATCGCCGAGGTGTTCCGCCGCCGCGTGGAGGAGGTCGGGTACACCAGGGCTACGCTGGACGACGTGGCGCGCTCGTTGAAGATGTCCAAGAAGACGATCTATGTGCACTTCGACGGCAAGCGCGAGATCTACGCCTACATCGTCGAGCGGCAGGCGGCGCAGGAGAAGGCGAAGCTCAGTGCCATGCTGGCCGCGCTGCCCACCTGCGCCGCGCGGCTCGAGGCGGCGGTGCGCATCGTGATCGACATGGGGAGGCGCCACGTGGAGCAGACCGGGCGCGAGGAGTGGCTCGCGCAGTACGAGGTCGCCGCGGACGCGTTCCGCAAGGCCAACGGCGACCTCATCCGCGAGCTCGTGCAGGCCGGCATGGACTCCGGCGAGTTCGCCCTGGGCGACGCGGTGCTCGTCGAGCAACTGGTCACCGCGATGGTCATCGAGTACCTGCTGCTGGTGCGCGAGGACCCGTCCTACGACCGCGACGAGGAGCTCCTCGCGCGCATCATCAGGTTCGTCGGTTAGGTAAGCCGGGCCCGCCGCAGGCGGGCCTCTCCTGGGTCACACGGAAACTCAAAACAAATATAGTTTCCACGGAAAAGGAGTCATCATGCGGTATCTGGTCCTCTGCCTGCTGCTGTTCGCGGCGCACATCAACCTCACGGCTCTGGTGCCGGCGGCCGCCGGTCAGGCCCCGCCGCCGTGGTGGGTCGGCGGGAGGCTCGTCTGGCCGTTCGGTCTCGACACGCGGACCCTGCTCCCGGCCGGCGGGCTGGTCGACACGCTCACCCCGCTTCTCGGCATCGCGAGCGCCGTCCTCTTCCTGCTCGCCGCCGGGGCGCTGCTGCACTGGTTCGTCCCGGCGCAGTGGTTCGTGCCGCTCCTCGTGGCGGGTGCGTCTTGCTCCGTGGTGCTCCAGGTGGTGTGGATCTCGCCGTGGGCGATCCTCCCCCTGCTCCTGGACGGCGTGCTGCTGTGGGCGTTCCTCGGCACACGGCTCAGCGTCGCCGGGCTCAGCTCGTAGGGCGTCTGTCGCACTGGAGGTGCAGCCATGTCTGAGGGATTCACATCCGTCGCTCGTCGTCTCGGCCTCATCGCCGCGGTCACGACGGCCGTCCTCATCGTCGCCTACGCCGTCACGCTCGCCTTCGGGTTCGCCTCACTGGCGTCGCCCGACCAGCAGATCGGCGATCCCATGTTCACCATTCTCGAGGTCCTGATCCTCGCGCTCATGCCGGCGATGGTCGCCCTCATGGTCGCCGTGCACGCCTGGGCGCCGGCTCGCCTGAAGGCGCTGAGCATGACCAGCCTTGTGTTCACCGCGCTGCTGGCCGTGATCACCTGTGGCCTGCACTTCGTGGTGCTCACCCTGAGCCGCCAGGAGGTGTTCACGGACCAGAGCTGGCTGCCGCTGGTGCTCTCGTTCAAATGGCCGTCGGTGGTGTATGCGCTCGACATCCTCGCCTGGGATGTCTTCTTCGCGCTCGCCGTACTGTTCGCCGCGCCCCTGTTCGGCGGCAGCCGGCTGGCGAGGTGGGTACGCGCGGTCCTGACGACCAGCGGCGTGCTGGCGCTGGCGGGCCTCGCCGGGGTGGTCACGGGCGACATGCAACTCCGCAACATCGGCATCGTCGGCTACGTCGGCGTGTTCCTGGTGGCGGCCGTTCTGCTGGGGGTGCTGTTCCGCCGCGCGCGGCCGGTCGCTGTGTGAGCGCGGCTGGGGGCGGGCGGGGTGGCGCCTCGGGCGCGGCCGGCGGCGGGGCCCTGCGGGCCCGCCGGCCGCGTACGCGGAGAAGCCCCGGGAGAAGCGCGCTGCGCGCCTCGCCCGGGGCTTCCCGGTCTTCGATCTCGGCCGCGCGCCTCGGGGGCGCGGCCGACGCTCAGCCGCGCGCCGTCAGGCGGGCGCGACGATGGTCTTGACGGTGGCGACGAAGCCCTCTGCGACCTCGACGTCGACCATGAAGGTGCCGAGTTCCTTGATCGGCTCCTCCAGCAGCACTTTGCGCTTGTCGATGGTGATGCCGCGCGCGTCCTTGATGGCGTCGGCGATGTCGGCGGACGTGATGCTGCCGAAGAGGCGGTCGCCCTCGCCGGCCTTGGCGGCCAGCGTGATGACGGTCTTGTTGAGCGTGGCCGTGAACTCCTCGGCCTGCGCGGCCATGCGCACGTCGCGCGCCTTGCGCTCTTCTTCGCGGCGGCGGAACTCGACGATCTTGCCCGGCGTGGCCGGCTCGGCCATCTTGCGCGGGATCAGGTAGTTGCGGGCGTAGCCCCGGGCCACGTTGGCGAGCTGGCCCTTGTCGCCGAGATTCTCGACGTCCTGGAGCAGGATGACCTCCATGGAGTCCTCCTCAGCGGCTGACGTAGGGAAGAAGGGACATCTCGCGCGCGAACTTGATGGCCGACGCCAGCTGGTTCTGGTGGCGCCGGCACGTGCCGGTGATGCGGCGCGAGCGGATCTTGCCCTTATCGGACATCATGCGACGAAGGGTCGAGTGGTTCTTGTAGTCGACCTCTTCGACCTTCTCCTTGCAGAAGTAACAGTAGCGGCGCCGGGCCTGGCCGAACCCTCCGGCCTTACCCTTCTTCTCGCGCCGCGGCTTTGGTTTGGAGCTGGGCATGCGTGTTCTCTCTCCTTACAGCGCCCGGAGGCGCACTCTCATCGTGCTCAGAACGGGATGTCGTCGTCGGGCTCGGTGGTGTCGGCCGGCCACGGATCCACGGGCCCGGACTCCGACGCGCCGCCCTGGCGCTGGCCGGCGGGCTGCCGAGAGCCGCCCTGCTGCTGGCCGTAGCTGCCTGTGCCGCCGCCCCCGCCGCCTTCGCGCGGGCCGATGAACTGCACGTTGTCGGCAACGATGGACACGGCCTGACGCTTCTGGCCGTCCTGAGTCTCCCACTCGCGCCAGCGCAAGCGGCCGGCCACTGCGACCTGGCGCCCACGGGCGAGATACTGCGCGCAACGCTCGCCCTGACCGCCGAAGACATCGACGTCGAAGTAGTTGGGCTTGTCTCCCCACTCTCCCGAAGTCGGGTCTTTGACGCGGTCGTTGACGGCGACGCGCAGGCTGCACACGCTGGTGCCGCTCGGCGTCGCCCGCAACTCGGGGTCGCGCGTGAGGTTGCCGACGATGACGACGCTGTTGATGGACCCGGCCACGGTGGACTCCCTTTCCTCGTCGTGCCTACGACTTCAGCCGCTTGGTCCCGAAACGCAGGACTTCGTCGGTGATGCTGAGCACGCGTTCGGTCTCGGCCAGGGTCTGGGGTGTCGCCGTGAACGTGATGATGGTGTAGACACCTTCGGTTTCCTTCTTGATGTCGTACGCCAGCTTCCGCTTGCCCCACTCGTCGGTGCCGGCGATGACGCCGCCGTCTTTCTCGACGTTGGTGCGGAGGCGGTCGACGATCTCCTTCTGGCGATCCTCGTCCGCGTTCGGGTTCACGATGAGCATGAGCTCATACCTGTTTATCCCAATCACCTCCTATGGTCTGTACGGCCCCAGCCGCTGTGCTGGAGCAGGGGTGAACAGTCGCCTTGCGGCGTCGTGAACGGGCACCGTACCATCCCGGACCCTGCAGCGGCAACCGTACCGCGCGGGCCGGACGGCAGAAAAGGGTGACGCAGCGGGGGTCGCGGTGACGTTGCGGGGGACCGGGCGCCGAGCCGCCGGGCCGGCCCCAGGGGAGGCGCCGGCTCAGGTCTCGGCGACCAGCATGCTGGTCGCCGGCGCGGCGGTCTGGACCTCGCGGAGCAGCAGCTCACCGCCGTCGAGGCCTTCGATGCCCCAGATGGCCGCGAGGCGCGGCAGGCCCTTCTCGTCCGAGTGCATGTGGATGAAGAAGGGCCGCACGCGCGCGAGGAGCTTGCGGGCGTACGCATCATCGCCGCCGAAGGCCACGACGATGTCGTCGAGCGCGCGGTGCACCGTCTCGGCGCGCAGAGTGGCCAGCCCGCCGGCCCTCGGGTCGTCGGCGAGGAGGCTGAAGAACTCGCGGACCTCCTCGGCGTGCATCTCTCCGACCACCAGGCGGCCCGGGTCCATGCGCCGCGCCTTGGCGAACAGCGCCGGGATGTCGGTCCCGCCGTCCACGCCGAGACGCACGCAGAACGACCGCTCCTTGAGCGCCGGCAGGTCGGGGCCGCGCTCCACCGCGACGAAGCGCTCGTCCACGGGGATGAGATCGAACAGGGAGTTGAGCAGGGTGGACTTGCCGGTGGCGCGATCGCCGAAGATGACCAGTGTGCGGCGGTCGCCCAGGAACTGCGCGAGCTTGGCGCCCTGGCCCCCGGTGAGCGTGCCGCCCTCGAGCAACCCGCGGAACGTCGTGGAGAGCACGCCGGGCGCACCGACCTCGCCGGCGTACATGACCGAGGTGTGCGAGAAGAGCGTGGCACGGCGCGCGACGAAGTG
Source organism: uncultured Thermoleophilia bacterium (assembly GCA_963793605.1). Taxonomy (GTDB): domain Bacteria; phylum Actinomycetota; class Thermoleophilia; order UBA2241; family UBA2241; genus CAIXSE01. The sequence continues at coordinate 341,748 of CAWCAH010000012.1, forward strand.
CTCGAGGTAGGCGGTCACCTGCGCCTTGAGCAGGCTGCGCAGGATCTCGAGGTGCTCGCGCGTGCTCTCGCCCATGCGCGCGCGCTCGAGCTTGCTGATCGCGGTGTCGATCTCCTTGATGAGCGCGACCTGGACGGCGCGCAGCGCCTGGTCGCGGCCGTCGGCCGCGCCGCCTTCCCGGGCGCCGTCGCGCTGCGCGTCGTCGATCGCGCCGGGGCCGGCGACGGCCAGTCGCGCCCCGGGCTGTGCCGCGGCAGGGCCTCCCTCGAGGGGCGCCGCGGCGGGGATGTCGGTCTCTACTGTCGTCATGGTCTCGGCAGGGGCGAGGGTCAGGCCGCACCTGCATGCCGTCCCTATCGGCAGCTTCGTCGGCGGGGATGAGTGGTATCGTCGGGGCATGACCGACGCGGCCGGCACGATCAGTGTGAGGCTCTTCGCGGGCCTCGAGCTCCGCGCCCGAGAGCGGCGTACGGCCTACGAGCTCGACCCCCGTGAGGCCCCCACCATCGAGGCCGTCACGGGTGTCATCGGACTCGAGCCGGGCGCCGCCGGCCTCGTGCTGGTCAACGGCGTGCACGCCGGCGCGGGTCAGACGTTGGGCCCCGGCGACGAGGTCGCGCTGTTCCCGCCCCTGGGGGGCGGGTGAGAGCGCGCGACCCGGGCTCGCCGGGGCCGTTCGACGGCGCCGTGCGCCGCGATCCGGCTCGGCCCGCCGCGCAGGCCGAGCCGCCCGCCTCCGCTTCGCCACCCGGCTCCCCGGCCGGCCCCGCGCCGGCCGCTCACGAGCCGGTCCAGCCGCGCCTCTCGCGCGCCGGCGGCGGGCACCGCTTTGCCTACGCCATCGTGGGGCTGCTCGTGGCGGCGACGCTCGTGTGCGTCGCGCTCATCGCCGCGCGCTCCTGGTACTCGCACACGTACCACTACTGGTTCCTGCTGTGGAACCTCGTCCTCGCCTGGGTGCCGTTCGTGTTCGCAGCGCTCGCGTTCAGCCTGGCGGCCACGCGTCGGGCGGTGCTCTGGGTGTTCGTCGTGCTGGCCGCGCTGGTGTGGCTGGCGTTCTTCCCCAACGCCCCGTACATCCTCACCGACTTCCTGCACCTCGGCAGCATGGGCGACATCGTGCCCGGCTGGTACGACGTGCTCATGCTCTACTGGTTCGCGTGGACAGGCCTCATGCTCGGCGTGGTCTCCCTCTATCTGATGCACGAGATCGTGGCTCGCGGCCTGGGCACGGTGGCCGGCTGGGTGTTCGTGGTGGCCGTCGCCGGCCTCGGCAGCGTAGGCATCTACCTGGGCCGGTTCCTGCGCTGGAACAGCTGGGACCTCGTGCGTCGGCCGGGCCCGCTGGCCAACGAGCTGCTCGGGCGCGTCACCGACCCGCACTCGCAGCCGCGGATCCTCGGCTTCACCGTGCTCTTCGCGCTGTTGTTCCTCTTCATCTACGTGGCCGTCTACATCTTCGCCAAGCTCACCAAGCCGCCGCCGGGGCGCGAGGGCGGCTGACCGCGCACATCCCGCCGCGGCGCCCGCCCGCCCTCAGCCTCCGGCAGTCGTCCCGCTTGCTCGCGGCCCGGCGGTCTGCGTACACTCCGGCCATGACTCCCGGCAACATCCCCCGACTCATCGAGACGCTGAAGGCGTACGCCGGCGACGACAAGCGCATCGCCTGCGAGGACGCCTTCAAGATCGCTCGCGACCTGGACGTACCGCTCGCCGACGTCGGCCGTACCTGCAACGAGCTGGGCATCAAGATGATGCAGTGCCAGCTCGGCTGCTTCTGAGCGAACACCTCTGACGCGGGCGCGCGGCGCTCGTGCCGTTCCCGCGCGCCCACTCCTCGCCGACACGTCCGATCTCCCCCGTGGCGGTTTCCGGACTGTTTTGGTGGGAATTCCTACAGTATGGACCCTATCCGGGCGGCGGCGCCGCGCACGAAGGCTGCGCCGCCCTCCGGGACCGGAACTTCCGGCCCGGCCTTCGCCGGGCTCCACGATGAGGTGAGAAACATGGCGACCGTGGTCCCCAGGTCAGACGTGAGGCACTACCAGATGTACATCGGCGGCCGCTGGACGGGCGCGGCCGGCGGCGAGACCTACGAGGTGATCGATCCCGCGTCCGAGGAAGTGATCGCGAGCGTACCCAAGGGCGGCGTCGCCGATGCGGAGGCGGCGGTGCGCGCCGCCCGTGAGGCGTTCGACAACGGCCCGTGGCCGAAGATGAAGGCGGTGGAGCGCGCCGAGGTGCTGAACAGGGCCGCGGCGCTCCTCCGCGAGCGCGCCGAGGAGCTCGCGCGCCTCGAGAGCCTGCAGATGGGCAAGCTCCTCGAGGAGGCGCGCGTGGACATGCAAGACACGGCGCACACCTTCGAGCTCTACGCCGGCATGGTCCAGGACCAGCACGGCGAGACGCTCGAGGTGCCGGGCGAGACCATGAGCCTGGTGGTCCGCGAGCCGGTCGGCGTCACCGTCGGCATCACGCCGTGGAACTACCCGATGCTCATGGCGGCGTGGAAGGCCGGGCCCTCACTCGCCGCCGGCAACGTGATGATCCTCAAGCCCGCCACCCTGAGCCCGCTCACCAACCTCGAGCTCGCGAGGGTCTTCGAGGAGGCCGGGCTGCCCAAGGGCGTGTTCCAGGTCGTCACCGGCCCGGGCGGGGAGATCGGCGACTACCTCGCCGGTCACCAGGACGTCGACATGGTCGCGTTCACCGGCTCAGTCGAGGTCGGCAAGCACATCATGCGCCGGGCTGCCGAGAACGTGAAGAAGATCGGCCTGGAGCTCGGCGGCAAGAGCCCCAACATCGTCTTTGCCGACGCCGACTTCGAGGCCGCCGTCGACGGCGCGCTCATCGGCATCTTCGCCGGCGCCGGCGAGGTCTGCTCCGCCGGCTCCCGGCTGCTCGTCGAGCGCTCGATCCACGACCGCTTCGTCGGCGAACTGGTCAGCCGCGCGATGGCGATCAAGGTCGGCGACCCGCTCGACGCCGAGAGCGAGATGGGCCCCCTGGTGAGCAGGCAGCAGCTCGAGACGGTCGAGAAGTACGTCGCGATAGGCAAGGAAGAGGGCGCCACGCTGGCGACCGGCGGCCGCCGGCTCAGCGGCAGCGGCTTCTACTACGAACCCACCATCTTCGTGGGCGTGGACAACTCCATGCGCATCGCCCAGGAGGAGATCTTCGGTCCGGTGCTCGTGGTGATCCCGTTCGACAGCGAGGAAGAGGCGATCCGCATCGCCAACGACACCATCTACGGGCTCGCCGGCGCTGTCTGGACCAAAGATGTCACGCGCGCGATGCGTGTGGTCAAGGCCCTGCGCGCCGGCATCACCTGGGTCAACACCTATCACCCCACGTACAGCGAGGCCCCGTGGGGCGGCTACAAGCAGAGCGGCATCGGCCGCGAGCTGGGCAGCTACGGGCTCGACGAGTACACCGAGGTCAAGCAGATCAACATCGACCTCACCGACCAGCCGATGGGCGTGTACCGGCGCGGCAAGAGCGGTGAGGCGTGTGCGTTCGACCCGAGCGGAGGGAACGGCGGCAGCGGCAAGCGCGAAGGTCGCACGGTCGTGCCGCTCAGCGACCGGCGCCCGTTCCGCGAGGGCGAGACGAAGACGGACGAGGCCTGGGTCCAGTTCTGCGAGAACTGCAGGCCGTGACGTCGCGACCAGGGCGGGGCGGCCGCGGACAGGGCGCCGACGGCCCCCGCCGGCGCACGAGCCGCCGCCCCGCCTGGCTGAGGGACCGGAGGGCCGGCCGGAGGCGCGCCGCCATCGGCGGCGCGTGAGACGGCCGGCCCCACCGGGTAAGCACGCCGGGAGAAGGAGAAGACCATGTCGCCGGCGCGAGACCGGCGGAGGGGGAGGATCGGCATGACTACGATCGCACGTGCGGCGTCCGGGATCCGGGTCACCGACAGCATCGAGCCCGGTCTCGTGATCACAGGGCCATACGGCACGGGAGAAGAGATGACGCTGCGCGCGCCGTGGGACGGCGCGGAGCTGGCGCGCGTCCCGACGGCCACGCTGGAGGACATGGACCGCGTGCTGGACAGGGCGCGCGTCGCCGCCGAGGCGTTCCGCTGGACGCCGGCGTGGAAGCGCGCGGCGATCCTCGAGCGCGCGTCGCATCTCATCGAGGAGAACGCCGAGCAGATCGCGCGCATCATCGCGGCCGAGGGCGGCAAGCCGCTCAAGGACGCGCGCGTCGAGGCCAAGCGCGGCGCCAGCACGTTCCGCTGGGCCTCGGAGGAGGCCAAGCGTACGGCCGGTGACCTCGTCCAGATGGACGCCGACCCGAGCGGCGAGAACCGGTTCGGCTGGACCATCCGCGAGCCGCGCGGCGTGATCGCCGCCATCTCGCCGTTCAACTTCCCGCTCAACCTCGTGGCGCACAAGGTGGCGCCGGCGCTGGCCGGCGGCAACGCCGTGGTGCTCAAGCCGGCCTCCAACACGCCCCTGACGGCCCTGCGGCTGGCGGAGCTGCTGGCCGAGGCCGGCCTGCCCGACGGCACGCTCCAGGTCGTCGTCGGCTCCGGCCGCACCATCGGCAACCTCATGGTCACCGACGAGCGCACCAACATGGTGAGCTTCACCGGCAGCCCGCCGGTGGGGCGGCAGATCGCGAGCGACGCGGGCATGAAGATGATCACGCTCGAGCTCGGCAACAACTCGGCGACCATCGTCGACGACGACGCGAACCTGGACCTCGCCGTGCAACGGGTCGTGGCCGGCGGCTTCGCCAACTCCGGCCAGATCTGCATCTCGGTGCAGCGCGTCGTGGTGCATCAGGCGGTGTACGACGCGTTCATGGAGAAGCTCATCCCCCTCGTCGAGGCGCTCAAGGTCGGCGACCCGCTCGACGAGACGACGGACGTCGCGTCGCTCATCAACGAGGACGAGACCGAGCGCGTCAAGGGCTGGATCCAGGAGGCCGTGGACCAGGGCGCGACGCTCGCCACCGGGGGCGTGACCGCGGACGGCCGCCTGCGGCCCACGGTGCTCACCGACGTGACCCGCGAGATGAAGGTCTGCGCCAGGGAGGTCTTCGGGCCCGTGCTCAGCATCCTCAAAGCGCGCGACCTGTGCGAGGCCATCGAGATCAGCAACGACAGCGAGATGGGCCTGCAGGCCGGCGTGTTCACCAACGACCTGAACAAGGCGCTGTACGCGGCGCGGCGTCTCGAGGTCGGCGGTGTCATGATCAACGAAGTCCCGACCTTCAGGGTTGACCACATGCCGTATGGTGGTATCAAGGGTTCAGGCATCGGCCGCGAAGGGCTCAAGTACGCCATCCGGGAGATGACCGAGCTGAAGATGGTGGCCATCCGCGAGATGGACTGGCAGACCGGCGGACCACCGACCGACGCCTGCCTGCGCGAGCCGCTCGGGCCGTAAGGCCCCCAAGGGGCTCGGACGGGCAGGCGGCCGGGGGGTCCGTGGCTGGGAGAGCACGGACGGGACCGGCCGGGAGCCACGGCGAAAGGAGGCACGCGACATTGACTGACTTACGAGGTGCGGCGCGCTAGACGCCCGCATGCGGTGCACTAGCGCGCCGCGCCGAGCACATGGGGCGGCGGGCCTTCGGGTCCGCCGCCCTTTCTTCGTCCCTGCCACCGGGTTGCGCGGCGGCGGAGCCCGGGTAGGGGAGATGTGAGAGGCCGTCTCCGCGACCCGCGGCGGACGGCACGCGAACTCAGGAGGCAGCGATGACGCTCAGCGCACGCAACCAGCTCCCGGGGACGGTCAAGACCGTCGTGCTCGGCTCGGTGATGGCCGAGATCGTCGTCGACGTGGCCGGCCACGAGGTGGCGGCGGCCGTCACCCGGCACTCCGCCGAGTCCCTCGGTCTCTCCGCCGGCGACGAGGTCCGGGTCGTCATCAAGGCGACCGAGGTGATGATCGACAAGTAGAGGGGCCGTTGACACCTCGGGCGGCGCTTGACACGCTGCCCGTGTGGACGAGATCAGTCACATCGAGGCCATCGAGACGGTGCAGACGCTCGCGAACGCGGACCGCCTGCGCCTGCTGCGCATCCTCATGCGCGGGCCGGCCACGCTCACCCAGCTCGTGGACAGCGTCGGTCACTACCCCGCCTGGGTACGCCATCATGTGGTGACGCTGGAGCGCGCGGGCCTCGTGGAGCTGGTGGAGCAGCGCAAGACCAAGGGGTACGTGGAGAAGTTCTACTGCGCCACGGCGCGGGCCTACGCGGTGGACTTCCTGGTGCTGCCCGAGGAGGGCGCCCACGGACTGCTGGTCATCCTCGGCAGCGACGACCTGGCCCTCGACCTGCTCGCCGAGAGGTTGCGCGCCGAGCAGGAGGCCCCGGACGTGGTGACCGTCGCCATGGGCAGCCTCGAGGGCCTCATCGCGTTGCGCCACGGGCTCGGGCAGGTGGCGGGCTGCCACCTGCTGGACCCAGCCACCGGCGACTTCAACCGCTCCTATGCTCGCGCTCTCTTCCCCGGACGCCGGCTCACGCTCATGACGCTCGCGCACCGCCAGCAGGGACTCATGCTCCCTCCCGGCAATCCGCGAGGCTTCGGCACGCTCACGGACGCCGTCGCCGCGGGAGCGCGCATCATCAACCGCAACCGCGGCTCGGGCACGCGGGTCGCGCTCGACAGGCTGCTGGCCGAGGCCGGCGTCGAGGGCGCCGCGGTCGACGGCTACGATGACGAGGTGACGACGCATCGCGGGGCCGCACGGCTGGTCGCCGACGGATCCGCAGAAGTGGCGCTGGGCATCTACGCCGCCGCCAAGGCGGAAGGGCTCGACTTCGTCCCTCTCCTCGAGGAGCGGTACGACCTCGTGACGCCCACGTCCGTCTACGAGAGCGGGTTCCTGGACCCGCTTCTGACGCTGCTGCGCAGTCAGCGCCTGCGGCGCGCGGTCCGCGCTCTGGGCGGCTACGCGACGCGGGAGACCGGCCGGGTCACCTCGCTCGTCTGAGCGGCCATCCAGGCGGACCCCTCGTCCCACCGGCGGCCGGCTGAGTCCTTCTTGCCCATACGCTAAGTGAATCCTTATACTGGCCGCTGCGTGGGCGGAGCGGTACGACAGCGGGCTGGGGAGCAGAGCATGAAGCACGGCAGAGTGGTCAGCATGGCGGTGGCGCTCGTCCTCGGGGCGAGCCTGCTCGCGGCGGTCGGCTGCGGGTCCGACGAGCCCGGGTCGGCGGTGGAGCAGGGCAGGCTCCTGGTGGCGACGACGACCAGCCTGAGCGACTCGGGACTGCTGGACGACGTGGTGCTGCCCGCCTACCAGCGGCTGCACCCCGGGGTGACCGTCAAGGTGGTCGCCGTCGGGTCGGGCGAGGCCATCGCGATGGGCGCGCAGGGCGACGCCGACGTGCTGCTGGTGCACTCGCCGGACGACGAGGCGCAGTTCATGGCCGACGGCCACGGGACGCTGCGCCTGCCCTTCGCCTACAACTTCTTCGTGATCGCGGGACCCCGGGACGACCCGGCCGGCATCGCCGGGGCCGGGACGGCGTCCGACGCGTTCGCCGCCATCGCGGAGTCGCAGAGCGCGTTCGTCTCCCGCGGCGACGAGTCCGGCACCAACAAGAAGGAGCTGAAGCTCTGGGACGCCGCGGGCGCGAAGCCCGAGGGCGACAGGTACCTCTCCACCGGCCAGGGCATGGGCGAGACGCTGCGCATCGCCAGCGAGAAGCAGGCGTACACGCTCACCGACCTCGGGACCCTGCTCGCGCAGGGCGCGTCACTGGACCTCGAGCCACTGTACACGGGCAGCGGCGACCTCAAGAACGTGTACGACGTGATCATCGTCAACCAGAACGAGTTCCCGATGGTCAACGCGGCCGGCGCCGAGCAGCTGGCCCAGTGGCTGGTCGGCGCCGAGGGGCAGAAGGCGATCGCCGCCTACGGCGAGGAGGAGTACGGCGAGCCGCTGTTCCAGCCGTTCGCCGGCGGTCTCGGCTCGTACTGACGGCAGGACGGTCGGCGGCGCATGCAGGTCCTCTGGAACGGGCTGGTCGAGGCTCTGCGGCTGCTGGCCGGCGGCGACTCCGAGCTGCTCCAGATCACGCTGCGCTCGCTGTGGGTCTCGGGTCTCGCGCTGCTGGCCGCCGTGGTCGTGGGCGTCCCCCTCGGCGGCCTGCTGGCCCTTCGTCACTTCCGCGGGCGACGGTTCGTGGTCACGGCCGTCAACACGGGGATGGCGGCACCGCCGGTCGTCGTGGGCCTGCTCGTGGCGCTGTTCCTCACGCGCAGCGGGCCGTTCGGGGACCTCAGCCTCCTCTACACCACCTGGGCGATGGTGATCGCGCAGCTCGTCATCGCCCTCCCCATCGTGATCGGCCTGTCGCTCGCCGCTCTCCAGCAGCTCGAGCCGGGGTTCCTGCAGCAGATCGAGGCGCTTGGGGCCGGGCGGTTCCAGGCGTTCCTCCTGCAGCTCCGTGAGGTACGGGTCGCCCTGCTCGCGACCGTGATGGCCGCGTTCGGCGCCGTCATCAGCGAGGTCGGGGCGGTGATGATGGTCGGCGGCAACATCCGCGGCCAGACGCAGGTGCTGACCGGCGCGATCGTGCAGGAGACGCGCGTCGGCCGGTTCGCGAGCGCGATCGCTCTGGCGATCGTGCTGATGGTGCTGGCCTTCGGGACCAACCTGGCGCTGACGTTCATCCAGCAGCACGGGAGGCGGCGCGCGTGAGCGCCTCCGCCGCATCGGACAGTCCGCTCCTCGAGGCCAGGGACCTCCGGGTCGTCAGGGGCGGCCGCGTGCTCGCGGCCGCGGACGACCTCCGCCTGGCGCGCGGCCGCGTGCACGTGCTCCTGGGCGCGAACGGGGCCGGCAAGAGCACCCTGCTCCGCGCCCTGAACGGGCTGGAGGCCGCCGAGGGCGAGCTGCGGTTCGGCGGCCGCCCGGTCGTCACCGCCGCAGACCGGCTCGCCCTGCGCCGGCGCACGGCGGCGGTGTTCCAGAAGGCTACCTGCTCGACACGACGGTGCAGGGCAACGTCGAGAGCGGTCTGCGGCTGCGTGGTGTGGGGAGAGCGGCCGCCCGCCGCCGGGCCGCCGAAGCGCTCGAGCTCCTCGGCATCGCCGGCCTGCGGGACCGGCGGCCGGCGCGCCTCTCGGGTGGGGAGGCGCAGCGCGTGAGCATCGCGCGGGCGCTGGCCGTGGATCCCGAGGTGCTCTTCTTCGACGAGCCGCTCAGCTCGCTGGACCCGCCGACGCGCGAAGCGCTCGTCCGCGATCTCTCCTCCATCTTCGACCGGTCGCAGATGGCCGTCGTGTGGGTGACTCACGACCGGGACGAGGCGCTCGCCGTGGCGGACGTCGTCAGCTTTCTCGAGGCTGGCCGCGTGGTGCAGTCCGGGCGCGCCACCGAGGTCTTCGCGCGCCCGGCGACCACGTCCTTCGCCGCTTTCCTGGGTCTCGACGCCTATCTGGAGGGCGAGGTCGTCAACGGCGCCGACGGGCTCACGCGGCTGTTCACGCCGGGCGGGACGGAGCTCGTCTGCGGAGAGGCGCCGGACGGCCCTGCCGTCGCCTGCCTCCCGCCCGAGGACGTCGTGCTCTTCACGCGGCCGCCCGAGGCGCACAGCGCCAGCCTGAGGAACCTGCTACCGGGGTCCGTGCGGGAGATCCGCCCGTCGGGGCGCCTGCTCCTGGTCGAGGTGGCGGCCGGCGAGATAGAGGTCGCGGCGCTCGTCACCAGGGCCGCGTTGGACGATCTCGGTCTCGAGGTGGGCAGCGACGTGATCGCCGCCTTCAAGGCGTCGGCGGTGCACCCCATCCCAAGACACGGCCACCCGGCGCGGACGCTCGGCCGGACCTGACGCGCCGAGCAGGGCCGGGGGCGTGGACAGGACAGGCTGTCCACGCCCCCGGCCCTTGCTTCATCCAGTCCGGCATTGCTTGACGCTAAGGGATTCCTTACAATGCCCGTGCTTCTCCGAGCGCCGGACTCCTACGGGCATCGCCTACGGAGCCGGATGCCGGCAGGGTACAGCGGGAAACCGCCGTGTCTCCCAGAGCGGAAAGGAGAAGGCGTTCGTCGGGCTTTCCGCGTGCGAAGGGCTCGTCCCTGCGACTCGCGCGCGGACTCCATGTGAGGCGCCCGCGTCCTCCTCGCCTCGCGCCCCCGGAGTCACGGCGGCCCACCCCTCTCGGAGCGGCGCGAACCGTACCCGTTGGGGAGGAGAGAGGATGAAGAAGAGATCTGCCTTCGTCGCGGCCTGTGCGGCCGCGATGCTTCTGGTGCTGGCCGCGCCGGCGTTCGCCGCGCGCGTAGCCGACACCGGCGTGCCCTACGGCTGGCTCCTGCAGCTGCGCGGCATCAAGGCCAGGCAGTCCATGCCGAGCTACAAGTTCCAGGCCTGGCAGGCCGACCCGCTGGTCAAGCGCACCATCGTCGACGACAACAAGACGCCCGACGACCCCGCCGACGACCTCACCTACACCGGCGTCGCGCTCTGGCGCCTCGTCGGCCGCATCGACGACGCCGACCCGACCCGCTTCAACACGAGGCTCGCCACCACCGCGCCCGGCTACACCGTCGCGATCGAGGGCGTCGACGGCTTCACGGTCCGCTACACGAGCCTCGAGGTCGCCACGCTGAAGAACGCGCTGGTGGTCGCCGACCGGATGAACGGCGAGCCGCTCATGCTCGGCACCGCCTCGATCAAGAACGACGCCGCCAGCTGGAAGCCCAACTGGCCGCTCAAGCTGGTCTCCAGCGACGCGAGCATCTTCGGCAGCCGCAAGCCGGCCGGCGTGCAGCGCATCAGCATCGAGGCGACCGCTCCGGGCGCCGTGGGCGTCGACACCGGCGTGCCCTACGGCTGGCTCCTGCAGCTGCGCGGCATCAAGGCCAAGCGCACCATCCCGAGCTACAAGTTCCAGGCCTGGCAGGCCGACCCGCTGGTCAAGCGCACCATCGTCGACGACAACAAGACGCCCGACGACCCCGCCGACGACCTCACCTACACCGGCGTCGCGCTCTGGCGCCTCGTCGGCCGCATCGACGACGCCGACCCGACCCGCTTCAACACGAGGCTCGCCACCACCGCGCCCGGCTACACCGTCGCGATCGAGGGCGTCGACGGCTTCACGGTCCGCTACACGAGCCTCGAGGTCGCCACGCTGAAGAACGCGCTGGTCGTCGCCGACCGGATGAACGGCGAGCCGCTCATGCTCGGCACCGCCTCGATCAAGAACGACGCCGCCAGCTGGAAGCCCAACTGGCCGCTCAAGCTGGTCTCCAGCGACGCGAGCATCTTCGGCAGCCGCAAGCCGGCCGGCGTGCAGCGCATCAGCATCGAGGCGGGGGCGACGCAGGCGAGCCCGTTCGACTCGGGGGCGGCAGAGCAGACGCTGCAGCCCATGGCTGCCGCCGACCAGGACACACCACGTTCGGGCGGCTGGACGCTGACCTTGCAGGGCAGGCGGACCGTGGTGATGCCGATCGCCAAGTTCCCGACGACGGCCTCCTGGGACGGTACCAAGGCGGGCGACATCAACCCGTCGCTCAGGTACGTCTACAGGGGGCAGTCGCTCCATAAGCTGCTCGCCAAGGTGGACGACGACAAGCCGGGCTCGTTCAACCTGGCCAAGGCCAAAAAGGGCTACACGATCCAGTTCATCTGCCGCGACGGCTACAAGCCCAAGATCAGCAGCAAGCTGATCCTGAAGAACGGCAAGCCGCGCGTGCACTGGGTCGTCGCCAAGATGAAGGCCGGCAAGCTGCTCCCGGGCGGCGAGGCCCCCTTCCGCTTCGTCGGGGGCCCGCCCATCACACAGCCGTTCAACAACAAGCTGTCGGCCTACGGGATCATCAAGATCCGGCTCAAGTTCTGAGCCCGCGACCGAGGGAGCAAGCATGAGAGTCCGCAGAACAGCGGTGACGATGGTGCTCCTGGTGCTGCTCGCCGTCGCCGCCGTCGTGGTGGCCGGCGCCGTGGCACCGGGTACGCCGCAGGCCAGGGGCGCCGACCCCGTCGTGCTCACGGTGACGGGCAACGGGCAGACCAAGACGTTCACCATGACCCAGCTCAAGGCGCTCACCGCCTACACCGGCTACTTCGGCTTCGTGAACAGCGCCGGCACCGTCTACCCGCCCGAGCAGGTGGCAGGCGTCAAGCTGGAGACCGTCCTCGCCGAGATCGGCGGCATGACCGCGCTCAGCGCCTGTGACATCACGGCGTCCGACAACTACGGCATGACCTACACGTACGGCCAGATCGTCGGCAAGAGCGACGTGCAGTTCTACAACATCGACGGCCGGACCAAAGAGGACCCGCAGTCGCCGTGGACCTTCGCGCTCGTCTGGGAGCAGGCCGGTCAGCCGCTCCCGAACGACGTCGGCCCGCTGCGCCTGGTCGTCGCGCAGGACAGCGACGTCAACCAGGTGGCCGACGGTCATCTCATGGTGAAGTGGGTGAACAGGGTCACGCTGCGAGGCTCCGTGGCGGAGTGGCAGGTCAAGATGTACGGCCTCAAGAACAAGCAGGGCAAGCGCCAGACCTACACACTCGACCGCGTGTCGTACGACTCCTGCGCGGCGCCCGGGTGTCACGGATTCTCGTGGGTCCATCCCACGACGAAGAAGACCTGGAGCGGAGTGCCGCTGTTCCTGTGTGTGGGCAAGGTCGACGGCGGCCCCGGGCACGACAGCTACGGCGCCTACAACGAGAAGCTCGCTCTCAAGGGCTACCGGGTCAAGCTGGTGGGTGCGAACGGCAAGTACGCCATCGTCGGCTCGCGCACCATCCGCAACAGGACCAACATCCTGCTGGCCAACAGGCTGATGGGGTCCGACCTCACGGCCACCTATTACCCGCTCAAGCTCGTCGGACCGACGAAGTACGTGCCGAGGAGCAAGTCCATCGGCCGCATCTCCAAGATCTACCTGCTGCCCAAATGATCCCTCGAGCCTCAGGAGGTCGCCGGCCGGCGCGGCGCCGCGTGGAGCACGCCGCGCCCAGGCCTCGCCGCCTCGCTGCCGCGCTGGCCGTCGTCGCCGCGCTGGGCCTGGCCGCCGCGGTCGCCGCCTGCGGCGGCGGTTCCGGCGGCCAGGCCTCGCCGTCCCCTGCGGACACGGGGCCGGTGGTGCTGACCGTCAGGGGTGACGACGCCACCAGGACGTTCAGCCTGGCGCAGCTCAAGGCGCTGCCGGCCTACGAAGGGTACGCCGGCATCAAGAGCAGCACCGGCGTCATCACGCCGCCGTCGAAGTACACGGGCGTGCCGCTCACCGACCTCGCCGACCTCGTCGGCGGCATCTCCGAGGCCAACGGCGTCACCATCGTGGCCAGGGACGGGTACGGCATGACGTTCTCGTACCGGCAGATCGCCGGGGACGGGTTCACGACCTTCGACCCCGCCACAGGGGAGGAGGAGCCCGCCGACGGCGAGCTCACCGTCCTCGTCGCCTACGCGCACGAGGGCGAGCCGATCCCGGAGGACGACGGGCCGCTCAAGCTCGCCATCGCCCAGGACACGCCCGCGCAGGTCACCGAGGGGCACTGGGCCATCAAGTGGCTCGAGGGCGTCAGCGTCACCAAGGCGTCGGCGGCCTGGAAGGTGCAGCTGGAGGGCGCGGTGCCGGGCAAGATCGACCGCGCCTCCTACGTCAACTGCGCCTCCCCCGGCTGCCACGGCTCCGGCTGGGTCGACGGCGAGGGCCGGCGCTGGGAGGGCGTCCCGCTCTACCTGGTGGCCGGCATGGTCGACGACGCGCAGAAGCACGACGCGGGGGCCTACAACGCCAAGCTCGCGAAGCAGGGCTACGACATCCAGATCGAGACGAACACCGGCGAGGTCGTCACCATCGACTCCCGCGACATCGCCGGCAAGAGCAGCATCGTGCTGTCGTCCAAGGTGGACGGCGGAGAGCTCCCCGACGAGTACTTCCCCTTGCGGCTCGTCGGTCCCGGCCTGAGCGACGCTCAGATGCCGGGGGGTATCGCACGCATCGTCGTGCGGGTGAGGTAGGAGGAGGCGGCGGTGGGGTGGCCGCGGCGCCGCCCGGCGGGGCCGGGCGCGACCGCGACCCGGATCGCGGTCGCGCTCGCCGTCCTCCTCTGCCTCGCCGCCCTGGCCGGCTGCGGCTCCGACGAGCGGCGGGTCAAGCTCATGTACGCGGGGAGCCTCATCGTGCCGTTCGACAAGGTCGCGGCGGCGTTCGAACAGCAGCACCCAGGCGTGGACGTCGTCACCGAGGCGCACGGCAGCATCCAGGTGCTGCGCCACGTCACGGAGCTGGGCGACCGCATGGACTTCGTCGCCAGCGCGGACGAGCAGCTCATCCCGCCGCTGATGTACGACCGCGACGACCCGGAGACCGGTGAGCCCTGGGCGGACTGGTACTGCTCGTTCGCGACCAACCGCATGGTGCTGGCGGTTTCGCCCAAGAGCCCGCTGGCCGGGGAGCTCACGTCGGAGACGTGGTATCGCCGGCTCACGGAGGGCGACGTCCGCTTCGGCCTCGCCGACCCGCGGTTCGACGCGGCCGGCTACCGCGCGCTCATGGTCCTGCAGCTCGCCGAGCGTGAGTACGGCGAGCCGTACCTGCTCGAGGACATGCTCATGGGCCGCTTCACCACGCCCATCACCGTCGAGCACCGTGGCGGCGCGGAGGGCGGCGTGGACGTGATCGAGGTCCCCGAGATCCTCGAGACCAGCAGCGGCTCCAACGTGGTCCTGCGCGGCGCCAGCATCCAGCTCGTCGCGCTGCTCGAGTCGGGCGACCTGGACTGCGCCTTCGAGTACGAGAGCGTCGCCCGGCAGCACGGGCTCGAGTATGTGGAGCTGCCGGCAACGATCGACCTCGGCGACCCGGACCGTGCCGAGGAGTACGCGACCGTGCGCGTCAAGCTCGACTTCCAGCGCTTCGCCAGCGTCACCCCCGAGTTCACGGGGGACGTGATCCGCTACGCCCTCACGATCCCAACCAACGCGCCCGAGCCCGCGCTGGCGCGGGAGTTCGTCGCCTTCCTTCTCGGGCCCGAGGGAAGGCGCATCCTCGAGGCCGACCACCAGCCGCTGCTCACGCCGCCCGAGCTCGACGACCCGGCGGTCGCACCGGAGGAGGTGAGGCGGGCGTGCGCGGCGGCGGAGTGACCCGCGCCGCCTGATGCGCCTCCGGGTGTCCCCGTTCTGGGCGCTCTGCGCCGTGGCCGGGGTCGTCCTCGTCACGTTCGTGGCGCTGCCGGCGGCGAGCATGATCGTGGGCGCCGGCGCCGGCCTCCTGGGCGAGGCCCTGCGGCAGGACGACGTGCGCCGCTCCCTGGGCCTCACGGTGGTCGCGGCGCTCATCACCACGGTCATCGGCCTCGTGGTCGGCGTGCCGCTCGCGTACCTGCTCGCGCGCAAGGAGTTCCCGGGCAAGCGCGCGATCGAGGGCGTCATCGACCTGCCGATCGTCTTCCCGCATACGGCCGCCGGCATCGCCCTGCTCACCGTCTACGGTCGGCAGGGCGTCGTCGGGCGGCTCCTCGAGCCGCTCGGCATCTCCTTCACCGAGAACGTCGCCGGCATCGTGCTGGCGATGATCTTCGTCAGCCTGCCGTTCCTCGTCGACGGCGCGCGCGAGGCGTTCGCGCTCGTCGACCCGCGCTACGAGCATGTGGCGCGGACACTGGGCTCGTCGCGGTTCGGGGCCTTCGCCCGCGTGACGCTGCCGCAGGCGTGGCGCGGGGTCATGGCCGGCGCGCTGCTCATGTGGGGGAGGGGCATCAGCGAGTTCGGGGCCGTGGTCATCCTCGCCTACAACCCCAAGGTGATCTCGGTGCTGACGTTCGAGCGGTTCGAGGGGTTCGGGCTCCGCGCGGCGCAGCCGCCCGCGGTGCTCATCGTCATCGTCGCGTTCGTGGTGTTCCTGCTCGTGCGCTCGTTCCTGGTGCCGCGCCGGCGCCGCTCCGGGGCCGGTGGGCGGTGATCGAGCTCCGGGGACTCGAAGTGGTGGCCGGCGGCTTCCGTGTGGGGCCGGTCGACCTGGCCGTCGCCGACGGGAGCTACGGCGTGCTGCTCGGCCCGAGCGGCGCCGGCAAGAGCCTGGTGCTCGAGGCGGTGGCCGGCGTGCTCCCCGCGGCCGGCGGAGAGGTCCGGCTCGCCGGCGCGGACGTCGGCGAGCTCGCGCCGGAGCGGCGCCGCGTGGGCCTCGTGTTCCAGGACGGGCTGCTGTTCCCTCATCTGACCGTGGCGAAGAACATCGCCTATGGGATGCGGTCCGCGGTCCGGGCTGGGGAGGACGGCGCGGCAGGCGTGGGAAGTGCCGGCGGTTCCGGCACGGCCGGAGAGGGCGGCCCCGATGCGCGTGGCCGAGACGGCAGGGAGGCCGAGGTCGCGCGGCTCGCGGACGCGGTGGGCGTGCGCGACCTGCTCGGCCGCCGCCCGGCGACGCTCTCCGGCGGCGAGCGCCAGCGGGTGGCGCTGGCGCGGGCGCTCGCCGCCCGGCCCCGCGCCCTGCTGCTCGACGAGCCGCTCAGCGCCGTGGACCCCGAGGCGCGCGAGTCGCTGCAGGACCTGCTGCGGCAGGTCTGCCGCGAGCGCGGCCTGCCCGTGCTGCACGTCACCCACGACCGCGACGAGGCGTTCGCGCTCGCCGACGAGTGCCACGTGCTGATCGGCGGGCGGCTGCACCAGCAGGGCCGGCCGCTGGACGTGCTGCGGCGGCCGGCCGACGCGGCGGTCGCCCGGTTCCTCGGCGCGCGCAACGTGCTGGTCGCGCGCCGCGACCCGGCCGACCCGAGCGTCGCGGTGCTGGAGGCCGGCGGCAGGCTGGCCGTCGCCCGGCCGCTCCCCGACGGCGCCTTGACCGTCGTGATCCGGCCGGAGGACGTGCGCCTCTCGGCGGCTCCCATGGCGGGAGCTCCGACGACGGGAGCTCCGGCGGCCACGGTCACGCGCCTCACGTTGCAGGGCGGCCACGTCCTGGTGGGCCTCGACGCTCCCGCGCCGCTCGAGGCCCTCGTCCCCGCCGCCGACCTGGAGGCGGCGGGAATCGGCGTCGGCCACGAGGTCGCGGTGAGCGTGCGACCGGCCGACGTGCACGTACTGACCGCAGGCTGAACGCCGGCCTCACGGCCGGTCCTCGCGGCCTCGAGAAATCGCCTTGCCGAGACGCTAAGGGATTCCTTATACTGGCAGCGCTTCTCCGAGCGCCGGACTCCTACGGGCATCGCCTACGGAGCCGGATGCCGGCAGGGTACAGCGGGAAACCGCCGTGTCTCCCAGTGTGGAAAGGAGAACGCGCCGGCCTCGTGCCGGGCCTCCTCTCCCTGCTGCCTGCCGGTCCTATGGCGCCTGGGGACGTGGTGGCGCGGCCGGGGTTTCTCGCCCATTCTCTCGTCCGCGCCACCCGGTCCCCCGGTGACGTCCGTGTGTCGGGGCCGGCGCGACGCGACGCCGGGCGGCCACTCCTGACGGGAGTGCAGGCACAGCCGCCCGGCGTCCGTCGTCCTCGTTATCTCTCAGTGTGACGAACGCTCGGCCGGGCGGTACACTGGGCCCCCATGGACGCCACGCCGCGCGAACAGGGCCGGGTCGACTACCTGCGCCTCTCCATCACCGACCGCTGCAACCTCCGCTGCACGTACTGCATGCCGGAGGAGGGGATCAAGGCGCGCGACCACAGCGAGATCCTCAGCTACGAGGAGCTCGCCGTGTTCGCGCGCGCCGCCGCCGACGCGGGCATCTCCAAGGTGCGCATCACCGGCGGCGAGCCGCTGGTGAGGAGCGGCTGCGCCGACTTCGTCGGCATGATCAGCCGCACCAGCGGCATCCACGACATCTCGCTCACGACGAACGGGCTGCTGCTGCCCAGGTACGCCGGCGACCTGGCGGCCAACGGCCTGCACCGCGTCAACATCAGCCTCGACAGTCTCGACGCGGACCGGTTCGCGCGCATCACCCGCGGCGGCGACCTCGAGGACACGCTCGCCGGCATCGACGCCGCCTTCTCCGCCGGGTTCTCGCCGATCAAGATCAACACCCTGCTCCTGCCCGGCGTGGAGGAGGAGCTGGACGCCTTCGTCGCGCTCACGCGCGAGTACGACGTCCACGTGCGCTTCATCGAGTTCATGCCGCTCGACCGCCGCATCGCCGGCGACGAGGACCTCGGCGGCGAGGGGCGCCTGCTGCCCGCCGGGGACGTGCTGCGCCGGCTCATGCAGGAGTACGTGCTCGTCGGCCACGACGGGCCCTACGGCCACGGGCCGGCGCAGTACTGGAAGGTCGCGGGGGCCCGCGGCACCATCGGCTTCATCGCCGGCGTGTCCGACCACTTCTGCGAGACCTGCAACCGCCTGCGCCTCACGGCCGACGGCCGGCTGCGCACCTGCCTGTTCTCCGGCCGCGAGACCAACATCCGGCCGCTGCTCGGCGATCCGGACGGTCTGCGCGCGGCGATCGGCACGGCCGTGGCCGGCAAGACCTTCGACCGCTGCAGCGAGGCCCTGGCCAACGAGCGGTCGATGTCCCAGATCGGAGGGTGAGGATGCCCGAGCTCAGCCACCTCGACGACCGCGGCCGCGCCGCCATGGTGGACGTCGGCGGCAAGGACGAGACGGAGCGCGTGGCGCGCGCCGAGGCGGCCGTGGTCATGGCGCCGGAGACGCTCGCGCTCATCGCCTCCGAGGCCGCGCCCAAGGGCGACGTCATCGCCGTGGCGCGGCTGGCCGGCATCATGGCCGCCAAGCGCACGCACGAGCTCATCCCGCTCTGCCACCAGCTCAACCTCACCAAGGTGGCGGTGGAGATCGAGGCCGACGAGGCGCTCCCCGGGCTGCGCATCACGACGGAGGCGCGCCTGCGCGGCCGCACCGGCGTCGAGATGGAGGCGCTGGTGGCCGCGTCGGTGGCGGCGCTCACCGTCTACGACATGTGCAAGGCCGTGGACCGCGGCATGGAGGTCACCGGCGTGCGGCTGCTCGAGAAGAGCGGCGGCCGCAGCGGGCACTGGACGCGCGAGGGTGTCGCGGGCGACGCGGCTCCCGGCGCCGCGGAGGAGCCCGCGTGAGCCACCCGCCGGACGGCCGCGTCCACTCCGTCAACGTCTCGGAGAAGAAGGGCGTGCAGAAGAAGCCCGTCGACGTCGGTGACGCTGGTCGTGGAGCACGGCATCGAGGGCGACGCCCACGCCGGCCCCTGGCACCGCCAGGTCAGCCTGCTCGCCGACGAGAGCGCGCAGAAGATGCGCGACGCCGGCGGCGACGTGGACGTCGGCGACTTCGGCGAGAACATCACCACCGAGGGCATCCGCGTGTGCGACCTGCCCGTGGGCGCGCGCCTGCGCCTGGGGCCGGCGCTGGTGGAGGTCACGCAGATCGGCAAGGAGTGCCACGCGCACTGCGCCATCTACCATCAGGTCGGCGACTGCGTGATGCCGCGCGAGGGCATCTTCGTGCGCGTGCTCGAGGGCGGCGAGGTCAAGGCCGGCGACGACATCTTCGTGGAGAAGAGGAGCCTCATCCACGCCGCCGTGCTCACCTCCAGCGACAAGGGCGCCCGCGGCGAGCGCGACGACGCCAGCGGCGACGTGCTCGAGGAGGCGCTGCGCGAGCTGGGCGTGGCGCAGGTGGAGCGGGCGATCGTGCCCGACGAGGCCGACCAGATCGCCGCCGCGCTGCGCCACTGGGCCGACGAGACGCCGGTCAACCTCATCCTGACGACCGGCGGCACCGGCATGACCAGCCGGGACGTGACGCCCGAGGCGACCCTGCGCGGTGCTCGACCGTCAGGCGCCCGGCTTCGCCGAGGCCATGCGCGCCGGGTCGCTGGCCAAGACGCCGCACGCGATGCTCTCGCGCGCGGTGAGCGGCATCCGCGGCAAGACGCTCATCATCAACATGCCGGGGAGCCCGCGCGCGTGTCGCGAGCAGTTCGCGATGGTCGCCGCGGCGCTGCCGCACGGCGTGGAGAAGCTGCTCGACCTGGGCGGCGACTGCGCTCCGCTGAACGCGCCGCCCGCCGGCTGACCCTCACGGGGCCCCGGCCGGCCTCTCGCCGGCTCAGCCGCGGAACAGCTGCCGGCGCTGGTAGCTCAGGTAGGCGGCGACGGCCGCGTCGGCCTCCTCGACCGCCCGCCGGTTGCCGGCGCTCAGGCGGTCGCCCACGCTCTGGCGGGTGACGCCGAGCCGGTCGGCGACCTCGCGCTGGTGGCCGAGCTCGCGGTAGGCCGCGATCGCCTCCCACTGCTTGCCGGTGCGCGCGCGGATGAGCGGGTCCACCAGCCGGCAGAGCGCGCCGAGCAGCACGTCGCCGGCGTCGCCGGTGCCGAGGTAGCGCGTGAGGCCCTTGTCGCGGATCACGAGCTGGAGGGCGCGACGGGCGACCGAGTAGGCGTCGCGCTCGGTGCCGACCGTCTCGCGAAGGTGGCCGACGACGCCGACGCCGACGCCGGCGCGCAGCTGCAGCGGGGCGAGCAGCTCGCGCAGCACGCTGAGGCACAGCGGCGTCTGAGCGGGGTCGGCCAGGGCGCCGTCGACGCGGTCGTCGCCGGCGAGGCCGAAGGGCTCGGCGACCGCCGGCCGGAAGAGCTGGTTGACGCGCTCGAGGGTGCGCCGCACTCTCTCGCGGTCCGCGGCGCCTGCGTCCACCACTTCGGCGACCACGACGGCGATGACCTTCGTCTCTCGACGTTTGTCGATGGGCATGCTGCTAGCTACGCCGCCGCGGCCGAGTTCTCCTGCCGGGAGGCCGCGGCGAAGCCGCCGCGAGCGTGAGTCCGGGTCGCGCGGCGGCCGGGCGCGAGGCATACTCACCTTCACGTAGTGGAAATGGCAACAATGCCGTTCGTCGGCTACACTAGTCGAGCTCCGGCCAATACAACCAGGGGTATCCGCTTGAACAAGAAATCCCGCACTCGTCTGCTCGTCGCCACCGGCGTCATCGTCGTCGTCTTCATCGTCGGCGTCGTGGTCCTGGTCCAGCGTCAGGGCGCGTACTACCGTCAGGTGTCGGAACTCACCACCGGGCAGTACGACGGCAAGAACGTCAAGGTCGGCGGCAGGGTCCTGGACGGTACCATCGAGCGTGACGCTACGGGCGTTCGCTTCGCCATCGAGGACCTCACCGGCAAGCAGGGCACGGTCAACGTGCTGTACAGCGGGCAGATGCCCAACACCTTCGAGGCCGGGGTGGACGTCGTGGTGATCGGCAAGTACGCCGGCACCGACGCATTGATCACCGCCGACCAGCTGCAGACCAAGTGCCCGAGCAAGTACAAGGGGTCTGCCTCCCCCGCAGCCGTCCAGTGAGGCAGGCCTGATGCTCGAGCTCGGACGCTACTCGCTCTGGGCTGCGCTGTTCTTCGCGTGCGCAGCCGCGGGTTTCCTCTTCATGGGTCTGCGCTGGGACCGCAAGGACCTCCAGCGCAACGGCTACTACGCCGTCTACGGGTTCTTCCTGACCACCGTGATCGCCGCGGCCGTGCTGCTGCAGGCGTTCCTCAAGAAGGACTTCGGCTTCGCCTACGTGGCGGAGAACTCGGACGCCTCGCTCTCCACCTTCTACCGCATCGCGGGCTTCTGGGCCGGTCAGCAGGGCTCGTTCCTGTTCTGGCTGGTGGTGCTCGCCATCGCCGTCATCATCGTCGCGATCGTCGACCTCAACCGCCTCGAGAGGCTCACGGGCGGCGCGGTGGCGGTGCTCGCCGTCATCTCCGCCGTGTTCGCCGCGCTCATGGTGTTCGACCCGGGCTCCAATCCGTTCCTGGCGGCAGAGGCCGGCGCGGTGCCGTTCGGCCTCAACCCGCTGCTGCTGCACCCCGGCATGGTGTTCCATCCGCCCACGCTGTTCATCGGCTACGTGGGCCTGGCGGTGCCGTTCGCCTTCGCCATCAGCACGCTGCTGCTGGGGCGCGGCGACAAGCTCTGGGTGCAGCGCGCGCAGAAGTGGGCCGTGTTCGGCTGGCTCTTCCTCTCGCTGGGCATCGGCCTCGGCGCCTGGTGGGCCTACGTGGTGCTCAGCTTCGGCGGCTACTGGGCCTGGGACCCCGTGGAGAACACCTCGCTGGTGCCGTGGCTCACGGCGACCGCGCTGCTGCACTCGTTCACGCTCTACAAGGCGCGCGGGCTGTTCAAGCGCTGGTCGCTGGGCCTGGCCGTGCTGACCTTCTGGTTCACCATCCTCGCCACCTGGACCACGCGCACCGGTCTCATCAGCTCGGTGCACGCCTTCGGCAGGAACCCGGTGCTCATCTGGATCCTCTCCTCCTTCCTGGTGGTCACGGCCGTCGGCAGCATCGGGCTCATCGCCTGGCGCTGGCGTACCTTCGAGAGCCACGACGACGTGGAGAGCTGGCTGTCCCGTGACTTCCTGTACTACGTGACCAACCTGCTGCTCACGCTGTTCGCGGTGGCGGTCGCGTTCGCCACCGTGGCGGTGCCGCTGATCTTCCCGGACCGCGCCGTGGGCGCGAGCACCTACGACCTCGTGGCGCGGCCGCTCGGCGTGGTCGATCCTCGCGATGATCGCCGTCTGCCCGCTGCTCGCCTGGCGCAAGACCGACGGCGCGCAGCTGCGCAAGACGCTCATCTTGCCGACCGTTACCCTGGTGCTCTCGATCCCGCTGTGGCTGTACCTCGGGTTCCAGAGCAACATCTGGGGCTTCATCGGCATGCTGGTGTGCGGCTTCGCCTTCGGCGCCGTCATCCAGTTCGTGCTGCGCTCGGCGCAGCGCGCGGCCGGACGCGACAAGAGCCTCTGGTCCGGCCTCGGCAAGGCGTTCACCGGCAGCCGCACCCGTACCGCCGCCTACATCGTCCACATGGGCATGGTGCTCGTGGTCGCCGGGCTGCTCGGGTCCACTATCTACAAGGTCGAGCAGTCGACCATCGTCAAGGTCAAGCCCGGCGAGACCGCGAGCCTGGACGGCTACACGCTGACGTACAAGGGCATGACCGAGACCACCGGCGCGCAGAACTCCACACGCGCCGAGGCTACGTTCGACGTGACCAGGGACGGACGAGTCGCTGGGCACGGTCGTGCCGCACACCGACGTGTACCCGATGAGCGGCGCCGCCGTGCGCGCCGTGATCCTCGGGCGGCCGTTCGAGGACCTGTTCGTGGTCGCCGACGAGCCGTTCGACGGCACCTCCGAGACGATCGCCTTGCGCATCGTCATCTTCCCGCTCATCCGCTGGGTCTGGATCGGCTCGATCCTGCTGTGCGTCGGCGCCGTCGTCTCGCTGTGGCCCAAGGGTCGCAAGCAGGAGCAGGAGGCCCGCGTCGGCGAGGCCGCCCAGGCGGACGCGACCGCCTAGGGGAGGCCGGCCGATGTCGGACGAACACGACCGGCAGGACGGCGCGGCCCCCCTCGAGATCGAGGTCGAGGGTCTGCGCAAGACGTTCGGCCGCCGCGAGGTGCTCAAGGGCATCTCGTTCGGCGTGCCGCGCGGCGGGTTCCTCAGCATCTTCGGCCCCAACGGGGCCGGCAAGACGACGACCCTCCGCGTGCTCGCCACCCTGCTCGCGCCGAGCGGCGGCGCGGTGAGGGTCGCCGGCCACGACGTCCGTGAGGACCCCATGCCGGTGCGCAGGGCCATCGGGTTCATCTCGCACAATGCCATGCTCTACCCGGATCTGACCGCGCACGAGAACCTGCGGTTCTACGCCGACATGTACGGCGTGGAGGGTCGCGAGGCGCGCATCACCGAGCTGCTCGAGCGGCTCGAGCTCTGCGCGCGCCGCCACGACGTGGTGCGCACGTACAGCAAGGGCATGCGCCAGCGGCTCGCCATCGCGCGGGCCATCCTGCACCGCCCGCGCGTGCTCCTGCTCGACGAGCCGCACTCGGGTCTCGACCCGCGCGCCGTGGACATCCTCGACGGGCTGCTCACCGAGATCCGCGACGAGCACACCTTCGTCATGGTCACCCACAACATCGCCAAGGGCCTGGAGTGGGGGACCGACCTCATGATCATCGAGGGCGGCCGCATCGCCTACGAGCACGCGGCCGGCGTGGACCACGAGTCGTTCAGCGCCGTGTACCGTGAGCACGTCCACGACGGGAGTGTGGTGTAGCGGTGAGCGGCTGGGCCCAGTTCAAGGCGATCGTGCGCAAGGACCTCATCCGCGAGCTGCGCACGCGGGACATGCTCGTGAGCATGATCCTCTTCGTGCTGCTGGCGATGGTGATCTTCCACTGGGCGTTCACCGTCAAGGGGCAGACCGACCTCACCTACTTCACCGGCGGCATGCTGTGGGTGACGTTCATCTTCGCCATGCTGCTCGGGCTCAACCGCTCGTTCGCGCAGGAGAAGGACGAGCACTGCCTCGACGGCCTGCTGCTCTGCCCCGTCGACCGCGTCACCATCTTCCTCGCCAAGACCGCGGGCAACCTCGTGTTCCTGCTGATCATCCAGGTGGTGGCCGTGCCGGTGTTCGCGCTCTTCTTCATCGAGCGCAGCTTCGTCGCCGACCTGCTGCCGTTCGTCGTCGTGCTGCTGCTCGCCGACGTCGGCATCTGCGCGCTCGGCACGCTGCTCGCGACCATCTCCATGAACACGCGCTCGCGCGACCTGCTGCTGCCGATCCTGTTCCTGCCGCTCATCGTGCCGCTGCTCGTCGCCGCCACCAGCGCGACCACGCTGGTCTTCGCCGACGGCGCTGGCTTCGGTACCCTGGCAGGCCGGATACTGTTCATCCTCGGGTTCGACGCGGTGTTCCTCGTCGTCGCCTGGGGTACCTACGACTTCGCCATAGGAGAGTGAGCGTGAAGAAGCTCGTCAGCGCGCCGGCGCTGTTCATCGGGGCCGGCGCCTTCCTCATCGTCGGACTGATGCTCGGCTTCTGGTGGGCTCCCGTCGACTCGTCGTCCATGGGGTTCAGCCAGAAGATCTTCTACTACCACGCCCCGATCGCCGAGACCGCGCTGGTGGCGTTCGGCGTCGCGTTCGTGGCGGCGATCATGTACCTGCGCACGCAGGACCTCAAGTGGGACCGCCTCAGCTACGTCAGCATCCGCCTGGGCCTGCTCTTCGCCCTCCTGGTGATGATCACGGGGATGATCTGGGGCAAGGCCAGCTGGGATACCTGGTGGGCCTGGGAGCCGCGCCTGACGACGTTCCTGCTCATCTGCTTCCTCTACGCCGCGTACTGGGTGCTGCGCTCCGTCGTCGACGAGGAGCAGCGGCGCGCCACCTACGCGGCCGTGTTCGCCATCATCGCCTTCATCGACGTGCCGATCACGTGGTTCGCCACGCGCCTGATGCCCGAGGGGCTGCACCCGGTGGTCATCACCGCCGGCGACACGGGCATGGAGACGAGCATGTTCGTCGCCTTCATGATCAGCATGGTGGGCATGACCCTGCTGCTCGCGGCGCTCATCCGCCGCGACCTCGCGATCGAGATGCTCAGAGACAGAGTGACCGACCTCAAGACCTCGCTGGGAGGCTGAATCCATGACCATCGAAGAGGGCGTCAAGTACGTCGCCGCGGCCTACGCCGTCATCCTGGCCGTGCTGATCGTGTACTACTTCATGAGCGCGCGCCGCGTCAGCGGCCTCAAGCGCGACATCGAGCTGCTCGAGGACGAGGCCAAGCGCCGCCAGGCGCCGGCCGGCGGCGCGGAGTGACGCTCCGCGCCCACACGACGCGCCCCAGCGGGCGCGGGGCGGCCTGACCGCGCCCGATGGCCCTGACGTCCGTCATCCTGATCTGGCTCGCTTACCTGCTGTACGCGGCCGCCTTCGCCGTGTTCCTCATCGGGTTCTTCACGCAGCGCCCGTGGATGAACCGGCTCGGGCTCATCGTGGCCGCCGCCGGGCTGGTCGCGCAGACGCTCGGCCTGATCCTGCGCGGCGTGGACGCCGGCCGGTTCCCGTTCGTCGGGCTCTACGAGTCGCTGGTGCTGGTGGCCTGGGCGATCGTGCTCGTGTGGCACGTGCTCGAGTCGTTCACCAAGATCAAGGCCGTCGGCCTGTACGTGATGCCCGTCGTGCTCGTGCTGCTCACGATCGGGCTCATGTCCTACGACCCGCCGCGGGGCATGGTCCCTGCGCTGCGCAGCGACATCGTCATCGTCCACGTGGTCGTCATGCTGGTCGCCATCGGCTGTCTCTACGTCGCCGGCGGCGCGGCCATCATCTACCTGATCGAGGAGCGTCTGCTGCGCCGCCGCAAGACCGGCGGCGTGCTCGGGCGGCTGCCCTCGCTGGCCGCGCTCGAGCGGCTCATCTACCACGCCACGCTGCTCGGCCTGCCGTTCCTCACCATGGGCCTGGCGGCCGGTGTGATCCGCGCCGAGACGTTCAAAGTGCCGGACTGGGCGACCGACCCGATGGTGCTGCTCTCCGCCGCCGCCTGGGCCGTCTACCTGGTGCTCATCGCCGGCCGCGTGCGCGGCGACTGGTCGGGCCGCGCCGTCTCGTGGCTGGCGGTCGCCGGTCTCGTGCTGCTGCTGGTCATCCGTTTCGCTGCGGTACCGTACCTCAGCGGCTTTCACACCTACGGGGGCTGAGCGCATGCACGTCGTCGTCGCCGGCATCTCTCACAAGACCGCCTCGCTGGAGCTCCGCGAGCGCCTCGCCCTGGACGAGGAGGCCGCGCTGCGCCTGAGCCAGGAGCTGCTGGACGAGGGCGTGGCCTGCGAGACGGTCGCGCTCAGCACCTGCAACCGCACCGAGCTGTACCTCTACGGGCGCGACTCGCTGGCGGCGCGCCAGTCTGCCCTGCAGCACCTGGCGCGGCACGCCGGGGTCGAGCCGGGAGAGCTGGAGCCGTCGCTCTACAGCTACTCCGGCGACGGCGCCATCTCCCATCTCTTCCGCGTCACCTCGAGCCTCGACAGCATGGTCGTCGGCGAGGCCCAGATCGTCGCCCAGCTCAAGGCCGCCTACCAGATGGCCTGCGACGGCGGCTGCACGGCCGTGGTCTTCAACCGGCTGTTCCGGCACGCGCTCGAAGTGGGCAAGCGCGTGCGCACCGAGACCGCCATCGGCGAGCGGCCCGTGAGCGTCAGCTCGGCCGCCGTCGAGCTCGCCCTGCAGGTGTTCGGCAAGCTGCGCGACCACACCGTGCTCATCGTCGGCGCCGGCGAGACCAGCGAGCTCACGGCGACGCACCTCAAAGCGCACGGCATCGAGAAGATCCTGGTGGCCAACCGCACGCTCGACACCTCGATGGAGCTCGCGCACCGCGTGGGCGGCGAGGCGGTGCGCTTCGAGGACCTCGAGCAGCACCTCTCCCGCGCCGACATCGTCATCAGCTCGACCTCCGCGCCGCACTACGTGATCACCCGGGAGACGGTGGAGCGCGCCTTCAAGCGCCGCAAGCACCGCCCCATGTTCCTCATCGACATCGCGGTACCGCGTGACCTCGACCCCGAGATCAACCGTGTGCGCGACGCCTACCTCTACGACATCGACGACCTGCAGCACGTGGTGGAGCACAACCGCCACGAGCGCGAGAAGGACGCGGCGCACGCCGAGCGCATCGTCGAGCAGGAGCTCGCCAGCATGAACGAATGGCTGCGCAGCCTCGAGGTGGTGCCGACCATCGCGATGCTGCGCGAGGCCGTGGAGGACATCCGCCGCAGCGAGCTCGACCGCCTGGGCAACCGGCTCAACGGGCTCACGGACGAGCAGCGTGCTCAGGTCGAGATGCTCACCGCCAGCATCGTCAACAAGATCCTCCACGTGCCGACGGTGAAGATGAAGGAGGTCGCCGGCCGCGACCAGTGCTACCTGTACGTCGACGCCGTGCGCACGCTGTTCGACCTCGAGTCGGGGGCGGAGGGCGCGGCCGCGACCGACGAGGCGGCCCGCGGGGAGGAGCCGCCCGGCGAGGCGGCGGCGCGGCCGGCGCCGTCCTCGGCCACCGCCGAGCCCCCGCAGGTCGAGGAGCCGCCCGCGCCCTCCGCCGGCGGCACCGTCCACCACCTGCGCGGCACCGGAACGGAGGACGCGTGACGGACGACCTGATCCGCATCGGCTCCCGCGGCTCCCGCCTTGCGCTCGTGCAGGCGGAGTGGGTGCGCGACCGCGTGGCGGAGCGCCACCCGGGCCTGCGCGTGGAGATCGAGGTCATCAACACCAAGGGCGACAAGATCCTTGACGCGCCGCTGGCCAAGATCGGCGACAAGGGCCTGTTCACCAAGGAGCTCGAGAGTGCGCTGCTCGAGGACCGCATCGATGTGGCCGTGCACTCGGCAAAGGACATGCCCACCGCTGTTCCCGAGGGGCTGGACATCATCGCCTTCACCGAGCGCGAGGACGTGCGCGACGTGTTCGTGCCCAACCCCGCGCTGCTCGAGGGCCGCGCGCCCGAGGCAGGGCCGCTTGCGCTGGAGGACGTGCCGCGTGGCGCGCGCGTGGGCACGTCCAGCTTGCGCCGCCGCTCGCAGCTGCTGGCGCTGCGCCCGGACCTCGACGTGGTCGACATCCGCGGCAACGTCGAGACGCGGCTGCGCAAGCTGGTCGAGGAGGGGATGACGGGGACGATCCTCGCGGCCGCGGGGCTCTCGCGCCTCGGCCGCTCAGAGGTCACCGGGTTCGCCTTCGCGTTCGACGAGATGCTGCCGGCCGTGGGCCAGGGCGCGCTCGCCATCGAGGCGCGCGCCGACCACCCACGGCTGCTTGAGATCACGGCGGCGCTCGACCACCCGCAGACGGCGCTCTGCGTCAAGGCGGAGCGCGCGCTCCTCGGCACGCTGGAGGGCGGCTGCCAGGTGCCGATCGCCGCCCACGCGCTTTGGGAGGCGGGCGAGGGCGGCGCGGGTACGCTGGCGCTCGCCGCCTACGTGGGCTCGCTCGACGGCGTGCGCTCGGTGCGCGGCGCGCAGGCGCGGCCCGCCGGCGACCCCGAGGGACTCGGCGTGCTGCTGGCCGCCGAGCTGCTGGACCACGGGGCCGGCGGCATCCTGGACGAGATCCGCACGCCGTGACCGCGGCCGGCCCGGACACGGCGCCCGCGCCGGACCGGCCGCTGGCCGGCCGCACCGTCGTCGTGACCCGGCCGCGCGAGCAGGCGGCCTCACTCGCGCGGCCCCTCGAGGCGCTCGGCGCCGAGGTGCTCGTGGTGCCGACGATACGTATCGAGCCGCGACCCCTCGACGACGAGGTCGCGGCCGTCCTGCGGGAGCTCGCGACCTACCGGCTCGTGGTGTTCACGAGCACCAACGCCGTGCGCGTCTGGGCCGGCTACCTGGCGCGCGGCACGGAGGACGGCGGCATGCCGCCCGGGCCCGTGGTCGCCGCCGTCGGGCCCGCGACCGCCGCGGCGCTCGAGAAGCACGGCCTCTCCTGCCACCTGGTGCCGGACGAGTACGTCGCTGAGGGGCTCGCCGATGCGCTCGAGGGCACGGATGCGGCCGCCGCCGGCGCCCGCGTGCTCATCCCGTGCGCGGCCGACGCGCGCGACGTGCTCCCCGAGACGCTGCGCGCGCGGGGAGCCGCGGTCGACGTGCTCCACGTCTACGACACCGTCGCGGTGGAGGAGCTCGCCGAGCCGGCGGCGCGTGTGGAGGCGGCCGACTACATCACCTTCACCTCCGGCAGCACCGCCCGGCGGCTCGCCGGGCTGCTGGAGGCCGCGGCCGCCGCCTCGGGTCGCGCCGGGACCTCGCTCTCCGAGCGGCTCGCCGGCGCCCGCCTCTGCTCCATCGGCCCTGTCACCAGCGAGGTGCTGCGCGGCCTGGGGCTGCGGGTGGCGGTGGAGGCCCGGGAGTACACGACCGCGGGCCTCGTCGCGGCCATCGCCGAGGACGCCCGCGCCCGATGAGTCTCATCACCGTCTACGGCATCTGCGCCGTGAGCTTCATGATGGTGATGTACGCGCTCGAACCGAGAGGCAGGGGCTTCGTCCTCGCCTTCGCCGTCGGCTGCCTGCTCTCGAGCGCCTACGGCTTCCTCTCCGGCGCGTGGCCGTTCGGGGTGGTCGAGGCGATCTGGGCGGGGGTCGCCGTGCGGCGCTACCTGAGCGCGCCCGCGGCGCGGGCCTGAGCCGGGATCACTCGAAGCACTCGGGTGCGAGCTCCACGGCGCGCGCGATGATGCGCCCCGTGTTCTCGCGCGTGGGGTGCACGGCGTCGTAGAACTCCGTCGCGCTGCCTCCGAACGACCCGATCTCCGTGAAGTCGAGTACGCGGAACCGGCAGCGCGTCTGCGCGGACGCCAGGTAGGCGGCGAGGCCGTCGAGATGCCGCTGGAAGCCCGCGGCTCGGAAGGCGCGGAGCGCCCGCGGCTGCACCGGCATCAGCACGATGAGCGGCGTCACGCCGTGCTCGTTGTACAGCTGCATCGTCTTCTCGAAGTACGTCCGCGCACGGGCGTCGTGCGTGCGCCCGTTCCACGAGTGGTTCGGCAGGAGCCGCTTGATCGAGACGTCGATGTGGCGGTCGAAGCGGTAGTCGGCGCGTTCTCGCCTGATGTCGTAGCGGTTGCGCACCAGGTACCCTCGCGCCGAGTAGCGGTTCTCGCCCAGGACTTCCTTCTTGACGGGGGTCCCCAGAGTGGTCTTCTGCCGGGTGACGAGGTCGTCCGGGAACGCACGCGCCAGTCGCCGGTCGTAGAGGAGGCCGGCGCGCATCTGGTCGTCGGTGAAGGTGCGCGCCTGCAGGGCGATCACGCAGCGCAGGCGCGTGTCCGGCGCCTGCTCGTAGAGGTACGAGCTGAACGCCCAGGCGTCCTCGGGGCGGAAGCACTGCACCGCGCAGTTGAAGGCGGAGAGGCCGGTCCGCTCCGTGAGCGACGCGGGCTCGAAGCGCATCGCGCGCGAGCCGCCGAACACGACGAGCTCGGGAGGCGTCGGCAGACCCGCGGCGAGGTCGGCCTTGAAGGTCTTGTCGAACCCGATGCGCCGGTAGCTCCTCAGTCGCCACACTGGGGTGGGGGAGGCGGACGGGCTGGAGGACGGGGACGCCGCTGCTGCCGTGGAGGATGCTCCGGGGCGGTCGCCGGCCGTGGCGATCGCGGCGACGGCCACGAGCATCGCCAGGGCGCTGAGGCCGGCGGCCAGGGCGACGACGGCGGGCCGGCGGTGCGCCGGCCGGTCGCCGATCTGGCGGGCGCGCGCGCCGCGCTGCGAGGTCGTCCCCGGGGTCATCGCGAGCAAGTATATCCGGAGGCCGGCCGCGGCGGGCCGGCCGCGGCGGGCCGGCCGCGGCCGCGCCTACTCGAAGCTCTGCGGCGCTTTGGCGACGACCCGCTTGATGATGAGCCGCGCGTTCTCGCGCGTGACGTGCGCGCCGTCGTAGAACCAGCGCGGCCTGCCGTCGAACGACCGGATATCGACCACGTTCACCACGGTGAAGTCGCAGCGCGTCTTCGCGCGCCTGAAGAAGGCGAGGAGCTCGTCGACCTGGCGCTGGAACCCGGCCTCACGGAACGCGCGCAGGGCGCGCGGATGGTACGGCATGACGACCACCACCGGCCGCACGTCGTGGGCGTTGAACAGCCTGACCGCAGCCTCGAAGTAGGAGCGTGCGCGCGGCGCCGGGGAGGGCCCGCGCCAGGTCGCTCCCGGCAGGATGTCCCGGATGTAGCCGTCGAGCCGGCGGGCCAGTGAGTAGCCGGGGCGGGCCCGGCTGATGTCGTAGCGGTTGCGCAGGAGCAGGCCGCGGGCCGTGTAGCGGTTGACGCCGAGTACCTCCTTGACGCGAGGCCGGCCGAGGGACTTCTTCTGCGCGGCCGTCAGGTCGGGGGGGAACCACTGCGAGAGGCGGGCGTCGTAGAGCAGCCCCGCGTTGAGTTGCGTGTCCCGGAAGGTGGTGGCCTGGACGGCGAAGAAGCAGCGCAGCTTCGTCTCCGGGGCGCGCTGGTAGAGGTAGCTCGCGAACGCGTAGAGGTCCTCGGGCCGGCAGTTCTGCACGGCGCAGTTGACGGCGTGCAGGCCGGTCCGCTCCAGGAGGTACGACGGCTCGAACCGCGTCGCGCGCGAGCCCCCGATGACGAGCAGTTCCGGGGGCGCCGGCAGCTCGTCGATCAGCTGCGCCTTGAAGCTGCGGTCGCCGCCGATGCTGCGGTAGCTCTTGAGCCTCCACGCCGGGGTCGGAGTCGCGGAGGGGGTCGCCGCGACCGGCGACGGCGCAGCCGGCGGGGCGCCGGCGCCGGAGGCCGGCGCGGCCGTCGTCGGAGTGACGAGCGCGAGGCCGAGACTCGCGAGGCCAAGGCAGGCGAGACTCAGGGCCGCAGGGATGGCGCGCGGCCTGTGGGGATACCGCGCGTGAGTGTCTCCGTGCCTTTGGACTCCTGCCCGCACCCGGCCCATGATCCCCCTCGTCGCCGCCGGCAACCAGTGTACGCGCCGGCCGCCGGCTGCGGGAGTATCGCCGGCCGCAACTGTTGCGCGCCGCGTGGCTTCGTCGTAGGTTCGGCGTCATGGACCGTCCCATCTGCTTCTTCAGCGACTACGGCTACACCGACGACTTCGCCGGCGTATGCCGAGCGGTCATCGCCCGGCTGGCGCCGGACGTTCGGGTCATCGACGTCACCCACGGCCTGCCGGAGCGCGACGTGCTCGCCGGCGCGGTGGTGCTGCGCAACACACTGCCGTACATGCCGGACAGGGCTGTGATCCTGGCGGTCGTCGACCCGGGAGTGGGCGGGCCGCGGCGGCCGGTCGCCCTGCGCAGCCACGGCGACCGGCTCTTCGTGGGCCCGGACAACGGGCTGCTCATGCACGCCGCCGACCTGGACGGCGGGGTGGCCGCCGCCTGCGAGCTCAGCAACCAGGAGCTCTGGCTCACGCCGCTCTCGGCCACCTTCCACGGCCGCGACATCTTCGCGCCGGTCGCGGCCCGTCTGGCCGCCGGCCTCTCGCTGGACCAGGTCGGGGCCGAGCTCGACCCCGACCACCTCGACCGCGTCGACTACCCGGAGCCTCGCCGGCACCGCGACGGCCTGACGGCGGTCGCGGTGCTCGTGGACCGGTTCGGTAACGTCGCGCTCAACATCCGCGCCCGCGACCTGGAGAAGGCGGGCCTGACCGGCCACGTCGAGCTGCTCACCGGCGACGAGCGCTACCACGCGAGCGTGGCGCGCACCTTCCAGTCGGTGCGCCGCAGCGACATCGTCGTGCTCATCGACAGCTACGGCCAGGCCTCCGTGGCGGTCAACAACGGCTCGGCGGCCGAGGTGCTGGGGCTCGACGCCGGCGACGAGATCAGGATCCGGCGTCTCGACTGACGCCCGCGCGGGACCCGGCGGCGCGGGCGCGGGCGACGCACCGGGCGGCGGCCGCACGGCGCCTCGTGTTGCGCCGCCCGCCCAGATTCGCTATAGTCCCCCTTCGCGCGCCCGAGCCGGGCGTGCGTTCCTGCTACCGAACGAGTGAGCGCATGAAGACTTACGTCGCCAAGCCTTCCACCATCGAGAAGAAGTGGTACGTCGTCGACGCCAAGGGCAAGACCCTGGGTCGCCTCTCGACCGTCGTCGCCGACTGCCTGCGCGGCAAGCGCAAGCCCATCTACACGCCGAACATCGACACCGGTGACTTCGTCGTCATCATCAATGCCGAGCAGATCGTCGTGACCGGCAAGAAGCCCGAGCAGAAGATGTACTACCACCACTCGGGCTACCCCGGCGGCATCAAGAGCGAGTCGTACGCCAAGCTCCAGGCTCGCCGCCCCGAGGAGATCATCCGCCACTCCGTGCGCGGCATGCTGCCGCACAACAAGCTCGGGCGCGCCCAGCTCCGCAAGCTCAAGATCTACGCCGGCCCGGAGCATCCGCACGAGGCGCAGAACCCCGAAGTGCTCGAGATCAAGGAGTAAGGCGTGGCTGATGCAGTGACCTATCGCGCGACCGGCAAGCGCAAGACCAGCGTCGCGCGCGTCATCCTCATTCCGGGCCCCGGCAAGACCACCATCAACGGCCGCGACATCGACCAGTACTTCGGTCGCAAGGTCCTCGAGACCATCGCGCTCATGCCGTTCGAGACCACCCGCACCGCCGGCAAGTTCGACGTCAGGGTCAACGTGTACGGCGGCGGCATCAGCGCCCAGGCCGGCGCCGTCCGCCACGGCATCGCCCGCGCGCTCTGCGAGGCCGACGAGACCCTGCGCACGCCGCTCAAGCGCGCCGGGTTCCTCACGCGCGACGACCGTCAGGTCGAGCGCAAGAAGGCCGGCTTCCACAAGGCGCGCAAGAAGCCGCAGTTCAGCAAGCGCTGACGCCGCGCACACCTTCGCTTTCTCCGACGGGCCGCCGCGAGGCGGCCCGTCGTCGTTCGTGCCGCGGACGGTCTCGCACGCCCGAACACTTTGCACTGCCTGCGTAGTGTGAAAGGATGCCTGCATCCGGATAGCCGAATGCGTCACGGCACGAGGAGGATGCTGCATGGCGAAGGTGGCGATCATCGGCGCGGGGTTCGCGGGGCAGACCGCCGCGCTCTACCTCGGCGACGCGCTGGGCGCTGAGCACGAGATCACGGTCATCAACCGGCTCAAGGAGTTCTCCTACGTCCCCTCGTGGGTCTGGGTGGGCATCGGCAGGATGCCGGTCGAGAAGACGATGTTCCCGCTCGAGCCGGTGTACCGGAGGTCCGGCGTGCGGTTCGTGCACGGGCGCGCGACGCAGGTGCTGGTGGACGAGCGGACCGTCGTGGTCGAGCGCGAGGGGGGCGGCGAGGCACGGGTCGGCTACGACCACCTCATCGTCGCCACCGGGCCCAAGCTCGACTTCGAGGGTACGGAGGGGCTGGGGCCGGAAGCGGGCCACAGCCAGTC
Source organism: uncultured Thermoleophilia bacterium (assembly GCA_963793605.1). Lineage (GTDB taxonomy): Bacteria > Actinomycetota > Thermoleophilia > UBA2241 > UBA2241 > CAIXSE01. The sequence goes on from CAWCAH010000012.1 coordinate 376,385, forward strand.
CATCTGCACGGGCCCGCACGCGGTGCGGGCGCGCGATGCCTATCTGGAAGAGGTCGCGCGCCTGGAGAAGGGCGAGCGGCGCCGCTTCGTCATCGGCACCGGGCACCCCGGGGCGACCTGCCAGGGGGCCGCGTTCGAGTACATCACCAACGTGCACAAGGACCTGGTGCGCCGCGGCGTGCGCGACAAGGCCGACCTGCTCTGGCTCTCCAACGAGCAGGCGCTGGGCGACTTCGGCGTGCGCGGCGTGAGCGTGCGCCGCAAGGGCCGCACGCTCACCAGCGAGGAGTTCATCTCCGCCGTCTTCAAGGAGTACGGCATCAGCTCCCAGGTGCGCACCGGCGTGCTGGGGCTCACGGAGGACACCATCGCCTGGGAGGACTTCGAGGGCCACGAAGGGCGAGACCGGGTTCGACTTCAGCATGCTCATCCCGCGGTTCCTCGGCCAGCCCCTCGCTTACACCGGCAAGGACGGCGAGGACGTCTCCGCGGACATACTCGCCCCCAACGGCCTGGTCAAGGTGGACGCGAAGTACGGGCTGCCGTACGACGAGCTGGTCAAGCAGCCCGACGCCTGGCCGCGCGTCTACCAGAACCCGGCCCACCCGGAGATCTTCGCCGCCGGCATCGCCTTCGCGCCGCCGGGGCCGATCAGCGTGCCGCACACGACGCCCAACGGCACCGCCATCGCCGCGGCCCCGCCGCGCACCGGCATGGTCTCGGGCATCATCGGCCGGGTCGTCGCGCTCAACGTCATCGACCTCGTCAAGACGGGGACAATGACCCACGGCGAGCGCATGACGGAGATGTACGCTGCCTGCATCGCCTCGATGGGCGACTCGCTCTGGGACGGCTCCGCGGCCGTGATCATGATCTATCCCGTGGTGCCGGACCACGTGCGCTACCCGAACGACGAGGGGCGCGACCTGTTCGTCACCCACATGGAGATGGGTCTCGCCGGCGCCTGGATGAAGCGCATGATCCAGACGACCTTCATGCACAAGCTCCGCCGCCGCGTCGGCTGGCGGTTCATCCCGGAGTGAGGGGGAGCATCGTGGAGATCACCGAGAAGGACCGCCGCCGGATGAACAACAAGCTGCTGCAGTTCTGGCGTTTCGTGGTCCTCAACCTGAAGATCCTCAAGGGAGTGGACGTCAGCAAGCGCGCGTGAGCGCGCGGGCCGGCTCCGCGGGTGCTACCATGGCGCGAGTCGAATCCGAGGAGTCCTCGATGGCCCGTTCCAGCACATCGCCCGGTTACCGGCGCAACTCCGCTCCGGCGTGGAAGAAGATCGCGATCGTCCTGGCGGCGCCGGTCGCCATGATCCTCGATCATCCGGGTGTTCAACGCCGACGAGTGGCCGCAGATCGTGTTCTTCCCCGTCCTCGTCGCGGTCGCCGTGGCGGCCGTCTGGCTGATGGCCAAGGCGCTCGGCGTGAGACTCGGTCTCGGCAGCTGGGACGAAGTCCGGAGGGGCTGAGGCGCCGATGGCTCAGTACTTCGGCACGGACGGCATCCGTGGGGTCGCCGGCGACCTGCTGACGCCCGAGTTCGCCGTGCAGGTGGGCCGGGCGGCGGCCGTGGTGCTGGCGCAGAAGGCCGGCCCGCACCCGCTGTTCGTCATCGGCCGCGACACGCGGCTGAGCGGCCCGATGCTCGAGGCGGCGCTCACGGCCGGCCTCACCAGCGGCGGCGCGCGCGTGGAGGTCGCCGGCGTGATCCCGACGCCGGGGCTCGCCGCGCTGGTGCACCAGCGCGGCGCGGACGCCGGCGTCGTCATCAGCGCCTCGCACAACCCCTTCGCCGACAACGGCATCAAGTTCTTCTCCGAGCGCCGGCTTCAAGCTGAGCGACGAGGAAGAGGCCGAGATCGAGGCGCACATCCAGCACCACGACCTGCAGTCGCTGGCCGGCGCCGAGTTCGGCAGCGCCGAGCAGCTCGAGGGCGCCGTGGAGGGGTACGCCTGGGACGTGGTCAAGCGCATCCCGCTCGACCTCAGCGGCATGAAGATCGCCATCGACTGCGCCCACGGCGCCATGCACCTGGCGGCGCCGCTGGCGCTCGAGGAGTCCGGGGCGCAGGTCACGGTCCTGTTCGACCGGCCCGACGGCACCAACATCAACGCCGGCTGCGGCAGCACCCACATGGCCGCGCTGCAGGAGGTCGTGGCCGACGACGGCTTCGACCTCGGCCTGGCCTTCGACGGCGACGGCGACCGCGTGCTCGCCGTCGACGCCAACGGCGAGCTCGTCGACGGCGACTTCATCATCGCCATCCTCGCGAAGCACCTGAAGGCCCAGGGCAAGCTCCGCGGCGACACGGTCGTCACCACGGTGATGACCAACCTCGGCTTCCACCTGGCCATGCGGCGCGAGGGCATCGAGGTGCTCGTCACCGACGTCGGCGACCGCTACGTCGTCGCCGAGATGCTCAAGGGCGACTACCTGCTGGGCGGCGAGCAGTCCGGCCACATCATCAACCGCGACGTGAGCACCACCGGCGACGGCCTCGCCACCTCGCTCCTGCTGCTGCAGGCGCTGCGCCAGATGGACGTGCCGCTGGCCGAGGCGGCCAGGGTCATGGAGCGGCTGCCGCAGAGGCTCGTCAACGTGCGCGTGCGCGACCTTGGCGAGCTGGACGGCGCGGCCGCCGTGTGGGCGGCGGTGGAGCAGGAGACCCGCCGCCTCGACGGCAGCGGCCGCGTGCTCGTGCGGCCGTCCGGCACCGAGCCGCTCGTGCGCGTGATGGCCGAGGCGCCCACGCAGGACGACGTCGACACAGCCTGCGACCGCATCGTCGCGGTCGTGGAGGAGCACCTGGCCTGACGGAGGGGATCGTCGTGAGCGATGAAGTGAAGTACTACCCGTTCAAGATCGGTGGCGTGGAGCAGACGTATCCCAACGTGCACCCCGGCACGCCCAAGTACGCCGCGGGCATCGTCGTGGGCAACATCGCCTTCCTCAGCGGCATGACGCCGCAGAGCACCGAAGACGGATCGTGCCTGACGGTCGGGGTCGAGGCCCAGGTCTTCGCCTGCCTCGACAAGGTGCGCGCCGTGCTCGAAGAGATGGGCAGCTCGATGGAGAACATCGTCAAGACCATCATCCTGCTCAAGGACCTCGAGTATTACCAGCAGATGCGCGCCGCCGAGCTCAAGTACTACCAGGAGTACGCGCCGCGCCTCGTCTCGGAGCCGCCGGCCAGCACCTACGTGCAGCCGGCGATCCTCGCCCGCCCCGAGTTCCTCGTGGAGTTCGACGTGACGGCGGTCATCGAGCGCGCGTAGCCGGCCGCCGGAGCCGGGCCGCCCGGCGGCGCAGAGGAGTGCGGCGGGGTAGAATACCCCCCGACATAGCAGACCGGTGGTGCGGACACCCGTCAGCAACCTGTAGCGCCTGGCCCGCGCGGCGGCTCCCGAGAGGGAGCGGCTCCGCGCGGGTGACGAGGTGGAGGTTCATCGAAAGACTCGGCGGATGCCTCCCGGCCCGGCACGGTCGTCATCGAGTCGACAAACCCCGCTGGCAACGGCGGAGACAAAGCGACTCGAGAGTGCCTGTCCGCAGCCTGCCCATCTGCGCCCTGACCTACCGAAGGGAGCACGCATGTGCGGCATCGTAGGCTACGTCGGGCGACGTCCCGGCAAGCCCATCATCCTGGACGGCCTCAGGCGCCTGGAGTACCGCGGCTACGACTCGGCCGGCATCGCGCTCATCGAACCCGGCGGCATCGACTGCGTGCGCGCCGTCGGCAACCTGGACGAGCTGTTCCGGGCCGCCGGCGAGAACGGGTCGGACGCCTGCGTCGGCCTCGGCCACACGCGCTGGGCCACGCACGGCAGGCCCACCGAGGAGAACGCGCACCCGCACAACGATTGCAGCGGCCGCATCTCCATCGTCCTCAATGGCATCGTGGAGAACTACAAGGACCTGCGCGCGCGGCTCACGGAGCGCGGCCATACCTTCACCAGCGAGACCGACGCCGAGGTGGTCGCGCACCTCATCGAGGAGCATGCGGACGAGGGACTCCCGGCCGCGGTGCGTGCGGCGCTCGGCGAGCTCGAGGGCCACTACTCGTTCGTCGCCATGTCCGCGGACGAGCCCGACCTGCTGGTCGGCACGCGGCTCGAGACGCCCCTGGTGGTCGGCGTCGGCGAGGACGAGATGTTCTTCGCCTCGGCGATCCCCGCCTTCTTGCAGCACACGCGCCGGATCGTGGTGCTCGAGGACGGCGACGTCGTCACGCTCCGCGCCGGCGGCGCGGAGTACACCGACGTCGCCGGCAACGTCCTCGAGCGCGAGGAGTCGGAGTTCCCCGGCGACGACGACGCGGCTGAGAAGGCCGGCTACGAGACGTTCATGCTCAAGGAGATCCACGAGCAGCCGGCCGCCCTGCGCGACACCCTGGCCGGGCGGCTCTGCGAAGACGGCACCGTCGACCTCAACGAGGTCGCGGGACTGGGCGACGAGTTCCTGCGCCGCTTGCGGCGCATCTTCATCGTCGCCTGCGGCACGAGCTACCACGCGGGCCTCATCGTGAGCTACGCGATCGAGCAGCTGGCCCGCGTGCCGGTGCAGATCGACGTCGCCAGCGAGTTCCGCTACCGCCAGCCCGTGTTCGACCCGGACACGCTGGTCATCGGCATCACCCAGTCGGGCGAGACGGCCGACACGCTCGCCGCCATGCGGCTCGCCCGGGAGGCCGGCTCGCCCGTGCTCGCGCTGACCAACATCCTCGGCAGCCAGGCCACGCGCGACGCCGACTTCGTGCTCTTCACGCGCGCCGGCCTGGAGATCGGCGTGGCGGCGACCAAGACGCACACCAGCCAGGTCGCCGCCCTCCTGCTCCTCGCTCTGCGCCTCGCGTGGGCGCGCGGCTCCATGAGCGAGACCGACCTCAAACGGCTCGGGCATGAGCTGCGCACGGTGCCCGAGCTCGCCGAGCAGCTGCTCGCCCGTCCAAGCGCGAGCCTCGAGATCGCCCGCCGCTACCACGACGAGCGCTTCTTCCTCTATCTCGGTCGCGGCATGGGCTACGCCGTCTGCCTCGAGGGCGCGCTCAAGCTCAAGGAGATCAGCTACATCCCCACGGAGGCCTACGCCGCCGGCGAGATGAAGCACGGCCCCATCGCGCTGCTGGACGTGGAGTCGCCCGTCGTGGTCGTCGCCGACGACGGGCCGGTGCTCGGCAAGCTCGTCAGCAACATCGAGGAGGTGCGCGCGCGCGGGGCCGACGTGATCGCGGTGGCCACCGACGGCAACGACGTGATCGGCGAGCTCTCCCGGGACGTGCTCTGGGTGCCCAAGGTGGACCACCACCTGGCGCCGATCCTCACCGTCATCCCGCTGCAGCTGCTCGCGTACCACATCGCCGGCATCAAGGGCCTCAACGTCGACCAGCCGCGCAACCTGGCCAAGACCGTCACCGTGGAGTGATCGTCGACCCGTGACGTCCGCGCGGGCGTGGACGCCGTGGCGGGAGGAGGGATGTCCCCGCCGGTCGCTGTGTCTGCGGCTAGCCCTCGGCTATCCAGTTTGGCCGCTGGGGGCGATCGACTGCCGCCGCGGCTATCCGTCGGCTATCCACAAACAGAGTGCCCTGCGAAGACATGCCCGCCCGGCCCGGCCCGGCGGTCCGGCGGGGCTCCGGGGGAGCGGAGGCCGTCCGACGGATAGAATGCCTGCATGAGCGACGCGCACGCAGATGGGGCGGGCGGGGGGCTGAGCCTCCCGCAGATCCCGCCCGCCGGGCTGCTGTTCGGCCTCGGTATCGACGTCACCGAGGCCGCGCGCATCCGCAGGCTGCTCGAGCGGCTGCCGCGCGCCTACGAGCGGCTCTTCAGCGAGCAGGAGCGCGCGTACTGCGACGGCTTCGCCGATCCGTGGCTCCGCTACGCCGCCCGTTTCGCCGCCAAGGAAGCGGTCGGCAAGGCGCTGGGAATCGGTATCATCGGGTTCGTGTGGCGCGACATCGAGGTACTCTCGGGGGGAAAGCCGCTCATCGCGCTGCACGGCGGCGTCGCCGACATCGCGCGGCGCCTGGGCGTGACGCGGGTCGAGGTCTCGCTCAGCCACACCGGTGGAATGGCCTACGCCATCGCCGCCGCACTCAAGGAGGACGCGCATGGATGAGTCCCTGCTGCTGGCCCTGTACAGCGCCGACGGCATGCGGAAGGTCGACGGCCTGGCGATCGAGGGCATCGGCATCCCCGGCGGGCACCTCATGGAGCGCGCCGGGATGGCCGTCGCGGCCGAGATCCTCGAGCGCTACGAGCCCGAGGAGGCCGTGGTGTTCGCCGGCAAGGGCAACAACGGCGGGGACGGGTTCGTGGTGGCGCGTGAGCTCTTCGACCAGGGCGTGGAGGTCACCGTGTTCGTGCTGGCGCCGCCCGAGGAGTACACGGGAGACGCGCGGCTCAACCTCGAGATCCTCGGGAGGCTCGGCGTGGACGTGCGCCCCGCGACCGACGCGGGCGGGGCGCTGCACGAGGACACCGTCGTGCTGACGGAGATGGCCGACGTGGTGGTCGACGCCGTGTTCGGAACGGGGTTCACCGGCGCCGCCAAGGGGCCGGCCGCGGCGGTCATCGAGCTGATCAACGAAGCGCCCGGGGCTGTGGCGAGCATCGACATCATGAGCGGCGTCGGCGCGAGCACCGGCTCGATCCACGGGCCGGCCGTGTTCGCCGACGTCACCGTCGCGCTGCACGCCGCCAAGGTCGGACACTTCGTCACCCCCGGCGGCGCGTTCTCCGGTGAGGTCGTGGTGGCGCCGATCGGCATCCCGGCGCTGTGCGACCAGGATCCCAAGGTGTGGCTGCTGACCGACGAGGCGATGGGCGAGCTGGTGGTGCTCAAGGGTTCGCTCGACCACAAGCGGTCGGTCGGGACGGTGCTCGTCGCCGGCGGCTCGAAGGGCATGGAGGGCGCCGCCCACATGGCCGCGTTCGCGGCCCTCAGGGGCGGCGCCGGCCTGGTGCACGCCGCGCTGCCGGACGGCGCGAGCACGCAGAAGCCGTACGCCGAGGTGATCACCGTCACGGTGCCTGGCGAGGACGGCCAGTTCGGCATGGCCGCCCGGCCCGCGCTCTTCGAGCAGGCCGGGCAGCTCAAGGCGGCCGCCGTCGGCCCGGGGTTCGGCCGCACCGACGGCGCCCAGGCGCTCGTGCGCGAGCTGCTCGGCGTCGACGTCCCGCTGCTGCTCGACGCCGACGGGCTGTACGCGCTCGGCCAGAAGCTGGAGCTGCTCGCCGAGCGCACGGCGCCGACGGTGATCACGCCGCACGAGGGCGAGCTGGGCCGCCTGATCGGCCGGCCGGCCGACGAGGTGGCGGCCCAGCGGCTGGAGTGCGCCGTCTCGGCCGCGCACCGCGGCAACGTCACCGTCGTCCTCAAGGGCGAGGCGACCATCGTCGCCGACCCGTCCGGGACCGCCTACGTGGTCCCGGTCGGCAACCCCGGCCTCGCCACGCCCGGCACCGGCGACGTGCTGAGCGGCGTCATCGTCGCCCAGCTCGCCAAGGGCCTGCCGGCCACCGAGGCCGCGTGCCTCGGAGCGTACCTGCACGGCCTCGCGGCCGATCTCGCGTCCGAGGAGGCCGTCGGCACCGAGGCGATGGTCGCGAGCGACCTGTTCCACTACCTGCCCGCCGCCGTGGAGCGGCTCAAGGCCGGTCCACAGGAGGAGAGCGATGAGCACCACCACTGACCCCGTACCGGGCGAGCCGCTCGCCCGCGACATCATGACCGCGCCGGTCATCACCGTGAAGCCCGACCTCGCGGTCAAGGACCTCGTGGCGCTGTTCCGCGACCAGCGCATCGGCGGCGCGCCGGTGGTGGACGACGACGGCCGGCTGGCGGGCGTCGTCACCGAGGGCGACCTCATGGCGATGGACGCCGACATCGCCCTGCCGCACTACTTCGAGATCTTCGACAGCATCATCTATCTGGAGAGCGAGAAGAAGTTCAGGGACCGCGTGGAAAAGGCCGCGGCGGCCACCGTCGAGCAGCTCATGACCGACGGCGACAAGGTCAAGACGATCGGCCCCGACGACCCCGCGCGCATGGCCGCGACGCTGATGAGCAAGCACCGGTTCGACCGTGTGCCGGTGGTAGACGAGGACGGCGTCGTGGTGGGCATCGTCACCCGTCACGACATCATGAAGATCCTGGGGGTCTGAGTGCTGGCAGGGCGACACCGGGCGATCGCCGAGATCGACCTCGAGGCGATCCGGCACAACGTCCGGAGGCTGATGGCCGACCTGCCGGAGGGCGCCGCGCACTGCGCCGTCGTCAAGGCCGCAGGCTACGGGCACGGCGCAGTGCCGGTGGCTCGGGCGGCGCTGGAGGCCGGCTCCACCTGGCTCGGCGTGGCCACGGCGCCGGAGGCCGAAGAGCTCCGCGAGGCGGGGCTGGAGGCGCCGATCCTGATCTTCGGCCCGCTCACCGGCACTGGGCTGGAGCGGGCCGCGCGGGCGTGCGCCGAGGTCGTCGCCTGGTCGCCCGCGTTCGTCGACGAGGCGGTCCGGCTCGGCGTGCCGGTGCACGTCAAGTTCGACACCGGCATGGGCCGCCTCGGCGTGATGGCGCACGAGGTCCGCGAGCTCTGCGAGCGGGCTCACGCCGGCGGCGTGCTGCACGGCCTCATGAGTCACTTCGCCACGGCCGACGAGGTCGACGCCAACTTCTTCGAGCTGCAACTGCGGCGCTTCACGACGCTGGCCGGGGAGCTCAAGGAGCAGTATCCGGATCTGCTGTGCCACACGGCGAACAGCGCGGCGACGCTGCGCGGGCCGCGCGCCCACTTCGACATGGTCCGCACCGGCATCGCCCTGTACGGACTCGCGCCGGCCAACGACGACCCCTTCAAGGACGGCTTGCGGCCGGCGATGAAGCTCATGTCCTACATCGCCGGCGTGCGCGAGATGGTACCGGGCGACTCCGTCGGGTACGGACGCACCTACTTCTGCGTGGAGTTGACGCGCGTGGGCATCGTGCCGGTCGGCTACGCCGACGGCGTGCGGCGCGCGCTCGGCAACCGCGCCGAGGTGCTCGTGGCCGGCCGGCGCTGCCCCATCATCGGCCGCATCAGCATGGACCAGATGACCGTGAAGCTGCCGGACGACTGGGGAGAGGCCGGCGACGAAGTGGTGTTCTTCGGACCCGCCGGGGACGGCGTGGCCGGCGGGTCCACGGTCGCCTGGACCGCTCCAGACGGTCCGCGCCTGGACGCTCCGGAGACGCCGCGCATCCTCTGCGAGGAGACGGCGCGCATGCTCGGGACCATCAACTACGAGGTCGCCTGCGACGTGGCGCCGCGGGTGGTGCGCGTGTACCGCGGCGTCTCGCCCTCGGCCTGAGAGCCATGAACGCCCGCTACCTCGTCACGCCGCCGACCCCCGACGAGATCACGCGGGCGGCGATGACGGCGCTCGCGCCCGGCGAGGCCGGCTGGCTCGTGGGCGGCTGCCTGCGCGACGAGCTGCTCGGGCGCCGCGTCCGCGACGTCGACATCGCCGTGGACGGGCGCCCGGAGCCGCTGGCGCGGGCGCTGGCCGACCGCTTCGGCGGCGGCGTCTACTCCACCTCCGACGTCTTCGGCACCTGGCGGGTCGTGATCGGCGAGCTGCACATCGACGTCGCCGCGCTGCGCGCGGGGCCGGCGGGCGACCCGCCGGATGCGGCCACGCGCGCCGTCCGCCTTGAGGCCGACCTGCGGGCGCGCGACGTCACCGTGGACGCGCTCGCCCGCCCGCTGGACGGCGACGACATCGTCGACCCGCTCAGCGGGCTCTCCGACCTCGCCGCCGGCCGTCTGCGCCTGTGCTCGCCGGCTTCGCTCGACGACGACCCGCTGCGCGTGCTGCGCCTCGCGCGCCTGGCGCGCGTGTTCGACCTGGTGCCGGACGCGGCGGCCACGGAGGCCGCCTTCCGCGCCGCGCCCGGCCTCGCGCGCGTGAGCGGCGAGCGGGTGCGCGACGAGCTCTGCGCGCTGCTGGCCACGCGCGGCGCGCCGTTCGCGCTCCGCGACCTCGCCGTGTGGGGCGCGCTGGCGGTCATCCTGCCCGAGGTCGACCGCCTGCGCGGGGTCGAGCAGAACCCGTACCACCACCTCGACGTGTTCGAGCACACGCTCGAGGCGCTCACCTATGTCGTCGGCGTGGTGGCGCAGCTCGGAGGGCGCAGGTTCCTGACGACGCCCACGGAGGCCGGCATGCCCGGCGTCGAGCCACTCGTCCCCGTGGCCTGGGCCGTCTTGCTGCACGACATCGGCAAGCCGGTGGTCCGCGTTGTGGACGACCAGGGCCGGGTGATCTTCTGGCACCACGACGAGACCGGCCGCCAGATGGCCGCGGACATCGGCCGGCGGCTGAACTTCAGCAACCGGTTCGTGGAGTACGTGGGCACCCTCGTCCGGCAGCACCTCCGGCTCGGGTTCCTGACGCGCGAGCAGCCGCTGACGCGCCGGGCCCTGGCCCGGTACCGGCGCGACGTGGACCCGTGGGTGTTCGAATCCGTCGTCGTCTCGCTCTGCGACAGGCTGGCGACGCGCGGGGAGAAGACCTCGCTCACCTCCATGGCGCGGCACTACCGCCTGGCGCGCACGGTCTGGACCGGCGTGAGCAAGGCGCCGGCGCCGCAGTTGCTCGGCGGCGACGACGTGATGGCGCTGCTCGGCCTCGAGCCGGGGCCGGCTGTCGGGAAGGCGCTGGACGCGCTGGACGAGGAAGTCGAGGCGGGCGAAGTGGCCGATGCCGATGGCGCGCGAGCGTTCCTGCTCGAGTGGTGGCGGAGCCGGATCGACGACGGTGAGGCCGGCGACGACGCGGCCGCCGGCCCCCGCGCTGGCTCCGGCGATGCCTGAGCTCCCGGAGGTCGAGACCGTCCGGCGGCGCCTGCTGACGTGCCTGCCGGGGCTGCTGCTGCGCGAGGTCGTCGTCAACGACTGGACGGTGAGCGCGCAGACGGAGCAGGAGCTGAACGGCTACCTGGCGGGGCGCCGGGTGACGGGGCTGCGCCGGCGCGGCAAGTACCTGCTGGTGGACCTTGGGGCGGCGGAAGGGCCGGCCGGCGCTGCCGGCGGGCCGGCCGGCCCCGGCGACGGCGGGCGACCCGCTGCGCGCCGCCACCGGTGGCTACCGCGGCCCGTCCGTGGCCGTCGTCCACCTGCGCATGACCGGCCAGCTGGTGTTCCGTCAGGAGCCGGGCGAGCGGCCGGCGCGCTTCGTCTGGCGGCTCGAGCCCGAGACGACGCTCTTCTTCCAGGACGTGCGCCGCTTCGGCCGCCTGTGGGCCTTCGCGCCGGCGGCCGAGGACGAGTTCTTCGGCTCGCGGAGCATGGGTCCGGAGCCGTTCGGGCCCGAGTTCACGCCCGCGTATCTGCGCGGCGCGCTGGCGGGCAGGCGCGCGCCGCTCAAGGCGTTCCTGATGGACCAGCGGCGGATCGCCGGCGTGGGCAACATCTACGCCGACGAGGCGCTGTTCCGCGCCCGCCTGCACCCGCTGCGGGCGGCCGGGAGCGTCGGGCCGCGTGAGGCGCTGCGCCTGCACGCGGCCGTCCTCGAGACCCTGCAGGCCGGCATCGACCACGAGGGGTCGAGCATCGAGAGCTTCATCGACCCCGCGGGGCAGCGCGGCAGCTTCCAGGAGATCCTGAGCGTGTACCAGCGCACGGGTGAGCCGTGCCGCGTGTGCGGGACGACCGTGGAGCGGGTCGTCGTCGGCGGCCGCGGCACGCACTACTGCCCGCGCTGCCAGCCGCGCCGCGGAGGCATGGCGGCAGGCTCGCGCCGCCTGCGCGGCGAGACGCTGCCGCCGCGCTCGGCCAAGCCGGCCGACTGGGAGGCGCCGGGCCGGTGACCTCGCCGGCGCCCGCTCCGGACGGTTCCGCCGGCTCGCCGGCGCCGCCGCACCCGCCTCTACGTCGTCCTCACCCGCGTCCCGCGCCGCTCCACGCTGGCCGTCGGCTCACTCGGCGTCGTGACCCTCGAGCGCGGCTGGTACGCCTACGTGGGGAGCGCGTTGCGCGCCCGAGAGGCGCGCGTGGCGCGCCACCTCGCGCGCGAGAAGCTGCTGCGCTGGCACGCCGACTACCTCTTCACGGCGTTCCCCGCCGAGCGCGCCTGGCTGGTCGACGGCGCGGCGGGGGAGTGCGAGCTCGCCGGCGCGCTGGCGGCGGTCGCCGGCGCGGAGCGCCGGCCGCGCCGCTTCGGCGCCGGCGACTGCCGCTGCGCCGGCCACCTCGTGCGTCTGCCACGCCGGCCCTTGCGCCGCGACATCGTCGCCGCGGCGCACGCCGCCGGCGCCCCCGAGCGCGGAGCGGTCCGGGCCTTCTCCGGCCCCCGGCCCGCCTGAGCCCCCGTCGTCTGCGCAGACAACCCCTCCGCACATCTTCGTCCTGCAAACGCAGCACTTTTCCCGGTCCGTACCTGGGTATCTGGGTACGCGTACCTAGAACATCCGTCCAGTCGAGCCCAGCAAAGGGCTAAAGGCCTAGGTATCCCTGCCGATACATGCTCCCGCTGCGGGTTGTTGCCCAGCAAGGCGACACCACGAGAGAGACCCCGCAAGAGACCGGCAAGGGATCGGCCCCGCACTCTCCGGGGGGTCGGGCCAAAGTGGCACTCGCAGGGCGCGAGTGAGGCACACGGAGGATAGAAGAAATGAAGCGCATGAAGGTCCTGTTCGGCCAGCGGAGGATCATGGTCCTCGCGACGCTCGCCATCCTGGTGCTCACCGCGGCCGCACTCGTGGCCTCGAGCGCCAGCTTCACGGCCACCTCGGCCAACCCGGCAACGTGTTCACGGCCGGCAACCTCACCATGCACACCAGCAACGGCGGGCGCTGATGACGTCTCTAAGCTCACGCCGGACGAACATGTGGCCAGGCCAGGCGACCAGGACCGGGACGGTCACCGTCGACAACAACGGCGACGGCTCCGCTGACTTCTGCGCTCACCAGCCGACCGGTCGACACCAGCCGGCGCCTGGCACACTGGCTGCTCTCTCGATGTCCTTCAACTCGGTTCGACGTCACCGACACCCGATGACCGACTACGATGCGTCGTCTGAGCCGGCAATATCAACGGCTGCCGGCCAGCGTCGACTGCGGCAGCTATCGCCTCCGGCGTGCGCCAGCACCTACACTTTCGAGGTCACCGTTCCCGGACGGCGACCGCCGCGCCGGCTGCCGAGAAGGGCGCCGACAACAACTACAAGGGCTGCCTACGATGACCGTCGACGTTCGACTGGGAGTGCGGTCAGCAACTGATCATCTGACCTGATCTGATCACCGAGGGGGCGGGGCCGGGCCACACGGCCTCGCCCCGCCCCCTCGGTCTTTCCGCCCCGAGACCACCCGACAAGGAGCCCCCACGTGACCGCGAACCACCCGACGAAGACGAAGGCCGGCAAGGACCGCCTCGTCTCTCGGGCCTTCGCGTCTCGCGCGGTGGCAAGGGGCTCTCCGTGAAGCGCCACCTCGGCCGCCTCGTCACAGCGCTCTGCGTCGCGGCGCTCGTCTTCGCCATCGCCGCGATCCTCCTGCCGGGCCTGCTGGGCCTGCAGCGCTACGTGATCACCGGCGGCTCGATGACCGGCACCATCCCCAAGGGCTCCGTCATCTACTCGCGCATCACGCCGCTCGCCCAGCTCAAGACCGGCGACATCATCACCTTCACTCCGCCCGGCATGTCGGGCGCCGTCACGCACCGCATCATCGGCGTCGAGACGGGGCCGGAGGGCCAGCCGGCGTTCCGCACCAAGGGCGACTTCAACGAGACCGAAGACCCCTGGAACCCCATCACGCTGAACGAACCGGTGCAGGCGCGCTACTCCTTCCACGTGCCGCTGCTCGGGTATGTGCTCGCGGCGCTCAGCATGCGCACGGTGCGCATCGCGCTCATCGGCCTCCCGGCCGTCCTGATCGCGCTCTCGCTCCTGTGGTCGCTGTGGCGCGAGGCCGGCGAGCAGGTCGCCCGGCAGATCGAGGACGACGGGCTCCCGCACGACGCCGCCGGGAGGGCGTGACGCCGGGGGTCTTCTGACCCCGTCACCCTCGTGCTCATTTCCTCATTGGCTGAGGGAAGCCGATGCCCGATGCTCTGTCCCAGGCAGCAACGACAAGGCTGCACGTCCATGGTTCTTGGGAGAGAGACGGGATCCGGCGCCCACCTCGCCGCGACTCCCGTCTCCATCTGTCGCCCCGCCGGCGCGCTCATCCGGCGGGGCGACTCCATTGCCAGGGAAGACTACGGTTTCGCCCGCGGTTGCCGATAACCACAGTACGCGCCGCTCGCGACGCGGTACGCTGTCGTGCGCGTGCGGGCATCCGCGCATGAGGACAGAGAGAGGAACGACGGACACACAGGGCAGACACCCTCGCGGGACCGGACGTGGCCGCCTCGGCCGCCGCGGCCTCGCCGTGGCGGCGGCAGCGGCCGTCGTCCTCGTGCTGCTCGGCACCGTCGCGTACGCGGCGGTCAAGCCGACGGACGACGCCGCCGCGCGCGAGCTCGCCCGCAGCGGCCGCGTGCGCATCAAGAACAGCAGAGGCGGCGACGCCCTGATCGGCATGCAGGGCATGCTGCCCGGAGACAGCACGACCGGCATGGTGAAGATCGGCAACGCGAGCCGCGTGCGCGCCCGCTTCTACCTGGGCCTCTCCAAGCTCCTCGAGACCCCGGGTACTGGCGGCGGGCGCCTCTCCTACCGGCTCGTCCTCACCGTGAAGCGGCTCTCGCGCACGCCACCGGCCGCAGCTCGTCTACACCGGCCCGCTGCGCCAGATGCCGATGCTCAAGCTCGGCGCGTTCCGCCCCAGGGAGACACGCACGTACTACTTCGCGGTGCTCTTCCCCGAGGGCGGGCCGGGCATTGACGACCGCTTCCAGCAGGCCGGCACCAGCCTGCAGTTCAACTGGTACGCGCGCCGCGCGCGCTGACCGGCTCTACCCCTTCTTCTCCCACTTCTGCAGGTAGGCGACCTCGGCGAGCGTCTTGCCGGCGTCGATCTCGCCGCGCAGGCGGTTCTCCTTCTCGAGCACGTCCATGGCGCGGTTGGCGAGCTCCACGGCCTGCTCCTTGGGGAGGACCATGATCCCGTCGTCGTCGCCGACGATCCAGTCGCCCGGGCTCACCGTCTGCCCGGAGATGACGACGGGCACGTTGATCTCGCCGAAGCCCTTGGGCTCGCCGGCGTTGGCGCAGACCTTGCTGCTGAAGGCGGGGAACCCGAGGCGCGCGATCTCCGGCGTGTCGCGGATCGCGCCCCAGACGACGAGCCCGGCGACGCCCTTGACCATGGCGCTGTGCGTGGCCAGCTCGCCCCACATGGCCGGCGTCGCGTCACAGGCGTCGACGACGAGCACATCGCCGGGCTTGCAGACGTCGATGGCCTCGACGGGCTTGGCCCAGTCGCCGGCGTAGGTGCGCACGGTGACGGCCGGGCCGCACATGTGCGCGCCCGGCAGGAGCGGCCGGATGCCCGGCAGGCTCGGCTGCCGGTGCCAGGCGTCGCTGATGTTGGCCGTCGAGACCTGCTCGAGCGCCGTGCGGATGTCGGCCTCGCTCGCGCGCTTGTACAGGGTGGTCTCGATGCAGACGCCCTGGTCCACGGCGCGGCGGATCTCGGCTGCGGCCGCCGCCGCGTCGGCCGACTTGATGACGGCGCCGCCGACGACGACGATCGCGGCGCCCGGCCTCGACCGCCGCGGCGGCCGTCTCGCTGTTGATGCCGCCGGCCACCGAGACGGGGATGTCCACGGCCGCGGCCACGGCGCGCAGCGTGGCGAACGGCGACTCGCCGCGCATCTGCTGGTCGATCGCCGTGTGGATGCCGATGTAGTCGGCGCCGAGCTCCTGCGCGCGCCTGCGCGCGCGCGACCGGGTCGGCGACCTCGATCATGTCGACGATGAGCTTGCAGCCGTAGTTGCGCGCCGCCTCGGCGCACTCCTTGATCGTGCTGTCGCTGGCGGCGCCGAGCACGCCGACCACGCCGGCGCCGGCCTTGGCCGCGTACTCCACTTCCGTGCGGCCGGCGTCCATCGTCTTCATGTCGGCGACGATGGTCCTGTCCGGGAACGCGGCCTTCAGCGCCCTCACGGCGTTCAGGCCCTCGGCCTTGATGAGCGGCGTGCCGGCCTCGACCCAGTCGGCGCCGCCGGCGACCGCCTCGCGGGCGACCTCCAGCGCGCGCGGCAGGTCGACGAAGTCGAGCGCCACCTGGACGAGCGTGCGCTCGCTCATACGCCCATCACCTGCACCACGACGCTGCGCTCGCGCGGGCGCGCGTCGAAGTCGCAGAAGGCGATCTCCTGCCAGGTGCCCAGCGTGAGGCGGCCGTCAACGACGGGGATCGTCACCGACGGGCCGACCAGCGCGGCGCGGATGTGCGAGTGCCCGTTGCCGTCGCCGTTGTTGACGTTGTGCCGCCAGACGCGGTCGCTCGGCGCGAGCGTCTCGAGCACGTCCTGCACGTCCTCGATCACGCCGGGCTCGTACTCGATGGTCGTGATCGCGCCGGTCGCGCCCGGCGCGAACACGGTGACGGTGCCGCTCCTCACGCCGCTCTCGGCGACGCGCTCGCGCACCTCGTCCGTGATCCGGATGATGTCGGCGTTGCCGCGGCTGGAGAACTCCACGGCGCCGGTGACGACGCGGAGGAGGCCCTCGCAGACCTCGGGCTCCGTGGTGACTGGGGTGACGACTGGGTTCACGATGTCCTTCCTTCCGTGCTGGTCGCGTCCTGGACGGGGTACGCGCTGGGGGGTCATGGTGCCGGTGGGCCGCCGACGGCGACCGGGATGGTGTCGATGAGGCGGGTGGAGCCGAGGCGGGCCGCGACGACGAGGCGGGAGCGCGGCCCCAGCTCGTCCTCGGGGATGAACGTGTCCTCGTCCACGACGGCGAGGTAGTCGAGCTTGAAGCGCGGCTGGGCGATCGCTGCCTCCGTGGATGCCGGGCCGAGGCCGCCGGCGGGGAGGAGCAGGGCGCTCGGTGGCCGCCACGACGACGTCCTTGGCGGTCGCGCCGGGCTTGCCCGCCGCCGCGGCGCCGGCGAGCAGCGCGAGGTAGAGGTCCGGCGCCACCGCGCGCTGGGCCGCCGTGAGGTAGACGTTGCGCGAGCTCATGGCGAGGCCGTCCGGCTCGCGCAGCGTGGGCACGCCGGCCACCTCGACCGGGAGGTCGAGGTCGCGCACCATGCGGCGCACGACGGCGAGCTGCTGCGCGTCCTTCTCGCCGAGGAACAGCACGTCCGGCTGCACCACGCCGAGCAGCTTGGCGACGATGACGGCCACGCCGTCGAAGTGGCTCGGGCGGGAGGCGCCCTCGAGGCTCTCGGTGAGCGCGCCGCCGACGTGGACGTTGGTGGCGAAGCCCTCCGGGTACATCTCGTCGGCGGTCGGCAGCGAAGACGACCGCGACGCCCGCCTCCTCCAGGAGGCGCAGGTCGCGGGCCTCGTCACGCGGGTACGCGGCGAAGTCCTCGCCGCGGCCGAACTGCGTGGGGTTGACGAAGACGGAGGCGGCGACGCTCGCGCAGCGCGCCTTCGCCGCCTCGACCAGGCTGAGGTGGCCGGCGTGCAGGGCGCCCATGGTGGGCACGAAGCCGAGGGGGCGCGCAAGCTCGCGCAGCGCCGCCCGCGCCTCCGCGACCGTCCGGGCGACGATCACGCGGCCGGCCTCCCGCGCCGAACAGCTCCTGCAGCGTGGTCACCTGCTCGTCGTCGAGCCGCGGCGCCGCCAGGGTGAGGGCCTCCAGGCTGAGCGCGCGGTACGTCTGCGCCAGCCGCGGGCTCTCACGGTCGAGCAGCCGGAGGTGCGCGCGCACCGTGCCGATGTCGCCGCGGGCGACCGGCCCGGTGAGCGCGAACGCCGGCTCGCCGCTGCGCAGCAGGTTCTCCATGGTCGTGCGGAGCAGCGTGCCCAGGTGGTCGAGCCCGCGCGGGTCGCCGGTGGCCTCGTCCATCAGGCGCTTGGCCTCGCTCTCGAGTGCGACCAGGAGGTTGCAGCCGACGACGGCTGCGAGGTGGTACAGCGTCTTCTGCTCGTCGGCCAGGCGGAACGGGCGCATGCCCAGCCGGGCGGCGAGCTCCTCGCCGAGCAGCAGGTCGCGCTCCTCGAGCGCCGTGACGGCGCACGGGACGTCCTGCAGCAGCTCGGCCCTGGGCTCGCCGGCGAACGTCTGCAGCGGGTGCAGGCACAGCACGCGCACGCCCTGTTCGTACAGAGGCTTGAGCAGGTGCACCGACCCGAGGCCGCTCGAGTGGACGGCGAGCGGCTGCGGCGCGCCCGGCCGGCGGACCGCCGGCAGCGCCTCGGCCAGCCGGCCGGCCACCGAGTAGATCTCGTCGTCGGGCACGGCCAGCCACCAGGCGTCGGCCTCGAGTGCCGCGTCGCGCACGCGTACGTGCGGGACGGAGCCGAAGAGGCTGGTGTCGTCGTCCCCGTGCACGCCGACGGCGGTGACGGTGAGCTGGGCCTCCTGCAGGCCCGCGAGCACGGCCGATCCCAGACGTCCGGGACCGACAACGCAGAAGCGATACGCGTCGATGGTCAAGCCTCCGACCTCTCCGGCTGCGGTCCGCCCGCTGGGGGTGGTACCGCGCCTGCCGCAAGGCCTGCGTGAGCACAGGCGATGTCCCGGTCGCCTGCCGAGGCTCGGCGCCGGGCCGTCATCAAGCGTACGGCCTCTCGCACGCGCGGTCAATCGCATGGCGTTGCGGTACACTACCGCCATGCCCATCTACGAATTCTGCTGCAACCAGTGCGGAACCGCGTTCGAGGAACTCGTCCGCAACGGGACCAGGCCGGAGTGCCCGGAGTGTCACTCCGGCGACGTCTGCCGCCTGCTCTCCACGTTCGCCGTCCACTCATCGTCGTCCAACCTCGGCGGCAAGGGAGCGACCAAGAGCTGCTCCAGCTGCGCCAGCGGGAACTGTGGCACCTGCCACTGACGACGTCATCGCCGCGCTCGACGCCCTCCGTGAGGAGGTCGAGTGCTGCTCCCGGTGCGCGCTCGGGCCCACGCGCACCAAGGCCGTGTTCGGCGAGGGAGACCCCGGCGCCGACCTGATGTTCGTGGGAGAGGCGCCCGGCTACCACGAGGACCAGCAGGGCCGGCCGTTCGTAGGCCAGGCCGGCAAGCTGCTCGAGCAGTTGCTCGCGTCCATCGGCATGACGCGCGAGCAGGTCTACATCGCCAACGTCCTCAAGAGCCGCCCGCCCAACAACCGCGACCCTCAGCCTGAGGAGATCGAGGCCTGCCGCCCGTACCTGTTCCGGCAGATCGAGATCATCCGGCCCAAGGTCATCTGCACGCTCGGCAACTTCGCCACCAAGCTCCTGACGGGCGACCCCACCGGCATCACCAAGGTGCACGGCCGGCCCAGGGCGACGGAGATCGCCGGGCACGCCCTGTACCTGTACCCCATCTTCCATCCGGCCGCGGCGCTCTACACGCCGGCCATGCGGACCACGCTCGAAGCGGACTTCTCGCACCTGCCCCAGCTGCTGGCGCAGGCGGCGCCCACGCCGGGCCAGGAGCCGCCGATCCTCGAGCGGCCCGCCGTGCGGCCGCCGGCGCCCGTTTCGCCGGCGCCGGCTGCCCAGGCGCCCGCCCCGCCCAGGCCCGTCGCGCAGGCGCCCGCCGCGCCGCCGGCCACCCACGCGCCCGAGCCGACGCTCGAGGATCTCGCGCGCGACGCGCTCGACGCCACGCCGGTCGACGATCGCGGCGCACCGGACGCCGCTCCGGCCGATGCCGCACCGCCGGCCGCCCGCGTCGCCGCGGAGGCAGTGCCGCCGGCTCCCGCAGGCCCGCCGGCCGAACCGGAGCAGCTCGGCCTCTTCTGACATGATCGCGTTCACCCTCGCCTCGCCGGCCCAGACGCGGAAGTTCGCTCGTGTGCTGGCCGGCCAGCTGCATCCGCCGATGCTGCTCACCGTGGAGGGCGACCTCGGCACGGGGAAGACCACGCTCGTGCGTGAGGTGCTGCGTGCGCGCGGCGTGCGGGGCGCCGTCACCAGCCCGTCGTTCACGCTGGCGCAGAGCTACCACGGCCGCGACGGGGAACAGCTGCATCACCTCGACCTGTACCGGCTGAGCAGCGGGGCCGACGCCGAGCTCTTCGCCTGGGACGACTACCTCGGCGCCGGACGCCGTGACGTTCGTCGAGTGGCCGGCCGCCGGCAGCGAAGCGCTCCCTACACCGGACGTGCGCGTCGAGCTGGACCATCGCACGCTCCGCAGCCGGACGGCGCGGCTCTCGGGGCCGGCGGCGCTGGAGGCCGCGGTGGCGGCGGGCGCGGCCGAGCAGGGGATCGCGCCCGCCACGGCCGCGGGAGCCCGCCCCGGCGGCGCGACGAAGGCGCACGCATGATCCTCGCGCTGGAGACCGCGACGACGGCGTGCTCGGCGGCGCTCTGCGCCGCCGACGGGTCCGTCGTCGCGGAGCGCCTGGCGCTCGGCGGCCCCGCGCACTCGCAGCTCCTGCTGCCGTTCGTGCGCGAGGTGCTGGAGGAGGCGGGCGCCGGCTGGGAGGCCGTCGGCACGGTCGCCGTCGGCCTCGGCCCCGGCGCCTTCACCGGCCTGCGCATCGGCATCGCCACCGCGCGGGCGCTCGCGCAGGCGGACGGCGGCGCCGGCCTCGCCGGCGTGCCCACGCTCGCGGCCGTCGCGCTCGCGCTTGCGGACGCGCCGGAGGCGGCCGGCCGCAGGCTCGTGCCGCTCATCGACGGCCGCCGCCGTGAGGTGTTCGCGGCCGTGTTCGAGCACGGCGAAGGCGGCCTGCGCCAGGTCGAGGACGTCGCCGTGGTGCGCGCCGACGACCTCGCCGCCTGGCTCGCCGCCCGCGGCGCCGTGCTCACGGGCGGCGACGGCGCCGTCGCTCTACGCCGACCTGCTGCCCGCGACGGCGCCGCGCGCCGCGGGCGTCGTGGCGCCCACGGCCGCGATGGTCGGCCGGGCGGCCGCCTGCGGCGCGCCCGGCCTCGTCCGCGGCCCCGACGCGGTGCTGCCCATCTACGGCCGCGCTCCCGACGCGCAGCCGCGCGTCGCCCGCGCGGCCCGCTCCGGGCTCGCCCGCGCATCCCCAGCCGGAGGCGCCACGTGAGCCTCCAGGTCGTCCCCGACGCCGTCGACCGCCGGCGGGTCATCCGCCCCATGCAGTTCACCGACCTCGAGGCCGTCGCGGCGCTCGAGGCGCGCACGTTCACCCTGCCCTGGTCGCTGGCCATCTTCCACGGCCAGCTCGCGCGCGAGACCGGCATCTGCCTGGTCTGCGAGGAGGGCGGACGCCTGGTCGCCTATCTCATCGCCGACATGTTCGTCGACGTGTGGCACCTCATGAACCTCTGCGTGGCGGAGGAGGTCCGCCGCGAGCACGTGGCGTCGGACCTGCTCGAGGCGTACTTCGAGATCACCGAGCGCAAGGGTCACCGGGGGCACACGCTGGAGGTGCGCGTCTCCAACGCGCCCGGGATCGAGCTCTACCGCAGCTTCGGGTTCGTCTCCACCGGCGTCCGCCCCGGCTACTACAGCGACGACCGCGAGGACGCGGTCATCATGTGGAAGGACTGGGAAGGGGACTCGCGCGGTGACGGCCTCATCCTCGCCGTCGAGACCTCCTGCGACGACACCAGCGCGGCGGTCGTGCGCGGCCGCGAGGTGCTCTCGTCGATCGTCTCGTCGCAGAACGAGCTGCACGCGCAGTTCGGCGGCGTGGTGCCGGAGGTGGCCTCGCGCCGCCACACCGAGCTCGTCAACGAGGTGGTCGCCGAGGCGATGAGCCAGGCCGGCGTGGGCTGGGACGACCTCTCGGCCGTCGCCGTCACGCAGGGCCCCGGCCTCATCGGCGCCCTGCTGGTCGGGCTGGCGACGGCGAAGTCCATCGCCTACCGGCGCGGGCTGCCCCTGATCCCCGTGAACCACCTGCAGGGGCACATCGCCGCCAACTACGCCCTCGGCGTCGAGGCGCCGTTCGTGTGCCTGGTCGCCAGCGGCGGGCACACGCTGCTCGCCGTGGTGGAGGAGGGCGTGCGCTACCGCGTCGCCGCCAAGACCATGGACGACGCGGCCGGCGAGGCGTTCGACAAGGGCGCCCGGCTGCTGGGTCTCGGGTACCCGGGCGGCAGGGAGCTCGACCAGCTGGCGGCGCGCGGCGACCCGGGCTTCGCCCGTTTTCCGCGCGCCGTGCCGCGCGGCCGGGGCTTCAGCTTCAGCGGCCTCAAGACGGCGCTGCTCTACGACCTCAAGGCTCGGGACGAGGCGGAGATCGAGGCGCATCGCGCCGACATCGCCGCCTCGTACCAGGCGGCCATCGTCCGCCAGCTCGTCGAGAAGACGGTCGCCGGCGCCGCGCACGAGGGCCTGCGGCGCGTCGCCGTCGCCGGCGGCGTGGCGGCCAACTCCGGCCTGCGCCGCGCCTTGACGGATGCGTGTGAGGCCGAGGGCCTGCAGCTCTCGCTGCCGCCGCTCAGCCTGTGCACCGACAACGCCGGCATGATCGGCCTCGCGGCCGGGTTCCTGCCGGCGCTGCCCGTGCCCCGACTACCTCGGCCTCGACGCCTTCGCCAGCGACGCCGAGGCCAAGGCGGCGCGCCCGCCTCGCGCACGCCGGGCGCCCGCCGAGGGTGTCACTCGCGGGCGCCTCTGAAGGCGGGTACCTGCCGGGTACCTGGAATCAGAGTGGGTCACCACGACCATCCCCCGCGTCCTCATCTCTGCCGTCCGGCCACGCATCGACCTCGTGTCCGTCCGAACAGCTCGGACGCGGCCAGTCTGACGCATCGGCGCGCGGTGCCGGAATGCTAGACTCGAGCACAGCATGACTCACCGTCCCGACTCCGTCTTCCCGCCCGCGCCCGCCAGCGAGACTCCTCGCACCGCCGCCGACCTCTTCGTCGACTGCCTGGAGAACGAGGGCGTGGAGTTCGTCTTCGGCATCCCCGGCGAGGAGACGCTGGACCTCAGCGAGGCCCTCGACCGCTCGCAGCTCATCACCTTCGTGCCCACGCGGCACGAGCAGGGGGCCGCGTTCATGGCCGACGCCTACGGCCGCCTCACCGGGCGCCCGGGCGTCTGTCTCGCGACCCTCGGCCCGGGCGCCAGCAACCTGGCCACGGGCGTCGGCGACGCCACGCTCGACCACGCGCCGCTGGTGGCGCTCACCGGCCAGACGGGCCTCGCCGGCATGCACAAGGACACGACGCACCAGTTCATCGACACCGTCGACATGCTGGCGCCGATGACCAAGTGGAACACGCGCCTCCACCACCCGCGCATGGTGCCGGAGGCGGTGCGCAAGGCGTTCAGCATCGCCGCCGCCGAGAAGCCCGGCGCGACGCACCTGGAGCTGCCGGAGGACATCATGGGCACCGCCGTCACCGGCGCGCCGCTGCCGCGCGGCCCCGAGCCGATGGTCGAGGCCGACCCCGTGAGCCTGCTGCGCGCCGCGGAGATCATCACCGGCGCCAAGCGGCCGGTCGTGCTGGCCGGCAACGGCGTGGTGCGCCAGGAGGCGGCGCCGGCGCTGCGCGCGTTCTGCGAGCAGACGGGCCTGCACGTCATCACGACCTTCATGGGCAAGGGCGTCCTGGACGCCTCCGACCCGCACTTCCTGTTCACCGCCGGCCTGCGCCGGCAGGACTACCCGCAGGGGCTGCTCGGCCGCGCCGACCTCGTGGTGGCCATCGGCTACGACATGATCGAGTGGCCGCCCTCCGCCTGGAACCCGGAGGGGCGGCAGCGCATCATCTGCATCGACACCGTGCCGCCGGAGATCGACGCCCAGTTCATCCCCGAGGTGGAGCTCATCGGCGACCTCTCGCGCATCCTCTTCCAGCTCACCGGGCTGCTCGAGGGCAAGGAGGTCTCGAGCATCGAGGCGCGGCCCGTACCGGCGCGCGTTCCGCCGCGTGCTCGACGCCGGCACCGACGAGGACTTCCCCATCAAGCCGCAGCGCGTGCTCCACGACCTGCGCGAGCTGATGGCGCCGGACGACGTGCTCGTCAGCGACGTCGGCGCGCACAAGCTCTGGGTGGCGCGCTTCTGGGAGGCGCGCGAGCCCAACACGGTGCTGATCAGCAACGGGTTCGCCGCCATGGGCTTCGGGCTGCCGGCGACGATCGCCGCGGCGCTGGCGCGCCGCGGCCGCGGCAAGGTCGTCTGCATCAGCGGCGACGGCGGCTTCCTGATGAACGTCCAGGAGCTGGAGACGGCGCGCCGTCTCGGCCTCCCGTTCGTCGTCGTGGTCTGGAGCGACGGCGGCTACGGCCTCATCGAGATGCACCAGCGGCGCAAGTTCGGCCGCATCGCCGGCACGCGCTTCGACAACCCCGACCTGGTCACCCTGGCCCGCTCGTTCGGCGTGGAGGGACTCCGCGCCGAGAAGGCGGGCGACGTCAAACCCCTCCTCGCCCGCGCCCTGCGGCACCCCGGACCCGTTGTCATCGACGTCCCGATAGATTACGGTGAGAACGACAAGCTGGCGGTCGACCTCTGGCAACTCGCCCCCGAGGCGCTGTCCTAGAACTTAGTCAAACGTACTCTGGGGGGTCCGTATGACCGAGATGCTTCGGAATGAGGGGCTGAAGCGCGTACGGATGCGGCTGATCACGGCCGTCATCTTCGTCTTCACGCTCACGTGCTCGGGGTCGTTCGGCATGGAGGACGTGGTCTCGTCCTCCGGCCCGGGGCTCACGCTGCTCATGATCCTCATCCTGCCGCTCGTGTGGAGCGTGCCGATGGCGTTCGTGGCCTCGGAGCTCGGCTCGATGGTCCCGGAGGCCGGCGGTCTGTACCGCTGGATCCGCCGGGGCATGGGCGAGTACTGGAGCTTCCAGGCCGGCTGGTGGTGGACGCTCTCGCTCTACGTCGACTCCGCGGTCTACGTGGCGCTGGCGCTCGACTACATGCAGAACCAGTGGGGGTTCGGCGCCACCGAGACGGGCGCTGATCGGCGTCGGCATCGTGGCGGTGTTCACGTTCATCAACATCCGCGGTCTGGAGCTCACCGGGTGGTCGCTCACCATCATCCAGATCGGCGTCATGGTGCCCGCTGCTCATCTTCACCGTGTACGGCGTCGTCAAGGGCAGCGGCAGCGGGTTCAGCCCCATGCTCAACGAGGGAGAGAGCGTGCTCACCTCGCTCAACCTGGGGCTGGCCATCATGATGTGGATGTACTCGGGCTGGGAGTCGATGTCCACGCTCGCGGGCGAGATCGAGAACCCGCAGAGGGTCATCCCCAAGGCGCTCATGATCGGCACGCCGCTGGTCATCGCCACCTACTTCATCACCGTCTGGGCCTCCATCCGCATCGCCAACCTCGGCGGGCCGGACAACTAGCTCAACATGTGGACCGGCGGCGGCGGCGCAGGACTTCGTCGAGCTCGCCAAGGTGGTCGGCGGCGCGTTCATGGGCTACCTCATGCTGCATGTCCGCGATCCTCTCCAACATCGGCCTGTACGCCGGGCTACCTGGCGACGGGCGCGCGACCGCAGTTCCAGATGTCGCGCGACCGCCTGCTGCCCGAGGTTCCTCGGCCGCACGCACAAGAGCTGGGGCACGCCGTGGGCGGCGATCCTGCTGATGGCGCGTCGTCAACGCCGTGCTCATCAACTTCGAGTTCGACGCGCTCATCACCATCGACGTGTTCCTGCTCATGTTCCCCTACGTGCTCATCTTCCTCACGGTGATGATCATGCGCGTCAAGGAGCCCGACACGCCGCAGGTCGTTCCGGGTCCCGCTGCCGACGTTGCTGCTCGGTGTGTGGGTCGCGTTCCCCATCGCCATCGCCATCATCGCCCTGTTCGTCAACGGCATGGACTGGATGATCGGCGGCCTCGCCGGCATCCTCACCGGGCCCATCGCCTACCTCGTCTTCAAGAACATCTACAAGGGCACGACCGACGAGGCGCTCGAGGGCTCGACGATCACGCCCAGCGGCCAGCTCACCGAGTTCGGCGCCGCCGTTGAGGGAGGCCAGGCATGAAGGGTCAGAAGTACGCCAACCTGACGGCCGCTACCGGCATCGTCGCCGGCGCGTTCGCCATCGGCGGCGGTCTCTACGCGCGCTCCATGGACCCGGCCCCGGTGTTCGGCATCCCGCAGTTCTTCGGCCTCTACTCGGAGTACCTCTCGGGCGTGCACGTCCTGGTGGGGCTCGGGATCGTCATGGTGATCGGCGGCCTGCTCAGCTTCAAGTGGCCGAGCGTGGGCGGCATCATCGTCTGCGTCGCGGCCATGATCGGCCTCATCTACACCTACAACCGCGGCCAGTACCGCTGGACCCCGTACCTGTACTACTGGTGGGGCCCCTGGCTGTTCGCCTGGATCTGCGGCATCTTCGCCGGCTACGCGGCGTACAAGAACGTGCCCCAGAGCAACGAGAAGCTCGCCGACGCGCGGCATGCGGAGGGCTACGAGGTCTGAGCGCCGGTCTCGAGATGAGTCACAGACGCCCGGGCCGCCTGCAGGCGGCCCGGGCGTTCTCGTCGCGGGCGCGGGGCGCCTCCGGCGGCCCTCTACGTCTCGAGGAGGATCGTCACCGGGCCGTCGTTGACCAGGCTCACCTGCATGTGCGCGCCGAACACGCCGGTCTCGACCGGCACTCCCTCGGCGCGCAGCGCCTCCACGTAGGCCTCGTAGACGGTCTCACCCTGCTCCGGCGCGGCGGCGCTCGTGAAACTCGGCCGGTTACCGCGCCGCGTGTCGGCGTACAGGGTGAACTGCGAGACGGCGAGCACGGCGCCGCCGACGTCGCCGAGCGCCAGGTTCATCAGCCCGGCCTCGTCGGCGAACACGCGCAGCCGCGCCGTCTTGGCGGCGAGCCTGCGGGCCGCGGCCGGGTCGTCCTCGTGGGTCACGCCCACGAGGGCGAGAAAGCCGCGGCCGACCGCGCCGCACTGCGCGCCGTCCACGGTCACCGACGCACGGCTCACGCGCTGCAGCAGCACCCTCACGCGGCTGCGCCGCCGCGAGCGGCGCGCGGGTAAGGCGCGCGCCGGCGGGTCGAGCGCGAGTGTGTGCCGCGCGGATCGGGGGTGGCGCTCATGCGTTGCATCCTAGCTGCGCTTCGCGCCCCCGACCAGTCGCGCGCAGGGGCAGGCGGCAGCACGGAAGGCACTCGTCGAGCCAGACTGCCGCGCAACTGCGAGTCGATGAAATCCCTGCATGATCGCAGTATTCAGCGCGCGCTCCGTGGCCCAGGCCCGGTGACGGACGCTGGTTTGACATCCCGCGGCAGCGGTCATACCATACGCAGCTGTGTGGATTAGCACTCTCTCCCCGAGAGTGCCAGATTCAAGCCTGAGAGAAACCACGGTGTACACACCAAGGAGGGTTGCTGCATGAAGCTCAAGCCGCTCGAAGACCGCGTCATCATCAAGGCGGTCCAGGAAGAGGAGAAGACCGCCAGCGGCATCGTTCTCCCCGACACGGCCAAAGAGAAGCCGATGATCGGTGAGGTAATCGCTGCGGGCGACGGCAAGTGGGACGAGGCGGGCAAGAACCGCATCCCCATGGACGTCAAGAAGGGCGACAAGGTCATCTACGGTAAGTACGCGGGCACCGAGTACAAGACCACCGACGGTGACGAACTGCTGATCCTGCGCGCCAGCGAGATCCTGGCCGTAGTCGGAAAATAAGAGGGGAGGCTGAAGAATCTTGGCTAAGGAACTGAAGTATCACGACGAAGCTCGGCGTTCCCTCGAGCGCGGCGTCAACGCGCTCGCCGACGCCGTGAAGATCACCCTCGGCCCCAAGGGCCGTTACGTGGTGCTCGACAAGAAGTTCGGCGCCCCGACGATCACCAACGACGGTGTGACCATCGCTCGCGAGATCGAGCTCGAGGACGTCTTCGAGAACCAGGGCGCCCAGCTGGTCAAGGAAGTCGCGACCAAGACCAACGACATCGCCGGTGACGGCACCACCACCGCCACCCTGCTCGCCCAGGCGATCGTGCGCGAGGGTCTGCGCATGGTGGCCGCCGGCGCCAACCCGATGGCCATCAAGCACGGCATCGAAGAGGCCGTCAACGAGGCCGTCGCCGCCATCTCCAAGCAGAGCAAGGAGATCTCCGGCAAGGAGGAGATCGCCCGCGTGGCCACCATCTCCGCCCGCGACCGTGCCGTCGGCGACGTCATCGCCGACGCCATCGAGAAGGTCGGCAAGGACGGCGTGGTCAACGTCGAGGAGAGCAACACCTTCGGCCTCGACCTCGAGTTCACCGAGGGCATGCAGTTCGACAAGGGCTACCTCAGCCCGTACATGGTCACGGACCCCGATCGCATGGAGGCCGTGCTCGAGGATCCCTACATCCTCATCGCCAACCAGAAGGTCGGCGCCGTGCAGGACCTGCTCCCGATCCTCGAGAAGGTCATCCAGGCCGGCAAGCAGCTCCTCATCGTGTCCGAGGACGTCGAGGGTGAAGCCCTCGCGACCCTCGTCGTGAACAAGCTCCGCGGCACGTTCACCAGCGTCGCCGTCAAGGCCCCCGGCTTCGGCGACCGCCGCAAGCGCATGCTCGAGGACATCGCCATCCTCACCGGCGGCGAGGTCATCACCGAGGAGATGGGCCTCAAGCTCGACAACACGCAGCTCTCGCAGCTCGGCCGCGCGCGCAAGGTCGTCGTGACGAAGGACAACACGACCATCGTCGACGGCGCCGGCGACACCGACTCCATCAAGGGCCGCATCAAGCAGATCAAGAGCGAGATCGAGAACACCGACTCCGACTTCGACCGTGAGAAGCTCCAGGAGCGTCTCGCCAAGCTGGCCGGCGGCGTGGCCGTCATCAAGGTCGGCGCGGCCACCGAGGTCGAGATGAAGGAGACCAAGCACCGCGTCGAGGACGCCCTCAACGCCACGCGCGCCGCTCTCGAAGAGGGCATCGTGCCGGGCGGCGGCGTCGTGCTGGTCAACGCCATCTCGCCGATCAAGGTCGACAAGAAGTCGGACGACGTGGACTTCCGCTCGGGCAAGCAGATCATCGCTCGCGCGCTCGAGGAGCCGCTGCGTCAGATCGCCGAGAACGCCGGCCTCGAGGGTTCGGTCGTCGTGAACAAGGTCAAGACGCTGAAGCCCGGTGAGGGCCTCAACGCCGACACCGACAAGTACGAGGACCTGGTCAAGGCCGGCATCATCGACCCCGCCATGGTCACCCGTTCGGCGCTCCAGAACGCCGCGTCGATCGCCAAGAACATCCTCACCACCGAGTGCATCGTCGCCGACAAGCCCGAAGAGGGCGGCGGCGGAATGCCCGGCGGCATGCCGCGGCGGTATGCCGGGGATGATGTGATCTGAACCGTCTCTGACGCTCAAGTCATACGGAAGAGCCAGCCTCTTTCGCGTCCGGCAAGGCCGGCGGTGCGCAAGCACCGCCGGCCTTCGCCGTTCCGAGGCTCCCGCGCCCGCCCGCCTGGCGGCGCGCAGGAGGCGAGGCAGTGTGTGCGGGGGCTGGCGCCACATCTGGCGCCACATCTGGCGCCACATCTGACGCTGCCCCCTGCGAGTGATACGTGCCCGCCGCGCCGCGCGGGCGTTGCTCGTGCTTGACGGTCCGGCCGTAGGCTCGATACCGTCGCGGGTATCGTCGGCGCCGGGTGCAGCGCCGGACCCGCACTAAAGGGAGACCGAGATGAGCGGACGCAGGAACGGCCGGCACGGACGACATCGCGTCGTCACCCTCACGATCACCGTGATCGTCTTGCTCGCACTCGTCGCCGTCTGCGCCGGTGTGGTCTCCGCGGCCACTTCGTCATCGCCTTCGCCACGCCGGCGAGAAGGTCACGCTCCGGCTCGGGTGGAGCGAGAGCCCGCTCAACCTCAACCCCTTCATCGGCTACAGCAACTCCTACGAGATCTGGCTCCTGAACTACGACACCCTGGTCGCCGTCGGCGCCGACGGCCTGCCGTCCAAAGAGACGGGCCTGGCCGAGGACTGGACGCTCTAGCGCGGACGAGAAGGAGTGGACCTTCAAGATCCGCGAAGGCGTCACGTGGCAGGACGGCGAGCCGCTCACGGCGCGCGACGTCGCCTGGACCTTCAACACCATCATCGAGAACGAGCTCAGCCTGGCGATCTACCTCAAGGACGTGGAGAAGGCGGTCGCCGTCGACGACACCACGCTCAAGGTCACGTGCACGGCGCCCAAGGCCAACATGCTGCTCACGCAGGTGTACATCTACATCCTGCCGGAGCACATCTGGGGCGACCTCAGCGTGGACGAGCTGAGCAACACCTTCCGCAATCCCGTCCCGATCGTCGGCTCCGGGCCGTTCCAGACGGTGGAGTTCAAGAAGGACGAGTACGTCAAGCTGGTGCGCAATCCCAGCTACTGGGGCAAGCAGCCGACGGTCGACGAGGTCATCTTCCAGTACTACACGAACTCGGACACGATGGTGCAGGACCTCAAGAGCGGCGCCGTCGACGGAGCCCAGGTCATCCCGGCCACGCAGTTCAAGCAGCTGCAGAGCGAGCCCGGCATCAAGGCGATCCCGTACCCGCTCTACAACTGGGAGTACATCGACGTCAACTGCTACGACAGCCCGGACTCCCTGGGCAATCCGGTGCTGGTCGACCCCGCGTTCCGCGTGGCCATGGCGTGGGCGATCGACCGCGAGAAGTGCGCCAGCCTCGCCTGGAACGGCCTCGCCGACCCGGGGTACGGCATCTTCCCCAAGAAGGGCTGGCCCGAGGCGGCGAACCCCTACTTCCAGCCTGACGCGGCGGACACGATCGGCTTCGACCTCGAGAAGTCGAAGCAGCTCATGGACGCGGCCGGCTACAAGGACACCGACGGCGACGGCGTCCGTGAGAACAAGAAGGGCGAGCCCATCAAGCTCCGCCTGTGGGCTCGCGACATCTCGCCGGAGAGCCAGGTGCAGGGCAAGCTCATCGCCGGCTGGCTGCAGGAGATCGGCCTGGACATCGACTACTCCGTGGTGGACGAGGGCGCGCTCGGCGACGACATCTGGAACTACAAGGGAGACACCTACGCGCCCGACTACGACCTTGCGCTGTGGGACTTCATGGGCTACATCGACCCCGGTGACTCGGCGGCGTGCTTCACCACGGACCAGATCGAGAACTACAACGAGATGAACTGGTCCAACGCGGAGTACGACCGGCTCACGGAGGAGCAGTACCGCGAGATGGACAGCGCCGCGCGCATGGAACTGCTCAAGCAGGGCCAGGCGGTGATGTACGCGGAGCAGCCGATGATCGTCATCGACTACCCGTCGGTGCTGCAGGCCGTGAACGTGGAGCGCTGGGAGGGCTGGCAGCCGTACGTGGGCGGCAGCGTGTGGAACAACTTCCTCGACCGCCAGAGCTACCTCGAGCTGAAGCCCAAGGTGGCGGCGGCCGAGGCGGCGAGCGAGGGCTCGTCGACGACGCTGTGGCTCGTGGTCGGGGTGGTGATCGCGGTCGCCCTGGTCGTCATCCTCGCGGTGCTGATCCGCCGCAACCGCGGGCGCGCGGTCGAGGAGTGAGCGCGCCCGGCACGGGCATACCCGCCGCGCTCCCCGGCGACTACCACGTGCACACGGCGTGGTCCGACGGCACGGGCACCGTCGAGGACGTCGTGCGCCGGGCCGCCGAGCTCGGGCTGCCCGAGATCGCCGTGGCCGAGCACTTCACGCCGTCGCCCGGGCCGGACGAGGACTGGTGGCTGCGGCCCGAGCAGCTCGGCGACTACGTCGCCGACGTCCGGGCCGCGGCCGCGCGGCACGACGACGTCCGCGTGCTGCTCGGCGTCGAGGCCGAGTACGTCGCGGGGCGGGAGGCCGAGCTGGAGGAGGTCCTCTCGGCCTGGCCGTTCGAGGTCGTCGTGCTGGGCATCCACGAGGTCGACGGCTTCGTGTTCGACGATCCGGCGCTCCGCGGCGACCCGCGCTGGGACGACCCGGATGCTCTGCTCGCCGCCTACTACCGCACGGCGCGGCAGGCGGCGGAGTGGGGCCGGTTCGACATCCTCGCGCACCTCGACTACATCAGTCTGTGGGGACACCTGCCGGGTCCGGCCGTGCTGCCGGAGATCGAGGAGGCGCTGGACGCCCTCGCGGCGTCCGGCGCCGCCATCGAGCTGAACAGCGACCGGTTCAGCGACCCGGCGGGCGTCATGTACCCGTCGGTCGAGATCCTGCGCCGCGCGAACGCGCGCGGCATCCCGCTCACCATCGACTCCGACGCCCACGAGGCCGAGCACGTCGGCCGCGCCTGGGACGAGGCGATCGCTCACGCCCGCGCGGCCGGGTATCGCGAGACGCTGCGCCTCTCGGACCGGGCGCTCGTGCCGCTGCCGAAGGCCTGACTCCGGGTCCGGACCACTCCGGGCGCGGACCGCGCCCGCCGCCATGTGTACGGCCGCGGCGGGCGCCCGCCGTAGTATCGTTGTGCCCGGGTGAGCTCACGACATCGCGACCGCGGGGGGCGGATGGAGACGTGCAGGGACCTCATCGGCGGCAGGTGGGTCGGCGCCGGCGACCACGCCGGCTTCGAGACCAGGAACCCGGCCGACCCCGACGAGGTGCTCGCCGTCTTCCCGGCGGCGACGGCCGAAGACGCGGCCCAGGCGGCCGCCGCGGCGGCCGAGGCGTTCCCCGCCTGGCGGGCGACGCCGGCGCCGGCCCGCGGCGCGATCCTCTTCCGCGCCGCCGAGCTGCTCACCGAGCGCCTCGAGGACGTCGCCCGCACGCTCACGCGCGAGGAGGGCAAGACTCTCGCCGAGTCCAGGGGTGAGGTCCTCCGCGCGCGCGACATCCTGCGGTACTTCGGCGGGGAGGGCTGGCGCATGGGCGGCGACGTGCTGCCGCCCAACGCGCCCGACGGCATGCTCTTCAGCCGCCGCGAGCCGCTCGGCGTGGTCGCGGTCGTCACGCCGTGGAACTTCCCGATCGCCATCCCGGCCTGGAAGCTCGCGCCCGCGCTCGTCTACGGCAACACCGTGGTCTTCAAGCCCGCCTCGGCCACGCCGCTCACGGCGCTGCGGCTGGTGGAGTGCCTCGTCGACGCCGGCGTGCCCGCCGGCGTGCTCAACTTCGTCACGGGCTCCGGCTCCGTGGTCGGCGCCGCGCTCGCCGGGGACCCCGTGGTGCAGGGGCTCACCTTCACGGGGTCGCACGACACGGGCTCGCGCATCTACGCGCGCGCGACGCAGCACTTCGCGCGCGTCCAGCTCGAGATGGGCGGCAAGAACCCCACCATCGTCCTCGACGACGCCGACCTCGAGCTGGCCGTCAAGCTGGCCGTCATGGGCGGGTTCGCGCTCACCGGCCAGAGCTGCACGGCCACCAGTCGCGTGATCGTCGAGGAGGGCATCGCGGACCGCTTCGCCGCCGCGCTGGCCGAGGCCGCCAACGCCCTCAACGTGGGCGACGGCCTGGACGAGGGCGTGCAGATGGGCCCCGCCGTGAGCGAGGACCAGCTCGCCACCGACCTCGACTACGTGCGCATCGGCAAGGAGGAAGGGGCGGAGCTCCTCGCCGGCGGCGGCCGCGCCGGCGAGCGCGGCCACTTCCTGCGCCCGACCGTGTTCGACGGCGTCGAGGCGCACAGCCGGCTCGCCCAGGAGGAGATCTTCGGGCCCGTGGTCGGCATCATCCGCGCGCGCGACCTCGACGACGCCGTCTTCAAGGCCAACGCCGTCGGCTACGGGCTCGCCGCAAGCGTGGTGACCAACGACCTGCGCCGCGCGCTCACGTTCGTCGACCGCATCGAGGCCGGCGTCGTCAAGGTCAACGAGCCCACCACGGGTCTGGCTCTCCAGGCGCCGTTCGGAGGCTTCAAGCAGTCGAGCGCCAACACCTTCAAGGAGCAGGGACCGTCGGCGCTCGACTTCTACACGCGCACCAAGACGGTCTACATCACCTACTGAGGGTGTCGCCGGTCCCGGCTACGCCTGGCGTCTGCAGCAGTCGTCTCGGGCTGGGTACAGTATCAGCATGGCGGAGACGACCAGACAGCGTGAGCACGTCCTGTTCGTGACGGGGCCGGAGCGCCAGCGGCTCTACGAGCACTTCACCGCGATCTTCCACGGCCGCGACGACGTCGAGGTCCGCATGGACCGCCGGGTCGAGGAGCGGCGGCGCGCTGGGCGCGGCCCGGGCGACGGGGAGCGCCGCTGCGAGAGACCGCCGGCAGCAGCCGCCCGAGTGGATGGTCCCGCCCGGCGACGGCATCTGAGCCTCTCGCCGCACCGCCGGCCGGTCTCGCGCCCGCAGGTTCACCGCCTATATACTCTGCCTCGTCCCGGGTAATCGTCGTGGAGGTTGTTCAATGCTGTTGATGGGTGAATCGATCAACGGGACGCGCAAGCAGGTCGCCGAGGCGATCCAGGCGCGTGATGCGGAGTTCATCAAGACGCTGGCGCAGGACCAGATCGACGCCGGCGCCGGTCTGCTCGACGTCAACGGCGGCGTCGCCGGCGGCGACGAGGTCGCCGACCTTCTCTGGCTCATCGACATCGTCATGGGCGTCACCGACATGCAGCTCATGGTCGACTCCGCCAATCCCAAGGCGCTCGACGCCGGCGTGCAGGCGATCATCGACAAGGGCGGCAAGGTGCCGTTCATCAACTCGATCAGCGGCGAGCAGCCGCGCATCGACGCCGTCATGCCGCTGGTCGAGAAGCACAAGTGCCCGGTCGTGGGCCTGTGCCTCAGCGACGAGGGCATCCCGCCGACCGCCGAGGACCGCTTCGCCGTCGCCAAGCAGATCTTCGACCTGTGCACCGGCGCCGGCCTGCCGGCCGAGGATCTCTGGATCGACCCGCTGGTCATGGCCGTCTCGGCCGACCCGTGCGCGCCGGGCGTCACCATGGACACCCTCAAGCTGGTCAAGGACCGCCTCCCGTCCCGCACCACCGGCGGTCTCAGCAACGTCAGCTTCGGCCTGCCCAACCGCGGCCTGCTCAACCGCACCTTCGTGGCGATGTGCGGCGGCCTCGGCCTCGACGGCCTGATCGTCGACGTGCGCAACAAGCAGATGATGGCGACCATCAAGTCCATCGAGGCGCTCCGCGGCGAGGACAACTTCTGCGGCTCGTACCTCAAGGCCCACCGCGCCGGCATCCTGGAGTAACAGCCTTGACCGGCCCGGACCGCTGCCGCCTGCGCGACCTCGGCGTCGCCGTCGGCAGGTTGCCGGCCGGGCCTCTCAACGCCATCACCGACGTGCCGGGCGTGCGCGTCGGTCACTGTACGGTCTCGTGGGGCGGGCCCGAGCTGCCGCAGGGCAGCGGGCCCGCCCGCACGGGAGTCACCGCCATCTTCCCGCCCGGCGACGACCTCTGGAACGGTCGCGTCGTCGCCGGGGCCCACGCCGCCAACGGCGTGGGAGAGCTCATCGGCATCAGCGCCATCCGCGAGTGGGGCCTCGTCGAGACGCCGATCCTCCTCACCAACTCGCAGAGCGCCGGGCAGGCGTACGACGCGACCGTGCGCTGGCTCATCCGGCGCGACCCTCGCGTCGGCCTGGACGACGCCGTCATGCCGGTGGTGGGCGAGTGCGACGACGGGTTCCTCAACGACCTGCGCGGCATGCACGTGCGCGAGGAGCACGTGTGGGCCGCGCTCGAGTCCGCGGCCGGCGGCCCCGTGGCCGAGGGCTGCGTCGGGGCCGGCACCGGCATGTCGTGCTACGACTTCAAGGCGGGCATCGGCACCTCGTCCCGCCTCGTCACCGCCCACGGCCGCCAGTACACGGTGGGCGTGCTGGCGCTGACCAACTTCGGCGTGCGCCACCGCCTGCTGGTGGACGGCGTGCCCGTCGGCCGCGAGATCACCGACCTCATGCCGCTCGAGAACCGCGAGGGCTCGTGCATCGTGGTGCTCGCCACCGACGCGCCGCTCAGCGCCCGGCAGTGCGCGCGCATGGCCAAGCGCTGCTCGCTGGGTCTGGCGGCCACCGGCAGCTACGCGTCCGACGGCAGCGGCGAGATCATGCTCGCGTTCTCGCACGGCGCACCGCGTGCCGCGCGTCTCGCCGGAGCCGCTGGCGCTCGCCAGCGTGGCCAACGACCAGATGTACGAGCTCTTCGAGGCCGCGGTCGACGCCACCGCCGAGAGCGTGTGCAACTCGCTCACGGCCGCCACCACCACGGTCGGCCGCGCCGGCAACACGGCGTACGCGCTGCCGCTCGACCGGCTGGTGGAGGCGCTGCGCCGCGCCGGGCGCGACGCGCGGCTGCCCGGGGCCTGACCGGGCCGTCCGCCGCCCGCTCCTTGCCCCGCCTCCGCTGCGCGCATATTCTGACTTCCTGAGACGACGGAACCGGGGGCAGCCTCCGTCTAATCATCCGAGGCCCTATCCGGGGCCGTCCGGCAGGCACAGCACGCAGGCGTCATCAGGGGTCCGGCAACCACGGATGTGAGAAGGGGGTAGGGTCCGCGGGCGTTCCGTGAGGGCGTGGGGACCCGCAGTGCAGTGGACAAACGCAGGTACTTCATCCGGAAGCTGCTGAACGCGTTGCTCACGATCGTCCTCGTGGCCTCGTTCAACTTCGCGCTCTTCCGCATCCTCCCGGGCGACCCGGCCCGGCTCCTGCTTCCCAAGGGCAAGACCGACCCGTCGGTCATCGAGAAGCAGCGCAAGACGTTCAACCTCGACAAGCCCATGTGGCAGCAGTTCATCTTCTACTGGCGCGACACCGTCCAGGGCGAGTTCGGCATGTCGTTCTCCGAGAAGCGCCCGGTGACGGAGGTCGTCGCCGAGCGCATCTGGCCCACCGTCCTGCTCGTGGGGGTGGGCACCATCGCGGCCACGGTCATCGGCATGATCACGGGGGTGTTCGCGGGGTGGAGACGCAACGGCACCTACGACGTCGTGACCACGAACTTAGGGATGATCCTGTACGCCATGCCGACCTTCTGGTTCGGCCTCCTGATGATCATGCTCTTCGCCACCAAGCTCCGCTGGTTCCCCACGGGGCGCATGGAGGAGCCGGGCGTGGAGCTCAGCGGCTTCGCCGCCTTCCAGTCGCTGGCCAGGCACCTGTTCCTGCCGGCGTTCACCTTCGCCATCGCCTACGTGGGCGAGTACCACCTCATCATGCGCAGCTCCATCACCGGCGTGATGAAGGAGGACTACGCGCTCACCGCCCGCGCCAAGGGCCTCAGCGAGAACTCCGTGCTCTGGAAGCACGTGGTGCCCAACGCCATGCTGCCCACGGTCACCGTCGTGATGATGAACCTGGGCTTCGTCATGTCCGGCGCTATCCTCGCCGAGAGCGTGTTCAACTGGCCGGGCCTGGGGCTGCTCTCCTATGAGTCGATGCAGAAGCGCGACTACCCGGTGATGCAGGCGGTGTTCCTCATCGCCAGCATCGCAGTCATCATCGCCAACCTCATCGCCGACATCATGTACTACTACCTCGACCCGCGGGTGCAGGCATGATCCCCCGGCGGTTCCGGAACTGGGTCATCTTCTGGACCATCATCGTCTGGTGCGTCCTGGAGCTGCTCACGTATCCGAAGGAGGTCCCCATCTCCAGCGGCTTCACGGAGGTGCTGAAGGGCTTCTTCTCGCCCAGTGTGGGCGCCTACCCGGCGTGGGTCATGGTGCTGCTGGGCGTCGTGTGCCTCGTGTTCGGCGTGCTCTACCTGGCGCGCAGGACCAAGGCCAAGGTGTTCAACATCCTGCTGCTGGTCGAGGGGCTCGTGTTCCTCCTCTGGGCGGTGCTCGCCGGCGGCGGTCTCGGCGGCTGGTCCGCCGGCGCCAACGACTTCTCGTACAACTGGGCGCTCCAGACGGTCGCCGTGGTGCTCGCCGCCGCGTGCGTCTGGGTCTGGGCCGTCGCCAACCCGGAGCGGGTCGAGCTGCTCACCTGGAACACGCACCAGGTGTGGAAGCTCTACCGCGCCAACTGGCAGGGCATGGTGGGTCTCGCCATCCTCGTCGCGTTCATCGGCATGGCGCTGTTCGCCCCGTTCCTCGCCGACCACGCCCTGCTCGACCCCAACGCGCAGATCAAGGATCCGGCGACCGGCGAGTTCTTCGGCCCGTACCATCCGCCGACCACGTACTACTACAACTGGTTCGGCACCGACCAGGTGGGGCAGAGCGTGCTCGCGCAGTTCATCTGGAGCAGCCGCATCTCGCTCATGGTCGGCCTGCTCGCCGCGTTCATGGCCACCATCCTGGGCGCCGGCATCGGCATCATGGCCGGGTACGTCAAGGGTTGGCAGGCGGAGGGCCTGATGCGCCTCACGGACGCGTTCCTCGTCATCCCGTGGTTACCGCTGGCGATGGTGCTGGCGGCGGCCTGGGGGCAGAACTACTGGATGATCGTGCTCATCATCGGCATCACCAGCTGGCCGGGGACGGCGCGTATGGTGCGCTCCGACACGCTGCGCGTGAGCGAACTGCAGTTCATCGAGCGCGCCAGGGCGATCGGCTCCAGCACGAGCCACGTGATGAGAAGGCACATCCTGCCCAACGTGATGCCGCTCATCTTCGCCAACCTCGTGCTGGTGGTGGCCATCGCCATCCTCTCCGAGACGACCCTCTCGTTCCTCGGTCTCGGCGACCCGCTCAACTTCAGCTGGGGCACCATGCTGTACTACGCCTGGGTCAACGGCGCCGCCGGCCTGCCGGCCTGGTGGTACCTGCTGCCGCCGGGTATCGCGGTCATCCTCGTGGTGCTCGCGTTCACCTTCATCGGCACCGCCTATGAAGAGGTGCTCGATCCCAAGCTGCGCAAGCGCGAGGACAGCAGCTCGGAGAACCGCTTCACCGCACGCGGTGAGCCGGCCGTGGCCGTGGCGGGCGGCGCAGGCGTCGGCGGAGGCGCCGGCCTCTTCCAGCCGGGCGTCCAGACCGACGACGCCATGCCCGACTTCAACAAGCCGGCCGGCGGCTCCATCCGCCCCGAAGGCGGCGGCGGCTGGGTCGGCGGCAGGATAGAAGACGACGAGAAGGGAGGCGAGTGATGGCCAAGTCAGCCACCAAAGCGAAGCCCGCCTCCGAGAAGAAGCCCGCGGAGCGCATCGAGCACGAGGGCCTGCTCGATGTACGCGGGCTCACCACCCACTTCAAGCTGGGCTCCGGGCACGTCAAAGCCGTGCAGGACGTCAGCTTCACGGTCGCACCGGGTGAGAGCCTCGGCCTCGCCGGCGAGTCCGGCTGCGGCAAGACCACTGCGGCGCTCAGCATCCTCAAGCTGCTGCCGGAGAACGGCCGCGTTGTGGGCGGCGAGGTGCTCTTCGACGGCAGGAACCTCGCCAAGCGTACCGAGTACGGCATGAGCAAGATCCGCTGGAAGGAGATCAGCATCATCTTCCAGGGGGCGATGAACGCGCTGAACCCGGTCCGGGAGACCGGCAAGCAGATCGCCGAGCCCATCCAGCTTCACGAGGGGCTCGGCGAGAAGCAGGCCATGGCGCGGGTCCGCGAGCTCTACGACCTCGTCGGAATCAACCCCAAGCGCGTCATGGACTTCCCGCACCAGCTCTCCGGCGGCATGCGCCAGCGCGCCATGATCGCGATGGCGCTGGCGTGCAACCCCAAGCTCATCATCGGCGACGAGCCCACCACGGCGCTCGACGTCATGGTGCAGGCGCAGATCCTCGAGCTCATCGGGCGCCTGCGCAAGGAGCTGGACTCTCGTTCATCCTCATCAGCCACGACCTCTCGGTGATGGCCGAGACTTGCGACAAGGGCGTCGTCATGTACGCCGGCGAGGTGGTCGAGAGCGGCACCACGACCGACATCTTCCGCAACGCCACACATCCGTACACACGCCAGCTCATCAAGAGCTTCCCCAACATCCACGAGAAGCGGGAGATGGTGAGCTCCATCAAGGGCGACCCGCCCAACCTGCTCGACCCGCCGCCGGGCTGCGCGTTCTGCCCGCGCTGCGACGAGCGCGAGGAGGCCTGCCTCACCGACCACCCCGGGCTCATCGAGGTCGAGCGCGGGCACTTCGTGCGCTGCGTCCACGCGCGAGAGGGGGGTGTGACGATGGCGACCGACCAGACCGGGCGCCCGGACCTCAAGCTCGCCCCCGAGACCGGCGACGTGCTCTTCGACGTCAGGGACCTCGAGGTCTACTTCCCGATCCACGAGAGCTTCTTCAAGAGCATGGTCTCCACCGAGAAGAAGTGCGTGAAAGCCGTCGACCACATCAGCTTCCAGGTGATGAAGGGTGAGATCCTCGCCCTCGTCGGGGAGTCGGGGTGCGGCAAGACGACGACCGGCCGCACCCTCCTGCGCCTGGAGGAGGCCACCGGCGGCGACGTGCTCTACAAGGGCCAGCCGGTGCGCAAGTACTCGAGCAAGGAGCTGCGCGAGTACCGCAAGAAGGCGCAGATCATCTTCCAGGACCCGTACAACTCCATCAATCCCAAGCAGACGATCTTCGACATCGTCGCCGAGCCGCTCGAGGTCAACGGCGTGTGCTCGAGCGAACGCGAGAAGGAAGAGAAGGTCATCAAGGCGATCAGCGAGGCCGGGCTGCGTCCGGCGACCGAGTACCTGTACCGCTACCCGCACGAGCTCTAGCGGCGGGCAGCGGCAGCGCGTCTGCATCGCCGGCGCCACCGTGCTCGACCCCGACGTGATCGTCGCCGACGAGCCCGTCGCCTCCCTCGACGTCTCCATCCGCAACGACATCCTCAAGCTGATGGTGGAGGAGAAGGAGAAGCTCGGCGTCACCTACATCTTCATCACCCACGACCTCTCGCTGGCGTGGGTGATCAGCGACCGCATCGCCGTGATGTACCTCGGGCGCATCGTCGAGATCGGCGAGACCGAGGAGGTCGTGGCCAACCCCAAGCACCCGTACACCAAGGCGCTGATCAGCGTCATCCCGGTGCCCGACCCGCTGGCCAAGCGCGAGCACGTCATCCTCAAGGGAGAGACCCCCAACCCGGAGAACATCCCGCCGGGCTGCAGGTTCCACCCGCGCTGCCCGGAGGCGATCGACGCCTGCAAGGAGATCGATCCGGAGGACGTCCACATCGGCGGCGACCACTACGCCGCCTGCATCAGGATCAAGTAGCGGAGGAGGCCGGCCGGGGCGGCGACGCCGTGAGGCGTGTACGCCGCCCCGGCCGGCCCTTGACCATGCACAGGAGATCCGACACGAGACGAAGTGACGCAGTGGGGCGGCGGACGGGGTCGGCCGCGCGCCCGTTGCTGCTCGCGGCCCTGCTCCTGCTCGTCCTCGCGGCGCCGCTCCCGGCGGCCGCGACGTACGGCCTCTCCGGAGCCGTCCGCCATGCTCTCCTACCGCATCGGCACCTCGCAGGACTGCGACGGCGTCAACCCGTTCCGCTCGTGGAGCCCGGTTTCGCGGGAGTGCCTCCGCCTCGGCTACGACTACCTCACCTGGTACGACGCCGACTACCGTCCGGCTCCGGACATCGCGACCAGCTGGACGTCCTCTGAGGACGGCCTCGAGTGGACGTTCCGCCTGCGTGAGGGCATGGAGTGGCAGGACGGGCTGCCGCTCACGGCGAGGGACGTCGTCTTCACCTACGACCTCGTGCTCGAGACGCAGCAGCCGGCCTACGTCCAGTACCTCTCCGGCGTCACCGACGTGCAGGCGCCGGACGACGGCACCGTGGTCATCACCACGCGGCGACCCAAGTCCGACATGCTCGGCATGGCCATCCCCATCCTGCCCGAGCACATCTGGAGCAAGGTCGACCCCGACCGTCTGGACGAGTACGAGAACCTCCCGTTCGTCGGGTCGGGGCCGTTCCGCGTGACGAGCGTGGACCCGGGCAAGGCGGTCACGCTCGAGCCCAATCCGGCCTACCCGCAGGCGCTGGGCGGGCCGCCGGAGCTCACCAGACTCACGTTCCTCGTCGGGCGCGACCCGGCGTCGCTCCTCGAGGAGTACCGGGCGGGGGAGCTGGACGCGGTCGTGGACTTCCCCGCCATGCTGCAGCCCGCGTATGCCGCCGTCGCAGGGCACCACCACGGTGGCCGCCCCGGCCGTCGGCGTCGCACGAACTCGGCTTCAACTGCTGGGAGAGCGGCCGGAGCAAGGGCGACCCGCTGCTGCGCGACGCCTCCATCCGCCGGGCCGTGCACTGGGCCATCGACAAGGACGCGATCGTCGCGACGGCGATGGCCGGCCTCGCCGAGCCCGGCACCTCACTGCTCTCTCCGGCCCAGGGTGACTGGCACTGGGAGGTGCCGAAGGACGGGCTCTACCGGTACGACCCCCGTCGCGCCAAGCAGATCCTCGAGGATGCCGGGTACGCGGACCGCGACGGCGACGGCGTCCGCGAGGACGCGGCCGGCCGCGAGCTCTCGTTCCGGCTCACAGCCCTGACGGAGTACCCGGCGGACCAGGAGGCGGCGCGGATGATCGCCGCCTGGTGCCTCGACGTGGGCATCGAGCTGCGCCTCGAGGTCGTCGACGAGGCGGAGTTCAGCGCCAGGCTGTACGAGGACGCCGACTACGACCTCTTCATCCGGAGCCGGGGCGGCGACATCGACCCGGGCTTCATCCTGAGCACGTACACCACTCGTCAGATCATGAGCTGGAGCGACACCCGGTACTCGGACCCGGTGTACGACCGCCTGTACATGCTGCAGGCGCAGGCGGTCGACGCCGCCGACCCGGAGGACACCGAGCACCGCGGGGACCTCGTCGACGCGATGCAGAAGGTGCTCTACCGCGACGACCCCTCCATCGTGCTCTGGTACGACGTGAACCTGCAGGCGTTCCGCACCGACCGCTGGGCGGGGTACGTGATGGCGCCCGTCCGGAGACGGGGCGCCGTTCTGGAACCAGCTGCGCTCGACCTACCTGTCGCTGCGTCCGCTGCGCGCCGCGCAGCCCG
Source organism: uncultured Thermoleophilia bacterium (assembly GCA_963793605.1). Lineage (GTDB taxonomy): Bacteria > Actinomycetota > Thermoleophilia > UBA2241 > UBA2241 > CAIXSE01. The sequence goes on from CAWCAH010000012.1 coordinate 419,182, forward strand.
CCGCCGAGGCCTCCAGGGCCTGGGTGTGGGGCGTCGTCGCGGGCGCGGTCGCCGTCGCCGCCGTCGGCTTCGCCGTCCTGCGGCGGCGGCCGCGGGGCACGGAGGACGCGTGAGCGGCGCAGCGCATACGACGACCACCTGGAGGGAGACCCCATGACGGACCTCGGCATACTCTGGCCCGACGAAGCCATCGAGGCGATGCACCTCGCGGCGCTCGCCCTGCTGGAGCGGGCGGGCGTGCGCGTCGAGTCGCCCGCCGCGCGGGACCTGCTGCTCGCGGGCCGGCTGCCGGACCGCCGGCGACCGGGTCGAGCATCCCGCGCGCGGTGGTGGACGAGGCGCTCGCCGCCTGCCCGCGGGAGTACGTGCTGGCCGCGCGCGACCCCGAGCGCGTCGCTCGCCATGGACCCCGGCGCCGGCGCAGACGTACGTGCACAACCTGGGCGGCGCGCGCGACGTGAGCCGATCCGCGCACCGGCGCCGGCAGGCGCGCGACGCTGCAGCGACCAGGTGCTGGCCACGCGCGTCATGCACCACCTCGAGCACCAGCAGCAGGTCACGTCTCTGTGGCAGCCCGAGGACGTGCCCGACCTGCTGGAGCCGCTGTACTCGTACCTGGTGCTGGCCTACGAGACCGACAAGGCCATCGGCGGGCCCGGCATCTCGCATCCCTTCCAGGCGCTCTACCTGCAGGAGATGGCCGTCGCGGTCACCGGCGCGGACGGGCGGCGACGGCAGCGTACCCTGTCGACCTCGCCTTCTCGCCGGTGAGCCCGCTGATCCTCGGCGGCGACGTCTCGGACGCGCTGGTGGAGCAGGTGCGCCGAGGAGGCGTGGCCGTGGAGATCCTGCCGTGCCCGGCTGCCGCCACCACGGCGCCCGGCCACGCTCTCGGCGGCGCTCGCGCAGCAGCACGCCGAGGTGCTCGCCGGCGTGGTGCTCACGCAGGTGGCGGCGCCCGGCACGCCGGTGTACTACGGCCCCCGGCTGAGCGCCGTCGACCCGCGCAGCGGCGTCGTCGTCAGCGGCACGCCCGGAGACCGGCGTCGGCTCCGTCGGCGGCCGTGCTGCTCGCGCGCCGCTGCGGCCTCGCCTGCGACTGCTACGGCCCGTGCAGCGACAGCAAGGTCGTGGACACGCAGTTCGGCTACGAGCGCGCCGTCAACGCCCTGCTCGGGCTCGCGGCGCGCCCACGGCTCCTCTCCGGCATCGGCGAGATCCAGGCGGGCGTGGCGAGCTGCCTCGAGGTCCTCGTCATCGACGACGAGGTGCTCAACAACGTGCTGCTACGCTCTCTCGCCGCGCCCCTGGGACCCCGATGCTCTCGACGTCGAGGCCATGGTCGACGGCGTGCTCTCCGGCAGGGGGTTCCTGGGCGCGAAGCACACCCGGCGCTACATCCGCTCCGAGTTCGTGAGCCCGCTGCTGAGCTACCGCGGCGGCCTCGGCGAGTGGCTCGCGGCCGGGCGCGCCGGCCTCGTCGACCTCGCCTCCGACAAGGTCGCCGAGCTCGTGGACCGCGAGCCGGCCGGGCTGCCCGGCGACGTGCTCGACGAGCTCGTCGCGCTCATCGACCGCTGCGCAGCCGAGCTCGGCATCTCCGGCCACCCCGACCCGCGCCGCGCGCTCGGGCTGTAGACTGCACGCCATGGCCGATCTCCATTCGTCCACGTCCAGGCCAAGGGCACGCACCGCGAGCTCGGCCGCGCCGTCGGCGAGGCCGCCCGCGAGCGGGTGCAGGCCTCCGTCGACTTCTTCCGCGCCGACTTCGCGACCATGACCCACGGCCGGCTCACCTTCGAGGAGGCCGAGCGCCGGACGCCGGCGTACGAGCGGGAGGCCAGACGCCGGCTGCCGCAGTACGTGGACGAGCTCGAGGGCCTCGCGGAGGGCTCCGGCGTGCCGTTCTCGCAGCTGCTCGTGCTCAACTGCGGCGAGGAGTTCACGTCGGACGAGCCCGTCCGCTCCGGCCGCCGGGCAGGTCGCCGCACTCCGGCGACCACTGCACGGCCGTGGCCGTGGTCGCCGGCGGCCGCCACATCGTGGGGCACAACATGGACTGGTACGTGGTCGACGCCGACCAACAACGTCCTCTTCGACCTCACCGTGCCCGGACGGCACCCGGCTCATGGGGCTGGCCGGCGCGCCGTACCTGCTCATGCTGGGCATGAACAGCCACGGCATCGGCAACGTCAGCAACTCCGTGCACTCCACCGACAACCGCATCGGCGTGCCCAACGTGTTCGTGCGTCGGTCGACGCTGGAGGCGCGGACGCTCGAGGAGGCGCGGGAGAGGGGGCTGCTCGCCGCCCGCGCCCGCGGCACCAACCAGTTCTTCGCCGACACCGGCGGCCGCCTGTGGGACCTCGAGACCTCGGCGACCGCGCACGCGCTCATGGATCACACGGCCGTCGGCTTCATGGCCCACTCCAACCACTACGTCTCCCCGGAGATGCAGGCTCTACGAGGGATACGGCGGCGGGGAGTCCGAGGTGCGGCTCACCACGGCCGAGCGGCTGCTGGCCGAGGGCCTGGCCGCCGGCGAGGACCCGGTGGACCTCGTGGCCCGAGTGCTGCGCACCCACGAGCCGTCGCCGGAGGAGTGCATCTGCGGCCACCCGGAGCCCGAGCCTGCCGCCGGGCGACCAGGGCATGACGGTCGGCAGCCTGATCTGCGACCTGGACGAGCGCCGGATGTACGCCTGCGCCGGGCCGCCGTGCGAGAACCCGTACCAGGTGTTCGAGATGGAGGGCGGATGATCCACGACCTCGTCGTCAGCGGCGGCCGCATCGTCGACGGCTGCGGCAACCCGTGGTACCGCGGCGACGTGGCCGTCTCGCGGCGACCGCATCGCCGCCATCGGCGCGCCGGGGACGCTGCGCGGCCGGCGCGCCGTGGACGCCGCCGACAGGTACGTCACGCCGGGGTTCATCGACCCGCACACGCACTCCGACCTCACGATCCTGCTGCACCCCCAGGCCGAGACCGCCGTACGCCAGGGCGTGACCACGCACGTCACCGGCAACTGCGGCATGTCGGCGGCGCCGCTCACCGAGAAGCACCGGGACGACGCGGTGCACAACTGGGCGCACTACGCCTGGGGCCTCGAGGCGGTGGCCTGGGACTGGCGCACCTTCGGCCAGTATCTCGGCGCCCTGCGGCGGCAGCGGCCAGGCCATCAACATCGCGCCGCTCGTCGGCCACGGCGCCCTGCGCCTGGCGGTGGTCGGGTTCGCGGAGCGGGCCGTCACCGAGCGCGAGCTGGCGCGCATGGAGCGGCTGCTGGACGCGAGCATGCGCGCCGGCGCGCACGGCATGTCCAGCGGCCTCGTCTACCCGCCCGGCTGCTTCGCGAGCACCGACGAGCTGCTGCGCCTGTGCCGCGTGGTCGCGCGGCACGAGGGCATCTACACGTCGCACGTGCGCGGGGAGCGCGAGACGATCCTGCAGGCGGTGGCCGAGGCGCTCGAGCTTGGGCGCGCGGCAGGGTGCCCGGTGGAGGTCTCGCACAACGCGCCCAAGTGGGGCGCGCCGGAGGACGCCGCGGCCAACCTCGGCCTCATCGAGGCCGCGCGCCGCGGCGGCCTGGACGCTACCACCGACAACGACGTGCACACCGATCTCGCGCCGCGGTTCTCGCGCGCGCTGCCGCAGCCGGTGCTCGACCTCAGATCACGAGGGGCTCATCGCGCTGCTCTCGGACCGCGAGGCGCGCGCCGCCCTGCGCCGGGAGGTGCTGGAGGACGCCCTGCCCGGCGCCGGCTACGCCGGCCTCGTGCGCCACGGCCGCTTCGAGCGCATCGTGGTGTTCCACGCCGGCCGCCACCCGGAGCTGCGCGGCCGCTCCGTCGCCGCCATCGCCGCCGAGCGCGGCGCCGACCCCTTCGACACCTTCCTCGACCTCATCGTGGAGGAGGACGACGACATCGTCGGGCTCTTCGACTACATCGAGGAGAAGAACATCCGGGCGCTGCTGCAGAGCCCGCATCGCGATGGTCTCGTCGGACGGGCTGGTCATGGCGCCCCCGCACGAGCAGGACGACCCCTCGCTCTACTGGCCGTGCAGCTACGGGGAGTACCCGGGCGTGCTCGAGCGCTACGTGCGCGAGGAGCCGGTGCTGCGCCTCGAGGAGGCCGTCCGCAAGATGACCTCCTTCCCGGCGCAGCGCTTCCGCCTCTTCGACCGCGGGGCCCTCCGCCCCGGTCTCAAGGCCGACCTCGTCGTGTTCGACCTCGACCGCGTGCGCGACCGCGCCACCAACCTGTACCCGCACGCGTTCCCGTTCGAGAACATCCCGCACGCCTCTCCGGAGGGCATCGACGTCGTCCTCGTCAACGGCGTGCCCGTGCTCGACGAGGGCGAGATCACCGGCGAGCTGCCCGGCCGCGTGCTCAAGCGCCCCTGACGCGCGGCCCGCGCTCGCGTCATCGCCAGCATGTACAAAGCGCGCGCTTCGCGCAAGACGAGTTGCACTCTTCGCCTCTGTACTTGGACATCGTGTAGAATCCCGCCGATGATCACCGTACAGGACATCCTTGAGATCCCGGAGCTCAACCTCAAGCTCCTGGCCGGCGGCAAGGCCACCAGCAACCCCGTGCGCTGGGTCCACATCACCGAGGTGCCGGACCCCACGAAGTGGCTCAAGGGCGGCGAGCTCCTGCTCACCACCGGCTACGGCTTCGTCGGCGACGAGGAGCAGCAGGTCGCGCAGATCAAGCGCCTCATCGACCACAACATCTCCGGCCTCGGCTTCGGCACCGGCTTCAGCTTCGACAAGGTGCCGCCGGCGATCGTCAAGGTGGCGCAGGAGTACGACTTCCCGCTGTTCGAGGTGCCGTACCACGTGCCGTTCATCGCCATCACCGAGGCGGTGGCGTCCAAGATCGTCAACGAGCAGTACTCGCTGCTGCAGCGCAGCCTGGCGGTGCACGAGAAGCTCACCAAGATCGTGCTGGAGGAGAAGGGCCTCGAGGCCATCCTCTCCACGCTCTCGGCCCTCGTCGGCTGCTCCGCCGTGCTGTTCGACTTCCACGGCGTCGTCCTCTGCGAGGCGGCGTACCGCCGCCACCTGGGCGCGGAGCTCATCGCCGACCTGTGGCGCATGATCAGCGACCGCCGCGCCGACCGCCAGAACTTCGCCCTCAGCATGGAGGGCGTGGGCTCGGGCGTGCAGGTGTACCCGGTGGTCGCGTCGCACCGCATCGGCGCGTTCCTCGCCGTGGTCAAGGACAGCGGCGACTTCAGCGAGTACGACCGCATCATCCTGCACAACGTGGTCACCGTCACGGCGCTCGAGCTGGTCAAGAAGAAGGCCGTCGCCGAGACCGAGAAGCGGCTCGCCGGCGACTTCTTCGACGAGCTCATCGCCAGCGACCTCTACGAGGAGGAGATCGCCCGCCGGCTGGCGTTCTTCGGGCTCGACCCGCACGTCGCCGCACCTCATCGTGCTCGTCGACATCGACGACACGGACGGCGACGGCGCCGGCGCCGAGGCCGCGCTGGACGTCAAGGAGCGGCTGCACTGGACGGTGGACGAGTTCATGGCGCGCCGCGACGTGCTCGGCATCAGCGCGTCGCGCAGCGACTCCGTGGTCGTCCTCGTGCAGCCGGGCAAGATGGACGCGCGCGAGGTCATCGGGCTGGCCGGCGAGCTGCAGGCGGTGATCGCCGAGATGCTGCCCGAGATCTCCGTCTCGCGTGGGCATCGGCCGGCCGCACCGCCAGCTCATCGACCTGCGCCAGAGCTACTACGAGGCGAGCTACGCCATCAAGATCCGCAAGCTCAAGGGCGAGCCGAGGGTCATCGCGAGCTTCGACGACCTCGGCTCCTACGGCCTGCTGCTCGGCCTGCAGGACACGCTGTCGCTGGAGGTCTTCTACGACAGCGTGCTCGGCAAGCTCCAGGACTACGACGAGCAGAACTCGAGCGACCTGGTCAAGAGCCTCGCCTGCTTCCTCGAGGCCAACGGCCACTGGGGCGACGCGGCGGAGAAGCTCTACGTCCACCGCCACACGCTGCGCTACCGCATGAAGCGCGTGGAGGAGATCACCGGCCGCGACCTCAACCAGTCGCAGGACCGCATGGAGTTCTGGCTGGCGCTCAAGGCCAAGGAGCTCATCGACCAGTCCAAGAAGGGCAAGCCCACCACGGCCTGACCCTCTCCGCCGCGGCGCCGGCTCCGCCGGTCGCGCGCCGCTCACGGCTCACGACATGACCAGCGAGCCGTTGTCGACGGCGATGTTGACCCCCGTCACGCCCTCCGTCTCGAGGCAGAAGCGGACGGCCGCTCCGATGTCCGCGGGGGCGACGAGCCGCTCGGCGGCCACGCGGGACGCGGCCCGCAGCGTGGCGTCGCGGTGCTCGTCGTCGTCCAGGTCGACCGGCCCGGGCGCGACGCCGCAGACGCGCACGGAGTCCGGCGCCCAGGCGCGGGCGAGGATCTTGACGAGGTGGATCTGGGCCGCCTTGGCGGCGCTGTGAGCCGCGAACGTGGCCCACGGCTGCAAACCGAGGTAGTCGGTGAGGGCCACGACGACGCCGCCCGCGGCGAGCCGCTCGTGGGCGGCGCAGGCGCGTGAAGAAGAACCCCTTGGCGATCGTGTCGAGCGAGGCGTCCCAGGACGCCTCGTCGATCGCCTGCGGCTGCTGCGGCACGAACGGCCCGCTGGCCGCGAAGACCAGGGCGTCGAGGCCGCCGAGCGCCTCCGCGCCGGCGGCGACCAGCTCCGCCGCGCCGGCGGCGCTCGCGCACGTCGCCGTCGACGACCCGCGGCGGACGGCGCTCCCGCGGCGAGCAGCGCCGCCGCCTGCTCCTCCGCCTCTCGTGTGTGCGCGCGCGTCGAGACGGCGAGAGCGGCGCCGTGCGCGGCGAGGTCGAGCGCCACGGCGCGCCCGAGGCGGCGGACGCCGCCGACGACGAGCACGCGCGCGCCGCCGACGTTCACGCCGGCTCTCCGAGGTGCTCGTAGAGCACGCCGGCGATCTCGGCGATGGCGCCGGGCGCCTGCTCCTGCGCCTCGTAGCCGAGGCCCTTCCAGAAGACGACCATGACCAGTGGCGCCCCGCACGGCGTGTAGACGATCGCGGCGTCGTTGCTCGTGCCGCTGACGCCGCCGGTCTTGTTGGCCACGAGCAGCCCCTCGGGCAGCCCGGCCGGGATCTTCTCGCGCCACTCCTGGTGCGCGAGCACCTCGATCATGAGCCGGCAGGAGGGCGCCGCGGCGCAACGCCCCTGGGCGATCATCGCCAGCAGTTCGGCCATGTCTCGCGGCGAGCCCATGTTGTCGAGCGCCTGGTCCACCACGAACGCGTCCTCGTAGCCGAGCGACTCGTCGCGGCCCCAGCGGCGTTCGTAGAGATGCTGGAACCCGGAGCCGCTGAGGCGCGCGTTCTCCTCGAGCACGCGCCGGAACGCCTCTTCGTACTCCCCCCGCGCCTCGATCTCGCGCCAGCGGGCGACGATCTCCGGCCCGCTCAGGCCGGCCCACTCCTCGCCGGCTCCGCACTCGACGAGGTAGTACTCGCGGTTGGGCCAGAAGCAGTCGATGGTCTCGAGTCCGAGCCGGCGCATGGTCTGGTTGACGGAGCCGAGGCCGACGAGCCGCCAGAGCATGTCGGTGGCGGTGTTGTCGCTCAGGGTGATCATGAGGTAGAGCAGATCGCGGACGCTGGGCCGCAGTCCCTCGTGGCAGTGGATCAGCGTGCTCCCGGGGCTCTTGTCGGCCTCGGTGAGGGTGAGCCGGTCGTCGAGACGCAGCGCGCCGGCGTCGACCTGGCGCAGCACCTCGACCATCACCGGGACCTTGAAGCAGCTCGCCATGGGGTAGAGGTCGTCGGCGTTGACGTGAGCCTCGGCGCCGCTCGCGAGGTTGCGCGCCGCCACTCCCACCGTGCCTCCGAGCCGCGCGGCGATGGCCGCGATGCTCTCGTGGACGCCCCTATCCGACATGCGCCGGCGCTCCCTCCAGTGACTGCGCGCCTACGATAGCCGAGGGCGGCTGGTATGGTCCAGCATCGCGCTGGCGCGGCCGTTCAGAAGTGGGCGGTTCTTTTGTGTTTTGGGCTTTTCTGCGCGCTCTGTTGTTGGTAGACTGCCGAATCGTGCACAGGATGTGCACATCCGAGCATGAGCCACATCAGTCAGGTGAGGAGCGAGGAGGAGTCATGATCGTCGGTTGTCCCAAGGAGATCAAGAACGAGGAGTACCGCGTCGGCATGACGCCGAACGGCGTCAAGGACTTCGTGGCCGCGGGCCACACGGTCATCGTCGAGGCCGGCGCCGGCGTGGGCTCGGGCTTCAGCGACAAGGAGTACAAGGCCGCGGGCGCGACCCTCGCGCCGGTGAAGGACGTCTTCGCCAAGGCCGACATGATCTACAAGGTCAAGGAGCCGCTGCCCGGAAGAGTGGCCGATGTTCAAGCCCGGCCAGATCCTCTACACGTACCTGCACCTCGCTGCGGCGTACGCCAAGGACCTCACCAAGGGCATGCTCAAGGCCGACATCCGCGGCATCGCGTTCGAGACCGTCGAGCTCCCGAACGGCGCCCACCCGCTCCTCTTCCCGATGAGCGAGGTCGCCGGCAAGCTGGCCATCCAGGCCGGCGCCACGCACCTGCAGAAGAACAACGGCGGCCGCGGCGTGCTCCTCGGCGGCGTGACCGGCGTACCCAAGGCCAAGGTCGTCATCATCGGCGGCGGCACCGTGGGCACCAACGCCGCCAAGGTCGCCGTGGGCATGGGCGCGCGCACCGTCATCATGGACAGCTACGCGCCGCGCCTCACCTACCTCGACGACGTCTTCGGCGGCGCCGTCGAGACCGTGCTCTCCACCTCCGCCGCCATCGCCGAGCAGATCACCGACGCCGACATCGTCGTCGGCGGCGTGCTGCTCCCGGGTGGCGCCCAGGCTCCGCACCTCATCAAGAAGAGCATGCTCAAGACCATGATGCCGGGTTCGGTCATCGTCGACGTCGCCATCGACCAGGGCGGCTGCTTCGAGACCTCCAAGCCCACCACGCACACCGAGCCCACGTACGTGGTCGACGGCGTGATCCACTACTGCGTCGCCAACATGCCGGGCGCCGTGGCCCGCACCTCCACGATGGCCCTCGCCGGCGCGACCCTGCCTCAGGGCCTCGCGATCGCCAACAAGGGCTTCGAGCAGGCCGTCAAGGACGACGCCAGCCCTCGCTCTGGGCGTCAACGTCTACCGTGGCAAGCTCACCAACGCCGCGACGGCCGAGGCCCACAAGATGAAGTACACGCCGCTGGACAAAGTGCTCGCCTGAGACGGCATTCGGCTGACGCCGCGGCCACTTGGCCGCCGGCGGCGCCTAGCTGATTGAATGGAGCCGCGTTCGGACGACCGTCCGAACGCGGCTCCTTCCGTTCGGGCCGCCCGCCGGCGCCCCGCCGCGAAGGGCTCCGCCGACCAGGGGTGGCCGCGGGTGCAGCGGGAGGAGAGCCGGGCGACGCTCACGGCACAGAAGGAGCGACTGAATGGGCGACCTGCTACGCATCGACCTCACCACCCGCACGACCTCTGAAGAGACGGTACCGCCCGAGCTCATCAAGGAGCTCATCGGCGGCAAGGGCATCGGCACGCACTACCTCATGCGAGGAGGTCGGCCCCGAGGTCGAGCCGCTGAGCCCGCAGAACAAGCTGATCTTCGTCTGTCGGCCCCATGGGCGGCACGACGATGCTCGGCAGCAACCGCTACGCCGTGTACTTCGCCTCGCCGCTCACCAACGGCTACGGCGAGTGCTACTCGGGCGGCAACCTCACGCCGCAGTTCGCCAAGACCGGCTACAAGGTGGTCATCGTCGAGGGCAAGGCCGACGCGCCCGTCTACCTCGAGATCAGCGAGCAGGGCGCGCAGTTCCACGACGCCTCCGACCTCTGGGGCATGGACGCGTTCAAGGCCGAGGACGAGATCCTCGCGCGCACGCCGCACAAGAAGGCCCAGGCCTGCGTGATCGGTCCGGCCGGCGAGAAGCTGGTCAAGTTCGCCTGCGTCAACAACAACTACTGGCACCAGCTCGGCCGCGGCGGCCCGGGCGCGGTGTACGGCTCCAAGAACCTCAAGGGCCTCGTCTGGCACGGCGAGAAGAAGGTCGAGGTCGCGCGGCCGGACGACTTCAAGGCCGTGGTCCGCGACCTCATCGACCGCTGCAAGGACGACCCGGGTGTGGCAGCCTACCAGCGCGGCGGCACGCTCAACATGGTGCGCATCATGAACGGCGTCAACGCGTTCCCCACGCGCTACTGGCGCAAGGGCAAGCTCGAGAACTTCGAGCGCATCACGGTCGAGACCATGCTGGCGGAGCACGGCACCGTCAACCAGACCTGCCCGCCCGTGCGTGTTCAAGTGCGTCAAGCGCAACACGGTGTTCGAGGGTCGCCACAAGGGTCTCGTCGTGCGAGGGTCCCGAGTACGAGACCGCCTACGTGTTCGGCGGCCTCTGCGAGATCGACGACTTCGCCGAGATCATGTGGCTCAACGACATCTGCGACCGGCTCGGCGTCGACACCATGGACGCCGGCAACCTCGCGGCGCTCGGCATCGAGTGCGCCGAGCGCGGGCTCATCGACGACAAGCTCGACCTGGAACGACCCCGAGGGCGTCGGCGCGTTCCTCGAGAAGATCTGCCTGCGCGAGGGCATCGGCGACCTGTTCGCCGAGGGCGCGCTGCGGTCGCCAAGGAGTTCGGGCTCGAGGACGTGGTGGTGCACGCCAAGGGCATGGCGCCGCCCGGCTACGAGCCGCGCAAGATGAAGGGCATGGGGCTCGGGCTTCGCGACCACGGCGCGCGGCGCCTGCCACCTGCGCGCCACCATGTACAAGCCCGAGCTCATCGGGCGTCACCACCTACGGCGAGGTCAACGACAAGGCGCCGGTCTACGTGGACTGGGAGGACCGGCTCACGATCATGGACACGCTCATCTACTGCCGCTTCTACCGCGACATGGTGCAGTGGCCGTACATCACGGCGGTGGTCAACGCCACCATCGGCACCGACTACACCGAAGAGGACCTGCACCGCATCGCCAACCGCATCATCACGATGACGCACGACTTCAACGCGGCGCGCGGCATCGGCAGCGCGAGACGCGAGAAGCTGCCCGAGTGGGTCACCGACAAGCCCATGGAGGACGAGGAGCGGGCTCACCTTCCCGCAGGACGAGATGGTGTACATGCTCGCCGAGTACTACAAGCTGCGCGGGTGGGGGGAGCTGCCGCCGCTGGAGGCCTGAGCGCGGCAGCTGACGCGGAAGGGCCCGGGACGCTCGCGAGGAGAGTCCCGGGCCCTTCCGCGTACGGGCGGGGGCGGCTGCGCCGCCCGCCTCGTGTATCAGCCGCTCAGTAGCCCAGGTCGCGCCACTCGCGCTCGCCGGAGAGCCAGCCGGCGATGAGGTAGTACGGGCGCAGCGCGTCGTTGAACGTCTTGCTGATGACCTGCAACCGGGCGATGGAGCGCTGCAGGCGCGCCACGCTGGCGGTGAGCTCCTCGCCGCGCGTCGAGAGGCGGTCGACCGCGGCGGTGACCTCGTCGCTGCGCCGGCTGAGGCCGTCGACCAGCGGCGTGACGCGCGCCGAGACGGCGGCGCCGTGCTTGGCAAGGCGCCACGCCTTGAGCGCCACGTGGACGAGCACGGCGAGCACGAACGCGATGCTCGCAAGGGCGACGATGAGGAGCACGTACCAAGGCATGCGGGGAGTGTACCGCGTCGCGTGGCCCCGGGACCAGTCCACCGCCGTGCGCCGCCGGCGCAGGGACCGCGGCCGGCCGCGGCACTCCGGCGCGTCAGGGAAGCCGGATGTCGTAGCGGCAGATGAGCGTGCAGCCGCGGCCGGCGAGCTTGCTCACCTTGACCACGTCGCCGGTGTGCGGAGCCTCGATGAAGAGGCCGCTGCCGATGTAGATGCCGACGTGGTGGTAGAAGGACGGGTTGCCGAAGAAGACCAGGTCGGCCGGCTGGGCCTGCGACAGCGAGACCGGGTCGCCCATGTGCGCCTGCATGGTGGCGCCGTGCGGGAACTGGATGCCGAACTTGGCGTAGACGTAGAGGACGAGGCCCGAGCAGTCGAAGCCGCCCGAGGGCGTGGCCCCGGCCCACACGTAGGGGATGCCGAGGTACTTCATCGTCTCTCTGATGACGGCGATCTGGGCCGGCGTGCCGTGGATGCTCGCGAAGTCCACGCCGGCGTTCTTGGCGAGGCGCGCCGCCGCGTCCGCCTCCAGCCTGGCCTGCTGCGCCAGCAGCTTCTTGACGCGCGCGTCGAGGTCGGCGAGGAGCTGCTCGCGGGCGGCGAGCTCGTCCTCGATCGCCGCCTGCTGGTCGCGCAGGTCCATCTCGCGCTCCAGAGCGTCGGCGCGGTCCTGGTCCATCTGCCGCGCGAGGCGCTGGATCTGCTTCTCCATCGTCGCGACGCGGGTCACGGTCTCCTGGTCGGCCTCGTCGATGGAGCGGAAGTAGCCGAGCTGCGTGTCCGCCTCGCCGATGTCGTCGAGGTTGAAGAGCACGTCGAGCACGCTGTAGCCGTCGCTCTTGTACATCGCCGCCAGCCGCGCGCCGCGCAGCGCCTGCGCCGCGTCCAGCTCCGTCTGCACGCGCTCCAGGTCCCTCCGCGCCTCCTGCAGGCGGACGTTGACGGCGTCCAGCTCGGCGCGCGCCACGTTGTACTTCTCGGTGAGCACCGCGGAGCGGTGGTCGAGGCGCGAGACCTCGCGGCGCACGTCCAGCGCCTGGGCCTCGAGGTCCTCGATGGACGGCGCGGAGGAGGCCGCGGTGGGCAGGAGCACCGCGCAGAGCAGAGCGAGCGTGAGGACGCACGCGAAGCGCGCCACGGTGTTCGCCGTGGCCGGTGTCGCGCGCTCCCTGCCTGTCGCCCCGAGCCCGATCATCATCGAAGAAGTGTATCGGAACATCCCGCCAGCCCTTTACGCCGCGCGTGGGGTGGGTCCCTCCTGAGTGCTTTACAATCGAGCCGCGGAACGTGTACAATCTGACGTCCAACGTCGCGGGGTGGAGCAGTCCGGTAGCTCGTCGGGCTCATAACCCGAAGGTCGCAGGTTCGAATCCTGCCCCCGCTACCATAGCCTTCCTGGGCGCCCGTTCGGGCGCCTTCTTTTTTGCCGGGACCTGATTCCCGGCGTTCCGGCGGCGGGGCCCGAACGCAAGATGGTGAGGAACGCTCGCCATGTGGGTACCTACCGCCGCGGCAGTTGAAACGAACACGGTGGTGGGGCACATGAACACAGGCAAGGCAGCAGTCGCCGAGTTCTTCGGCACGTTCTGGCTGGTCTTCGGCGGCACGGGCGCGGCGGTACTGGCCGCCTCGGTGGGCGACAGCGGCATCGGCTGGCTCGGCGTGAGCTTGGCGTTCGGCCTGACCGTGGTCACCATGGCATACGCCGTCGGTCACATCTCGGGCGGGCACTTCAATCCCGCCGTGACCCTCGGGCTCTGGGCCGGCGGCAGGTTCCCCGGCGGCAAGGTCGTGGTGTACATCGTCGCCCAGGTGGTCGGCGCGATCTGCGCTTCGGCGGTGCTGTACGTGATCGCCTCCGGCAAGGCCGGCTTCACGCTCGCCGACGGGTTCGCCGCCAACGGCTACGGCGACCACTCGCCGGCCGGGTACTCGCTGGCCGCGGCCATCGTCATCGAACTGCTGCTCACGTTCGCCTTCCTGCTCGTCATCCACGGCGTGACCGACAGGCGCGCGCCCGCGGGTCTCGCGCCGCTCGCCATCGGTCTGGCGCTCACGCTGATCCACCTGATCAGCATCCCGGTGACCAACACCTCCGTGAACCCCGCCCGCTCGCTGGCGCCGGCGTTGTTCGTCGGCGACTGGGCGCTCGCGCAGTTGTGGGTGTTCCTCATCTTCCCGACCATCGGCGGCATCGTCGGCGGTCTCGCGTACCGGTACCTGCTCGAGGTGCGCGCCGACCAGCGCGACAAGGTGGAGGGCCCCGGCGAGTCCGTGGAGGACGCGCCGGCCTGACCCCCGCTCCGCACGAGGCCGGGGCGCCGGTGGGAGCCGCCTGTCGGCGGCCCTGCCGGCGCCCCGGCCTCTGCTAGCTGTCTAGCTCCGGCGCCGGGCTCGCCGCGAGGAGGCCGATGTCGCTCCTGCCGGTGTCACCACGCCCTGTGGCAGCGAGGTCCGTCCACCGTTGCGGGCGCCCGTGCGCTCCGCGCCGCGAGCTCCTGCGCTCGCGGCTCCAGCTGACGCGCGTCGCCCGCACGCCGCGTCGCCGAGCGCCGGCTGCCGCTCCGGCGCGCTGCGCGCGGGCGAGCGGGCGCTGCTGCTGCTCTCCGGCGGCGCCGACTCGATGGCGCTGCTCTCGCTGCTGCGCGCCGCGGACGGCCGGCTCGGCCTGGCGCTCTCGTTCGCGGCGCTCCACGTCGACTACGGACTGCGCGGCGCCGACTCGGACCGCGACCGGCGCATCGTCGAGCGCGCCTGCGCGGAGGCGGGCGTGTCCCTGCACGTGGAGCGTCTGCGCGGGGCTCTGCGCGGGGCGCACTTCCAGGAGCGCGCCCGGGACCTGCGCTACGGGCGTGCGCGCGACCTCGCGGCGGAGCACGGCTACGACGTGCTCGTCACCGCGCACAACCGCGACGACCAGGCGGAGACGGTGCTCTACCGGCTGGTCAAGTACGCGTCCCCGCGCGGCCTGGCCGGGATGCGGCCGCGGGACGGCGACGTCGCGCGGCCGCTGCTCGGCGTCGGGGCGGCGGAGATCCGCGAGTACTGCCGCCTCGCCGGCGTGGAGTTCGGCGAGGACGTGACCAACATGTCTCCGCGCTACGCGCGGAACCTGCTGCGGCTCGAGGTCCTGCCGCTGCTCGAGGGGCTCAACCCGCGCGTCAAGGAGACGCTGGCCGCGTCGGCGGAGCTGGCCGCGGCCGAGTCGGAGGTGCTGGCCGCGATGTCCGCTGAGGCGCGCGAGCGCGTGAGCCTGCCGCCGGCGGCAGGCGAGCTCGTGCGCCTGGACCTCTCCCTTCTCGGCGGGGAGACGCCGGCCGTGCGCGCGCTCGTGCTGCACGACGCACTGCGTGCGGCCCTGGGCGGGTCGGCGCTGGTGGAGCGTCGCCAGGTCGAGGCGCTGCTGCGCCTCGCGGCGCGGCGCGACGACGGCGGCCGCGCCGACCTCGGCAGAGGGCTCGAGGCGGTGCGCGGCGGCGGCGAGCTGCGCATCCGCGCCGCCGCCGCTCCACATCGCTGCCCGCCGGCCGAGGCGCAGGGAGAGGAGCTCGCCGCGGCCGGCGCCGCCGGCGTGGTGGTCGGTTTCTGCGGCGCGCGCTGGCGCCTGCGCCTGCTGCCCGGGGCGGCCTTCGACCGCCGGGCCGCCCTCTCCGGCGAGGCGTTCGCCGGGCTGACGTCGCCACCGCGGCGCGTGGCCCTGCGACACCCGCGCCGCGGCGAGCGCTTCGCCCCGTCGGACCTCGGCGGCGAGACCACCGTGGCCCGCTATCTCGCCGCCGCCCGCGTGCCCACCGGGTTCCGCGCGCTGGCCGTCGTGCTCGACGTGGACGGCGCGGCGGCGTGGGTGGGCGGCCCCGCCGCGCCGCCCGGCAGGGTTGCGCACGGCTACCGGGTGGCCCAGAGTAGTGCTTTGACACTGCACGTCGTCCAGGAGGGAACGTGAACGTGCCGATCGCTGAAGTGCTGGTCAGCCGCGAGGCGCTCGCCGAGCGCATCGACGAGCTCGCCGTCCAGATCACCCGCGACTACGAGGGCAAGGAACTCCTCATGGTCGGCGTGCTCAAGGGGGCGGTGTTCTTCATGGCCGACCTCGCGCGTCGCGTCGACGTCCCGGTCGCGCTCGACTTCATGGCCGTCTCGAGCTACGGCTCTTCCACCGACTCTTCCGGTGTGGTGCGCATCCTCAAGGACCTGGACCTCGAGATCGCCGGCAGGCACGTGCTCATCGTCGAGGACATCATCGACTCGGGCCTCACGCTGAGCTACCTGCTCAAGAACCTGCGCAGCCGCAAGCCGGCCTCGCTGGAGATCTGCGCCCTGCTCACCAAGCCCTCGCGGCGGCGCACCGAGATCCCCTGCAGGTACGTGGGGTTCGAGATCCCCGACAAGTTCGTCGTCGGGTACGGTCTCGACCTCGCCGACCACTTCCGCACCCTCGACTACATCGGGGTCCTGACGCAGGAAGCGGCCGACGAGATCCTCGACCAGGCGGGTTCTTTGCTGTAGTCAGTGGGGTATGCTACCGTCACCGGACGCTCTGATTTGCAGGCAGTTCAGCCGCCACAGGCCGCCGGTGCCAGCCCCCGTCCAGAAGGGTCACCGTGAGCAGATTCATCCGTAGCGCGCTGTTCCCCATCCTCATCGTCATCATCGTGGCGATGTTCATCGAGTGGGTCATCTCGGGGAACCGCGCTCCTTCGACGCCCAAGGCCATCTACGCGGCGCCGTTCGTCACCTCCGTGGAGGTGCTCAAGAGCGACCTCCAGAACGACGTCATCAAAGCTGTGGTCGTCGACCCCGCCAACCAGACGGCGAAGGCTACGCAGCTGGGCGGGCTGCAGTACTACGTCGAGGATGTCCCCGCCGGGCTCCAGGAGACCATCGAGTCGGAGAGCCCGGACGTGGCGGTGTCCGAGGGCACGATCACGCCGCCGAAGGCCGGCCGACGTCCAGCCCAGCTTCACCAAGGACGTCGTCAACGGCAACGTCGAGTCCGTCGTCATGAACGTCAAGGACCAGACGATGGAGGTGACGCTGAGGGCGGTCGACGGCAAGCAGGAGCAGTACAGCGTCGCCTACACCGACCCGGCGGCGACCACCGAGTTCCTCAACCAGTACAACGTGCCGTACGACGCCGAGAGTCCCAAGAGCCCGTGGTGGACGAGCGCCATCACCTTCATCCTGCCGATCCTGCTCATCCTGGGCTTCTGGTTCTTCATCATGAACCAGATGCAGGGCGGCGGCTCCAAGGTCATGAGCTTCGGCAAGAGCCGCGCCAAGCGCGTGAGCGTGGACTCGCCCAAGGTGACGTTCAAGGACGTCGCCGGCGCCGAAGAGGCGGTGGAGGAGCTGCACGAGATCAAGGAGTTCCTCGAGAACCCCAAGAAGTTCCAGCAGCTCGGCGCCCGCATCCCCAAGGGCGTGCTGCTCTACGGACCGCCCGGCACCGGCAAGACGCTGCTCGCGCGCGCCGTCGCCGGCGAGGCGGGGGTCCCGTTCTTCAGCATCAGCGGCTCCGACTTCGTCGAGATGTTCGTCGGCGTCGGCGCCTCGCGCGTGCGCGACCTCTTCGAGCAGGCCAAGCAGAACTCACCCTGCATCATCTTCGTCGACGAGATCGACGCGGTCGGCCGCCATCGCGGCGCCGGCATGGGCGGCGGCCACGACGAGCGCGAGCAGACGCTCAACCAGCTGCTCGTCGAGATGGACGGCTTCGAGATGAAGGACAACATCATCCTCATCGCCGCCACCAACCGCCCGGACATCCTCGACCCGGCGCTGCTGCGCCCGGGCCGCTTCGACCGCCAGATCGTCGTCGACCGTCCGGACCGCCCGGGCCGCAAGCAGATCCTCGACGTGCACTCGCGCGGCAAGCCGATCGACAAGGACATCGACATCGACGCGCTCGCCGCCCAGACGCCGGGCTTCACCGGCGCCGACCTCGCCAACCTCGTGAACGAGGCGGCGCTGCTCGCCGCGCGCCACGGCAAGAAGCTCATCGGCATGGCCGAGCTCGAAGAGGGCATCATGCGCGTCCTGGCGGGTCCCGAGAAGAAGACGCGCATCATCAGCGAGAAGGAGAAGGCGATCACGGCGTACCACGAGATGGGACACGCCCTGGTCGGTCACTTCCTCGAGTACACCGACCCCGTGCACAAGATCTCGGTGGTCAGCCGCGGGCAGGCGCTCGGGTACACCATCTCGCTGCCGACCGAGGACAAGTTCCTCACCACCAGGCAGGAGCTCATGGACACGCTCTCCATGACGCTCGGCGGCCGCGCCGCCGAGGAGGTCGTGTTCGGCGAGATCACCACCGGCGCCGCCAACGACCTGGAGAAGGCCACGGCGACGGCCAAGCAGATGATCATGCGCTACGGCATGAGCGAGGAGCTCGGCCCGCGCACCCTCGGCCACGACCAGTCCATGCCGTTCCTCGGCCGCGAGTACCAGGCGCAGGCGGACTACTCCGAGGAGATCGCGAAGCAGATCGACGACGAGATCCGGCGCATCATCGAGGAGGCGCACCAGCGCGCCAAGGACCTCCTGGCCGAGAAGCGGGAGCTGCTCGACAACATCAGCAAGATCCTCATCGTCCGCGAGACCATCGAGTCGCACGAGTTCCAGGCGCTCGTCGACGGCAAGCCGGAGGAGGAGGTCTTCCGCGAGCGCGACGAGAAGGAGCGCCAGCGGCAGGCCGGCTCTCCCGAGCCCGAGACACGGCAGCGCGTCAAGCAGCCGCCGGTGCCCAAGCCCGCCCACGTCAACCCGGTGAACCCGGAAGCGACGTGAGCCTCCTCCGAGGCTGCTGAAGACCACGTGGACCAGGAGAAGATCAAAGCCGGCGTGCGTCTGATCCTCGAGGGCATCGGCGAGGACCCGGACCGGCCGGGCCTGCAGAAGACGCCGCAGCGCGTGGCCGAGATGTACGAGGACATCTTCTCGGGCATCCACGCGCCCGACCCGGCGCAGCTGCTCACGGCGATCCCGGGCGACCACCACCGCGAGATGGTGCTCATCCGCGACATCGACTTCTACTCGATCTGCGAGCATCACCTGCTGCCGTTCCACGGCCTCGCGCACGTGGCCTACATCCCGAGTCACCACGGCCACATCGCCGGTCTCAGCAAGCTCGCGCGCGTGGTGCGCCAGGTCGCGGCGCGGCCGCAGTTGCAGGAGCGCATCACCAGCGAGGTCGCCGACGCCATCGAGACGGCGCTCAGGCCCACGGGCGCCCTGGTGCTCATCGAGGCCGAGCACCTCTGCATGAGCATGCGCGGCGTGCGCACGCCGGGGTCCAAGACGGTGACCAGTGCGGTGCGCGGCCTCATCCAGAGCAACGACGCCACCAGGGCCGAGGTGTTCTCCCTCATCAACGCCCCGCGCTGAAGCCCCCGCCGATGACGCCGGCCGCGCCGACCTTCTCTCTCGACCTGCAGTTCCCCGCCGTGATGGGGATCGTCAACGTGACCCCCGACTCGTTCTCGGACGGGGGTCAGTTCTTCGCCGCCGACGCCGCGCTGGAGCAGGCTCTCACGCTCGTGCGTGAGGGCGCCTCCATCGTCGACATCGGCGGCGAGTCCACGCGGCCGGGCTCCGAGCTCGTCTCTCTGGACGAGGAGCTGCGCCGCGTGCTGCCGGTGGTCGAGTCCCTGGCCGGCAGTGTGGGCGTGCCCATCTCCGTCGACACGATGAAGGCCGAGGTCGCGCGCCGCACCCTCGCCGCCGGTGCGGCGCTCCTCAACGACGTGAGCGCGCTGCGGTACGACGACGAGATGGCGGCCGTGGTCGCCGAGTCGGGCTGTCCCGTCTGCCTGATGCACATGCAGGGCATGCCCAAGAGCATGCAGGACGACCCGCGCTACGACGACGTGGTCGACGAGGTGCTCGCGTTCCTCGAGGAGCGCATGGCCTTCGCGCTGGCGCGCGGCGTGCGCGAGGAGCAGATCATGCTCGACCCGGGCATCGGCTTCGGCAAGACGGTGGCCCACAACCTGGCGCTGCTCGACGGCCTCGGACGCTTCGCCGCGCTCGGCCGCCCGGTGCTGCTCGGCGCGTCGCGCAAGAGGTTCCTCGGCGCGATCCTCGGCGCCGAACCCTCCGGGCGCACCATCGGCACGGTGGCCACCACGGTCATCGGCTACCTCGCCGGGGCGCACGTCTTCCGCGTCCACGACGTCAAACCGAACTTCGAGGCGCTTCGTGTCGCCCTCGCCGTGCGCGAGGGCGTCGTCGCCCCCTGATCCCTCCCGGCAAGGAGTCCGTCCATGACCCGCAGCCTCTCCATCGTCCTCAACGGCATCGAGCTCCGCGGGCGCTGCGGCGTCACCGCGGAGGAGCGGGCAATCGGCCAGACGCTCTCCATCGACGTGCGCCTCGACCCGCAGTCGCGGGGCGCCGGCCAGAGCGACGACCTCGACGACACCGTCAACTACAGCCAGATCGTCAACTACGTGCGCGGCGTGGTCGAGGGTGGCGAGTTCAAGCTGCTGGAGCGTCTCGCCACCGTCCTCTGTGACGGCCTCTGGGACGAGTTCGACCCGGTGCTCGTCGAGGTGGCCGTGAGCAAGGTGGCGCCTCCCGTCGCGCTGCCGGTCCACGCGGCGCGCGTCGAGGTGGTGCGCACCGCTTGAGCAGGCGCGCCTTCGTCTCGCTGGGCTCGAACCGCGGAGACCGGGCGGAGTACCTGAGCGCCGCGTGCGAAGCGCTCTCGGCGCTGCCCTGCACCACCGTGGTCGCCGCCTCCCGCCTCTACGAGACCGCACCCCAGGACCTCGAGGACCAGGAGGCGTTCCTCAACCAGGTGGTGTGCATCGACACCGGCCTCGAGCCGCTCGACCTGCTCCACGAGTGCCAGCGCATCGAGCGCGAGCACGGGCGCACGCGCGAGCTGCGATTCGGCCCGCGCACGCTCGATATCGATATACTGCTCTTCCAAGACGCCGAGTCCGACGACCCCGAGCTCACGCTCCCGCACCCGCGCATGGTCAAGCGGGCGTTCGTGCTCGTACCGCTCGCCGAGGTGTGGGACCTCGCCAGGGGCATGCCGGACCTCGACGTCGCCGGGCTGGGCAGGGACTGGTCCCGATCCCAGCAGGTGAGGCTGTACGACGCCACGGAAGGGTGAGCGGTGACCGATGACCAGCCCGCGCTGAGGCGAGTCCCGTGACTCGCCCGTACGTCGCCATCCGCTCGGGCGAGCCGCTCCACCGGCGCAGCTTCGACGTGCTCGTCCTCGGCGGCGGCATCGCCGGCCTCACCGCCGCCATCGGCGCCGCGCGCCGCTGGCGGGTGGGCCTGCTCACCAAGTCCACCTTCGAGGAGACCACCACCTTCCTCGCCCAGGGCGGCATCGCCGCGGCCATCGGCGAGGGCGACTCCCCGGAGCTTCACTTCGAAGACACCCTCAAGGCCGGCGCCGGGCTCTGCGACGAAGAGGCCGTGCGCGTGCTCGTGAGCGAGGGTCCCGACAGGGTGCACGAGCTCATGGAGATCTGCCCGCGGTTCGACAAGGTCGACGGACAGATCGTGCTCGGGCGCGAGGGCGCGCACTCGCTGCCGCGCATCGTCCACGCCGGGGGCGACGCCACCGGCAGCGAGGTCTCGAGCGCACTCGCGGAGGCTGCTCGTCTGGGCAGCCGCGTGCAGCTCTACGAGGACGAGTTCGTCATCGACCTGCTCACCGTGGACGGGCGCTGCGTGGGCGCGCTCACGCTCAACCTCGCCGATGGCGGCCTCACGCTCAACGTCGCCATGGTCACCGTGCTGGCCACCGGCGGCGCGGGGCAGGTCTACGGCCGCACCACCAACCCGGCGGTCGCCACCGGCGACGGCGTGGCGATGGCCTACCGCGCCGGAGCCGCGATCCGCGACCTCGAGTTCGTGCAGTTCCATCCCACCGGCCTCGCCCTTCCCGGGCAGGAGACGGTGCAGCTCATCACCGAGGCGCTGCGCGGCGAGGGCGCCTACCTGCGCAACGCCGCCGGTGAGCGCTTCATGACCGAGTACGACCCGCGCGCCGAGCTCGCCTCGCGCGACATCGTGGTGCGGGGCATGGTCGCCGAGATGCGCAAGGAGGGCACCGACCACGTCTCGCTGGACGCGACGCACCTCGAGGCCGCCTGGCTCTACGAGCGCTTCCCGAGCGTCACCGCCGGGCTGCGCGAGCATGGGCTGGACCTTGCGAAGGAGCTCATCCCGGTCGCCCCCGTGTGTCACTACTTCATCGGCGGCGTCGTGACCGACGTGTGGGGACGTACCACCGTGCCTGGCCTGTATGCGAGCGGCGAGGTGGCGAGCACCGGCGTGCACGGCGCGAACCGGCTGGCGAGCAACTCGCTCCTGGAGGGCCTCGTCTTCAGCGACCGCGTGGTGCGCGACCTCGACCGTTACATCGGGCGGCTGGGCGAAGACGTACGCCGCCTGAGCTTCGACATCCCGGAGGCGACGGCGAGCGGCGGCCGCAGCGACGCCGCCGCGGCTCGCCGCCGTCTCACCGGCGCCATGCGGGACAAGGTCGGCGTGCTGCGCAGGGCCGCCGACCTGCAGTCCGCGCTGGAGGAGCTCAGCGGACTCACCTCGGAGCTTCGGTTCGGCCAGATGGGCGAGGCCGAGTACGAGGTGCTCAACATGCTCACGCTCGGGACCCAGATCGCCAAGTGTGCGCTGTTACGCGAGGAGTCGCGCGGCGTGCACCTGCGCGAGGACTTCCCCGAGATAGACGATGAGACGTGGCGCAAGCACATCACGCTGCGGCTCCCCGAGCACGAGCGCAGCGAGGGAGTAGGGAGAGTCACTCCGAGCAAGCGGGACCACGCATGAGCGAGCGGAGCTACCGCGTGGCCGCGAGGACGGCCGTCAGGCGCGCCCTGCGCGAGGACCTCGCCGGCTACGGAGACCTCACCGGCTCCGCGTTCGAGGGCGACGGGGTCGCGCGCGTGGTCGCGCGCGAGTCCGGCGTGCTGTCGGGGATCGCGACGCTCGAGGAGACGGCCCGGCAGGTGGACGCGGCGCTCGCCGTGGATGTCCTCCTCCACGACGGAGAGCGCTTCGAGGCCGGCGCGACCATCGCCGAGGTGCGCGGCCCCCTGGCGGCGATCCTCGCTGCCGAGCGTACCGCGCTCAACTTCCTGTGCCGGCTCAGCGGCGTGGCGACGCTCACCGCGACCTACGCCGCCGAGACGACCGGCACCAGGGCCCGCATCGCCGCCACGCGCAAGACCACCCCCGGGCTGCGCGCGCTCGAGAAGCAGGCCGTGGTGGACGGCGGCGGCACGCCGCACCGGTTCGGCCTGTTCGACGGCGCGATGATCAAGGACAACCACGTGGCGGCGGCCGGCGGCGTCGCCGCCGCCGTCGCGCAGGTGCGTGCCGGCGCCGCGCACCTGCACGCGCTGGAGGTCGAGGTGGACACGCTCGAGCAACTGGACGAGGCTCTCGCCTGCGGCGCGACCATCGTGCTGCTCGACAACATGGACACCCCCACCGTGCGCGCGGCCGTGGAGCGCGTCGCCGGCCGCGCCCTCGTGGAGGTCAGCGGCGGGGTGCGGCTCGAGCGCGTGCGCGAGCTCGCCGAGGCCGGCGTGGACGTCATCTCGGCGGGGGCGCTCACCACGCGCGCGCCCTGGATCGACCTCGCCCTCGACCTGGAGGTGTGACGTGCTGCTCGTGGTCGACGTCGGCAACACGCAGACGCACATCGGCGTCATCGACGGCGGCGAGGTCCACGACGAGTGGCGCATGGCCACCGTGCGCCACCGCACCAGCGACGAGATCGCCGGCATGCTCCAGGGGCTCTTCTCGCTCAAGGGCGAGCGGCTCAGGGAGGCGGTGGACGAGGTCGGCGTCGCGTCGGTCGTGCCGCGGCTCACGCAGCAGTGGGTCGAGATGTGCGACAAGCATCTGGGCCTTGAGGCCTTCGTGGTCGGCCCCGGGGCGCGGACGGGCATGCGCATCAAGACGCGCAACCCGTCCGAGGTCGGGGCGGACCGCATCGTCAACGCCGTGGCAGCCTATGAGGCCTACGGCGGGCCGTGCATCGTCGCCGACTACGGCACGGCCACCACCTTCGACGTCATCTCGGCCGAGGGCGACTACCTCGGCGGCGCGATCGCGCCGGGCATCGAGGTCTCGCTGGAGGCGCTCACGACGCGCGCCGCCAAGCTCATCAAGGTCGAGCTCGTCGAGCCGGAGCACGCCATCGGCAAGTCGACCACCGAGGCGCTGCAGTCCGGCGCCGTCTACGGGTTCGCCGGCGAGGTGGAGGGCGTGGTGCACGCCATCTGGGCGGAGCTGGGAGTCAAGTGCCCGGTCATCGCCACGGGCGGCCTCGCCGAGATGATCGCCCGGCACACCGACGTCATCGAGAAGGTCGATCAGTTCCTCACGCTGCGCGGCATCGAGATCGTGATGCGGCGCCAGCAGCGGGACTGAGGCGCCAGGAGTGGCGGGCGTGACTGCGCCCTGCCAGTCGCCGGCCGGCGATCCGCTGCTGCGGCCGCTGAGCGATCGGCGGACTTCGGCTCGACCGCCGCCTCCTCATGGCCCCCATGGCCGGGGTCACCACGCCGGCGTTCCGGCGCAGCGTGCGCCGCTGGGGCGCCGGCCTCGTCTTCACCGAGATGATCTCCGCCTACGGCGTGCACTACGACAACCGGCGCACGCTCGACTACTTCGCACACGGGGAGGACGAGCACCCGCTCGGTTTCCAGCTCTTCGGCGCGGATGCGGATGTGCTCGCCGACGCCGCCGGCCGTGCCGTGGAGGCCGGCGCCGACCTGGTGGACCTCAACATGGCGTGCCCGGTGCGCAAGGTCGTCAAGACGGGCGCCGGCGCGGCGCTGCTCGCGGAGCCGGACCGCGCCACCGGCATCGTCTCCGCCGTGGTCGCCGCCGTGGGGGACGCGAGGCCCGGGCGCCGCGTGCCGGTGACGGTCAAGATCCGCGCCGGGCTGCGCGCGGACGACGGGCTGGGCGCGGCGCTGGGGCCGCGGCTCGCCGCAGCGGGAGCCGCGGCCGTCTGCATCCACCCCCGGACGGCCGCGCAGCTCTACCGGGGTACGGCCGATCACGCGGTCACCTTCGCCCTGGCGGCCGCGCTGCCCGTCCCGGTGATCGCCTCCGGCGACGTCGACGGCCGAACGGCCGCCCTGCGGCTGCTGGACGGCGGCGCCGCGGCGGTGATGCTGGCCCGCGGCGCCGTGGGCGCGCCGTGGCTCTTCGCCCAGGTGCTGGGCGCGGCCGAGCCCGATGCCGCCGTGAAGCTCGAGGAGGTGCGCCGCTTCGCGGCGGAGGTCCTCGAGGAGCTCGGCGGCCGCGCCGTCGGCCACCTGCGCCAGTTCTGGGGTAAGTTCCGCCGCCACGGCGCGCTCGACAAGGCGCTCGCCCTGGAGCTCATGCGGGCGCGCGACGAGGCCGCCGTCCGCGCGCTCCTGGGCCTCTGACCGGCCTCGGCTGAGCCCTCCCGGGGCCCTCACCGGCGCTCCTGGATGCGGCCCCGTCGACGGCGGCCGGGCTCCGTTTGCGCATTACCGGGGCATGCCCTATACTTGCTCGCCACTTCGGCGCGCGGCCTCACAGCGGGGCCGCGTCGTTGCGTTCAAGAGGAGGAATCCAGTGGTCGATCGCGAGATCATCCTCACCCCTGAGGGCTTCCAGAGCCTCAAGGAAGAGGTCGAGTATCTCTCGTCCGTCAAGCGTGACGAGGTCGCCGAGCGCATCCGTGCGGCGCGCGACTTCGGCGACATCTCGGAGAACTCGGAGTACGACGACGCCAAGAACGAGCAGGCCATGCTCGAGGCGCGCATCTACTCCCTCGAGGAACGGCTCCGCAGCGCCATCGTCATCGACTCGGACCAGGTCGCGACGGACGTCGTCGGCGTCGGCACCAAGGTCACGCTGCAGGACATGCAGCGCGGCGACGTGGTCCAGTACGCCATCGTTGGTTCGTCCGAGGCCGACCCGGGCGCGCACAAGCTGTCCAACGAGTCACCGGTGGGCCGGGCGATCCTCGGCCACAAGCCCGGCGACAAGGTCACCGTCGCTGTCCCCCAGGGCTCCAAGAAGTTCAAAGTCCTGGCCATCGACAAGGCCTGACGGGTCTCCGCCGTGGACGAGCAGCACGCTGAGCACGGCGACGCATTCGCCGAGCGGCGTGACAAGCTCTCCGCCTGGCGCGAGACGGGCGCCGCGTACCCCACGCAGTTCCAGCCGCGCGACGAGATCGGCGCGCTGAGAGGCGCGTACGAGTCCCTCGAGGCGGGGCAGGACGCGGCGGACGTGCACCGTGTGGCCGGCCGCGTCGTCGCCCGCCGCGTGCACGGCAAGCTCACCTTCGTCGTCCTCAAGGACGCGAGCGGCGAGCTGCAGCTGTTCTGCCAGCTCGACGCGCTCGGTGACGAGCGCTACGAGGCGCTCGAGCACGTCGACCTCGGCGACTTCGTCGGCGCCGAGGGCACCATGATGCGCACCCGGCGCGGAGAGCTCAGCCTGCGCATCACCTCCTGGCAGCTCCTCAGCAAGTCGCTGCGCGGCATGCCGGAGAAGTACCACGGGCTGACCAGCGTCGAGACGCGGTACCGCAAGCGGTACCTGGACCTCGCCGCCAACGACGACTCGCGCGAGGTGTTCATCAAGCGCGCGCGCATCATCGCCGCGGTCCGCAGGTTCCTGGACGAGCGCGGCTTCATCGAGGTCGAGACGCCGGTCTTGCAGCCGCTCTACGGCGGCGCCCTGGCCCGGCCGTTCGTCACCCACCACAACGAGCTCGAGCGCGACCTCTACCTGCGCATCGCCACCGAGCTGTACCTCAAGCGCTGCATCATCGGCGGCATCGACCGCGTGTACGAGATCGGCAAGGACTTCCGCAACGAGGGCGTGAGCTTCAAGCACAACCCCGAGTTCACGATGCTCGAGTTCTACGAGGCCTACGTGGACTACAACCACGTCATGGACACGGTCGAGCAGATGACCGCGTATGCGGCCGAGGCCGTCGGCGCGCTCCAGGTCACCTTCCGCGAGCACGAGATCGACCTCACGCCGCCCTGGCCGCGCCTCACCATGCGCAAGGCCATCGAGGGCGAGACGGGCATCGACATCGGCGCCGACGACGCACGCACCGTCGAAGACCTGCAGGCGCGCATCCACGACAAGGGCCTGCAAGACGTGGTGCCGCTCGTGCCCACCTGGGGCGCCCAGGTCGACGAGCTCTTCAGTGAGTGCGTCGAGCCCAAGCTCATCCAGCCCGTGTACATCACCGAGCACCCGCTCGAGACCAGCCCGTTCGCCAAGAAGACCCCGCACGACCCGCGCTTCGTCGAGCGCTTCGAGGGCTTCATCGCCGGCATGGAACTGAGCAACGCCTTCAGCGAGCTCAACGACCCGGACGACCAGCGCGAGCGGTTCATGCAGCAGATGCAGGACCTCGCCGACGGCGACGAGACCGCCCACCGGCTCGACGAGGACTTCCTCGAGGCCATGGAGCACGGCATGCCGCCCACCGGCGGCCTGGGCATGGGCCTCGACCGCCTGGTCATGGTCCTCACCGGCGCGCCGAGCATCCGCGACGTCATCCTCTTCCCGGCGCTGCGCAGCTAAGAGCGGGCGCCCGGAGTCGCCTGCCGATGGGCACCGTCTCCGTCATCTCCGCGGTCGCTTGTGCCGTCCTTGTGGCCGGCCTGCTCGTCGCCGAGCACAGGCCGGCCGGAATCGCGAGAGCGGTCTGCAAGCTCGGGGCCAGCACCGCCTTCGTCGTGTTCGCGCTCTCGCTCGGGGCCACCTCGACCACCTACGGCACGCTCGTCCTGGTCGCGCTGCTCCTGAGCTGGGCGGGTGACGCGCTGCTGCTCTCGAGCGCCCAGCGCGTGTTCATGGGAGGGCTCGCCGCCTTCCTGCTGGCCCACGTCGCGTACACGGTCGCCTTCTGGACGACCGGCCCGTCGCCGCTCGCGGTCCTGGCGGCGCTGGTCTGCTTCGGCGCCGCCGGCGTGATCACGCTTCGCTGGCTCTGGCCGCACCTGTCCGCCGGTGACCGCCCGCCCGTCGTCGCCTACATCCTCGTCATCGTCGTGATGTGCGCCGCGGCGACGGGGTCCTCGGGCGCTGTCGGCTCCCTGGTCCCGGCGCTCGGCGCCGCGTGCTTCATGGCGTCCGACGTGGCGGTCGCCCGGGACCGGTTCGTCGTGCGGAGCGTCGCGAACAGGCTGTGGGGCCTGCCGCTGTACTACGTCGCCCAGCTTCTCCTGGCCTGGACCGTCACGCTGGCCCGGTGACTCCGGCGCCGGCGCCCGGCGGGGCAGGTGCTTCGCCGGGCGCCTGGGGAGTGGCCGTCCGTCACCTCAAGCTTCGTCCCCCACCGGGTCGCCCGACACGGCCACGCCTTGCGGCCGGTCCTGGGCCGCTTCAGCCTTCTTCGTCCACCGCGGCCCCGGCCAGCCCACCTTGGGGCCGATCCACAGCGTGAGCCCCGGCACCAGCGCCGTGCGCACCAGGAACGTGTCGATGAGCACGCCGAGCGCCACGCCGATGCTGATCTCGGCGAGGTCCTTGACCGGCTGCGACAGGAGGATCAGGAAGGTGCCGGCCAGGATGATGCCGGCACTGGTGAGCACGCCGCCGGTCGCCGCCAGCGCCTTGATCGTGCCGTCGCGCAGGCCGAGCAGCATGGCCTCGCTGCGGATGCGCGTGGTGATGAAGATGTTGTAGTCGCTGCCCAGCGCGACCAGGAAGATGAACATGTACAGCGGGATGCGGTAGCTGATGTGGTCCCAGCCCAGGATCTTCTCGGTGATGACGATGGTCGCGCCGAGAGCCGCCAGGTACGAGAGCACGTTGGTGAGCAGCAGGTAGAGCGGCGCGATCACGGCGCGCAGCAGGATCATGAGGATCGCGCCGACCACCACCAGGGCGACGACCGCGACCACGACGGTGTCGCGGTTGCTCTGCGCCCAGGTGTCGGCCTGGGTGGCGGTGGGGCCGCCCACCAGGGCTGTGCCCCCTCCCTGGGCGGCCGCTTTGCTCGCGATCGTCCGCAGTTCGCGCACCTGCTCGAGCGCCTCGCTCGAGTACGGGTCGCCCTCGAGGATCACCTGGAAGGCGAGCAGCCTGCCGTCGTCGGCCGTCCCGGTTGGGAAGGCGGCGGCCACGCCGGGCGCCTCGTTGAGCACGCCGGTGATCATGCCGGTGACGAACTCGGGCGGAGCCTCCTCGGCCTTGATGAGCACCGTGGTCGGCGCCAATGCGCCCTTGGGGAAGTGCTTCTCGATGAGCGCGAACCCCTCGCTGGACGGCATGCTGGTGAGGAAGTCGTCGGTGAAGCTGAAGCGCGGGCTGTAGAACAGACAGCCCAGGGCGAGCACGACGAGGAACGCCGCGACGAGCGCCGCCGCCCGGCGCGGCCTGTCGGCGACGCCGATGGCCACGCGCTCCCAGGTGCGGTGGCGCGAGACCTCTCCCT